>NZ_JAENHM010000061.1 GCF_016595245.1 Azospirillum endophyticum
CCCGGAGGTGCGCTCGGCCTATCTGGAAGGGGGGCACTGAGATGGAGACGATCCTTGGGTCTTCGGTTCCGGTGTTCGTGTTCCTGACGGTGCTGGTGTTCGGCGGCTGCGGCGTGCTGACCGGGCAGACGCTGGCGGAGGGCTGGAAGCCGGTGTCCAGCGTGGCGGCCTACTCGCTGCTGCTGGGGGCGGGCGACCGCTTCCTGGCCTGGGGCCTGTTCGGCGAGCAGCTGTTGTCGCCCTGGGGCTTCATCGTCCACACCCTGGTGATCGGGCTGATCACCTTCACCGCCCACCGCATCGCCATCGCAAGGCGCATGGTCAACCAGTACCCGTGGCTCTACGAGACTGTCGGGCCGTTCGGCTGGCGCGAGCGCAACCCAGCCCGTGGCTGAGACGATTCCGTCCTGACGCGGTCCGGTTCCCGTAGAAGAACGGGCCGCATCAGGAAAAAAGGCTCCCACCAGAAGAACTGAAGCCGGATTGGCGACATTTCCGGCTTGAAGAGGCGCCGCCCCGTCAAAGAAACGGCGGCGCCTTTTCTTTAATCATTTCCGGGCAAGACTTTTGGATTGCCGTCATGATCGGCAATCATCCGAAAGTCAGAGAAGAAGATCATGGCGCAGTCCATGACCTCCTGTTACAATACCATTTAAATTTTGCAATTCGTTGACGCTTTCACAGCGAACGCCGGCATTGCCGGCGACTGGATCGTCGTGCCTGCGCGGCCGGCGATGCAGCAGGGCATCCGCACGGGAAGGGACAAGAGCATGGCAGTGGACAAGGCGGCCGGATCCCGGTCGCGGCGGTTCTGGAGCGTCGGGCGGAAGGTGACGGCGGCCTTCGTCGCCGCCATCGTCGGCGGCTTCATCGTCATCATGGGGTTGCAGGCCAAGATGCAGTATGACGACGCGGTGCGGCTCGCCACGCACGACGCCCGCGTCAAGACGGACATGCTGGCGAACGCCACCAAGACCAGCTTCGTCGCCGGCGACGGCGCCTCCATCGAGACGGAGTTCATGCCGCTGGCCGACAGCCACGAGGTCCAGCTCGCCTCGCTGCGCGCCGCATCGGCATCCTCCACGCTCGCCGACTTCTCCAACCCGCGCTTCGCCAAATACGACCTGAAGGCCGATCAGGATCTCGTCGAGGCGGTGCTGGCCGGCAAGGGAGCGCAGACCCGCTCCGCCAACGGCCATATCGTGGTGACGGTGCCGGTGGTGACCGGCAAGAGCAACCGGCTGGTCGGCGCCCTCCAGATCGCCTGGAGCCTGGACCAGCAGGTCGACGCCATCGCCGCCCAGATGCGCAACCAGATCGCCATCTGCCTGATCGCCCTGGTTGTGCAGATCGCCCTGCTGAACGCCCTGCTCGGCCGCATCGTCATTCGCCCGCTGCGCGCCATGGCGGCGGCGATGGCGAAGCTCGCCGACGGCGACACCACCGTCGAGGTGCCGGGCAACGCCCGCTCCGACGAGATCGGCGCCATGGCCGGTTCGGTCACCGTCTTCCGCGACAACGCCCGCGCCATCGAGCGCATGCATGCGGCCCAGGCCGAAGCCGACGCCAAGGCGGAAGCGGTCAAGCGCGCCGCCCTGCTCGACCTCGCCGACCGCTTCCAGGGCACGGTGAAGCGGCTGGTCGAGGGCATCGCCGAGTCGGCATCGGGCATGGCCGACAGCGCCGACCGCATGGCCGCCGTCGTCGGCGAGGCGTCCAGCCAGACCCGCAACGTCGCCCGCGAATCCGACGACATCCAGTCGAACGTCCGCTCCGCGGCGGCGGCGGCGACCGAACTCGCCAGCTCCATCGGCGGCATTTCCGAGCAGGTCGGCCATTCCGCCCGCATCGCCGGCGAGGCGGTGTCCCATGCCGACCGCACCAACGCCACCGTCCAGGGGCTGATCGCCAACGCCGAGCGCATCGGCCAGGTGGTCGGGCTGATCCACGCCATCGCCAAGCAGACCAACCTGCTGGCGCTGAACGCCACCATCGAGGCGGCCCGTGCCGGCGAGGCCGGCAAGGGCTTCGCCGTGGTGGCGACCGAGGTGAAGGGGCTGGCCGACCAGACCGCCAAGGCCACCGACGAGATCGCCGCCCAGGTCAACGCCATGCAGTCGGTGACCCGCGAGGCCGCCGACGCCATCGGCGCCATCGGCAGCACCATCACCGAGATCGACGGCATCTCCGGCACCATCACCCAGTCGGTGCAGGAACAGAATTCCGCCACCCAGGAGATCGCCCGGGCGGTGGAGATGGCGGCGCTCGGCACCCAGGGCGTATCGACGACCATCGCCGCCCTGGCCCACACGGCGGAGAGCGCCGGCAGCACCGCGCTCGGCGTCCAGGATGCCGCGCGCGGCCTATCCGGCCAGACCCGTACGCTCGCGGCGGAGGTCGAGCGCTTCCTGACGGAGGTGCGTCAGCAGGCGACCGGGGACGTGAAGGCGGCGTGAAGTCCCTGACGGGACTCACGCCGGCGGATCTCACCCCAGCAGCAGGAACCCCACCCCGGTGCCGATCAGGGCGCCCGCCCACAGCAGATCGAAATTCACCCAGCCGCGGCGCAGGATTCCGAGCCCGACGGTTTCGAAAACCGCCAGCCCGATGACGGCGATCATCGCCAGCATCGCCGCCATATGCACGAGGACCACCGCCAGCCCGGCCGCCGCCGATCCGAGCGCGGCGACCGGGCCGGTCATCTCCGCCCCCGGTCCGCATAGGGACAGCGCCATCAGCTGAGCCGGGGCCAACATGCCCAGCAGCAGGGGCAGGATCATCAGCCCGGCCCCGTGGGCCGACGCCATCAGGAAGGACCAGAGCGTCAGCCCGGCAAAGCCGGCGCGCATGCCGACCCGCAGCCGGTGACGGTATCCTCGCACCAGCCGGTAGAGGCCGAAGCCGATCAGAAGGGCGGGCGTGACCAGCCTCAGCGGGGCCGTCGTGACGACCAGCTGCAGGACGGCAAATCCCGCCACCACCACCAGCACCGACAGGGCATGCCCCAGCGCGATGGGGGGCAGAGCCCTGATGACGGCGGCGCGCCGCCCCTCCTGAAGGCCGAGCGCCACGGCGAAGAGCCATCCCATCGCCGGGTTCAGTCCATGGAAGGCGCCGAGTCCCGCGAGCGCCAGCCATTGCCAGGGGTCATCCATGGGGCGCCCCTCCGGCCGCGGTCATGGATAGCAGTAGGAATCCGAGGAGGCGTCGCCCCCCTCCAGCCGGATCTGGTGACCGCGGAAGTCATCGTCGAAGCGCAGGAAGAACCGCTCGTCGATGGTCAGGCCGCCGTCCGGATCGGCATCGAGCTTGACCATCCAGCTCTTGATGCCGTCCGGGTAGAACTGGTCGTCCCAGCTCCGGTACAGCGAGTTGGTGAAGTAGACCCGCTTGCCGTCGCGGCTGACCTCGACCATCTGCGGACCACCGTTGAGGGCTCCGCCATCGGCATCGCCGCCGCCGGGATGACGGCCGCGTCCGACGATCCCTCCCAGCCGCACCGAGCCGGTCAGCCTGGGCTGGAACGGATCGGACACGTCGTATCGCCGCATCTCCCCCGTGCCCCAGCACGACACGTAGAGCCAGCGGTCGTCCAGAGACAGGTCGATGTCGGTGACGAGCGGCGGCACCGCCTTGAAGCCCTTGAGCATCGGCGGCAACAAATCCGGGTCTGCCGGTTCGGCCGGGATATCGATCACCTTCCGCATGGCCCAGCGGCCAGACTTGCTGCCGTCATCCTCGCGATACCAAAGCCAGATCGACGAGGACAGGTCCGACAGGTTGACCACGGCATTCATGAATCCGTGCGTCCTGGTCGGGTCGTGGGCCGGCCGCAGCTCCAGCGCCAGCTGATACTCCGGGCCCAGGTCGATGGTCTGCCGGTGCCGGCGTTTCCGCAAATCCCAGAAATGGACCTGATGACCATATTTTCCGCCGAGCAGCAGTTCGGGGTTCAGTCCGCCCTCGATCATGTCGGGCGTGCCCCATTCGCTGGTGATCAGCGTGTCCTGGCCGAGATGCCACCAGACATCGTAGGCCAGGAATTGCGGTCCGCGGTCAATTTCCCACTGGCCGAGCACATCGAAGGTTTCGTGATCCATCAGGAAGACGCCGCCCGGCCCGCCGCCATCGCCGCTGCCATTGCCGAGCGCGCTGACATAGATGCCTTCCGGCCCGCAATGCATCGTATGCGGGCGGGAGTAATTGGCGCGTGCCGCGAGCTCCTCCGGCTCGATGACCTTGACGATCCTGGGGCTGGCCGGATCCGGCTTGGTGTCCAGGATGTGGATGCGCGACGACCGCAGTCCGGGCACGATCAGGTACCGCCGCTCCACATGCGGATGCGGAGCGTAGGGGCACAAGGCGGAACTGCAAGCGTTCCAGCCGAAATGATGCAGTTCGTCACCGACATTCGGCATATCGACGCGGCGAAGGAGCCGGCCGTAGCTGGCCGAGGAGGGGTCGACATCGACCACCCCCAGCGCATCCGGCCCCGCACCGACGTTCAACATCGCCACATAGGCCAGCCGTTCCGGAGGGGCTTGCATCGCCATGCGTGGCGAAGGATAGAAACTGGGGTCAGGAGTCCAGGTTGCCATGGAAAATCCTCCCAAGTCGGCCTGCGCCGAATTGGAAAGAATACCCCAGCCTTGAGAGACGGCCACGGAAGCAATCGGGGTGTATTGTCTATATACCGAGCCGACAATCATCCCAATTTCGAATTACGGGAAAATTCCCGCCTCGGGAAAGAGGAAGCCGACGCCGCCCGAGAGGAGGGGCCTGTTCCGGGAATCCGCAACCACACCGATTCCCGTATGTGCCCACGCCTCCGCCGCATCGCGATGACTCCCTCCCTCTCCCGGACATCGGAGCGGATCTGCGATCCGCCCGATGCCGCCGGCAACGCATGCGTTGGCCCGAGAGGCGGGAAAGGGGATGGACGCTCCGTACCGGTTTACGAGAACGCCTGCAGGCCCGTCTGCGCCCGGCCCAGGATCAGGGCGTGGACGTCATGGGTGCCTTCATAGGTGTTCACCGTCTCCAGGTTCACCATGTGGCGGATGACCTGGAACTCCTCGGAGATGCCGTTGCCGCCGTGCATGTCGCGGGCGATGCGGGCGATGTCCAGCGCCTTGCCGCAGTTGTTGCGCTTGATCAGCGACACCGCCTCCGGCGACCAGCTGCCGTCGTCCATCATGCGGCCGACCCGCAAGGCAGCCTGCAGGCCGAGCGTGATCTCCGTCATCATGTCGGCCAGCTTCTTCTGCACCAGCTGGGTCTGGGCCAGCGGCCGGCCGAACTGCTTGCGGTCCATCGTGTACTGGCGGGCGGCGTGCCAGCAGAACTCCGCCGCGCCCATCACGCCCCAGGCGATGCCATAGCGCGCCTTGTTCAGGCAGCCGAACGGACCGCCGAGACCCGACGCGTCGGGCAGCAGGTTCTCGTCCGGCACGAAGGCCTCGTCCAGGACGATCTCGCCGGTGACCGACGCGCGCAGCGACAGCTTGCCCTCGATCTTCGGGGTGGAGAAGCCCTTGGTCCCGCGCTCCACCACGAAGCCCTTGATCTTGTTGTCATGGGCGGCCGACTTCGCCCAGACCACGGCGAGATCGGCGATCGGCGAATTGGTGATCCACATCTTGGAGCCCGACAGCAGGTAGCCGCCGTCGACCTTGGTGGCGCGGGTCTTCATGCCGTTAGGATCGGAGCCGTGGTCCGGCTCGGTCAGGCCGAAGCAGCCGATCAGTTCGCCGGTGGCGAGCCGCGGCAGCCACTTCTTCTTCTGCTCCTCGCTGCCGTAGGAGTAGATCGGGTGCATGACCAGCGACGACTGCACCGACATGGCGGAGCGATACCCGCTGTCCACCCGCTCCACCTCGCGGGCGACCAGACCATAGGCGACATGGCTGACGCCCGGCCCGCCGTATTCCTCCGGGATGGTCGGCCCCAGCAGGCCCAGCTCGCCCATCTCGGTCATGATCTCGCGGTCGAACCGCTCCTCGCGGAAGGCGGAGATGACGCGGGGCTGCAGCCGGTCCTGGCAGTAGGCGCGGGCGCTGTCGCGCACCAGCTTCTCATCCTCGCTCAGCTGGGCTTCAAGGAGGAAGGCGTCGTCCCACTGGATGCTCTGCACGGTGCGTCTCCTGGTCATGTCGGGTGGCGGTTCGGCCGCCGGTCATCGATTGAAGCGCACTCTGCCGTGCCATCGCCATACCTGCAAACACATATTTTCTATCATGCCCATAACGATACGATATGGCTCAAAAGAAACAGTCGCTGTGTCGCACGGTTCCATAAAAGTTTTAACGTGAAGCTTACCATTTCCTATGCAATTTTGCCTAAGGTACACCAGCCGCCACCCACCCAACGGACATCCGCCCCGTGTTTGCTGCATTGCAACCAATAACCGCCTTCGCCGGTTTCCCCCTATTGCTGGGCCTTGCTTTGCTTACGCTTCTGCACGAAGACGTTGCGATTGCGGTCGGAGCCAGCCTCGTCAGCGTCGGTACCGTCAGCATCGGGGTGACCGCCATCACGCTGCTGTGTGGGATTGTTATCGGAGATTTGTTCATTTATGTCCTCGGACTATTGTCGCTGCGGATCAGTTGGATTCGGCGGCGGACCGAAGGGCCAATGCTTGAACGCTGCCGCAAGGCCTTGCAGGGCAACCTGCTGCCGACCTTGGTGACTTGCCGGCTGGTGCCGGGCGTCTTGTTCCCGACCTATTTCGCCTGCGGCGTGATGCGGGTGCCGTTCCTCCGCTTCGTCGCCATCACGCTGGCGACCGCGGGCGTGCATGTCGGGCTGCTGCTGACGCTGATGACCTCCTCGCTGGAGGCGGCGGCGGTGCAGGTCCAGGTGATCGGCATCGGCTGCGCGGCGCTGCTGATGATCCTGCGCACCAAGCGCGCCCAATCCATCGTCCGGGCGCTGTTCGGCCGCATCCGGGCGGCGCTGGAGCCGCTGCTGCCCAAGCCCTTGCGCGACGCCCTGCACGGCAGCCCGACCCCGCGCGCCATCGCCCTGCCCGGCCTGCCGGTGGTGCCGGCCGGGGCCCCGACCATCGGCTGGGCGGAGCGCATCCCGCCGCTGCTGTTCTACATCCCGCTGGTGGCGCAATGGTTCGCGCTGGGCCTCCGCTACCGCAGCCTGACCCTGCCGACCGCCGCCAACCCGTCGATCGAGGCGGGCGGGCTGCTCGGCGAATCGAAGATCGCCTGCATGGACCTGATCGGCCCGGAGGCACGCAAATGGGCGGCGAAGTCCGTCGCCCTGGTCAACCGGCCGTCGCTGACCCCGGCGATGCTGGAGTCGCTGGCCTCGGGCGCCGGGCTGTCCTTCCCGCTGGTCGCCAAGCCCGACATCGGCTGGCGCGGCATCGGCGTGCGGCTGGTGCATGATTCCGCCGACCTCTGCGCCTATCTCCGCGGCTTTCCGGCGGACGTGCGGCTGATCCTGCAGGAGCATGTGCCCTATGTCGGCGAAGCCGGCATCTTCTACGTCCGCAAGCCGGGCGAACGGCACGGTCGCATCTTCTCGATGACCTTTCGCTACTACCCGCATGTGGTCGGCGACGGGCGCTCCAGCCTGCGCGCCCTGATCGCCGCCGACCCGCGCGCCTCCTGGAAGGCCGACCTGCACCACGAGGCGCTGGCCGACCGGCTGGATGAGGTTCCGGCGGCGGGCGAGACGGTGCGGCTGTCGCTGGTCGGCAGCAGCCGGGTCGGCGGCCTCTACAAGGATGCCTGCGGCCATGTCACGGCGACGCTGACCGCCCGTTTCGACGAGATCGCCGACGAGATGCCGGGCTTCCATTTCGGCCGCTTCGACGTGCGCTTCCTGTCGGTGGAACAGCTGGCGGTGGGCGAAGATTTCCGCATCATCGAGGTGAACGGCGCCGGGGCCGAGGCCATCCACATGTGGGACCCGGAGTTCAGGCTGGGCGACGCCTACGCCACCCTGTTCCACCAGCAGGCGCTGATGTTCGAGGTCGCCGACGCCTGCCGGGCGCAGGGAGCCCGGCCGCTGACGGCGCTGGAGCTGGTGCGCTACCAGCGCCGCCAGCAGACCTTGCTTCCGCTCTACCCCGCCTCCAACTGATCGCACGGACACTCCACGATCCGGAGGCGCGATGCGCCACAGCCTGAACCATCTCCGCAACCGCCCTTCCCTCGCCAGCGCGCTGGCGGTGGCGCTGATGGCCGGAGGCACCGCGGCCTTCTGGCTGCACGCGTCCACCGCATTGCTGATCGGCTGGGACCTCGGGGTCGCCGTCTACATCCTGCTGGCCGGCATCCTGATGAGCCGGGCGACGGTGGCGTCGATGCGCCGGCGGGCCCGACTGCTGGATCCCGGCAAGTGGGGTGTGCTAGCCGGGGCCGTGCTGGCCTCGCTGGTGGCGCTGGCCGCCATCGTGGTGGAGCTGGTGTCGGCCAAGGGCTCCCCGCATGAAGGGATGGCGGCGGTGCTGTCGGCGGCGACGGTCCTGCTGTCCTGGAGCTTCCTGCACGTCTTCTTCGCCCAGCATTACGCCCATGACTACTGGCTGAACGGCCGGACGGAGCAGGACCGCAGCCTGGATTTTCCCGGCAACGACACGCCCGATTATCTGGAGTTCCTGTATTTCAGCTTCACCGTCGGGATGACGGCGCAGGTCTCCGACGTCACCACCCGCAGCGCCGGAATACGCCGGCTGGTGCTGATGCACGGCGCGCTGTCCTTCCTGTTCAACACCGCGGTGCTGGCGCTGGGCGTCAACCTGGCCGCCGGGCTGGTCAGCTGACGGGGGCCGAAGCCGCCGGGCGCAACGCCCGCCACAGGCGCAGCGCCGCCTTCAGCTTCATCACGGCGCAGACGAGGAACGACAGGGCGCTGATCACCGCCGCGACCAGCGCGAGGATCAGCTTCGCGCCCATCTTCCAGGCATGTGCCATCACCGAGAACACCCGCTTTCCGGCAAGCCGGAAGGCACCGCTCACCGGCTTGCCGAGGAGCTTCGCGGCGCGCTCGGCATCCCGCAGATCCTTGATGTCGTCGACATGGCGCAGGATGGCCAGGGTCCTGGAAGGCGACGTCGCCCTGCCGACTTCGGCCACCGAACCGAGCACATGCCGCAGCTCGCCCATGTCGACACGGGCGGCATGGCTGCGGGCGGCCCGCGCCAGATCGTCGACGCGGTACCAGGGGATCCCCGCCACCGATTGCCGGAAGGCAGGCGTATCGGCGGCGCGGACGACGACCCGGGAGAGTTCCTGCTGAAAGCGGGCGGTCAGCGCGCCGGTCCTCCGGGCCAGCTTGGCCAGGGAAACCCCGGTCTTGACCGGCAGGGCGCCTCCCGCCGTGGCCATGGTCGCCGCCGACATCGCCACCCCGGCGATCGCAAGGCCCAGCACCAGATCGTCGACCGGCTCGCCCCTGACGATGCGCGACGCCTGCTCCGTCAGGTCGCGGATGTCGCCGACCACCGTCAGGTCGGAGGCGATCGCGGCGGCCATTCCCGCGGCTCCCTCCCCGTCGCCGGTCACGAAGCCCGTCGCGGCACGCCTGACCGTCCGTTCCGCCGCCCGCAGGCCCGAGGTCTCGTCGGCGAAACGGCTGCGCAACGCCGGGTCGATCGGCACCCGCAGGAAATCGGCGACGTCGAGATAGTCCTCGGCCTCCTCGGGCGCATCGCGGTCGAGCGCCGACGCGATCCGCTGTTCCAACTGCTCCTTGGGGGCGGCCTGTTCGAGCATGGAGACCAGCGCGGCGCGGACATCCTCGTCCGTCGGGGCCGTGTCGTGCAGCGGAAGCCAAAGCAGGGCCGCGGCGGCGGCGGCCGCGACTCCCGCAACCATCAGCCGAGTCCCCGAACGGCCGGACTTCCCCTCCGGGCTGCGATCGGCTCCCGGCCCGGCCCCCGGCCCGGTCCTCGTCGACGCTGGAGACTGAGTCATCGGCTGGCGGCCACTCCTCTCGACGTCACCATCAGGAATGGCATGAGGGTAGCAGTTTCATGCCGGCCGTACAGAGGGATCGCCTCTTCCGTCGCCCACCTGTCGCGGGTTCGCCCGACGGCGAACCCGCATTGCGCTGACCGATGGTCGGCGGCCCGGATCAGAGCGCCGCCAGCACCTCGTCCAGCGTGGCGAGGAACAGCTTGGCGTCGTCGGAGGAGAACACCAGCGGCGGACGGATCTTCAGGATGTGCCCCTCCTGCCCGGTGGCGCTGATCAGCACCCGGCGCTGGCGCATGCCGTTGACCACGCGGGCGGTCTCCTCCGGGGCCGGGGTCTTCAGGCCGCGGTCGCGCACCATCTCGACGCCGATGAACAGGCCGCTGCCGCGGACGTCGCCGATCAGGTCGTGCTTGGCGGCCAGCGCGCGCAAGCCCTCGATCATCTCGGTGCCGACCGCCAGGGCGTTCTCCTGCAGCCGGTCCGCCTTGATCACGCGCAGCACGGCCAGCGCCACGGCGCAGGACACCGGGTTGCCGCCGAAGGTGTTGAAATAGCGCTGGCTCCGGCCGAACGCCTCGATCACCTCCGGCCGGAACACCGCCCCCGCCACCGGATGGCCGTTGCCCATCGGCTTGCCCACCGTCACGATGTCGGGCACCAGCCCATGGCGCGCGAAGCCCCACATGTGGGTGCCGAGCCGGCCGAAGCCGGGCTGCACCTCGTCGGCGATGAAGAGGCCGCCGGCCTTGCGCATCGCCTCCACCGCCGGGGCGAGGAAGCCGGCCGGATCGGTGAAGACGCCGCTGCTGGAGAAGATGGTGTCGACCAGCAGCGCCGCCGGGGCGATGCCGTTCTCGCGCAGGTCGGCGATGGCCGCCTCGACGGAGCGCGCGAAGGCGGCGCCGACCTCCGACTCCGGGATGCGGTAGCCGTCGGGGGCCGGCACGACGCGGACATGGTCGCCCAGCTTCACCGCGGCGCCCAGCGAGGGCGACATCTCCGCCAGCGCCGAGGTGACGCCGTGATAGGCATTGTGGGCGATGACGACGCCGGTCCCGCCGGTGTGGACGCGGGCGACGCGCAGGGCCAGATCGTTGGCCTCGCTGCCGGTGCAGGTCAGCATCAGCTGCGACAGTTCCGCCGGGAACTCCGCCAGGAAGGCTTCGGCGAAGTCGAGGATGCCGTCGGTCAGGTAGCGCGTGTGGGTGTTCAGCACGGCCGCCTGCTTGGCCATCGCCTCCACCACCTCCGGCCGCGAATGGCCGACCGAGGCGACGTTGTTGTAGGCGTCGAGGTAGCGGTTGCCCTCGGCGTCATAGAGCGACGAGCCCTCCCCCCGCACGACATGGATCGGGTCGGCGTAGAACAGGCGGTAGGCCGGGCCGAGCAGCCTCTCGCGGCGGGCGATCAGGGTGCGCTCGCGCTCCGGCAGGGATCCGGCGGAGTCGGGCGCGTAGGCGTTGATCATGGTCATGGCGGTTCACACTCTCTGGCAGGCGAGATGGAGCAGGCGGTGCGCGGTGGCGGCCTCGTCGCCGGTCAGCTTTTCCAGCCCGGCGAAGGCGCGTTCGGAATTGCGCAGGATGTAGGCGGCGTTGTCCGGATATTCGGCCGCCCGCCAGCCGGTGATGGCGATGGTGAGGGCCAGCCGGGCCGCCACCAGTTCGGGCAGCAGCTCGACCTCCTCCGCCGTCAGCGGCAGCACGGCGTTGTAGGCGCGGGTCATCTCGACCAGCGAGCCGAAGGGCGTCTCGCCGCTGGTGACGTGGTAGGCGAGCGCCGTCGCCAGGTCGTTGACCAGCGGCGCCTTCAGCGCGTCGCCGAAATCGATGATCCCGGTGACCGTCTCGTGCCCGACCGGATCGACCACCGCGTTGTGCGGGTTGAGGTCGTTGTGGATCACCTGATGCCGCAGGCCAGGCAGCCGCGGCGCCACCCGCTCGGCGAAGCGGGCGATGAAGCGCTCGACCATCCGGCGGCGCGGGCCGTCCGCCAAGTAATGCAGCCGGTCGGCGACACCGGCGGTGCGCGTGATGTCCCACAGCAGATCGCGCTCCGAGCCGGGATGCTCGTAGTCGGCCAGCGCCAGATCCAGCCGGGCCAGCGTCGACCCCAGCGCCCGCATCTGTCCCGCCGAGGCCGGCGCGGCGTGAAGCGGCGTGCCGTCGAGATAGGTCAGCAGCCGCAGGACCATCGCGCTGCCCTCGACCTGGACGACGGCCTGTGCCTGCCCCTCCAGCGTCGGCACGACGCGCGGCACCGGCAGGGCCGGGTCGCGGGCGGCCACATGCTGCATCGCCCCGGTCTGGAAGCCGGTGACCAGCTGCGACTCCGCCGGGTTGGTGAACTTCAGCACATACCCCCGCCCGTCGGGGGCGGTGACGTGGAAATTGCGGTCGCGCTCGCTGCTCAGTTCGCGAATCCCGCCGGTCACCCCGAAATGCCGCTGCATCATGGCGCCGGCCTCGTCCGGGGAAATCGGCGGCGCGACGGTGGTCAGAACATCACCCGCTGTCATGGCCGCACTCTCCTCGTTGCTCGAAGCCTCGTTGCTCGAAGCGTTGAATGTTTGATGCATCATCACCATGGCTGGCTTGGCCTTGGGAACCGATGTGGGGGCAGGGGGATCAGGAGACCAGCGCCTCGGGACGTTCGGCATCGACCCGTTCCAGGATCGGGCCGCTGGCCAGCAGGATGTCGGCCTGGATGGCGCGGGCGGCGGCCGGGCCGTCATGGCGGCGGATGGCGTCCATCAAGGGATAATGGTGGTCGATCATCGTGCGCCCGGCACCGCCATAGACGTCGGCGATCAAGGGTCCCATCTGGAGCCACAGGCGGCGCAGGATGTCGCCGAGCACCGGCATGTCTGCGATTTCCGACAGCTTGAAATGGAAGATCTGGTTGAGTTCGGTGGCCCGCGCGGTGTCGCCGGCGGCCATGGCGTCCTCATTGCGCTTCAGCAGCGCTTCCAGCAGCGCGATCTCGGCGGGCGTGACCTTCTCGGCGGCGCGCGCGGCGGCCAGCCCCTCGAGAGTGACGCGGATGTCGCGAATTTCCAGATAGGCGGCGCGGGTCAGCATCGGAACGCGGATGTCGCGCGGCGAGCGCAGCACCAGCGCCTGATCCTGCACCAGACGCAGGATGGCGTCCCGCACCGGCGTGACGCTGGTCCCCAGCCGTTCGGCGAGATCGCGGATCTTGAGGCGGTCGTTCGGCTTGAACGCCCCCTTCATCAGGGCCTCGCACAGCTTCTGATAGATCGTGCTGCCGAGATTGTCGTGCTCGAGAAGTGTGAGGTCGAACCCGCTCATCGTCAGCCCTTCGCCGCCATCCGTAATTTGCTGCATGATGCATCATAATGCCGGCGGGCGGATGGAAGGTCAAGGCGTCCCTTGCGCCGAACGGGACTGAGGCGTGAGGAAACCATCAGCAACGGCAACCAATGTTTGAAATTTCACCAAATCGCAATGACAACGTTGTCATTTACGGCCTGCCACTTTATGGTAACGTTGTCATCAGGCATTCGCCGCCCCTTCCCGTTCGGCCGTTCAGGATTTCCCTCATGAGCCCGTTTCTCGACGCCCTGCTCGACAGCAGTTTGGACGACAGCATCCGCGGGGTGCCGCCGGGGACGGCATCATTGCGGCTGCGCGACGTCGGCGCCCAGGGCTGGCGACCGGCCGCCGGCGACATGGCGTTGCCGGTGCTGACGCTCGACGAGGAAGCCTTCGCCGCCAACCGCGACCTGATCTTCGCCTATGCCCGCCGCCATGGCGTGGCGCTGGCGCCGCATGCCAAGACGCCGATGGCGCCGCAGATCGCGGCCGGACTGATGGAGGCCGGTGCCTGGGGCGCCACCGTCGCCAATTTGCAGCAGGCCGCCGTGCTGCTGCGCGCCGGCGTGACTCGGCTGATCCTCGGCAACGAGATCGGCGGCCTCGCCAGCGGCAAGCGGCTGGGCGCGTTGCTCGCCGCCCATCCCGATGCTGACCTGCGCGCCTTCGCCGACTCACCCGCCGCCGTCGAGACGCTCGCCGCCGCCGCGCGTGCCGCCGGCCGGCCCCCCGAAAATCCGCTGGCCGTCCTGGTCGAGGTCGGCGCCGGCCGCGGCGGCGCCCGCGACCGGGCGGCGGTGGAGGCGATCCTCACCGCGGTGCTGCTGCATCCCGGCTTGCTGGTCCTCGACGGGGTCGCCACCTACGAAGGGGCCGTCGCCACCTCCGACCCGGCCGAGACCGCCGCCAACATCGCCACCCTGATGCAGCGCACGGCGGAAGCCTTCGCCCTGGTGCGTTCGCTGGCGCCGGAGCGGCCGCTGCTGCTCACCGCCGGCGGCTCCGCCTTCTTCGACATGGTGGTCGCCGGCCTGGCGCCGGTCGCCGAGACCGACGGCAACGCCACGCTGGTGCTGCGCAGCGGCGCCATCTTCTTCCACGACCATGGCGTCTACGAACGCGCGCTCGGCGCGCTCGACGCCCGCCGCGGCTTCGCCTGCGGCGGGGCGGCGGCGGCCGATTTCCGCCCGGCCCTGCGCCTGTGGGCGGAGGTGCTGACCCGGCCNCGATTTCCGCCCGGCCCTGCGCCTGTGGGCGGAGGTGCTGACCCGGCCGGAGCCGGGCCTCGCCATCTGCGGCTTCGGCATGCGCGACGCCTCCTTCGACCAGGATCTGCCCCGCCCGCTGCGAATCCACCGCGACGGCGTGGCGCTGCCCGCGGATGGGCTGCAGGTGATCCGGCTGAACGACCAGCACGCCTTCCTCGCCGTGCCGGCCGGCCAGGAACTGGCCGTCGGCGACATCGTCGAGTTCGGAATCTCCCATCCCTGCACCTGCATCGACCGCTGGCGGGTGCTGTTCGGCCTCGGCGCCGACGGGCGGGTCCGCAGCGCCTACCGCACCTTCTTCGGCTGACCCGAGACGGCCCGGCATCCATGCAGACCTTGAATTTCCAGCAGCTCTGGCGCTACCAGGACCAGCTGATCGACGGCACGCTGCACACGCTGCTGCTGACCCTGGTCGCCGCGGCGATCGGCACCGCCATCGGCGTCGCCGCGGCGGCGGCGGTGCGCAGCGGGCCGCGCCCGGTGCGCTGGGCGATCCGCGGCTATGTCGAACTGATCCGCAACACGCCCTCGCTGATCCAGCTCTTCGTGGTCTTCTTCGTGCTGCCGGGCTTCGGCCTGCGGATGGGAGCCTTCGAGGCGGCGTCGATCGCGCTCGGCCTCTATTTCGGCGCCTACTGCACCGAGATCGTCCGCGCCGGGCTCGACGCCATTCCCGGCAGCCAAGTCGAGGCCGGCCAGTGCCTGGGGCTCACCCGCTGGCAGGTCTTCCGCCACATCGTGCTGCCGCCCGCCCTGCGCAGCGTCTATCCCGCCTTTACCAGCCAGTTCGTCCTGCTGCTGCTCGGCACCTCGCTGGCCTCGCAGATCTCGGCGGAGGAACTGTTCCACACCGGCGGTTTCATCGAGACCCGCACCTACCGCAGCTTCGAGGTCTATGCCGTCATCTGCGGCATCTACTTCGCCCTGGTGATGACCTTCAAACTGCTGTTCGCCGCGGTGGGGCATCTCGCCTTCCGCTGGCCGGTTCGGCGCTGACGGAGACACCAGCCATGCGTTCCTTCTCCCTCGGCGACTTCCTGTCGCTGCTCAGCGCCCTGCAATGGACCGCCGTCCTCGTCCTCATCGCGCTCGGCCTCGGCGCGCCGCTGGCGCTGCTGCTCGCCCTGATGCGGACCAGCGCCAGCCGTGCGCTGCGCTGGACCGCCACCGCCTTCCTGCAGCTCGTCCAGGGCGTGCCGCTGCTCGGCCTGCTGATGTTCTTCTATTTCGGCATGCCGGTCTTCCTCGGCATCGAGATGCCGCCGCTGGTCGCCGTCGGCATCGCCATGACCGTCTACACCGCCTCCTTCCTCGGCGAGATCTGGCGCGGCGGCATCGAGGCGGTGAAGCACGAGCAGTGGGAGGCCGCCGCCTGCCTCGGCCTGTCGACCTGGCACCAGTTCCGCTACGTCATCGCGCCGCAGGCCTTCCGCATGGCGCTGCCGCCGACCGTCGGCTTCCTCGTCCAGTTGATCAAGGGGACCTCGCTGGCCTCGATCGTCGGCTTCGTCGAACTCGCCCGCGCCGGCCAGCTGGTCAGCGCCGCCACCTTCCAGCCCCTGCTGGTCTACTCGATCGTCGCGGCGATCTATTTCGCCGCCTGCCTGCCGCTCACCCTGTGGGCCCGTTCCCTGGAGGTCCGTCTCAATGGCGCTCGTTGACATCCGAAACGTTTCCAAGAGCTATGGGTCGACCCAGGTGCTCAAGGGGGTGTCGCTCGACATCGACGAAGGCGAGATCGTCACCATCATCGGCAAGTCCGGGTCCGGCAAATCGACCCTGCTGCGCTGCATCAACGCGCTGGAGCGCATCGACGGCGGCGAGATCACGGTGGAGGGCCGGCCGGTGCGTACCGACATGCCGAACCTGCGCGATTTCCGCCAGCGCGTCGGCATCGTCTTCCAGGCCTTCAACCTGTTCCCGCACATGACGGTGGAGCGCAACATCACGCTGGCGCCGGTCCTCAACAAGCGGATCGCCAAGGCGGAAGGCCGGGCGCTGGCGCTGGAGGTGCTGGAGCGCGTCGGGCTGGCCGACAAGATCGACGCCTATCCGGCCCAGCTCTCCGGCGGGCAGCAGCAGCGCGTCGCCATCGCCCGCTGCCTCGCCATGAAACCGCAGCTGATGCTGTTCGACGAGGTGACCTCGGCACTGGACCCCGAACTGGTCGGTGAGGTGCTGAAGGTGATGGAGGACATGGCGCGCCAGGGCATGACCATGGTCCTGGTCACCCACGAGATGGGCTTCGCCCGCAACGTCGCCTCCAAGATCGTCTTCATGCACCAGGGCCGCGTCTGGGAGGAGGGGCCGCCGGCCGAACTCTTCGCCAACCCGCGCACTCCCGAATTGCAGAGTTTCATCGCTTCCGTGCGCTGAGGCGCGCCGAGCCAACCACCGGTTCCCTGCCGAGGACCGGACAACGAGCAGAACAGAGGAGAAACGTCGTGAGACTCTTCCGGACCTTCGCCGCCGCCGTGGCGGTCTGCGCCACCGTCGCGCTCTCCGCCGCCCTGCCCGCCACCGCGAAGGCGGATGCCCTGCAGGACGTGCTGTCGGCCGGCAAGCTGCGCGTCGGCGTGCTGATGGACGCCGCCCCCTGGGGCTTCAAGGACGCCAAGGGCGAGGCCGCCGGCCTCGACATCGACATGGCCAAGCTGATGGCCGCCGACATGGGCGTGAAGCTGGATCTGGTCCAGGTGACCGGCGCCAACCGCATTCCCAGTCTGCTCGCCAACAAGGTGGACGTGCTGATCGCCGCCGCCGGCGCCACGCCGGAGCGTGCCCAGCAGGTGACCTTCACCCAGCCCTACGCCGCGGTCAATCTCGGCGTCTACGGGCCGAAGTCGATGGCGACATCCACCGATCCGGCCGAGTTGAAGGGCCACAGCATCGGCGTCGCCAAGGGCTCGACGCTCGACATCTGGCTGACCGACAACGCCCCCGGCGCCAAGGTGGTGCGCTTCGAGGACACCCCCGGCGCCATCGCCGCCTATCTGGCCGGCCAGGTCGAGACCTTCGCCGAGAACAGCGCCATCGCGCTGAAGGTCGCCGAGGACAATCCCGGCAAGGACGTCGAGCTGAAGTTCCTGATCCGCCAGTCGCCGGCCCATGTCGTCCTCCGCCACGGCGAGCAGGACCTGCGCGACTGGGTCAATACCTTCCTGTTCTACAACCGCCTGAACGGCAAGCTGGGCGCCCTTCAGATGAAGTGGTTCAAGGAAAAGCAGACGCTTCCGCAGATGTAATCCGCCGTTCGGCATCCAAGAGAGGTTTTTTCGATGATCACGAGGTTCCAGGTCGGCCCGCGCATGAGCCAGGCCGTCGTCTGCCACGGCATGGTCCACATCGCGGGCCAGGTCGCCGACAACCGCACCGGTTCCATCCGGGAACAGACCCGCGACGTGCTGGCGAAGATCGACGCCCTGCTGGAGGAAGCAGGCAGCGACAAGTCCAAGCTGGTCGCCGTCAACGTCTTCCTGCCGCACATCACCGACTTCGACGCCATGAACGAGGTCTACGACGCCTGGATCGATCCGGCCAACCCGCCGGCCCGCGCCTGCACCGAGGCGCGGCTGGCCGACCCGGACCTGCGCGTCGAGATGACGGCGCTGGCCGCCCTGTAAGCGGGCCCCTTAGGCGAACCGGGGGAGGCGCCGGGCAGCCGCTGCCGCGGCAGATGCTGCCGAGGCGCCCCTCCGCCAGAAGGTTTTTGGAATGCACACTGGCCTCTACCACGCGCTCGATTTCACCGTCGACGGCAAGTCGCTGGATTTCCTCAGCATCCCGTTTTCGGTGGACCGCTCCCCCTATTACCAGGTGAAGGTCCCGGTCTGCCGCGTGCGCAACGGGACGGGCCCGCGCGTGCTGCTGATGGCGGGCAACCACGGCGACGAATACGAGGGCGAACTGCTGCTGGGCCGGCTGTTCCGCCGCCTCGATCCCGCGCGCATCCGCGGCGAGGTGACGATCCTGCCGGCCGTCAACGCGCCGGCGGTGATGGCGGCGCGGCGCCGGTCGCCGCTGGACGAGGGCAACCTCAACCGCGCCTTCCCCGGCGACCCCGCCGGCAGCCCGACCTTCCGGCTGGCGCATTTCCTGGAGCACGAGCTGTTCCCGCGCCACGACGTGGTGTTCGACATCCATTCCGGCGGCACCTCGATGGCCCACCTGCCCTGCGCCCTGATCGAGCGGCAGGGCACGCCTGACCGGCTCGGCCGCGCCCTGGAGCTGATGCGGGCGCTGGGTATGCCCTACGGCTTCGTGGCGGAGAACGGCGCCACGGCGCCGACCTCGATGGCCGCCGCCGCACGGGCCGGTGTCCTCGGCATCAGCGGCGAGTTCGGTGGTGGGGGGACGGTGACGCCGGAGACCATGGCCTATACCGCCCGCGCGATCGACAATTTGCTGATCACCGTCGGATTGACCGATGCGCCGGTCCTCTCGGACCCCGCGCCTGTTCCGGACCAGATGCAACTGCTGCAGCTTGACAGCCACCGTCAGGCGATCTACGCGCTGCGGCGCGGCTGGTTCGAGCCGGCGGTCGATGTCGGGGCTCGGGTCGCCGCCGGTGATCTCGCCGGCTGGTTCCACGACCTGACGCGGCTCGACCAGCAAGAGGAGGAGCTGCGCTTCCAGGAAGCCGGCATCGTCATCTCGCGGCGCCTGCACAGCGACAGCGAAGCCGGCGACTGCCTGATCCAGGTGGCGCGTCCGGTGGAGGAGGCGGGCATCCTGGCGCGCGCGGCCTGACCCGCGGGACATCCTATGGAAAGGCGGGCGGCATGAGTGAGAGCAGCACGGCGAAGCGTCCGCCGACCATCGACGACGTCCTCCGACTCCGGGCGGCGGAACCGGTGCCGCCAGCCGACGGAGAAGCAGCCGCCGGGGAAGCCGCCGGGGACGCAGATGGGGGGGCGGCCCCGACGCGCATCGTCGAGATCGCCCGGCTGGCCGGGGTGTCGCCGATCACCGTGTCGCGCGCCCTGCGCCAGCCGGAGAAGGTGGCCGAGGCCAAGCGCCGGAAGATCCTGGAGATCGTCGAGCGCACGGGCTACGCCACCAACCCCCATGCCCGCGCGCTGCGGTCGGGCCAGTCGAACATCGTCGCCGCCTTCGTCTCCAACCTCCAGAGCCAGCAGTTCTGCCTTGCCGTGCAGGGCTGCGGCGAGGTGCTGGAGCCGCAGGGCTACCAGTTGATGATCGGGCAGACCTCCTACTCCTACGCCAAGGAGACGACGATGATCCAGTCGCTGCGCGAGATGCGCCCGGCGGCGGTCATGTTCACCGGCGTCATCGAGATCGAGGAGAACCGGCGGGCATTGCGGGCGCTCGGCATCCCGATCATGGAGACCTGGGCCTATCCCCGCGATCCCATCGACATGCTGGTCGGCTTCTCGAACATCGACGGCGGCCGGCTGGCGGCCGAGCATTTCGCCGGGCGCGGCTATCGCCGCGTCGCCTTCATCGGCCGCCGCAGCGGCCGAGGCGCCCTCCGCCTCACCGGCTTCCGCGAGGGCGCCCGCGCCGCCGGGCTCGACATCGTCGCCGAGCTGTCGGTCGACAGGGTCGGCAGCATGCTCGACGGCCGCCGGGCGCTTGGCGAGCTGCTGGCGCGCAACACGGCGGTCGAGGCGGTGTTCTGCGCCAACGACCTGCTGGCGGCCGGGGCTCTGCTGGAGGCGCGCCGGCTGGGCATGCGGCTGCCCGACGACATCGCCATCCTGGGATTCGGCCACAACGACGTCGCCGAGGAACTGCCGCCCGGCCTGACCACCATCGGCATCGACAGCCGCGACCTCGGCCGCCAGGCCGGATCGCTGATCCTGCAGCGGATGCGCGGCGAGACGCCGGATGAGCCGACCCGCGCCGTCGAACTGACGCTGACCCGCCGCGGCAGCAGCTGAGACGGCCCCGGCCGGCATCTTGCTCTTGTTGCAGTCCGGGCATGACCTCTGCTGGCACCGGCTGCACGAATGGCACCGAGCCGGTATCTCTAAGCAGCTGGAACTCGTGTTGCTCGACCGGATCGGCGACGCCAACGCCATGAACCGTGATAACGCGGCGGAGGACAGCGCCAGCATTCCGGCCAAACGGGGGCGATCGGGCCAACCCCGCCGGGCTGTGGCAAGGCGAGTTCCAAGCGTCATATCCCCGTCGATGTGCAGGCCGGGGGAGACCGGCAGCAGGCCTTGTCCACCATCCGCCGTTCGGCCCCATCGGATGCGTGCACCATCAGAATGAGCGCAGTACGGGCATCCCGTAGCTGTCTGTTGACGGAGATACCGAAAACCCACAGCATGGGCGCATCGAGAACGGAACCAACGATGTACTGCTGGGACGACGCCAAAAACGAGACCAACATCGAAAAGCACGGTGTCGGGTTCGTCGCCGCTGCCCTGGTCTTCGAAGGCCTCGTCGCCGAAATTCAAGACACCCGCACCACTTCCGAGATACGCATCAACGCGTTTGGCCTGATCAACGGGCGGCTATTCGTCTGCACCTACACACTGCGCTACGGCTGGCGCCACATCATCAGCCTGCGCAAGGCCAATAAGAGAGAGGTGAAGCGCTATGGGTAAGCCAACCCTCACTGATGCCGAACGTACCGCGGCCCTGGCGGCTGTCGATTGGGAGCGCATCGACGCCATGACGGACGAGGACATTGCTCGTCAGATAGCCGAGAACCCCGATGCCGCTCCCGACCTGTCGGATGTCCCGGCCGACGCGCTACGCGTCATCCACCCGCCAGGTGGCGTTAGTGTTCGCGGCATTCGTGCTAAGCTCAATCTTACCCAACGCGCATTTGCCGACCGTTTCGGTTTCAATCTCGCAACCCTGCGGGATTGGGAGCAGGGCCGTTATCAGCCCGACATTGCCACCCAAACCCTGCTCTTCGTGATCGAACGGGAACCGGAATTGGTGGCAAACGTGGTGGCCGAGAGGAACGCCGCATGAATTGGCCGATAGGCTGACGGGGGAGCCTCGCTACGCTCCGCTGGCGAAGGGGGGCGGCGATCACCTCCCATCCGCAGGCGGCACAAGATCGCGTAAACGACGGCGCACCGATATCGCGAGCGCATGGACTGCACCCGCGAATAGCGGGACGGAGCATGCCCGCTGCAGCCGGATCCTTCGGACGCGCCGGTCACGGAAAGCCTTGACCCTGACATCCTCGGCAGGGGAGAAGGTGGCGACCTTCGGCGACCTGGGAAGGCCCCGGCCGCATCGGCCGGGAGATGGGTGGGTTTCCGGGAATGATCGCCGGATCCCGGATGATGGGAGACCGGCATGACCGATGGACTTCGACTTGTCACCCATGGCGGCTCGTTCCACTGCGACGAGGTGCTCGGCTACGCCATCCTGTGCCGCGCCCTGCCGCCCGGGACGCTGGCCGCCTCCACGCTGGTGCGCACCCGCGATCGCGGCGCGATCGAGGCCGCCGACATCGTCTGGGACGTCGGCGGCGTCTTCGATGCCGCGCGACGGCGCTTCGACCATCACCAGCGCGGCGCCCCGGTGCGCACGGACGGGTCGCCCTACTCCTCGGCCGGCCTGCTGTGGGCCGCCTTCGGCCGCGACGCGGTGCGCGCCGCCCTGGCCGGGCGCGGCGGCGAGGACGTCGTCGAGCGGGTCTGGGCGGAGATGGACGAGCAGGTCGTCCGCCTCGTCGACCTCGCCGACAACGGCCAGCGCCCGGTGCCGGATTTCAACGACGAGGCGCTCGACCGGGCGGCGCGGATCGCCGAAGGCTTGGCGCTGCCGTCCCTCGTCGAAGTCCTGAACCTGCCGTGGGACACCGCCCCGGCCGACCGGGCGCGGGCCGAGGACGAGCGCTTCGCCCGGGCGGCGGAGATCGCAGGCGCCTTCCTGGACGGCCGCATCGAGCGGATCCGTGCCCGCGTCGCCGCCTATG
Organism: Azospirillum endophyticum; assembly: GCF_016595245.1. Taxonomy (GTDB): domain Bacteria; phylum Pseudomonadota; class Alphaproteobacteria; order Azospirillales; family Azospirillaceae; genus Azospirillum; species Azospirillum endophyticum. The sequence continues at coordinate 22,454 of NZ_JAENHM010000061.1, forward strand.
ACACCGTCCTTGAAGCGCACGCCCGCTCGGCCGACCCGCGGGTGCTGGAGCTTGCCCGCGGCATGCCCTGGCAGGGGCCGGCGCATGACGCCGACCTGCCGGTGCTGTTCGCCGTCTATCCGGACAAGGGCGGTGACGCCTGGATGGTCGGCTGCATGCCGCCGGAGCCGGGCAGCTTCGCCCAAAAGCTGCCGCTGCCCGCGGCGTGGGCGGGCCTGCGCGACGCCGACCTCGCCCGCGTGTCCGGGGTGGGTGATGCGGTGTTCTGCCACCTGAACCGCTTCATCGCCGCCGCCCGCTCGCGCGAGGGCGCGCTGGCGCTGGCCCGCACCGCCCTCGGCCTTGCCCCCGTGCCGGCGGCCGGCCTCCCGTAAGATCGGGCTCCGACCGCTTCATAGGTCTTCGGAACGTTGGGCTTGATCGGCGGGTTGATGGCCGGCAAGTCCCACGGAGATCAATGATGGCATTCGTCGAAGCGAAAGATGGTACCAAGCTCCATGTAAAGGACAGCGGGCACGGTCGTCCCGTCGTCCTCATCCATGGATGGCCCCTGACGGGCGACATGTTCGAGTATCAAAGCCTCGCCCTGCTCGAGGCGGGGTACCGGGTCATCACCTATGATCGCCGCGGCTTCGGCCAGTCGGGCCATCCGGCGTCCGGCTACGACTACGACACCTTCGCCGACGATCTGGCTGCCGTTCTCGATGACCTCGACGTGCAGGGCGCCACGCTCGTCGGATTTTCCATGGGCGGCGGCGAGATCGCACGCTACCTGACGCGGCACGGCGCCGGGCGGATCGCCAAGGTCGCGCTGGTCGCGTCCGTCGTGCCCTATCTGCTGAAGGACCAGGACAACCCCGACGGCGTCGACCAGAGCGTCTTCGACGACATGAAGGCGCAGATCCGCAAGGACCGCTTCGCTTTCCTGCAAAGCTTCGCCAAGCAGTTCTACGGCGTCGGCTTCGTCACCAGCCCGGTCAGCAGCGCCCTGCTCGACTGGACCTTCGTGCTTGCGGTGATGGCCGGCCCGAAGGCGACGATCGACTGCGTCGATGCGTTCGGCAAGACCGATTTCCGCCAGGATCTCCGCTCCTTCACGGTGCCCACCCTGGTCATCCACGGCACCTCCGACAAGACCGTGCCGATCACCCCCTCCGGGCGCGCGGCGGCGCAGGGAATCCCGGGCGCCAAGCTCATCGAGTATGACGGGGAGCCGCACGGCCTGTTCGCAACGGCGCCGGACCGGTTGAACGGCGACCTCATCGACTTCATCGGCTGACCTTCACCGCCGGAGCCGTCAACGTCGAAGGAGGCTTCGCCTGCCTCTGGCCGACGACGGCTCCGGCGTCTTTGGCGGGCGTCGGTCGGCTCGAAAGGTCGGGGAACGAGCCGGACCGAACCGGTACGGAGCGAGTTCGACGGCCGTCTTCCTGGGCCATACGCACATAAATTCAGCAATCCAGTCTCGGAGACCATGTCTTGATCTTTCCGCTAAGGAAGGATCGGGAGGCCGGCAAGTCGTGCCATTCCCTTGAATAGAGTCTTCGCTGAAACCGCCCAGTACGGCGACATCCCCCCACATAATTACCTTCAACGTCCAATGTGCGGCCAAATACGGCCGAACTACTTGTTCACGCATCGGCACCGTACGGCTGCGTACAAGGCGCACGGTGCAAAACACACGGCCGGCAGGAAAAACTATTTGTTCGAACATAAGCTATTGTTTATCATATTGCAGTTGGACCAATTGCATAGCGATTATGTTGGCCGGGGCATTCCGTTCCCGCCATCGATCGCCTTGGGCAGAACACCCCCCTTCCGGTCCGCTCCATGTCTTCAGAAAGAGATAAGCAATGGCCCTGAACCGCTGGTTTTCCGACCGGAAACTGATCCACAAGCTGCTGATCCCCGCGGTTCTGCTGCTTGCCGTCATGGGGAGCGTGGTCTGGACCGCCCAGTCGGCCCTGGTCGAACTGACCGCCTCCACCAGCCGGGTGACCGACGTGGTGGCCGGACGGCTGTCGGCGGCGCTGGCGATCCAATCCGCCATGAGCGACGCGATGGACGCGGAGTCCAACGCGCTGGTCGCCGGAACGCGCGACCGCATCGACGCCGCCTTCGGGACCTACAAGGACAACATCGGCAAGGCGCTGACCGCCATCGACCGGCTGGCCGCGGCCTATGACGCCCCGGCCGACCGCGAGGCGATCACCGGGATCAAGTCCATCGTCGGCGAGTACGAGCGGGTGTCGCAGAAGGCGGTGGAACTGGCGCGGGGCTACGACACCGACAGCGCGATCCGCGTGTCGATCGACGTCGGCCGCCCGGTCCGCCAGAAGCTGACCATGGCGCTGTCGGAGCGGGTGGAACACAGCCTGGAGGAAACCAAGCGAGCCGAGGACCGGGCGCTGGCGCTGTCGTCCAGCGTGATGACCCGCCTCTATGCGGTGACCGGCGCCGGGCTGCTGGTCGCCTTCGGCCTGTTCGGCTCCATCATCCTGGCCTTCGTCGTCCGGCCGCTGCACCGGCTGGTCGCCGACATGACCGCCATCGCCGGCGGCGACCTCGCGGTGGAGGTCCAGGGCGCCGCGCGCAAGGACGAGGTCGGCCTGCTCGCCCGCGCGCTGCAGGTCTTCAAGAGCAACGGCCTCGCCATGCGCAGCCTGCAGGAGGAACGCGAGGCGCAGAAGCTCCAGGCGGAACGCGACCGGCAGGCCGCCATGCGGGCGCTGGCCGACCGCTTCGACGCCGACGTGCAGGACGTGGTGCAGGCCGTGGCGTCCGCCGCCCGCCATCTCCGCGGCAATGCCGAGACCATGACCGCCATCGCCTCGCACACGACGGAACAGGCCTCGGCCGTCGCCGCGACCACGGCGCAGTCCTCCGCCAACGTCGCCACCGTCGCCGCCGCGTCGGAGGAGCTGGGCGGCTCGATCGGCGAGATCGGCCGGCAGGTCAACGCCGCCGCCGCCATCGCCCGCGACGCGGTGCAGGAAGGCGAGCGGACCAACGCGCTGGTCACCCGGCTGGTGCAGGCGGCCCAGCGGATCGGCGACGTGGTCAGCCTGATCCAGAACATCGCCAGCCAGACCAATCTCCTGGCCCTGAACGCCACCATCGAGGCCGCCCGTGCCGGTGAAGCCGGCAAGGGTTTCGCCGTCGTCGCGCAGGAGGTGAAGGCGCTCGCCACCCAGACCGCCCAGGCGACGGAGGAGATCGGCAACCAGATCGCCGAAATCCAGACGGTGACCGACGGCACCGTGACCGCGATCCAGACCATCGGCCGCACCATCAACGACGTCGACGCCATCGCCAGCGCCATCGCCGCGGCGGTGGAACAGCAGACCGCCGCCACCCGGGAGATCGGCCGCAACATCCAGCAGGCCGCGCAGGGAACCCAGTTGGTCACCGGCAGCATCGCCGCGGTCAGCGGCTCGGCCGGGCAGGTCGGGCAGGCCGCCTCGGAGGTGCTGGGCGCCGCCGACAGCCTGTCCCACGACTCCGACCGCCTGCGCGAACGGATCCAGGCCTTCATCGGCGAGGTCCGGGCGGCGTAAGGCGGGCAGGCGAAGCGGTTTCCGGACTGCGGATCGCGTCGGATCGGTCGGGGTGGAGCTGGAACCGATCCGACGCGTGACCTTCGGCCGCCGCAGCGGACGTCAGCGCAGAAGGTTGGTGCGGGCGAGATCGATCAGCTCGTCGCCCCGCCCGTTCATCACAGCCTGCAAGGCCCACAGGCCGAAGCCCTTCACCTGCGCCGGCCCGATCGTCGGCGGCAGCGCCAGTTCCTGCGGCGCCACGACGACGTCGAGCAGAGCCGGCCCCGGATGGGCGAGCACGTCGCGGATCGCGGCGTCGAGTTCGCCCGGATCCTCGACGCGGATCGCATGGACGCCGGTCGCCCGCGCCATGGCGGCGAAGTCGGGGTTCTGCAAATCGGTGCCGGTCTCCAGGAAGCCCGCCCCCTTCATCTCCAGCGCGACGAAGCCGAGCGAGCCGTTGTTGTAGACCACCACCTTGACCGGGAGCTTCTGCTGGTTGAGGGTCAGGAAATCGCCCATCAGCATGGTGAATCCACCGTCGCCCGACAGGCTGATCACCTGGCGTCCGGGGAAGGCCGCCTGGGCGCCGATCGCCTGCGGCATCGCATTGGCCATCGATCCATGCGACAGCGAGCCGATCATGCGGCGCCGTCCGTTCATCCGGAGGTAGCGTGCCGCCCACACGGTCGGCGTGCCGACGTCGAAGGTGAACACCGCATCATCCGACGCCTGCTCGCTGAGCAGCCGGGTGAGATATTGCGGATGGATCGGCTTGCGGCCCGGCTTGCCGGTGGCGAGGTCGTCCAGCCCCTCGCGCGCGGCGCGGTAGTTGGCGAGGCTGCCGGCGAGGTGCGCGTCGTCGGACTTGACCGTGAGGCGTGGCAGCAGCGCCTCGATCGTCGCCTTCACGTCGCCGACCAGCGCAAGGTCGAGCGTCGTTCGATGGCCGAGATTTTCGGCGCGGAGGTCGACCTGCGCGATCTTCGCATCCGTCGGATAGAACTGCCGGTACGGGAAATCCGTGCCGAGCATCAGCAGGGTGTCGCACTCCTTCATCGCCCGGTAGCCGGAGGAGAATCCCAGCATGCCGGTCAGCCCGACGTCATAGGGATTGTCCCACTCGACATGCTCCTTGCCGCCGAGCGCGTGGACGATCGGCGCCTTCAGCGTCTCCGCCAGCTTGATCAGCGGCTCGTGCGCGCCCTGGCAGCCGCGGCCGCAGAACAGCGTGACGCGGCTGCCGGCATTGAGCAACTCGGCCAGCGCCTCGACCTCCTCGACGGCGGGAACCGTGACCGGCCGGCGGATGGCGAGTGCCGCCGGCGCCGAGAAGGGCGCCTCGAACTCCTCCAGGGCAATGTCGCCCGGAATGACGATGACCGAGACGCTGCGCCGCCCGAGCGCGCTGCGGACGGCCGCCTCCAGCACTCCCGGCAGCTGCGAGGGATGCGAGACCGTCTCGCAGAAGTCGCTGCAGCCGCGGAAGAGTTCCTCCGGCTTGGTCTCCTGGAAATAGTTGCGGCCGATCTCGGCCGACGGGATCTGCGCGGCGATCGCCAGAACCGGTACGCGCGTCCTGTGGCAATCGTAGAGCCCGTTGATGAGGTGGAGGTTGCCGGGCCCGCAGGAGCCGGCGCAGACCGCCAGCTCGCCGGTCAGGGCGGCCTCCGCACCGGCGGCGAAGGCGGCGACCTCTTCATGGCGCACATGCACCCAGTCGATGCCGCCCTTGCGGCGGAGCGAGTCGGTGAGCCCGTTCAGGCTGTCGCCGACGACGCCGTAGATGCGGCGCACGCCCGTCGCAGCGAGGATGTCGATGATCAGGTCGGCGACTTTCTGCGTCATGGTCGAATGCCCCTGGGGTTGATGGTCGCGGACGGGAAGCCCGTCCTCGGACGAACGCGAGCTTGAGGGCCCCGGCGGTGGCGGCTGGGATGTCGCGGCAGGCGGTCGCGTTCCGCCGGAGGTCGATCCCGTAGCTTGGAATGATCCTCTTCAGCCCGTCCAGCCACCCGTCCGGAGTCAGCCGGTCGTCGAAACAGGCTTGCAGGACCTCCACCGCGATGAAGGCGGCGGTCGAGGCCCCGGCGAGGCCGCAATGCCCGCCCGCATGTCTCAAGCCATGCCGTCGAGGTTGCATCGCTCGCCATCGCCGCCGGCTCCGCAATTCCAATCGGAAGCGTTGCGCCGCGCCGGTCCCGAGCCCGGTCATGGCAAAGGAGGTGACGCGGGATCCGCTTCCTCGGATTTACCCTGACATCCGGCGGGTGCGCCGATCAACCACACCTACAGATAACTGGAATAGACCCAACCGCGCGGTCGCACGGCTGTCGTCAGGAACCTCACCCAACGGTTCGCAACCCCCTCACAGGAAAACGGAGGCCAGTTCCGGCGGACGCGACAGGGTGTGGGCGATCATGTCGAGCGCGCCGCGGGTCTCGTCGCGGTCGCAGCCACCCAGGCACAGCCGCACCGCCTCCGGTGCCGGGCTGTTCACCGAAAAGGCGTCGCTGACGACGATGCCGAGCTTCGCCCCGCGCAGGGTCGCGGCGAAGCTCGACCGGCTCCATCCCGCGGGCAGCGGCAGCCAGTAATGGAAGGCCTCCGGCCTGGAGCGCGGGGCCGGTCCCGGTAGGGTGCCGCGGGCGATCGTCTGTCGCAGCGTCGATTCCGCCCGGATGGCCGCCAGGATCGCCTGCGCCGTGCCGTCGCCGATCCAGCGGGTCGCCAGCGCCACGGTCAGCGGCGAGGCCATCACCGTCGTCGCCCGCAGGAAGGCGGACAGCTGCCAGACATGGCGCGCCTCCGGAACCACCAGATAGGCGACGCGCAGGCCGGCCCCCAGGACCTTCGCCAGACCACCGATATAGAAGACGAGGTCCGGGGCCAGGGCCGCCATGGGAACCGGCCCGCCGACCGGCAGCGCGCCATAGGCGTCGTCCTCGACGATGGCGACGCCATACTGGCGGGCGATGTTGACCAGGGCCTGACGGCGTTCCGCCGACAGGGTGACGGTGGTCGGGTTCTGCAGGGTCGGGTTGCAGTAGAGCGCCTTGGGCGGACGGGTGCGGCAGACCTCGGCGAAGGCGTCGGGCAGGATGCCGTCCTGGTCCATCGGCAGGCCGACCACCTCCAGCCCGAGCTGCGCCGCCAGCCCGCGCAGGCCGGGATAGGTGAGATCCTCGGCGCAGATGCGGTCGCCCGGCTTTGCCAGCGCGCCCAGCACCGCATGCAGGGCGCTGTGGGTGCCGGCACAGACCAGCAGCCGCTCCGCCCGCACCGGCAGGCCGCGCAGCGCCAGCCAGTCGACGCCGGCCTGCCGGTCCTGTTCGGCGCCGCCGAATTCCTGGTAGCGCAGCAGATCGACCAGATCCTGCCCGACCTCTGCCAGACCGGCGCGCATGCGCGCCAACAGTTCCGGATCGTCGATGTCCGGCGGCAGGTTCATCGACAGGTCGGCGGAACAACGCGCGGTGGACCGGGCAGGCGGCTGGGCGGCAGGAATGATGGCATCCGCGGTCGGCAGCGCTTCCGGAGCGCAAGGGGCCGCCCCCGCCCCGTCACGGACGAAGGTGCCTGCGCCGACGCGGGATTCGATCAGGCCGCGCCGCTGCGCCTCCTGATAGCCGCGGGCGACCGTGGTGAAATCGACCTCCAGCGCTTCGGCCAGCACCCGCTGCGCCGGCAGCCGGGCACCGGGCGGTAGCCGGCCGTTGAGCATGTCGTCGGCGATGACGTCGGCGATCGCGACGTAGCGCGGCTTGTCGCTGCCGTGGATCACCGCATGCCAGGGGTGCGGGCGCCCGACGGGAGAGAGAGACTGACCTTGCAGCGTTTGCATTCAAACCACGTCCAGCGCATGGATCCAAAATATGCAGCGCCCGTTCCGAAGGCACCCCGCCCCGGACGGGACGGCGCATCCTAAGCGCCCCACCCCACCCGTGGCAACCACCAGCTCCGACGCCGCGACAAAGTCCCGCGGCCCTTTGTTTCCGGCCATTTCGATCATCCCACGCTGCATGCCGCACCCCCGGCGTCTTCTCCCCCGCACTTTGCGGAACAGCATCGCGTCGAGACGAAAAACCCGCTCAAATCATGGGCAGTCTGGCCGATTGGTCAAAAATTCGCCACTCACAGCCCGATCATTGAGCGGAAGCCGCCCTCTTGAACGCAGTCATTATACGCGGTCGCGGCGTTGATTGTATGGAAATCTAGAAGTTCCGCCGGAAAAATGACAGGATAAGTGACTGGCACGCACTTTGCTGATGACTGGATGCCGGACGCCGTCACGCCAGGAGCGGACAGTCCGGCGCCGGGGGCGTCGATCCCGAAGACGCCGAGACCAATAAAGGAGTGCGATCCATGCCTGCCGTCACCAAGCCGCAAAACCAGACCGGCGACGTCCTGGTGGATTATGAGGAAAAGGTGTTCGAGGACGTCAAGGCCGAGCCGGGGGAAAAGGCTCTGGTCACCTTCCACACCGTGGCGTTCGAAGGGTCCATCGGGCTGGTCAACCTGCTGCAGGCGACCCGGCTGCTGCGCAAGGGGTTCGAGACCTCGGTCCTGCTCTACGGCCCCGGCGTCACGCTGGGCGTGCAGCGCGGCTTCCCGACCCTGGGCGACGAAGCGTTTCCGGGCCATCAGGCGATGAACAAGCAGATCGTCAAGTTCATGGAGGAGGGCGGCAAGGTCTATGCCTGCCGCTTCGCGCTCCAGGCGCTCTACGGCCATGGTGAAGGGGCGCTGATCCCCGGCGTGCGCCCGATCAATCCGCTGGACGTGCTGGACATCGTCCTGTTTCACCGCAAAGCGAATGCATTCATTCTGAACACCTGGACGCTGTAACGGCGCTGCGAGCGTAAGTCTGGAGGGCGGAGCATGATGGAGAAAAGAACGGTCCGGGTGGCGGCGGTGCAGATCGCCCCCGACCTGGAGAGCGCGGACGGGACAGTGGAGCGGGTGTGCCGGGCGATCGCCGACGCCGCGGCGCAAGGGGCGGCGCTGGTCGTCTTCCCGGAGACCTTCGTCCCCTACTATCCCTATTTCTCCTTCGTGCGTCCGCCCGTCCTGGCCGGCGCCGACCATCTGCGGCTCTACGAGCGCGCGGTCGTCGTTCCCGGCCCGGTCACCGAGGCGGTCGCCGCCGCCGCCCGCGCCCATGGCGTGGTGGTGGTGCTGGGGGTGAACGAGCGCGACCACGGCTCGCTCTACAACACCCAGCTGGTGTTCGACGCCGACGGCCGGCTGGTACTGAAGCGGCGCAAGATCACCCCGACCTATCACGAGCGCATGATCTGGGGCCAGGGCGACGGCGCCGGGCTGACCGTCGTCGACACCGCCGTCGGCCGGGTCGGCGCGCTGGCCTGCTGGGAACATTACAACCCGCTGGCCCGCTATGCCCTGATGACCCAGCACGAGGAAATCCACGTCGCCCAGTTCCCCGGCTCGCTGGTCGGCCAGATCTTCGCCGACCAGATCGAGGTCACCATCCGCCACCACGCGCTGGAATCCGGCTGCTTCGTAGTGAACGCCACCGGCTGGCTGACCGACGACCAGATCCAGTCGATCACCCCCGACGCCGGCTTGCAGAAGGCGCTGCGCGGCGGCTGCATGACCGCCATCGTCTCGCCGGAAGGCACCCATGTCGTGCCGCCGCTGACCTCGGGCGAGGGCATCCTGGTTGCCGACCTCGACATGGCCCTGATCACCAAGCGCAAGCGGATGATGGATTCGGTCGGCCACTACGCCCGGCCGGAGCTGCTGTCGCTCCATCTCGACAACCGTCCCGCCGTGCCGATGACGACGACCGCCCAGGCGACGGCGCCCATCCCCTCCCCTCAGAAGACCGAGGCCGACCATGACGACGCCCAGCTCCTCCAGCTTGCCCGCTAGCCGGCTGATCACCGAACTGCAATCCTTCGGCGTCCGTCTGGCCGATCCGCGGGCCGGCGCCCCCAGCCGCCGCGGCGGCGCCGGTCCCAGCGACCACAAGGCGATGACGGTGGACGGCCGCACGGTGATGGTGCCGGTCCACACCGCCGGTGCCTTCTCTTCCCCCTATATCGCCGAGCCGCCGGGCGCCGACGGCGCCAGCTTGGTGCGGCGCGACGGGGTGGCGATGGGACGGGTGACCTTTCCGCGCCAGCCGCGCTTCCACGCGCTGCAGACCATGGACGGAATCCCCTATTCCAAGATCGCCGTCCTGCACGGCGCCGACGTGCTGGCGACCACGGTTCTGCAAACCTGCATCCGCTACCAGAGCCGGACCAAGACCTGCCAGTTCTGTTCCATCGGCCAGTCGCTGGCGGCAGGACGGACCATCGCCCGCAAAACGCCGGAACAGCTCGCCGAGGTGGCGCGGGCCGCCGTCCTGCTGGACGGCGTCCGCCACATGGTGATGACCACCGGCACACCGGCCACCCCCGACCGCGGCGCCGCCATCCTGTGCGAGAGCGCCGCCGCGGTGAAGGCGGCGGTCGACCTGCCGATCCAGGGCCAGTGCGAGCCGCCCGACGACGACCGCTGGTTCGCCCGCCTGCGCGACGCCGGCATCGACACGCTCGGCATGCATCTGGAGGCGGTGACGCCGGAGGTGCGCGCCCGCATCATGCCCGGCAAGGCCAGCGTCCCGCTGGAGCGCTACTACTCGGCCTTCGAGGCGGCGGTGCCGGTCTTCGGCCGCGGGCAGGTGTCGACCTACATCCTGGCCGGGCTGGGCGACAGCCGCGAGGCGATCCTCGCCATGGCGGAGCGGCTGATCGGGATGGGTGTCTATCCCTTCGTCGTCCCCTTCGTCCCGGTTTCCGGCACGCCGCTGGAGGACCACCCCGCCCCGCCCCCCGCCTTCATGCACGACCTGCTGTCCGCCGTCGGCGGCATGCTGAAGCGCGCCGGCATGCGGGCCTCCGACAGCAAAGCCGGCTGCGGCAAATGCGGCGCCTGTTCCGCCCTGTCGCTCTTCGAAGACTGACCCTTTCCCCGGAGTGTTTCTCATGACCAGCGTTCCCCATGTCCCGGTCGTCATCGTCGGCGGCGGACAGGCCGGCCTGTCGGTCAGCCACAATCTGAAGAAGCAGGGCGTCGAGCATCTGGTGCTGGAGAAGAACCGGATCGGCCATTCCTGGCGCAACGACCGCTGGGACAGCTTCTGCCTCGTCACGCCCAACTGGCAGTGCCGCCTGCCCGACTACCCCTATCGGGGGGCCGATCCCACCGGCTACATGGTGAAGGACGAGATCGTCTCCTACCTGGAGGGTTTCGCCGAGATGGTGAAGCCGCCGATCCGCGAAGGCGTCGCCGTCACCCGCCTGTCGCGCGGCACGCATGGTGGTTTCGATCTGGAGACCAGCGACGGGCCGATGACCGCCGATCAGGTGGTGGTGGCGACCGGCGGCTACGACATCCCGATCGTCCCGCCCTATGCCCATGCCCTGTCGCGCGACATCGTCCAGATGCATTCGGTCGACTACCGCAACCCGGACCAGCTGCCGCCGGGCGCCGTGCTGGTGGTCGGATCCGGCCAGTCGGGCGTGCAGATCATGGAGGATCTCTATATCGCCGGCCGGCAGGTGCATCTCTGCGTCGGCCCCGCCCCGCGCTCCCCCCGCCGCTACCGTGGCAAGGATGCGACCGAATGGCTGATGGAGATGGGCTATTACCAGCTGACGGTCGACAAGCACCCGCTGGGCGACCGCGCCAAGGAGAAGACCAACCACTATATGTCCGGCCGCGCCGGCGGTCATGAGATCGACCTGCGCCGCTTCGCCCTGCAAGGCGTGAAGCTCCATGGCAGCATGGCCGGGATGGACGGCACGACGGTGCGCTTCGCCGACGATCTGGCGAAGAATCTCGACGATGCCGACGAGGTCTACGTTTCCATCCGCCGCGACATCGACGCCTACATCGCCAGGGCCGGCCTCGACGCGCCGGAGGAACCGCCCTTCGTCCCGGTCTGGGCGCCGGACGCCATCCCGGACGTCATCGACTGCGCCGCCGAGGGCATCTCGGCCATCGTCTGGGCCATCGGCTTCCGCCCCAACTATGGCTGGATCGAGCTGCCGGCCTTCGACGGCCGCGGCAACCCGAAGTTCCGGCGCGGCGTGTCGCCGGTGGATGGGCTTTATTTCATCGGACTGCCCTGGCTGAACACCTGGGGTTCGGGCCGCTTCCTGGGGGTGGCCGAGGATTCGGCCTATCTGGCCGAGGTGATGCGCGCCCGCATCGACGCCCGCCAGCCGGTCGCCGCCTGACCCCCGTTCCGCCCTCGCAGGGAGCCTGTCCCCATGGCAGAAACGACGACACATGACAGCCCGCTGTTTTCCGTCATCGCGAACCCGCTCCCGGAACGGCCCTTCGTTCCCGGTCTCCACCGCATCAAGCATGCGACCGAAGGCTGGGAACTGCGGCAGGCGGCGGCCCTGCGCCGGCAGGTCTTCTGCGTCGAGCAGGGCCTGTTCGACGGCGACGACCGCGACGCCATCGACGACCGGGCGCTGACCATCGTCGCCCTGTCCGAGCTTTGCGGCATGCCGGACCGGGTGGTCGGCACCGTCCGCATCCACCAACCGGAACCGGGCCCGGCCCCCGGCGAATGGATCGGCTCCCGGCTGGCGGTGGCGGCGGACCACCGGCGGGCGGGGTCGCTGGGGGCGTCGCTGATCCGCATGGCGGTCTGCACGGCGACGGCGCGCGGCTGCACCCGCTTCCACGCCCTGGTGCAGAGCCGGAACGCCCTGCTGTTCCGCCGGCTGCGCTGGCGCACGCTGGCGGAGATGGACCTGCACGGCCGGCCGCACCACCATATGGAGGCCGATCTCGCCCATTACCCGCCGATCCATGACGGCGCGGCCGGCTTCCTGACGCTGGCGCGGCGGGCGGCATGAGCGCCGCCGTTCCCTCCTTGTCGGAACTGGCCCTGTCGGAGCTGGCCGACCGGCTGCGCGCCAGCCCCGGCTTCGCCCACAAGGCCGACATCGCCGCGGTGGTCGGCGCGCTCGGCGTCGGCGGAGTGGTAGCAGGGGCCGGAGCGGTGCCGGTCGGCGACGACTGCGCCGCTCTTCCCGATGGCGACGGCCATCTGCTGGTCGCGGCCGAGGGCTTCGTCAACGGCTTCGTCGCGGCGGAGCCCTGGTTCGCCGGCTGGTGCGGCGTGATGGTCAATGTCAGCGACATCGCGGCGATGGGCGGCCGGCCGCTCGCCATCGTCGATGCGCTGTGGAGCTGCGGCGAGGCGCAGGCCCGGCCGATCCTCGACGGGCTGCGCGCCGCCTCGGCCGCCTATGGCGTGCCCGTCGTCGGCGGCCACACCAACAGCCGCAGCGACCGGCCGCAGCTGGCGGTGTCGATCGTCGGGCGGGCCGGGCCGCTGCTGACCAGCTTCGCCGCCCAGCCGGGCGACCAACTAATGATGACGGTGGATCTGCGCGGCCGCTATCACGAACCCAACCCCTTCTTCGATGCCGCCACCGCCGCCCCGCCGGAGCGGCTGCGCGGCGACCTCGCCCTGCTGCCGGGGCTGGCGGAGGACGGGCTGTGCCGTGCCGCCAAGGACATCAGCATGGCGGGGACCGTCGGCACGGCGTTGATGCTGCTGGAATGCTCCGGCGTCGGCGCCGTCATCGATGTCGGCGCCGTGCCGAAGCCCGAGGACGTGCCGCTCGACCGCTGGCTGCTGTCCTTCCCCAGCTTCGGCTTCCTGCTGAGCGTGGCGCCGGAGCATGAGGCAGCGGTCGCCGCCCGCTTTCACGCCCGCGGCTTGGCCTGCACGACCATCGGCGAGGTGCTGGAAGGACGGCGGGTCACGCTGACTGACGGCACGGACGCGGTGCCGCTGTGGGATTTCGCCGATCGGCCGCTGATCGGCTGCGGCACGGCCGGCCTGCCGGCGAAGGCGCGGTCATGACGCTGTCCGTCGCCATCCTCGCCCATTCCACCAACCCGCGCGGCGGCGTCGTCCATGCGCTGGAACTGGCAGACGCGCTGACCGCGCTCGGCCACCATGCCGTGGTGCATGCGCCCGACCCGGCGGGACGCGGCTTCTTCCGGACGACCCGCTGCGCAACGGTCGGCGTGCCGGCCCGCCCGGTCCCGCGCGACGCCGGGCTGCGGGCGCTGGTCGAGGCGCGGATCGCCGACTATGTCGCCTTCTTCGCCCAGCCCGGCGCGGCGCGGTTCGACCTCTACCACGCCCAGGACGGCATCAGCGGCAACGCGCTCGCCGACCTGCACGACCGGGGGCGGATTTCCGGCTATCTCTACACCGTCCACCACATCGACGGCTTCGGCGACCCGGTGGTCGACGCCCTGCAATTGCGGGCGATCCGCTCCGCCGACCGGGTGCTGTGCGTCAGCCGGCTGTGGCGGGACGCCCTGGTACAGGACCACGGCATCGACGCGGCCATCGTCGGCAACGGCGTCGACCGCAGCCGCTTCACCCCGGTTTCCGCAGCGGAGGACGTGAAATGGCGCAGCCGTCTCGGCCTGACCGGTGGCCCGGTCTTCCTGTCGGTCGGCGGGGTCGAGGCGCGCAAGAACAGCGTCAGGATCCTCGATGCCTTCCGCGAGGTCCGGCACGACCGCCCCGACGCGCAGCTGGTTGTCGCCGGCGGCGCCTCGCTGCTCGACCACAGCCCGGAATTGCTGGCGTTCGAAGCGCGCATCGCCGCCGACGCCCTTCCCACCGGTCCCGGCGGAGCCATCATCCGCACCGGACCGTTTCCCGACGCGGCGATGCCGGCGCTCTACCGGCTGGCCGACGCGCTGGTCTTCCCCTCCCTGCGCGAGGGATTCGGGCTGGCGGTGCTGGAGGCGATGGCCTGCGGCACCCCGACCATCGTGCCGGCCATCGCCCCCTTCACCGAACATCTCGAACCCGGCGACGCCCTATGGGTCGATCCGCTCGACGGCGGCGACATCGCACGGGCGATGCTGGCCGTGCTGGAGCCGCGCCGGGCGCAGGCCCTGCGCGCCGCCGGCTTGGCAAGGGCGGCCGGCTTCGGCTGGGAAGCCTGCGCCGCACGCCATGTCGCCGAATACACCCGTTTCCCGACCCTGCGGAGGAGCCTGTCCCATGCCTGAAATGATCTTCCGCGTGCGCTGGCCCGACGGCAGCCTGTCCGACTGCTATTCGCCCTCCCTGGTGATCCGCGACCATCTGGAAGAAGGGAAAACCTACGGCCTCGCCGATTTCGTCCGCATCAGCCGCACCGCCCTGACCATCGCCAGCGACCGCGTGGCGGCCAAGTTCGGCTTCCCCTGTTCGCGGGCCGCCCGCCAGATCGCCGCCATCGACGTCGCGGCCGCCCGCTTCGCCGGCGATCCGGCGGCGACGGTCACCGTCGTCGCCCTCACCTGACCGCAAGGGGAGCCCCGCCATGGCCGTCGCCCTCACCCGCCCCATGCCATCCGGCCCGTCGGCGGACATCGTCCGGCCGGTCACGGTCGGCATGCCGCAGCTCGCCCTGCACGGGCTGTCGGAAATCTGGCTGCTGAAGGACTGCGGCCACCGGCACTGGCTGATGCTGGCGGAGCTGTTCGGGCAGCCCCTGCCCGACTTCCGCGACGGCGAGGGCGCGACGCTCTACGCCACCTTCACCGGCCTCTCCCTGACCGGCGCCTGTCTCGACCGGGTGGCGGAACATGACCGGCTCGACATCGCCGGCCGGATCGTCCGGATCTCGCGGACCCAGTATCTGAGCACCCAGACCGTCCATGCCAACGGCGCCCCCGTCGGCACCGTCACGCTGCAATCGATCTTCCTGAAACGGGCCGTGGCGGGGGACAATCACAGCGTTCTGCGCGCCGTCCCGCAGCCGGCGCCGCTCTTCGCTCCCGCTCCCACCGAGGGGCTGCCCTTCGCCTCGCTGTGCCAGGGCTTCCGCCGGGACAATTGGGAGACTCATCGCGGTTTCCGCCGCGACCTGCGCCGCCCCGATGGCGAAACTGTCGTCGACCCCTGCCCGGCCGCCGACTTCAACGGTGCCGGCTTCCTCTATTTCGCCAGCTTTCCGGCGATCCTGGACCGGGCCGACTGGGCACTGGAACGATCGGCGGGGCCGGACTGGATCACCTCCGAGCGCGAGATCTTCTATTACGGCAACGTCAACCCCGGCGACCGGCTGATCGTCCGCCGCTGCGGCGCCCGCGACGGGGCGGACCGGCGCATGCGCTGGGTCGACATCCTGCGGGAAAGCGACGGGAAGCGCATCGCCGACGCCTTCTGGACGAAGGCGAAAGGCGCCGGACGATCCGCGGCATGATCCGGCCGGATGCCGCCCCTGCGGAACGGAACGATCAGGAGGTTTTCCGGATGGCGATGCAGTCCGTCTTCGCCTTCTTCAGGCTCCGGCAGGCGGACCGCGCCGCCGCCGCGTCGAACCCGACGAGCTGGGCCTTGTACTGCGCACCCGACCGCTGGACCGCCGGCTTCGCCGTGCCGGCCAGGCTGCCCAGGCTTTTCCGGGCGGTCTCGGCATCCCGGCGGGCCGCCTGCTGGCTGCCGTAGACTCCGGTCTGGATCGCCCAGCCGCCCGTCCCGGCGGCCGCCGCAAGCCGGGCCTTCGGCTTGGCGTCGGACACCAGCGTCTCCTCCGGCTTCGCCGGGGCCTGGTTGCGGAAGCCGGCGTCCATGAGTTCGACGATGCGCCGGTCCCGCTTCCTGGCGCTTTCGCCGCCCAGCACCACCGCGATCAGCCGGCGCCCGTCGCGGGCGGCCGAAGCGGCCAGATTGAAGCCGGAGGCGGCGATGTAGCCGGTCTTGATCCCGTCCATTCCGTCATACTGGTCGAGCAGGCGGTTGTGGCCGTATACGGTCTGATTCTGCCAGTCGAAGCTGCGGCGGCTGAAATACGGATAGTAGCGCGCGTGGCTGCGGATGAGTTCCCGGGACAGCAGCGCCATGTCGCGCGCCGTGGTCCGCTGCTCGCGGTCCGGCAGGCCGGACGCGTTGCGGAAAACGGTATGCTTCATCCCGATCTCGCGCGCCCGCCGGGTCATCGCCTGCGCGAAGGCGTCCTCGCTTCCGCCGATCGCCTCACCGAGGACCACGGCGACGTCATTGGCCGACTTGGTGCTGAGCGCCAGGATCGCGTCCTCGACGCGGATGCTGTCCCCCGGCACGACGCCGAGCCGGGAGGGCGCCATCGTCGTGGCGTAATAGGAGACCGGGAGCGGCTGGTCGAGCCGGAGCTGGCCGCGGTCGAGCGCCTCGAAGGTCAGGAGCAGCGTCATCATCTTGGTCAGCGACGCCGGATAGGTCGAGACGTCGGCATTGCGGGCACTCAACACGGCGCCGCTGGACGCATCCATCAGGAATTCCGCGACGACCGGCCGCGGCGCCGCCGACTTGCGCCCCGCCTTGGCCGCAGCCGGCACCGACAGGGAAGACAGCGCCACCACGGCGACGATGGCGGCTGCAAGGCGTGCTCGGGCGAACATTGGCGGGATGACCGGTTCAGCGGTTGGGGGCAGGATCACCGGTAGTCCAACCAGCCTTAAAGGACTGTTAAGCACCCCATCCTTCTCACAGGACGGAGAGCCATGTCCGATAGCGGCCCTCCACCGGATGACGACGGCACCCGCATGCCGCCGTCAATGATGCTCGTGCAGGCAATGGGCATGGTCGGCCAGCACCTCGATCACATGGCAGCTGCGCACCTCCCCTTGTTCGCACTGGTCCACCATCTGCCGGACCTCCGCCCGGAGCGCCTGCAGCCGCCGGATCTTCGACTCGATGTCGGCCAGATGGGCACGGGCGAGGGCATCGGCCGCCTCGCAGGGCTGTCCCGGATCGTCGGCCAGTGTCAGCAGCTGGCGGATGGCGTCGACCTCGAAACCCAGTTCGCGGGCATGGCGGATGAAGCGCAGCCGGCGCACCGCGGCGGCGTCATAGGTCCGGCGGTTGCTGTCGGTCCGTGACGGGGGGCGCAGCAACCCGATGCTCTC
Organism: Azospirillum endophyticum; assembly: GCF_016595245.1. Classification (GTDB taxonomy): domain Bacteria; phylum Pseudomonadota; class Alphaproteobacteria; order Azospirillales; family Azospirillaceae; genus Azospirillum; species Azospirillum endophyticum. The sequence continues at coordinate 39,937 of NZ_JAENHM010000061.1, forward strand.
GTAGTAGCGGATGGTCGGAATCTTCACCCCGGCCTGCGTCGAAAGGGCGCCGATCGTCAGAGTGCTCATGATGAATTTTCCCCCTTGATCCTCCAGTCGCTGGAGAATGTACGGTCGCGGCAGGACATCGACAAGGGAGCCCGCCATGAGCGCCGACGACGACATCACCCCGACGGACCGGCAGCGGACCCGCTTCCGGGTGGGCGGGATGGATTGCGGCTCCTGCGCCGCGAAGATCGAGACCGCGCTGCGGCGGGTTCCCGGGGTGCATGAGGTCCGGGTCTCCGTGCCCAACGGCACGATGACCGTCACCCACGACCCGTCGACCGCCGGCGACGCCATCACCGCTCCCGTCGTCCGGCTGGGCTATCGGACGGGTCCTGCCGAGGTCTTGACGGCCACCGGCGTGGCCGCCGAGCCGAGCCATGGCACGGATGCCTGCCGCGGCCACGACCATTCCCATGCCGAAGGGGATGGTCATGACCATGGCCATGATCACGCCCATAGCCACGCCCACGGCCATGACCATGGTGCCGACGAATGGTCGGACCCGACGCTCGGCGAGCTTCCCTGGTGGCGGCGGCCGAAGGCGCGGCTGGCGCTCGCCTCCGGCCTCGCGCTCGGCGTCGCCTATGTCGTGGGCGCCCTGGTTCCCGCCGTTTCGCAATGGGCCTTCCTGCTGGCGATGGCGGTCGGGCTGGTGCCGATCGCGCGCCGCGCCTTCGCCGCCGCTGGTGCCGGCACGCCGTTCTCGATCGAGATGCTGATGACGATCGCGGCGGTGGGCGCCGTCGTCATCGGTGCGGTGGAGGAAGCGACGGCGGTGGTCTTCCTGTTCCTGGTCGGCGAATTGCTGGAAGGGGTCGCTGCCGGCCGGGCGCGCGCCAGCATCCAGGGGCTGATCGGCCTGATGCCCGACAGCGCCCTGGTCGAGAGCGATGGCGGGACCCGGACGGTGCCGGCGTCGGGGCTGCAGGTCGGCGCGGTCATCCTGGTGCGCCCGGGCGACCGGGTGGCGGCCGACGGGGTGATCCTGTCCGGGGACAGCGCGCTCGACGAGGCGCCGGTGACCGGTGAGAGCGTGCCCAAGCGCAAGGGCGAAGGCGACCGGGTGTTCGCCGGCACCATCAACGGCGACGGCACCCTGCGGGTACGGGTGAGCGCCACGGCGAAGGACAACACCATCGCCCGCGTCGTCCGGCTGGTCGAGGAGGCGCAGGAGAGCAAGGCGCCGACCGAACGCTTCATCGACCGCTTCTCCCGCTGGTACACGCCGGGGGTCGTGGTGGTGGCGGCGCTCGTCGCCGTGCTGCCGCCGCTGCTGGCCGGGGGAAGCTGGGGGGACTGGGTCTACAAGGGGCTGGCGGTCCTGCTGATCGGCTGCCCCTGCGCCCTGGTGATCTCCACCCCGGCGGCGATCGCCGCCGGCCTGTCCAACGGCGCGCGCCGCGGCCTGCTGATGAAGGGCGGTGCCGTGCTGGAGGCGCTGGGCCGCATCACCACGGTCGCCTTCGACAAGACCGGCACCCTGACCGAGGGCAGGCCGCGGGTGACCGACGTGGTCGCCTTCGCCGGCGGCGAGCGGGAGCTTCTGGCCCGGGCGGCCTCGCTGGAGGCCGGATCGAGCCACCCCCTGGCCAAGGCGATCCTCGCCGCCGCCGCCGAGGCCGGCCTGACCGTCGCCGCGGCGTCCGACACCGGTGCGCTCGCCGGCAAGGGCGTGCGGGGCCGGCTGGACGGGCTGGACCTGGCCCTGGTCTCGCCGCGGGCCGCCGGCGAGCGGACCCCGTTGACGCCGGAGCAGGCGGAGCGGATCGCCGCGTTGAACGGCGAGGGCAAGACGGTGTCGGTCCTGCTGGTGGACGGCCTTGCGTCTGGCCTGCTGGCGATGCGCGACGAGCCGAGGGCCGATGCGCCGGCCGGCATCGCGGCGCTGCGCGAGGCCGGAATCCGGTCGCTGATGGTGACCGGCGACAATGCGCGGACCGCCAAGGCGGTGGCGGACAGGCTGGGGGTGGAGCCCCATGCCGAGCTTCTGCCGGAGGACAAGCAGCGCATCGTCCGCGACCTGCAGGCGCGCGGCGAGCGGGTCGCCAAGGTCGGCGACGGCATCAACGACGCCCCGGCGCTGGCCGCCGCCGACGTCGGCATCGCCATGGGCGGCGGCACCGACGTGGCGCTGGAAACCGCCGACGCCGCCGCCCTGCATGCCCGGGTCGGCGACGTGGCGGCGATGGTCCACCTGTCGCGCCGGACCATGGCGAACATCCGCCAGAACATCGTGCTGGCGCTGGGGCTGAAGGCCGTGTTCCTCGTCACCACCGTGGCCGGGATCACCGGGCTGTGGCCGGCGATCCTCGCCGACACCGGCGCCACCGTCCTGGTCACCGCCAACGCCCTGCGCCTGCTGTCGCTTCGCCCGTGAGGCTTTCGAGTGCGCCGGAACCCAACCGGAGAAGCGATCCGGCTTGCCCCCATGGTCAAGCGTTGCCGGGGATCACGCCATGCCCCGCCCGCTGCCGGGGCCGGCAGGTCGACGGTGTCCGTTCGTCGAAACCGACGACTTGATCGCATCGACGAAAGCCCTCAGCGCCGCGGGCATGTGCGGCCTGTTGATGTAGTACAGGTGAAAGCCGGAAAACGGCCTGCACCAATCCCCGAGAACCTGAACGAGTTCGCCGTCCTCGATGGAAGGCTTCGCGGAATTTTCCTCGATATAGGCAAGTCCGGCGCCTTGCCTTGCGGCATCCAGAAGGAAGTCCGTCTCGTTGGCGGTGATGACGCTCTCGACAGCGACGAAGATGGCCCCGGCCGGTCCCTGGAACTCCCATCGCTGCAGGACGCCGGTATCGTCCCAGCGGTAGGTGAGGCACGGATGGTCGCGCAGATCCTGGGGGTGTTCGGGCGGCGGCCGACCGGCGAAATAGGCCGGCGAACCGACGACGGCCATCCGCAGCTCCGGCGTGAGCCTGACGGCGATCATGTCCTGCTGCACCAGCCCGCCGGACCGGATGCCGGCATCGAACCCTGCCCCGACGATGTCGGTGATGCTGTCGTCGATGACCAGGTCGAGCCGCACGTCCGGATAGGCTGCCCTGAAGGCCGGCAGCATCGGCGTGACCAGCAGGCGGGCCGCGACACGGGGCAGATTGACCCGGACCAGCCCCCGCGGCTGCGCTTGGCAGGCGCCGACATCGCGCACCGCCGCGCCGATCTCCTCGATGGCGGGCCTCAGGCGATCGAACAGGACTTGCCCCGCCTCCGTCGGCGCGACGCTCCGGGTCGTCCGGTTGAGCAGCCGGGCGCCGAGACGCTGCTCCAGCGCACGGATCGTGTGGCTGAGAGCGGAGGGCGACATCCCAAGCCGCTCGGCGGCGCGCCGGAAGCTCCTTTCCTCCGCGACGCAGAGGAACGCCGCCAGTTCGTTGAAATCTCCACCCCTCACATTGATGCTCCTGAATGCAACACCCCATGCCGATTATAGCGCATTAACCCCTACAATCGATTCCGCGACACTGAGTTCCTGATCCGGAGCGGCCGCTTGGAATGAGCGCTCCGGCATGGATCGAGGAAGGACGTGTCATGGAAAACAGGATGCGGCGTTGGGAGATCGACGCCATCGGACGGGAGAAACTGGAGCTGAGATCGGTGTCGATCCCGTCGCCGGGACCGCGGGAGGTGCTGGTCAAGGTGGCGGCGGTGGCCTTGAACCACCGGGACAAGATGGTGATCGAGAGCGGCCGGGGCCTGCCGCTCGCATTTCCTTTCACACCCGGCTCCGATCTGGCCGGCGAGGTCGTCGCACTCGGCCAGGGCGTTACCCGCTTTGTGGAAGGCGACCGGGTGATTTCGACCTTCACCCCCGACTGGATCGACGGCCTTCGTCCTGGCGATGCGCGAACCCCGGCTTACCGAACCCTCGGCGGCCACTATCCCGGCGTGCTTGCGGACTATGTCGCGATGTCGGAGGAGTGGTTCGTCGCCGCACCGAAGACGCTGGACTCCGCACAGGCCGCGACGTTGCCCTGCGCCGGATTGACCGCCTGGTTCGCATTGGTGGAGCGCGCCCGGGTGCAGGCGGGCGACACCGTGCTCATCCCCAGCACCGGCGGCGTGGCGCTGTTCGGCTTGCAGATCGCCAAGGCGAACGGCGCGGAGGTCATCGTCTCCGGAAAGGCGGGCAACGCCGAGCGTGCCAAGGCCCTGGGTGCCGACCATTATGTCGACAGCGAGCGGGAGGACTGGGTCGAGGCGATCTACCGGCTCACGGGAAACCGGGGCGCCGACCATATCCTCGAGGTGATCGGCGGCCGGCATCTCGGCAAGTCCGTGCAGCTTGCCGCGGTGGGCGGACACATCTGCCAGATCGGCGCGCTCGACGGATTCGAGGTCAGCGCGCCGGCCATGCCCCTCATGCTCAAGGACGTGACCATCCACGGCATCGGCACCGGCAGCCGGCGAGCGCTGACCCGCCTTGTCCGGGCGGTCGACCAGACCGGCATCCGGCCCGTCATCGATTCCCACTATTCCTTCGCCGACCTGCCCGCGGCCCTCGACCATCTGGACAAGGGGCCATTCGGCAAGGTGGTGATCGACGTCTGCCCTGCGTAAGGACCGGAAATCCGCCGGATGCTTCAATTTGCTCCCGGTGGACTCCGCAGAAGACTCAAGCCGGGCCATTGCCGCCACAGCTTGACGGCACAAGCCGCCAGCGGCACCGACAGCGTGGCCCAGCACAGCCAGTCCCAGACGCCGTCGCCCAGGATGGCGGCGGCCAGGCCGAAAACGGACAGCGCCGCCAATGCGGCCGGAATGCGCCAGACGCCGGTCATGCCTTGCTCCCCAGCTTGTCCTGCATCTTGCCGTCTGCCGCACCGCGCCCGGCCGCCGCCGCCCGTGCCCGCGGCCGTTTCAGCCAGACGACGAAGCCGGTCACCGTCACCATGCCGGTGACGATGGTGAACAGCGCCCAGATGATCTGCAGCGGCAGCCCGCCGTAATCGCCGAAATGGAAGGGCCCCGACAGCATCAGCACCGTCATGTACCAGGGCGTGCCGGCCGCCTCGGCGACCACCCCGGTCTCGGCGTCGACCAGGGCGACGCTCAGCAGCCGCTGGGTCAGTTCGGTGTGGCCGCGCACGATCACGCTGAAATGGCGGCTGCCGGCATATTCGTTGCCGGGATAGGCGATGAAGGCCAGATCCTTGCCGGGAAAGGCCGCCAGCCCGGCCGCGGCCACCCGGTCGATCGACACCATGCTTCCGGTCATCGGTTCGGGATGGCGCGCGGTCATCGCCGCCAGCTCGGTCTTCTGCCAATAGCCGGTGATCAGCGGCGAGAAGGACAGGATGGCGCCGGTCAGCCCGACGACGAAGGCCCAGACCAGGGTCGCCACGCCGAACAGATTGTGCAGGTCGATGTTGCCGATCCGCGTTCCCCGGCCGAAGCGCAGGATGCCGAAGGCCAGCTTCTTCATGAAGGGGCCGTAGACGACCAGCCCGCTGACCGTGCTGACCACGAACAGCAGTCCCATCACCCCGACGAACATCTGGCCGGCGAAGCCGGTGAACAAGTCGACATGCAGCTTCAGCAGAAAGCCGACCAGCGTCTCCTCCGGCTGCTTCAGCATCTGGTTGGCCCCGGTGAAGCCGTTCAGCACCACCCAACGCCCCAGGTCGAAGCCGCTCTCCTCCGGCTTGCCGAGATAGATGTAGTTGACCGCCTTGTCCTCCGCGTCGAAGGACAGCATCTTCGGCACCAGCGCCGGGTCGGCCTTCTGCGCGATGTCGACCAGCGACTGGAGCGGCAGGCGGGCCTGCCCCTCCGTGTAGCTGCTGTCGAGATCCTCCCCCATCAGATGCTGGATCTCGTGGTGGAACACCAGGATCAGCCCGGTGACGCAGAGGATCAGCAGGTTCGCCGAGCAGATCAGGCTGGTCCAGCGGTGGACGAGGCGCCAGCCCCGCAGGCTCGCAGGCGTCATGACGGCTTCCTTTGCCAAGGGGGAAGGAGGGACGGCAAGCAGGCTTACCAGCGGTAGCGCAGGCCGGCGGTCACCGTCCGCCGATAGCCGTAGGCGCACCAGTCGCCGTAGTAGCAGGAGGCGACATACTCCTTGTCGAACAGGTTCTTGCCGTTGACGGTGACCTCCGCCCCCTGCAGCTTCGGCGACAGGGCGCCGAGATCGTAGGACACGGTGGCGTCCACCAGGGTGAAGGACGGCACCTTGAAGGTATTGGCCGTGTTGGCCGTGCTGCCGGTGTAGCGCAGGCCGGCGCCGACGCCGAGGCCGGTCAGCGGGGTGCCGTCGGGCATGTGGTACATCGCCCAGGCCGACGCCTGATGGCGCGGCACCGCGGCCAGGCGCTTGCCCTCCAGCCCGCCATTGTCCTTGGTGTATGTGGTGTCGAGGTAGGTGTAGGCGCCGATCAGCTCCAGATCCTTGGTCACGCCGACCTTGGCCTCCAGCTCGACGCCGCGCGACCGCGCCTCGCCGCTCTGGACGGAGAAGCCGGGATGGACGGGGTCGCTGGTCAGCAGGTTGCTGCGGGTCAGGTCGAACACCGCCGCGGTGAACAGGCTGTTGAGGCCGGGCGGCTGGTACTTCACGCCGACCTCGTACTGGGTCCCCTCCTCCGGCTTGAACGGCGTGCCGCCGAAATCGACGCCGCTGCTGGGCGTGAAGGATTCGGCATAGCTGACATAGGGGGCGATGCCGTTCTCGAAGACATAGGTCAGGCCGGCGCGGCCGGTCCAGGCCTGATCGGACTGGGTGCTGCTGCCGAAGGCGGAGTTGGAGGTGGTCTTCGCCCAGTCGCGGCGACCGGCGACCGTCAGGACGAAACCGCCCAGCTTCATCTGGTCCTGGAGATAGATGCCGGTCTGGCGGCCGTCGATGTCGGTGCGGCTGGCCGCCGGCGGGGTGACGGCGATGCCGTAGACCGGGTTGAACACGTCCAGCGACGGCGCCAGCCCGAAGCCGGCGGTGTAATGGCCGTCCAGCCGCTGGTGGTCGACGCCGGCCAGCAGCGTGTGGCTGACCGGACCGGTGGAGAAGCGCCCTTCGATCTGGTTGTCGAAGGTGTAGGCGTTCATCTCCTCCCGCGAGGTGGCGATGCCGCGGTAGAGGCTGCGGTTGTCGGCGTCGAGGCCGTTGGCGTAGAGGCTGTCGTAGGCGACCTTGGCGTTCAGCCAGCGCCCGTTCAGCCGCATGGTCCAGACGTCGCTCAGCTTCTTGTCGAAGGCGTAGCCGACCGAGGCCTGACGGCGGTCGAACTTCTCGTAATTCGGGTCGCCGTCATAGAAATCGACCGGAATCCTGCCCAGCGGGTTGGGCAGCACCGTGCCCTGCGGCGGGATGCCGCCATAGGAATTGCCCTTCGGGTCGTGCTGGTAGAAGCCCAGCAGGGTCAGGCTGGTCTCGGCGTCCGGCCTCCAGGTGAAGGAGGGGGCGACGGCGATGCGCTCGTTCTCCGTCATCCGGATCTGGCCGTCCTCGCTGAGGCCGACGGCGGTCAGGCGGTAGAGGAACTTGCCGTCCTTGTCGATCGGGCCGGAGAAGTCGGCGGTGCCGCGCCAGTGGTTGTCGGTGCCGTATTCGACCCCGACCTCGTTCAGCGCGCTGGCGGTCGGGCGCTTGGAAACCTGATTGATCAAGCCGCCGGGCTGCGCCTGTCCGTATAGCACGGAGGTCGGACCCTTCAGCACCTCCGCCCGCTCCAGCAGATAGGGGTCGATCTGCGGCGCCGCGTAATAGAGCGACTGGAGCTTCAGCCCGTTCAGATAGGTGTCGGCGTCGAAGCCGCGGATCTTCAGCTGGTCATAGCGGGTCGCCACCGCGCCGCGCGTCTCCGCCGTGACGCCGGCGGTGTAGCGCACCACCTGATTCAGCGTCTGCGCGTTCTGGTCGCGGATCTGGTCGGCCGGAATGACCGAAATCGACTGCGGTGTCTCGATCAGCGGGGTGTCGGTCTTGGTGCCGGTCGCCTGCTGGTTGGCGACATAGCCGGTCACCGGCGACAGCGCCGTTTCGCCCCGCCCGGTCACCGTCACCGCCGGCATCTGCACGGCGGCGCCGCTGCCTACACCGTCGGTGCTCTGCGCGCCCGCTGCCGCCGGCACCATCAGGCCGCCCAGCACCATGGCGCCGAACGCCGCCCCCCGCGACATCCGGCCACCGTCCACTCGTCTCTTCACGTGTTCGCCCCCAGAACGAATAATAATCATTCGCAGTTGGAGGCCGTCATAATGCAAATGATTCTTATCTTCAATACCTATTCGAGTATGCGGCGGGGCAATCGCATCATGCCGGCAGTGAACCGCGGGGGTGCATCTGCGTCATCGGGCATCCGGCAAGACGGCTATCGTCACCAAGGGGCTGCCGTCGTGACAGAGCGCATCCACTCATCGGCGGCGGGCCGCTTCTTGACTCGTCAAATTCAATCTATCATATTGATATCTGCCGATGATTTCCTTTGGATGTCAAATCATGGCAACGCTGATGAACGGAACCTTGCCGATGCGGCTCCTGCACGACCTGCGGCGCAGCGGCGCTGCGACCGTCGCATCTGGGACGCTGGTCGGGCGTTACGGGCCCGCATCGACGGTAAGCCGTGCGCTCAGGAAACTGGTTGCCGCCGAGAAAATCGAACCCATCCAGCGCGGCCTCTACCGCATCCTGCCTGACCAGCAACCGCGTCTTGCCTTCAACCGGGCCTGGAGCAATCCCAGCGGCACGTTCGACGCCGACCACCTGATCGCCATGACGCTTGCCCGGCCGACGTTCAGGGACGTTGCCCGTCTTTGCAAATCCTACGGCGTCGGCCGGGTGCGCCGCGTCCTGAACGACCTCGAAACGGATAGGGAGGTCCCTTCGGTGCTGGCGTCGGAGTGGCGTTATCGCCTGACCAACATCGAGAAGGGGTTCCGCGATGCTGCGCGTCGACTGCCTGCCGGGCGAAACCAAGCGGCTGCTTGATGCAATCTCCTCCTGTCCGGAAATCGGTCAATTCACGCTGATCGGAGGCACGGCCCTGGCGCTGGCATGGGAGCATCGCCGCAGCGAGGATCTCGATTTTGCCATCCCAGGAAACCAACTGCCGCGCGAGAGCTGCCGGACCATTCTTGATCGGCTCACTGCCCTGGGCTGGCGGATCTCGGACATCTCCAGCGAGATGGCGCGTATGTATGCCGAGAACGACGGCGAAGACCTTGCCGACACCCAGCAGGACTGGCTCTGCCGGACTGGCGGAGCGGAGACCGGCGTCAAGCTGACCTTCTTCGCCGACTATTCACCGAAGCGGCACGAAGCCTACGCGCTGGAGCCGTCGTGCCTGCATTGCGTCAAGGCGATGCCGCCGGACGGCATTTTCCTGCTCAAATCTCAGCTCATCCTGCGTCGGACGACATCGCGCGACCTGTTCGATCTTTGGTCGTTCCTCGAACGAGGCAAGACCATCGACGGCATCCTCGCCGCCGCGAAGCGGGAGGACCCGTATCTCTCCTATGAGAAACGCCGCACCCACTTGCTGCCGTCGCGCCTGCTCCGCACCGATCCGGGCCTGGCTTCTCTGGTCGATGACGGGCCTGCGGACCTCGATTCCCTCAAGTCCGCGATCATCAAGCATCTGGACCGATACGAGGAAGCCCTTGCGGCGGAGATCCTGGTAAACGACCGCACCGATCCGGCGGACGACGCCACCCCGTAAAAGCTGCCATCGCCGCGATCCGCCGCGGAGGATCGGATGCCCCCCGTGCAAAAAATCTTCGCCACCCCCGACGAATCCGCCCCGACGCTCCGTATAAGGATGGACAAAAAGACCGGAGCGGCCGAAAGCGCCGTGCGGTCGAACGTCGGGGCAAGCGTCGGGACAGGTCATGACGATTCGTTGGAAGCCGGTGGTCACCGGCGTTGTTCTCGCCGGTCTGGTCGGCGGCGTCGCTTACACGGTCCAGCAGAAGCTGGCGCCTCCGGCGACGGCGCAGCCGGGCCAGCCTCCCGGTCCGCGCGGCGGCTCTTCCGGCAACGCGCGCAACAGCGTGGTGGCGGTGCAGGCCGGCACCGTGGCGCGCGAGGACGTGCCGATCTGGTTCGACGGCATCGGCACGGTCCAGGCCTTCAACACGGTCACCGTGCGCGCCCGCGTCGACGGCGAGCTTCAGCGCGTCTCGCTTCAGGAAGGCCAGCTGGTCAAGGCCGGCGACCTGCTGGCGACCATCGATTCCCGCCCGCTGCAGGCCCAACTGGCCCAGGCGGTCGCCAAGAAGGCGCAGGACGAGGCTCAGCTCGCCAACGCCCGCCGCGACCTCGACCGCAACATGGGGCTGAAGGAATTCGCCTCGCGCCAGACGGTGGACACCCAGCGCGCCCTGGTCACCCAGTACGAGGCGCAGATCCGCGCCGACGAGGCGGCGATCGAGGCGGTGCAGGTCCAGCTCAACTACACCACCGTCACCGCCCCGCTCAGCGGCCGCATCGGCCTGCGCAACGTCGACCAGGGCAACGTGGTGCGGGCCAGCGACCAGAACGGCATCGCCACCATCACGCAGATCCAGCCCATCGCCGTCCTTTTCACCCTGCCGGAGAAACAGCTCCAGGCGGTGCTGGCCGCCCAGGCGCAGGGGTCGGTCACGGTGGAGGCGCAGGACCGCGAAGGCCGCCGCATGCTCGACACCGGCAAGCTGGCGGTGGTGGACAATCTGATCGACAGCGGCACCGGCACCATCCGGCTCAAGGCCGAGATGCCCAACGACCCGCAGAAGCTGTGGCCGGGCCAGTTCGTCAATGTCCGCCTGCTCTCCACCATCCGCCGCGGCGCCACCACGGTGCCCGCCACCGTGGTGCAGCGCGGACCGCAGGGCACCTACGCCTACGTCATCAAGGACGACCTGACGGTGGAGCAGCGCCCGATCAAGGTCGCCCGCCAGGAGGAGACCAAGGCCATCGTCGAGGAGGGCCTGACCCCCGGCGAGCGCGTGGTGGTGGACGGCCAGTACCGCCTGCAGCCCGGCTCCAAGATCCGCATCGTCGACCCCATCGCCTCGGCGGCCCCAGCCGGCGCCGCCCCCACCGGCATCGCTCCCGCCACCACCGCACCGGAGGCCGCCCCCGCCAACCGGCAACAAGACCCCGCCGCCCGCGAGGAACGGCGGCGCGAACGCCAGCAGCAGCGCGAGAACAACGGCTCCGCCCCCGCTCCCACCGGACCGCGCGAGGGACGGCAGCCCTCATGAACATCTCCGCCCCCTTCATCCTGCGGCCGGTCGCCACCGGCCTGCTGATGCTGGCGGTGGTGCTGCTGGGCCTGCTGGGCTACAGCACCCTGCCGATCTCCTCGCTGCCGACGGTCGATTTCCCGACGGTGCGCGTCACCACCCAGCTTCCGGGCGCCGCCCCCGACGTCATGGCCTCCTCGGTCACCGCGCCCTTGGAACGCCAGCTCGGCCAGATCGCCGGCATCTCCTCGATGGTGTCGACCAGCTCCTTCGGCCTGTCGGTCATCACCCTGCAATTCGACCTGACCCGCGACATCGACGCCGCCTCGCAGGACGTGCAGTCGGCGATCAGCGCCGCGTCGGGCACCCTGCCCAAGGGGCTGCCGAACCCGCCGGTCTACGACAAGGTCAACCCGGCCGACACGCCGGTGATGGTGCTGGCGCTGAGTTCCGACAGCCTGCGGCTGGAGACCGTCAGCGACGCCGCCGACACGCTGCTGGCGCAGAAGCTGTCCCAGGTCGACGGCGTCGGCTATGTCGGGATCGAGGGCGGGTTGCGCCCCGCCGTCCGCGTGCAGGTCAACCCGGCCGCCGTCGCCGGTCTGGGGCTGACGCTGGAGGATGTGCGGACCACCATCACCCAGGCCAATGTCAACGCCCCGAAGGGCAGCTTCGACGGCCCGCGCCAGTCCTGGTCGATCGGCGTCAACGACCAGATCGAGAATGCCGCCGCCTACCGCCCGATCATCGTCGCCTACAAGAACGGCGGCCCGGTGCGGCTGACCGACATCGGCACCGTGGTCGATTCGGTGGAGAACACCCGGCTGGCCGCCTGGCACGACGGCAGACCGGCGGTGCTGCTGAACGTGCTGCGCCAGCCCGGCGCCAACATCATCGACACGGTGGACCGCATCCACAAGCTGCTGCCGTCGCTCCAGGCCAGCCTGCCGCCGCAGATCCACATGGCGGTGCTGACCGACCGGACGGAGACCATCCGCGCCTCGGTGGTGGACGTGCAGAAGACGCTGGTGCTGACCGCCGGGCTGGTGGTTCTGGTGATCTTCCTGTTCCTGCGCAAGGCGTGGGCGACGGTGATCCCGGCGGCGGCCCTGCCGCTGTCGCTGATCGGCACCTTCGGCATCATGGCGCTCTGCGGCTTCAGCCTGGACAATCTGTCGCTGATGGCGCTGACCATCGCGTCCGGCTTCGTCGTCGACGACGCCATCGTGATGATCGAGAACATCGTCCGCTACATCGAGGAGGGCGAGAAGCCGTTGCCGGCGGCGCTGAAGGGCGCCCGCCAGATCGGCTTCACCGTCGTGTCGCTGACCCTGTCGCTGATCGCGGTGTTCATCCCGCTGCTGTTCATGGGCGGCGTGGTCGGCCGGCTGTTCCGCGAATTCGCCATCACGCTGTCCATCGCCGTGCTGGTGTCGGCGGTGATCTCGCTGACGCTGACGCCGATGATGTGCGCCCGCCTGCTGAAACCGGAAACCGAGACCAAGCCCAACGGCCTGTTCCGCTGGACCGAGCGCGGCTTCGACGCGCTGCTGAACGGCTATGCCGCCTCGCTGCGCTTCGTGCTGCGCCACCAGCCGGCGACGCTGATGGTCACCATCGCGACGCTGGCCGCCACCCTCTACCTCTACGACGTGGTGCCCAAGGGCTTCCTGCCGCAGCAGGACACCGGCGTCATCATCGGCGTCACCGACGCCGCCCCCTCGATCTCGGTCAAGGCGATGGCGGAGCGCCAGAGCGAGGTCGCCGACATCGTGCGGCGCGATCCCGACGTGGCCGGGGTGGCGAGCTTCGTCGGCACCGGCACGGTGAATGCCACCACCAACACCGGCAACCTGACCATCGCGCTGAAGCCGCGCGACCAGCGGAGTTCCTCGGCGGAGGAGATCATCGCCCGGCTGCGCGCCGCGACTTCCGACCTGAAGGGCGTGTCGCTGTTCATGCAGGCGGTGCAGGACGTGCAGATCGACAGCCGCGTCAGCCGCACCCAGTACCAGTACGTCCTTCAGGACGCCGACCCGCGCGAGCTGGAGAACTGGACACCGCGCCTGCTGGAAGCCTTGCGGGCAAGGCCGGAACTGACCGACGTGGCGACCGACCAGCAGCCGGACGGCTTGCAGGTCTATCTCACCATCGACCGCGACGCCGCCAGCCGCCTGCATGTGCTGCCACAGGCCATCGACGACACGCTGTACGACGCCTTCGGCCAGCGTCAGGTCTCGACCATCTACACCCAGACCAACCAGTACCGCGTGATCCTGGAGGTCGAGCCGTCCTTCCAGATGGACCCGGCGTCCTTGTCCAAGATCTATGTGAAGGCCAGCGGCGGCACCGTCGTTCCCTTGAACGCCATCGTGTCGGTGGAGCGCAGGACCGCGCCGCTGGTCATCACCCACCAGGGCCAGTTCCCCTCCGTCACCCTGTCCTTCAACGTGGCGCACGGCGTTTCGCTGGGGGCGGCGGTGGCGGCGATCCAGCAGGCACGCGACAGCATCGGCATGCCCGACACCGCGACCGCCCGCTTCGCCGGCACGGCCGCCGAGTTCCGCGCCTCGCTCGACACCCAGCCCTGGCTGATCCTGGCGGCGGTGGTCGCCGTCTACATCGTGCTGGGCGTGCTGTACGAGAGCACGATCCACCCCATCACCATCCTGTCGACCCTGCCGTCCGCCGGCATCGGCGCCCTGCTGGCGCTGATGGCGACCGGCCACGACCTGTCGCTGATCGCGCTGGTCGGCATCGTGCTGCTGATCGGCATCGTCAAGAAGAACGCCATCATGATGATCGACTTCGCCCTGGAGGCGGAGCGCAACCAGGGCATGGCGCCGGAACGCTCGATCTACGAGGCGTCGCTCCTGCGCTTCCGCCCGATCATGATGACGACCATGGCGGCGCTGCTCGGCGCCCTGCCGCTGGCGCTGGAGAACGGCACCGGGTCGGAGCTGCGCAAGCCGATGGGCATTGCCATCGTCGGCGGGCTTCTGCTCAGCCAGGTGCTGACGCTCTACACCACGCCGGTGGTCTATCTCTACATGGACCGTCTCGGCAAGCGGCTGGGCCGCTGGCTGCGGCCGTGGCGGCGGAAGGACGCGGCGGAACCGGGCAACGACGCCTCCGCCGGCCGGGCGGCGGCGGAGTAGCCGGCCATGCTCCCCCCAAATCTTCTCCCCTCCGCATCCTCGCTCTCCGCCCTGTTCATCCGGCGGCCGGTCGGCACGGCGCTGCTGATGGTCGGGCTGATGATCCTCGGTGCCGTGGCCTACCGCTTCCTGCCGGTGGCGCCGCTGCCGCAGGTCGAATTCCCCACCATCATCGTCACCGCCGCGCTGCCCGGCGCCAGCCCGGAAACCATGGCGGCCTCCGTCGCCACGCCGCTGGAACGCCGCCTCTCCCGCATCGCCGGCGTGTCGGAGATGACCTCCAACAGCAAGCTCGGCAGCACCACCGTCGTCGTCCAGTTCGACCTCAACCGCAATGTCGAGGCGGCGTCGCGCGACGTCCAGGCCGCCATCAACGCCGCCGGCGGCGACCTGCCGGCCGATTTGCCGAGCCCGCCTCGGATGCGGCGCATCAACCCGGCCGACGCGCCGGTGATGACGCTCGCCATGACCTCGACCACGCTGGCCCCGGCGGAGCTCTACAATCTTGCCGACAGCATCATCGGCCAGCGGCTGAGCCAGATCGAGGGGGTGGCCCAGGTCTCGATCAACGGGGCGGAGAAGACGGCGGTGCGGGTGCGGGTGAACGCCACCGCCGCGGCCAACATGGGCGTCAGCCTGGAAACGATCCGCAGCGTCATTTCCCAGGCCAACGCCAACGGCGCCAAGGGCAGCTTCGACGGCACGCATGAATCCTGGTCGATCGGCGCCAGCGACCAGCTGTTCGGGGCCGATGCCTACCGTAAGCTGATCGTGACCGAGAAGAACGGCGCCACCATTCGGCTGGGCGACGTCGCCGACGTGATCGAGGCGCCGGAGAACAGCCGCACCGCCGCCTGGCAGGACGGCCAGCGCGCGATCCTGATCAACATCCAGAAGCAGCCGGGCTCCAACGTGGTCGACACGGTCGACCTCATCCGGGCAGAGCTGCCGACGCTGCGCGGCTGGATGCCGCCGGGCGTCAGCCTGTCGGTGCGCACCGACCGCACGCCGACCATCCGCGCCTCCATCGACGACGTGCAGAAGACGCTGGCGGTCACGGTGGCGCTGGTGGTGATGGTGATGGCGCTGTTCCTGCGCCGGCTGTGGGCGACGGTGATCCCGGCCGCCTCGGTGCCGCTGTCGCTGGCCGGCACCTGCGGGGTGATGTGGATCGTCGGCTACAGCCTGGACAATTTCTCGCTGATGGCGCTGACCATCTCGGTCGGCTTCGTGGTGGACGACGCCATCGTCGTCATCGAGAACATCGTCCGCCACATCGAGAAGGGCACCAAGCCCTTCGAGGCGGCGGTCAAGGGCGCCCGGCAGGTCGCCTTCACCGTGGTGTCGATCAGCCTGTCGCTGGTCGCCGTCTTCATCCCCATCCTGTTCATGGGCGGCATCCAGGGCCGGCTGTTCCGCGAGTTCGCCGTGGTGCTGTCGGTCGCCATCGCCGTCTCGGCGGTGGTATCGCTGACCCTGACCCCGATGATGTGCGCCCATCTGCTGCAGCCGGAGGCGGAACGCGGTCCCCCCGGCCGCCTCGCCCGTGCGCTCGCCTGGATCGGCGACCGGCTGTTCGGCCTCTATGCCAGCGGGCTGGACTGGGTGCTGGCCCACCGCCGCACCATGCTGGTGGCGACCGCGGCGATCATCGGCGTCAGCGTCTGGCTCTACGGGCAGGTGCCCAAGGGCTTCGTGCCGCAGCAGGACACCGGCCTGCTGATCGGCTTCAGCGACCCACCGCCGGACATCTCCTTCCGCGCCATGGTGACGCGCCAGCAGGCCCTGCAGGACGCGGTGGCCGGCGACCCGGCGGTTGACAGCGTCGGCGGCACCATCGGCGGCGGCGGTCCGGGCGGCACCTATTCCGGCCAGATCTTCATCGGGCTGAAACCGAAGGCGGAACGCGACGACCTCGCCACCGTCACCCAGCGGCTGCGCCAGCGCGCCGGCCGGGTGCCGGGGGTACAGCTCTACCTGACGCCGGTGCAGGACATCCGCGTCGGCGGCTTCCAGGGCCGCAGCCAGTACCGCTACAGCCTGCAGGATTCCGACATCAATGCGCTGAACGAGTGGGCGCCCAAGCTGGTCGACAAGATGCGCACCCTGCCGGAGCTGGTCGACGTCGCCAACGACCGCCAGAACGGCGGCATCCAGGCCAACGTCATCGTCGACCGCGACGCCGCCACCCGCCTCGGCGTGTCGCTCAGCGCCCTGGAATCGACGCTCTACGACGCCTTCGGCCAGCGGCAGGTCTCGACCATGTATCTGGCGCAGAACCAGCACAAGGTTGTGCTGGAGGTCGAGCCGTCGGAAGCGCTCGGCCCCGACGACCTCAAGCGCATCTATGTGGCGGGCCGCGGCGGCATGGTGCCGCTATCGGCGGTGTCGCGCGTCGTCATCGGCAACCAGGCGGCCAGCATCCAGCACCAGAGCGGCTTCCCGGTCGCCAATTTGACCTTCGACCTCGCCCCCGGCGTCTCGCTGTCCCAGGCGACCGAGCTGATCCAGCGCGCGGCCGAGGACATCGGCATGCCGGCCAGCATCCGCGCCGGCTTCCAGGGCGACGCGCGCGCCTTCCAGCAATCCTCCTCCAGCCAGCCGCTGCTGATCCTGGCGGCGCTGATCACCATCTACATCGTGCTGGGCGTGCTGTACGAAAGCCTGATCCACCCGCTGACCATCCTGTCGACCCTGCCCTCGGCCGGTCTGGGGGCGCTGATCGCGCTGATCCTGACCGGCTACGACCTGTCGATCGTGGCCTTGATCGGCATCATCCTGCTGATCGGCATCGTCAAGAAGAACGCGATCATGATGATCGACTTCGCCCTGGAGGCGGAGCGGACGCGCGGCCTGTCGCCGCTGGAGGCGATCCGCGAGGCCGGTCTGGTCCGCTTCCGCCCGATCATGATGACGACGATGGCGGCGCTGCTCGGCGCCGTGCCCTTGGCCTTCGACTTTGGGACCGGCGGCGAGCTCCGCCGTCCGCTCGGCATCGCCATCATCGGCGGGCTGCTGGTCAGCCAGATGCTGACGCTCTACACCACGCCGGTGGTCTATCTGACCCTGGAACGGCTGGCCCTGCGGCGCAAGCGCCGCCACGCCATCGCCGCCCCGGCGGAATAGGGGGCGGCGGATGGATGCTTTGATCCTCCTCCACCTGACAAGATCCCCTCTCCCCCCCGGGGAGAGGGTTAGGGTGAGGGGGTCGCGCGGCGGCCCTTTCCCGAAAATCCCGCAATGCATCCCCCTCACCCCGACCCTCTCCCCGCTTTCGGCGGACCAGAGGTCCGCCTGTCGCGTCAGCGCAAACTTCGTTTGCGCGAGAGCGGGGGGGAGAGGGAGGTGGCACCTCTCCTCCCTCTTGGGCATAGTTCTCGCCCACGGCAGGAGCGGAGCCCCGGTGGCGGAGGATAGCGACGACGCGTTGATGGGCCGCGTGGCCGGCGGCGACGCCGCCGCCTTCGACCGGCTGGCCGCCCGCCACATGCGCCGCGCCGTGGCGCTGGCCCAGCGGATGACCGGCAACCCCTCCGACGCCGACGAGATCGCGCAGGAGGCCTTCCTGCGGGTCTGGCAGCATGCCGGCCGCTGGGACGGGGCGCGGGCCGCCTTCACCACCTGGCTCTACCGCGTCGTGGTGAACCTCGCCATCGACCGCGGTCGCCACCCCGGCTGGTCGCCGCTGGAAGATGCCGGGGATCCACCCGACGAGGCGCCCGACGCGCTGACCCGCATCGCCGAGCGCCAGACCGCCGAGCGGGTCAACCGGGCGCTGGCCGCCTTGCCCGACCGCCAGCGCGCCGCCGTCGTGCTGTTCCACCAGGAAGGACTCAGCCTGCGCCAAGCCGCAGAGATCCTGACCATGAGCGAAAGCGCCTTCGCCTCGCTGCTGGCCCGCGCCCGGGCCGCGCTGAAGGCGACGCTCAGCCCCGATCCCGCGTGAGGGAGGATGCCATGACCGACGAAGACTTCCTCCGCCATCTGGACGATTACGGCGCCTCTCCGGAGCGCTGGCCGCCTGACCTGCGCGCCGCGGCCGAGTCCGCGCTCGCCCGTTCCCCCGCTTTGCGCATCGCCCTGGAGGACGCGCAGTCCTTCGACGGGCTGCTGGCTAGTCCTATGCTGGTGGTGGAGGATGCCCGCGTCGACCGCCTGCTGTCGGCGGTCGGTACCGCCGCACGCGGCAAGCCGCAGGAGGGCGTGATCATGGTCCTGCTCGGCCGGATACCGCGGCAAAGGGTGGCCGGCTTCTGCGTCGCCCTGCTGGCGCTGGGCTGGCTGACCGGGGGCTGGGTCGCCGGCCATCTCGCCGGCCCCGCCGCCACCCCGCGGCAAGGCCAGGAACTGGCCCTGCTGAACGACGAGGTCGTCACCCTGTTCGACGGAGAGTCCCGATGAGCGGTGCCGCCGCCCCCCGTCGCCTGCAGCCATCCTTCCTGGCCAGCCTCCGGCAACGGATAAGCCTGCGCCGGCTGGCACTGGTGTCGCTGGCGCTGAACCTGTTCCTGGGTGCCATCCTGGGCGCCATGCTGGTCGGCAACACCGGCAAGCCCCCGCCCTACCGGCCGATGCCCGACCGCTTCGTCGAGCATGTGGCCGCCGACCTGTCCGACGCCGATGCCGCCCGGCTGCGCGCCGTCTTCGAGCCGCTGCGCCCGCGCTATGACGCCCTGAGCCAGGACTACCGCGAGGACGGACAGCGGGTCCGCAGCCTGCTCCAGGCCGAGCCCGTGGATTTCGACTCCCTGAACGCCGCCATCGCCACTGCCCGTGCCAAGCGCCGCCAGATCGGCGAACTGACGGAGCAGACCGTGCTGTCCGTCCTGCCCGACCTCTCGCCCGACGGGCGGCTGCGGCTGGTCGGCGGCTGGGGGACCGGCGGACCGGCAGTTTCGCCTAAAAAATAGGCAAACCCACTCATCCACAGACCGGACAGGCCGGCCGGAAGGGTGCGGATGATTCTGTTCGGGAATTGCGCACACATCTATCCACAGATTCTGTGGAGAAGAAAACCGGACGAAATTTTATCCACACAAATTCACAAGTTATCATCCCCAAGTTTTATTGCCCGTCCGCCCATGGATCCTTGTATCCACCGCCGATCCGGCATATCCAAATGACGAGGCCAGTTCATGTAGATTGGCAGGATCGGTGGGGGATCGTCATGATCGGAGATCCGTTTCATCCAAAGAAGGCGACGATCTCTTTGCGTGTTGACCGCAGAATCAAAGATGTCGCCAAGAATTACGCACGCCAGCGGCAAACGCCTTTGGCCGAGGTCATGCGCGACCTCTTGGCCCGCTACGTCACCGAATGCGCGCGGGAGAACGCCCAGGCGAGCCCGGACCTGTTGAAGGACCGGCCGGCGCAATATGTGGATTTCGCAAAGCTGGAAGGCCTGATGGGCCGGCAGGACTAGGCCCGCCCCTCTTGCGCGGATCTTGAGTGGGCGGGTCCGCCCCCATACATCGACGGTGGAACCGCTGCCAGGGGCCAAGGGAAAGGATCCTCGCCATGCCGCCCGCCGCCAACTCATCCACAGCCGGTCAGTCGTCCACAAGCACCGACAGCCTGCACATCGCCTGTCCGCACTGCGACACCCTGAACCGCGTGCCGCCGGCCCGGCTCGGCGGCGGCAAATGCGGCCGCTGCGGCAAGGCGCTGTTCGAAGGCAAGCCGGTGGCGCTCGACGCCCGCCGCTTCGCCGCCCATGCCGAGCATGGCGACCTGCCGCTGCTGATCGACTTCTGGGCCGACTGGTGCGGCCCCTGCCGCATGATGGCCCCCGTCTTCGCCCAGGCCGCGGCCCAGCTCGAACCCCAGGTCCGCCTCGCCAAGATCGACACCGAGGCCTCGCCCGACCTCGCCGGCCGCTTCGGCATCCGCAGCATCCCGTCGCTGGTCCTGGTCCGTCACGGCCGCGAGATCGCCCGCACCGCCGGTGCCATGCCGCTGCCGGCGCTGGTCGCGTGGGTCCGCCAGACGCTGCAGACGGTCGGTTGACCGCGTAAACGACGAGGGACGCGGGCGCCGCCCCTTACCCGGGGGCCGCCAGCAGGCCCCCGGCCAGGACGCGGAACGCCTCGACGGCCTTGGCCAGCACCTCTTGCGGCTGGTCGCTGGCCGCGACCCACAGCGCGGCGTTCAGCGCCGCCCCGTTCAGCAGCCGGGCGGCCGCTTCGGCGTCCACCGGCCTGACGGTGCCTTGTGCGATCAGCCCCTCCAGTTTCTGCAATGTGACCTGCAGGCAGCCGTTCTGGCTCGGCCATTGCGACGGATCGCCGAGGAACGCCGGTCCGTCGAGCAGCACGATGCGCTGCACTTCGGGCTCCAGCGCCATCTCGATATAGGCGACGCCTTCCGCCAGCAGACCGTCCCACTCGGTCTCCGCCCGCGCCCCGACCGCCTGGGCGCGAGCCGCCATCTCCCCGTCGATCTGGTCGACGACCGCCTGCAGAAGCCCCCGCTTGTCGCCGAAATTGTGATAGAGCGCCCCGCGCGTCAGCCCGGCCTCCGCCGTCAGTTCGTCCATCGAGGCGGCGGCATAGCCCTTCTCGGAAAAGGCCCTGCGCGCGGATCTGATCAGTTTGGTACGGGTCTCCTCCATCATCTCGGCCCGTCGCTTCCCAGCCATCGCCCTCCTCCCTTCCTCGACATACGCGCCGTATGTGATCATTGACATACGGCGCGTATGTGTGATGTCATTCACATACGGAGCGTATATCAAAACGCACCCCGACTGTGAAGCCGGATGCGAACCGTCTGCCGGCTCACCCCCTTGCCGCTCTGCAAAGAGGAAGAAAGCAATGACCCGACCTGAAGCCATCGTTCCGGAAGGCCGCCACGCGCTTTATGAGAAGCACCGCTACTCCGCGGCGATCCGCTCCGGCGATCTCCTGTTCGTCTCCGGACAGGTCGGCAGCCGCGCCGACGGATCGCCGGAGCCCGTCTTCGAGACCCAGGTGCGGCTGGCTTTCAAGAATCTCCTGACCGTGCTGGAGGCTGCCGGCTGCACCCTCGACGACGTCGTCGACGTCACCACCTTCCACACCGACCCCGCCGCCCAACTCGACAGCATCATGGCGGTGCGCAACGAGGTCATCGGCGGGCCGCCCTACCCGAACTGGACGGCGGTGGGCGTGACCTGGCTGGCCGGTTTCGATTTCGAGATCAAGGTCATCGCCCGCATTCCCGGTGCCGCCTGAAGGGCCGCCAGCCCCGTTCCCCCGATCTCCGCTTCTGGGATGTCCCCCCTCGGAAGCGGGCCATTTCGACAGCAAGACGGAGATCGAGACCCATATCCGGAACCTCGACATCCGCAGCACCATCGTCCGTCCGGCGGCCTTCATGGAAATGTTGATGCTGCCGGGCATGGGTCTCGATCAGGGCACCTACGCGTTCCTCATGCGCCCCGATCAGGCGATGCAGTGTATCGCGGTGGACGACATCAGGAAGATCGTCGCGACGATCTTTTCGGATCCCGACCGCTTCGGCGGCCGGACCATCGAGATCGCCGGCGACGCCATGACGGGGAACGGATTGCAGGATCTCTTCAGCCGAGCCGCCGGCAGGCCGATCACCTACCGCCGCTTCCCCGACGGCCTTCTCGAACGGAACAGGCTGCTCGTCCGCCTCGCCGAACTCGTCGACGACGGCCGATGCGCGGGCGCCGCCGACATCCGGCCCTGCGCGAGGAGTTCGGGGATTTGCTGAGCCTGGAGCAATGGCTTTCCGGTCCCGGCCGGCCGCTTTTCGACCTCGCCCTGAAGGCACCGGGCGGCGACGTGGCTCTGCGGTAGGCGGCGCGTCCACGAGTCCCGCCAGCCCGTCCCCCGCGGGGAAGTGCCGGCAACACTCCGCTGGTACCCCAAACAACGATATTGATAATTATTTGCATTGCCTATCCGTTTGGTTTATTCGCATCCGAAGGAATTCCTGGAGCGTCCCGGCGACCAAGTCGTCGGGACGCAATCCATGATTTCAATCGGATCGACAAAGCTGGGGAAAGGTCGTCGCGTGGAGTCCTTGAAACTAATCGCATGCTTTGCTTGCGCAGCCATTGCCTCCACTCATGCCGCGACGGCCCAGGCCGAAGACATCGCCCCCGCAAAGAGCGGAACGGCATTGGAGCTCGGCCCGATCACCTTGATCGGCCAAGGCGCCGCCACCGACGGTTACCAGCCCAAGCGCAGTTCGCTCGCCACCGGGACCGACACGCCGCTGCTCGACGTGCCGCAGGCGGTCAACGTGGTGGCGGCCCCCGTCCTCAAGGATCAGGCCGCCCGCACGCTGGACGAGGCGCTGGCGAATGTCAGCGGCGTCACCCAGGGCAACACGCTGGGCGGCACCCAGGACGCCTTCATGAAGCGCGGCTTCGGCGACAACCGCGACGGCTCGACCATGCGCGACGGCCTGCGGACGGCGATGCCGCGCAGCTTCACCGCCGGGGCCGACCGCGTCGAGGTCCTGAAGGGGCCGGCCTCGATGCTCTACGGCATCCTCGATCCCGGCGGGCTGGTGAACGTCGTCAGCAAGACGCCCGAGCTGACCCAGCGCGGCGAGGCCCAGGCCTGGGGCAGCAGCTTCGGCGGCGGCGGCGGGCAGGTCGACGTCACCGGGCCGCTGGCCGCCGGCTCCAACCTCGCCTACCGCTTCGTCGGCGACATCCAGGACACCGCCTACTGGCGCAACTTCGGCCGCATCCGGCAGAAGACCGTCGCCCCGTCGCTCGCCTGGTACGGCGAGGACACCACGATCACGCTCGGCTACGAATACACCCGCTATCAGGTGCCCTTCGACCGCGGCACCATCTTCGATCCCGCGACCGGCAAGGCGGTGCCGGTGTCGAAGCGGGAACGCTTCGACGAGCCCTACAACGTCACCAGCGGCTTCACCCATCTCGCCCGCATCGGCATCAGCCACAAGATCGACCCCGACTGGACCGCCAGCGTCAACTACGCCTACAGCCACAACTGGTACAAGGACGACCAGGCGCGCGTCACCGCCTACAACGCCCGCACCGGGGTGCTGACCCGGCGCGCCGACGCCACCCAGGATTCCAACGTCGACGTCCATGCGGTCCGCGCCGACCTCAACGGCAAGGTGACTTTCGCCGGCCTGCGCCACCAGCTGCTGTTCGGCGCCTCCTACGACTACAGCGACACGCTGCGCACCGACCTGATCCGAGGGCCCACCTCCGCCGCCTTCAACATCTACCGGCCGGTCTACGGCCGTCTGCCGATCAGCCGCAACGTGGTGGCGACCGACAGCGACCAGACCGAACGGCTGGAGACCTCGTCGGTCTACGCCCAGGATTCGATTGAGCTCGGCGACCGCTGGATCGTGCTGGGCGGCCTGCGCTACCAGTATTACGACCAGTATGCCGGCCGCGGGCGGCCCTTCCGCGCCAACACCGACGTGCAGGACGGCAAGCTCGTGCCCCGTGCCGGCGTGGTCTACAAGGTCACGCCCGACGCGTCGGTCTACGCGAGCTGGAGCCAGAGCTTCCGCCCGAACTCCTCGATCTCCAGCTATCTCGGCGCCCTGCCGCCGGAGGAGGGCGACGCCTATGAGGTCGGCGCCAAGGTCGAGCTGGCTCGCGGCCTGACCGCCACCGCCGCCTTGTTCGACCTGCGCAAGCGCAACGTGCTCTATTCGGAAGTGGTCAACGGCCTGACCGTCAACCGCACCGCCGGCGCCGTGCGCTCGCGCGGCTTCGAAATCGACGTCGCCGGCGAGGTGGCGCCGGGCTGGAGCGTCATCGGCAGCTACAGCCTGCTCGACGCCCAGGTGACCAAGGATCCGCTCTACCAGGGCAACCGGCTGTCCAACGTCGCCCGCAGCACCGCCTCGCTGTTCGTCACCCATGATCTGGGTCCCGTGCTGGGCAGCACCGCGCTCCGCGTCGGCGGCGGCGCCCGTTATGCCGGCAAGCGCGCCGGCGATGCCGCCAACAGCTTCTACCTGCCCTCCTACGTCGTCGCCGACGCCTTCGCCGCCTACGACACCGACGTCCACGGCACGCCGGTCAGCTTCCAGGTCAACGTCAAGAACATCTTCGACAAGACCTACTACACCTCGGCGGTCAACAATCTCGGCGTCGCCATCGGCGAACCGTTGCAGGCGGTGTTCCAGACCCGGGTCAGCTTCTGATGCGCTGGATGCCGCCCTCCGCCCTGGCCGCCGCCGCTCTGCTGCTGGCCCTGGCACCCAGCCTGGGCGGGGCGGCGGAGATCCGCACCACCGACCTCGCCGGCAACGAAATCGTCCTGTCGAAACCGGCGGAGCGGATCGTGGCGCTTCCCGCCCCCTCCGCCCCGACGGTGATGGCCGCCGACCGCTCGGCCGACCGGCTGGTCGGCATGCACCAGACGGTGGCCGAGGTGGCGAAGGGCGGCCTGCTCGGCCGGCTGTTTCCCCGGCTGAACCAGCTCCCCGCCTCGCTGCTCAGCGCCGGCAAGTCGGCCTTCATGCCGAACGTCGAGGCCATCGCCGCGCTGGAGCCGGATCTCGTGCTGCAACGGGGCGAGCTGGGGCCGCAGGTCGTCTCGCCGCTGGCCGAGGCCGGGCTGAAGACCGCGCTGGTCGTCTATGGCGACGAGGAGACCACCCGCCGCAACATCCGCCTGATGGCCGATCTGACCGGGCATCCCGAACGGGCCGAGGCCCTGATCGGCTGGCGGGACGAGGTGCTGGCGCGCATCCGCCGCCCCGAAAAGACTGCCGGCAAGACGCCGACGGTGCTGTTCCTGTCCAGGCTCGCCGGCCATCTGGTGGTGACCGGGAAGGGGACGCCGACCGATTTCGCCATCGCCGCGGCCGGCGGCCGCAACCTCGCCGCCGAGCGCAGCGGCTCGATCACCGTTACCGCCGAGCAGATCATGATCTGGGACCCGGAGGTGATCCTGCTGAACAGCGCCGACCGCGACCTCCAGCCGGCCGACATCCGCAACGACCCGCTGCTGTCCGGCACCGCCGCGGCGAAGGCGGGGCGGGTCTACAAGGTGCTGGTCGGCGCCTTCCGCTGGGAGCCGCCCAACGCCGAGAACCCGCTGCTCTGGCTGTGGCTGGCCAAGCTGTTCCACCCGGACGCCAATGGTTACGACCTGCGGGCCGAGGTGCGGCGCGGCCTCTCGCTGGTCTATGGCTCTGATCCGACCGACGCCGAGATCGACCGGCTGCTGCTGGCCGACGTCAACAGGGGGACGCTGAACTATGACCGCATCGTCGGCCCCTGATACCGCTTCCGCCCATTCCGCCTCCCTGCCCGGCCGGCCCTGGCTGCTGGCGGCGATGGCGGCTGGGCTGCTGGCGATGATGCTGGTGGCGCTGTGCGCCGGCCGGCTCTCCATCCCGCCGGCCACGGCGCTGCGCATCGTCGCGGCGCAGCTGCTGCCCGGCGGACTGGACGCCGACTGGAGTTCCTTGCAGGAACGCATCGTCCTGCTCGTCCGCCTGCCGCGCGTGCTGATGGCGGCGGCCTGTGGCGCCGGGCTGGCGCTGTGCGGCGCCGCCCTGCAGGGCGTCTTCCGCAATCCGCTGGTGTCGCCGCACATCCTCGGCGTGTCGTCGGGCGCCTCGCTCGGCGGGGCGGTGGCGATCCTGCTCGGCCTGTCGGGGGCGGCGCTGGTCGGGCTGTCCTTCGTTGCCGGCTGCGCCGCCCTGCTGCTGGTCGGGCTGCTCGCCCGCATCGACGGGCGCAGCGGCGTCGTCACCGTGGTGCTGACCGGCGTCGTTGTGTCGGCGCTGTTCAGCGCGCTGGTGTCGATGGCGCAGTTCGTCGCCGATCCCGACAGCTCGCTGCCGGCCATCGTGTTCTGGCTGATGGGCAGCTTCGCCGCCTCCGGCTGGCGCCAGACCCTGCTGGCGGTGCCGGTGATCCTGGCCGGGATGCTGGCGATCTGGGCGATGCGCTTCCGCATCAACCTGCTGTCGCTGGGCGAGGACGACGCCCGCATGCTGGGCGTGCGGGTGGAGCGCGACCGCTGGCTGATCTTCGCCGCGGTGGCGCTGGTCGAGGCGACGGTGGTGGCCTTCTCCGGCGTGATCGGCTGGGTCGGGCTGGTGGTCCCGCATTTCGCCCGGCTGCTGGTCGGGTCCGACCACCGCGTCCTGATCCCGGCCTCGGCGTTGATGGGCGGGGCCTATCTGCTGCTGATCGACACCATCGCCCGCACCGCGACCACGGCGGAAATCCCGCTCGGCGTGCTGACCGCCATCGTCGGCGCCCCGATCTTCGCGCTGCTGCTGCGGCGCCGGCAGAAGCAGGAGATGGGCGAATGACCGGGCTGGAGATTAGGCTGGAGGATGCCGGGGTGCGGCGCGGCGAGCGGTGGATCTTCCGCCATCTCGGCCTCGCCCTGTCGGCCGGCCGCTGCCTCGCCGTGCTCGGCCCCAACGGCCGCGGCAAGACCACGCTGATCCGCGCGCTCGCCGGGCTGCTGCCGCTGGCCGAGGGCCGCCGCCGCGCGCCGGCCGCCATCGGCTACGTCTCGCAGTCGATCGGCGACACCGTGCCCTACCGCTGCCTCGACGTGGTGGTGATGGGCCGGGCGCGGCGGATCGGCCTGTTCGGCGCGCCGAACCGCGCCGACTACCGCGCGGCGGAGGAGGCGCTGGCCCAGGTCGACGGCCTGCGCTTCGCCGAGCGCCCGTTCAGCCGCCTGTCGGGCGGCGAGCGCCAGATCGTCATGCTGGCGCGCGCCCTGGTGACGGGGGCCGACCTGCTGATCCTCGACGAGCCGGCCTCCGCCCTCGACCTCGCCAACCAGGCGCTGCTGCTGAGGGTCATCGAGCGGCTGCGCCGCGACGGACGGCACGCCATCCTGTTCAGCACCCACCTGCCCCAGCATGCGCTGTGCGTCGCCGACGAGGCCCTGCTGATGATGGGGGTGGAGGAGCATCTCCAGGGGCCGGCGGATGCGGTCATGACCGAAGCCAACCTCGCCCGCCTCTACGGCATCCCCATCCACCGCACCCGCGTCGCCGGACAGGTCGAAGCCGTCGTGCCGGTCTTCCTGCCGGCGGCGGATACCCCTGGCCTGCGCCAATAAGGGTGATCGCCCATGGCGATAATCACCCTCTCCCGCCCCGCTAACGTATCAACATATCTCTGTGGACGTGCGGCAGGTTGCCTCGGGGTGAGGAAAACGC
>NZ_JAENHM010000062.1 GCF_016595245.1 Azospirillum endophyticum
TGCCGGGCGACAACGTCGCCATGGAAGTGACGCTGATCGCCCCGATCGCCATGGACGAAGGTCTGCGCTTCGCCATCCGCGAGGGTGGCCGCACCGTCGGTGCCGGCGTCGTTGCCAAGATCGTCGAGTGATGCTATAAGCCTGCCTCCCCCGCCGGACCTTAGGTTCGGCGGGGGAGTTCCATCTGGCTGAAGAGTACGGTTGGGCTTCCGGAAAGCCGTTCTGAAAAGTTATTCCTAAAGTCAGGTCGAAAGGCCTTGACACCGCCGCCGAAAGAATGCTTTAAGCGGCGTCCCACGCCGAAAGGTGTGGCCGGACGGAGATAGGAGTGTAGCTCAATTGGTAGAGCACCGGTCTCCAAAACCGGGGGTTGGGGGTTCGATCCCCTCCACTCCTGCCATCCCGTCCCAATAACGGTTAGGGTAAAAGCGGCGCCCTCACAGTCGCTCCGGAGCTCGCACGGTTCGCACGATGGCTAAAGTCAATCCCGCAGAATTCGCGCGCGAGGTCCGCCGCGAGGTAGCCAGGGTCACCTGGCCGACCCGCAAGGAAACCGGCATCACCACCGCCATGGTCTTCGTCATGGTCGTCGTGGCCGCCCTGTTCTTCCTCGTCGTCGATCAGGTGCTGGCGGTTGCCGTCCGCTTGATCCTTGGGCTGGGAGGCTGAGACATGGCAGCGCGCTGGTACGTCGTTCACGTCTATTCGGGTTTCGAAAAGAAGGTCTCCCAGGCCATCCGCGAAAAGGCGGCTCAGAAGGGTCTGGAAGACAAGTTCGAGGAAATCCTGGTCCCGACCGAAGAAGTGGTCGAAGTGCGCCGGGGTTCCAAGATCAACACGGAACGGAAGTTCTTCCCCGGCTACGTCCTCGTCAAGATGGACCTGACCGACGAATCCTGGTCGCTGGTGAAGAACACGCCGAAGGTCACCGACTTCCTGGGCGGCGGCGGCAAGCCGCAGCCGATTTCCCAGCGCGAGGCCGAGCGGATCATCCATCAGGTGCAGGAAGGCTTTGAGCGCCCCAAGCCGTCGATCACCTTCGAGGTGGGCGAGCAGGTGCGAGTGAGCGACGGCCCCTTCACCTCCTTCAATGGTGTCGTCGAGGAAGTCGACGAGGAGAAGTCCCGCCTCAAGGTGGCGGTATCGATCTTCGGTCGTTCCACGCCGGTCGAACTGGAATACACGCAGGTCGAGAAGATCTGAGTACAAGGTTCCAACAACGTTTCGAGTCGGAGCCGCCGGTGCCTGCACCGGTGGCTCCATTCTGTTGCGGGAGGCTCGCCATGGCCGAACCGCAAAACCCCGCGACGCCGCGCCGGACCAGCCGGTCAAGGGCGTGACGCGTCGTCCCAGGAGGTTGTGAGATGGCGAAGAAAATCGTCGGTTACATCAAGCTGCAGGTTCCGGCCGGCAAGGCCAACCCGTCGCCGCCCATCGGCCCGGCGCTCGGTCAGCGCGGCCTGAACATCATGGAGTTCTGCAAGGCGTTCAACGCCAAGACGGCGGACCTGGAAGTCGGCATGCCGATTCCGGTGGTCATCACCGCCTTCGGCGACCGCACCTTCACCTTCGTGACCAAGACCCCGCCGGTCAGCTACTTCCTCAAGAAGGCTTCGGGCAAGGACAAGGGCTCGACGACCCCCGGCAAGGGCGGCTTCGTCGGCCAGGTCACGACCTCGCAGATCCGCGAGATCGCCCAGAAGAAGATGGTCGACCTGAACGCGCACGACGTGGAAGCCGCCGCGACCATGATCGCCGGTTCCGCCCGCTCGATGGGCCTCGAAGTGGTGGAGGGCTGATCCTATGGCGAAGCTGGGCAAGCGTCTGACCGACGCCTACAAGAACGTCAACCGCGACTCCTTCTACTCGTTGGAACAGGCCGTCACCCTGCTGAAGGGCGCCGCCAAGGCCAAGTTCGACGAGACCATCGAGATCGCGATGAACCTCGGCATCGATCCGCGTCACGCCGACCAGATGGTCCGCGGCGTCGTGAACCTGCCGAACGGCACCGGCAAGACCGTCCGCGTGGCGGTGTTCGCCCGCGGCGCCAAGGTCGATGAGGCCCTGGCCGCCGGCGCCGACGTGGTCGGCGGCGACGACCTCGCCGAACAGATCCTGGCCGGCAACATCAACTTCGACCGCTGCATCGCCTCGCCCGACATGATGGGCGTGGTCGGCAAGCTCGGCAAGGTGCTCGGCCCGCGCGGCCTGATGCCGAACCCGAAGCTGGGCACCGTGACCCCCGACGTCGCCGGCGCCGTCAAGGCCGCCAAGGCCGGCGCGGTGGAGTTCCGTGCGGAGAAGACCGGTATCGTCCACGCCGGCGTCGGCAAGGTCAGCTTCTCGGAAGAGGCGCTGGTCCAGAACATCCGTGCCTTCGTCGATGCCATCAGCCGTGCCAAGCCGACCGGCGCCAAGGGCCAGTACCTGCTGAAGGTCTCGCTCTCGTCGACGATGGGCCCGGGCCTGAAGCTCGATCTCGCCAGCGTGTCGGCCGCGGCCGGCGCCGCGGCGTAATCGACCGACTTTCGCCGCTGGCGCCCTCGGGGGCCGGCGGCGATCGGGTGGATGATCCAAGGGGGCTCGGCCCCGGCGGAGAACTCACCCACCCCTGTCCGAGACCGCAGGTGTCCGCTCCTTCTCCGGAAGGCGAGGGCTTAAAATTCACCGGCGCAGACAGGAGTTGAACCCGTTGACCATTCCGGCTCCCGCCAAGGCGGGATCACCGGTTCAGGAACGGCTTGAACTTCTGGGACAGGTTCGCCGGACCTCCGGCCCGCAAGGGCAGGGGGTCCATGTAAACCTCTGTACAAGGAGGCGATCCGTGGATCGTACACAAAAAGAAGCGACGATCGCGGCTCTGCAATCGAAGCTCCAGGACACGGGCCTGGTGGTGGTCACCCACCATCTGGGCCTGACGGTGAAGGAAGTCACCGACCTGCGTGCGAAGGTTCGGGCTGCTGGCGCCAGCTTCAAAGTGACGAAGAACCGGCTCGCCCGTCGTTCCCTTCAGGGGACGCAGTTCGAGGGTCTGGACGGTCTCTTCAAGGGACCGACGGCGATCGCCTACTCGAAGGATCCCGTTGCGGCCGCCAAGGTGGTGGCCGACTACGCGAAGACCAACGAGAAGCTCAAGATCGTCGGCGCCAGCCTCGGTACCCAGATTCTGGACGCGGAGGGGGTCAAGGCCCTCGCCTCGCTCCCGTCGCTGGACGAACTGCGTGGCCGCCTCGTGGGCATGATCCAGACCCCGGCGACCCGTATCGCCGGTGTCCTCCAGGCTCCGGGCGGCCAGGTCGCCCGCGTGCTTGCTGCCTACGCGAAGAAGGACGACGAGGCGGCGGCCTGACCAGGCCTAGTCACTCGTTTTTTACATCCCCAGAACTCAAGTCGTTTGGAGTAGTAACATGGCTGATCTGCAGAAGCTCGTCGACGATCTGTCGGCCCTGACCGTCCTGGAAGCCGCCGAGCTGTCGAAGCTCCTGGAAGAGAAGTGGGGCGTCTCCGCCGCCGCTCCGGTGGCCGTCGCCGCCGCCGGCCCGGCCGCTGCCGCTGCCGCTCCCGCCGAAGAGCAGACCGAATTCACGGTGATCCTCGCCGATGCCGGCGACAAGAAGATCAACGTGATTAAGGAAGTCCGCGCCATCACCGGCCTGGGCCTGAAGGAAGCCAAGGACCTGGTCGAGGGTGCTCCGAAGCCGGTCAAGGAAGGCGCCACGAAGGACGAGGCCGCCAAGATCAAGAAGCAGCTTGAAGAGGCCGGCGCCAAGGTCGATATTAAGTAAGACCTTGTTGCGTTACGGATCATACAGTTCCACGCCGGACGGCGGCCGGTCCCCCAAGGGGCCTGCCGCCGCACGGCGTTTTCTGCCTTCCGCCGGACCGGGCTTGCCCGGCCCGGTTCTTTCCGTCCCCATCAAGGGGAGGGCCCGCGCGGGCGCCCACGGCACCGGTCGACAGCGTCGTCCGTTTTCGGTGGTCGGTTGAACGGTCGGTAAATCGCGCATCACGTACAGACGTTTGGGGACATCCATGGCCAAATCCTTTACGGGTCGTAAACGTGTTCGGAAGAGCTTCGGGCGCATCCCGGAAGTCACCCAGATGCCGAACCTCATCGAGGTGCAGCGGAGCTCGTACGACCACTTCCTGCAAATGGACGTCGCCCCGGAGAAGCGGGCGAACCTGGGCCTGCAGGAAGTCTTCAAGTCGGTGTTCCCGATCAAGGACTTCTCCGACCGCGCGGTGCTGGATTTCGTCAAGTACGAGCTTGAGCAGCCGAAATACGACGTCGAGGAGTGCCAGCAGCGTGGCATGACCTTCGCCGCCCCGCTCAAGGTGACCCTGCGCCTGTCCGTGTTCGACGTCGAGGAGGACACCGGTCTCCGTTCGATCCGCGACATCAAGGAGCAGGACGTCTACATGGGCGACATGCCCCTGATGACGGCCAACGGCACCTTCGTCATCAACGGCACCGAACGCGTCATCGTCTCGCAGATGCACCGCAGCCCGGGCGTCTTCTTCGACCATGACAAGGGCAAGACCCACGCGTCGGGCAAGTATCTGTTCGCCGCCCGCGTCATCCCCTATCGCGGCTCCTGGCTCGATTTCGAATTCGACGCCAAGGATCTCGTCTACGTCCGCATCGACCGCCGCCGCAAGTTGCCGGCCACCACGCTGCTGTTCGCCCTGGACGGCGCGGACACCGAGGCGCTGCGCGCCGAGCGCAAGGCCAACCGCAAGGACCTGCTGCCCTACGAGGCGCAGGGCATGGCCAAGGAAGAGATCCTCAACTACTTCTACGACACCATCACCTACACCCGTTCGGCCGGCGGTTGGAAGACCCCGTTCAGCGCCGACCGGATGAAGGGCGTCAAGCTGATCTCCGACCTGGTGGACGCCGCCACCGGCGCCATCGTCGCCGAGGCCGGCACCAAGATGACCCCGCGCGTCATCAAGAAGCTGGTCGAGGCCGGGCTGACCGAGCAGCAGGTCTCCACCGAGGAGCTGACCGGCCGTTATCTCGCCGTCGACATCATCAACGAGCGCACGGGCGAAGTCCTGTTCGAAGCCGGTGACGAGCTGTCGGCGAGCGACCTCGACAAGCTGGAGAAGACCGGCGTCGACGAGCTGCCGGTGCTGGCGATCGACCATCTGAACGTCGGCGCCTATATCCGCAACACGATGAACGCGGACCGCAACGCCAGCCGCGAAGACGCGCTGATCGACATCTACCGCGTCATGCGTCCGGGCGAGCCGCCGACCCTGGAGTCGGCCGAGGCGCTGTTCTCCGGCCTGTTCTTCGACAGCGAGCGCTACGACCTGTCGGCCGTCGGCCGCGTCAAGATGAACGCGCGCCTGAACTTCCAGACCGACGACCAGATGCGTGTGCTCCGCAAGGAGGACATCCTGGAGATCCTGAAGGTTCTGGTGAACCTGAAGGACGGCCGCGGCGAGATCGACGACATCGACCATCTCGGCAACCGCCGCGTCCGCTCGGTCGGCGAGCTGATGGAGAACCAGTACCGCGTCGGCCTGCTGCGCATGGAGCGTGCGATCCGCGAGCGCATGAGCTCGGTCGAGATCGACACGGTGATGCCGCACGACCTGATCAACGCCAAGCCGGCGGCCGCCGCCGTGCGTGAGTTCTTCGGTTCGTCGCAGCTGTCGCAGTTCATGGATCAGACCAACCCGCTGTCCGAGATCACGCACAAGCGTCGTCTTTCGGCGCTCGGCCCGGGCGGTCTGACCCGCGAGCGCGCCGGCTTCGAGGTGCGCGACGTGCATCCGACGCACTACGGCCGCATCTGCCCGATTGAGACGCCGGAAGGCCCGAACATCGGTCTGATCAACTCGCTGGCGACCTATGCCCGCGTGAACCAGTACGGCTTCATCGAGAGCCCCTACCGCAAGGTCATCGACGGCAAGGTCACCAACGAGGTGGTCTATCTGTCGGCGATGGAGGAGGGACGCTACGTCGTCGCCCAGGCCAACGCCGAGCTGAACACCGACAACAGCTTCGCCGCCGATCTGGTGTCCTGCCGCCAGGGCGGTGAATACCTGATGTTCCGGCCCGAGGCGATCGACCTGATCGACGTGTCGCCGAAGCAGCTGGTGTCCGTCGCCGCGGCGCTGATCCCGTTCCTGGAGAACGACGACGCCAACCGCGCGCTGATGGGCTCGAACATGCAGCGCCAGGCGGTGCCGCTGGTGAAGGCCGACGCGCCGCTGGTCGGTACCGGCATGGAGGCGACCGTCGCCCGCGACAGCGGCGTGACCATCGTCGCCAAGCGCTCGGGCATCGTCGACCAGGTCGACGCGACCCGCATCGTCGTCCGCGCCACCGACAGCTCGGACAGCACGGCGCCGGGCGTCGACATCTACAATCTGCTGAAGTTCCAGCGCTCCAACCAGAACACCTGCATCACCCAGCGTCCGCTGGTGAAGGTCGGTGACCGGGTGAACGCCGGCGACATCGTGGCCGACGGTCCGTCGACCGATCTCGGCGAACTGGCGCTCGGCCGGAACGTGCTCGTCGCGTTCATGCCGTGGAACGGCTACAACTTCGAGGACTCGATCCTCATCAACGAGCGCATCGTCAAGGACGACGTCTTCACCTCGATCCATATCGAGGAGTTCGAGGTCATGGCCCGCGACACCAAGCTGGGCCAGGAGGAAATCACCCGCGACATTCCGAACGTGGGTGAGGAGGCTCTGAAGAACCTCGACGAGGCCGGCATCGTCTATATCGGCGCCGAGGTCCGTCCGGGCGACATCCTGGTCGGCAAGGTGACGCCGAAGGGCGAAAGCCCGATGACGCCGGAAGAGAAGCTGCTGCGCGCCATCTTCGGCGAGAAGGCTTCCGACGTCCGCGACACCTCGCTGCGCCTGCCGCCGGGCGTCGTCGGCACCATCGTCGAGGTCCGCGTGTTCAGCCGCCGCGGCGTCGACAAGGACGAGCGCGCGCTCGCCATCGAACGCGCCGAGATCGAGAAGCTGGCCAAGGACCGCGACGACGAGCGCGGCATCCTGGAGCGCAGCTTCTACACCCGCCTGAAGGAAGTGCTGCTCGGCCAGACCGCGCAGTCCGGCCCCAAGGGCATGAAGGGCGGCACGGTCCTGACCGACGAGGTGCTGGCCGGCCTGTCGAAGGGCCTGTGGCGCCAGATCGCCATCGCCGACGAGCAGGTGATGGAGACCGTCGAGAACTTGGCGAAGGTGTTCGACGACTCGATCAAGGCCCTGCAGGACCGCTTCGAGAACAAGGTCGACAAGCTGCAGCGCGGCGACGAGCTGCCGCCGGGCGTCATGAAGATGGTCAAGGTCTTCGTCGCGGTGAAGCGCAAGCTGCAGCCGGGCGACAAGATGGCCGGCCGTCACGGCAACAAGGGTGTCGTCTCGCGGATCATCCCGCAGGAGGACATGCCCTACCTGGAAGACGGCACCCCCGTCGATCTGGTGCTGAACCCGCTGGGTGTGCCGTCGCGCATGAACGTCGGTCAGATCCTGGAAACCCATCTCGGTTGGGCGGCTTCGGGTCTCGGCAAGCAGATCGGCCGGGCGGTCGACCAGTACCGTCTGGCGATCCGCCAGAAGGCGGAAGGCGCTCCCCAGCTGGAGGCCCTGCGCGGCACGCTGAAGTCGGCGTATGGCGAGGTGACCTACAACGAGGACATCGCCGACATGACCGACGGCGAGCTGCTGGAGCTCGGCGGCAACCTGCGCAAGGGCGTGCCCTTCGCGACGCCGGTCTTCGACGGCGCCCGCGAGGAGGACATCTGCGTCCATCTGGAACGCGCCGGTTTCGACCGGTCGGGCCAGTCGACGCTGGTGGACGGCCGCACCGGCGAGACCTTCGATCGCAAGGTCACCGTCGGCTACATCTACATGCTGAAGCTGCACCACCTGGTGGACGACAAGATCCACGCCCGGTCGATCGGCCCCTACTCGCTGGTCACGCAGCAGCCGCTGGGCGGCAAGGCCCAGTTCGGCGGTCAGCGCTTCGGTGAGATGGAGGTCTGGGCGCTGGAAGCCTATGGCGCCGCCTACACGCTGCAGGAAATGCTGACGGTGAAGTCGGACGATGTGTCCGGCCGCACCAAGGTCTACGAGGCGATCGTCCGCGGCGACGACAACTTCGAGGCCGGCATTCCGGAATCGTTCAACGTGCTGGTCAAGGAGCTGCGCTCGCTCGGCCTGAACGTCGAACTGAATCAGCGGGACTACTGAGCCGGTCTGACGTGACCCAGGCCCCGGACCGGTGCGTGTGCACCGGTCCGGGGCATTGCACTGCTTTTAACCGACAACGCGGCGATGCCAGCGGGAGACGGTCATGAATGAGTTGATGAACATTTTCGGCCAGGTTCAGGGGCCGCAGAGCTTCGATCAGATCCGCATCCAGATCGCGAGCCCCGAGCGGATCCGGTCCTGGTCCTACGGCGAGATCAAGAAGCCGGAAACCATCAACTACCGCACCTTCAAGCCGGAGCGCGATGGCCTGTTCTGCGCCCGCATCTTCGGCCCGATCAAGGACTACGAGTGCTTGTGCGGCAAGTACAAGCGCATGAAGTATCGCGGCATCATCTGCGAGAAGTGCGGCGTCGAGGTCACGCTGTCGAAGGTCCGGCGCGAGCGCATGGGCCATATCGAGCTGGCGTCCCCCGTCGCGCACATCTGGTTCCTGAAGTCGCTGCCGAGCCGCATCGGCCTGCTGCTCGACATGACGCTCAAGGATCTGGAGCGCATCCTCTATTTCGAGAACTACGTCGTCATCGAGCCGGGCCTCACCCCGCTGAAGCTGCATTCGCTGCTGAACGAGGAAGAGTTCCTGAACGCCCAGGACGAATACGGCGAGGACGCCTTCACCGCGTCGATCGGTGCCGAAGCGCTGCGCATCATGCTGTCGGCGCTCGACCTCGACGAGGAGAAGAAGCGCTGCCGTGAGGATCTGCGCGACACCAACTCCGAAGCCAAGCGCAAGAAGCTGGTCAAGCGCCTGAAGCTGATCGACGCCTTCCTGGCCTCGCAGTCGCGCCCCGAATGGATGATCCTGGAAGTCATTCCGGTGATCCCGCCCGAGCTGCGTCCGCTGGTGCCGCTGGACGGCGGCCGCTTCGCCACCTCCGACCTGAACGACCTGTACCGCCGCGTCATCAACCGCAACAACCGCCTGAAGCGGCTGATCGAGCTGAAGGCGCCGGACATCATCGTCCGCAACGAGAAGCGCATGCTGCAGGAGGCCGTCGACGCGCTGTTCGACAACGGCCGCCGTGGCCGCGTCATCACCGGCGCCAACAAGCGTCCGCTGAAGTCGCTGTCCGACATGCTGAAGGGCAAGCAGGGCCGCTTCCGTCAGAACCTGCTCGGCAAGCGCGTCGACTACTCGGGCCGTTCGGTCATCGTCGTCGGTCCGGAGCTGAAGCTGCACCAGTGCGGCCTGCCGAAGAAGATGGCGCTGGAGCTGTTCAAGCCGTTCATCTACGCCAAGCTGGAGCTGTACGGCCTCGCCTCCACCATCAAGGCCGCCAAGCGGATGGTCGAGAAGGAGCGTCCCGAGGTCTGGGACATCCTGGAGGAGGTCATCCGCGAGCATCCGGTGATGCTGAACCGGGCGCCGACGCTGCACCGTCTCGGCATCCAGGCCTTCGAGCCGACTCTGATCGAAGGCAAGGCGATCCAGCTGCACCCGCTGGTCTGCACCGCCTTCAACGCCGACTTCGACGGCGACCAGATGGCCGTGCACGTCCCGCTGTCGCTGGAAGCGCAGTTGGAAGCGCGCGTCCTGATGATGTCGACCAACAACATCCTGTCGCCCGCCAACGGCAAGCCGATCATCGTGCCGTCTCAGGACATCGTGCTCGGCATCTACTACATCTCGATGGACCGCCCGAGCGAGAAGGGCGAGGGCATGGTGTTCGCCACCGTCTCGGAGATCGAGCAGGCGCTGAACGCCAAGGTCCTGTCGATCCATGCGAAGATCAAGGCGCG
Source organism: Azospirillum endophyticum (assembly GCF_016595245.1). Classification (GTDB taxonomy): domain Bacteria; phylum Pseudomonadota; class Alphaproteobacteria; order Azospirillales; family Azospirillaceae; genus Azospirillum; species Azospirillum endophyticum. The sequence goes on from NZ_JAENHM010000062.1 coordinate 9,985, forward strand.
CTACGTCGGCGTCGACGACGAGGGTGAAGAGCTGATCTCCATCGTCGAGACGACGCCGGGTCGCATGCTGCTGTCGGAGCTGCTGCCGCGTCACCCGAAGGTGCCGTTCTCGCTGATCAACCGCGTCCTGACCAAGAAGGACGTCGGCAACGTCATCGACGCCGTCTACCGCCATTGCGGTCAGAAGGAGACGGTGATCTTCGCCGATCGCCTGATGAAGCTCGGCTTCGGTCACGCCTGCCGCGCCGGCATCTCGTTCGGCAAGGACGACATGGTGATTCCGGAGGCCAAGGGCCGTCTGGTCAACGAGTCGAAGGAGCGGGTGAAGGAGTTCGAGCAGCAGTATCTCGACGGCCTGATCACCCAAGGCGAGAAGTACAACAAGGTCGTCGACGTCTGGTCGGAGTGCACCGAGAAGGTCGCCTCCGAGATGATGAAGGCGATCTCGACCACCGAAGCCGGCAAGCAGGTCAACTCGGTGTACATGATGGCCCACTCCGGTGCGCGTGGTTCCGCCGCGCAGATCCGTCAGCTGGCCGGCATGCGCGGCCTGATGGCCAAGCCGTCGGGCGAGATCATCGAGACGCCGATCATCTCGAACTTCAAGGAAGGCCTGACCGTGCTGGAGTACTTCAACTCCACCCACGGCGCCCGCAAGGGTCTGGCCGACACCGCCTTGAAGACGGCGAACTCCGGTTACCTGACCCGCCGTCTGGTCGACGTGGCGCAGGACGCCATCATCGTCGAGCATGATTGCGGCACCGAGCGCGGCATCACCGTCAAGGCGGTGATCGACGGCGGCGAGGTCATCAGCCCGCTGGGCGACCGCATCCTCGGCCGCACGGTCGTCGGCGCGGTGATCGACCCGCTGAACGGCGAACTGATCGTCGAAGACGCCGGCCTGATCGACGAGCCGACGGTCGACCGCATCGAGCGGTCGGGCATCGACTCGGTCAAGATCCGCTCGGTCCTGACCTGCGAGACCCGCGACGGCGTCTGCGCCAAGTGCTATGGCCGTGATCTGGCCCGCGGCACGCTGGTGAACACCGGCGAGGCGGTCGGCGTCATCGCGGCGCAGTCGATCGGCGAGCCGGGCACCCAGCTGACGATGCGCACCTTCCACATCGGTGGCGCGGCGCAGCGTGGCGCCGAGCAGAGCCAGATCGAGGCGGCGTTCGATGGCATGGTGCGGATCAACAACCGCAACATCGTCATGAACTCGTCGGGCATCCCGGTCGTCATGGGCCGCAGCACCGAAGTGATCCTGCTCGACGAGCAGGGCCGCGAGCGGGCGCGTCACCGCGTGCCGTATGGTGCCAAGCTGCTGGCCGACGAGGGCGTGAAGGTCGAGCGCGGCGCCAAGCTGGCCGAGTGGGACCCCTACACCCTGCCGATCATCACCGAGCGCGCCGGTACCGCCCGCTACATCGACCTCGTGGAAGGCATCTCCATGCGCGAGGTGATGGACGAGGCGACGGGCATCAGCTCCAAGGTGGTTGTCGACTGGCGCCAGCAGCCGCGCGGTGCCGACCTGAAGCCGCGCATCGCGCTGGTGGACGAGCGCGGAGAGCTGATCACCCTGCCGAACGGCCTGGAAGCCCGCTACTTCATGTCGGTGGACGCCATCCTGTCGGTGGAGAACGGCGCCGAGGTCCGCGCCGGCGACGTGCTGGCCCGTATCCCTCGCGAGTCGTCCAAGACCCGCGACATCACGGGCGGTCTGCCGCGCGTGGCCGAGCTGTTCGAGGCGCGTCGTCCGAAGGACTTCGCGATCATCTCGGAGATGAGCGGCCGCGTCGAATTCGGGAAGGATTACAAGACCAAGCGCCGCATCGTCGTCCGCAACGAGGAGAGCGGCGACGAGAAGGAGTATCTGATCCCGAAGGGCAAGCACATCTCCGTGCAGGAAGGCGATTACGTCGAGCGCGGCGATCTGCTGATGGACGGCAACCCGGTGCCGCACGACATCCTGGCGGTGATGGGCGTGGAGGCCTTGGCCGACTACCTCATCAACGAGATCCAGGACGTCTATCGACTGCAGGGCGTGAAGATCAACGACAAGCACATCGAGGTGATCGTTCGCCAGATGCTGCAGAAGGTCGAGATCACCGACGCCGGCGAGACCACCTTCCTGGTGGGCGAGCAGGTCGACCGTCAGGAGTTCGACGAAGAGAACGAGAAGACGGCGGCCGAGGGTCTGCAGATCGCCGCCGGTCATCCGGTGCTCCAGGGCATCACCAAGGCCAGCCTGCAGACGCGGTCCTTCATCTCGGCCGCGTCGTTCCAGGAAACCACCCGCGTCCTCACGGAAGCGGCCGTCGGCGGCAAGGTCGACAACCTGGAAGGGCTGAAGGAGAACGTCATCGTCGGCCGCCTGATCCCGGCCGGCACCGGCTCCGTGGTGAACCGCCTGAAGCTGATCGCCGCCGAGCGTGACCGCGAAGCGGCCCTGGCCGCCGGCGCTCCGGAGGAAACTCCGGCGCTGCCGACCCCGGGTGAGGAAAGCTCCGCGGCCTGATCCGCCGGAGCGACCGAGTAGGAAAGGGGGCGCGTTCCGCAGGGGACGCGCCCTTTTTCTTGGGGTCCTACCGAGTGAGAGTCGGAGCGTCTACAAGCTGTAATACCGTCCTTGACTCTCTCCCGGCCTTTCCCTAAAGTCCGCGAACTTCAGAGGACCTCGGGGCTCTCCGTGCGTCCGTTTGAATCCACCGATCCCGCCGATCGGAGTCCTCCGGTCGGCTTTCGCTCATTCAGCCCGCTCGGAACGGCAACGTTTCGCAGGCGGGCTTTTGCTTCGTCCGGCTCGTCCGGCCGAGTGATCTTGAAGGGATGAAGGGCAGATATGCCGACGATCAACCAGTTGATCCGTAAGCCGCGCGAGCCGTTGGCCGCGCGCAACAAGGTTCCCGCGATGGAGGCCTGCCCGCAGAAGCGTGGCGTCTGCACTCGCGTCTACACCACCACCCCGAAGAAGCCGAACTCGGCGCTCCGTAAGGTCGCCCGCGTTCGTCTGACGAACGGCTTCGAGGTGACGAGCTACATCCCTGGTGAGGGCCACAACCTCCAGGAACACTCGGTGGTCATGATCCGCGGCGGTCGTGTGAAGGATCTTCCCGGCGTTCGCTACCACATCATTCGCGGCACGCTGGATACCCAGGGCGTCAAGGATCGTAAGCAGCGCCGGTCGAAGTACGGCGCGAAGCGTCCGAAGTAAGGAGAACTCACGATGTCCCGTCGTCATCGCGCCGAGAAGCGTGAAGTCCTGCCGGACGCCAAGTATGGCGACCGCGTCCTGACGAAGTTCATGAATTGCCTGATGTTTGACGGCAAGAAGTCGTCGGCTGAAAGCATCGTCTATGGTGCGCTCGGCCGTATCGAGACGAAGACCAAGAACGATCCCGTTCAGGTCTTCCACGATGCGCTCGCCAACGTGAAGCCGCACCTGGAAGTGCGTTCCCGCCGCGTCGGCGGTGCGACCTATCAGGTGCCGGTCGAGGTCCGTTCGGACCGCGCCCAGGCCCTGGCCATCCGTTGGCTGATCGGCGCCGCCCGCGCCCGTTCGGAAAACACGATGACCGAGCGTCTGTCGGGCGAACTGCTCGACGCCGCCAGCCAGCGCGGCACCGCCGTGAAGAAGCGCGAAGATACGCACCGCATGGCGGAAGCCAACAAGGCGTTCTCGCACTACCGCTGGTAAGGTTCACGCCTCTCCTGGTGATTTTGCATGCCCCGTTCGCACGCCCTCGACCGTTACCGCAACATCGGCATCATGGCTCACATCGATGCCGGCAAGACGACGACGACCGAGCGCATCCTGTTCTATACCGGCAAGTCCTATCGCATGGGCGAGGTCAATGACGGCACCGCCGTCATGGACTGGATGGAGCAGGAGCAAGAACGGGGCATCACCATCACCTCGGCGGCGACGACCTGTTTCTGGCGCGACCACCGCGTCAACATCATCGATACGCCCGGCCATGTGGATTTCACCATAGAGGTCGAGCGGTCGTTGCGTGTCCTGGATGGCGCCGTCGCCATCTTCGACGCGGTTGCGGGGGTCGAGCCCCAGACGGAAACCGTGTGGCGGCAGGCCGACAAGTACGGCGTGCCGCGCATGGCCTTCGTCAACAAGATGGACCGCGTCGGCGCCGATTTCGACCGCTGCGTCGCCATGATGGCCGACCGGCTGGGCGTCAAGCCCCTGGTCCTGCAGCTTCCCATCGGCACCGAGGCCGGCTTCTCCGGAATCGTCGATCTGGTTGCGATGCGCGCCACGATCTGGAAGGCCGAAACGCTCGGCGCCGAATTCGAACACCAAGAGATTCCCGAGGATTTGGCCGGACCGGCAACAGGCGCCCGACAGGCTCTGCTGGAGGCCGTGCTCGACCTCGACGAGGCGGCGATGGCCGCCTACCTGGAGCGCGGCGAGGAGCCGGCGCCCGAAGCCCTGCGTGCGCTGATCCGCAAGGGCACGATCTCCGGCGCGGTGGTCCCGGTGCTTTGCGGTTCCGCTTTCCGCAACAAGGGCATCCAGCCGATGCTGGACGCCGTCGTGGATTATCTGCCGGCCCCGAACGACATCGGCGCGGTGACGGGGCATGCCGTCGGCGACGAGCGCTCGGAGGAGCGCGCGGCAAATGACAGCGCTCCCTTCTCCGGACTTGCCTTCAAGGTGATGAACGACCCCTATGTCGGGACGCTCACCTTCTGCCGCATCTATTCCGGGACGGTCAGCGTCGGCGATTGGCTGCTGAACCCGGTGAAGGGCGAGCGCGAGAAGATCGGCCGCATGCTGCTGATGCATGCCAACAGCCGCGAGGACATCGAGCGCGCCCACACCGGCGACATCGTGGCCTTCGCCGGGCTGGAGCACACGGCGACCGGGGACACGCTCTGCGACCCGGCCAAGCCCATCGTGCTGGAACGCCTGGATGTCCCCGAGCCGGTGATCGAGGTCGTGGTGGAGCCACGCACCGATGCCGACCACGAAAAGATGGCGGCGGCGCTGAATCGCCTTGGCCATGAGGATCCGTCGCTGCAGGTTTCGACCGACCGCGAGAGCGGCCAGACCGTGATCCGCGGCATGGGTGAACTGCATCTCGACATCATCGTCGACCGCATGAAGCGCGAATTCCGCGTCGATGCCGCCGTCGGAACGCCGAAGGTGGCGTACCGCGAAACCGTGCTGCGTTCCGCCGAGATCGACCATACCCACGCCCGGCAGACCGGCGACCGTGCCCAGTTCGCGCGGGTGACCCTGAAGTTGGAGGCGATCGGCCGCGGCGCCGGCTTCGTCTTCGAGAACCGCGCGGCCGGGTTGCCGCGTGACTTCGTCGCCGGCGTGCAGAGGGGGCTGGAAGCCGCCAAGGACAGCGGTGTCGTCGCCGGCTATCCGGTGGTCGACGTCAAGGCGACCCTGACCGGCGGCGAGACCCACGACGTCGATTCCTCGCCGCTCGCTTTCGAACTGGCGGCGCGGACTGCCTTCCGCGAGGCGATGACAAAAGCCGCTCCTGCGTTGTTGGAACCCCTGATGCGGGTCGAAATCATCACGCCGGACGACTATATGGGCGACGTCATCGGCGACCTGAACGGCCGCCGGGGACAGATCACCGGCATGGACCAGCGCGGCAACGCGCGAATCGTCACGGGACTGGTTCCCTTGTCGGCCATGTTCGGCTATGTGAACTCCCTGCGCTCCTTGAGTCAGGGCCGTGCGCAGTACAGCATGCAGTTCGACCATTATGAGCCGGTGCCACAGGCCATCGCGGACGGTGTCCGCGCCAAAGTGGCCTGAAGACCGCTGGAACGATTGAGAAACGGAGAGACCACCCCATGGCGAAGGCAAAGTTCGAGCGGAACAAGCCGCACTGCAACGTTGGCACGATCGGCCACGTCGACCACGGCAAGACGTCGCTGACGGCGGCGATCACGAAGGTGCTGGCGGAGTCCGGCGGCGCGACCTTCACCGCTTACGACCAGATCGACAAGGCGCCGGAAGAGAAGGCGCGCGGCATCACGATCTCGACGGCGCACGTCGAGTACGAGACGTCGAACCGCCACTACGCGCATGTCGACTGCCCCGGCCACGCCGACTACGTGAAGAACATGATCACGGGCGCCGCCCAGATGGACGGCGCGATCCTGGTCGTGTCGGCCGCCGACGGCCCGATGCCGCAGACCCGCGAGCACATCCTGCTGGCGCGCCAGGTCGGCGTTCCGGCGCTGGTGGTGTTCATGAACA
>NZ_JAENHM010000063.1 GCF_016595245.1 Azospirillum endophyticum
TTCGCCTGTCTCATGCTCGGAAAAGCTGTCGCCATCCTACAAGTCCCTAACAGCCTCTAGCGCGAAGGCTTCACACCCATGCTCGGCAGGGTGGGGGGAGTTGTAATGCACGCGCACTTCATCCAGGGAAAGCTGTGACAGGGTCTCCAGACCAGCCCTCAACCGGGCTGGAAGGCGGCGGCAATGACGGAGGCGGGTAAAAGCGTGCATGACAGCCCTTTCGGTTATGTCCCCGTGACAAGACGTGCTCTCTCGCTTTTTCAACCCTGATGCTCTGCAGGAGCATTTGACCAACCTAATGGAAGAAAAGCATTGATCGCACCAGTGCGAATGTTTAGCTTAATAGCTAATTGATATTAAAAAACAGATGAATTAAGAAATATATCTTAGTAAATTATGGCCATACGATTGGTGATATCGCCAATATATCGTCGATCGGAATTATATTTATTATTTCATATTACTTTAATAAACAACAAACGACTACTGAATCTTTGCAAATTCGTCAAAGGCTATACGTCAATTCTTCGATGAGACGCGCAAGCATCGCCTCCGTGCATTCACTCAATCCAATAGTTAATTGTATTTTAATCATATCAACATCCTATTAAGACATATTTATTTTCTAAAGTCGCAAAATAACAGATTTTCATGTATATTTTGCTACCTATGCGCCAGGTTTATTCATATTCCTTGCGCTGTCAATAGCTTTTTGATGCGCTTAACGACATTACACACCATATAACGGGAAGAAATTATTAACGATATCAATCAAAGCGGGTGACCACAGCGGATGGAAGCGCCGACTCACAAGGGTCGATTCCCAAATCGGATCACCCATGATCCGATTGCCCGTTCAAGAGGGGAAGAAGCGCATAGCGGCATGCGTTGCCAGTTCGGGAAGACTTGAGCGCCAGTGAGTTACGCTTCCTGGCGCATCAGAAGCGTTGCGCGATGCTGTGTTTCGCTCCAACGCAGGCGGTGTGGCCGGGCTCTACGACCGCTGTTTCCCTAGCCCACTGGAAGGGTTGAGCGCGGGTGAGCAAGCTATACTCAAGGCCATCATCCTCGCTGGCCCCAATCCGAGGCGGCGCGGCCGCATGGCGTGGGCCCTGCCGATCCCCTGAGAATCCCCGCGGAATGCTTCGCCCACGTCACCCCGGATGGGTCATGAATTCGGCCCCTCCAAGTGCATTTCCGCCTGCCACGACCGGAACCCTCAAAAGGCGCTATGCCGAGCCGGCCCTTCGGGGTGTAGGAGCGTACGTTCCCACCGTGTTCCCATATTCCGGTCAATCTGATCACTCTCTTACGGTGACCCCAGGTAGGCCAGCCGCAGATTGCCCCAGTGGCGGCCCCGCACGACGATCGGCGCGTCGACCTCCTTCAGCCGCACCATCTGCCCGCCGCCCATGTCGCGGCGGTAGGCCTGCAGCAGGAAGGGCCGGGTGTTGCGGGCGGCGGCGAGGCCGGAGCGGTCGGCGAAGACCCGGCGGTTGCGGCAATGGCCGGCGTTCCAGGCCGTCTCGCCCGGCCGCTGCGGCTCGGAATAGCGGGCATTGTGGGTCGGCAGATAACCGACGGCGTTGACCGCGGCACAGAACTGGAAGCGCGGGTCGGAGGCCAGCACCGGCTCCTGGATCGCCGGGAACAGGCGGTCGGTCAGTTCGGTGAAAGGGGCGAGCGACTGTTCCGGCTCGCTGCCGGCGATGGTGGCGAGTTCGGTCGAGAACAGATCCTCCTCGCCGATGCCGCCCTCGGCGAGCGCCCGCTCCAGCGCGGCAGCCAAAGCCGTCGCGGCGTCCTGCGCGGTGCGGATGACGGCCGATTCCGCCTCGATCATCGCTGCATAGACGCGCTCCAGCCGGTCGGCCTGGGCGGCCGACAGCTCGTCGAAGGCCAGATGCAAGCCGAGGTCGCTGGTGCCGGCGACGATGGCCGGCAGATCCCCGGCCTCGCGCAGGGTCACGGTCAGCAGCGTCTGCTCGGCCAGTTCCGGCAGTCCCTTGACGTCCACCAGCAGCCCGTCCGGCGAGAGGTCGAGCATGGTGACGCTGCGGCGCTCGCCGGCAACGGTCAAGCCGATCGGCTCCTCGCAGGGAATGCGGTCGGAAGCGCGGCGGTCGCCCGCCACCGATTGGCGCAGCGCGATGACCAGCCGGCGCTTCAGGTCGGCCACCGCCCCCTGCGTATCGGTCATCCGGCGGCTGACGTCGGTGGCGATGCCGTTGATCCCGTCGGTCTGGCCGCGGATGCGCAGCACGCTGTCCGACAGCTGGGCGGCACCGCCGGCGGAATTGCTGGCGCTCCGCCCGATCTCGGCGTTGGCGGCCGACTGCTGCTCCACCGCGGCGGCAGCGGCGGCGGCGGCCTCGTCGATCTCCTCGATCACCGAGATGACGGTCCGGATCGCCGTGATGCTGCCACCGACCGCCTGCTTCAACTGTCCGATCTGGCGGGCGATGTCCTCGGTCGCCCGCGCGGTCTGGCCGGCGAGCTGCTTGACCTCGCCGGCGACCACGGCGAATCCCTTGCCGGCCTCCCCCGCCCTGGCCGCCTCGATGGTGGCGTTGAGCGCCAGCAGGTTGGTCTGCCCGGCGATCTCGTTGATCAGGGTGGCGACCTTGGCGATTTCCTCCGTCGCCACCTCCATGCGGCCGATGGCGGCCGCGGAACCGCGCGCATTGTCCACCGCGCGCCGCGCGACCTCGCTGGAGCGCGCCGCCTGCCGGGCGATCTCCTGCCCGGCGGCGTTCAACTCTTCCGTCGCGGCGGCGACCGACTGGGCGTTGGCGCGGGCCTGCTCCGACGCCGCCGATACCACCACCGTGTTCTCGCGCACCACGCCCAGCGCCCGCGTCAACTGCTGGATGCCGTCGCCGGCGCGCCGGCTCGCCAGTTCCACGCCCATCCAGGTGGAATCGAGGTCGGTTTCGATCGACCTGCAGGTTTCCAGCAGGGCTTGGCGGGTCAGCGCCTTCTGACGCAGCTCCGTCTCGTGCTTCTCGTGGATCCCATAGGCAAGCTTCGCCTTCATGGCGTTCAGCTCCGACGCCACCCGCCGGAACTCCGGCACGCCGATGGCGGGCATCGGGTCGGTCAGGGCACCGCGGGCGATGCGCTCGAAGGTCTGCTCCAGGACCGCCAGCGGCCGTCGCACGCTGCGCAGGATCGCCCAACCGGACAGGGCGGCGAGCAGGCCGCTCAGCAGCATCGCCGCCGCCACCTCGACGACGCGGCTCCGATAATCCTGTTCGGCCTTGTCGAACTCCTCGCGCGCGACCCGGACCTGAAGGTCCAGCAGGGCGTCGGACACGCCGCGCAGTTCGGCGAAAGCGGGACGGACGGCGTCGCGCAGATGGGCGTCCAGCCCGGCCGCGTTCCTCTGCTGCGCCAGCACCAGCGCCGGGCCGATCCCGGCCTGCAGGTAGGAGCCGACCAGCGGCTTGAACCGGTCGGCGAGGACGGCCTCCTCCGGCGTCAGATAGGTCGCCAGATATTCGGCCAGCAGCCGCCGCATCGCCGCGGCATTGCCGGCGATCTCCGTCTCCACCGCGGCGGGATCGACGGCACCGCCTCCCGCCCGCAGATCGGCGGCGAAATCGGTCAGGCGCTGCCGGCTGTCGCGGGCCAGGTTCTGGATCGCGCCGATCTGATAGGCGGGGACGGTGCGGTCCTCATAGACCGTGCGCAGCGACCGGTTGGAGGCGGCCATGCCGTCCAGCCCGAGCCAGCCGGCCAGCAGGATGGCGAGGATCAGCAGCCCGAACACCGCGGCCAGGCGCCCGGACAGGCTCGCCCAGGCCAGGGCGGCGGCCCGGCCGGCGCGGCTGCGCCGCAACAGCGCGCCTTCCGCCAGAACCGCCGCGGCACGGCCGTCGCGCATCCCCGCATACAGCGCCTCCGCCGTGGCGATCTCGTCCCGTGACGGTTTGGAGCGGATGGAGATGTAGCCGGTGACGGCACCATTCTCGACGACCGGCGTGACGTTGGCGCGCACCCAGTAATGATCGCCGGTCCTGGTGCGGTTCTTCACCAGCCCTTCCCAGGCACGGCCGGCCTTCACCGTCGCCCACAGGTCGGCGAAGGCCTCCTTTGGCATGTGGGGGTGGCGGACGATGTTGTGCGGAGCGCCGATCAACTCCTCTTCGTCGAAGCCGCTGATCTCGACGAAAGCCCGGTTCACGAAGGTGATGCGGCCGCCCGTGTCGGTGCGCGACACCAGGGGAACACCCTCGGTCAGATGGACTTCCCGGTCGGTGATCGGTGTGTTGACGCGCATGACGCAGCTCCGCTTCTGCCAGGGTCTCGAAGACGACGGTCGGGCAGGCGGGCGGAGTGGAAGCCGCCGGACGGCCGCGAAAGCCGCGCCCCCAGACCGGACGCTTCGCTGCAAGCGGTGTGCCGCATCATTTTGTCGGCAATCGAACACGCCTGGGCCCACGCCCTGCCGGTGGTGCCGAGCCGATCGGCGCCATGCCATGCAAAATGCGTCCCGAAAGGAGGACCGGCACCCGGCCGGCGCGCAATTTGGATAAAACTATATTGTCTGACCGTTCAGCCTCGTAACGAACCACCGGAGGACCCGCCCGGCGGCCCGCTCGAATGCCCGCCCGACAGTCCATCGAGGGGGATCGCGGTGACGCTCTTCACCTCTTCCATCACGGCGTAGGTGTGGGTTTCCCGCACGCCGCGGGCGGTCGACAGCAGCTCGCCCAGGAACAGGCGGTACTCGTTCATGTCGCGCACGCGGGCCTTGACCAGGTAATCGAAGCCGCCGGCGACCATGTGGCATTCCATGATCTGCGGCATGCGCAGCACCGTGGCCTTGAAGTCGTCGAAATTGTCGGGCGTGGTGCGGTCCAGAACCACTTCGACGAAGACCAGCATTCCCGCTTCCAGCCGGTGCGGGTCGAGCAGGGCGACATAGCGCTGGATGATGCCGTCGGCCTGCAGCCGCTTCACCCGCTCCAGGCAGGCGGCCGGGCTGAGATTGATGCGGCGCGCCAGCTCGACATTGCTAAGGCGCCCGTCATCCTGCAACTCGCGCAGGATCTTGATGTCGGTGGAATCGAGGCTGCGGTCCATCGGCGGCTCGGAATGCTGTTCGGCTGACGGCGCCGATCCTAGATCGGATCGCGTAAAATCGGAATCGATTTGGAGCGTGAATCCGATCGCCAAATATAGAGCTACAGCTTCGTGCGTTTCATAATGAACGCACGAAGCTGTAGCGGAAAAAACGGGGCCGGGCCATGCCGGACCATAGCCGGAGCGGCAATGGCACCGGCGATCCGAAGGCCGTTCGCCCCGGGGCCATATGCCGGTGGCGCGGCTGCGGCCGCTCCCGCCTCATCCCGCCAGCGGCAGGGTCACCGTCATGCGCAGGCCGCCGGTCGGGCGGTTCTCGGCACGGACGCGGCCGCCGAAGGCCTCGATGTTGCGCCGCACGATCCACAGGCCGATGCCGAAATGCGCCGCCCCGGCCTGGTGCGCCGCCGCCTCGTCCTCCGGCATGCCGCGGCCGGGCTCGCGGTGGGAGAAGTAGCGTTCGAAGATGCGGTCCAGATTGGCCGGATCGACACCCGGCCCTTCGTCGTCCACCACCAGTTCGGCCATCGGCGCACCCTGGGAGTTGCTGCGGGTCAGCCGGACGCTGACCGTCCCGTCGGGCGGCGAGAAGCTGACGGCGTTCTCCACCAGATTCTCGACGATGGTCTCCAGAGTTTCCTCGCTGGCCCGCACCACCAGCCCGGCATCGATGCGCGAGCGCATGTGCAGGCGGCGCTCGGCCAGCAGCCCGGTATAGCCCCCGGCCATCCGCTCCACCAGCGACGACAGGTCGACGCGGCGCCGCGCCGGGGCCAGCAGGTCGGCCGCCGCCTCGTCCATGCGGCGGGCGAAGGACACGAGGCCGTCCAGCTTGTCCAGCGACTTCTCGATCATCGTCAGCGCCCGCTGGCTGCGGGCGTTCTCCGCCGGCAGGGCGCGGCGCAACGGCTCCACCGACTGGCGGATCACGGCGATCGGCGTCTTGAAGGCATGGGCGTTGTCCTCCGCGGCGCGGCGCAGCGACTGGGCGCTGTCGCGCAGCGTGGCGACCAGCCGATCGAAATCCTCCGCCACCCCGGCCAGCTCCGGCACGGTGTTGCGCGCGGCGAAGGAGGCGTTGCGGTCCTCGTGGTCGGGGGTGTCGTCCCCGCCGACGATGCGGCGCGCCAAATCGCCGAAGCGGTTCAGGTTGCGCCAGACGCCGGCCAGCACGGCGAGCACCAGGGCGGCCATCGCCAGATAGATCGCCGCGGCGGCCTGGACCGCCGGCGTGCTCCAATAGGGGCGGCCGATGGAGGAGGAGATGTAGGCCTCGGTCGCGTGGCTGGTCACCAGCGCCCAGCAGCCGAAACTGGTCTTGATCGGGGTGATGGAGGACAGCACCTCCTCCCCGCCTTCGACATGGGGAACGCGCATCGCCAGCGTCGAGTTGCCGGCGCAGCTCGATCCCAGACGGTCCAGCACGCCCTGTTCCAGCAGCAGGCGCCGTTCGGCGTCGATGTCGGCGGTCGACAGGCTGGGGGCCGCGGCGACGTAGAAGAAGGGTTCCGGCCCGGCCTTGGCGCCGGATGCGGTGGCGGCCACCCGGGGGCGCACCAGAAGCTTCAGCCGCGTGCGGTCATCGCCGTAGCGGGCAAGCGCGATGCTGAGGCTGGGAAGGGCCGTGCGGTCGACGCCCAGCAGTTCGGGTTCCAGCGCCCGGGCGATCAGTTCACCCTGACGCTGGGCGCTTTTCAGCAAAAGCTGTTGCGATGCCTCGTCGGCCCGCTGGAACTGGTCGTAGAGCAGGACCGGCACCGCGACGAAGACGAGCGTAAGGAGCAGCAGGCGGCTCGCCATCGAGCGCCAGAGCCAAAGCAGGCGGGCGGACGCCCGTCGGGGCGCCCGCATCGCAAGGTCAATCGGCAGCAGCGCCATCGATCAGCATATCCTCGCCCATACCGTCCTCGTCCCGGCCCTGGTTGGCCGCGTTCTCGCCCTTGCCCCAGCGGTAGCCGAAGCCCGGATAGTTTTCGATGCAGGCGAAGCCGGCGTCGACCGAGCGGAACTTCTGGCGGATGCGCTTGATGAAGGCACGGACGTTGGCGCGGTAGCCCGACGGGCCGTAGCCGGCGACGAAGCCCTTGCCATGGACGAGGTCGTAGATCTCGCGGTAGGAGACGTCCTCTTCCGGGCGGGTCGACATCAGCTTGACGATGTTGAACTCGGTCAGCGTCAGGTCGATGCGCTTGCCCTTCCACAGGGCACGGCTGTTGTCGAGGCGCAGCTCCAGCTCGCCCAGGCGGTGGCTGGTGCTGGCGCCGCCGGCATCCGCGTCCTCGGCACCCTTGATGCCGTCGCCCTTGATCCCATCCAGGATCAGGCGCATGCGCTTCAGCAGGATCGACAGGCTGCGCGACTTCTCGACGAAGTCCAGCGCGCCGCCGGCCAGCGCCGCCTCTTCGTAAATCTGGTCGGACAGCACGGTCAGGAAGATGACCGGGGTGGCGATGCCGCGGGCGCGCATCTGGCGCAGCACGTCGATGCCGTCGAGCTTGGGCATGCGCCAGTCCAGGAGGACGATGTCGACCGACCCGCCGTCGGCGAAGAAATCGAGCGCCGGTTCGCCGCGGTCGAAGGTGATGACCTCGTAACCCTCGTCGCCGAGGTTGAGGCTGAGCGACTCCCGGAACAGGTCGTCGTCGTCGACCAGAGCGATGCGGGCAATGGTCGGTTCGGTCATTGCGGACATTCCCTTGTTCGACTCCGCCTTACTGAAACCCGGGGCGGACAGGGCGCCCTGGTTCAGCTTGAGCGAGGAGTTGGGCAAAGCATCGGTGGTCGGCGTCAGGGACATTTTGGCTGCTCTTCATGTCGTAGGAGAGGGCGCGGAAGTCCTGGGACGAGGTCATATCCATGAAGAAGAAGACCTTGAGGGTGCAATCGCCCTTGGCATACCGCCAGATCTTGGCGGGAGGCGCCTCTTCCCGTGCAACGGGGGACCCCAGGAGTTTGAGAGTCTGGACTTCGTCCAGCCCGACAAGACTGTCGGGGTCGGCGTTGGTGGTTGCGGGTTGGGTGGGCATGCCCCCCATGGCCGGGGCCAGGACCGGCACCGCCGCGGTGGTCGCCGCGGCATTCGCCGGTTGGGGAACGGTATCGGGTCCGATGGCCGCCAGCTGCGTGGAGGCCTGGGTGGAAGCCGCGGCAGTCGCCAAGTCCCCGGTGGTGACCGGCGGACCCGGCTGCGGCATCGGCAGGGCCGGCGCCAGCGCGGCGGCGTCGGGAACCTTCCGCGCCGGCTTCTGCTTGGGCACCGGCGGGGTGATCTGGCGGGCGTTCGGGTTGGCCGACGTCACGTCCGGCCCGCCCCAGCCCGGTCCCACGCTGTTGGCCGGACAACCGGCCACCAGCAGGACTGCAACCAGCAGGCCCGCATGTCGGCCCCGGCCGGCGGCGTAGGCGCCGAACTGCGCCACATCGCGGAGGACTGCCGGCACGGTCATGGGGGCGGGCCTTTCAAATCCAAGGGAAACGGGACATAACGGCATTAACAGGGGACGAACCAATTCCATCTAGCCTTGAAGTCAACTTCGCGTGCTGGTTGGAGTTGGCCGCGTCTGATGTCCCTAAACTCAATCCAGTCTGGTTAATGGCGCGTTAAAGCCACAGCCCTTACCCCCATTTTGTGAAAGCCCACCAATATTTTTCGGAGTTTCGTTTGATTTTCGAGGGAATCCGGCGCAAACCGCCGGGTCCTTTGCTCAAAAGTGGTATGAAATCCGGTCAAATCCATTGCAGCCCAACCGCGTTCGTTCTGAGGAGCGGAGGACGACAGGACGTGACAGAAATGAGGCGGGAGGATGGCCCGGGCGGGGCGGAAGCATGGCGGCTGCCCAAAAAACAATCGGGGCCGAAAAACAATCGGCGGCGGAGCCACCCGGGTATGGCTCCGCCGCCGAACAGCCGGACGGGCAACAGGTCATGTGGCGGCGCGCGCAAGGCGGCCGTGGGTCGTTGCCGCTGGAACTCCAGCCGTGGTTCCGGCCGGCACTCAGGCCGGTCGGCGTCGTGGGAACGCTGCGTTTTCGGCACCATTCATCACGCCGACCATGATGCGCCGGCCGACCGGAAGCGTCAAGTTGGTAGCACGTACAATTTAGGAGGCCGCATATCCGGATGATGGGCATGCATGCGGCATTCTTGATTATCGACGGACCAATCTCCATCCGTTAGCTTGGGAAGTTTTCCGAACATTCCGCGATGCACGCCATGATTTCCGTGCCGGGAGCCGACAGAGCTGTCATTGAGGAGCGAAAGCTGACCACCTACCTGTTGTCGGACAGCCATCCGGCCGGGCGCAGCAAGGCAGCCTTCTTTCGGTACTTCGGCTTCGAGCCGGCGGAATGGCAACGTCTTCAGCAGGCTTTGCTGATCCACATCCGCACACCGGACGTAGTCAATGTGGACCAGACGAAGTTCGGGTTGAAATACACGGTTGTGGGCCGCCTGAAAACGCCGTCGGGACGCTCGCCTCTCGTCCGCAGTGTTTGGTTTGTCGCAACCGGCCAGGATGTGCCAAGATTGGTCACCGCTTATCCCGAACCGGGGAGCAAGGAATGATCCAGGAACTCGATCCGGTCGTGCTGACCGAGGATCTGCCGGAAGCCGGACTGAAGCAGGGCGATGTCGGCTGTGTGGTCATGGTGCATGACGGAGGCAAAGGGTTCGAGGTCGAGTTCACCACGCTGGCCGGCGATACCGTGGCGGTTGCGACGGTCGCCGCCCGCACCGTCCGCCCGGTCGGGCGGCGGGAAATCGCGCATGTCCGACTGGTGGCCTGAAAACCCTGGAAGCAGAACTCCGGAATACGAAAGGGCCGCGCGCCCTGCCGGACGCGCGGCCCTTCGTTGCCGAAGGGTCCCTCACGCACAACCACGAGCGCGGGCCACCTTCGATGCGGTGGGGCGGCCGATGGCGTCGCTGATGAACGCCCCGGCCGCGACCAGCCTGTCCAGATCGACCCCGGTCTCGATGCCGAGGCCGTTCAGCATGTACAGCACATCCTCGCTCGCCACGTTGCCGCTGGCGCCCTTGGCATAGGGGCAGCCGCCCAGGCCCGCGACGGAACTGTCGACCACCGCCACGCCCATCTGGAGCGCCGCCAGGATGTTCGCCAGCGCCTGCCCGTAGGTGTCGTGGAAGTGGACGGCGATCTTCTCCACCGGCACCCGCTCCGCCACCGCGGCGATCATCACCTGCGCTCTCGTCGGGGTTCCGGTGCCGATGGTGTCGCCCAGCGAGATCTCGTAGCAGCCCATGGCGAACAGGCGTTCCGCCACCTCGGCCACCGCCTGCGGCGCGATCTCCCCCTCATAGGGGCAGCCGAGCACGCAGGAGACGTAACCGCGGACCGGCACACCCGCCGCCTTGGCCTGCTCCATGACGGGGGCGAAGCGGTCCAGGCTCTCGGCGATGGAACAGTTGATGTTCTTTTGGCTGAAGCTCTCCGAGGCGGCGCCGAACACCGCCACCTCGTCGGCCTTGGCCGCCAGCGCGCCCTCCAGCCCCTTCAGGTTGGGGGTGAGGGCGGCATAGCGGACGCCGGGCTTGCGGGCGATGCCGGCCAGCACCACGGCGCTGTCGCCCATCTGCGGCACCCATTTGGGCGAGACGAAGCTGGCCGCCTCGACCACGCCCAGGCCGGCGTCGGACAGGCGGTTGACCAGTTCCACCTTCACCGCGGTCGGCACCATCGACTTTTCGTTCTGGAGGCCGTCGCGCGGGCCGACCTCCACCATGCGGACGAACTTCGGCAACAGCATCGTCAGGCCTCCGCGATGTCGAGAACCAGCAGGTCGACGCCTTCCGACACCTGATCGCCCGCCGCGAAATTCACCGCACTGACGGTGCCGGCAGCCGGGGCCTTGATGGTGTGCTCCATCTTCATGGCCTCCAGCAGCATCAGCGGCGCGCCGGCCTCGACGGTCTGGCCGGCTTCGACCAGCACGCGGACCACGGTGCCCGGCATCGGCGCGGTCAGGCGGCCGGAGCCGCCCTCCTGCTCCGCCGCGCGGGCGCTGGGGTCGTCCAGCGTCAGGCGCGACACGGCACCGTCGATCAGCACGGTGATGTCCAGCCCCTGCCGCACCACGGTGGCACGGGTGCGCATGCCGTCCAGCGTGGCGGTCAGCAGGCCGTCCGACAAGCTGACGCCGGTCACCGGCATCGGCTTACCGCCATCCACCGCAACCTCATAGCCGCCCTCTTGGCCATTGGCGCTGCGGAAATGCAGCGTCACCTCGCGCGCCGTTTCGCCGTCCATCAGGCGCAGGTCGTAATGGTTCTCCTCGTTCAGCCGCCAGCCATTGGCGAGCAGCCAGGGCGAATGACGGTCGGAGCGGGCACGCAGGGCGGCCTGGGCCTCCTCCCGGCGCGTCAGCAGCACCGACAGGGCAGCGGCAGCGAGCGCCCTGTCGACCACCGGGGCCGGCGGCGGCAGCAGGTCGGCGCGGTGGCGCTCGATGAAGCCGGTGTCGATCTCCACCGCCTTGAAGGCCGGATGGCCGGCGATGGCGCCGAGGAAGGCGACATTGGTGGTGACGCCGACCACCTCATACTCGGCCAGCGCCACCCGCAGGCGGCGCAGCGCGCTGTCGCGGTCCTCGTCCCAGACGATCAGCTTGGCGATCATCGGGTCGTAATACATCGTCACCGAATCGCCTTCGCGGACGCCGGTGTCGACGCGGACATGATCGCTCTCGGCCGGCGGGCGCAGACGGACCAGCCTGCCGATGGCGGGCAGGAAGTCGCGCTGCGGATCCTCGGCATAGAGCCGCGCCTCGAAGGCATGGCCCTTCCGGGTCAGCTGCTCCTGGCGCAGCGGCAGCTCCGCCCCGGATGCCACGCGCAACTGCCACTCGACCAGATCGAGCCCGGTGATCTTCTCGGTCACCGGATGCTCCACCTGCAGGCGGGTGTTCATCTCGATGAAGTAGAAGCCGCCATCCTCATAGAGGAACTCGACGGTGCCGGCGCCGACATAGTTCACCGCCTTGGCGGCGGCGACCGCGGCCTCGCCCATGCGGCGGCGGAGGTCGTCGGGCAGGTTGGGGGCCGGCGCCTCCTCGATCACCTTCTGGTGGCGGCGCTGCACCGAGCAGTCGCGCTCGAACAGATAGACGCCGTTGCCGTGGGTGTCGCAGAAGACCTGGATTTCGACATGGCGCGGCCGGCCGAGATACTTCTCCAGCAGCAGGCTGTCGTCGCCGAAGGCGGCCTTGGCCTCGCGCTGGGCGCCGGCCACCGCATCGGCCAGCTCGTTGGCGGCGCGCACCACGCGCATACCCTTGCCGCCGCCGCCGGCCGATGCCTTGACCAGCACCGGATAGCCGATACGCTCGGCCTCCGCCGACAGGGTGGCGAAGTCCTGGTCGGTGCCGTGATAGCCCGGCACCAGCGGCACGTCGGCGTTCGCCATCAGCCGCTTGGATTCCGCCTTGGAGCCCATGACGCGGATCGCCTCGATCGGCGGGCCGATGAAGACGACGCCGGCCTCGGCACAGGCGGCGGCGAAGCCGGCATTCTCCGACAGGAAGCCGTAGCCGGGATGGATGGCCTGGGCACCCGTGCGCTTCGCCACGTCGAGGATGACGTCGCCGCGCAGATAGCTTTCGCCGACCGGGGCCGGGCCGATGCAGACAGCCTCGTCGGCCATCTGGACATGCATCGCCTTGGCGTCGGCCTCCGAATGGACGGCGACGGTCTTGATGCCCAGGCGGCGGGCGGTGCGGATGACCCGGCAGGCGATTTCGCCGCGGTTGGCGATCAGGATCTTGTCGAACATGGCCATTTGGGACATTGGATCAGCTCCGCCAGGACGGGGTGCGTTTGTCGAGGAAGGCGCCGACGCCCTCCTTGCCTTCGGCGCTGGCGCGCTGGCGGGCGATGCGCTCCGCCGTGTCGCGCACCACGTCGTCGGTCAGCGGCCGGCGGGCGACGGCGCGGATCAGCTCCTTGGCGGCGGCGACCGCCGTGGGGGCGCTGTCCATCAGGCTCTTCACCGTCTTCGCCACCGTCTCCTCCAGCCCGTCGGCATTGGTCAGCTCATGCAGCAGACCGATGCGGTGGGCCTCCGCCGCGCTGAAGCGCTCGCCGGTCAGGAAATAGCGGCGGCAGGCGCGCTCGCCGATGGCGGCGATGACATAGGGGCTGATTGCGGCGGGGATGATGCCCAGCCGCACCTCCGACAGGGCGAAGGTGGCGGTCTCGACGCCGATGGCGATGTCGCAGGCGGACACCAGCCCGACGCCGCCGCCGAAGGCCGGCCCCTGCACCACGGCGACCGTCGGCTTCGGGCACTCGTCCAGCGTCCGCAGCATGGTGGCGAGGCCCATGGCATCGGCCAGATTCTCCTGATGGGAGTAGCCGGCCATCTTCTTCATCCAGGACAGGTCAGCCCCGGCGGAGAAGCTCTTGCCCACCCCGCGCAGCAGGACGACGCGCACCGCCGGATCCTCGCCCACCCGCCGGAAGGCGGATGTCAGGTCGGCAATGACCTGTTCGTTGAAGGCGTTGTGCACGTCGCCACGGTTCATGGTGACGGTGGCGACGCCGGTGTCGGCGATGTCGATGAGAATGTCGCTCATGGTCGCCCCCATCACATCCGGAAGACGCCGAAGGGCGTCTTCGGCACCGGGGCGTTCAGCGAGACCGACAGCCCCAGCCCCAGCACCATGCGGGTGTCGGCCGGGTCGATGATGCCGTCGTCCCACAGCCGGGCGCTGGCGTAATAGGCGTGGCTCTCGCGTTCGAACTGGGCGCGGATCGGCGCCTTCAGCGCCTCGTCGTCCTCGGCCGACCACGGCTTGCCCTGGGCTTCCATGGCGTCGCGCTTGACCTGGGCCAGCACGCCGGCCGCCTGCTCGCCGCCCATGACCGAGATGCGGGCGTTCGGCCACATCCACAGGAAGCGCGGGCTGTAGGCGCGGCCGCACATGCCGTAATTGCCGGCGCCATAGCTGCCGCCGATGATGACGGTGAATTTCGGCACCTTGGCGCAGGCGACCGCGGTGACCAACTTGGCGCCGTCCTTGGCGATGCCGCCGGCCTCGTATTTGCGGCCGACCATGAAGCCGGTGATGTTCTGCAGGAACACCAGCGGGATGCGGCGCTGGCAGCACAGCTCGACGAAATGGGCGCCCTTCAGGGCGGATTCGCTGAACAGGATGCCGTTGTTGGCGATGATGCCGACGGGATAGCCGAAGATGTGGGCGAAGCCCGTCACCAGCGTCGTGCCGTAGAGCGGCTTGAACTCGTCGAAGCGCGAGCCGTCGACCACCCGCGCGATCACCTCGCGCACGTCGAAGGGCTTGCGGGCGTCGCTGGGGATGACGCCGTAGAGTTCGCGCGGGTCGAAGGCGGGGTCCTCCGGCTCGCGGAGATCCAGGTCGATGTGCTTGGCGCGGTTCAGGTTCGACACCACGCGCCGCGCCATCGCCAGCGCGTGGGCGTCGTTCATCGCATAATGGTCGGTGACGCCGGAGGTGCGGGAATGGACGTCGGCGCCGCCGAGATCCTCGGCCGACACCACCTCGCCGGTCGCGGCCTTCACCAGCGGCGGGCCGCCGAGGAAGATGGTGCCCTGGTTGCGGACGATGATCGCCTCGTCCGACATCGCCGGGACATAGGCGCCGCCGGCGGTGCAGCTTCCCATCACCACGGCGATCTGCGGGATGCCCTCGGCCGACATGTTGGCCTGGTTGTAGAAGATGCGGCCGAAATGGTCGCGGTCGGGGAAGACCTCGTCCTGGTTCGGCAGGTTGGCGCCGCCGCTGTCGACCAGATAGATGCAGGGCAGGTTGTTCGCTTGCGCGATCTCCTGCGCCCGCAAATGCTTCTTGACCGTCAGCGGGTAATAGGTGCCGCCCTTCACCGTCGCGTCGTTGGCGACGATCATGCATTCCTGCCCGGCGACGCTGCCGATGCCGGCGATGATGCCGGCCGACGGAATGTCCTCGGCATAGACGCCGTCGGCGGCCAGCTGCGACAGCTCCAGAAACGGCGAGCCGACGTCGAGCAGCTGGCGGATCCGCTCGCGCGGCAGCAGCTTGCCGCGGGCAAGGTGCTTGTCGCGCGCCTTCGCGCCGCCGCCCTGCTGGATGGCGGCGACCTTCCGGCGCAGATCGTCGACCAGGGCCTGCATGGCGTCGGCGTTGGCCTGGAACTCGGCGGAGCGCGCGTTCAGGGCGCTCTTCAGGACGGTCATGCCGTCTTCCTCCCGGTTTGGCGGTCTTGATTACTGGATGAGGGCACGGCTGATGACCAGCCGCTGGATGTCGCTGGTGCCCTCGTAGATCTGGCAGACCCGGACGTCGCGATAGATGCGCTCGACCGGGAAATCGTTGAGATAGCCGTAGCCGCCATGGATCTGGATGGCGTCGGAACAGACCTTCTCCGCCATCTCCGAGGCGAACAGCTTGGCCATCGCCGCTTCCTTCATGCAGGGGACCCCGGCATCGCGCAGGGACGCCGCATGCAGAACGAGTTGGCGTGCGGCCTCCACGCGGGTCGCCATGTCGGCGAGGCGGAAGGCGACGGCCTGATGCTGGATGATCGGCACGCCCATGCTTTGCCGCTCCTGGGCGTAGCGGATGGCGTGGTCGAGCGCCGCGCGCGCCATGCCGACCGACTGGCTGGCGATGCCGATGCGCCCGCCTTCCAGATTGGCCAGCGCCACCTTGTAGCCGGCGCCTTCGGCCCCGAGCATCAGCTCGGCGGGAACCCGGCAGTCCTCGAAGACGATCTGGCAGGTGTCGGAGCAGTGCTGGCCCAGCTTCTCCTCGGTCCGCGCCACCTGATAGCCCGGCGTGTCGGTCGGCACGATGAAGGCGCTGAGGCCCTTCTTGCCGGCGCCCGGGTCGGTCACCGCGAAAACGATGGCGACGTCGGCCTGCGAACCCGAGGTGATGAACTGCTTGGTGCCGTTCAGCACCCACCAATCTCCATTGCGGTCGCCGTCGCGCCGGGCGCGGGTCTTGATCGCCGAAGCGTCGGATCCCGCCTGCGGTTCGGTCAGGCAGAAGGCGCCGAGCCTCTCGCCGCGCGCCATCGGCTTCAGGAAACGGTCCTTCTGGGCGTCCGTGCCGAACTTCAGGATCGGCATGCAGCCGACAGAGTTGTGCACGCTCATGATGGTGGAGACGGCACCGTCGCCGGCGGCGATCTCCTCGATGGCGAGCGCGTAGGCGACATGGTCGGTGGCGGCACCGCCGAACTCCTCCGGCACCAGCATGCCCATCAGCCCGAGTTCGCCCATCTCGGCGAGTTCCGCCTTGGGGAAGGCACCGCTGCGGTCGCGCTCGGCGGCGGTCGGGGCGAGCCGGTCCTGCGCGAAGGCGCGGGCCATGTCGCGGACCATGGTCTGTTCTTCGGTCAGGTGCATGCTGCTCCTCCCATAGGCTCTTCTTAAATGGCGGGGCTAGACCCCCACCTATCCTCCCCCGCTGGGCGGGGGAGGGACTGCCGCCCCTCCGCCACACAAGCGCTTGTCCCCTCCCCCGCCCAGCGGGGGAGGGTTAGGGTGGGGGTCTATAACTGCCCCCTTACACCCGCTCCACCGCGATGGCCGTCGCCTCGCCGCCGCCGATGCACAAGCTGGCCACGCCGCGCTTCAGGTCGTACTTCTCCAGCGCCGCCAGCAGCGTCACGATGATCCGCGCCCCCGAGGCGCCGATCGGGTGCCCGAGCGCGCAGGCACCGCCATGGACATTGACCTTGTCGTGCGGCAGATCGAGATCGCGCATCGCCGCCATGGTCACCACGGCGAACGCCTCGTTGATCTCGAACAGGTCGACGTCGCGGGCCGACCAGCCCACCTTCTCGAACAGCTTCTGCATCGCACCGACCGGGGCCGTGGTGAACAGCGCCGGCTGCTGGGCGTGGTTGGCATGGCCCTTGATCTCGGCGATCACGCGCAGGCCGCGGCGGTCGGCCTCGCTGCGGGTGGTGACGATCAGCGCCGCGCCGCCGTCGGAGATCGACGACGCATTGGCCGCCGTCACCGTGCCGTCCTTGGCGAAGGCCGGCTTCAGCGTCGGGATCTTCTTGGGATCGCCCTTGCCCGGCTGCTCGTCGGTGTCGACCAGCGTATCGCCCTTGCGCCCCTTCACCAGCACCGGCGCGATTTCCGCCTTGAACGAGCCGTCCTCCACCGCCTTGCGGGCGCGGTTCAGGCTTTCGATGGCGAAATCGTCCTGCGCCTCGCGGGTGAAGCCGTAGCTGCCGGCGCATTCCTCGGCGAAGGTGCCCATCAGGCGGCCCTTCTCATAGGCGTCCTCCAGCCCGTCGAAGAACATGTGGTCCAGCACCTTGCCATGGCCCATGCGATAGCCGGCGCGGGCGCGGTCCAGCAGGTAGGGGGCGTTCGACATGCTCTCCATGCCGCCGGCCACCACCACCCTGGCCGAGCCGGCCTTGATCACGTCATGGGCGAACATCACCGCCCGCATGCCCGATCCGCAGACCTTGGAGATGGTGGTGCAGCCGACGCCCTTCGGCAGCCCGGCGCCCAGCGCCGCCTGACGGGCCGGGGCCTGGCCCAGCCCGGCCGACAGCACGTTGCCCATGAACACCTCATCGACTGCGTCTCCGGCCAGGCCGGCGCGCTCCAGCGCCGCCTGGATGGCGGCGGCGCCAAGCTGCGGGCCGGTCAGGCCCATGAGGTCGCCCTGGAAGCCGCCCATCGGCGTGCGGACGGCGGCGGCGATGACGATGCTGTCGGTCATGGTGGTCGGTCCCTTTCCCTCTGTGCCTTGTTGCCGATCCGCTTTACGCGGTTTCCTTGAACAGCTCGCGCCCGATCAGCATGCGGCGGATCTCGCTGGTGCCGGCGCCGATCTCGTAGAGCTTGGCGTCGCGCAGCAGGCGACCGGTCGGGTACTCATTGATGTAGCCGTTGCCCCCCAGCGTTTGAATGGCCTCCAGCGCCATCCAGGTCGCCTTTTCGGCGGAGAACAGGATGGCGGCGGCGGCATCCTTGCGGGTGGTCTCGCCGCGGTCGCAGGCCTTGGCGACGGCGTACACATAGGCCTTGGCGGCGTTCATGATCGTGTACATGTCGGCCAGCTTGCCCTGCATCAGCTGGAACTCGCCGATGGACTGGCCGAATTGCTTGCGGTCGTGGACATAGGGGATCACGACGTCCATGCAGGCCTGCATGATGCCGAGCGGACCGCCGGACAGCACCGCGCGCTCGTAGTCCAGCCCCGACATCAGGACATTCACCCCGCGGCCGACGCCGCCCAGGATGTTCTCCTCCGGCACCTCGCAATCCTCGAACACCAGCTCGCCGGTGTTGGAACCGCGCATGCCGAGCTTGTCCAGCTTCTGCGCCACCGAGAATCCCTTGAAGCCCTTCTCCACCAGGAAGGCGGTCATCCCGCGCGGACCGGCGGTGATGTCGGTCTTGGCGTAGATCACCAGCGTGTCGGCGTCGGGGCCGTTGGTGATCCACATCTTGGTGCCGTTCAGGACGTAACGGTCGCCCTTCTTCTCCGCCCGCAGCTTCATCGACACCACGTCGGACCCGGCGTTCGGCTCCGACATCGCCAGCGCGCCGATATGCTCGCCGGAGATCAGCTTGGGCAGGTAGCGGCGCTTCTGCTCCTCGGTGCCGTTCTTGCGGATCTGGTTGACGCAGAGGTTGGAGTGGGCGCCGTAGCTCAGGCCCACCGAGGCGGAGGCACGGGACACCTCCTCCATCGCCACGACATGCTCCAGATAGCCCATGCCGGCGCCGCCATACTCCTCCTCCACCGTCACGCCGAGGATGCCGAGGTCGCCCATCTTGCGCCACAGCTCGTTCGGGAACTCGTTGCTGCGGTCGATCTCGGCGGCGCGGGGGGCGATCTCGTTGGCGGCGAAGCTCCGCACCGAATCGCGCAGCATGTCGGCCGACTCGCCGAGGTCGAAATTCAGGCTGGGATACTGGTTGGACAGCATGGGCGTATCGCTCCCCTGGGAAATCATCCGTTCTTTGACCATACGTTACCGTATGGATGGAGCCATGGCAAGGGGCAAGCGGAGAGGATCGGAAACCTACGCAACCTCAAGGGATTAGCCGCTCGCCGCAGGGACGGCGGGTTTCCGTATCGTGGAAAAATCATGGGGTATGTGAATTTTCCCCAATCTTTTCAACGCTGCCATGCATGTTGGATACTGTATTCCAGGGCGGCTGGAGCGGTTATATCGGCTGCTGACGCGCTATATCCGATCCGCACCATCGATTTGGGGGACCAACCAATGATCCGCGTGCCGCGACCGAACATGGACGGTTTCACCATGGCCCTGGTGGCGACCGTCGGGTTGGCGACCGTGCTGCCGGTGCAGGGACAACTCGCCGAAGGCGTCCATTGGCTGGCGGAGGCGGCCATCGCGCTGCTGTTCTTCCTGCACGGTGCCCGCCTGCCCCGGGAAGAGGTGGTGGCGGGCTTGGCGCACTGGCGGCTGCACCTGCTGATCTTCAGCCTGACCTTCGTCGCCTTCCCGCTGATCGGCTGGGCGGTGGTGGAGACGCTGCCATCCAGCCTGCTGCCGCCGGCGGTGGCAATCGGGGTGCAGTTCCTCTGCCTGCTGCCCTCCACCGTCCAGTCCTCCATCGCCTTCACCTCGATGGCGCGGGGCAACGTGGCGGCGGCGGTGTGCAGTTCCACCCTGTCCAACATCTCCGGCATCCTGATGACGCCACTGCTGGTGGCGCTGTTCCTGAAGGTGCAGGGCTCGGCACTGTCGCTGGACACGCTGCAGACCATCGCGGCGCAGCTTCTGCTGCCCTTCATCGCCGGCCAGCTCCTGCGGCGCTGGATCGGCGCCTGGGCGGCACGGCACAAGACGATGCTGAAATTCACCGATCGCGGATCGATCCTGCTGGTCGTCTACATCGCCTTCAGCGAGGCGGTGGTGAATGGGCTGTGGCATCAGGTGCCGCCGGCGGCGCTGGGCATGGTGGTGCTGATCGACTGCGCCATCCTGGCGGTCTTCCTGGTCGGCACCACGCTGCTGAGCCGCCGCCTGGGCTTTTCCCGCGCCGACGAGGCGGTGATCGTCTTCTGCGGGTCGAAGAAATCGCTGGTCAGCGGCGTGCCGATGGCCGGCGTCCTCTTCGCCCCCGCCACCGCCGGGCTGGTGCTGCTGCCGGTGATGGTGTTCCACCAGATCCAGCTGATGGTCGGCGCCGTGCTGGCCCGCCGCTACGCCAACGAGGGCCAAGCCAGGGACGCGCTGCCGGCGACCTCCTGAGCCCCTACTCTCCGTCCTCGGCGAACTCTCCCGTCGCGGCCATGATGGCGGTGCGGAGCCGGTCGGCCTTGGCCGGCCCGGCGATCAGCTCCAGCAGGCGCAACGCATAGAACAGATTGATCTCCGCCGTCTCCGCATCGCCGGGGATGCCGGTTGTCTTGGAATACTGCGCCAGCAGGGCGTCGGCACGCGCCGTCAGTCCCCTTTCCATCGACGCCATCGCATCCCGCAACGGCTTTTGCAGGTCCAGCACGTCGGCTAGGCCCTCGCAACGCCGCAGCGCGCGGGCGTGGTCCTCGGCCGCGAGCTGGGCGTTCTCGTTCACCGGCACCGGGCGGCCGCTCACCGCCGGAGCCGGGACGGCGGTCAGGATGCCGTCGGGCGCGCTGTCCAGGACGGCGCCGGCCAGCATGGCCCGCACCGCCGCCGTCACCGACTCCAGCCGTTTGCGATAAAGCGGTTCCGCCACGAAATCCATGACGGCGGAGGTGGTGTTGACGCTGGCGACCAGCCGCTCGGCGATGGCAACGGCGTCCTCCGGAGCGATCGCGGCGGCGGCCCTGCTCTTCCCGCCTCCCTGGCCGCCCCCCTGGCCGCCCCCCTGGCCATCCCCTGGACCGTCCAGACGGGCGGTCCGCTCCTCCAGGTTCGTCACCATCAGCCCGCCGAGCCGGGCGAAGATCGCCGGCTGCTCGCGCCGGGCCTTGCCGAAATCCATGTCGTTCAGTACCGCGAGCAGATCCGCCGGCGTCGCCAGCCGCGAGGCGGCGGCCAGAAGCAGGTGATGGACCGCGCCGGTGGATTGCCGCGCCACCGCCTGGACCGCCTGCTCGATGGCGGCGACATGGTGGTCGTCCAGCGCCGGCAGCGGCTTCGGCGTCAGCGCGTCCTTCAGCGCTTCGACCGTCAGGCCGATCTCCAGGAAGGCGGCGACGTCGAGCACCTGCCGCCGCAGTTCCTCGTCACCTTGCAGCAGCACGACCGCTCCCTGGACCATCTCCTGCGTCGCCTGACGGATCGCTTTCGCCGCCATCGGCCACAACCTGCGCCCGACATTGCGCAACGCGTTGAGGTTGCCGGGCGCCATCTCCTGCACCTGGCGGTCGAGTTGGTCGATCAGCGCCTCGTCGCCGCACTCCGTCACCAGCCGCCATGCCGGGTCGATCACCCGCCGCTCGATACGGCCCGGCGGCACGTCGACGCCACCGACGCTTTCCAGCACATCCTCGAACGGCATGCACAGCACGCGCTTCAACGTCGGCCGCCGGCCGGGGCGCACCTGGATCAGGCGCGGGCGGATGGCGGCGAAGGTCTGGCGCACGTCGGGGTGGTCGCGCACCCGTTCCAGCAGGCGGACCACCTCGATGAACTTGGTCTCGGGAATGTCGAACAGCCGGCTTTCCAGCCCCGGCAGATGGTCGGCCGGGGCTGGCTCGCGACCCGCGTCGTCCGCCTTCCCCGTCATGGCGCAAACGCCTTCACCGACTCGATCCGGCGGATGGCGTCGATGTCCATCCGGCCCATGCGCCAGTCCTCCAGCATGCGGACGGACCGGCGGTGGACCACCTTGACCTGCTTGGCGTCCTCGACGAAGTCCCGACCGGCCTCCCGCCGCGGCAGCAGCGGCAGGATGCGGAACAGGTCGTTGACGGTCGCGGCCTGTTGCTGCCGGTCCTCCCCCTGCGCCACCTCCCACGCACCGGTGATGTGGCTCCAGCCGTCGAGCAGCCACGCCATGCGGGCCGCCTGGCCACGCACGCGGATGAACGCATCGTCCCAGTCGCGCAGCAGCGGACCGATCGCCTCGATCCGGCGGTGGAAATCGCCCAGCACCGTGTCGCCGATGTCGATGCTGTGCTGCGCCACCGCCGCGCAGAATTCCGCGACCGGTCCCGCGTCGCTCGGCACGTCCTGCGCCCAGGCGGTCATGCTGTCCCTGAAGCTCTTGAGGTCGTTCAGCCCGCGCGCCAGCCGGCCGGTCCTGGGCGAACGCGCCAGCCCGACCGGGGCAGCGACCGCGGCGACGTCGGCCAGCCGGGCGTAGAGCAGCGTGGCGTCCATCCTCAGGCTTTCCGCCGCGCGGGTCATCAGCTGCCGGGTCAGCCGCTGCCCCTCGTCAGTGTCGATGCCGGCCTTCAGCATCTCCGGCGATTCCAGCCCGACCGCCTTCAGGATCGCCAGGATCAGCAGGTAATGGGTGAGGGTGCCCTGCTCGTCGTCCTCCTCCAGCACGCGGCGGGCGGCCTGCGCCGCCTGCGGCCCGGCAAGCCCGCGCCGTGCCGCCTTCAGCGTCGCCCGGCGGATCTCGTACGGAGAGCAGGCATCCTCCTTTACGATCAGGTCATGAAGGTAGCGGTCGTGCATGGTCATCGACACCATGTCCGGCACCGCCCTCCAGGCGACGACATAAATGCCCAGCCCCTGGGACAGGCTGGGGATCAGCACCTCGAGCTTCGAGCGGTCGCCGCGGCGCACGCGGGTCTGCGACAGCAGCGGTGTCGTGAAGGCCACCGCGGCCCCGCGCTCCTCGAAGGTCGACGGCGCGTATTCGATCGCACCTTTCAACATGATTGCCGTTCCGGATCAGCTTGATCGTTCTTTTGCGGAGTCGTTCTCGTGCGGCGGCGACGGGTCCGTCGGTCGGACCAGACGCGATCTCCGCAACCCGATCATTACATGGTCACAAGAAAAGCGGCGGCGACCAATTTGTTCTGAATTGTAGCACTCTGCGACGCCCTGTCGCACTTGTTGACAGATCACAGGACAAGCTTGAGCCTATCCATCAGGGTTTCCCTTATCTTGCTTCCGCGATATCTTGGATATGACCGCAATATGGCGCGTATTACGTGCGCAACTTTATAAAGTCGGCAAGAAAGCTCCATGCAGCCGACCCGCTTCACACCTTGCGTGACGCCCCTTGCGCTTTGCGCGGCGACACGACAGTTTGGGCGGACGTCACACCGCCAGATACGGGAGAAGCAGAGGGTGAGCAACATCGGCATCGTGCTCGGACGGTTCCACCGCAAAGAGGTGGAGGAGATGCTGGACGAGGCGCGCACCGTCGCCGCCCGCCGCGGCCTCGGCATCGTGGCGGAGGTCTGGGTCCCCGGTTCGATGGAAAAGCCACTGGCGATCAAGCGCCTGCTGATGCGCGACGATGTCGCCGGCGCGGTGGCGCTCGGCATCATCGAACGCGGCGAGACCGAGCATGGCAACGTCATGGGCCATGCCGTCATCGGCAGCCTGATCGACCTGCAGCTCCAGTTCATGAAGCCGGTCGGCGTCGGCATCCTCGGGCCGGGCATCAACCCGTCGCAGATCCCGCCGCGCATCCGCCCCTACGCCGCCGCGGCGGTGGAGGCCTGCGCCGACCTGATCGAGCAGGGTTGATCCGGACGGAGTCGGCCTTCACGCTCCGGCGGGGCGCCGGCGGTGCAGCAGATGCATCGCCCCGCCGAACAGCAGGCCCCAGAAGGCCGAGCCGATCCCGAGGAGGGACAGTCCCGACGCGGTCACCAGCAGCGTGACCAGGGCCGGAAGACGCTCCTCCTCGACCTGGACGGCGGCCAGCAGCGAGCCGCCGAAGGCGCCGATCAGCGCCAGCCCCGCCACGGCCTCGATCAGGATCGGCGGGGACCGGGAGACCAGCGCCGCGGTGATCGCCGCCAGCGCGGTCAGCAGGATATGGCCGGCGCCGCCGGCGGCGGCGGCCTGCCAGCGCCGCTCCGGCAGCGGATCGGCGTCGGGTCCGGCGCACATGGCCGCGGTGATCGCCGCCAGATTGACCGTCGGCCCTCCGAACGGGGCGCCGAGGGCCGAGGCGAGGCCGGTCGCCAGGAAGACCGGCGGCAGCCGCGGCGTATAGCCGAAGGTCGCCAGCACCGCCAGGCCGGGAATGTTCTGCGACGCCATGGTGACGACGAACAGCGGCAGGGTCAGCCCGACCAGTGCCTCCCAGGTGAAGACCGGCATCACCGGTAACAGCGACGGCCACGGATCGGACGGAAACGCTCCCAGCGGCGGCGGATCCAGCGCCAGCGCCGCCAGTGCCACGGCCACCGCCGCCGGTACGGCATAGAGCCGGGCGGCGCGTCCCACCACCGCCCAGGTCGCCAGAACCAGCAATCCCAGCCCGGGCGCCTGTGCGATCGCCAGGAAGGGCGCAAGGCACAGCTTCAGCAGCAGGCCGGCCAGCATGGCGTTGGCCAGGGGCTTCGGGATCGCCGCGATCCAGCGGCCGAGCGGCGACCACATCCCCGCCGCCATGATCAGCACCGCCACCGTCAGGAAGGCCCCGACCACCGCGGGAAAACCGCCGGCCACCGGACCGGTCGCCGCCAGCAGCGCCATGCCCGGCGTGGTCCAGGCGATGCTGATCGGCCGGCGCTGCCGCCACGCCAGCCAGATCGCCGACATCCCCATGGACAGACCGACCGCGACGAGACCGGAGGCGATCTGCACGGTGTCCGCTCCGACCGCCGAAAGCCCCTGCACCACGACCGCGACCGAACCGGCATAGCCGACCAGCGCCACCAGCAGCCCGGTGGCGAGCGCCGGCACCGACAGGCGCGATCGGAAGGGATGCGACGGGACGACGGTGCGGACCGGCGACCCGGGAGGAGACGGGGTGGGGGATGAGCCGGACATGTCCGGTCCTTTCCGATGCGTGACAGGGGACCGGAAAATCGTTAGATTGGATCCAATATCCGCGCAAGCGGTTTCTTGTCCGCTCCTCCCCTCCCACTTCGGTCGATCCATGCCCCACGTACCGGATGCCCCTTCCCCCGACCTGACGGCGGTGATCGCCCGCAACCGGCCGCGCTTCCGCACCGCGACCGAATTCGTCGAGGCGGCGATGCGCGAGGCGATCCTGGGCGGCGTGCTGCCAGCCGGCGCCCCGTTGCGTCAGGAGGAACTGGCCGCCGCCTTCGGCGTCAGCCGCATGCCGGTGCGCGAGGCCTTGCGCCAGCTGGAGGCGCGTGCCCTGGTGGAATTCCATCCCCATCGCGGGGCGGTGGTCGCGGCGATCTCCGCGGAGGATTCGGCCGACATCGGCACGATCCGCACCGCCCTGGAGCCGGCGGCATTGCGCCTGTCGCTGCCGGGGCTGACGGCGGAAGACTTGGCGCTGGCGGCCGATCTTCTGGCGGAGATGGACGGAGAGCCCGATCCGGGCCGGATGGGGGAGCTGAACCGCCGCTTCCACATGACGCTCTATGCCCGCGCAGGCCGGCCGCGCCTGCTGGCGCTGGTGGAACAGCATCTGGCCGCCGCCGACCGCTATCTGCGCTTCCAGTTCGTGGCGCTCGGCTACCAGTCACGCTCGCAGGACGACCACTACGCGCTGCTCGCCGCCTGCCGGGCCGGCGATGCCGACGCAGCCTGCGCCATCGTGATCGACCATGTGTCGGCGGCCGAAAAGGAGCTGACCGCTTTCCTGAAAAAGCCGGCCTGAAAAAGCCGGCCTGGGACAGACGCTGAAGACCCCCGTGATGCCGGATTCGGAAAGTTCTGACTTTTCGAACCCGGTATCGTCCGCGACTGCGGGCGCGCGCCGCTAGGCGCGAAGCCTGCGTGGCGTATGAACGCAGCGGTCAGAATTTTTCTGACCGCGTATGATAGGACGGCCATGCCTGCGAACGGTGCGGCTTGGATGGTCATGGACGACGATGGGGCCGATATGAGGCCGACCGTGGCGTGCGGCTCACGGAATCACGGCGCCCCCAGCAACTCGCCCAGCGCGTGGCCGAGCTGGCGCGGGGTCACCGGCTTGTGGATGATGCCCAGCCCATGGGCCACGGCGTCGCGCTCGCAGTCGGGACCGGTCTCGCCGGTCAGGATCAGGCCGGGGATCGGAGCGCTGCCGGGATCGTCGTACAGCGCGCGGATGCGGGCGACCGCGTCCGTCCCGTACTGCCCTTCGCGCAGCCGGTAATCGGCGACGATCAGGTCGGGACGCCGGCCGGTGCGGCTCAACCCTTCCACCGCCTTCTGGGCGGACCCGGCGACCAGCACCTGATAACCCCATTCGCGGAAGATCGTCTCCAGCCCCAGCAGCACGATGGCATCGTCGTCCACCACCACGGCGAAGCGGCCACGGCCGGCGGTCGCCGCCTCCGCCGGGGTCGCCGGGACCTCCACGTTCCGGCAGAGCGGCAGGGTGATGACGAAGCTGGTCCCCTGCCCTGGCTTCGACTGGACGTCCACCGGGTGGTTCAGCAGCTGCGACAGCCGCCGCACGATGGCGAGCCCCAGCCCCAGGCCCCGGTTGCGGTCGCGCTCCGGGTTGCCGACCTGGTGGAACTCCTCCCAGATGCGTTCCAGATGGTCGGGCGGGATGCCGATGCCGGTGTCGCGCACCTCGATCAGCAGGCGCCCGCCGCCCCGCCGGCATTCGATGTCGATCCGCCCGCTCTCCGTATAGCGCAGGGCGTTCTCCACCAGATTGCGCACCATGCGGGTCAGCAGCGTGCGGTCGGTGCGGGCGGCGGCGTTGCAGGAGGACATGTGCAGTTCCAGCCCCTTGGCCGCCGCCACCGGCCGGTAGGAGGCCGCGATGTGGTCGAACAGCGGTGCCATCGACACGGTCTCGATGTTCGGCTGGACCACGCCGGCATCGAGGCGCGACATGTCCAGCAGGCTGTCCAGCAGCTCCTTCAGCGCGTCGAGCCCGCGGCCGAGATGCATCAGGGCGTTGGCGCCCTGGCTGCCCTGGACATGCGGCTTCAGCACGTCGACGAACAGCAGCAGCGCCTGCAGGGGCTGGCGTAGGTCGTGGCTGGCGGCGGCCAGGAACTTGCCCTTGGCGAGGTCGGCCGCCTCCGCCGTCTCCTTGGCCTGCAACAGCGCCTGCTGCGCCTGACGGCGGGCGGTGATGTCGCGGAAATAGACCGAAAGACCATCGGTGCTGGGATAGATGCTGGCCTCCACCCAATTGCCCATGGTGGGAGACAGCACCTCGACGGTTATTTCCCGGCCCTCGCGGACCGCCTGCTTCTGCGCCTCCAAGGCCTCGCTGCCCAGTATCTTGGGGAAGGCCTCCCAGAGCCGGCGGCCCAGCAGGGTGTCGCGCGACCGGCCCCAGACCTGTTCGGCCTTGCGGTTGATGTAGCTGAAGCGCCAGTCGTGGTCGACGGCATAGAAGGCGTCGCTGATGCTTTCCAGGATCTTCACCGCCCGCTCGTGCGAGGCGCGGGCCTCCTCCTCCGCCCGCTTGCGCGTGGTGATGTCGCGGAAGAAGCAGCCCACCCCTTCCGGCGTCGGCAGGAACCGGATCTCCAGCCACAGGGTGGTGCCTTCGCCGTCGAAACGCTTTTCGATGGCGGTCGGCTGCCGCTCCGTCATCGTCCGGCGGCACAGCGCCTCCAGGTCCGACCCGGCGAGTTGCGGCCATACCTCCCACAGGCGGCGGCCGCGCACCGCCGACAGCGACTGGCGGTCGAGCTGTTCGGCGCGGCGGTTCTGGTAGATCACGCGGTAATCGCTGTCCAGCGCCACCAGCGCCTCGTCGATGCTGTCCAGGATGTCGGTCGCGCGCCGGCGCACGTCGGCGATGGCCTCCTCCATCCGCCGCTCGTCGGAGCGGTCGTGCAGGATCCACAGGAAGCCGTCCTCGTCGCCCTGCAGCGGCAGGATGGTCAGCGCCCCCCAGACGGCGGACCCGTCGCGACGGCGGAAGCCGCGCTCCTCCTGGATGCGCCCCTCGGCCAGCGCGCGCACCCGAAGCGCGGCGGGAACGCCGGCGGCGGCGTCTTCCGGCGGGAAGAGGATTTCGACCGGCTGCCCCTGCGCCTCCTCCTCGCTCCAGCCCAGGATGCGGGCCGCACCGGGATTCCAGCTGGTCACCCGGCCGTCCGGCGCCAGGGTCAGGATGGCATGGCCGACGGCGCTGTCGAGGATCGCGCGCAGCCGCCTCTCGCTGTCGGCGTGGGCGGCGCGGCTGCGCTCCAGGGCCGTGAAGGCAGTGCGGAGATCCTCGTTCAGCGCGGTGACCGTCAGCAGGTCGTCGCACCCGCTGCAGGCGGTGGACAGCGCCGCCTGCAGCCGGGCGTTTTCCTGCTCCAGCTCCGTCAACCGCGCCAACAGGGTGGTGTTCTGTCGGATTTCCGGCTGGGTATCGGATTTGGCATCGGGTTGGCCATGCCGCTCCCGCCCCTCCCCCATTCGGTTATCGGTAGGCCGGCCGGGGACAGGCTGCTGCTTGGTCATAGGCGCCCAAGAAAAACGAAAGTCTCAGAAAGCAAGAGTGCGCAATGACCAAAGCCTCTGTAAACCTTCCAAAAGCAATATCCCGGACGATTGTGAAGATGTTCAATTTCATCAATGATGCTACCGCATATCGGTGATTGCCTTCACCATCGCGCGCACGCCTGCATCAAGCATTTTGTCACGCCGCAATACCAACCCAAGGGTGCGAATCAATGGTGGCGCCAGAGGCTGGACTGCGAACCGGTCGCAATCCTGCGGACCGCGGACGGTGACCGACGGCAGGATCGACCGGCCGAGTCCGGCGGCGACGAGATTCTTGATCGCCTCCACATTGCCCAGTTCCATCGCCGGGCGCGGCTGTATGCCGCCGGCCATGAACCAGCCGTCGATCACCGCGCGCATGGTGCCGCCGCGCTCGTAGAGGATCAGCGTCGCCTCCGCCAGCGCCGCCGGAGCCACACCGTCCTGC
This sequence comes from Azospirillum endophyticum, assembly GCF_016595245.1. Classification (GTDB taxonomy): domain Bacteria; phylum Pseudomonadota; class Alphaproteobacteria; order Azospirillales; family Azospirillaceae; genus Azospirillum; species Azospirillum endophyticum. Next base: position 29,003 of record NZ_JAENHM010000063.1, read on the forward strand.
GGTTCCGCTTGCCCGGACAGCGGGCCGACGCAGACGAGTTCCTCGCTGCAGACCGGCTCGATGGACAGGTCGGGACGGCGGGCGGGCAGCGTGACCAGCGCCAGATCCAGCGACCCACCCTCCACCGCATCCAGGATGTCGGGCGTGTTGCCGGTGACGACGATGATCTCCAGCCCCGGATGGGCGGTGCGCAATGCCGTGAGGATCGGCGGCAGCCGGTAGATGCAGGCGGTGGCGCCGGTGCCGATGCGCACGCGCCCGACCTGCCCGGCACGGTGGCGGCCCATGGCGGCGGCGGCGGCATCGACCTCGTCGCGCAGGCGGCGGATGAAGGGCAGCAGGTCGCGGCCTGCCGCGGTCGGCAGCGCACGCTTGCCCACCCGCTCCACCAGCCGCACGCCGAACCTCTCCTCGAGGTTGCGGATCTGCATGCTGACCGCCGGCTGGGTCAGGCCGAGCCGGCCGGCGGCCTCGGTGAAGCCGCCATGCTCGACGACGGTGGCGAAGGTGATGAGCTGGTCGAGGTTGAGGCCGCGCATACCCACAGTCTTCCTTATGATTTCGATCAAATCAATAAATTTGCCTTTTCCTCGGCGGTCCGCGACGGTGAGGCCATGACGACCGACGCCCTCTCCGTCCCTGCCCCCTTCCCCGCCCCCCGGCCGATCTGGCTCGTGCTGCTGTGTGCCAGCCGCTTCGCCGCCTCGCTGTCCTTCATGGTCTATGCCGGCGCACTGGGACCGGCGATGCAGGCCTGGGGCATGTCGGCGGGCGAGGCCGGATCGATCCAGACCGCCTTCAACGTCGGCTACGCCCTGTCGCTGGTGGGATCCTCGTGGTTCGCCGACAGCCTGGGCGCCAAGCGCGTCTTCCTGTGGGCGAGCTGGGCGACGGCCCTGACCGGGATCGCCTTCGCCGTCTTCGCCCGGTCGGCGGAAAGCGGCTTGCTGCTGTTCGCCCTGATGGGGTTGACCCAGGGCGGCACCTACGCCCCCTCCATCATGCTGGTGGCGCAGGGCGTGCCGGCGGCGCGGCGCGGCGCGGCGGTGGGCTGGCTGCTGGCGGCGGGATCGCTCGGCTATTTCGGCTCTATCGCGCTCGCCGCCGGGCTGGCGGAGCGGTTCGGCTACGAGGCCGCCTTCATCGCCTGCGGGCTGGGACCACTGCTGGCGGCGCTGCTCGCCACGCCGGGCCTGCGCGGCCGGGCCAATTTGGTGGCGGCCGGGCCGGCGCGCCGGCTGCGCGGCGCCTTCCGCTTCCTGGCCGACCGCCGGTCCTTCCTGCTGACCGCCGGCTACACCACCCATTGCTGGGAATTGCTGGGCATGTGGGCCTGGCTGCCGGCCTTCCTGACCGCCAGCCTTGCCGGAACCGGAGGGGCCGGAACCGGAGGGGCCGGTTCGGACGGCGCCGGCCTGCGCGGCCTGTGGATCGCCGGGGCCATCCATATCTCGGGCTTTCTGTCGTCGCTGCTGATGGGGCGCGCCTCGGACCGGCTGGGCCGGCGGGCGGTGCTGGTGGCGATGGGGCTGCTGGGTGCGGCGTGCTCCTTCTCCATCGGCTGGATGGACGGGATGCCGCTGGCCCTGGTCCTGGCGGTGGCGGCGCTCTACGGATTTTCCGCGCTGGGCGATTCGCCCGTGCTGTCCACGGCGATGACCGAATCGGTCGAGCCGGGCAGCCTGGGGGCGGCGCTCGCCGTGCGCTCCATCCTCGGCTTCGGCGCCGGCGGCGCCGCACCGTTGGCGGTCGGGCTGATGCTGGACCATGCCGGCGGCAGCGGCGGCTCCGGATGGGGATGGGGCTTCGCGCTTCTCGGCGTCGGCGGCGGGTTGGCGACCGTCTGCGCCCTCCTTCTTCCCGCCGACCGTCCAAACCGGAGCTGACTCCCATGCCCTCCACCACCGGGCCCGCCATCACCGTGCGGGCGTCCGCCGACGCCGACATTCCCGCGATCACCGCCCTCTATGCCCATCATGTCCTGCACGGCACCGCGTCGTTCGAGGAAGTCCCGCCGGACGAGGGGGAAATCGCCCGCCGCCGCGCCGACCTGCTGGCCCGCGGCCTGCCCTATCTGGTGGCGGAGTGCGAGGGGCGGCTGGCCGGCTATGCCTATGCCGGGCTCTACCGGCCGCGCAGCGCCTACCGCTTCACGCTGGAGAACTCCGTCTATGTCGCCGACGGGATGGGCCGGCGCGGCATCGGCCGGGCGCTGATGCTCCCGCTGATCGAGATGTGCGAGGCGGCCGGATACCGCCGGATGATCGCGGCGATCGGCGACAGCGCCAACCACGGCTCGATCGGCCTGCACGGCGCCTGCGGCTTCCGTCCCGTCGGCATCCTGCCGGCGGTCGGCTTCAAGTTCGGCCGCTGGCTGGACGGCGTGCTGATGGAACGCCCGCTCGGCGCGGGGAGCGAGACCCCGCCGGCCGGCTGACCCGCTCAGTCCGCCCCGAGCAATTCATCGTGGCGCGGGCCATCCTGGCGCGGGTTGGGCGCCGTCGCCATCGGCACCGTCCGCGGCAGCTCCATCGACGGCAGTCGCCACTCCACCGGCGCCGCCGCCCCGGGCGTCGGCCGGTATTGGTCCACCACCGCCAGCGAAGTCAGCAGCCCCAGCGCCAGCGCCACCACCAGCAGCCGGCGGTCGACTCCCGCCAGGAAGCCGTTCTTGTCACCGGCGCTCGCGCCGTCGCGACCCCTGTCGTCGCGATCCAGCAGGGCCATGCTCCGTCCTCCCCTTCCGTCGACCTCATCGTCCGGGACCAGCTTGATCGACGCAGCGGATCGCCACAATGCGGCTTTGCCGCAGTCTGCCTTCGGCTGAGGCGAAGGCAGACTGCGGCGAAGGGGCTATGAGGATTGGGAGGGAGCGACAGAGTGCGACCGGCCCGCTCAGTGGCTGGTGCCTTCGGAATAGCGGGTCTTGTTGAAGACGTTGTATTTCCCCACCGGCTTGCGCATGGGCAGGCGCTTGACCTCTTCGAAGCTGGCGGTGTCGTAGACGACCAGGGCGCCGTCGTCCTCCCAGATGCTGACCAGCGCATGGCGGCCGTCGCGGGTGAACTCCACATGCGACGCGGTCTTGCCGGGCGACGGGACCAGCGTCCGGACGATCTCCAGCGTCCGCTTGTCGATGATCTCGATGGTGTCGCGGCGCGGGCTGAGCGAGGCGTCGGTCCAGGCATAGGGCGTCGCCTCGTGGCTGCGCATGAAGAAGCCGGGGCCGAGCGTGTCGATGCGCTTGACCGTCGTCCAGTCCTTCATGTCGATGACGCTGACCGCCGCCCCCTTCAGATGCGGCGTCGCCATCACCCGCCGTCCGTCCAGTATCCAGCTGATGCCGGAGCCCAGATGCGGCATGCCGGGCAGGTCGATTTCGGCGATCTTGCGGCCCACCGTCAGGTTGACCACCTGCCCCTTGCCGCCGTCGCGCGACGCGCCGATCACGTTGGCATAGGACGGGTCGAAGAAGAAATCGTCGAGCGGCTCGTCCAGCTCGATCCGCCGCACCGCGAACAGGCCTTGCTGTGCTCCCACCGCCTCGACCATGCCCTTTTCGTAACTGTGGACGAAGCCGCCATAGGCCGGGCCGGCCTTGTCGTCGGTGGCGATCTCCCAGATCTCCGGCACATCCTTCAGCGCCAGGATGAAGCTCTTGCGCGGCGGGGCGGCATAGACGGCGCTGACCCGCGCGCTGCCCTTCGGTGTGACGACCGGGATGGTCTTCAGCGGCGTGAGATCGCGGGCGTCGAGCAGCACCAGCGTGCGCGGCAGCGTGTTGCCGACGGCGACGAAGCGGCCGTCGGCCGACACCGCGATGTTGCGGGTGTTGATGCCGGCCCGAATCTCCGCCACCGGCACCAGCCCATAGAGGTCGTAGACCGACACCCAGCCGTCGCGCGAGGCGAAATAGGCGAAGCGGCCGTCCGGCGAATACTTGACCCCGCCATGCAGGGCGAAGCGGCTGGGGAAGCGGGCCAGCGGCTCGAAGCTGTCGCCGTCGAGGATGGTGACATGGTGGTCGCCGGCCTCGACCACGGTGAACAGGTTCAGCGGATCGGCCTTGTGCACGGGCCGGGCCGCCAGCGCCGCGGGGGCCGTGTGGATGATGTGGCTGGCCGCCATGTCGGCGTCGGTCCATGCCGGTTCCTGGGCGGGAGGGGCCAGGACATAGGCGGCGAGATCGGCAATCTCCGCCCCGCTCAGCCGGTCGGCGAATCCCGGCATCTGGGTGGCGGGCCGGCCCCCGGCGATCAGCGCGACGGCGTCGGCCGGCTTCATCCGCCCGAGATTGTCGGGCAGCAGCGCCGGGCCGATGGCGCCCAGCCGGTCGCCGCCATGGCAGGCGGCGCAATGCTCGGCGTAGCGGGCGGCGGGGCCCTCCTGCGCCGGAGCCGTTCCCGGCAGCAGGGCGATAAGCGCCGCCATGGCAAGGATGATGCGGGCGTGCATGGGAAATGTCCGGCGAAGGGAGAGTGAGGCGGGAACCGTTCACGCCGACAGGCGCAGGCCGGTCTTCTTGAGGATTCGGGTGCTGTAGAGCACCGCATGGCTGCGGCTGCGCCCGTCGAGCAGGCCGGCCATCGCGCCGATGCGGGCCTCGACCTCGGCGCGGTCCCTGGCATGGACCATGGCGAACAGCGTGTAGGGCCAGTCCGGCGGATGGGCCGGGCGGCGATAGCAATGCGTGACGAAGGGCAGCGCGGCCAGCAGGCGCCCGGCCTCGTCGATGACCGTCTCGGGCACCTCCCAGACGCTCATCCCGTTGGCGGCATAACCCAGCCGGTAATGGTTCGGCACGGCGGCGATGCGGCGGACGATCCCGGCCCGCAGCATCCGCCCGAAGCGGGCGATCACCTCCTCCTCGGCGATGCCGAGCCGGGCGGCCAGCGCGGCGTAGGGCCGCGGCACCAGCGGCAGGCCGGCCTGCGTCTCCACCACCAGCCGGCGGTCGACGGCATCGAGCGTGACCGGATCGGCCGCGACGGTATCGGGTGCGGGATCGGTCATGCCTCGAACCTCAGGTCCAGCGCGTATTCGGCGAGCTTGGGGAAGAGCCGGACGGCGAGGCCGGTCCGCGCCTCGATGGCGGCGGCCACCTCGGCCACCCGCTCCGGCGTCTCGGTGGCGAGCACGAACCACAGGCTGAGCGCATGGTCGCGGGCGTAGTTGTGGGCGACCTCCGGGAAGGCGTTCACCAGCGCCGCCACCGCGTCGAGCCGCTCCGCCGGCACCGCCATGGCGGCGAGCGACAGGCCGCCGCCCATGCGTTCGGCGTTGTAGAGCGGCCCGAAGCGGCTCAGCACCCCGGCCTCGCGCAGCGCGGCGACACGGCCGATCACCATGTCCTCGTCCAGCCCGAATTCCGCCATCGCAGGCTCCGCCGCCACCGCGGCGAAGGGGCGGGAGGTCAGCGGCAGGCCGTCCTGCAAACGGTTGATCAATGCCCGGTCGATGGCGTCCAGTTCCATCACTCCCTCCCGTCCCGGCCATAGCAGGGGGCCGTCTGCTTAAAGCGGCGGACGGTGAACAGCAGCTCGCGCGGCAGGCCGGCCAAGCCGCAGCCGTCCGCCAGCTCCTCCACCAGCGCCCGCACCTCGTCGCGGTTGCGGCCATGGATCATGGTGAAGAGGTTGTAGGGCCAGACCGGCGGGCGGCGCGGGCGGCGGTAGCACAACGACACCCCGCGCCGCCCGCCGAGCGCCGCCCCGACCGCATCCACCCGCTCGTCCGGCACGTCCCACACCACCATGGCGTTGGCGGTGAAGCCGAGTGCGGCGTGATCGACGATGATGCCGAAGCGCGAGGCGGCACCGGTCTCGACCAGATCGCGGATGGCGGCGATCACGCCGGCTTCCGATTGGCCGATGGCCTGTCCGATCGCCAGGAACGGCCGGGCCACCAGGGGCAGCCCGTCGCGCAGCCGGCGCAGCAGCCGGTCATTGTCCCCGGGCGGGCCCGCGGGCCGGACCCGCTCCGCCACCGATGCCCCGTTCACGTCCATAGCGGGAATCCCAGATCCAGGTGATAGCCGCGCTCCAGCGGCAGGTCGAGCACCGGCAGGCCGGTCGCGGCCTCGATCTCCGCCAGCACGGCGCGCACGCGCGCGCCATCGGCGGCGGTGACGACGAACCACAGGTTCAGCCGGTGCTCGCGTTCGTAATTGTGGTTCACCTCCTCGAACCCTCCGACCAGCGCCGCGATGCGGACCATGTCGCCGGGCGGCACCGCCATGGCGGCGAGCGTGCTGGCGCCCACCCGGTGCGGCCGGAAGGCGGCGCCGACACGGGCGACGGCGCCGGCCGCCGTCAGGCGGCGCAGCCGGTCGAGGATGTCGGCCGGCGTGCTGCCGAGCCGGGCGGCCAGTTCGGCAAAGGGGCGCGGAATCAGGGGGAAGCCGCGCTGGAACTCGTCGAGCAGGCGGCGGTCGGTCGGATCGCTCGAATCTCGGATGCTGTCCATGCCGGTCCCCCGTCAAAAGCCGATACGGTTGGCGCGCGCGGTGAAGAAGATGCCGCTCGGCTTGTCCGCCGGCAGGGCGGCGACCTCGGCGAAGCTGGCGGTGTCGTAGACGCGCACGCGGTCCTGGTCGCGTACCGACACCCAGACCTGTTCGCCGCGCGGCGTGAATTCCAGGTGCAGCACCCCCGGCCCCGGCTCCAGCGTCCTGACCACGGCGGCGGCCGGCACGTCGATCACCTGGACGAAGCCGTTGTCGGGCAACGCGAAGTTGACCCAGACCTGCCGCCCGTCCGGCCGCGCCATGACGAAGACCGGCTGCCCCTTCACCGGGATGCGGGCGATCTCGGTCCAGCTCGCGCCGTCGACCACCAGCACCTCGTGGCGGCCGACGGCCGGCAGGTAGAGCTTGCCCCCGGCCTGGGCCCAGCCGCGCAGGTGCGGCATCTTGTAGACCGGCAGCGGCTGCTCGCCGCGGCCGTAGCCGTCGAGGATGCGGCGCACCCCGGCGTCCGGGTTCCACAAGTCGAGCAGGGCGAGCCCGTCCTCGCCGAACAGGCCGGCGATGTAATGGCGGCCGTCCGGCGTCACCAGCCCGTCATAGGGCTGCCGCCCGATCCCGGTGTATTTGCGCAAGCCCGGCCGCGCCGGGTCCGACAGGTCGGCGACCCAGATCTCGCCGGCGTCGTACAGCGTGAAGACGAAGCGGTTGCCCGGGGCGTCGGCCAGCCCGACCACCTTCGACCGCGCGCTTCCGTCGCCGTAGGTCGCCGGAATGTCGGCCACCAGATCCAGCGTCGCGGCGTCGAACACCTTCACCCCGCCCGGCTCGTAATTCTGCACGGCGACCAGCCGCCCGTCCTGGGAGATGGCGCCGCCGATGCTGTTGCCGGCCTGCTCCACCCGCTTGACGACCGTCGCGGTCAGCAGGTCGAGCTTGCTCAGCCCGCCGTCGCGGCCGAAGACGTAGGCATAGCGCCCGTCGCGCGAGAAGACGGCGGCGGCATGCGACAGATCGCCCAGCCCCGCGATCTCGGCGAGGCGCCGGCGGCCGCTGTTCTCCACCAGCAGGACGCGGCCGACGGCGCGCTCGATGACGATGCCGAGATCGCCGGTTCCCCGCAGCGCGGTCTCGGCGGCGGCGGGAAGGCCGGACAGCGCCAGCCAGGCGGCGACGGCGGCCCAGCGGAGGACGGTCGGACGGAATGGGGTCATCGGTCGAGTCCTCCAGCCAGGCGCTTGACGATCCAGAGCGCCTCGTCATCGGAAAGCAGGCCGCGCCAGGGCGGCATCGGCGTGCCGGGAATGCCGTCCAGCACCACGGCGGCCAGCGCCTCCGCCGACTTGCCGGCCAGATCGTCCGGGAGCAGCGGCCGGCCGAGCCCGCCTTTCAGCGTCATGCCGTGGCAGGACCCGCAATCCTGCCGGACCAGGCTCGTCAGCTCCGCCTGACGGGACGCGGGGATTTCGCCCGCGCCTGCACCAGTGGCGAAGCCAAGACTCAGGAGAACTGCAAGGGTCCGCCGTCCCTTGCCCCGCTCTCCCGCCGACATCCCCCTCTCCCCCCCGGGGAGAGGGTCGGGGTGAGGGGGATGCATTGTGTGGATTCTCGGGGAAAGGCCGCAGTGTACCCCCCTCACCCTAACCCTCTCCCCGGGGGGGAGAGGGGAGCCGACTCTCTTCCCACTTCCCCGCTCAGCCATGGCGCACCGCCCGGGAAAATCCCGCCGCCGGCTCCGGAGCCCAGGCAAGCTGGGGGGCGAGCGACACGACGCGGCCGATGATGGTCAGGCAGGGCGCCGGCGGCGCCAGCGCCGCCACCCGTTCCGGCAGGTCGCCCAGCGTTCCCAGGCAGGCGATCTGGTCGGCCGAGGTACCGCGCGACACCACGGCGGCGGGGGTGTCCGCCGGCAGCCCGGCCGCCACCAGCCGGCTGCGGATCTCGGCGAGGTTCAGCAGCGCCATGTAGAAGACGAGCGTGGTGTCCGGATCGGCGAGGCTCGCCCAGTTCAGCGACAGCTCGGCATCCTCGCGGCAATGGCCGGTGACGAAGCGGACGCCGGTGGCGAGCCCGCGATGGGTCAGCGGGATGCCGGCATAGGCGCCGCAGCCGCAGGCGGCGGTAACGCCGGGGACGATCTCGAAGGGAATGCCGTGGGCGGCGACGGCCAGCGCCTCCTCGCTGCCGCGCCCGAAGACATAGGGATCGCCGCCCTTCAGGCGGAGGACCCGGCGGCCGGCCAACCCCAGCCGGACCAGCAGGGCGTTGATCTCCTCCTGCGACAGGGTGTGGCGGCGCGGCGCCTTGCCGACGAAGATGCGCTCGGCATGGCGCGGGACCAGTCCGAGGATCCGCTCGCCGACCAGCCGGTCGTAGACCACGGTCTCGGCGGCCTCGATCAGGCGCAGCGCCTTCACCGTCAGCAGATCCGGGTCGCCGGGACCGGCCCCCACCAGATAAACCCGTCCGACTGCCATGGCGCCCTCGATCGTCAGGAATGGAATGGGAAAGGCGGGCGGCGGCATGCCGCCGCCCGTCGCGGCCGATGGCGTCAGTAGATGTCCATTTTGGTGTTGTAGACGTTGAACTTGCCGGTCGGCGTGATCAGGCGCGGGTCCTTGATCACCTGCTTGAGCTTGCGGGTCTTGTCGTCGACCACGACGATGGCCGATTCCTGCTCCTTGCCGTTCCAGACCGAGAACCAGACCTCGCCGCCGTCCTTGTCGTATTCGCCCTGCACGACGCGGTGTGCGCCGCCCTTGACGCCGGACCATTCGACGATCGGCAGCACTTCGAAGCCCTTGCCGAGGTCGCGGGTGTCGAACACCGCCACCGAGGAGTGGATCGCCTCGTCCGGGTTCAGCGGCGTGTCGACCCAGAGATTGTTGGATTTCGGGTGGGTCTTGATGAAGAGGGAGCCGCCGCCCTGGCCGTCGATGGTGCCGACCACCTTCCAGGCGAACTCCTTGTGCTTCTCCGGATCGGTGCCGATCAGCGAGATCTTCTCGTCGCCGAGATGGCTGGTCGCCCACACCGGGCCGAATTTCGGGTGCACGAAGTTGGCGCCGCGGCCGGGATGCGGCGTGGCGCCCTGGGTGTCCACCAGGGCGGCCAGCTTGTCCTCCTTGGTGTCGACCACGGCGATCTTGTTGCGGGCGTTGGCGGCGACCAGGAAATAGCGGCCGGTGCTGTCGAACCCGCCGTCGTGCAGGAAGCGTTCGGCCGGGATGGTGGTGACCTTCAGGTTGGTGATGTCCTGGTAGTTCACCATCAGGATCTGGCCGGTCTCCTTGACGTTGACGACGAATTCCGGATTGAAGTGCGACGCCACGATCGAGGCGACGCGCGGTTCCGGATGGTATTCCTGGGTGTCGACCGTCATGCCGCGGGTGGAGACGATGTTTTTCGGCTCCAGCGTGTCGCCGTCCATGATGACGTATTGCGGCGGCCAATAGGCGCCGGCGATGGCGTATTTGTCCTCGAAGCCCTTGAACTTGGAGGTCTCGACCGAGCGCGCCTCCAGGCCGATCTTGAGTTCGGCGACCTTGGTCGGCTCCGCTGCCCACAGGTCGGTCAGGTCGATGCGCCCGTCGCGGCCGATGGTGAAGAGATAGCGTCCCGACGCCGACATGCGCGAGATGTGCACGGCATAGCCGGTCGGGATCACCTTGACGATCTTCTTGGACTTGCCGTCGATCAGCGCCACCTCGCCGGTGTCGCGCAGCGTCACCGCGAAGAGGTTGTCGAGGTCCAGCGTGTTCATCTGCTTCTTCGGCCGCTGGTCGACCGGCACATGCACCTTCCAGCTCGCCCGCATCTCCTTCATGCCCCATTCGGGCGGCTGCGGCGGCTCCTGCATGACGTAGCGCGCCATCAGGTCGACCTGCTGCTCGGTCAGCTCGCCCGAGGTACCCCAGTTCGGCATGCCGGCGGGAGAGCCGTAGGTGATGAAGGCTTTCAGCGAGTCCAGGCCACGGTCGCGCGTGATGTCGGTGGTCAGCGGCTTGCCGGTGGCTCCCTTGCGCAGCACGCCGTGACAGCCGGCGCAGCGCTGGAAATAGATTTCCTTGGCCTGCTCGAACTCCTCCTTGGTCATCGGCGGCGCGGCCTCCTCGGCGGCCGCCGGCCTGCCCCCCGGCATCGCCAGCACCAACCCGACTGCGGCCGTGAACAACAACGCCTTGCGCTTCATGTGGTTTCCCCCTCTCAAGCTTTGCGGTGTGAGCCTTCGGTGTGCCGGCAGTCTTGGCGCCGCTTCCGTGCACAATCCTTGACTTTGGTTAGCTGGCTCTTTTTCCCGCAGCCCGATCCTTCACGATGGAGGGGCCGGACGACTTGACGGCGGTCAAGCCGCCGCGGCGACGAAGCCCCTATCGTCGGCCATCGATACCGGCAGGCAAGCGAGGTGCCGATATGGACAGCGCGCTCGCGCGGAGCATCGCCGACAGCCCCGTGCTCGGGCAGCTGTCGGAAGCCGACCGCACGCATCTTCTGACCTACAGCGCCGAACGGACCTTCGCCCAGGGCAGCGCCCTGTTCCTGCGCGGCCAGCCGGCGACCGCCTTCTACCTCGTGCTGAGCGGCACCGTCGGACTGACCACGGCCGGGGACGGCACCTGTTCGAACGTCCTCGACATCGTCGGGCCGGGCCATCTGGTCGGCGAGGAGGCGGTGCTCGATTGCGGCCGGCACGCGACGAGCGCCTATGCCCTGCTGCCGGTGACCGCCGTCGCCATCCAGGCCGAGCCGTTCTTCGCCCATCTCCAGGACCGGTTCGAGGTGGTGCAGGCGATGATGGCCGGGGCCGCGGCACGGCTGCGCGGCCTGATCCATGAGATCACCGAGCTGAAGCTGCAATCCACCACCCGGCGGCTCGCCGGCTATCTGGTCCGGCTGGCGGGCGGGCAGCGCGGCCGGGTGCACATCGTCCTGCCCTGCGAAAAGCAGTTCCTGGCGGAACGGCTGGGGATGAAGCCGGAAAGCCTGTCGCGCGCCTTCGCGAAACTGCGCGCGCAGGGCGTGCATTCCGGCCGGCTGGACGATGTCGACATCGACGACATGGAGGTCCTGCGCCGCTTCTGGCAGTCCGACACAGAGTCCGGCACCGATCCTTCGTGGGAAGACTGAACCATGTCTTGCGTGCTCGCCCGCCTTTGCACCGATCCCGGCGGCGCCCGCGGGGTCGAACCGGCCCGCCCGCCCGTCCGATGCCGCGGCCGCCTGTGCCGCCGCGGCATCGACCTGCCGGCCATCCGCAGCCTGCCGCTGTTCGAGAGCCTGGAGCCGGCCGTCATCTGCCGTCTTCTGGGGAACGCCCCGGCGGAGTCCCACCCGCGCAACAGCCTGCTGTTCCAGGCCGGCGATCAGGCAGACGCCTTCTTCATCGTGCTGAGCGGCCGGGTGAAGCTGTTCGCGCTGACCGAGGGCGGCCGCGAGAGCATCGTCGAGACCGTCGAGCCGGTGTCCAGCTTCGCGGAGGCCGCCATCTTCGCCGGGGTCTACCCCATCGCCGCCGAGGTGGTGGAAAGGGCGGAGCTGCTGCGCGTCGGCGCGCGCGGCTTCCTCGCCGGCCTGCGCGCCAACCCGGCCGTCGCCTGCCGCATGCTGGGCTCGCTGCTGCGCTGGGAACGGCGGCTCGCCGGGGAGATGCGCCGGCTGCGCAGCCGCAGCCCGATGGAGCGGGTGGCGGAACTCCTCGTCTCGCTGACCCCGCAGGCGAGCGGCGAGACGGTGATCGTCCTTCCCATGAAGAAGCTGGTCATCGCCAGCCGCCTCGGCATGGAGCCGGAATCCCTGTCCCGCGTGCTGGGGCGCCTGCGCGAGTTCGGCGTGCACACCCAGGGCCGCACCGTGCGCGTCGAGGATGTCGCCCGCCTGCATGCGCTCTGCGCCCCGCCGCCGGGCGCCTGACCTCCCACCGCCCCTCCTCCCCTCGCCCCGCCATCGCCATCGCAAGGCCCCGTCCGATGTTCCGTCTCAGCCAGTTCATGCGCATGCTCACCGCTCCTGCTTCGGCGCAGCCGACGAAAAATCCGCCGCCGCCGGGGGGCGGTCCGGTGGTGATCTGGAACCTCGTGCGGCGCTGCAATCTGTCCTGCCTGCACTGCTATTCCTTCTCGGCCGACCACGACTTCCCCGGCGAGCTGTCCACCGCCGAGGCGTTCCGCGTCCTCGACGACCTCAAGGCGGCGGGCGTGTCGGTGCTGATCCTGTCGGGCGGCGAGCCGCTGATGCGACCCGACCTGTTCGACATCACGCGGCGGGCCAAGGCGCTGGGCTTCTATGTCGGGCTGTCGAGCAACGGGACGCTGATCGACCGGACGCGGGTCGCGGCCATCGCCGCCGCCGGCTACGACTATGTCGGCGTCAGCCTGGACGGGCTGGCCCCGACGCATGACCGCTTCCGCCGCCGTGCCGGCGCCTTCGACGAGGCGCTGCAGGGCATCCGCCTGTGCCGGGATGCCGGTCTGCGGGTCGGGCTGCGCCTGACGCTGACCGAGCAGACCGCGGCCGACCTGCCGGCGCTCCTCGCCCTGATGGCGGAGGAGCGGATCGACAAGTTCTACCTGTCGCACCTGAACTATGCCGGGCGGGGCAACGCCCACCGGCGCATGGACGCGATGAAGGAGACCACGCGCGTCGCCATGGGGCGGCTGTTCGAAACGGCGCTGGCCGACGCACGGGCCGGGCGCCCGCGGGAGATCGTGACCGGCAACAACGATGCCGACGGCGCCTTCCTGCTGATGTGGGCGGCGGAGCGTTTTCCCGACCGCCGCGCCGCGCTGGAGCGGCGGCTGGTCCGCTGGGGCGGCAACGCGTCGGGGGTCGGCATCGCCAACATCGACACCCAGGGCGACGTCCATCCCGACACCATGTGGGGGCACCACACGCTGGGCAACATCCGCGCTCGCCGCTTCGCCGACATCTGGAACGACCGGTCCGATCCCATCCTGGCCGGGTTGAAGCAGCGCCCGCGTCCGGTTGGCGGACGCTGCGCCGGCTGCCGCTTCCTGGCGATCTGCAACGGCAACACCCGCGTGCGCGCCGAAAAGCTGACCGGCGATCCCTGGGCCGAGGATCCGGGCTGCTATCTGACCGCGGCGGAAATCGGGACTCCCGCCGGGTGACTCCGTCCTAAACCGCTTCCGTCACCCGCTCCACCGCCGGCACGGCCCAGGCCGGATAGCGCAGGCTCAGCTGGTGGGTACGGTCCTGCATGTCCAGCACCGGGCGCAGCACCGACGGGTCGGCGCGCATGGCGTCCTCGCCGGCCATGTGGACGATGCCCAGCCGGCGGTTGGGCAGGTAGTATTCCACCAGTTCCCGCCGTTCGGGATCGAAGCGCCAGGGGCCGATGTAGTTGCACCATTCCGGCAGAAGCTCGACCGGCAGCCCGTCCAGGTAGATGGCGCCGGCCATCGCCAGCTGGTCGGAGGTGAACAGCCGGCCCTTGCGCAGCACCCGCTTCTGCCAGCGCTGGAAGGCTTCCCAATGGGGCGCGTCGGACTTCAGGGCATAGGCGCCGGCATTCAGCGTCGGGCGGGTCGCCAGCGCCCGGCATTCCGCCGTGGTCAGCCCGGCGCGGCTGGAGTTCTTGTACAGGATGGAGCGCACCCGCGCGAAGCCGCCGAACAGCCAGTTCAGCCGCAGCTCGGTCTCCGAGAAGCGGCCGAACTGGGCGACGATGGCGAAGCGGTTCAGCGCCGCCCCCCGCCGCAGCATCTCCACCGCCTCCCAATCCTGCACCCAGGCGTCGGCGTCGATCCAGATCACCGTGTCGTAGCCGGGGAAGTAGCTCGGCAGGTGCAGCTTGGCGAGATTGGCCTTCAGGTGGATGCGGTTTCGCAGCCTGTGCGCCGGGATGCTGACCGGCCAGGGCGGTGCCACCACCGTGGCGCCCTGCGCTTCCAGTTCCGCGGTCTGCTCGGTGGTCAGGCCGGCGTCGATCACGCCGATGGGGCAGTCCGCCGCCGGCTTCAGCGCCCGCAGCGACGCGATCAACTCGCGGATCAGCGGACAGTAGCGGGAGTCGCCGCCGGTGACGACGATGAAGGAACCCAGCATGAGTGATCCGGTAGGCCGTAGACGCACGATGATGAGGGTGGGCAACCTGCCTGGATAATCCTTCGGCGTCAATCGATGTCCGGTCGGGATTGCCACGCATTGGAAGGGGGGCCGCGGATCCCCATCCGATCGTCGTACCTCCTGGTTTTCCCCGTCCAGCCTATCCGGAAGTCAGGGGTTGCCTGACGGTCGTTCGGGTGAAACCTTCGACCGGGTGGCTTGTTGCAATCCCGTGTTCCCGCGACACGTGTTCCGTCAATCGCTTCTCGAAAGTGCTGGACCCATGATCGATCGGCAGGACCGGCTTTGGTACAAGGACGCCGTCATCTACCAACTGCACATCAAGGCGTTCTTCGACGCCGACAATGATGGCATCGGCGATTTCGCCGGTCTGACCCAGAAGCTGGACTACATCCAGGATTTGGGCGTGACGGCCGTGTGGCTTCTGCCCTTCTATCCATCGCCGCTGCGCGACGACGGCTATGACATCGCCGACTACACCTCGGTCAACCCGACCTACGGGAACCTCGAGGATTTCCGGCGCTTCATGGCGGAGTGCCGCAGCCGCGGCCTGCGGGTGATCACCGAACTGGTGATCAACCACACCTCCGACCAGCATCCCTGGTTCCAGCGCGCGCGGGAGGCGCCCGCGGGATCCAACCACCGCGACTATTATGTATGGTCCGACAGCGACCAGAAATACCAGGGTACGCGGATCATCTTCTGCGACACGGAAAAGTCCAACTGGACCTGGGATCCGGTCGCCAATGCCTATTACTGGCACCGCTTCTATTCGCACCAGCCCGACCTGAACTTCGACAATCCCGAGGTTCTGGAGGAGGTGCTGAAGGTGATGCGCTTCTGGCTGGACATGGGGGTGGACGGGCTGCGGCTCGACGCCATCCCCTACCTGAAGGAGCGCGAGGGCACCAACAACGAGAACCTGCCGGAGACGCACGACGTCCTGAAGGCGATCCGCGCCGCGCTCGACGCCGAATATCCGGACCGCATGCTGCTGGCCGAGGCCAACCAGTGGCCGGAGGACGTGCTGCCCTATTTCGGCGATCCGGAGAAGGGCGGCGACGAATGCCACATGTCCTTCCACTTCCCGCTGATGCCGCGCATCTACATGGCGGTGGCGATGGAGGACCGGCATCCCATCGCCGACATCATGCGCCAGACACCCGACATCCCGGCCGACTGCCAGTGGGCCATCTTCCTGCGCAACCATGATGAACTAACGCTGGAGATGGTCACCGACAGCGAGCGCGACTATCTCTGGAACTTCTACGCCGCCGACCGGCGCATGCGGATCAATCTCGGCATCCGCCGCCGCCTCGCCCCGCTGCTGGAGAACGACCGCCGCAAGATCGAGCTGCTGAACAGCCTGCTGATGTCGATGCCCGGCACGCCGGTGCTCTATTACGGCGACGAGATCGGCATGGGCGACAACATCTATCTCGGCGACCGCGACGGCGTGCGCACGCCGATGCAATGGTCGATCGACCGCAACGGCGGCTTCTCGCGCGCCGACCCGGCCCGGCTCTACCTGCCGGCGGTGCTCGACCCGATCTACGGCTTCATGGCGGTCAACGTCGAGGCCCAGGCGCGCAACCCCTCCTCGCTGCTTAACTGGATGAAGCGGCTGGTGGCGGTGCGCAAGCAGCGCCAGAGCTTCGGCCGCGGCGCCTTCTCGCTGCTCTATCCCGGCAACCGCAAGGTCCTGGCCTACATCCGCTCCCTGGAGACGGAAAACGGGTCGGAGATCGCGCTGTGCGTCGCCAACCTGTCGCGCTCGGCCCAGGCGGTGGAACTCGACCTCAAGGCCTGGAAGGGCCGCATCCCGGTCGAGCTGCTGGGCCGCACCGTCTTCCCCCCGATCGGCGACCTGCCCTATCTGCTGACGCTGCCGGCCTACGGCTTCTACTGGTTCGCCCTGACGGCGGAGGCGGAGCTGCCGACCTGGCACGAGACGCCGCCGGAGCCGGTGCCGGATCTGCTGACCATCGTCGTGCGCGACGGCTGGCACAGCCTGACCACCGGCAAGGCGGCGGACGAGCTGGGCCGCGACATCCTGCAGGCCTTCCTGCCCCAGCAGCGCTGGTTCTCCGCCAAGGACCGCCGCATCACCCGCTCGCACGTCACCCTCGCCGCCCAGCTTCCGGGGCCGGGCGAGGGCTTCATGCTGGTCCGGACGCAGGTCGGCCTGGACGGCGACGCCGCCGACCAGAGCTATTTCCTGCCGTTGGCGATGAGCTGGGAGGATGGGGCCGGCGCCACCGGCTGGCCGCTGCTGCCCTACACGCTGGGCAAGGTGCGGCGCGGCCCGCGGACCGGCGCCATCTATGATGCCGTCCAGGCCGACGGCTTCGCCCTGGCGCTGATCGAGGCGCTGCGCCGCGGCGATTCGCTGAAGGCGTCCGCCGGGGACGACCGCATCCGCTTCACCCCGACCGAGGCGCTGACCGCCATCGAGCTGTCGCCGGAGGCCGAGGTGCGGCGCCTGGGGGTCGAGCAGAGCAACACTTCCGTGTTGGTCGACAGCCAGATCGTGCTGAAGGTTCTGCGCCGCCTGGTGGAGGGCGAGCATCCCGAGGTCGAGATGGGCCGCTTCCTGACCGAGGTCGGCTTCGCCAACACCCCGGCCCTGCTGGGCACGGTGGAGCAGGTCGCCGCCGACGGCACGCCGACCGCGCTGGCGGTGGCCCAGGCCTTCGTCCGCAACCAGGGCGACGGCTGGGCCAGCACGGTGGAGGAACTGGAGCGCCAGCTGGAGGACATCCGCCTCGGCGTCGCCGGCACCACCGAGGACGCCGCCGAATCGGGCGAGCCCTTCGGCATGCATCTGGTGATGATGACCACGCTGGGGCAGCGCACCGCCGAACTGCACCGGGCATTGGCGCAGGACACCGGCAACGCCGCCTTCGATCCGGAGCCGATCTCGACCGACGATCTGGCGCGCTGGGCCGCCGCCGCCCGCACCCAGGCGGAGGCCGCCTTCGCCGCCCTGCCCGGAACGCTGGACCGCCTGGCAACCGATGTGCGCGCCGATGCCGAGCAGCTTCTGTCCCGCCGGGCCGAGGCGATGGACCGTCTGTCGGCGCTGGCGGCGATGCCGGCCGGCGGCGTCAAGACCCGCATCCACGGCGATTATCACCTGGGCCAGGTCGTTCGCGCGCAGAACGACTGGTACATCCTCGACTTCGAAGGGGAGCCGGCCAAGACGCTGGAGGAACGCCGCGCCAAGTCCAGCCCGCTGCGCGACGTCGCCGGTATGTTGCGTTCCTTCAACTACGCCGCCTGGGCGGCGCTGTTCCGGCTGGACAGCGCCGGCGAGGGGTCGAACAGCGGCGACAGCCCGGCATTGGCCGCAGCCCGTGACTGGGAGCGCCGCAGCGCCCGGTCCTTCCTCGACGGCTACCGCACGGCGATCGAAGGCTGCCCGGCCTGGCCGGCGGATGATCAGGGGGGCGAGGGAACCGCGCGTGGCCTGCTGACCCTGTTCCTGCTGGAGAAGGCCTTCTACGAGATCGCCTACGAGGCGGCGAACCGGCCCAACTGGATCGGCATCCCGGTAAAGGGCGTGCTGGGGCTGCTCGACGACGCCAAGGGCGACGACGCTGCACGCTAGTCGTACCTGGCGACAATCGCCCTCTCCCGCCCCGGGAGAGGGAGGGGACCCACGCCGAAGGCGTGGGGAGGGTGAGGGGTGATCCAAGACGCCATGCGCTTCTTGATCCTTGCCTCACCCCTCACCCGGCCGCTCCGCGGCCCCCCTCTCCCGGGACGGGAGAGGGATTGCACGTCGAAATGCTATCATCGTGAACGGTTCTTCGGCGGGCATGGTGTGATGAAACTGCCGCGAGTATGTTCACGGTCCATGAAGACGATAGGGCCTCCACGAAGAAGGGCACTTGGCCAATGGCGAGCGACATGACGACGGACACCCGCAAGGACCAGGCGCAGAGCGGCGTCCCCGAAGGCCGCCCCACCGAGCATCAGGCCGCCGATCGCCGGGCCGAGGCCCTGCGCGCGGCGGCGGACGCCATCGCGCGGGCCGACCATGGCGATCCCTTCGCCGTGCTCGGCATGCAGCAGGAGGCGGCCGGCCGCCCGGTGGAGGTCCGCGCCTTCGTGCCCGGCGCCGAGCGGCTGTGGGTGATCGACAGCGCCACCGGCGAGCCGGCGGGCGAGGCCGAGCGCATCCACCCGGACGGCTTCTATCGCGCCGTGCTGCCTGACCGCACGGAGCGCTTCCGCTACCGCCTGCGCGCCCAGTACCCGCTGGCGACCCAGGAGTTCGAGGACGCCTACCGCTTCGGCAACATGCTGGGCGAGCTGGACGTCCATCTGCTGGCCGAAGGCACCCATCTGCGCAATTACGAGAAGCTGGGCGCCCACCCGCGCGAGGTCGACGGCGTCGCCGGCGTGTCCTTCGCCGTCTGGGCGCCGAGCGCCCGCAGCGTCAGCGTCGTCGGCGACTTCAACAACTGGGACGGCCGCCGGATGCCGATGCGCCGGCGCGTCGAGGTTGGGGTGTGGGAGATCTTCGTGCCCCATGCCCGCCCCGGCCAGCGCTACAAGTTCGAGATCCGGGGGCCCAACGGCAACCTGCTGCCGGCCAAGGCCGACCCCTACGCCTTCCAGGCGGAGATGCGCCCGGCCACCGCCTCGGTCGTCCACGGCCTGCCGTCCTACGAATGGCGCGACCAGGAGTGGCAGAGCCGCAAGCTGGCGTCGTCGGACCGCACCGCGCCGATCTCGATCTACGAGGTCCATCTCGGATCCTGGGCGCGGGTGCCGGAGGAGGACAATCGCTTCCTGACCTATCAGGAACTGGCGGAGCGGCTGATCCCCTACGCCAAGGACATGGGCTTCACCCATATCGAGCTTCTGCCGATCACCGAGCATCCCTTCGACGGCTCCTGGGGCTACCAGCCCATCGGCCTCTATGCGCCGACCGCCCGCCACGGCTCGCCGGAGGATTTCAAGGACTTCGTCAACGCCTGCCACCGCGCCGGGCTGGGCGTGCTGCTCGATTGGGTGCCGGGCCATTTCCCGACCGATCCGCACGGGCTGGGCGATTTCGACGGCACGCATCTCTACGAGCATGCCGATCCGCGCCAGGGCTTCCACCAGGACTGGAACACCCTGATCTACAATTTCGGCCGGACGGAGGTGCAGAACTTCCTGCTCGGCAACGCGCTGTTCTGGCTCGACCATTACAAGCTGGACGGGCTGCGCGTCGATGCCGTCGCCTCGATGCTCTATCTCGACTACAGCCGCAAGGAGGGGGAGTGGGTCCCCAACACGTTCGGCGGGCGCGAGAACCTCGAATCCATCGCCTTCCTCAAGCGCATGAACGAGCTGGTCTACGGCCAGCAGCCGGGCGCCATGACAGTGGCGGAGGAATCGACCTCCTGGCCGATGGTGTCGAAGCCTACATACCTTGGCGGGCTCGGCTTCGGCTACAAATGGAACATGGGCTGGATGCACGACACGCTGCATTACATGCAGAACGACCCGATCCACCGCCGCTACCATCACCACCAGATGACCTTCGGGCTGATCTATCAGTTCTCCGAAAACTTCGTGCTGCCACTCAGCCATGACGAGGTGGTGCACGGCAAGGGCTCGCTGATCAACAAGATGCCGGGCGACGACTGGCAGAAATTCGCCAACCTGCGCGCCTATTACGGCTTCATGTTCGCCCATCCCGGCAAGAAGCTGCTGTTCATGGGCGGCGAGTTCGCCCAGTGGAGCGAATGGAGCGAGGCGCGCAGCCTGGACTGGCATTTGCTGGAACAGCCGCTGCACCGGGGCATGCGCGACCTCGTCCGCGACCTCAACGGCCTCTACCGCGAGCTGGAGCCGCTGCACAAGACGGACTGCGACCCGTCCGGCTTCGAGTGGATCGAATCGAACGACAACGAGAACTCGGTCTTCACCTTCCTGCGCAAGGCCGCCGATCCCGGGCACATCGTCATCGCCATTTGCAACTTCACCCCCATTCCCCGCCACGGCTACCGCGTCGGTGTGCCGCTGCCGGGCCGCTATGTCGAGCGGATGAACACCGACGATTCCAAGTACGGCGGCAGCGGCGTCGGCAATTCCGGCGGCGGCATCTATGCCGAGGAGCTGCCCTGGCACGGCCGCACCCACTCGCTCGACCTGACCATCCCACCGCTGTCGACGCTGATCCTGGAACGCAAGGCGGAGTAGCGCGGGACTTCCGAAGGCTGAGGCCGGTATCGGCGCCGGGGCTACGCGGCCCCAGGCACCGATACCGGTTCAGCGGCGGATTCAGCGGCGCGGGTCGGCGCTCTTCAGCGCAACGAGGCAGAGAAGCTCGAACAGGACCTGCGCGCCGATCTGGGCGGTGTTCGTGGTGGCGTCGTACTGGGGTGCCACCTCCACCACGTCGCCGCCGACGATGTCGATGCCGGCCAACCCACGCAGGATCGCCATCACCTCCCGCGGCTGCAGCCCACCCACTTCAGGGGTGCCGGTGCCGGGCGCATAGGCGGGATCCAGCCCGTCGACGTCGAAGGTGACGTAGGTCGGCCCGCCGCCGACCACCGCGCGCGCCTTCGCGATCACCGCGGCGATCCCCATCTCCGCGACCTCCTCCGCATGGATCACGGTCATGCCGGAGGTCTTCGAGAACTCCCAGAGATATTCGGCCCCACCCCGGATGCCGATCTGGATGCAGCGCTCCGGATCCAGCGTGCCTTCCAGCACGGCCTGGCGGAAGGGTCCGCCATGGTGGAACTTCGACCCTTCATAGACGCCGCCGGTGTCGCAATGGGCGTCGATATGGACCATGCCGACGGGACGGTCGCGGCCGACGGCGGCCAGGATCGCCCGCGTGATCGAGTGATCGCCGCCGACCGACAGCGGCGTCACGCCGGAGGCGACCAGCCGGCCGAAATACGCCTCCATATCGGCATGGCAGAGCGCCAGATCGAAGCGGGAGCGGAACGGCACGTCGCCGACGTCGGCGACGCGCAGGTCGGCCATCGGCGTGACCCGCAGCACATGCTCGAAGGGGCCGATGCGCTCGACCGCCCGCACCGCGCGCGGCCCCAGCCGGGCGCCGGCGCGGTTGGTGACGCCCAGGTCCATCGGCACGCCGACCAGCGCGACGTCGAGGCCGGCGAAACCCGCCGCAAACGCGTCCGGACGGAACGGGGCGTCCAGCAGGGTCGCCGGGTCGGAGAACGGCCACTTGCGGCGCTCGCCGTCGGAGAATTGCAACCCCGCCGCCTTGCGGAAATCGGGGTCGTCGATGTCGGCGCCGCCGGCGTCGGCGTAACGGGCGCGCAGGGCGGCAAGCTTTTCGGGCGTCATCAAGGCTTTCCTTTCAGGCAGCGGCAACGGTGCTCAGGCCGCTTCGCAGGCACGGTAATGGGCGGCGATCTCCGCGCCGGTGGCGATCCAGACATCGCCCTTCGCCAGCACGTGACGCAGGAAGTCGCGCAACAGGTGCCAACGCATCGGCCGCCCGGATACCTGCGGGTGGAGCACCATGGTGGTGCAGCCGCCCCAGGCGTGCGTCGCCTCGAACTCGTCGATCCACAGGCTCAGGACCGCGTCGCGGCCGAAGATCGGGCGCGGGTCGACCCGGCTCGTCATGCCGAAGTTCCAGTCGTCGAAGGCGTAATTGACCGGGATCTCGATCGGGCCGGGCCGGTCGTCGTGCAGGAGGTGGCGATAGGGCCGGAAATCGTCGCGGAAGGAACTGGAATAGACGATCCCGCTGTCCGCCAGATAGGCGAGAAGCTCGGGGAAATTCTCGCCGGACGGGGCGCGATAGCCGACCGGCCGGACGCCCAGGGCGCGGTCCAGCGCCTCGAACCCGCGGTCGATCTCCGCGCGGGCAGCATCGAAGGCGGAGCGTTCCGGCCGGCGATGAAGATAGCCGTGATGGCCGATCTCGTGGCCGGCCGCCACGATGGCCTCGCATTGGAGACGGTGGGCGAGCGCGGTCCAGCCGGGGATGAAGAAGGTCGCCTTGACCTTCACCTCTTCGAGCAGGTCCAGGATGCGGGCGATGCCGACGCGGCCGTCCCAGCCGCCATGCGAGACGGTGACGAGACGGTCGCCGTTCTCCGGCCGGTTGCCGATCCAGGCGGTCTCGCCATCCACGTCGAAGCCGACGAAAAGCGCGCTCTTGGCGCCGTTCGGCCAGGGGAAGTCCGGGGCGGGCGGCGCCCGGTTGAAGGCGATCGGGGGAAAGTCGGTCATGGCTGGCTCCCGGCTTATCAGCGGAATGGCTCTGTGGCGGGACGCCCGGCGGCGAGCAGGGCGAACAGGGGGGCGACGTCCTCCACTGCCGGCAGGGCCGCGACGAGATCGGCCAGTGCGGTGACGGATTCCGCCGGCAACGCCATGCCAGCCAGTTCGGCGAACTTGGCCTGCACCGCCGCCGGCGTCATCGGCCGCTCGGGCGAACCGGTGGCCCTCGGCACCATGCGGTCAACACTGGTTCCGTCGGAAAAGCGCAGTTCCACGACCGGTTCGTCGAGCGCGGCCATCGCCGGATCGGTTTCGACGACGATCCGTTCCAGCAGGTCGCGGATGCGGGGGTCGCGGCGCTTCGGCCCGGCATAGCTCGACAGGCCGGCCTCGCCATGGACGGCGCGGAGCGCGATGGCGAGCGGCAGGCTCATCTGTGCCGCGGCGAGCGGCTCGACCTCCGGCCGGCCGCACATGCCGATGAGGAACTCGCTGGCCCGCACGCCGATCCGGTCGATCTCCGTCCCCGGCCGGCCGGTCTCGGCGAGCAGGTCGCCGACCGCGTCGATCGCCGAATGGGTGCCGCGGCAGGCGGCATAGGGCTTCAGCGACACCCGCATGATCCGGTAGACGTGGCCCAGCTCCTCGGTGAAACGGGCAAGGTCGCCGTCGGCATGGCCGAAGCTGCGGAAGAAGCCTCCCCAGACCTCGTCGAAGACCCGCGACGGGCCGGTCATCCCGGCGCGGGCGAGCTCTGCGGCCAGCACGCCGCCTTCCGCGGCGCGGCCGGCATGGATTTTCTTGGTCTGCGCACCGTCGTGGATGAAGGCCCACAGGCCGGAGGAGAAGCTGGTGGCGATGGTGATCGCGTGCGCGGTCGCGGCGGCGTCCAGCCGCCACAGCCGCGCGACCGCGGCGGCGGCGGCGACCGCGCCGCAGGTCCCGGTCGAATGCCAGCCGGCGCCATTGTGCCGGTCGTAGCCGCCGGCAGCCTCCAGCAGGCGGCGGCCGACCTCGTATCCGACGACGACGGCGACGAGAAGCTCCTCGCCCGAAACCGGGCGGCCTTCGGCGGCGGCGATCACCGCCGGCACCACGACGGCACCGGAATGGTCGCAGCCGCCGGTGTCGTCGAGTTCGAAGACATGGGCGGCGACCCCGTTGACCAGCGCAGCGTCACGCGCGCTCGCGGCGCTGCCCAGCGCCCACAGGCGGGCCGGGCCGCCGGAATTTACGCCGACCGTCGCGGCGACCAGCGCGAATTCGTGCGACCGGGTTCCGGCGAGGGCGGCCCCCAGCGTGTCGAGGATATGCACCCGCGCCTTGTCCACGACGGCGGCGGGCAGATCGGCGAAACGGAGGGTCGCGGTGAAGGCGGCAAGGCGCGTCAGCGCGTCCGCTCCCGCGGTCGGCGGGGCGGCGGTCGGATGGGAGGTCATTGGACGTGTCCTGGAAGTCCCCGGGGTGGGGATGGGAGGGACCGCGCCGGGTGGGCCGGCGCGGTTCCCGGACGATCACTTCACCGGTTCGCTGTTGACCAGCACGGTGTCGAGCATCGCGTCGGCCAGCCCCCAGCTGTCGAAGATCTTCTTGTATTCACCCGACGCCATCAGCGTCTTCAGCGCGGCGACATAGGCGTCGCGCAGTCCCGGCTCGGTCTTCGCGAAGGCGATTCCCTGGTAGAGCGAGGTGAAGGGCTTGCCGACGATCACGTAGCTGTCCTTCTCCAGGCCGACGAGATAGGGCAGCGTCTCGGAGCCCTGGACGGCGCCGTCGACGCGGCCCTGCTTCAGCTGCGTGCGGGCATCGGCCGACCCCTCCGACCCGACGACCTGGACGGCCGGCTTGCCCTGCGCCTCGCAATTCTCCTTCGACCATTTGGCGGTCTCATCGGGGAACGAGGTGCGGCGGCTCATGGCGACCTTCTTGCCGCAGAAGTCGGTCGGCAGCTTGAACTCGTCCTTGCGGTCGGCAAGGGTGTAGAACTGGGCGCCGGACTTCATGTAGTCGACGAAATCCAGGCTGTCGCGGCGCTTGGGCAGATCGCTCATCCCGGAATGGATGAGATCGGCTCGGCCGGTGGTCAGCGACGAGATCATCTGCTCGAAGCCGATGTCGGCCCACTCGACGGTGACGCCGAGCTGCTTGGCCAGGGCCAGGCTGAGGTCGATGTCCAGCCCCTTCAGCGTGTTGGTCGCCGGATCCTTGTATTCCATCGGCGGATAGTTCGGCTGGTTGGCGACGATCACCTTGCCGGCGGACTTGATGCGCGCCGGAACGTCCTGGGCAGCGGCGGGGGCGACCGCCGCACAGGCGAGACCGACAGCGACAAGGAGAGCGGATTTCAGGGTCATCATGGTTTCTCCGGGCTCGGGATCGTTCACTTGTGGACGGCGCGGACGAAGGCCGCGCAGCGGGCGCTGTCCGGATTGGACAGGACTTTCTCCGCCGGACCGATTTCTTCGATCCGGCCTGATTCCATGAAGGCGACGGTGTCGGCGACGCCGCGGGCGAACCCCATCTCATGGGTCACGACCACCATCGTCATGCCGCTTTCGGCGAGATCCTTCATCACGTCGAGGACTTCGGAAACCAGTTCCGGGTCGAGGGCGGAGGTCGGCTCGTCGAACAGGATCAGGTCCGGGCGCATGCCCATGGCGCGGGCGATCGCCACCCGCTGCTGCTGGCCGCCCGACAGTTCGGACGGGTAGTGGTCCATCTTGTCGGCCAGACCGACCCGGGCGAGGAGATCGCGGGCATGGGCGACGGCCGCCTTGCGATCCTCCTTCAGGACGTGGATCGGGCCTTCGGTCACGTTTTCCAGCGCGGTCAGGTGGGGGAACAGGTTGAAGCGCTGGAACACCATGCCGGTGTGCCGGCGCTGGCGGGCGATCTCGGCGTCGCGCAGCTCGTGCAGCTCGTCGCCCTGCCGGCGGTAGCCGAGCAGTTCGCCGCCAACCCAGATGGCGCCGCCGTCGATGCGCTCCAGCATGTTGATGCAGCGCAGGAACGTGCTCTTGCCCGATCCCGACGGCCCGATGATGCAGCAGACCTCCCCCTTGCGGATTTCGAGGTTGACGCGGTCGAGCGCGGTGAAGTTCGCGTAGCGCTTGGTGACGTCGATCGCCTTGACGAGGATTTCCGACATCGTTCCCTCCTCAGCCCGTCGCCTTGGGGCGTTTGGTTCCGCGCGCGAAGTGGCGCTCGACGTACATCTGCAGGACCGACAGGATGGAGACGACGGCGAGATACCAGAAGCTGGCCACCAGCAGGAGTTCGAGGACCCGCGTGTTGGCGTAGTAGACGATCTGCGCGTTGTGCAGGATTTCCGAATACTGGATGACGCTGGCCAGCGACGTGATCTTGACCATGCCGATCACCTCGTTGCCGATCGGCGGCAGGATCACCCGCATCGCCTGCGGCAGCACGATCCGGCGCAGCATCATCAGCTGGCCCATGCCGATGGCGCGCGCCGCCTCGTATTGCCCGCTGTCGACCGACAGCAGGCCGCCGCGGACCACCTCCGACGTGTAGGCTCCCTGCTGAATGCCGAGCGCCAGCATGGCGGCGACGAACGGTGTCATCACGTCGACGGTCCGCCATTCCATCAGGCCGGGAATGCCGATCTTGGGGAAGACCAGCGCCAGGTTGAACCACAGCAGCAGTTGCAGCAGGGCCGGCGCGCCGCGGAAGATCCAGACATAGCCCGTGGCGATCCAGGACAGCACCGGGTTCTCGGAAATACGCATGATCGCGAAGAGCACGCCCAGCACGATGCCGATCAGCATGGCCGAAAAGGTCATCAGGATCGTGTTGACCAACCCCTCCAGGATCGCCGGGGCGAACAGGAATTCGCCGACATAGGACCATTCGATCTTGCCGGTGGCGAAGGCGCGGACCAGCGCGGCGAGCAGCAGCAGCACGATCCCGGCGGCGACCATCCGTCCCCAATGCCGGCGGGGGCGCAGTTTCAGATGGCTTGTTCGGTAGATGTCCTCGCTCATCGGTTCAATCCGCCCCCTTCGTCCGTGGTCTTGTCTTCCGGCACGCCGGTCCGGTGCTGGTCGCTTAGCCGGGGCCGGGTCCCGCCCAGACGCGCTGGCGCCCGATCACCGTCTCCAGACGCCCGATCTGCCGGCGCACGCTGGCCGGCGCGGTCCCGTTGTAGCCGGAGCGCGCGGAGACGGCCGCTTCGGCGGTCAGCTGCGCCAGGACATCGGGCCCCAGCCGGGGATCGACGGCGGCGAGGTCTTCGGCGCTCAGGTCGCCGAAATCGCAGCCCCTGGCTTCGCAATGGCGGACGAGCGCGCCGGTGATGTCGTGCGCCTCGGAGAAGGGCACGCCGCGGCGGGCCAGCCAGTCGGCGACCTCGGTCGCCAGCGAAAAGCCGAGCGTCGCCTGCGCCTTCAGCCGCTCGCGGTCCACCGCCATGGTGGCGATCATCCCGGTCATCGCCGGCAGCACCAGCTCCAGCGTGTCGATCGCCTCGAAGGCCGCCCACTTGTCCTCTGAAAGGTCGCGGTTGTAGGCGAAGGGAATGCCCTTCAGCGCCACCAGCACGCCCTGCAGCACGGCGATCAGGCGGGACGAGCGGCCCCGCGTCAGCTCGGCGATGTCCGGATTCTTCTTCTGCGGCATGATCGAGGAGCCGGTGGCGTGGCCGTCGTCAAGCTCGACCCAGGCGAACTGCTTGGAGTTCCACAGGAACACCTCCTCCGCCAGCCGCGAGAGGTTGACCCCCAGCATGGCGGTGACGAACAGGAACTCCGCGACATGGTCGCGGGCGCCGACCGCGTCGATCGAGTTCTCGCACGCGCCGTCATAGCCGAGCTCCACCGCGGCGAGTTCGGGATGGAGCGCGATGGCCGAGCCGGCGAGCGCGGCGCCGCCGAGCGGCGACAGGGCGGACCGCCGCTCCCAGTCCATCATCCGGTCGACGTCGCGGGCGAAGCCCTGCGCATGGGCGAGCAGCTGATGGGCGAAGGTCACCGGCTGCGCCGGCTGGAGATGGGTGAAGCCGGTGGTGATGGTGTCGACATGCTCCTTCGCCTGCGCGACCAGCGCGTTCTGGAGGTCCAGGACATCGGCGGCAAGGCTGCGGATTTTGGTCCGGAGATGGAGCTTCAGGTCGTTGGCCGCCTGGTCGTTGCGGGAGCGGCCGGCGCGCAGCTTGCCGCCGAGCGCGCCGATGCGATCCTTCAGCACGCGTTCGAGGAAGGTGTGGACATCCTCGTCCGCCGGGATCGGCTGCAGCTTGCCGGCAAGGAAATCCTGTTCCACCCCGGCCAGCGCCTGTTCGATGGCGGCGCATTCCTGCGCGTCCAGGATGCCGGCGCGGACCAGTTCGCGGGCGTGGGCGGCGGAGGACCGCAAATCCTCGGGAGCAAGCCGGAAATATTCAGCCGGAGACCGCGAAAGATCGGCCAGGGCCTTGGACGGTGCCTTCTTGAACCGTCCGCCCCAGAGGGCACCTGCGCTGTTCATGTGCAACTCCTCGTTCTGCACACAGAGTGAGCATCAGGAAGCCCCGGCTGGACAAATGAATTGAATTCCGCAAGGGTATTCCAAATCGGAATAGTCACCCGAGGAGGCCCGTTTGCATCTCCCCACCACCACCGCGCTCCGCGTCATCGCCGCGCTGTCGCAGCACGGCACCGTGTCGGCGGCGGCGGTCGCCCTCAACATGACGCAGAGCGCGGTGAGCAAGCAGTTGAAGGCGGTGGAGACGCTGGTGGGACTGACGCTTTTCGAACGCGCGCGGCATGGGCTGGTGCCGACCGAGGCCGGGATCATCTACACCGAACAGGCGCGGGTGGCGATCGGGGCGATGGAAACCGCGGCCATCCGCACCGCGCGGCTGCGCCACACCCGGCCGGTCCTGCGCCTCCATGTCCTGCCGATCCTGGGCGACCGCTGGTTCATGCAGAAGCTGATCGGCTTCACCGACCTGCATCCCGACGTCGACGTCCAGTTCGTCACCTACGCGTCTCGCGAAAGCCATCCCGAAATCGACGTGGTATTCCGTTTCGGCAAGGGCGACTTTCCGGGTTGGACCGCCGACTATTTCCTCGGCCGCGATGTCGCCCTGGTCGGCTCGCCGATGACGCTGGAACGCGGCGGCGGCATCGCCGGTCTCGACGATATCGGCAGATACCGCCTGCTGGTCCATTCCCAGACGCCGCTGGGCTGGGAGCAGTTCTTCGCCGCCCATGGACGCGAGCTTCCGGCCGGGCTGGAGCAGTTCCCGCTGTCCTACTATGCGCTCGTCATCCGCGGAGCGATCGGCGGCCAGGGACTGGCCCTTGTGCCGCGCGTGCTGATCGCGCGGGAACTCCAGTCGGGCGAACTCGTCAACCCGCTCGGCCTCGGTTTCGACAGCCGCAATTGCTACTGGCTGACGACACCGTCGACGCGGCCGCGCGAAGGGGTGTTGAAATCCTTCTGCGACTGGGCGCTCGCCGAGGCGGCGCGGTCGGAACGGGAGACCGCGGCCGAAATCGGCGACGCGTGATCGAACGCTGCCTTGGAGCGCGGTTGGACTGCCGGCTCCTTTCAGGACTCCCGCCCGGCAAGATGGGCCAGCGCCTCGCCGGTCAGGCGGTAGCAGAGCTTCTCGGCCTCCCGCCGCGCACCGGTCGCGTCGTAGAAGGCGAGCAGGCCCGGGTTGCTGCGGTCGGCCGTCCAATCGACGCGGGAATGGCCTTCGGCCAGGGCGAGGGCGGCAAGCGCCTTGACGAGGCCGCGGCCGAGACCTTTGCCGCGATGGGCGTCGTCGACGTAGAGTTCCTTGAGAAACAGCCCTTTGCGCAACCCCGGTCCGGGCCAGATCTCGGCGAAGGCGGCGAAGCCCGCCAGGACGCCGTCGGCCTCGGCAACCAGGATCCGGTTGCCCGGCGGAAGGCGGCGGAGGTCGGCGACGATCGCCGGACGGGTCGGACAGGGGACGCGGTAGTGCGCCTGCATCGCTTCGAACAGTCGGGCGAGTTGCTCCGCTTCGGCGGGATCGAAGGGCCGGATCGTCATGGTCGTGCCTGGAGCGGAGTGATCGGCATCTGGATCGGGGGAGAGGCCGCCGATGCACGGCCAGATTTATGTGTGGACGGCCGCCTCTGTACAGGAAGAAAAGCGGGTCCGGGCGGCTTTGGCGCATGGAGGCGTTGCCGGGCGCGTCGTCCGCAACGTCACGCCGGTGCCGTGCCAGGGCTACCGCGTCGGCGTCCCGCTTCCAGGAACAGCTTTCCATATGCGCTCCGCAAAGGGCGCAGCATCCGGCGGAGCGAAGCCATACCCCCGCCGGCCCTGCCCTCGCCGCCGGAGCTCTTGCCAACGACCATGGTCCCTGCCGGGCCGAAGAGCCTCCGGTGCCGTCCGGAGGCTCGCTGGTTCCCGGCCCGCAGCTCCACGAGGAGCAGTGGATCATGGCCATCGGCATGCTGGCGCGCGGCGATTCCTTCCTCCAGGTCTCCCGCGCGGTGGGGTGCAGCCGCACCACGCCGTGCCGGGCCTGCTACGGCTCCAGGACGGGCAGGATGGAGCATCCGCCGCAAAGCACGGCACTCCGTCCCCCCCAGCGAATGCCATCATTCAAAATCCGCCGCCAACCTCCCTTGACGGCGGCAGAGGGAGGCTTTCTTATTGGATCCCTTGTGTCTTTTCGGAGATCCGGTGAGCCGGGCACTGGCTGATGGTCGATAGGAAACCTCCCCCCTCCGCTGCCGAGGTGGTGCGAACCCTGCGGGCGAACCGCGAGGCGCTGCACCGCCGGGGAGTTCTGCATGCCGCCGTCTTCGGATCGGTCGCCCGTGGCAACGCCGATGCCGACAGCGATATCGACATCCTGATCGACCTCGATCCCGCCCGTCCGATGGGGCTGTTCGAGTACACGCGCGTCACCCTGGACATCGCCGACCTCTTCGACCGGCCGACCGACGTTGTCGATCGCAGGAGGTTGAGCCCCTTGCTGCGGGACAGCGTCGTCCAGGAGATGGTCGATGCGTTCTAAGCTGCCGCACAAGCCCTTGGCCGACATCCGGAGAAACATCGAAGCGATCGGGTCCTTCGTCGACGGGATGAGCTTCGATGACTTCGTGCAGGACCAGAAGACCTGCTACGCCGTCCTGCGTGCCCTGGAGATCGTTTCGGAAGCCTCCCGCCATCTGCCGTCAGATGTGAAAAGCCGACACCCCGACATCGACTGGCGCGCTGTCGCGGGTGCCGGGAACGTCTACCGTCACGATTATGATAGTGTCGATGATGCCGTGATCTGGCACACGATCAACAATGAGCTTACCGCTCTGGAAGCTGCGGTGACTGCCGAGCTGGCACTGCTGAGGACAGACGAATGAGCGCTTTGTCCATTCGTGCGCCCAACAAGAAGGCCGCCCGCTGATGCCCCCCACCCCTGCCCGCACCCCGGTCTGGCCCGGCAAGCCCCATCCGCTCGGCGCCACCTGGGACGGCTTCGGCGTCAACTTCGCGCTGTTCTCCGCCCATGCCGAACGGGTGGAGCTCTGCCTGTTCGACAAGACCGGCCAGCGCGAGGTCGAGCGGGTCACCCTGCCGGAGCACACCGACGAGGTCTGGCACGGCTATCTTCCCGACGCCCGGCCCGGCCTGCTCTACGGCTACCGCGTCCATGGGCCCTACGAGCCGGAGGAGGGGCACCGCTTCAACCCGAACAAGCTGCTGCTCGACCCCTATGCCCGGGCGCTGTTCGGCGGCTTCAAATGGTCGGACGCCCATTACGGCTACCGGGTCGGCTCGACCAAGGAGGATCTGTCCTTCGACCGGCGCGACAACGCCCGCGGCATGCCGAAATGCCGGGTGGTCGACGGCGCCTTCACCTGGGGGCACGACCGCCACCGCCGGGTGCCCTGGACCGATACGGTGCTGTACGAGACCCATGTCCGCGGCTTCACCATGCGCCATCCCGACGTGCCCGCCCATCTGCGCGGCACCTTCGCCGGCATGTCGGCCCAGAGCGTCATCGAGTATCTGCGGGCGCTCGGCATCACCTCGGTGGAGTTCCTGCCGGTCCAGGCCATCGCCGACGAACAGCATCTCGTCACCCGCGGGCTGACCAACTACTGGGGCTACAACACCATCGGCTTCTTCGCGCCGGAGCCGCGCTACATGACCACCGGCGTGCTGTCGGAGTTCAAGACGATGGTCGCCCGCCTGCACGAGGCGGGGATCGAGGTCATCCTCGACGTCGTCTACAACCACACCGCCGAGGGCAACCATCTGGGGCCGACCCTGTCCTTCAAGGGCATCGACAATCTCAGCTATTACCGGCTGATGCCGGACAACCCGCGCCACTACATCAACGACACCGGCACCGGGAACACGCTGGATTTCAGCCATCCGCGGGTGGTCCAGCTGGTGATGGACAGCCTCCGCTACTGGGTGACGGAGATGCATGTCGACGGCTTCCGCTTCGACCTCGCCACCGTGCTGGCGCGGGAGCCCTACGGCTACGATCCCGGCTCCGGCTTCCTCGACGCGGTGCGGCAGGACCCGGTGCTGGCCGACGTCAAGCTGATCGCCGAGCCGTGGGACGTCGGTCCCGGCGGCTATCAGGTCGGCAATTTCCCGCCGGGCTGGGCGGAGTGGAACGACCGCTACCGCGACACCGTGCGGCGCTACTGGCGCGGCGACGACGGCATGCTGCCGGAACTGGCCGGCCGCATCGCCGGCTCCGCCGACCTGTTCGAGAAGCGCGGACGCCGCCCCTGGGCCAGCGTGAACTTCATCACCGCCCATGACGGCTTCACCCTGCACGACCTCGTCTCCTACAACGACAAGCACAACTGGGCGAACGGCGAGGAGAACCGCGACGGCCATTCGTCGAACTGCTCCTGGAACCACGGGGTGGAGGGGCCGACCGACGATCCGGCGGTGACCGAGCTGCGGGCGCGGCAGAAGCGCAACATGCTGGCAACGCTGATGCTGTCGCAGGGCACGCCGATGATGCTGGCCGGCGACGAGCTGGACCACAGCCAGGACGGCAACAACAACGCCTATTGCCAGGACAACGACATCACCTGGCTCGACTGGGGCAAGCGCGATGGAACGCTGGTGTCCTTCGTCCGCCGGCTGATCGCACTGCGCCGCGTCCATCCGGTGCTGCGCCGCCCGCTCTTCCTGCATGGGCGGGAGGTGGCGGCCAACGGGCTGAAGGACATCGTCTGGTACAATGCGCAAGGGGTGGAGAAGACGGCGGAGCATTGGCGCAACACCCAGGCGCGCTGCATCGTCCTGCTGCTGAACGGCCGCGCCGGCACCCATGTCGGCCCGGACGGACAGGCGCTGTCCGACGGCGTCCTGCTGATCGTGCTGAACGCCCATGCCGACACCCTGGCGGTGACCCTGCCCGACGTGCCGGGCGGCCGGGGCTGGCGCTGCGTGCTCGACACCCGCGCCGCCGACGGGGCGGGAGACGAGCGCATCCACCTCGCCGGACGGTCGGCCCTGGTCGACGGACGGACGGTGCTGGTCTTCACCCTGGTGGAGCAGGCGGGCATGTGAGGGCTGGGACAGGGTGGGTGACGCGGTTCCCTGCGATCCTTTGCCCACTGGCCGTCTCCCGGCCGGAGATGCTACCGCGACGGGCGGAGACAAAGCATGTTACGCTGCACCGCGGCTTTCGGCCACGGCCGCAGCGGAGCCTCGGGTGGGACGATGCCGGATTACGATTTCTCGCAGGTCGACGCCGCGATCATCGACAGCCAGCTCAACACCGCGCGCGTGTTCCGCGACGTGCTGATCCGGCTGGGCTTCCGGCGGGTGGAGCTGTTCGATTCGGTGAAGGCCGCCGCCGGCCTGCTGAACGCGGCGATGCCCGACCTGGTGCTGGTCGACGCCGACGGCGAGGATTCGGAGACCTTCCGCTTCATCCGCTCCCTGCGCAACGAACCCGCCGTGCCCAACCCGTTCGCCTGCGTCATCGTCACCACCTGGGCGCCGACCCCGGCGCTGCTGACCCGCGTCACCAATGCCGGCGGCGACGACCTGCTGATGAAGCCGGTGTCGCCCAAGCAGGTGCGCGACCGCATCGTCAGCCTGATCGAGTCCCGCAAGGGCTTCGTCGTCACCGCCGACTATACCGGTCCCGACCGCCGCAAATCGCCGCGCGAGGGGGCGCAGGTGCCGGTGCTGGACGCCCCCAACACCCTGCGGCTGAAGGCGACCGGCCAATGGACCCAGTCCGGCGCCCGCATGCTGCTGAACGAGGCGATCACCACCGTCGCCACCCAGAAGCGGCTGCGCGCCAGCATCCAGGTCGCCTTCCTGGTCGACTTCGCCCTGGCCGGGCTGGCGCGGCCGGTTCCGGATCGGATGGCCGTCGACCATGTCGGCCGCATCGGCGGCTTCCTGGACGATCTGCTGCGCCGGCTGGGCGAGGATGGCGACCACGCCCCCGTCGAGGCGGTCGCCCGCGCCATCAAGGCGCTGGCCGACAAGATCCGCGCCGCCGGGGCCGCCCCGGTTTCCGCCGAAGACCGCAACCAGCTGCAGGCGCTGTCCCATGCCCTGATGCAGGCCGTCGATCCCGACCGTCCGCTGGAGGCGATGACGCAGGAAGTGTCCTCGGCCGTCGCCGGCTACCGCGCCCGGCTGGAACAGATCGCCCAGGCCAAGGCCGCCGCCGCGTCGGCGCCGCCGGCATCGCCCCCCGATTCCGCCGTCTCTCCAATCCCGCAGTCGGCGGCAGGGTCGGCGGCAGGGTCGGCGGCCACCGCCCTTCCGGCCGGCTGAGGGAAGTGCCGATGGCATAGACCGCCATGCGGCATTGACGCCGCGGACTGCCGTCCCAATCCCTAAGCCCCACCCTGTTTTCCGTACAACCCCGCGGGGACCCTGCATGAGTGATCTCGACCGGCTGGCCGATCTGCTTGGACTTGAACCCCACTATCACGACATCTGGGGCAACCTGCGCGAGACCTCCGCCGCCAGCAAGCGGGCGCTGATCGCCGCCTTTGGCCTGCGCGCCGCCACGGACGAGGAGGTCGCCGCCAGCCTGCGCAGCGTCGAACTCGGGTCGTGGAGCCGCCCGCTGCCGCCGGTGCTGGTCGTCGGGGAAGGGCAAGGGATCGATCTGGGCGTCGCCCTGCCCGCCGGCCTGGACGATGCCGCCCTGGCCTGGGAGCTGACGCCGGAGGGCGGGACACCCCAGGGTGGCCGCCTTGCGGTCCGCGACCTGCCGGTGACCGACCGTGCCACCTTCGACGGGACCGCCTACGAACGCCGTGGGCTGGGCGCCCGGCTGCCGGTGTCGCTGCCCATCGGCTACCATCGGCTGGACCTGCATGTCGAGACGGCCGTCGGATCGGCCGGACCGTCGGGCTCCACCACCCTGATCGTGGCACCGGAACGCTGCGTGACGGTGGAGGAGATGGTGCCCGCCGGCCGCAGCTGGGGCATCGGGCTGCAGGTCTATTCGCTGCGGTCGGAGCAGGACTGGGGCATGGGCGATTTCGGCGACCTCGCCGGCTTCGCCGAGGCCGCCGGCCGGCTGGGAGCCGGGCTGGTCGGCTTGAACCCGCTGCACGCCCTGTTCCCGGCCGACCCCAACCACATCGGCCCCTATTCGCCGTCCAGCCGGCAGTTCCTCAACCTCCTCTACATCGACCCGGCCGCCGTTCCCGAGTTCGCCGGTGCCGGCGATCTGCGCGCCCGCATCGCGGACCCGGCCTTCCAGGCGGCGCTGGCTGCCGCAAGGGGGGCGGAGCTGGTGGATTATCCCGCCGTCGCCGCGCTGAAGCTGCCGCTGCTGGACGCTCTGCACGCCCGTTTCGGCGCCCTGCCCGACGACCACCCGCGCAAGGCCGCCTATGCCGCCTTCCGGCGGGAGATGGGGGGGGCGCTCGACCGCCATGCCCTGTTCGATGCCCTGCACGAGCATTTCTTCCGCCAGGATCCGTCGCAATGGATGTGGCGGAGCTGGCCGGCCGCCTTCCAGGACCCGCAGAGCGCCGAGGTCGCCGCCTTCGCCGCCGCGCATGCCGACCGCGTCGATTTCTTCGCCTGGGCGCAGTTCGAGGCCGACCGCCAGCTGGGCGAGGCCGCGGCGCGTGGGCGGTCCGCCGGCCTTGCCATGGGCTTCTACCGCGACCTCGCCGTCGCCGCCCATCCCGGCGGCGGTTCCGCCTGGGCGGATCCGTCGGCGCTGGTGCAGGGCGCCAATGTCGGGGCGCCGCCCGACCAGTTCAACATGAACGGGCAGAATTGGGGGCTGTCGCCGCTGTCGCCGCTCGGCCTGCGCGAGTCCGCCTACCGGCCCTTCGTCGAGCTTCTGCGCGCCAACATGCGCCATGCCGCGGCGCTGCGCATCGACCATGTGATGGCGCTGCAGCACCTGTTCTGGATTCCGGAGGACGGCAGCCCCGGCGCCTATGTCGCCTATCCCTTCCACGACCTGCTGCGCATCGTGGCGCTGGAGAGCCGCCGCAACCGCTGCGTCGTAATCGGCGAGGATCTGGGCACCGTGCCCGAGGGGTTCCGCCCGGCGCTGGAGCGGGCCGGCATCCTGAGCTACCGGGTGCTCTATTTCGAACGCACCGCCGAGGGCGGCTTCAAGCCTCCCGGCGACTATCCCGCCGGCTCGATGGCGACCGTCAGCACCCACGATCTGGCGCCCTTCAAGGGGTTCTGGACCGGCCGCGATCTCGACTGGCGCCAGCGTCTCGGCCTCTACCCCGACGACGCCAGCCGCGACCAGGACCGTTGGGATCGCGGTGTCGACCGCTGGCGCCTGCTGCAGGCCCTGTCCCGCGAGGGGCTGCGCCCGGACAGCTACCCCACCGAGGACGGCGGGCAGCCCTTCCGCGTGGAGCTGTCCGCCGCCGTCCATGCCTATCTGGCACGCACGCCCTCCCGCATCGTGATGGCCCAGATCGAGGATCTGCTGGCGGACGACGAGCAGCCCAACCTCCCCGGCACGGTGGACCAGCACCCGAACTGGCGCCGCCGCCTTCCCCGCAAGCTGGAGGAGCTGGAGTCCGACGACGACCTCCGCCGGATCATCGCCCCGCTGGCGGGCATCGTCCCGCGCTGAGCGGAGTGTGCCGCCGGCCCCAAGGAGCCGGGCCGGCGGCCCGCGTCGAAGAAAAATGCAGTCGGATCAAAAAAAGCTCTTCACAGCCAGGCATGTGGTCGCTATAAACCCGCCCACACCACGGGGCACGGCGAACGAGCCGCCCCGGTGACGGTCTGGGGGATCGTCTAGCGGTAGGACAGCGGACTCTGACTCCGCCAGCCTAGGTTCGAATCCTAGTCCCCCAACCAACTCTCAAGACCTTCCTTGGAAACAGCCACTTGGTTCGGCCGCTCCTGCAACGACCCGCAGGTGGTGCCCATGGCTGTGACCCCAAAGCTGCTGCTCAACAGGCCGCCCGGTCCCGTCAGAGTACGGAGCACGGGCCAACCCGCGCACCTTGTCCTCCGCCAACAGACCCGGCACTGGCACCGCCGCGTATCCGGCGCCGCGGACCATGGCGCACCCTCGGGGCCGTCCAGTTCGCCACCTTGGAATGGGTCGACCGGTTCAATCGCCGGTGCCTGATCGAGCCCATCGACAATACTCCCCCCCCGCCGACGCCGAAGCGCGCTGCCAGGCTCAAGCCTCCGGCAAACCCGGCACGGTTCACGGCGGCGGCTTTGCCTCACGGCCGGTTGACCTGCACGGTCAGCACGATCGCCGCCTTGTCCGACAGCAGGGCGGCGGCCGGCACGGCCAGGGTCTCCGGCGCCGGGCCGCCTCCGGTCCGGCCGAGCCGTCCGGTTACCCGGAACGCCACCCAGACCGCGGCGATGCCGAATAGAACCGATCCCGCCGCCTGCCCGATCAGCACTCCCGGCGCCCCGCCCAGCCAACCGCCCGCCGCGACGAACGGCATGGTCCCCAGCGTCGCCCTGCCCCAGTTGAACCCGGTCGCCAGCAGTGGGAAGCCCAGATTGTTGAACGCGGCGTTGGCGACGAACAGGAAGCCGACGAACAGGAACCCGCCGGCCACCACGGTGCAGAACAGGCGCACCAGTTCGGCCGACACGCCCTCGGCGGAAAAGGCGATCACCACCCAGTCGCGGGCAAGGAACAGACCCAGCCAGACCGCCAGCACCCAGACGACGATCAGCCCCAGGCTGGCCAGCAGGGTCGCCTGCACCCGGTCGAGACGGCCGGCGCCCAGATTCTGGGCCAGGATCGGACCGACCGCCCCGGTCAGGGCGAAGATGGTGCCGAAGGCGACCGGAACCATGCGGTCGACGATGGCCGTCCCGGCGATCGCGGCGTCGCCGAAACGGGCCATGCTGGTGGTGACGTAGACGCCGGCGACCGGGGTGGCGAGATTGGTGAGGACCGCCGGACCGGCGATGCCGGCCAGGGTCCCGGCATCCTTCCGCAGCCCGGACCAGCCCGGAACGGCGAGCAGCCGGTGCACCCGCGCCACACCGTGCCAGCCGACGGCGGCGAGCAGGCAGCGGGACAGCACGACCGTCACCGCCGCACCGGTCAGGTCCAGCCGCAGGCCGAAGATCAGGACCGGGTTCAGCGCCGCGGTGAACAATGCGGCATAGAGCGTGACGGTCATGGCTCGCCGCGCATCGCCCTGCGCCCGCAGCATCGCCGAACAACTCATACCGAGGCCGAGCAGCGGCAAGGTCGGTGACAGGATGGTCAGATAGCCGACCGCCAGATCCTTGGTCGCTCCCCTGGCGCCCAACAGGTCCATCGCCGGTCCCAGCAGCGGCAAGGTCAGCAGACCGACCAATGCGGCGATCAGCGCGGTGAGGATCAGGCTGGAGCCCGCCAGCCTCGCCGCCTCCGCGCGCCGGCCGCCGCCAATCGCCCGTGCGACCAGCGCTCCGGCGCCGATCGACAGCCCGATGCACATCGACGATTGCAGGAAAAGGACGGTGCCGGCGAACCCCACCGCCGCCGCCAGTTCCCGTTCGCCGAGCAGCGAGATGTAGAACAGGTTCAGCAGATCAACAGCGAATACCGCGATCAGCCCGATCGAGCCGGTGACGGTCATCACCACGACATGGCGCATCGGTGAACCGGTGGTGAAGTGGCCTGCAGCGGTTTCGGCCATCGGATCGGTCTCCTGCTCGGCGGCCCCAGAGTGTAGTCGGTTCGGGCGAAATCGTCCGACGCCTGAATCGCACGAGAAATCAAAAGCCTGGAATCCATACAAAGGTTCCAATGAGCCCCTGATGGACCCTGGACTGGCGGACGGTCCGCCGCCGCTCCCGTGGCCGGCCACACTGCCGCAAGTGGACACCGTCGGCAAACCGCTTCGCGCGGCAACCCCCTCCGCGGCGCTTGTTCGGCAGACGCGGCGAACCTCGCGGAGCAGCCCCTCTGTCGGTACGGACGGGGGTCGGGGCCGTTCCATCGGCGCCGGAATACCGAGACGGGAAGGCCGGACGTGCCGGGCATCGCAGTGACCTCGTCGCCGACCGCCCATTGGCGGAGGACCGCTGGGTCACGACTTGTGCATGCGTCGCCAAGCGGCAGGGGGCATGCCGGTCTTGCTGCGGAACCGACGGATCAGGTGCATGTGGTCGGAGAACCCCGTCGCGATCGCAATGTCCTCGATCGTCAGGTCGGTGGTCAGAAGCAGGTGGCGCGCCTCTTTCAGACGGGCATCCAACTGCCATTGGTAAGGCGACATGCCGGTCGATGCCTTGAATGCCCGCGCAAAATGCCATTGGGACAGGTTTACCAGGGAGGCCAGTTCCTGGAGCTCGACTTGGCGAGGAAGCCGCCGCGTCATATACTCGACAACCCGGTTCAGCTGCCAAGGCGCCAAAGCTCCGGATCGTCTGTGCGTCTCCCGCGATTCGAAGGCGATGGCGAAAATGGCCGCCGTCAGGCTGTCGCCATAGAGTTGATAGGAGCTGTCGCCGTCCGGGATGGCGACCAGCATGTTGACCAGAGTCCAAATCCTGGGCTCCGCATAGCGCAATCTCGGAGCCTGGCCGCGGCTTCGGGAAACACCATGTTGCAGGCGCTCCTCCAGAGCCTCCAGATCGAACATCACCGTCGCGTCATAGCAGAAGCCAAGCTTCGACGCGTAGCCCCAAAGCGCGGTCCCGGCCGGCGCAAAAGCCATGTAGCGTGGCTTGTGCTCCACCGGGCACGGCACGGTCCTGCTCAGGCGAGGTTCGGTAATGCCACCCACTTCATCGAGATTGACGGAGAGGCGAGTCTTGTCCTCATAACCAAGCGGGTGGAGTATCTCGCCCTCCGCATAATGCGCTTTCGTTATGTCGATGCGTACGCCATTCCAGTTCTGCGTGCGTGTCACGATGCTACGGATATTATACGGTAGATTCAGAAGCTCTGCTTCGCGGGTGTTCATCGGCAGGCTCCATGCTGAGGCTCCGAATAGAACAACTACTGCGCTTCTGGCCGCAAGGCATGTAAACTTAGGTATGGGTGGACGGCAAGACCTGACGGCCGGAGTCACTTTCCATCCCGTCTCCAAACCGCGGGGGCTTCGCCGGTGCGCCGTTCGAATGCCCGGATAAGATGCGTGGCGTTGCAGAAACCCGTCGCCTTCGCGATGACGTTCAAAGGCGCATCGCTTCGCAACAGCAGTTCCTTGACCCTCTCCAGTCGCTTGGTCAGTTGCCACTGATAGGGCGAGAGCCCCGTCGATGCCTTGAAGCCCCTGGAAAAATGCCACTGGGACATCTGCGCGAGCTCTGCCAGTTCGCGAAGTTCGATCCGCCGCGGCAGCTGGTCCCGGATGTAGCTCTCGACGAGACGCAAGGCATGGCAAGACAGCTTTGTGCCGGCGGGACCTCGCTCATTTTCGCGAGACAACAACGCGAAGACCGCCGAGGTCAGGCTGTCGCCCAGCAGGGTCATGGATGCATCCCGGTCGGGAATATTGATCAGCATCCGGACGAGTGCGTGAATCCTGTCATCCGTGAACCGCAGGCGCGGACGTGCGAACATCCTGGCGTCGAAATCCTCCTCGAACCGTGCTTCGAGCGCATCGAGATCAAACAGCAGCAGTGCATATCGACTGTAATGCAGATCCTTGGCGCCATGGCCCCAAAGGGGCATTCCCTTCGGCACCAGTGTCATGTGGTTCGGCCTGTGATCGAGCATGCAGGCCCGATCGGGTTCGAGACGCGGCTCCGTGACGCCACCGACTTCCTCCAGGGCCATGGCGACCCCAGTTTCCTCGTCATTGACCAAGGCATGGAGGACTTCGCCTCGGGTGTGTTCCTCGACATCGATGACCGTCACACAGTTCCAGGTGTGCACGCGCCTCTCGATCCGCACGACGTTCTCGTGAAGAGCCCTGCCGTCATCGGCGCTCATGATGCCTCCCGATCCGGAAACACGCTGCGAGCCGCAGCAATGCATCGCCGAACCTAGACATTCGCGACGAGAGACAAACCGCTGAGTCCTGCTCCTGCTCATTTTGAAGCAAGAACGTGCAGCTAGCGCAAGAACGCTCATCGTTCGGTGCTCCGGTACGGAATAAGGTCAACGCGTTCCACCCGAGAGCTTCCAGCGGACATCGATGCCGTGACGTCAACCGACGACCAGAGCCTGAACCATCACACGGTCTGATGCCTTCATCACCGGCGCCGCGCCGGCCGCGCCCCCTGTAACTGCCGGCGGCGCCAAGCTTCGCGGCTGGCAAACACTTTCCACGACGGAACCCTCCCCATGACCGAAAACCACATCAGGACCGAAGACGGCGTCGATATCTTCTTCAAGGATTGGGGGCGCAAGGATGCGCAACCGATCGTCTTCCACCATGGCTGGCCGCTTTCCTCCGACGACTGGGATGCGCAGATGCTGTTCTTCCTGCAGCAGGGCTATCGCGTCGTCGCCCACGACCGCCGCAGCCACGGCCGCTCGGCGCAGGTTTCGGACGGGCACGACATGGACCATTACGCCGCCGACGCCTTCGCCGTGGTCGAGCATCTGAACCTGAAGGACGCCATCCATATCGGCCATTCCACCGGCGGCGGCGAGGTCGCCCGCTATGTCGCGAGGCATGGCCAGCCGGCTGGACGCGTTGCCAAGGCGGTGCTGGTGTCCGCCGTGCCGCCGTTGATGGTCAGGACCGACGATAATCCGGAAGGCCTGCCGATCGAGGTCTTCGACGGCTTCCGCTCGGCGCTCGCCGCCAATCGTGCGCAGTTCTTCCGCGACGTCCCGGCCGGCCCATTCTATGGCTTCAATCGCGAAGGCGCGAAAGTCCTGGAGGGTGTGATCCAGAATTGGTGGCGGCAGGGCATGATGGGCGGTGCCCTGGCCCACTACGCGGGCATCAGGGCTTTCTCCGAGACCGACCAGACGGAAGACTTGACGGCGATCACGATCCCGACGCTGGTGCTGCACGGCGAAGACGACCAGATCGTGCCGATCGCCGCCTCGGCCGTAAAGTCCGCCAAGCTTCTGAAGAATGGCCAGCTCAAGACCTATCCCGGTTTCTCGCATGGCATGCTGACGATCAACGCCGACGTCCTCAATGCCGATCTCCTTGCCTTTGTGAAGGCTTGAAGGACCACGGCGGGGCAGCATCCATCACCATGGATGATGTTTCCAAACCGGCGCGCTTCCCGGCCGCGGTCCCGCCTCTCTACCTTGCTGTGCATCGAACGGACCTGCTCGTTTCGGCCCTCTTCAACACGTCCCCCTGCCCGGCCCCCCAGGCGGGAGAGCATCCTGCAGCTCCATAATCCCGAGGAGCCACCATGACGGCAAACAGCGCGCCTGCGACCTCTTCCTGGCCCGCGGTCTTCACGATCGCGGTGGGGACCTTCGCGCTGGTGACCAGCGAGTTCCTTCCGATCGGCTTGCTGTCGCATATCGCGGACCAGTTCGGCATCGCCGCCGGTCAGGCCGGCTTGCTGGTGACGATGCCCGGCATCGTTGCGGCCATCGCCGCTCCGGTCTGCATGATCACGGCACGGACGTTGGACCGCAGGCTCCTGCTGATCGGATTCACGCTCCTGGTCCTGGCTTCCAACCTGATCGTCGCAACCGCTTCCGGCTTCGCGGCCGCACTCGTCGGACGGGCCCTGCTCGGCGTCAGCGTCGGCGGTTTCTGGACGTTCGCCGCAGCCACCGGACGCAAGCTGGTGACCACCCAGGACGGCGATCGGGCGACGGCGATCATCATGGCGGGAATATCGATCGGCACCGTGGTCGGCGTTCCATTGGGTTCGGCCCTGGGAAGCGTCATGGGCTGGCGGCTATCGTTTTTCGCCGTTGCCTCGCTCTGCCTTCTGGTGATGGCTGCGCAGAGCCTGTTCCTGCCGAAAATCGTGATTGCCACCGGGCAGTCGGTGAAGAGCCTGGTTGAGACGGCCGGCAGTCGCGGCCTTGCGCTGCCGTTCGTCGCGACCGCCCTGACTGCGGCCGGCCAGTTCGCGGCCTATACCTATCTCGAACCCCTTCTGGTCGAAAATGCCAAAGTGGATCCAGCGCGACTGGGCTTCGTCCTTGCCATCTACGGCGTGTTCGGAGTTGTCGGCACATTCCTCGGCGAGCGCTTGAGCCGCCGAAACCCGGCATCCGGCTTCATGCTGGTCGCACTTGCCATCGCGATCTTCATCGTCATGACCACTCTTTTGCCTGCCGGCGCGCCTGCACAGGCGATTTCCGTCGCGCTGTGGGGCGCGGCCTTCGGTGCGGTTCCCGTTTGCCTGCAGATCTGGACCTATGCTGCCGAGCCCGAGCGATTCGAAGCCAGCTCGGCCATCACCGTCAGCGTCTTTCAGATCGCCCTCGCGATCGGCGCCTTCGGTGGCGGGCTCATTGCCGACGCTCAAGGACTCATCGGCGCCTTTCTGGCTGGTGCCTGCCTCAACCTCCTGGCCGCGGTCCTGGTGGCCAGGAGCCTGTTTCTCCCCGACGCCGGGACGAAGGAGACCTGACATGACCTTTCCCTCTCTCAAATCCTTGGTGGGCAAATCCTTGGCGGGCAAACCCATCGCGGGCAAACTCGCGGCGGCGGCATTCGTCGCGATCGTCTCGACGGCCGCTCCCGCCGCCGCTCAACCCGCCACCACGACCGTTGCCGCCCAGGCAACCGGGGACGCCGAGCTTGTCGCCTCGCTTCCGGGGTTTCGCAATGCCGATGTCACCGTGAACGGCGTCAAGCTCCACTACGTGATCGGTGGGCAAGGGTCACCGGTGATCCTCCTTCCGGGCTGGCCGGAGACTTGGTGGTCCTGGCACAAGATCATGCCGGAGCTTGCCAGGACCCATACGGTGATCGCGCTCGATATCCGCGGCATGGGCCAATCCGACAAGCCTGCCGACGGGTATGAGAAGAAGAGGCTCGCCAGCGACGTCCATGAACTGGTCAAGGCGCTCGGCTATGCCAAGGTGGATGTGGTCGGCCACGACATCGGGTCGATGGTCGCCTTTGCCTATGCCGCCAATTACCCCGACGCCACCGGCAAGGTCGTGATGCTCGACGTGCCCCATCCGGACGCGGAACTTGCCAAATGGCCGCTGCTTCCGACAGCCGGCACCTTCGGCGACAGGATCGATGAGGATCATGCCTATGCCTGGTGGTTCGCTTTCCATCAGGTCAAGGGCCTTCCGGAAGACCTTCTGGCGGGCCGGCAGGACATCGAGCAGAGGTGGTTCTTCCGCTACCTGATGAAGGACGAAAGCAAGATCGACGCCCGGGACCGTGCCGTCTATGCAGCAGCCTATGCGGGCAGGGATGCCATCCGCGCCGGCAACGCCTGGTATCAGGCTTTCCCGCAGGACATCATCGATGACGGCACCTACGCCACGCTCGGGATGCCGGTTCTCGCCCTGGGCGGACCCGGCTACGTCTGGCTGAAGACGACCCTTGAGCGGAAAGCCACCGATCTCACGGCCTACAAGATCGCGGAGAGCGGTCATTTCATCGCCGAGGAACAGCCGGAAAAGGCGCTGAAATATATTACCGACTTCCTCAAGTAGAGCATCAATCAAGGAAATCGATATGACGGTTCAATCGACCGGCACGTCGCGCCGGCGCATGCTGGAGTTCGCCGTCGCCCTTCCCGTGGCGACCGCTTTGGCTTCGCAAGCCGTGGCGGCGGCGATACCGACCATCCCGCCAGCCACCAAGGAGGTGAAGCCGTTCAAGGTCTCCGTGCCGCAGGCCGCCATCGACGATCTCAAGCGCCGCCTCAGGAACACCCGCTGGCCCGAGCAGGAAA
Organism: Azospirillum endophyticum; assembly: GCF_016595245.1. GTDB lineage: Bacteria > Pseudomonadota > Alphaproteobacteria > Azospirillales > Azospirillaceae > Azospirillum > Azospirillum endophyticum. Next base: position 73,971 of record NZ_JAENHM010000063.1, read on the forward strand.
CGGCCTCCGGCTGGTCCCAGGGCGTGCCGCTCCATAAGGCCAAGTCGCTGGTCTCCCACTGGGAGGCCAAGTACGACTGGCGGGCCTTCGAGAAACGCATCAATGGCTACCCGCAGTTCCGCACCGAGATCGACGGACTCGGCATCCACTTCATCCATGTGAAGTCGAAGCACGAGCACGCATTGCCGATCATCCTGACGCATGGTTGGCCGGGGTCGGTCGTCGAATTCCTCAACATCATCGATCCTCTCACCGACCCGACCAAGCACGGCGGCAAGGCGGAAGATGCCTTTCATGTCGTCATTCCGTCCCAGCCGGGCTTCGGATTCTCCGACAAGCCGCGGGCGGAAGGATGGACCGTGGTGCGCACGGCGAAAGCCTGGGGCGAGTTGATGAAGCGCCTCGGCTACGGCACATGGGTCGCCCAGGGCGGTGACTGGGGCTCCGGCGTCACCCATGCCCTTGGCCACATCCGGCCGCAAGGCCTTGTCGCCGCGCATGTCAATTGGCCGCTCGTCTTCCCGGAGAAGTTTCCGGACGATCCGACGCCGGAAGAAAAGGCCGCCATGGACGCGGCGGCGACGTTTGCCAACGATCAGTTCGGCTACTTCAAGGAACAGGCGACGCGGCCGCAGACGATCGGCTATGCGCTCGCCGACTCGCCGGCCGGACAGGCGACCTGGATTTACGAGAAATTCCAGGCCTGGACCGACAATCGCGGCGACGCGGAGGACGCGCTGACGGTCGACGAGATGCTGGACAACATCTCGCTGTACTGGTTCACCGGCACCGCCGCGTCCTCGGCAAGGATCTATTGGGAGAACGCCCGCAACGGCGGCGGCTTCGATGCCGGCCGCATCGAACTGCCGATGGCGGCGACGATCTTCCCGAAGGAAATCTATCGCGCGCCGAAGGCATGGGCCGAAGCCCACTGGCCGAACCTCTTCTACTGGAACGAAGTCGGCAAGGGTGGCCATTTCGCCGCCTTCGAACAACCCGCTCTCTTCGCCGACGAGATGCGCAAGGCTTTCCGGACCATCCGCTGAATTCCCCCATCGCAAAAAGGAAAGAACCATGCCTACCAATGAAGAAATCATCCGCGAACTCTATCGGACTGCGGAAGTCAAGGACGTCGAAGGATTCGTCGCCCTCTTCGCCGAGAACGGCTATTTCTGGGATGTCTCGGCAGATGCAAAATATTACGGAGAAGACATTGGAAAGACGGTGGAAATCTACGCCAGCGCCTTCCATGACATGCACCGCGAGCTTGGAGATTTCTACGTCACCGAAAATGTCGTCATCGTCGAGCTGACGCTCAACGGCACCCAGACCGGGCCGCTTGCTCTCCCGGCCGGAACGATCCCGCCGACCGGCAAAGAAATGCATGCCCCCTGCTGCGACGTCTTCCGCCTGAAGGACGGCAAGGTGACGTCGTTCCATTGCTACACGGCCGCGACGACCATTCTCGGCCAGCTTGGCGTCCTCGGCAATCTTGCAGCCTCCTTCCAGCAGAGCTGAGGATCATCCGTGCTCGCCCGGGGGGATGCCGATTTTCGGCTCCCGCCGACCCTCCACCCAGTCGTCCAGCCCCCTGAAGCCAAAAGGAAGAAGCCGATGACGATGTGGTCGACTGGAAAGGCAACCGCTCTCGCCGCGATCCTGGCGGCGAGCTTGGGTCCCCATGCTGTCCTGGCCGATGACCCGGCACAGCATGAGTCCTCGCGGCATGACCATTCGTCCTCCATTTCGGATGGACCGGAAGCCGCCTATCTCGCCGCGAACGACGTGGCGATGGACAGGATGATGGCGGACATGGCGGTCAAGCCGACCGGTGATATCGACCGCGACTTCGTGGCGATGATGACGCCGCATCATCAGGGCGCCATCGACATGGCGCTCGCCATCCTGAAATACGGCAGGAACGAGCAGCTCAAGCGGCTGGCTCAGGAGATCATCGTCGAGCAGCAACAGGAGATCGCGGCCATGAAGCTTGCGATCGGCGACGCCCTCCCGCCCTCCGCTGCCGCGCCGACGGGGATCTCCCCGGACAAAGCTCCCCCAGGTTCCGTGCAGCGCATGGATCCGAACATGAAGATGTGACTGAAAGGTCTTGCCCACATGACCCGCCTGTCTGTCGCTGCGGCGCTTCTCGCCGGCAGCATACTCTTCCCATTCGCCGCTTTCGCCGGACAGGCTCCGGCTGCCGCCTCCGATCCCGACATCCCGATCAGCGGCAGGGACCGTGTCTATGGCGCCGAGCAGTTCTCCAACACCGTCTCGGTCAGCGATCCATCGACCAACACGCTGCTGGGGGTCATCAAGCTCGGCGATCCGCAGCCGGGCAACCTGTCGCCGCTCTACAAGGGCCAGGTGCTCGTCCATGGTATGGGCTTCTCGCCCGACCACAAGACCCTGGCCGTCGTCTCGATCGGCTCCAACTCGGTCACCTTCATCGACACGGCCACCAACACGGTCAGGCACACGACCTATGTCGGCCGCTCGCCGCACGAGGCCTTCTTCACCCCGGACGGCAGGGAAGTCTGGGTCACGGTGCGCGGCGAGGACTACGTCGCCGTTCTCGACGCCGCCAGCTTCGAGGAAAAGACGCGGATCAGGGTGCCGGCCGGCCCCGGCATGCAGATCTTCTCGCCCGACGGACGCTACGGCTACATCTGCTCGTCCTTCAATCCGGAGACGGTCGTCGTCTCGGTTGCCGATCACCGGATCCTCGGCCACGTGAAGCAGGAAAGCCCGTTCTGCCCCAACATCGCCGCTTCGCCGGACGGCAAGCAGGTCTGGTTCACCTTGAAAGATATCGGCAAGACGCAGGTCTTCAGCGCCGAAGCGCCGTTCGACCTGATCAGGACGATCGACACCGGGCCGATCACCAACCACGTCAACCTGGTCACCAACAGGAACGGCAGCTTCGCCTTCGTGACCGTCGGCGGGTTGAACGTGGTGAAGGTGTTCCGCACCGATGATTTCGAGCAGGTGGCGACGATCCCGGTCGGCAATCTGCCGCACGGCATCTGGCCCTCGGGCGACGGCACGCGCGTCTATGTCGGCCTCGAGAACGCCGACCAGTTCGCCGTGATCGATACCCTGACGAACAAGGTTATCGCCAGCATCCCGATCGGCCAGGCGCCGCAGGCGGTCGCCTATGTTCCGAATGCCGTGCCGGAAGGAGACGGCCGGCAGAACCTCGTGCCGCTCGGCAAGGCCGGCGAAGCGGCGCATCTGAGGCTGTCCGCGGCGGACGGGACGGACAAGACACCGTCCACCGTCACGCTGTTCGACCAGGGACTGACGCAGATCCTGCAGGCATCGGTCACGGGACTTGAGCCGAAGAAAGCTTATGTTCTGGCCTTGTCGCGCAAGGTGGACGGCAGCGGTCCGCTGGAGGGGCTCTCGAACTTCATGACCAACCCTGCAGGTTCGGCGATCGTCAACGCCGTCGGGCCGATCCGGCAGATCGTCGAGGCCAGGCACAAGGACGAGCGGCGCTATCTCGTGGTCGCCTCGGATGAAAACGGCCAGCCGGGCCGGATCCTGCAGGTTCAAGTTCCGGAGTGAAAGCGACCGGGCGGTCCGCGGGACAGCGGGCCATCCGTCGGGAGGCCGGGATATGGTGGAGCTTTCCCCAAAGCTGTAGCCTTTGTTCGGCGATCGGATTCCCGCTTCGAAGCGAGTCCGCTTTCGCGCGACCCGATCCAGAAGCCATGGAGCTTGCGGTTTGGACCAGATACTCGCGATCCGCACCTTCGTCCGTGTTGCCGAAGCCGGCTCTTTTGCGAAAGCCGCGGACTCGATGAACCTGCCGCGATCGTCGGTCAGCAAGCTGGTGCAGGATCTCGAGGTGCATCTCGGGACGAAGCTGGTGGAACGGACGACCCGCTCGGTGACGATGACGAACGAAGGCTTGGCCTATCACGAACGGGCGCTCCGGCTCCTGGCCGATCTCGACGACATGGATGGAACGGTCGCCGGTTCCCGCAGCACTCCGAAGGGAAGGCTCAGGGTCGACATCGGCTCCGTCCTGGCGAACCGGATCCTCATTCCCGTACTGGACGACTTCCAGCGGCAATACCCGGACATCGATCTGCTGCTGGGTGTCAGTGACCGGTCGGCCGATCTCATCGGCGAGGGCATCGATTGCGTCATCCGCGGCGGCGCCCTGCCGGATTCGTCCCTGAAGGCCAGGAAGCTGTGCGAGCTCGACTACGTCGTCTGCGCCGCACCGGGCTATCTGGCCGGAAGGCAGGCGCCGGCGCATCCGGACGAGTTGGATGGCCACCGGATCGTGAGCTATTTCTCGGCGTCTTCCGGCAAACGCTTTCCCCTTCGCTTCCAGCATGGCGATGAGAAGATCGAGCGTCCGGCTTCGATCGGCATCGCGGTGAACGAGAGTACGGCGCATCTGACCGCTCTGCTGGCCGGTCTCGGCGTCGGGCAGAGCTTCGGCTTCTTCGCAAGGCCGCATTTCCAGGCCGGGACGCTTGTCGAACTGCTGCCTGAGTGGAAGCCGGAGAATCACGCCCTGCATCTCGTCTACCCGGCGGATCGGTTTCCAAACCCCAGGCTTCGCGCATTCGCCGATTGGGCGGCGACCGTGTTCGAGGCCGCCGATGCCCGGCGAGGCGCCGGTGCAACCGACATCATCCATTCCCATGGATGATGCCTCCACCGCGGGCAGCTTCCCGACGGCAGGATGACGGCCTAATTTCAGCTCATCGGACGGCGACGAAAGGCCAAAGGCCGGCGCCACCTCCCGGAACAGTTTCAAGCATCCGACGGTCCGGGCGAACCCGGGCCGATCCCTTCCGCACGCTCTCAAAAGGAAATCACCATGACGAACAGACTCGCCAACAAGATCGCAGTCGTCACCGGCGCCACCAGCGGCATCGGCCTGTCGACCGCCAAGCTCTTTGCAGCCGAAGGTGCCCGGGTCTACATCACGGGCCGCCGCAAGGACGCTCTCGAAAAGGCCGTTGCGGAAATCGGTCACGCCGCCGTCGGCGTTCAGGCCGACTCCAGCAGCAACGACGATCTCGACAAGCTCTTCGCCCAGGTAAAGGCGGAACAGGGCCGTCTCGACGTTCTCGTCGTCAATGCCGGCGGCGGCAGCATGCTTCCGCTTGGCCAGATCACCGAGGAACAGATCGACGACACCTTCGGCCGCAACGTCAAGGCCGTCATCTTCACGGTCCAAAAGGCGCTGCCGCTGCTCGGCAAGGGGTCCTCGGTCGTGCTCACCGGGTCGACGGCGGGCATCGAAGGCACGGCCGCCTTCTCGGTCTACTCGGCCTCGAAGGCCGCCGTGCGCAACCTTGCCCGCTCGTGGGCGCTCGACCTGAAGGGCACCGGCATCCGCGTCAACGTCGTCTCGCCGGGCGCCACCCGGACACCGGGTCTGGTTGAACTGGCCGGCGACGACAAGGACCAGCAGCAGGGCTTGCTCGACTACCTCGCTTCGCGCATCCCGCTCGGCCGTGTCGGCGAATCCGAGGAGATCGCCAAGGCGACGCTCTTCCTCGCGTCCGACGATGCAAGCTTCGTCAACGGAGCCGAACTCTTCGCCGACGGCGGACAGGCCCAGGTCTGACGGCAACGGGAGCAGCCACGGGCTGCTCCCCCACAGGAGGCCTGAAAATGCGTGCGGCAGTCTATTTCAAGCATGGCAAGCCGGAAGAGGTTCTTCGGGCCGTGGACGTCGCCGATCCCGCCGGACCCGGTCGCGGCGAGGTCCTCGTCCGTGTCCTTCTTCGTCCGGTCCATCATGGCGATCTTCTCGGCGTCGCCGGGCGCTACCAGCCCGGCTCCGTCCTGCCGGAAGGCGGCGTCCGCGTCGGCTTCGAAGGCTATGGCATCGTCGAGCAGGCCGGAGAAGGCGTGGCCCTGGCTGCAGGCGCCCGCATCGCCTTCTTCCCCGGCCGCGGCGCCTGGAGCGAAAAGGCCGTCGTGTCCGCCGACTATGTCACGGAAATCCCCGACACCGTTTCCGACGAGGCCGCGGCACAGCTCCACGTCAACCCGCTGACCACGGCCCTTCTCCTACGGGCGGTCGAGGCTTCCGGCGCGAAACCCGGCCGCGATGTCGTCGTCCTGACCGCAGCCGGCTCCGCCGTCGCCCGATTGACGATCGGGCTTCTTCTTGAGCGTGGATACGATGTGGTCGGCATCGTTCGACGCGAGGCGGGCGTGAACGAACTCAACGTTGTCTTCCCGGATCTTCCCGTCGTTTCGACGGACAAATCCGGCTGGGAGAAGCGGGTCGTCTCGGCAGCGGACGGCCGGCCGGTCGGCGTCGTTCTCGACCCGGTCGGAGGCGAAACGGCGAGCGCCGCCGCAGGCCTTCTCTCCCAAGGCGGCAGCCTCATATCCTACGGCGACCTTTCGGGGCAGCCGATCTCCATTCCGGCACTCTACGTCTCGACGCGTGGCATCCGTATCTCCGGGGTCACCGTCGGCCGTTGGGCGGAGCTGTCTCCGGAAATGCGGAAGGCCGATCTCAAATTGGCGCTCGAACTGGCGGCCGGGAGGCCGGAGCTCTTCCCGGTAGCGAAGACCTTCGACCTCGCGGAGGTCGGCGAAGCCGCTGCCTTTGTCGAAAGGCCGGGCAAGATGGGCACTGTCCTCCTTTCCTCGCGTTGAAACCTGGCGTAGCCGTGTTGCATGGAGGCAGGCAGGGCAAGAGATCGCCCTGCCCACGCTGCCATGGCGACGTGCTCGGCTTGGGCATAGCGGCGCGCTGCGGGCTCGGCGGGGGGCGTTGCCGATGGGCTCGAGAATAGGTCGGTGGTTGAACCAGTCGACCTATTCCGGGGTGGCGAACCCGACGGCATCCAGGCTGCGCCATCGCCCGCGGCGTCGGATCATCTCGGTCTCAGACCGTCGATGATCTCCGCCAAGGCGTCACCGTATGGGGACGGGGGCGCCGCCTTGCCGCTGTCGTGATGCGCACCGCCTTGCCACGCGTCGTCGCGGCCCCCTGGCTCATCGGCGGCATCAGCCGGATACCCTGCAGCAGGCTCGGCCCCGGAAATGGGCGGCGGCACCGTCAGAATCGAATGACGATCGCCTGGGAGGTACTGATGGGCAGCTCCGTCTTATAGGTTATCTGCTTCAGCACCAAATTGGATCTGATGGTGGCAACGAACTCTATTTTCGACAGTTTGCTCGCTATCAACCGTTCCAGTTCTTCAACGTCCCGAACGACCACGCGCAGAAGGAAATCGCAGTCGCCCGTCATCCAGTTGCATTCCATCACCTCCGGAATCCGCTCGACGGCATCGCGGAAATTCTCCAGTGCCGATTGTGGCTGTTTGTCGAGTTTGACCTGGATATAGGCATTGATTTCCAGCCCCATCACCTTTGGATTCAGAAGGGTGACCCGTCGGTCGATGATGCCGGTCTGCTCCAGCTTCTTCACCCGCGTCAGGCAGGGCGAGGGGGAGAGGTTGATTCTGCCGGCAAGCTCGACATTCGTCAGATTTGCATCCTTTTGCAGCTCGTTGAGGATCTTGATGTCCGTTCGGTCGAGCGTCAGCGTGTTCATCATGATGACTCCCTGTTGTATTCTTGACGGCTTGGCTTGGAACCGAAGCGAAGAACGGCAGGAAATTCCGCGGAACAAACCCATTTGAATGCAGCGCGCATTCCCTTCTGCCATTCGACTGTGCATACGGCAGAGTGTATCCGAGGCGAACCAATGGCAGTATCTATGGGATTGCCATTTTATGTCGCGAAACTGTCAAATTCGGACCGAGGTCCGCATCGAGACGCACGGAGGCCGCAACATTGCCGAAGAGTGCACGGATTGGTGCGAAGTGGCCGGAAGCCCCGGCGTCCGGCGAGGTGACCTCGGGGGCGTGGGATCTCACTGGCTTGCGCGTCAGCTTCGCCACGCTGGATCCCGACGAGCTCGCCCGGCCGCTGGTCTCCTTTCTTGTCCAACGCAATGTGGATGACGACGAGCTGCCGATCCACCGGCACCGGAAAGGTCAGCTGGTGGTGGCGGCGGAAGGGTCGGTCATGTGCCGGACGCTCGACGGGCTTCGGATCGTCCCCGCCAACGGAGCGGTTTGGATCCCGGGGGAGATTCCCCACAGCGTTTCCATGTCGGACAGAGGCCGGTCATACTGCGTCTTCATCAATCCGGAGATTTCACCCCTGCCGGAGTCCTGCGCGACATTTTCGATCAGCCCGATGCTGCGCGAGATGATCTTTCACCTGGCCAACATGCCGCCGCTCTATCCCCTGGAAGGTCCGACGAGCCGTCTGGTCCAGGTCATCCTGGACGAGCTTGCACAGATGAAGGCGGAGCCGCTCCACTTCCCGGTTTCCACCCATCCCAGGATCCAGCGCATCGCCGCCCAATTGCTGGAGGCGCCGGACGACCGCAGGACCATCCGGGACTGGGCGGCAACAGTCGCCATGAGCGAGCGCACGCTGGCCCGACTCATCCAGAAACAGACGGGAATGTCGTTCGGCCGGTGGCGCCAGCAACTCCACATCGTGATCGCCGTCCAACGGATGTCGATGGGCGCCACGGTCCAGGCGATCTCCCAGGAACTGGGATATGATTCTCCAAGCGCATTCACCGCCATGTTCAGGAAACACATGGGGCAGCCGCCGCGCCGGTATCTGCAGGACCGGGCCGAAGGCGGGACGAACTGACGACGCGTCGCCCTTCTCATGCCGACGTCATGCCGACGTCATGCCAACGGCCCCCGATCCTGCTTGGGCGGGATCGAGAGCCGTTGACATGTTCGGGGACCGGCATCGCGGTCACCGCGCGGATGGCTGCCGCAGTTTACCCTGTCAGCTCACGATGTCCTGCCTGATGGTCTTTCGCGCCACCATGAAGGCCATCGCCGCCAGGACATAGACGAGCGACGTGCTGATCAGCGCCCAGCGGATGCCGTCGCCGGCCCCCATCGACCGCGCGAGAAAATCGCTGATCAGGCCGACCGACAGCGGTCCAAGGCCAAGCCCGATCAGATTGGCGAAGAACAGGAAGATGGCGGTGGCCGTCGCCCGGGTGCGCGGACGCACCAGGCTTTGGACCGCCGCAAAGATGGGGCCGTAATAAATGGACTGCAGCAGCATCGGCAACCCCATCAGGCAAAGCGCCGCCACGGTGTTCGAGGTGAGATACGTCGCGAAAAGCGAGAACGGCAGGCACAGGGCCGCGGCGGCCGGAATGGTCGCGTAGGCGTCCAGGCTGCCGCGCGCCACCGCGCGATCCGTCGCCCGGCCGCCCAGCCAGGTGCCGGCGGCGCCGCAGATGCCGACGATCAGGCCCAGCACCGTACCGAGGAAACCGGTGGGACCCAATTGAATCCCGGTGAGGTCGTTCAGCCTGGCCGCCAGCGCGCCCAACCCTTCCGCGTGATTGCGCAGGAAGTGGGAGCTTTGAAAGGCAAGATTGCTGTAAATCCCGAAACTCATGGCCACCATCGCGACCGTGAGCCAGATGTAGGTCCGCTTCCCGCCGAGTTCGCCCAGCGCCTCCCTCAGGCTGGGCGCGCTTTGCGCCTTGCTGGCCGCGACGGAGAATGTCCGCGGCTCGGGCAGCGTGAAATAGACCAGCAGCCCAAGGGCGATGCCGGGCACCCCGACCAGCGCGAAGGAGGCGCGCCAGCCGAGGCTGTCCGCGATCAGGCCGCCGACTACCATCCCGACCAGCGAACCGGCAGGAATGCCCATGGAGAAGAAGGCCAGCGCCGAGGCCCGCTTCTCTCTTGTCGTGTAATCGCTGATCAGCGACTGGGATGCCGGCGTGCAGCCCGCCTCGCCGACACCGACGCCGACCCTGGCGAGGAACAGCTGGGTGAAGTTCTGGGCCACGCCGCAGACCGCCGTGAACAGGCTCCAGGTGATCGCCGACAGCGCGACGATCTTGACCCGGTTCGCACGCTCCGCCCACCGCGCGATCGGAAGCGCCAGCGTCGCGTAGAAGATGGCAAAGGACAGTCCGGTCAAGGACCCCAGCTGCCAGTCCATGAGACCGAGTTCGCGCTTGATCGGTTCCGCCAGGATGTTGACGATCTGACGGTCGACGAAGTTCAGCATGTAGACGAGGAACAGCATGGTCAGGGCATAGCGCCGATAGTGGATCGTCATGCCAATCGGCTTCGGCTGCGGTTTCGGCTGCGGCACCGACACCGTGGTCGTTGCGTCGTCGGTCATACGGCAGTCTCCAAAAAGACCGGGCACAGGGGGGCCGGGTCGGTTTCGGTCGGAACGCGGTGTCGGGAGGCGCGGGGGTTTGCGTGCGGCCGGCCTGCGGCTCGGCATGCGCTCAGAGTTTGACGCCCGTGCTGATGAGAAACACGTCGCGATCGGCGCGCGGGTCGTAGGGACCGGCCAAGGTCGTCTGGTAGGTCAGGTTGAAGAGATAGCGGTCCCTGACCGTGCCATCGAGCGCCAACCGGAGGATCTGGCGCCCCTGATTGAACGCGCCGTCATAGGATGTCCCGTTGACATCGTGGGCGAAGGCGACGGACGGCTTGAGGTTCACCCCCGGCAGAACATCCTGGTAGCTCAGGCTCGCCTGAAGACGATACCCCCACGAGAACGGCGTCACGAAGCCTTTGGTGGTGCAGGCCTTGGGATTGGCCCCGGCCGCGCAGAAGCCGTTGTTGGGGCCGGTTCCGAAGATGTCCGACCGGCCATAGCGGCGGAAATTGGGATCCGGCAGATCGTGGACATATTTGGCGCCGACCTCGCCGCCGAGGGTCAAAGTGCCGCCGATCACCCCGCCGATATCGCCCGATGTGGCGAACTGCCCCTGGGTGACGTGAAAGCGCTCGTAACCGGCGAACGCCCCGCCCCGGGGCACCGATGCGAAATCCCGGGCCAACACGCCGGTTTCGCTCACCGCCGCCTGCAAAAGATCGGGTGCATTGAAGGCGAGCGGCTGGTTGAATTTATGATCGAGCTCGCCGGCGACCCGCAGTTTCATCGCGGGAACGCTGGTGGCGAAGCTGCCGGACAGCATTTTGATGTTCTTGGGGTACTGGAAGCGATAAGCCGGATTCAAACCGTCCGGATCTCCCGGCAGGAAGATGGTGCCGCTCCGGCCGGTCCGATCGGCCTCGACATAGCCGGTCCGGGAGTGAATGTTGGTGAAGTGGAGCGAAAACCGGGTGCCGATGTCTGGCACCAGATAGGAACCGCCGACGCCGAACTGGCCGGCATTGCCCGGGGTCTGATCATTCCGGCGCTTCAGGAATCGTCCGGTCGACAGTCCGTCGACCGAGGACAAGGCATTGGACACCATGACCTCGTCGCACCCCGGTGACGCATAATCGGCGGTGGCGGCGAATGTTCCGCAGCCCGGCTGCGTCGATGTCGCCGCCAGCAGCTGATAGAAGACGTCGAGGCTCGCGGTCGACGAGAGGTCGACCTTGCCCGACAGCGCCAGGAACGGCTTGCCTCCTTCCTGCGGCTGCAAGCCCGGCCGGGACAATGCCGCGAAGTCGCGCGGGTTGATGTCGCGGAGGCCGCCGGGAATCGTGAAGGCGGGTCCCCAGTCGACGGTCTGCTGGCCCGCCTTGAACGAGATGGGCAGCCCACCGGCGGAGAACCGACCCTTGACGTAAGCGTCGGCAAGGGAGATGCCGCGGAACTTGGCGCCTTGCGAAAAACCACGGTCGGACAACGGACCGCCGGCATAATTGTTCGGCAGGTTGCCCAGCGCGACATGCCCCTCGGCAAGGGTATGGTCGTACCAACCCTTCACGCGGGTGAAGACGCCCCACCCTTCGGTGTTGTTGGCCTCGAAATCGACCATCCCCTTGGCGACGGTGGAAACCGGATCACCCCTCCTGTAGTTCAGGTTCCCGTCATCGGAATTGACGCCTCCCGGCGCCGCGCTTTCAAGCCGGAGCCGTGCGCCGTCGCCGGCGGGAACCAGGGACGGATCGATGGGACTGGCGCGAATGGCCGTTCCGACGGTGGCGACGGCCCGGATTCCCCCCGACCAGTCTCCTTCCTTGAATTCCCAGGCATGGGCTGGCCAAGCGATCGACAGGGCAACAACGATCGCCGATTTCCGGCGAATGCCAAGGCTTGTCCACCACATGGCTCGATGTGCCGATAGAATCATGTCTCCCATCTTTGCTCCCTGCGAAGATTTATTGGAGTTGAGACAAGGAAGCCCTTCCCCGGTCTTTACGGACGAGCCAGGGTTCGGTCTTCCGATTTCACTTGAGAGAACTCGGCATAGCTTCGGATGCCGGAGTGTGGCGCTAACCGATGCCGCCACAGCCGCTCATGCCGAAGGGCGTTTTCAAGGGCTGCCCGGATCCTGATCCGGCCTGCGGAGGCGGGAATCCAGACTTTGCAGACACTTGCACTGGAAACCCCGGATCCCCGCCTTCGCGCTACGGGATGGACAGATCTCGCGCTTGCAACAATGCATGCAGCCTGGCATTGAGAAAAGCCCCTCTCCCCTCGCGGGAGAGGGGTTGGGGTGAGGGGGAAGTGGCAACCTTCCCGGCCCCCCGTTGGGCCGGGCAGCACCCCTCATCCCAACCCTTCTCCCGCAAGGGGAGAAGGGCTATTCGCTAGAGACGGCCGCATCTCGTTCGCAGAAGCGAGTTGTGTGAATGCCGTAGCGCCTCCGCGGGGATGACGGATCGGAAAAGAACCGGATCACCGATAGACGTTTCCAAGCAGGCGCTCAAAAACGGTCCGAAGCCCTGCCCTTCCCGCCTTCAATACGGTGATGACGAGAACGCAGGGAATTCGTCCTAACCAACGGATTCAAAATATTCCATTCGTCCGAACCTGCCCGAAGAGTAAATCAGCGGAACCTTGGACTGATTGTGGTTCTGGCCGACGACGGCGCCGATCATGATCGTATGGGTGGCAACTTCGACGCTGTTTTGTAGTCTGCAATCGAAGCTGCAAACGGATTGGCGAAGGACCGGAACCCCGGTAACCCTCTCGTCCCATTCGGCGGGGGAGAAACGGGAGGCGCCCTTGCTGCCGTCGATCGCCGCGAAGCGTTCCGCCAGCTGGACCTGATCGGCGGCAAGAACGTTCCAGGAAAAGGCGCCGGTCCGGAGAATGACGTCATGGGCCTCGGCACTGCGGTTGATGCAGGCAAGAACCATCGGCGGCTCGACGCACAAGGAAACCGCGGCGGTGACGGTCAGGCCACGCCTGTCGGGGCCTTGGCCCGACGCCACGATCGAGACCGACCCGACGATGGCCCGCAATGCACTCCTGAAGGCTGCCGTCTCCACAGGGTTCGGAACGGGAAAATCTTGTCCTGACATGGTGACCCTCACGCAAGGCAGTGGAATGACATGCCGCCGACCCGGGTTGGCGCCGCCGGAGCGGTCGTTCGGCATCTGTGTTGGACGGCGGCCGCGATCCGCGCGACCTGCGCTATGGCGCGAAGGCGACCGGCAGCGTCCGGTGCTCCACGATGTTCAGCCCATAGCCCCGCAGCGCCACCGGGACATGCCGAGAGTTGGACAGCAGGATCATGTCGTGAATGCCGAGTTCCGCCAGAACCTGGGCGCCGACGCCATAGTTGCGCAGTTCGGCCTTGTCGACCAGCGGCTCCCCCGCCTTCACCCGAAGAAGCTGCGAGATCGGCACATCGCGGCTGAACAGCACGATCACGCCCCTCCCTTCGGCGGCGATCTCCTGCATGGACCGCGCGACGATATCGCCGCGATCCCCGCTCTGGCCGAGCACGTCCGACAGGATATCCAGCGCGTGCATGCGCACCAGGGTCGGCCTGCCGTCGATCTCGCCCTTCACCAGGGCAATCGCTTCCGTCTCGATCGCCTTGATGCGGAAGGTGATGGCGCTCCACTCCCCGCCCCATCGGCTGTCGAATTTCGCGGTGACGACACGCTCGACCTCATGATCGTGGCGGCGGCGGAAAGCGATCAGGTCGCGGATCGTGCCGATCTTGAGCGCGTGACGCTGGGCGAAGGCGACGAGATCGTCGAGGCGGGCCATCGTCCCGTCCTCCCTCATGATCTCGCAGATCACGCCCGACGGATTGAGGCCGGCAAGGCGCGCGACATCCACCGCCGCCTCGGTATGGCCGGCGCGGACCAGCACGCCGCCGGGTCGGGCGACCAGGGGAAAGATGTGGCCCGGCGAGACGATCTGGTCGGGGCCCCTGGCCGCGTCGATCGCCACCGCCACGGTCCGCGCCCGGTCGGCCGCGGAGATGCCGGTGGAAACCCCCTCGCGCGCTTCGATCGAAACGGTGAAGGCCGTCCCGTGGCGGGTGCCGTTTTCCGCGCTCATCAGTTTGAGACCGAGCTGGTCGACCCGGTCCTTGCCGAGCGCCAGGCAGATGAGGCCCCTGCCATGCGATGCCATGAAGTTGATCGCCTCGGGCGTCGCCATCTGCGCCGGGATCACGAGATCGCCCTCGTTCTCCCGATCTTCGTCATCGACGAGGATGAACATTCTGCCGTTGCGGGCCTCTTCGATGATCTCCATCGTCGAGGACAGAAAGGGATGGCGTGGAGTGCAGGGCAGCATCGTCATGATCTTCCTCCGATCACCGCATCACATGTTCGACAGCGCCTGACGGATCAGCGAATCCTCGGAATCGTCGTAGAGTGAATTGATCAGCGCCGCGTAACGCTCGTTCAGCACCTTGCGCCGCTTTTTCCTGGTCGCCGTCATCACCCCATTCTCAGCCGACAGCTCTTCGGGCAGGATGCGGAACGACTTTATCTGCTCGACGGGCGCCAGCCTCTGGTTCGCCTTGGCGACCTCCCCTTCGATCAGGTGGATGACCGCTTCCGACGAACAGAAATCCGCGTAGTCGTCGATCGTTTCATTCCGCCCCTTCACCCAGTCCGTCATCGCGATGCGGTCGACCTCGATCAGCGCCACGAGGTATTTTCGTCCGTCGCCGCAGACCGCGGCTTCCGAGATGTAGGGGCTTCGCCGCAATTCGTTCTCGATCTGCGCCGGGCTGATCGACTTGCCGCCGGAGGTGTTGATGATCTCCTTCTTCCGGTCGATGATCGCCAGTTGGCCATCGGGCCGCACCTCGACGATGTCGCCGGTGTGGAGCCATCCGTCCCGCAAGGCCTCCAGCGTGTCGTCGGGCTTGTTCAGGTAGCCTGTGAACAGGCCGGGTCCCGTCACCAGCATTTCGCCGTCGCCGGCGATCCTGGTCTTCCAGCGGGGATCGGCAATCGGAACGCCGATCGTGCCGGGCTTCGACCAGTCCCGCATCTGCCCGGTGTTCGCTCCGACCAGTTCGGTCTGCCCGTAGACCTCCTTGAGGTTCACCCCCCAGGTCTGCCACAGCTTCACGACGTCCGGCGGCATCGGCGCGGAGGCGGTATAGGGGTATGTGAGCTGGTCCAGACCGATCTCCGCCAGGAGCGGCAGGAAGATCCGATCGCGGCAGGTCGCGAAAAGCGCCTGGAGAAAGGGATCGTCCGGACCGTCCGCCTGGCGGTCCGCCAGCGCCTTCTGGGCAATGGACATCGCGAAGCGGTAGGATTTCCTGCCGATCGAAGCCGACGCATTGATCCTGCTGACCAGTTCGGCGGCGTAGCGCTGATAGAAGCGCGGCGGCGCCATCCAATAGGTCGGCCTCACATCCCGGATGGTCGTCGCGAAATCCGCTCCGGTCTCGCCGAAATAGGGCGTGACCTCGCTGATGAGGGGAAGAACGATCCCCTGCCCGAGCCCGACGACATGGGAGAGAGGAAGATGGACGACCACCCGTTGGGGTTCGCGGAAAAGCGCCGGGCAAAAGCCTCGGGTGGTCATCAGCCCCTCGATCAGCGACCGGTGGGTGAGGATCGCCCCCTTGGGATTGCCGGTCGTCCCGGAGGTGTAGACGATGCTGGCATTGTCTTCCGGACGCGCCTTGCCGGCCTGCTCGTCGAGCAGCGACGAACAATCGGAGGACGACGAGGCGGAAAACCGCGGCAGCGAGACGATGGTCTTCGATGACGGAACCGCCGGATCGAAGACGACGATCTTCTTCAGCGTCTCCACCTGCCGGCTGCGGAGAAGGATGGTGAGTTCCTTCTCTCCGGCGACGAAGGCGAATTTGCTTCCGGAGTCCTCCAGGAAATACTCCACCTCCTCCGTCGAAGAGGTGAAATAGATTCCGACCGCCACGCCGCCGGAACAGACCGTCGCCATGTAGGCGACCACCCAGTCCTGCGAGATGTCCCCCATGATGGCGACGTGGTCCCCCTTCTCCAGACCATGATCGAGAAGGGCACGCGAAAGCGCCGCGACATCCCTGGCGAATTCACCCCAGGTCGTGGCGTGCCACGTACCGGCACGTTTCTGGAAGAACGCCACGGCCTCGCCCCTGCCGTCCCGGCGGTCGCGCAGCAGCGACGGCAGCGTCCCGTCTTCATGCGCGGCCGGTGGAGGGTCGATCGCGGATGCGGCAATGGAGGACGGAACGGGCGGGAAAAAGGAATGCGGCCCGCCCATCTCAATTGCCGCCTTCTGCAAAGCGTTTGCGCTTCTCGCGGAAGGCGGCGACGGCCTCCTTGCGCTCCGGGCTGTGGAAGGTGAGCATCTCGAGCGCGCCGGCGGTGTCGAGATTCAGGTGCACCTGCTCCTTGATCAGCTTGTTGACGGCGTATTTGGTCCAGACGATGGCGTCGCGGGGGCCGGAGGCCAGCATCTCGGCGTAACGGACCGCGTGCTCGACGACGGTTCCTTCCGGCACGACCTTGTTGATCATTCCGGCCGCTGCCGCGTCCTCCGCCGAGATGAAGTCCCCGGTCATCAGATAATGCTTCGCCCGGACCGGCCCCAGAAGGAGCGGCCAGATCACCGCGCCGCCGTCGCCGGCCACGACGCCGGCCGTCACATGCGTGTCGGCGAAGCGGACTCCGGGCTGCGCGAAGACGACGTCGCAGAACAGGGCGAGCGTGGCGCCCAGCCCGACGGCGACCCCATTCACGGCGGCGATCAGCGGGCATTCCAGCTCGAGCATGTTGCGGATGAGGTGACGCCCGGAGCGGGTCGGCGAAATCGGCCCCAAATCATCGTCGAGCGCATTCTGATCGCCGCCGGAGCAGAAGCCGCGCCCCGCACCGGTCAGGACGACGGCCTTGACCGCCCGGTCGTTGTCGAGGTCCACGAACAGCTCTTCCAGCGCGGAATGCATCGGCCAGTCGATGGCGTTGAGGATTTCCGGCCGGTTCAGGGTGATGATGGCCACGCCGCTCGCGCGCTTCTCGACGAGCAGGCCGCTATAGGTCTTGTCGGTCATGGGAGACTCTCTTCAGATCGGTCGACGGGGGATCAGGCCGAAGCGCTCGTCTTCCGCATCCTGCGGATCTGTTCGAGGATCTCGTCGGTCGGACGCACCACGTTGTTGCGGTCGTTGAAATGCGGGATGACATGGCGTCCGACCAGCTCGATCGCCTTCATGATCTCGGCGTGTGAAACCGAGTCGATGTGGAACAGGATTTCTTCGGCGCCGGTTTCGATGAAGCGTTCCAGCTGGCGGATGACCGTATCCGGGCTGCCGCAAACCAGGCTGGCGGAGTCGTTGAGGAGATAATCCCAGTCGGTGGCCGCGCGCTGGAGCGCTTCCAGCCCCTCCCCCATATAGGCGTAGTCGTCCGCGATCTTGGCGAGCCGCGGATAGGCATCGGTCGAGATGCGGGCGTACTGCATCAGCGGCTCGGCATAGATGTCCTTCGCCGCCTGATCGGTTTCGGCGATCCCGAGGAACACCGGCATGCCGAGACGCGGGCGGTCGAGCGGGCCGTTCGGATCCCGCTGCCAGTTCGACCGGTAGGCTTCGACCATCTTCGCCTGGGCATCCCAGCCCTGGTAGAGCGTGTGGCTGAGGACGGCGAGCCCCTGGCGGGCCGCCCAGACATGGCTGCGCTCGCTGGTCGCGGCGATGCCCATCAGCGGATAGGGCTTCTGCAGCGGCTTGGGCACCAGCATGCGCGGCGGAACCTGATAATGCTTGCCCTCGAAGGTGAAGATGTCCTTGCTGAAGGCTTCGCGGATCAGCGCGATCCCCTCCTCCATCTGCTCGAGGGTTTCCGCGGGTTCCACGTTGAAGGCGCGCATGGCGATGGTGGTGTTCGCCCGGCCGCAATACAGCTCCATGCGCCCGTTGGACAGGATGTCGGTGACCGCGGCCCGTTCCGCCGTGCGCAGCGCGTGGTTGATCTTCTTGGGCATCAGCGAGACCGCCGGCCTCAGCCGGATGCGGGACGTGACGGCCGCGAGGTAACCATATACGACTTCGGGGGCCGAACTGGAGATCCCGCCCAAGGCGACATGCTGCTCGGACAGGCTGACGATGTCGAAGCCCATCTTCTCGGCGAATACCGCTTCTTCGACAAGCTCATGAAGCCGGCGCGAATAGCTTTGCCCAACCAGGGTTTCCTGCTCGGACCAGAAGCCGAACTTGACTGCCATTTGGATGCCCTCTCGGGTTTGTTTGGATTGCCTCTTCGATGGTTGGAAGCTTGTCATGAAGCGGGCGGCAGAGCCTGCCGAAGATCGGCCTTACCGACTGTGCGCTCAGAATATTATTCTGTGTAAAAATGATTGCCTGGCTCCTTGGGCGGCAATGGCGGGCGGCAATGGCCGGCGGCAGCGGCGACGCGCCTTCGCCGCCCACGCCTCTTCACCCCCGGCAAGGTGTCAAACCGGACCTTCTTGCGAAAAGCCTTCGACGAGCAGGGAGGCGATGCGCTCGATGCAGTGTCGGCCGATGGCTGTCGAGGACCCGTCGGGGTCGCCGAGAATGCCGTTGGCGCTGACCGCCGCAAGCCCGTCGCGCCACATCAGCTCCAGGTCGCCTTGTGAAAGGAGCCCCAATCTTCCGGCCTCGTAGCGCTCCATGCGCACCCGCTCGGGGTGGAGGTCGAGCATCAGCGAGGTTTCGGCGATGTCGGCATGGCCGCCGACCTTGATCGGCTCGCCCCCCGCTTCCTCGACGGCATCGCGCCACCGTTCCAGCCAGGCCTTCGCATCGGTGAAGGCGGAGATGCGGCAGGAGCCGGGCACGGCCGACCGTAATCGCGGCAGCATTCTGGCCAAGGGCGGACAATTGCCGACATGGGCGGAGAAGATGAGGATGCGTTCGAAGCCGTGTCTCGCCAGGCTGGTGCAGTAATCCCGGCAGATCATTTCGAATGTGCTGTCCTGCAGGGAGATCGTGCCGGGAAATGCGAGATGGTGGGACGAACAGCCGACCCTGATGGTCGGCGCCACCAGCGCGCCTCCCACGCCCTTCGCCACCAGGATGCCCAAATGGTCCGCGTGGTCGGCATCGACGCTGAGGGTCAGGTGCGGTCCATGCTGCTCCACCGCCCCGCAGGGGATGACGATGGTCCGGGTGCCGCCCGCGATGGCGAGAGCGACCTCGGACGAGGTCATGAACTCAAGCCGGAGATGATCGCCCTCAGCCATGCTGCTGCCTCGCCTTGCGTTGGAGGAACTGGTCACGCGCCGCGGCCGTCTCTTCGCGGTTCAGGTAATCATGCATGTCGCCGAGCGTGCGCGCTTCAAGCTCCTCGTCGGTCATCCCCGGCGCATCGGTGAAGGTCCGTTTGATCGCCGAGAACAACCGCCTGTCCTTGAGGCGAAGCGTCTCGGCGACGGCACGGGTCCGGTCCTGCAAATCGGTGAAACCGACGACGTCATCGACGAGGCCCATCGCCTTCGCCTCCTGCGCCGAAACAAGCTCCCCGGAATAGAGGAGACGCTCGGCAGCCCGGCGCCCGAGGCGCTCCATCGCCTGCCGCATGCCCTTCGCGGCGGGAAGCAGCCCATGATTGATTTCGGGAAAGCCGAACCTCGCGCTCTCGCTCGCCACGACATGATCCGCAAACAGAACCAGTTCCAGCGCCCCGCCCACCGCATAGCCGTTGACGGCGCACAGCAGCGGGCAGCGATAGCCTTCGAGCGCGACAAGCAGCCGGTGGAAGGCGCGCATGCGTGGGATCGCGGCGTCCGCTCTGGCGGTGATTTCGCGAATGTCGCCACCGGCACTGAAGAAGCGCTCACCGGCGCCGGTCAGGATCACTGCCGGCGGATCGGCCTCTTCGCCGAACCGGGCGAGATCGTCCGCCAGCGCCTGGATCAGATCGAAGGAAAGCGCGTTGGCGGGCGGCCTGTCCATGGTCAGCCGGACCAGCGTCGTGGATAAACGATCCATCCTCAGCATTTTGTATCCTTTCAGGTCGCGCGGGGCTCCGTGGCGGCCGATCCCTCGGCTTGGGCGGATCCGAACCGGGCGCGCAGGGTCTTCTTGTCGATTTTCCCGACACTCGTTCTCGGCAGCTCGCTGACGGCGATGAAGCGGTCGAGTTTCGCATATCGCGTGATCGCACCGCCCTCGATCGCCGCCTCGATCGGCCTGTTCAGCGTTCCCAGGGTCACGGTCGCACCGGGGGCGGCGACGATCACGGCCAGGGGCCGTTCGCCCCAATGGTCATCGGGCACGGCGACGACGGCCGCTTCGTCGACACCGTCGGCGGTCGCGACGATGCCCTCCAACTGGATCGAATCGATCCATTCCCCGCCGCTCTTGATGACGTCCTTGAGGCGGTCGCAGATCGTCACGTTGCCGTTCCCGTCGATCGTCGCGATATCCTGGGTGTGGAGCCATCCGCCGCGCCACAGGGCCTTCGACCCCTGCTCGTCGCCGACATAGCAGGGGGTGAGCCAGGGAGCGCGCACCACCAATTCCCCGCGCGACCGTCCATCCTTGGGAAGCGGGTTCATGTCCTCGTCGACGATCCGCGCCTCGACCAGCGGGATGGGCACCCCTGCCCTGGTCAGCAGATGGCTTTCGTCCGCGGCCCCCGGTTCCGATCCGGGCGAGCGGCGGGTTACCGTGAGGATCGGCGCGGTTTCGGACATCCCGTAGGCACCGATGATTTCCATGCCGCGGCGCCGGGCCTCCTCGAACAGCACCGGGGTAAGGCTCGAACCGCCGACCACCATCATCCAGCCGGACAGGTCCGTTCCGGTGCGGTCTGCCGCGGCGATTACCATCTGCAGAACGGTCGGGACACCATGCGAATAGGTGACGCGATGCTCGGTGCGCAGCCTGCAGATCATGTCGGCGTCATAGCGCCCCGGATAGACCTGCTTCAGCCCCAGCATCGTCGCGATATAGGGCATGCCCCAGGCGTGGACGTGAAACATCGGCGTGAGCGGCATGTACACGTCGTCGACACCGAATCCACGATGGCGCGTATCGCCGGAATGACCGCACAGGGCCAAGGTGTGGAGAACCAGTTGCCGGTGGCTGAAGCAGACCCCCTTCGGATTCCCCGTCGTCCCGGTCGTGAAGAAGGTCGTCGCGATCGCGTTCTCGTCGAAATCCTTGAAATCGAAATCGGGATCGGCGGCTGCGATCAACGGCTCGTAGTCCCCGGCTGCCCATGCGGGCGCCGGCTCGCCGGTCCCGTCCATGATCGCGATGATCGCCTTCAGACCGGGGACGGCTTGCCGGATCTCGTCCAGAAAAGGAAAGAAGTCGCGGTGGATTAGGAGGAGGCCGGGCTTCGTCTTGACGAGCGTGTAGAGCAGCTGGTCGATCGGCAGGCGGACGTTGACCGTCTGCAGCACCGCGCCCATCATGGGAATGGAGAAATACGCTTCAAGGTAGCGATGGCTGTCCCAGTCCATCACCGAGATCGTCATCCCTTCTTCCGCGCCCAGCGAGGACAGCAGCGAGGACAGCCGTCCGACGCGTTGCACGAACTCCCGGTAGGTGAACCGATACTGGTCGCGGTACACGATCTCCTGATCGGCCGAGGTGGTCAGGGCCCGGTCCAGAAGGTGGCGAATCGTCAAAGGGTACCGGTAAGCCTCGTCGGTTGCTTTTGCGAAGCGCAAGGGCATGTCTGCTCTCCATCATTGTCCAGTCGACCTCGCAGACCGGCCCGGTCTCCGCTGCGGGTCGGATCATCGCATCGCCGGCTGGCGGCCACCCGGGAGTCTCGGCATTGCGCCTGCGCTTGAGGATGGAACCGGCACGCGCCGATCCGCTTGCGGCAGGCAAGGATCGCCTGCCGATGCGAGGTTAGCGCGAGCGCTCCGGAGGTTTCTTCCGAAGGCTCCCCGCAAGCGCGCCGATGGCAGGATATTCTGGCGTGCCCGGCATTTTCGACGGCGATAGATGCCGGACTCTCCTGCGGCCGGGAGGCGCTTCGCCGTCCGGCCCGCCGGTTCGGCGGAGCTGCCGTCGACAGGACGAACGGATCGCCCTACAGCGCGCCGGCGGCGGTCGCGGGCTCGACCGCGACGGTCGCCGTCATGCCCGCCGCCAGTTCGACGCCGGGCGGGACCCGGTCGATGTGGATGCGCACCGGGATACGCTGGGCGAGGCGGACCCAGCTGAAGGTCGGCTCGACATTCGGCAGGCCGAGGTGACCGGGAGTTCCGTTGCTGTCCTCGATGCCCCGGCCGATGCTTTCGACATGGCCGGAAAGCGGCTCGTCGAAGCCCATCAGCATGACCCGTGCCGGGCTGCCGACACGGATCCGCCGCAGCTTCGTTTCCTCGAAATAGCTGGTGATCCAGAAGCTGGTCGCATCGAGGATGGCGATCCTCGTCACGCCGGCCGTGGCATAGTCGCCGGGCCGCAGCCGCAGATTGGTGACATACCCGTCGACCGGCGCCCGGACCGTCGCCTGTGCGAGATTGAGTTTGGCGAGATCGAGCGCAGCCACCGCAGCGTCATAGCTTGCCGCTGCCTGTGCGGCGGCGCCGGCCGTCTGTTGCAGATCCTCCTGCGAAATGACCTCGCGGAGTTGGCTTCGCCGCCGGGCCGCCGCTTGGCGAACCAGCATGTCCTGGCGTCTGGCTTCGGCATCGGCCTGTGCGGACGCCACGGCGAGCGAAAACCGCTTGGCGTCGATCGCATAGAGGATGTCGCCACGATGCACATACTGATTGTCGGCAACCGACACGCTGCCCACGGTCCCGGACACCTCCGGCGCGATCTGTACGACCTCCGCGCTCACCCGGGCATCGCGCGTCCACGGCGTCTGCTCCTGGTGCGTCCAAACCTGCAGCGCCACGAGAGCGGCAACCGTGCCGAAGCAAAGGGTCAGGGCATAGCGCCCGAGCAGGGACAGCACAGGTTTCATTGGAATGTTCCGCTGGATGGCAGAGCCTGCAGGAGCAGGCCGTAGAGGAGGGCGAAGGTGGCCAGTTCGACGAGCGGCCGGCTGGCGGTCAGGCGGAAGAAACCCGTGGCCGCGAAAAGGCGGACCACCGCGACGGTGCCGGCAAGTGCAGCGAGGGCGAGCACCAGCGGACCGGGGAGAAAAACGCCTCCGATGTCGAGATCGAGGATCATCGGTCGGTCTCCCAAGTCAGTGCGCGGCCCGGGTCCAGGGCGAACCGGAGGTCGATGAGCAAATCGAGCAGCCGAACCCGGTCCGCGGTCGAGCTTTCGGCGATCCGCGCCATCAAGGTGTCGATGCGCCGATGCAGAGCGACGGCATCGGAAGGTTCCGCCCGGTATCCGGGGCCGAAGTGCCGCGCGATGGCGGTGAGAAGCTCGAGCCCGTCGTTGCCGATCCGGCCGTCCTCGCCAGCACCGCCCTTGGCATCGACCTGCCGGATCGCCTGATGAAGCCGACCGGCGGCATGCCCGACACGAAGGTGGTGCAAGGTGTCGTCAAGCACATCCGGATGGGATGTCCCGGACAACCGGAGCCTGGGGAGCAGAAGCGCCGTCCGGTCGATCATGAGACTTGTCCAATGCGCCTCGTCGGGTCCGCCGCCCAGGGCCCGCCGCCTGACATCCCGCCGGTTCAGCCGAAGCAGCCGGCCGATCGCCGCATCGACCGGGATCGTCTGGAACAGGCTCATGCTCACGACCGCGAACCCCGTCGCCGCAAACAGCGCGACGACGCTGTTGAGCGACCCGGCGAAGTCGCCGGCATAGGTGGCGCCCAGCCCCGAGAGGATCGGGATCGTCAGGGTGATGCCGAGCGCCATGAACGTCGTCGGGGGCCGCGCCTGCAGGGAACCGGCGACCAGGAAGGCCGGTGCGAGCACCGCGACGAGGCCGGCGAAATCCCCCACGCGGGGAAGGATGACGAAGCTGTAGACCAGACTGACCGCCACCCCGACGACCGAGCCGGCCATGTATTTGACGACATTCGGCGCTGGCGTGTCGACATTGCCGAACAGGGCGCAGCAGACGCCCAGGATCGAGACGGCCATCCCGCCCTCCGGCCAGGCCGACCAGATCCAGAACGCACAGCCGATGACGATGCCGGCGGCCGCGCCCAGCGCGGCCCGGGCCGCCATCCAGGGATCGCGGTGATAGACATAGCCCGTCGCACGCCCGGATCGGAGATGCGATGCGGCGTCCGGCGGCCGGGCGGCGGCGCGTGCGAGGTTCCGTTCGAGCCGGTCGCATTCGTGAAGCAGGCCAATGGTCTCGGCGAGGTGACCGGCGAGGTTGGCCGCGAGCCGGTCGCCGGCCGTCGCGGCCTGCGCGGCGATGCGTGTCCGCACCGTCCGGGCGTGGTCGAGCAGCCGGACCGCACCGGCGTCCCGCCCGGCCGCATCGGCGTCGGCGGCGGCAGAGAGCCAACGCTCCACTCCATCCAGCAGCGCGGCCAATTCCTCGGGCACGGGATGGCCTCCGGCGCGGAGGGCATGGATGCGGTCCTCGACCTCCGTCGCCAGCGGAAGCAGTCGCGCAAGCCGGTCATGGATCAGCTGCAGCGTTTCACGGCTCGGCGTCACCGGGACCGGATCGTATGGCAGATGGCCGGCCAGCCCTTGCAGGGCGAGAAGATCCCCCGCGAGCCGGTCGCGGTCGCGGCGGGTTTCCTGCCCCGAGCTTCCGCGGAGCGCATCGCCCGCCAGCCGGCGGGCGTCCCGCAGCGTTGCCGACAGCTTGGCGGTGAACTGGCCGGTCATGCGCTTGGGCAGGACGAAGCGATGCACCAGGACGGCGCAGAGGATCCCGATGGAGATCTCCTGCACCCGCACCGACGCCGTATCGAAGATGGCGGCGGGATTGAACACGCCGGGGAAGCCGATCAGGCTGGCGGTGTAGCCGGACAGGACGAAGGCATAGGCCCGCGCGGTGCGGTCGAGCAGCGAGAGGTAGAGGCACAGGCCGATCCAGCAGGCGAGGACCACGCTGCAGACGATCGGTTCGTTCACGAAAGCGGGGATGATCGCCACGGTCGCCACGGCACCGACGACTGTCCCCACGAAGCGATAGACGCCGCGGCTGAGCGACGCGCCGGCCGAGTTTTGCGAAACGATGTAGACGGTGACGATGGCCCAGGAGGGTTTCGGCACTCCTGCGCGCAACGCGATGTAGTAGGCCAGCATCGCCGCGGCGAAGCTCTTCGCCGAGAAGAGCAGCGCGTCCACATCCGCCCGCAGCACCGGCATCCGGGACGGCAACGACCACGCGCGCCCGAGTGCCGCGATCCGGATGGCGATCCCGGCGACGGCGAAAAGCCGGTTCGAAGGAGGTTCGGTTCTCAT
Source organism: Azospirillum endophyticum (assembly GCF_016595245.1). Classification (GTDB taxonomy): domain Bacteria; phylum Pseudomonadota; class Alphaproteobacteria; order Azospirillales; family Azospirillaceae; genus Azospirillum; species Azospirillum endophyticum. Next base: position 99,465 of record NZ_JAENHM010000063.1, read on the forward strand.
GCCCGGGAGTATCGGCGCATTGCGCAACCGGATAAATTAGGTATCCTGTCAAAAAATCCCTAAATCACGCCAAATTCGAGTGTGGCCAGAGTCGATCATGCCGAAACCCATCTCCGCGTCACGGTCGGCCGTTTCCGTCTTCGATCCCGATCTCGACGACCGGCCTGCGGTCGCGCGCCTGCTCGACTTCACGGAATACAAGGCGGAAGTGCCGGTGCATGCGCATCGAAGAGGACAGCTGATCCTGGCGCTGCATGGCGCCGTCACCTGCACCGCGGGCGACGAGATCTGGATCGTGCCGCCCGACTGCGGAGTCTGGATTCCGGGTTCCATGCCGCACAGCGTCAGAGCCACCGCGAACGCCCGGCTCAGCTACCTGTTCGTTGAGCCGGGAGCCGCGAGCCTGCCCGACGTCTGCTGCACCCTGTCGATCTCGCCCCTGGTGCGGGAACTGGTCAACCGGCTGACCGGCGAGGTTTCGGACTATCTGGCGGACAGCCATGCCGCCCGTCTTGCCCGGGTGACGCTGGACGAGCTGGCCGGGATGCCGCGTGAACACTTCAACCTGCCCATCTCCAGCGATCCGAAGATCCGGGCGATCGCCGACGCCCTGACGATCGAACCGTCCGACCGGAGCACGTTGGCGGACTGGGCGAAGCGCGTCGCGATGAGCGAGAGATCGCTGGCCCGTTTGATGATCCGCGAGACGGGGCTGACCTTCGGGCGCTGGCGGCAGCAGTTGCACCTCGTCGTTGCGCTTCGCGAACTGGCCAGCGGGGCTGCGGTACAGACCGTGGCGGACAAGCTGGGCTATGAGTCGGTCAACGCCTTCATCACGATGTTCAAGAAAGCTCTGGGAAGCACGCCGGCACAATATTTCACGCAACGCAGGGCGAAGCCGTCACAGCCTTGAACGGAGAAGGACGCAACAGGCTTTTCGGTGCGGTTTTCAGGATGCAGTGAACGGTTTGCGAGCAGCCGATCTGCCTGGGACAAGGCGGGCGTGGACGAAACTGGCGGCCGGGAGCGTCATCCCTACGCCACCGGACCCGCCGCTTCCCGACGCCCGACGCCCGCCGCGGAAGGCGAACGTCGGGGCGATGACCTCAGACAGTCCGCACGGTGCCGCCGTCGATGATGAACTCGGCGCCGTGGATCGCGGCGGCGCGATCCGAGGCCAGATAGGCAATCAGATCGGCGACCTCATCGGGCTCGGCCGCACGCCCGATCGGGATCCCGCCCAGGGCATCGAGGACAACCTGCCGCGCTTCCTCGATCGTGCCGCCATGGGCGGCCTGCAGACGCTCGAGAAAGTCGACGGACGACTCCGTCATGATCCAGCCGGGAGAGACGGCGTTGACCCGCACGCCCTTCGGTCCCAGTTCCTTGGAGATCGACTTGCTGTAGGTCCGGAGCGCGGCCTTTGCGGCGGCGTAGCCAGTGGTCGATTCGGGAAGCGGCAGGATCGATTGGATGGACGTGATATGCACGATCGCGCCGGCACCCCGTTCCATCATCTGCGGGGCCAGGAGGCGATCAAGGCGGACGCTGGCCAAAAGGTTGAGGTTCAGCTCGGCGAGCCAGTGATCTTCCGTCAGGGCAAGAAAGCCGCCGGCAGGCGAGGCCGAGCCGCCGATCACATGAGCGAGGATGTCGATGCCACCCATACGCTCGAGCGCCGCCTTGGCCAAGGTTGCCCCGCCCTCGGCTGTCGTCAGGTCTGCCTGGACGAATTCGACGCCGTCGATCGGCCGTGGAGTTCCGCGGGCGGCGGTGATCACCCGGGCGCCGCCGGCCAGGAAGCGATCGACGGTAGCGCGGCCCAAGCCCTTGGTGCCGCCGCTGACGAGCACCCGTTTTCCGGCGAACTCGGTTGGATCAGCCTTGATGCTCATGCCGTGATCTCCAAGGCCTTGATCGCGTCGTGTTCGATCGTGAAGCGATAGGTGAATCGGATGGGGCTGCCCTTGAAGTCGCCATGGGCAGGGCCTTCGGCCACGACTTGGCCGTTCTCGCCGCGAACGGTGTCCGGCGTGAAGATGGCCTTGACCGCAATCACCTCGTCCTCAAACAAGGTTCGCAGCGCGGCATGGCCCTCGTGACGTTTTCCGTTGTCGAAGAGGACCGCGTCGGCGGCAAAAGGCTTCAACATGCCGTCCACATCGAGTTGTGCATTGGCCTCGACATAGTCGGCTATGGGTTTGGGCAGTTCGATCGACATCGCTCGGCTCCTTGACGTGACAAGGTTGATTTAGAGCCAAACATCAATCACGATAATCGGGCCAAACCGGCATGGGGCATCGCGAAAAGCGGGACAATGCCGAAACACGGCCTGATCGAATTCGATGCTGTTCTCGCGATTGCACGGCGCGGATCGTTCCGGGCAGCGGCGTTGGAACTTGGCCTGTCGACCACCGCACTGAGCAACGTCATCGGGAAGCTGGAGCGCCAACTCGGCGTCCGATTGTTCAATCGCACCACCCGCAGCGTTTCCCTGACGGACGCCGGACGAAACTTCGTCGATCATGTCGGGCCCGCCGTACAGACCCTGCACGATGCGATGGGCGCCGCCCGCTCGCAGCAGGAAACCCCATCCGGAACCCTTCGGATCAATGCATTCGCGACAGGTGCGCGGGAGGTGCTTGGCCCGCTCCTGTTGAAGTTCCTGCGGCGCTATCCACAGGTTCACATCGATCTCGTCACCGAGGGCCGGATCGTGGACATCGTTGCCGAAGGGTTCGATCTTGGCCTCAGGAGCGCCGACCTGGTGCCGAGCGACATGATTGCCATTCCCGTAAGCCCTCCCCGCAGCTTTGCCGTGGTTGCGTCGCCGGCGTATTTCGAAGCCAACGGCAAGCCTCGCGTGCCCACCGAGCTTCTGCGCCATTCCTGCCTTCGCATTCGGTTGCCGAATGGCGCGCTGCATCGCTGGCAATTCGAAAAGGACGGTCAGCCCGTCCAGATCGACGTTCAAGGTCCCATCACGCTGGATGAGGCGAGCCTCTCGCGCATCACTGTCCTCAATCACGTCGGCATCGGCTACTTCATGGAGTCCGATGTGCGCGAAGACATCGAGGCAGGGCGTCTCGTCCGGGTCTTGGAAGATTGGACGCCATCGCTGGCACCCTTGTGCCTCTACTATCCCAGCAGACGAAATCCTTCGGCCGCATTCAAGGCGTTGATCGGCATGGCCCGCAGCCCTGCCAGATGAGGGTTTGTTCAGTGACGGCTTCCGTAGGAGCGGCCATCTCGCGAACGCGGTGCCAACGACCAGGTTTCGTCGGGAACATGGCTCCGAGCTCGGCGTCCGATTTTCCAAGGCCGTGAACGCAAACGCATGGCCCCTCGACCACAAGCGCCTCGATCGATGCGCCCTCGCGCCGGGACCGGCGCGAGGGCTGACGGAAGCCCACTCAGAGTTCGGCCGCCACCGCCTTCACCGCCTTGGCCGTCGCGGACACCACGATGTCCGCCTCCTCCCCCGTCAGGCAGAGCGGCGGGGCGAAGCCGAGGATGTCGCCCTGCGGCATGGCACGGGCGATGACCCCCCGCTCCAGCAGGGCGGCGGACAGGCGCGGCCCGACCTTCGCCTCGACGGGGAAGAAGCGGCGGTCATCCTTGTCGGCGACGAACTCCACCGCCGCCAGCATGCCCTCGCCGCGCACCTCGCCGACCATCGGATGCCCTGCCAGCGCGTCGGCCAGCGCCGCGCGGAAATAGCCGCCGGTCTCGCGCGCGTTGGTCACCAGATCGAGCGTGTCGACCAGCTCCAGATTCGCCACCCCGGCGGCGGCGCAGAGCGGATGCGCCGAATAGGTCCAGCCATGGCCGATGGGGCCCAACTGGTCGGAGCCCTGCTCCAGCACCTTCCACACCCGGTCGCCGACGATCACCCCCGACAGCGGCGCATAGGCGGAGGTCAGTCCCTTGGCGATGGTGATGAGGTCCGGCCTGATGCCGTAATGGTCGGAGCCGAACATGCTGCCGAGCCGGCCGAACCCGGTCACCACCTCGTCGGCGATCAGCAGGATGTCGTGCTTGTCCAGGACGGCCTGGACCTTCTCCCAATAGCCGGCGGGCGGCGGGACGATGCCGCCGGTGCCCAGGACCGGTTCGCCGATGAAGGCGGCGATGGTTTCCGGCCCCTCCGCCTGGATCAGCGCCTCCAACTGGTCGGCGCAGTGCTGGGAGAACTGCTCCTCGCTCATGCTGCGGTCGGCGCGGCGGAAATAGTAAGGAGCTTCGGTGTGCAGCACCGGCGGGCGCGGCAGGTCGAAGGCCTTGTGGAACAGCTCCAGCCCGGTCAGGCTGCCGGTCATCACCCCCGACCCGTGATAGCCGCGCCAGCGCGAGATGATCTTCTTCTTCTCCGGCCGGCCGAGGATGTTGTTGTAGTACCAGACCAGCTTGATGTTGGTCTCGTTCGCGTCCGATCCCGACAGGCCGAAATAGACGCGCGACATCCCGGCGGGAGCCCGGTCGACGATCATCTTGGCCAGCGTGATCGACGGCTCGCTGCCATGCCCGGCATAGGCATGATAGTAGGCGAGCTTGCCGGCCTGCTCGGCGATGGCGTCGGCGATCTCGCGCCGGCCATAGCCGACATTGACGCAATAGAGCCCGGCGAAGGCGTCCAGGCTGCGCTTGCCGTCACGGTCGGTGATGTAGACGCCGTCGCCGCCGGTGACGACGCGCGTCGGTGTGTCGCCGCGGGCGTGCGCCGCCATGTGGGTCGAGGGGTGGAAGAAATGGTCGCGGTCCCAGGCGGTCAGTTCGTTGGTCAGGTCGGTCATGATCTGTTTTCCCATGAAGGATTTCGGCTCAGGCGGCGTCGAGGCAGACGTATTTCAGCTCGGTGAAGGCCTCCAGCCCATGGCGCGAGCCTTCGCGGCCGAGGCCGGATTGCTTGACCCCGCCGAAGGGAACCGGCGCGCCGGTGATCTTCACCCGGTTGACCGCCACCATCCCATACTGCAGCGCCCGCGACAGGCGCAGGATCCGGCCGGCGTCGCGGGTCACCAGATAGGCGACGAGCCCGTATTCGGTGTCGTTGGCGCGGGCCACCGCCTCCGCCTCCTCATCGAAGGGCAGGATCGCGGCGACCGGGCCGAAGGTCTCCTCGCGCAGGATCAGCGAGTCCGGCGCGACGTCGGCCAGCACGGTGGGACGGTAGAACAGCGGGCCGGCGGGATGCACCTCGCCGCCGGTCAGGCAGCGGGCGCCGCGATCCAGCGCGTCGCGGACGTGGCGTGCGCATTTGTCGACGGCCCTTTCGTTCATCAGCGGGCCGATCTGCACCTCCGGCTCCAGCCCCGGCCCGACGCGCAGGGCCGCGCTGCGGGCGGTGAAAGCGGCGCAGAAGCTGTCGTACAGCGGACGCTGCACATAGATGCGGTTGGCGGCGAGACAGTCCTGGCCGGAGGTGGCGAACTTCGCGTCGATGGCGATGTCCACCGCCCGCTGCAGGTCGGCGTCGGCGAAGACCAGCAACGGCGCATGGCCGCCCAGTTCCATCACCAGCCGCTTCATGGTCGGGGCGCAACGCGCGGCGATGCGGCAGCCGATCCCGGTGGAGCCGGTGAAGCTCATGGCGCGGACGCGGGCGTCGTCGCACAGCGCGCCGACCAGCGGCTCCGCATCGCCGGTCAGGACGTTGAACACGCCGGCGGGGATGCCCGCCCGCTCCGCCAGTTCCGCCAGCGCCAGCGCCGACAGCGGCGTCTCGGACGACGCATGCGCCACCACGGTGCAGCCGGCCGCCAGTGCCGCCGCCGCCTTGCGCGTCAGCATCGCCGACGGGAAGTTCCAGGGCGTCGCCATGCCGACCACGCCCAGCGCCTCCCGCCGCAGCAGCATTTCGGCACCGGGCAGATGGCTGGCGATGCTCTCGACGCCCACCCGCCTGGCTTCCTCCGCGTACCATTCGACGAAGGAGGCGGCATAGTCGATCTCTCCCCGTGATTCGGCGAGCGGCTTGCCCTGCTCCAGGGTCATCAGCAGGGCCAGATCCTCGCGGGCGGAAACGATACGGTCGAACCAATCGCGCAGGCGGGCGGCGCGGTCCTGCGGCAGCCGGGCGCTCCAGGCCGGGAAAGCGGCGGCAGCGGCGCTGACGGCATCGGCGGCCTGGGCGGCCTCCAGCGCGGCGACATGGGCGAGGGTCCGCCCGCTGGCCGGGTCGGTTACCGCGAAGGTGGAATTGTCCGGTGCCGCGGTCCAGCGTCCGCCGACATAGGCGAGTTCGCGCAGCAGCCGGCGGTCGGTCAGGCGGCTGACGGCGTCGTGACGGTCCAGGCGGGACAGCTGCGCGGTCATGGGCACCTCCGGAAAGGATTTGGGCGTCGAAACGCCGATGTCCGGAGTCTAGAGGTGCCGCGATGGAGAGAGTGTCCGAACCTGCCCCTTGTGGCGGAGAGTGTCTCTTTGCCGGGGCGGAGAAGAAGAGAAAGTCTCTATCACGAGTGGACGGGTCCGTTCCGCTCCTCCATCAGCGCCTCCAGCGGCATCGCCGCGTCGTCCTTCACCGTCCGCGTGACGATGTAGGTGAAATAGCGGTCGATCCCGGTGTCGCCGTCCAGCAGGCGGTCGATGATCCGCTGATAGGCGTCGACGTCGCGCGCCACCACCCGCAGGACATAATCGACCCCGCCGCCGACCGACCAGCAGGAGACGATGCCGGGTTCGGCCTTGACCGCCCGTTCGAACCGGTCGAAATCGGCTTGCCGATGGCTGCCCAGCGTCACCTCGACCAGCGCCATGGCGAAGGGCGTCACCTGCCGCAGGGCCAGCCGCGCGTGATAGCCGGTGACGATGCCGGCCTCCTCCAGCCGGCGCAGCCGGACCCAGCACGGCGTCGGCGACAGCCCCACCCGTTCGGCCAGAGCCAGCTTGGTGATGCGGCCGTCACGCTGGATTTCCGACAGGATGCGCAGGTCGATGGAATCGAGCTTCAGGTCGGGCATGGAGCGGGAGCCTCTGGAAGATGACAACCCGACGATGTCCATGCTTTCCGGGATTGTCAAATGTGATGATTTCCAGCAGAAATGTTGCATGACAAAGTGGCACCCCGATGCATCGGCTTTGAGCAGGCCCGTCTATCTCTCGCTGGCCGATCAGGTGCAGCGGGCGATCACGCAAGGCCAACTGGCGGTCGGCGACCAGCTGCCCACCCACCGGCAGCTTGCCGACGAATTGGGCATTTCCGTCCAGACCGTCAGCCGCGCCTATGAGGAGCTGATCCGGCGCGGCCTGATCAGCGGGGAGACCGGGCGCGGCACCTTCATCCGCGCCGCCCAGACCGAGGTCGACCCGCCCTACATCCCGCAACGCACCGACGAGGTGATCGACCTGTCGATCCTGAAGCCGGTGTGCGAGCCGCTGCATGTGGAGGCGATGCGGCAGGCGCTGGTGGAGCTTGCCGCCAGCCTGCCGCCGGCCGTGGTGCTGTCCTTCCGCCCCAACACCCTGTTCGCCCGCCACCGGGCGACGGCGGTGTCCTGGCTGCGCGCATGCGGGGTGGAGACGGGGGCCGCCAACGTCACCCTGACCAACGGCGCCACCGCCGGCATGACCATCGCCCTGATGGCCGCCGCCCCTCCCGGATCGACCGTGGTGACGGAGGAGGTCGGGCACCATACCCTGCTGCCGCTGGCCTCCTATCTCGGCATCAAGCTGCGCGGCGTCGCCATCGACGAGGAGGGAATCCGTCCCGACGCGCTCGACGCCGCCTGCCGCGACGGCACGGCCAAGGCGCTGTTCGTCATGCCGAACCCGATCAACGCCACCGCGACCCACATGGGCGAGGACCGGCGGCGGGAGATCGCGCGCCTGGCCCAACGCCACAATCTGTCGATCGTGGAGAACGACCCGCTCGGGCCCCTGCTGAGCGACCGGCGCCCGCCGCTGGCGGCCCTGGCGCCGGAACGGACCCTCTACGTCACCAGCTTCACCAAGACGGTGATGCCCGGCCTGCGCACCGGCTATCTGGTGGTCCCGGACCGGCTGCTCGCCGCCGTCACCAACCGCCATCTGGTGACCAACTGGATCGCGACGCCCATCGTCGCCGAGATCGCCACCCGCTGGGTCGAGAGCGGCTTCGCGATGGAGATGGTGGAGTGGCAGCGCAAGGCCCTGCACCGCCGCCACGCGCTGGCCGCCGAGATCCTGAAGGGCATCCCCCATCGCAGCCATGCCGAAGGGCTGCATCTGTGGCTGCCGCTGGGCGAAGGACGGCCGGAGGCGACCTTCGTGTCGCATGCCCGCCATCAGGGGGTGGCGCTGGCGCCGGGCTCGGCCTTCGCCATCGGTCCCGGAACGCGCCCCGACGCGCTGCGCGTCTCCATCGGCTCCACCACCGAGGCGGAGCTGCACGCCGGCCTGCGCGTGATCGTCAATCTGCTGAACAGCGACCCGGAGCCGGTGCTTCTCGCCATCTGAACAATTCCGAGGGGGGCTTCTCCAGAATTGTCATGATTTGATTTTCCAGATTGACATGATTTTTGCGGTCCCGCATCGTTTGCGTACATCCACGGTCGCCAACCATTGCAAGGGAAGACCGGTGTGACCGACGCAATCATCGACATCGACCGGGTCACCAAGCGCTACGGCTCGCACACCGTGTTGCAGGACCTGTGTTTTTCAGTCCGGCCGGGTGAGAAGCTGGCGCTGATCGGGCCGTCCGGCTCCGGCAAGACGACGATCCTGCGGACGCTGATGACGCTGGAAACCATCGAAGGCGGCACTATCCGCATCGACGGCGAAAGCCTGTTCCAGATGGAGCGGAACGGCCGTCAGGTCCCCGCCGACGAGGCGCATCTGCATCGGATGCGGACCAAGATCGGCATGGTGTTCCAGCTGTTCAACCTGTTCCCGCACAAATGCGTGCTGGACAACGTCACGCTGGCGCCGATGCTGACCAAGGGCGTCAGGAAGGCGGATGCCGAACGCCGGGCGATGGAGCTGCTGGACCTCGTCGGCCTCGCCGACAAGGCCCGCGCCATGCCGGCCCAGCTGTCCGGCGGCCAGAAGCAGCGGGTGGCCATCGCCCGCGCCCTGGCGTTGCAGCCCAGGATCATGCTGTTCGACGAGGTGACCTCGGCCCTCGACCCCGAACTGGTGGAAGAGGTGCTGAACGTCATGCGGATGCTGGGGTCGACCACCGACATGACCATGTTGCTGGTGACCCACGAGATGAGCTTCGCCCACGATTTCGCCGACCGCGTGCTGTTCTTCGACCGTGGCCGCATCGTCGAGGAGGGGCCGCCCGAAATCCTCTTCACCAACCCGACGCACGAGCGGACCCAGGCCTTCTTGAAAAAGATCATCGCCGCCGGACAGCGGATCTAAAAGTTCAGCGCATCTGACGGTTCAGCGGATCTGAAAGGCTCGGCGCATCCGACTGCGTCCGTTTCCGCTTTTTTCCCCGAACGCAGGAGATCTCGGCTTCATGGCTGATTGGGCCGGCTATCTGGGCTTGATGCTGGACGGTGCGCTGGTGACGGCGAAGCTGACCGTGCTCGGCTGCGCGCTGGCCCTGCCGGCCGCCTTCCTCGCCGGGCTGGGCCGGCTGTCGCGCCACTCCGCGGTGCGTGCCGTATCGGTCGCCTATATCGAGTTCTTTCGCGGCACGTCGATCTTCGTCCAGCTGTTCTGGGCCTATTTCGTTCTGCCGCTGATGGGCGTGACGCTGACGCCGTTGCAGGCCGGGGTGCTGGCGCTCGGGCTGAATGTCGGCGCCTATGGCGCGGAGGTGGTGCGGGCGGCGGTGCAGTCCATCGGCCGCGAACAGCACGAGGCCTGCGTCGCCCTGAACCTGACGCGCTGGCAGAGCCTGCGTCACGTGCTGCTGCCGCAGGCGGCGGTGGTGATGGTGCCGACCTTCTGCAACAACGCCATCGAGCTGTTGAAGGCGACCTCGGTCGTCTCGCTGATCTCGCTCAGCGACCTCACCTTCCAGGCGCAGGTCGTCCGCTCGCAGACCGGCAGCACCGCGCTGCCCTTCCTGACCGTGCTGGTCATCTACTTCGCCTATGCCAGCCTGATCTCGTTCGGCATGAAAGCCCTGGAGCGCCGCATGACCCGCGGCCTCGACGGGCTGCGCACTTGAAGGAAACCGGCCATGGAATGGGATTGGGAGTTCGTCCGCGAGATCATGCCGATGCTGCTGGACGGCCTGCGCATCACGCTGCTGGCCACGCTGCTCGGCTCCATCCTGGCCGGCGCCGCCGGGCTGGGCTTCGCCCTGCTGCGCCGGTCGAAAAGCCGGCCGGTGGCGCGCATCACCGGCTTCGTGGTGGAGTTCATCCGCGGCACGCCGCTGCTGGTGCAGCTGTATTTCCTGTTCTACGTGCTGCCGGAGCTGGGCCTGCTGTTGTCGCCGCTGACCGCCGGCGTGGTGGGCTTGGGCCTTCACTACGCCACCTACGCCTCGGAGGTTTTCCGCGCCGGCATCGACAACACGCCGCGCGGCCAGTGGGAGGCGGCGAAGGCCTGCAACCTCACACCCTACCAGACCTGGCGCCACATCATCCTGCCGCAGGCGATCCCGCCGATGATCCCGGCGCTGGCGAATTATTTCGTCGCAATGTTCAAGGAAACCCCGCTGCTCTCTGCCATCACGGTGATCGAACTGATGAGCGAGGCCCGCGGCGTCGCCAACAGCAATTACCGCTATCTGGAGCCGATGACGATGGTCGGCGTCCTGTTCCTGTGCATCAGCCTGATCGCCGTGCCCGCCCTGCACCTGCTGGAGCGCCGTTTCCGGCCCACCCGCTGACTGCCGACGCGCTGATTGCCGACGCGCTGACACGCCGATCCCGGAGTTTTCGAGCCATGTCCTCCCTCCCCATCCTGCGCTCGCCCACCGCGCTGGCCTTCGACGACCGCCCGGTCGAAAAGCGCGTCGGTCTGGTCGTGCTGGCGACCGACCACACGACCGAACCGGACTTCCGCCGCATGGTCGCCAGCGACCGCATCGGCGTCTACACCGCGCGCATCGCCTACGCCAACCCGACGACGCCGGAGAATCTGCGCCGCATGCAACCGCGCCTCGCCGAAGGGGCGGCGCTGATCCTGCCCGACGAGCCGCTCGACGCCATCTGCTATTCCTGCACCTCGGCCAGCGTCGTGATGGGCGACGACGCCATCGAGCAGGCCATCGTCTCGTCCAAGCCGGGTGTTCCCGTCATCACCCCGCCCGCCGCCGCCCGCCGTGCCCTGCATGGCTTCGGCGCCCGCCGCATCGCCGTACTGACCCCCTACACCGAACAGACCAGCCGGCCGATGGCCGCTTATTTTGCGGACCACGGGTTCGACATCGCGCGCTTCACCTGCTTCGGGCTGGACGACGACCGCGAGATGGCGCGCATCGCGCCGGCCAGTCTGGTGCGCGCCGCCGTCGAGGCGATGCCGCCTGACGCCGACGCCCTGTTCATCTCCTGCACCGCCCTGCGCTCGGCCGGCGTCGCCGCCGAGATCGAGGCCGCCATCGGCCGCCCCGTCGTCACCAGCAACCAGGCCACCGCCTGGGCCGCGCTGCGCCTGTGCGGCGACGACCGGCCCCGTCCCGGGGCTGGGCGGCTGATGACCCTGCCGCTGCCGGGGGAGGCATGGTCATGAGCGGGCACGGCATCGGCCTGGAGGACGTCTTCCGCGCCCGTGCGCGGCTGGCCGGGCGGATCGTGGCGACGCCGACCGTCGCCTCGCCCAGCCTGACCGCCCGCTGCGGCGCTCCGGTCTTCCTGAAGCTGGAGACCCGCCAGACCACCGGCAGCTTCAAGCTGCGCGGCGCCACCAACGCGCTGTCGGCCCTGCCGCGCGAGGCACTGGCAACGGGGGTCGCGGCGGCCTCCACCGGCAATCATGGCCGGGCGCTTGCCCATGCCGCCGCACAGGCCGGCATCCGCTGCGTCGTCTGCATGTCGGCGCTGGTCCCATCCAACAAGGTCGAGGGCATCCGCGCGCTGGGGGCGGAGATCCGCATCGTCGGCCGCTCCCAGGACGACGCGCAGGTCGAGGTCGACCGGCTGGTCCGCAAGGAGGGCTTCGCCACCGTCCCGCCCTTCGACCATGCCGAGGTCATCGCCGGGCAGGGCACGCTGGGGCTGGAGATCATCGAGGCGGTGCCCGACGCCGAGCTGCTGCTGGTGCCGCTGTCGGGCGGCGGCCTGATCGGCGGCGTGGCGCTGGCGGCCAAGGCCCTGCGGCCAGGCCTGCGGGTGATCGGCGTGTCGATGGAACGCGGCGCCGCCATGCATGCCAGCCTGAAGGCCGGACGCCCGGTCCAGGTCGAGGAGCTGGAGACGTTGGCGGATTCGCTCGGCGGCGGCATCGGGCTCGACAACCGCCACACCCACCGGCTCGCCGCCAGCCTGCTCGACGACGTCGTCCTGCTGACCGAGGCGGAGATCGCCGCCGGCATCGAACACGCCTATTCCGCCGAGCAGGAAATCGTCGAAGGCGCCGGCGCCGTCGGCATCGCAGCGCTGCTCGCCGGCAAGGTGACGCCGCGCGGGCCCACAATCGCGCTGCTGTCCGGCCGCAACATCGCCATGGACCTGCACCGCCGCATCATCACCGGAGGCCTGCCATGCCCCGCATGACCATCCTGACCGAGGCGGAGCTGCGGCGGATCGTTCCGCTCGACCGCGATGCCATCGCCTGCGTCGAGGATGCCTTCCTGGCCTTGGCCACCCGCCCGGTGGCGATGCCGCCGATCCTGCGGCTCGACATCCCGGAACATCGTGGAGAAGTCGACGTCAAGACCGCCTATGTCCCCGGCCTCGACGGTTTCGCCATCAAGATCAGCCCCGGCTTCTTCGGCAATCCGGCGCTCGGCCTGCCCAGCGTCAACGGGCTGATGGTGCTGCTGAGCAGCCGGACCGGTCTGGTCGAAGCCCTGCTTCTCGACAACGGCTATCTGACCGACGTGCGGACCGCGGCGGCGGGGGCGGTCGCCGCCAAGCATCTGTCGCGTCCCGACAGCGCCGTCGCCGCCGTCTTCGGCGCCGGGGTGCAGGCGGCGTTGCAACTGGAGGCGCTGACCCTGGTCCGCCCGATCCGCGAGGCCCGCCTCTGGGCGCGCCAGCCCGAGCGCGCCGCCGCCACCGCCGCCCGCCTGTCGGAGCGGCTGGGCTTCCCCGTCCATGCCGCGACGGAGAGCAGGACGGCGGTCGCCGGCGCCGACATCGTCGTCACCACCACCCCGGCCGACCGGCCGATCCTGATGGCGGACTGGCTCGAACCCGGCCAGCACGTCACCGCCATGGGGTCGGACGCCGAGCACAAGAACGAACTCGATCCCGCCATCCTGTCCCGTGCCGACCTCTATGTCGCCGACCGCCTGACGCAGACCCGCCGGCTGGGCGAACTGCACCACGCGATTGCCGCCGGCACGGTTGCCGCCGACCGGGAGTTTCCCGAACTGGGCGCCGTCATCGCCGGGCAGGCCGCGGGCCGACCTTCCACCGATGCCATCACCGTCTGCGACCTCACCGGAACCGGGGTGCAGGACACCGCCATCGCCACGTTGGCGCGCGGCCGGGCCCTGGCGGCCGGTGCCGGCACCGTCTTCGACGCTTGAACATCCCTCCTCATACGAGAGAGACCCCGACATGCTGGAACCGACGCTGAACTTCAGCCGGGCCGAATATGCCGCACGGCTCGACAAGACCCGTGCCGCCATGGACAAGGCCGGCATCGAGCTGCTGATCGTCACCGATCCGTCGAACATGGCCTGGCTGACCGGCTATGACGGCTGGTCCTTCTACGTCCACCAATGCGTGATCGTGCCGCCGCACGGCGAGCCGATCTGGTACGGACGCGGCCAGGACGCCAACGGCGCCAAGCGCACCGCCTATCTGGCCCATGACAGCATCGTCGGCTATCCCGACCATTACGTGCAGTCGACCGAGCGCCACCCGATGGATCTGCTGTCGACGATCCTGGCGGACCGCGGCTGGGGCGGGCTCAGCATCGGCGTCGAGATGGACAATTACTGGTTCACCGCCGCCGCCTACCAATCGCTGACCACCCATCTGCCCAACGCCCGCTTCAAGAACGCGACGGCGCTGGTCAACTGGCAGCGCGCGGTGAAGAGCCCGCAGGAACTCGACTACATGCGCAAGGCCGCCCGCATCGTCGAGGCGATGCACGCCCGCATCGTCGAGCGCGTCGAGCCGGGGATGCGCAAATGCGACCTCGTCGCCGAGATCTACGACGCCGGCATTCGGGGCATCGGCGGGGCGGACGGCTTCGGCGGCGACTATCCGGCCATCGTCCCGCTTCTGCCGTCGGGGGCCGACGCCTCGGCCCCGCACCTGACCTGGGACGACCGGCCGATGAAGCTGGGCGAGGGCACCTTCTTCGAGATCGCCGGCTGCTACAAACGCTATCACTGCCCGCTGTCGCGCACCGTCTTCCTCGGCACGCCGACGCAAGGCTTCCTCGATGCCGAGAAGGCGACGCTGGAGGGCATGGAGGCCGGGCTTGCCGCCGCCAGGCCGGGCAACAGCTGCGAGGACATCGCCAACGCCTTCTTCGCCGTGCTGAAGCGCTACGGCATCACCAAGGACAACCGCACCGGCTATCCCATCGGCCTCAGCTATCCGCCGGACTGGGGCGAGCGCACCATGAGCCTGCGCCCCGGCGACCGCACCGAACTCCAGCCCGGAATGACCTTCCACTTCATGACCGGCCTTTGGCTGGAGGATATGGGGCTGGAGATCACCGAGAGCATCGCAATCACCGACACCGGCGTCGAATGCCTGGCCAATGTGCCGCGCAAGCTGTTCGTGAAGTCCTGACCATGGCGCCCGTCGCACTCGCCCCCTCCCCTATGACTCCGACGGTCGATTTCGACCGCGACGGCGTGCAGCACGGCTTCCTGCGCCTGCCCTACAGCCGCGACGATTCGGCCTGGGGATCGGTGATGATCCCGGTCACTGTGGTGCGCAACGGCAGCGGGCCGACCGCCCTGCTGACCGGCGCCAACCATGGCGACGAGTATGAGGGTGCCGTCGCCCTGTTCGACCTCGCCCGGACCCTGACGGCCGACCGGGTCGCCGGCCGCGTCATCATCGTTCCGGCGATGAACTACCCGGCCTTTCAAGCGGGAACCCGAACCTCGCCGATCGACAAGGGCAACCTCAACCGCAGCTTTCCCGGCCGCCCCGACGGCACGGTGACGCAGAAGATCGCCGATTACTTCACCCGCGAACTCCTGCCCCTGGCCGATCTGGTGATGGACATCCATTCCGGCGGCCGGACGTTGGACTTCGTGCCCTTCGCCGCCGCCCACATCCTGCCCGACAAGGATCAGGAGGCGCGCTGCTTCGCCGCGGTGGCCGCCTTCGCCGCGCCCTTCTCCATGCGCATGCTGGAGATCGACGCGGTCGGCATGTACGACACCGCGGCGGAGGAGCAGGGCAAGGTCTTCGTCACCACCGAACTGGGCGGCGGCGGCACCGCGCGGGCGGAGACCATCGCCATCGCCAAGCGCGGCGTCCGCAACGTCCTGCGCCACGCCGGGATCCTAAAGGATGGGGCGTCGGGGGACGGTCGACCGGCGGAGGCGAGCCGCTGGCTCGACATGCCGTCGGCCGACTGTTTCCGCTTCGCCGAGGACAGCGGCCTGATCGAGCCCTGCGTCGATCTCGGCCAGCCGGTGCGGAAGGGCGATCTGCTCGCCCGCATCCACCCCATCGGCCGCACCGGGCTGGCGCCGGCCGAGTACCGGGCGGCGCTGGACGGCATCCTGGCGGCCCGGCATTTCCCCGGCCTGGTCAAGGCCGGCGACTGCATCGCGGTGGTCGGTACGGTCGAGAGCTGACCGCCCCCGTTGGAACCCGCCCCGGCAGAAGGCGGGCATGTAGCAAGAACGGTATCGACACCGACCGAACAGGGGCCGGCGCGCCGACGGGAACGCCGGCCGGGCAATCACCGAATCACGGAAAAGGGACGGCCGACATGAAACACCTCAAGATCGCCAAAAGCTTCGGCATCGCCACCGCGACACTCCTGACGCTCGCCGCGCCGGCCTTCGCCGCCGACACGCTGGAGACGCTGCGCGAACAGGGATTCGCCCGCATCGGCATCGCCAACGAACCGCCCTACACCGCCGTCAAGCCGGACGGCACCGTGTCGGGCGCCGCCCCCGACGTCGCCCGCGCGGTGATGAAGAAGCTGGGGGTCAATGACGTCGTCGCCTCGATCTCCGAATACGGCGCGATGATCCCCGGCCTGCAGGCCCGCCGCTTCGACGCCGTCACCGCCGGCCTGTTCATGAAGCCGGAGCGCTGCAAGGCCGTCGCCTATTCCGAGCCGATCCTCTGCGATGCCGAATCCTTCGCCCTGAAGAAGGGCAACCCGCTGAAACTGACCTCCTACGAGGACATCGCCAAGAACCCGAACGCCAAAATCGGCGCTCCCGGCGGCGGCACCGAGGAGAAGCTGGCGTTGCAGGCCGGGGTGCCGCGCGACCGCGTGATCGTGGTGCCGGACCCGCAGAGCGGCATGAAGATGCTGCAGGACGGCCGCATCGACGTCTATTCGCTGCCGGTCCTGTCGATCCACGATCTGGTCGGCAAGGCCAACGATCCGAACATCGAGGTGGTCGCTCCGGTCAAGGGCGCCCCGGTCTATTGCGACGGCGCCGCCTTCCGCAAGCAGGACACAGCACTGCGCGACGCCTTCGACAAGGTCCTGGCCGAGATGAAGGCGTCGGGCGAGTTCGCCAAGATCATCGAGCCCTACGGCTTCTCCGCCGAAGCCGCCAAGCAGACCTCCCGCGAGAAGCTCTGCGCCGCGTCCAACTGATCAAGCCGGCCGCTCCCCCCGCCTGCGCCGGACGCAGAGGGGGGGAGCGGCCGGGCAGGCGGTGGCGCGTGGATCGATTTGGATGCCGCCTCACCACTCCCGGAATGTTCTCAGGCCGTCCTTTCGCCGCTCATCGCCGCTGCGGCCAGCGTCCGCGCCTCGGTTTCGGCCTTCAGCCCGGCCTCGCGGCGTTCGCTGTAGCGGCTGGTGAGATAGTCGCTGCGGTCGCGCACCACCAAGGTGAACTTGACCAGTTCCTCCATCACGTCCACCACGCGGTCGTAGTAGGGCGATGGCTTCATCCGCCCGGCCTCATCGAACTCCTGGAACGCCTTGGCCACCGACGACTGGTTCGGAATGGTCACCATCCGCATCCAGCGCCCCAGCACCCGCATGGCGTTGACCGCGTTGAAGGATTGCGAGCCGCCGGAAACCTGCATCACTGCCAGCGTCCGTCCCTGTGTCGGTCGGATGCCGGCACTTTCCAGAGGAAGCCAGTCGATCTGGCATTTCAGGACGCCGGTGATGGTGCCGTGACGCTCCGGGCTGACCCACACCTGGCCTTCCGACCATTGCGACAGGGCGCGCAGCTCCGCCACCTTGGGATGGTCGGCCGACACGCTGTCCGGCAAAGGCAGGTCGCGCGGATCGAAGATGCGCGTGTCCGCTCCCATGCGCTCAAGCAGGCGGGCGGCCTCCTCGGTCAGAAAACGGCTGTAGGACCGTTCCCGCAGCGAGCCGTAGAGCAGCAGAATGCGCGGTGGGTGGGTCGACGGCCGCTCCGGCGTCAGCCTGTCGAGGCTGGGCGCATCGAAATAGGACTCGTCCAGGCTCGGCAGGGAGTCCGATCCGGTCGTCTCGATATCATGCATGGGTGTGTCCTTCATACCAGGGCCTGGTCGCTTTGACGATCTTCACCACCGACAGCATCACCGGCACCTCGACCAGCACGCCGACCACGGTGGCGAGCGCCGCGCCCGAGCCGAGGCCGAACAGGCTGATGGCGGCGGCGACCGCCAGCTCGAAGAAGTTGGAGGCGCCGATCAGCGCCGCCGGCGCCGCCACGCACCACGCCACCCCGAAACGGCGCGATAGCCAATAGGCCAGCCCGGCGTTGAAATAGACCTGGATCAGGATCGGCACCGCCAGCAGCAGGATGACCAGCGGCTGCGCCAGGATTTGCTCACCCTGGAAGCCGAACAGCAGCACCAGCGTGGTCAGCAGCGCCACCAGCGACACCGGCTGGATCAGGTCCAGCCTGCGCTTCAGCGAGGCCTCGCCGCCGCTGGCCAACAGGCTGCGGCGCCACAGTTGAGCGCCGACCACAGGAATGACGATGTAGAGCAGCACGGACAGCAGCAGCGTGTCCCAGGGCACGGTGATCGACGCGACGCCCAGCAGCAGCCCGACCAGCGGCGCGAAGGCGAAGACCATGATGATGTCGTTCAGCGCCACCTGGCTCAGCGTGTAGTGCGGTTCGCCCTCGCACAGGTTCGACCAGACGAAGACCATGGCGGTGCAGGGCGCCGCCGCCAGCAGGATCAGCCCGGCGATGTAGGAGGAAATCTGGTCCTGCGGCAGCAGCGGGGCGAACAGGTTTCCGATGAACAGCGTGCCCAGCAGCGCCATCGAGAAGGGTTTGACCGCCCAGTTGATGAACAGCGTCACTCCGACGCCGCGCCAGTGCTCCTTGACCTGCCCCAGCGCGCCGAGATCGATCTTCAGCAGCATCGGCACGATCATCAGCCAGATCAGCACCGCCACCGGCAGGTTGACCTTGGCGACCTCGGCCGCGGCGATGGCCTGGAACAGGCCGGGCACCAGATGGCCGAGCGCGATGCCGGCGACGATGCACAGCGCGACCCAGACGCTGAGGTAACGCTCGAAGGGTCCCATGGCGGGGCGGGCCGCCGGGGCGGCGTGGAGGTCGGTTGTCATGATCGCTCGTCCGTCAGGAGGCTTTGCCGATGCGATGTCCGGCGGTATCGACGACCTGCTCGCCGTCTTCCTTGGCGACGGCGCCGCGCCGGGCGTCGGGGAGGATGTCGAGCACCGCCTCGGACGGGCGGTACAGCCGCATGCCGAGCGGCGTCACCATGATCGGCCGGTTGATCAGGTCGGGTGCGCCATCATGGCGGCGAGGCGGACGCCTGCCCCATGTCGTCCAGCCTGCGCTTCAGCGCCAGCCGGTCGAGCGAGGCGATGGGCAGGCTGACGAAGGCCTGGATGCGGCGCTGGATTTGCCCGAACACCGTGGCGGTGAAGGCAGCCTTCTCCGCGTCGCTGCCCTGAGCGCTGGACGGGTCCGGGAAGCCCCAGTGCGCCGTCATCGGCTGGCCGGGCCACACCGGGCAGACCTCGCCGGCAGCGTTGTCGCAGACGGTGAAGACGAAATCCATGTGCGGCGCGCCCGGGGCCGCAAACTCGTCCCATGTCTTGGAGCGCAGCTCGGCGGTCGGGAATCCCAACCGCTCCAGCAGGTCATGGACGTAGGGGTTGATGCGCCCGGAGGGCTGGCTGCCGGCGCTGAAGCCGCGGAAGCGGCCCTTGCCTTCGCGGTTCAGCAGGCACTCCGCCATGACGCTGCGGGCGCTGTTGTGGGTGCACAGGAACAGGACGTTGTAGACGCGGTCGGTCATCGCTGGATTGCCTTTCCAGGCCGCGGGCAGCGCGGCGGTTGGGATCGGGGCCTCAGGCGTCGTGGTCGCATCCGCCGGGACCACACAGAACGGCCTGGGTCAGGTCGGCGGAGCAGAGTTCGGGGCGGCCCTGGCAACAGTCCTCCATCAGGAAGGCGATCAGCCGGCGGGTGCCCTCATAGTCGGACGCGTAGAAAATCTGCCGCTGCACCCGCCAGGAGCGGAGCAGGCCGGCGCGTTCCAACGTCGCCAGATGATGGGACAGGGTGGAGGCCGGAACCCCCACCTGCTGGGCAACCTCGCCTGCCGTCAGCCCGTTCGGCCCCACCGTGATCAACAGGCGGAACACGGCCAGACGGGTTTCCTGGGCAAGGGCGGCGAAGGCGCCGATGGCGGTATTGATTTCCATGATTCGACGATAGTCGAAATATCTATGGGAGGCAATCGGCCGTTTTGCTCGCCCTGCTTCAAAGAGGATCGGGAGCTTCGCATCCAGCATGGAAGCGATCCGCAAGGGGCACGCGGAAGCCGCCATAGGGAAGCCGGCCTCAGCCTTTGCTGGCGGATGCGAGCCCTTCCTGCCGCACTTGACCTTGCATACCGTTCGTCGGCGGTGCTGCCGCGGCAGGACCCATTCCTTGGAATCGATGGGACAAAATGTCGCACTTTCCTCCCTACAGGAGGAAGATGGCCGCATCCGCCCGGCGTAGCCTCGTCTTCGTAATGGAAGGGAGGCTGACGTGACATTCTCTTCGAATGACTCATCGCCCATCAATCAAAGAGAGCTTCGAAACGCCTTCGGCATGTTCCCGACCGGGGTTACGGTCGTCACCGTGCTTGACGAAGAGGGCAATCCCCGTGGGATCACGGCGAATTCCTTCACATCCGTTTCGCTCGATCCTCCGCTGGTCCTTGTCTGTATCGGAAATCGGTCGTTCAGTTTTCCGATCTTCTGCAGCGCCCCGTCCTTCGCCGTGAATCTGCTGCACGAGGGACAAGCCGATGTCTCCGGCCTTTTCGCCTCCCGTTCGCCCGAGAAATTCCAGTCCACCGGGTTCGGCCCGAAACACACCGGCGCGCCGGTCCTGGCCGATTGCCTCACCTGGTTCGATTGCACGGTGCACGACCGCGTGATCGCCGGCGACCATCTGGTTCTCATCGGCCGCGTGCAGGCCTTCGGCCCCAGCGCGACGGCAGGCGGGACGGCAAGCCGGGCAGCGCCGCTCGGCTTCTGCCGGGGCCGGTACGCGACGGTGCGCGAAGCGCAGGACGCCGGAGCCGAGGCGCCGCACGGCATGCAGGTCGGCTACCTCGTCGAAGCGGATGACGGCATCCTGCTGCAATCCGACGGAGCGGGCGGCTGGCGTCTGCCAAGCGGCCGCAGCCGCAAGGCCGAACGGGCGCTGGCTCTGGCCGATGGGGGCACGCTGCCGCTGCGGCCGGACGACAGCTTCCTTTATTCGGTCTTCGACGTCGCCGGGCAGGACGCCGGCTGTCTGGTCTATCGCACCCGCCTCGCGGCCGATGCGGCCACCACGACCCTGCCGCCGGGCCTCCGCATCTTCGCGCTCGACGCCCTACCCTTCGAGGCGATGCCGATGCGCGAGACCCGGGCGATGCTGCGCCGCTATGTCCGGGAACGGCAGGCGGACCGCTTCGGCATCTACATCGACTCAAGCGACGGCGGGCGGCTGGCGATGGTCGACGGCCGGCCCTCCCCCTGGCCCGGCGCCTTCGCCGAACACGGCTGATCTCCCTCGCCGCCCCTCCACAAAAATACGAGACCGCGATGCACACCACCTGCAGGTCGCTCGAAGGCACCCGCCGCGCCCTCTATATCGGCGGACGGTTCGTGGAACCGAAAAGCGGCCGCTACATCCCGAGCTACGACCCCGCCACCGCCGAGCCCTGGTACGAGCTGGCCGACGCCGGTGCCGAGGACGTCGACGCCGCCGTCGCCGCGGCGCGGGCCGCCTTCGCCGATCCGGCCTGGCGGCGGATGACCCAGAGCGACCGCGGCAAGCTGGTGCGCCGTCTGGCCGAGCTGATCCTCGCCAACGCCGAGGAACTGGCGCTGATGGAGACCCGCGACAACGGCAAGCTGATCAAGGAGATGCGCGCCCAGATGCGCGCCATCCCCGACAGCTACGTCTATTTCGCCGGAATGGCCGACAAGCTGCAGGGCGACACCATTCCGGTCAACAAGCTGGACATGCTGAACTTCAACCTGCGCGAACCGCTGGGCGTCGTCGGCATGATCACGCCGTGGAACTCGCCGCTGATGCTGCTGACCGGCACGCTGGCGCCCTGCCTCGCCATCGGCAACACGGTGGTGATCAAGCCGTCGGAACACGCCACCGCCTCCACCCTGGCGCTCGCCGAGCTGGTCACCGAGGCCGGTTTCCCGAACGGCGTCGTCAATGTGGTGACCGGCGGCGGCGCCACCGCCGGCGAGGCGCTGACCCGCCATCCCGGCATCGCCAAGATCGTCTTCACCGGCAGCACCCAGACCGGCAGCCGCATCGCCGCCAATGCCGCCGCCAACCTCGTGCCCTGCCAGATGGAGCTGGGCGGCAAGTCGCCCCACGTGGTGTTCGGCGACGTCGACATCGAGCGGGCGGTGAACGGCGTGGTCGCCGGGGTCTTCGCCGCAGCCGGGCAGACCTGCGTCGCCGGGTCGCGCTGCTTCGTCGAGGCCGCCATCTACGACCGCTTCGTCGAGGCCTTGGTCGCCCGCACCGGGCGCATCACCGTCAACCACCCGATGGAGGAGACCACCGACATCGGCCCGCTCGCCCTGTCGGCCCAGCTCGCCAAGGTCGAGGGCTATGTCGCCTCGGGCCTGCGCGACGGCGCCCGGCTGGCCGCCGGCGGCCGGCGGCCCCAGGCGGCGGGGCTGGAGAAGGGCTGGTACTTCGAGCCGACGGTGCTGGCCGATGCGCGCAACGACATGGACTTCATGCAGGACGAGATCTTCGGCCCGGTGGTCGGCGTGGTACCCTTCGCCTCGGAAGACGAGATGATCGCCATGGCGAACGACACCCGCTACGGCCTGGCGTCGGGCATCTGGACCGGCGACATCGACCGCGCCATGCGCTTCGCCACCCGGATCGACGCCGGCACCGTCTGGATCAACACCTACCGCGCCGCCGCCTACATGTCGTCGAACGGCGGCTTCAAGCAGAGCGGCTACGGCCGGCGCGGCGGCTTCGACGTGATGCGCGAGTTCTCGCGGTCGAAGAACGTCGTCATCGACTATTCCGGCGCCATGCAGGACCCCTTCGTCATCCGGCTGCGCTGATCCGCCCCGACCGGGCTTCGCCTCCCCCGAGAAAAGGACAAGGACATGAAGTTCGCCGTCGCGCTTTCCATGGAGCGCTTCTCACCGGACACGCCGATGAGCGACGTGACCAGCACCATGCTGGAACTGGTGAAGATGGCCGACCAGGGCGGTTTCGAGACCCTGTGGACCGCCGAGCACCACACGATCGAGTGCACGATCTCCCCCAACCCCTTCACCATCCTGACCTGGCTCGGCCAGCACACCGAGCGCATCCGGCTCGGCACCGCCACCCTCGTCGCCCCCTACTGGAGCCCGATCCGGCTGGCCGGCGAAGCGGCGCTCTGCGACCACCTGACCGGCGGCCGGCTGGAGTTCGGCATCGCCCGCGGCGCCTACCAGTACGAGTTCGACCGCATGGCCGGCGGCATGCCCCAGCAGGAGGGCGTCGCCTACATGAAGGAACTGGTGCCAGCGGTGCAGAAGCTGTGGGCCGGCGACTACGCCCATGACGGCCATTACTGGAAGTTCCCGCTGGCGACCTCGGTGCCCAAGCCGTTGCAGGCGCCGCACCCGCGCATCTGGGTGGCGGCCCGCGACCCCGGCACCTTCGACTGGGCCGTCGGCATCGGCGCCAGCATCCTGTCGACGCCGCTGGCCGCCCCGGCGGCCGAGATCGCCGTGCTGGGCGAGAAGTTCCGCAAGGCGGTGGCCGACCATCCGGAAATGCCGCGCCCGCGCTTCATGATGCAGCGCCGCACCTGCTGCTACGAGCGGCCGGAAGAGGCCGAGCTGGCGGTGCGGCACAGCATCGACTACGGACGCAGCTTCGAGAACCTGTTCCAGAACATCGGCACGGTGACCAACGGCTTCCCGACCGCGGTGTCCTACGAGAGCGTCGCCGGCCGCGACAACTACAAGCCGGAAAACGTCCTGAAGAACCTGATGTTCGGCACGCCGGATCAGGTGATCGAAAAGCTGCTGGACTACGAGGCGGCCGGCGTCGACCAGTTCTCGCTCGGCCTCTCCTTCAACCTGCCGGTCGAGCTCCAGCGCAAGACGCTCGACCTGTTCGCCCGCGAGGTGCTGCCGGTCTTCGCCGCGCGCGAGCGCGACCGCCGGCACGAGGAGGAGCGCCGTCTTGCCGCAGCGCCGTCTCGCATGGCCGCGGCGGGGCGCTGACCATGGCCGACTCCCGTCACTTCACGGTCGGGCCGGTGACGCTGAACTACCGGCTCGACGGCCGGGGACCGGAGCCGCTGGTCTGCATCCACGGCGTCGGCTCCTACCTGGAGGCCTGGAGCGGCGTGGCGGAGCGGCTCGCCGACCGCTTCACCATCCTGACCTTCGACCTGCGCGGCCATGGCGGCTCCACCCGGATCAAAGGCCGCTACGAGATCGACGATTTCGTCGGCGAGACGCTGGCGCTGGCCGACCATGTCGGTTTCGGCCGCTTCAACCTGGCTGGATTCTCGCTGGGCGGGCTGATCGCCCAGCGCCTGACCCTGACCCATCCGGAACGCGTCAAGCGGCTGGTTCTGCTGTCCACCGTCGCCGGCCGCAATCCGGAGGAGCGTCGGCGGGTGCTCGACCGTCTGGCGGCCCTGCAGGCCGGGCAGCCCGGCTCGCACTACGACGCCTCGCTGTCGCGCTGGCTGACCGAGGGCTTCCAGGAACGGAACCCGGAGCTGATCCAGGGCTTGCGCGAACGCAACGCCGGGAACGACCCCGCCTGCTATGCCGCCGCCTACCGCGTCCTGGCGGAAACCGATTTCGGCGGCTTCCTCGACCAGATCCGCTGCCCGACCCTGATCGCGACCGGGGAGGAGGACATCGGCTCCAACCCGCGCATGGCGCGCACCATGCACGACAGCATCCCCGGTTCGGAGCTGCACATCCTGCCCGGCCTGCGCCATTCGATCCTGATCGAGGCGCCGGACGCGGTGGCGAGGCTGATGGGGCGCTTCCTGACGCCCGCCGACCACCCCAAGGAGACCGCAAGCCATGGATGAACCCCTGCAACGGGCGGGCGAACGCGTCCGGCGCGACGTGCTCGGCGACGCCTATGTCGACCATGCGATGGCGGCGGCCGACGACTTCTCCCGGCCCTTCCAGCAGATGGTCAACGAATATTGCTGGGGGCAGTGCTGGGCCGACGACGCGCTCGACCGCCGCCAGCGCAGCCTGCTCAACCTCGGCATGATCGCGGCGCTGGGCCGCATGCACGAGTTCGAGCTGCACCTGCGCGGCGCCATCCGCAACGGCCTCTCCGACGCCGAGCTGCAGGCGGCGCTGATCCAGATCGCGGTCTATTGCGGCATTCCCGCCGGCGTCGAGTGCTTCCGCATCGCCCGCAAAATCCGCCAGGAAATCTCCGAAGACGGCACGGGAGGCACGCCATGATCGTCGAGGAACGCATCTACCGCATCCGC
Organism: Azospirillum endophyticum; assembly: GCF_016595245.1. GTDB lineage: Bacteria > Pseudomonadota > Alphaproteobacteria > Azospirillales > Azospirillaceae > Azospirillum > Azospirillum endophyticum. The sequence continues at coordinate 124,628 of NZ_JAENHM010000063.1, forward strand.
TCGGGCAAGCTGCGCGACTATCTGGCGCTGGTGCAGAGCGAAGGGCTGGCGATCCAGCAGCCAATCCTCGGCAACCTGATCGGCTATTTCGTCAGCGAGATCGGCCCGCTCAACCATGTCGTCCACATGTGGGGCTATGCCGATTTCGAGGACCGCACCGCCCGCCGCCAGCAGCTCTCCGAGGATCCGCGCTGGCAGGCCTTCATCCCGAAGCTGGCGGCGCTGATCGAGACGGCGGAAAACCGCATCCTGCTGCCGACTGCCTTCTCGCCCCTGAAATAACGGAACCCCGGCGTCATGCTCCGGTTCGTAGGAACGATAGGGCCGCTTTTCCTTTGTTTCGCTGGAAGACAGGAAGACAAGCAAGTCTTCCTAATGGGCACAAGTAAAAATCTTGAAGACAGGGAAAGCCCACCGAACACAACGATGGGAGACGGTTGTGACAGAACGACTGAGGGTAGAGAATCTCTATAAAGTTTTCTCCAAATCTCCCGATCCGGCTCTGCGGATGTTGGCCGCAGGTGCAAAAAAATCTGAAGTTCTGGCAAAAACCGGAATGGTTGTAGGGTTGAACGACGTTTCACTGTCGGTGCCGAGCGGCGCCATCTATATGGTGATGGGGCTGTCGGGATCGGGAAAGTCCACCCTGGCCCGCTGCATCAACCGGCTGAACGAACCGAGCGCCGGCCGCATCCTGCTGGATGGCCGCGACATCGTCGCCGCCGGCGAGGCGGAACTCCGCGACATCCGCCGCAAGCGCATCTCCATGGTGTTCCAGCATTTCGCCCTGCTGCCCAACCGCACCGTCGCCGAGAACACCGAATTCGGCCTGAAGCTCCAGGGGGTCTCCCCCCAGGCCCGGCGGCGCCGGGCGGAAGAGGTGCTGTCGATCGTCGGGCTGGCGCGCTGGGGCAACCACTACCCCCACGAGCTGAGCGGTGGCATGCGCCAGCGGGTCGGTCTCGCCCGCGCGCTCGCCACCGATGCCGACGTGCTGATCATGGACGAGGCGTTCAGCGCGCTCGACCCGCTGATCCGCACCGAGATGCAGGACGAGCTGCTGCGCCTCCAGCGCACGCTGAAGAAGACCATCCTGTTCATCACCCACGATTTCCAGGAGGCGCTGAAGCTCGGCACGCGGATCGCCATCATGGCCGACGGCGAACTGGTCCGCGAAGGCACGCCCCAGTCGATCGTGCTGGAGCCGGGCAGCGACTACGTCGCCGCCTTCACCCGCGAGGTCGACCGCTCGCGCCTGTTCGACGCCCGCTGGGCGATGACCCCGGTGCAGCCCGTCCCGCTGGCCGCCGGCCTGTGCCTCGCCGAGACGGCCGACGGCGGCGGGCTGGTGCTCGACGACGGCGGCCATGTCGTCGGCGCGCTCGACGCCGACACGCTGCGGGGCCTGCGCGACACCGCCGGCCTCGGGACTGGCGGCCTCGGCACTCTGCGCAAGGAGTTCGTCACGGTGCGCGAGTGCGACAGCCTTCTCGACGCCGCCCGCGCCCACCGGGCCGGACGGCCGATGGCGGTGGTCGACGAGGACGGCCGGCTGACCGGCACGCTCGCCGCCGACCGCATCCTGGCGGGCATCGCCTCCGCCCCTCCTCACCCAGCGGGAGGCCTGCATGCTTGACGCAAACGACCTCAACGTCTTCCCGGTCGACGCCTGGATCCAGGACGGTGTCGCGTGGATCGCCCTGAACCTTCGCCCGCTCTTCCTCGCCATCAAATGGCCGGTCGAGTATGTCCTGAACCTCAACATCTTCCTACTCCAGGAGATCCCCTTCCTCGCCATCGTGGCGGTGGCGGTTCTGCTGGCCTGGCGGCTGGCCAGCCTGGGGGTCGCTTGCTTCAGCGCCGTCGCCCTGGTCGCAATCGCCACGCTGGGCGTCTGGTCGGAGGCGATGACCACCCTGTCGCTGATCACCACCGCCATCGTCATCTGCGCCGCCATCGGCATTCCGATCGGCATCGGCTGCGCCCGCAGCGACCGGATGTGGGGCGTGGTCCGCCCGATCCTCGACATCATGCAGACCACCCCGACCTTCGTGTATCTGGTGCCGGTGGTGATGCTGTTCGGCGTCGGCACGGTGCCGGGCGAGGTGGCGGTGGTGACGGCGGCGGCCCCGCCGCTGATCCGCTTCACCAACCTCGGCATCCGCATGGTCGAGACCGAGATGGTCGAGGCCGGCCTCGCCTTCGGCGCCACCAAGCGCCAGCTTCTGTGGGAGGTCCAGCTCCCGCTGGCCGTGCCGACCATCCTCGGCGGCCTGAACCAGACGGTGCTGACGGCGATGGTGATGTCGGTCGTCGTCGCCATGATCGGGGCGGAAGGTCTTGGGCTGGTGGTGCTCCAGGGCCTCGGGCGGCTCGACGTCGGCCGCGCCGCGGTGGGCGGCATCGCCATCGTCCTGCTGGCGATGATGCTCGACCGCATCACCCAGAAGCTGGCCCAGCCCGGCGGTCCCGGCGGGCGCCCGTTGCTCCGCAGCCTGCGTGCCCTCGTCCGTTCCGGCCGTCCGGCCGACGACAAGGCGACGGCCCGCCCGCCCGCCTCCAATCCGGCGATCTCCAGTCCGGACCAGTGATCCAGACCTCGGGACCGCTCCCTGGCCCCTCTCCCCTTGCGGGAGAGGGGTTGGGGTGAGGGGTTGCAAACTTGATTTCCGAGGCCTGTGGCCTCTGCACCCCTCATCCCAACCCTTCTCCCGCAAGGGGAGAAGGGCATTCGCAGCGCAATGTCGTCGCTTAAAATCTCATATGCGATTGCCTCACCCGAATCCCGTCCCGACCCCGATCGAGGAAACCGCCATGCCCTTCTTCCCCAAGTCGGTCGCCAAGTCCCTCTCCGTCGCCGCCTTCCTCGCCGCGGCCTGCGTCCAGCCGTCCCTGGCCGCCGACCAGCCCGGCAAGGGCAAGACCATCCGCTACGCCCAGTCGGACAGTCTCGGCGCCAACTACGTCACCGCCCAGATCGTCACCGCCGCCTTCAAGGAACTGGGATATTCGGTCAAGCTCAGCACGCTGAGCACGACCCTGTTCTTCCAGGCGGCGGCTCAGGGCGACCTCGACATCGCCACCGACATCAACTTCCCCCAGCGCGAGCCCGCCTTCCGCAAGGTGGAGCAGCAGGCGACCATCGTCGGCGGCGGCCTGATCAAGGAGGGCGGCGTCAACGGCTACCTGATCGACAAGAAGACGGCCGACGCCCACCACATCACCTCGCTGGAGCAGATGAAGGACCCGAAGATCGCCGCGCTGTTCGGCAAGGGCGGCAAGGCGGATCTGGTCAACTGCGATCCCGGCTGGAGCTGCGGCGACGTGGTCGACTTCCAGCTCGACAAGTTCGGCCTGAAGGACACGGTGACTTCGGTCCGCGGCAAGTACGAGCCGCTGATGGTGGAGGCGGTCGCCCGCGTCCGTCGCGGCGAGCCCGCCTTCTTCTACGCCTGGAGCCCGTCCTGGGTCACCAACACGCTGGTCCCCGGCAAGGACGTGGTCTGGCTGCCCACCCCGTTCGACGCCCTGCCCCCGTCGGTGCCCAACAAGGGCACGGCGCTGGTCAGCGGCGTGTCGGGCTGCGCCGGCGGCGCCGATCCCTGCCGGATGGCCATGGCCTCCTGGAACTGGAACACCGTCGCCAACCGGGACTTCATCGCCGCCAACCCGGCGGTGAAGGCGCTGGTCGAGAACATCGGCTTCCCGCTGCAGATGTGGGCCGCCTGGGAGCGCAGCATCAGCGAGAAGGGCGCCAGCGAAAGCCATATCCGCGCGCTCGCCCAGGAGTGGCTCGCCGCCAACAAGCCGACCTTCGAGCAGTGGGTCGCCAGCGCCAGGGCGGCGAGCTGACCCGACATCCAACGCTCCCCAGTTTCCACCCCCCCGAAGCCGCCGGCCGTCCCCGGTCCGGCCGGCTCCGGGACCGGACATCAGAGAATCGGACAGGACATGATGGACATCGGACTGCGCAAGATCTCCACCTTCATCGAGGAGATCATCGTCGAGGGCGGCAAGCCGGCCGAACGGCCGATCACGTCGGTCGTCGTCGCCGCCGTGCTGCGCAACCCCTGGGCCGGCCAGGGCTTCGTCGAGAATTTGCGGCCGGAGATCCTGCGGGTGGCCCCGCAGCTGGGGGCCGAGATGACGCGGCGCCTGGTCGCCCTGATGCCGGCTGCGCGCATCGAGGCTTACGGCAAGGCCGCGTCGGTCGGCGTCAACGGCGAGATCGAGCACGCCTCCGCCCTGATCCACACGCTGCGCTTCGGCAACATGTTCCGCGAAGCGGCGCAGGGCACCACCTTCCTCAGCTTCACCAACACCCGCAACGCCCCGGGCGCCCTGCTCGCCCTGCCGATGATCCACAAGACGGAGACCGGCAAGCGGGCGCATTTCCTGACCGCCAATTTCCAGGTTCCCGACTCCCCCGGTCCCGACGAGCTGCTGGTCGCCATCGGCGCGTCGGACGGCAGCCGCGCCCATCCCCGCATCGGCGACCGCTTCCTCGACATGGAGGAGATGGAGGCGGAAAAGGCCGGCGCCCGCTGAGGCAGGGCAATCGCATATGGGAATTATGATCCTATGCAAGGATGCTCGTCATTCCCGCGAAGGCGGGAATCCAGCCATCTCAGCCACTGTGCACGAGAGTTTACTGGATCCCCGCCTTCGCGGGGATGACGGAAGTCCCTTCATAGGACGCTAGATTTCAAATGCGATCACCCTGCCCGCTGAGGATCCGCCTGCCGATCATCCCCTCCCCCGCCCCTCCATCCGCCGGCCGGCGCGCCCGGCTCCAAACCCACCGAGGCTTTCCCGACATGGTGCTGCAACGCTTGCGTGACCCCTCCCTCCTGGCCGAACGGGCCTATGCCGGGGGTGCCTGGATCGATGCCGACGACGGCGCCGTCCTGCCGGTCACCGATCCCGCCACCGGCACCGTCATCGCCCGCGTCCCGGCTCTGGGGGCCGGCGAGACCCGCCGCGCGATCGCGGCCGCCGACGCCGCTTGGCCGGCATGGCGCGGCCGGACGGCGGCCGAACGCGCCGCTTTGCTCGAAGCCTGGCACGGGCTGATGCTCGACAACCTCGAAGACCTCGCCGTCATCATGACCGCCGAGCAGGGCAAGCCGCTGGCCGAGGCGCGCGGCGAGATCCGCTACGGCGCCAGCTTCGTCAAATGGTTCGCCGAGGAGGCGCGGCGCGTCTATGGCGACATCATCCCCGCTCCGGCCGGCGACCGCCGCATCCTGGCGCTGAAGCAGCCGGTCGGGGTGAGCGCCGCCATCACGCCCTGGAATTTCCCCAATGCGATGATCACCCGCAAGGCGGCCCCGGCGCTCGCTGCCGGCTGCCCCGTCCTGGTCAAGCCGTCGGACCTGACGCCGCTGTCGGCGCTGGCGCTGGCCGTCCTGGCCGAACGGGCGGGGTTGCCGGCGGGAGTCTTCTCCCTCCTGACCGGCGCGCCGGAGGGGATCGGCGGCGAGCTGACCGCCAACCCGACGGTGCGCAAGCTGTCCTTCACCGGATCGACCCGCGTCGGTCGCCTGCTGATGCGGCAATGCGGCGACACGGTGAAGCGGCTCAGCCTGGAGCTGGGCGGCAATGCGCCCTTCATCGTCTTCGACGACGCCGACCTCGACCTCGCCGTCGCCGGGGTGATGGCCAGCAAGTTCCGCAATGCCGGCCAGACCTGCGTCTGCGCCAACCGCATCCTGGTGCAGGACGGCATCCACGACCGCTTCGCCGCACGGCTCGCCGCCGAGGCCGAGCGGCTGGCGGTCGGCAACGGCTTCGAGGACGGAGTCGCCATCGGTCCGCTGATCAACCGCACCGCGGTCGAGAAGGTCGCCGACCATGTCGCCGACGCCCTGGATCGCGGCGCGCGCTGCCTGACCGGCGGCCTTCCCTCCGGCGACGGCCTGTTCGTCCGGCCCACCGTGCTGGCCGGCGCCACCGCCGGCATGCGGGTGGCGGTGGAGGAGACCTTCGGCCCGGTCGCCCCGCTCTTCCGCTTCCACAGCGAGCAGGAAGCGCTGGCGCTGGCCAACGACACGCCCTTCGGGCTCGGCGCCTATTTTTATACGCGAGACATCGCCCGCTCCTGGCGGGTCGCCGAACGGCTGGAGTTCGGCATGGTCGGGCTGAACACCGGCGTCATTTCCATGGAAGTCGCTCCGTTCGGCGGCGTCAAGCAGTCGGGCCTGGGCCGCGAAGGGTCCAAATACGGCCTCGACGAGTATCTGGAGATCAAGGCCTTCCATATCGGCGGGCTCGACGCCTGACCGCCTCCCGTTCCCCGACAGCCCCCGACACCCCGAGGACTTCCCCTTGATGCCCGTCCCTGCCGAAGCCACCCCCGCCCTGCTCGAACGCCGTGCCCTGAACGTCGCCCGCGGCGTCGCCACCGCCCATCCCATCGTCGCCGCCCGTGCCGACGGCGCCGAGCTGTGGGACGTCGACGGCCGCCGCTACCTGGACTTCGTCGGCGGGATCGGCGTCCTCAACGTCGGCCACAACCACCCGGCCGTCGTCGCCGCGGTGACGGCGCAGTTGCAGGCCGTCACCCACCCCTGCTTCCAGGTCGCCGCCTATGAGCCCTACATCGCATTGGCCGAGGCGCTGAACCGGCTCGTCGGCGGCGGCGAGCCCCACAAGAGCGCCTTTTTCACCTCGGGCGCGGAGGCGGTGGAGAACGCGGTCAAGATCGCCCGCGCCCATACCGGCCGGCCGGGGGTGGTCGCCTTCCGCGGCGCCTTCCACGGGCGCACCCTGCTGGGCGTCAGCCTCACCGGCATGAGCCAGCCCTACAAGCAGAATTTCGGTCCCTTCCCCTCGGGGATCACCCATATCCCCTATCCGGATCCCTACCGCGGCGTCACCGGCGAGATGGCGCTCGCCGCCCTGGAGGAGGTGTTCGCGACCGAGATGGCGCCGGACCGCGTCGCCGCCGTCATCATCGAGCCGGTGCAGGGCGACGGCGGCTTCCTGGCCGCCCCGCCGGAGTTCCTGCGGGCGCTGCGCGATCTCACCGAACGCCACGGCATCCTGTTGATCGCCGACGAGATCCAGGCCGGCTTCGGCCGCACCGGCACCATGTTCGCCCATCAGCATGCCGGCATCCGGCCCGACCTGGTGACGGTGGCCAAGAGCCTGGCCGGCGGCTTCCCGATCTCCGGCGTGGTCGGCAGGGCCGCGGTGATGGACGCGCCGACGCCCGGTGGTCTCGGCGGCACCTATGGCGGCAACGCGCTCGCCTGTGCCGCCGCCCTGGCGGTGATCGGCCTGTTCGAGGACGGCAGCCTGCTGGAACGCGCCCGCTCGCTGGGGGACCAGCTGCGGGGCGGCCTGCTGCGCCTGCAGCGCGACCATGCCTGCATCGGTGAGGTGCGCGGGCTGGGCTTCATGCTGGCGATGGAGATCGTCGCCGACCCGGCCACCAAGCGGCCGGACGCCGATCTGGCCCAGCGCATCATCGACCGGGCGCGCGATGGCGGCCTGCTGGTCATCAAATGCGGCGTGCACCGCAACGTCGTGCGCTTCCTCGCCCCGCTGGTGACCACGCCGTCCCAGGTCGACGAGGCGCTGGGCATCCTCGACATTGCCCTCTCCGACGCCGGTGCCGGCACCCGGACATGAGCCGTCCGATGACGCTGCTGTTCTGTTCGGGCATCGACAATGCCGGCCTGTGGCGCGAGGCCCTGCACCGCCGCCTTCCCGACGTGACGCTGCGGGTCTGGCCGGAGGTCGGCGACCCGGACGACATCGACATGGCGCTGGTGTGGCAGCCGCCGCCCGGCATCTTCGCCGGGCTGGCCAAGCTGCGGCTGGTGATGTCGCTCGGCGCCGGGGTCGAGACGCTGCTGGCCGACCCGTCGCTTCCCGACGTGCCGCTCGTCCGCATGATGGCGGACAGCCTGAGCGACGACATGGCCGGCTTCGTGGCGCTCCAGGTTCTGCGCTGGCACCGCCATTCCGACGAATTCGACGCCGCGCAGGCGGCGGGGGTCTGGCGCTGGCTGCCCTACCGGCCGGCCCGCGAGGTCACGATCGGGCTGCTCGGGCTGGGGGAACTGGGACGTGCCGCCGCAGGCGCCCTGGGGGCGCTGGGATACCGCGTCCTCGGCTGGAGCCGGTCGCCGAAGCGGCTGGACGGCGTGGAGTGCTTCGCCGGCCCCGACGGGCTGGAGGCGATGCTGCCGCGGTGCGACCAGCTGGTCTGCCTGCTGCCGCTGACCGCCGACACCCGCGGCATCCTGGACCGGCGCCTGTTCGACCGCCTGCCGGCCGGGGCCGTCCTGGTCAATGCCGGGCGCGGCGACCATCTGGTCGAGGCCGACCTGCTCGACGCCCTCGACCGCGGCCGGCTGGCCGGCGCCAGCCTGGACGTGTTCAGCGAGGAGCCGCTGCCGGCCGGCCATCCCTTCTGGCGCCATCCGCGCATCCGCGTCTCCCCCCACAGCGCCGCCGCCACCCACCCGGCCCAGGCGGTCGAGCAGGTGGCGGCGACCCTGGCGGCCTTCCGCGACGGGCGGCCGCTGGCCAACCGGGTCGACCGGGGACGCGGCTATTGATGCCGCCGCTGCTGCCGGTGATGGCCGCCGCCGTCCTGCTGCAGGCCGGCAACGGGCTGCTCCAGGCCCTGCTGCCGCTGCGCATGCAGGCGCAGGGCCTGTCGGCGGCCGACATCGGCATGGTGGCGTCGGCCTACGGCGTCGGCTTCGCCGCCGGTTGCCTGGCGGCGCCCAGGGTCGTCCGCCGGCTCGGCTTCGTCCGCGCCTATGCCGGGCTGGCGGCGCTGATGGCGATCCTTGCCTTGGCCCTGCCGCTGGCCGGCGGCAGCGTCGGCTGGGTGCTGCTGCGCGCGCTGACCGGCGTCGGCTTCGCCGGGCTGTTCACGGTGATCGAGGGGTGGATCGGCTCCGGGGCGCAGGACGGCAACCGCGGGCGGATCCTGGCGGTCTACATGGTCACCACCAAGCTGGCGCTGATGGCCGGCCCCCTGCTGCTCGATCCCGGCGGCGACCAGCCCTCCCGGCTGCTGATCCTGCTGATCCTGCTGTCGGTCCTGCCGATCGCCGTCACCCGGCCGGTCCGGCCGGCCCTGCCGACCGCCGTCTCGCTCGACCTGCGCGGGCTGTTCAGGCTGGCGCCGTCGGCCCTGGTCGGCTGCTTCGCGGTCGGCGTGGTGACCGGCACGATGATCGCGTTCGCCCCGCTGTATGGCTTGCGCATCGGCCTGTCGGAACCGGCCGCCGCCGCCCTGCTCGTCGCCCTCCAGGGCGGCAGCCTCCTCGCCCAATGGCCGCTCGGCGCGCTGTCGGACCGGCGGGACCGCCGCGTCGTGATCGCCGCCGTGGCCGCGACCGGCGCCGTCCTGTCCGCCGGGCTGGCGCTGCTGCCAGCCGGCAGCCCGGCCTGGCTGGTCTGGACGGGGTTCGCCCTGTGGGGCAGCCAGGTCCTGTGCATCTACGCCCTGTGCGTCGCCCACGCCTGCGACGTGGTGCCGTCGGGCCGCATCGTCCCCACGGTCAGCGGCCTGCTGGTGGTCTGGGCCGCCGGAGCGATGGTCGGCCCGGTGCCGGGCGCCCTGCTGATGGACAGGATCGGCCCGTCGGGCCTGTTCGTCTACGCCGCCGCCGGCTGCGCCGCGCTGGCCGGCTTCGTCCTGATCCGCCGCGCCCTGCGGGAGCGGGATCGGGCGCCCGGCCGGCCGGCCTTCCGCCCGCTGCCGCCCGACAGCCTGACCGGCGCGGCGATCTCCGGCCCCCGGCCGTTCGTTGATCCCTCCGGCATCGCGCCACCCGGTGCCGAGCCGCCGGACGGGCGCTGACGTTCCGCTTTTTCCGAGCGCCGTCGTCGGGTTAGAGTCGGTCGAAACCGGGCCCCGAGCCCAGCCGTTCGGCGGAGGAACATTGGTCGAGACGTCGCGCATCCAGTCGCTGCGCGTGGTGGCAAGCCTGATCAATTCGGGCGGAGATCTGGCGACGGTGCTCCAGCGCCTGGTCCTGGCCGCCTGCCGGCATGCCAACTGGTCGATGGGGTCGATCATGGCGGTCGACGTCGAGCACGGCTATGCCCTGGTCGTCGTCCGCCACGACCCGACGCTGATCCAGCGCCCGCTGCCCGACCGCTGGGAGCTGGCGACCAGCCCGTCGCTGGTCGCCCTGCGGCGGAACGAGCCGATCTTCATCCCCGACGCCCGGGTGTCGGAGGAGTTTCCCGGCTATCGCCGGGAGGCCTTCGAGCGCGACTACCACAGCGTGCTGGTCGTGCCGATGAACTGCACCGACGACAGCGGCCGGCCGCTGGTGCTGAGCGTCGTGTCCCGCGGCATCATCGAGGTGAGCGAGGAGGATCTGGCCTTCATCGGCATGATCGTCCAGCTCGGCGAGATCGCGGTGGAACGCCAGCATCGGCTGCGCGCCGAGACCCTGGCCGCCGAACGCCTGCAGCGGGCGCTGGAAGTGAACACCTCGCTGCTGCGGCAGGCGCTGGAGGACGGGGCGATGACCACCCTTCTGCCCCGCATCCGCGATCTGCTGCCCTATTCCATCGTCATCGCCGACTTCACCGCCAACCTCGTCACCGCCGACCGGGCGCCCTGCGGCAGCGACATCGGCGATGCCGACTGGCAGGCGGCGGTCGCGGCCGAGCTCGGCCCCTCGATCATGAAGGCGGCGCGCGACGCGATCGACCATCCCGCCGCCGCCGAGGCGACCCTGTTCTGGGAGGTCGGCGGCAAGCGCATCCGGACGGCGCCGCGCATCGACCCGCTGACCGCCGACGGCGAGGTGGTCGGCGCGCTGATGATCTTTCCGGGCCCGCAGCCTTACGGCCAGGCCGATCAGCTCCTGCTCGACGGCATCAAGCATGCCCTTAGCATCCAGATGCTGCGCAACGTCATCCGCTTCCGCTACGAGAACCGGACATTGACCGACCTGTTCCTGGAACTGGTGGAGCGGCGATGGCGGGACCCCCTTGACATCGGGCAACGCGCGCTGCGGCTCGGCCTCAACCTCGATCTACCGACCCAGATGATCGTGGTCGGCCTGCCCGGCCGCAGTCCGCGGGCGGTGAGCGCGGCGGCCGACCTCCACCTCCCGGTCCAGCGGCTGCTGGCGCTGCACGGGGTCGCCGGCACGCTCGTCACCGTTCCGGCCGGACTGGTCTGCCTCATCCCCGCCGTCGACGAGCGGAGCCAGGGACCGGTCAAGCGGCTGATGGCGCAGATCGCGCGGTCGGTCGCCGACCTCCTGCATGCCGAACCCTTCGTCGTGCTGACGAGCCGCTGTACCGCCCCGCCGGACTATGCGGAGGCGTGGGAGCGCTCCTGGCGGATGATCCGGATCGCCGAGGAGTTCGGCCGCCCCGGCGTCCTCGACGCCCGGCAGTTCGGCCCGCTGCCGATGCTGCTGGCCGCAGCGAACACCCACGAGGTGCGCGGCTACGTCGCCGACAGCATCGGCGCCCTCATCGACTACGACCGCCAGCATGGGACGCCCTATCTGGAGACGCTTACCGCCTATCTGAAGACGGGGTGCCGCACCAAGGCCTGCGCCGACCAGCTCGGCCTGCACGTCACCACCCTGCGCTACCGGCTGACGCGGATCGCCGAGCTGTTCGGCATCGACGTCGAAAGCCCGGACCGGCGTTTCTCGGTGGAACTCGCCATTCACCTGAGCGGGGTCATCGACCGGTCCACCTGATCCCGCGGGGGCTCTGCCGGCTCCTGCGCCCACGGGACGACCTTGCAGCAGAGCCCGCCGCCGCCCAGGGCGTCCAGTCCAACACCCTGTCCTTGTACAGCAGCCGTCACTCCCGTCAGCAGTTCGGAGTGACGATGCCGGAGTGGCGCGTCCCCGACCTGCTCTGCGAACGGGGCCGCTTCGGGCGCAAGACCGGCGCCGGCTATTACCTCTATCCGGCCGGCAACCGGCGGCACTCGACTGCATCGGCCGGTTCGCCCGCGGCTACCAGGGATGGGCCTGGGAACCGGCGCCGCTGCTCGCCGACCTTGCCGCGAAAGGTGGCAGCTTCGCGGCGCTGAACGGATAAACGGACCATACGCGCCTGATGCGCTCAGCCGGGGTCCGTCGGGGGCAGATTGGAAAAGGGCGGTCGGGAGCGGATTTCGGGATAGCCTCACCTTCCGAGGGTCGGCCGCAGGCCCGTTCCCTCGGTCCGTCTTGCCTGACCTTCCCTCTCGGGAGAGGCCGAGCGGCCGCAAACACCCATTCTCGGTCATCGCCTCGGGATTGCCTTCATCTCGATCCTCTCCGGGCCGCACATCATGCGGTCGCATTCACGAGATGGTCCGATACGGTCGAGATGAACGCACGAAGACGCTGAAGACGCCGCAGGTCCCGGTGATATCCGATCCAGATGTCCCGCGCCGGCGGCGGCGTCGGCAGTTCCAGTCTGCGGATACCGGGGATCTGATTGCCGACCACGCGGGGCAGGATGGCGATGCCGACGCCTTGCCTGCACATGCGCCCCTGGACGTTGCGGTTGTTCGATCGCAAGACCGGTCTCGCATTGGGGAAGCTCTCGATGAGCCACGCGATGTCGGGGAAATGGCCCGTGGACGTGTCGTGGGTGATCAGCCGGAACCCGGTCCCATCGCCATAGTTCGGCTCCGGCGCCTCTTCCGCGATGTAAACGCCATACTCGAGGCGGAAGAGCCGTCGCTGAACGACGTCGGCAGTGTCGAAGGGAATGATGCGGAAGGCGACGTCGGCCTCCCGCTGGGCGAGGTTGAACAGGCGCGTGCCGGTCAGGATCTCGACGTCGACATTGGGGTGGGCCTTCGAGAAATCCGCCAGGATGGGAGGCAGGACATAGGCGCCGAACCAATCCGCGGATGAAATGCGCAGATTGCCCTTGAGATTCCGCTCCTGCCCCGCAAGCCGGCGCTCCATCGCCAGCGCGCTTTCTTCCATCTGCTCCGCCAGCGCGATGATCCCGTGGCCCTCTTCGGTCAGAACGAGACCGTCCGCGGTGCGCTGGAAGAGCGTGTGACCGATCGCCTGCTCCAGGGCGCGGAGGCGCCGGCCGACGGTCGGATGGCTTGTCTGGAGGGAACGCGCGGCGGCACCGAGCGTGCCGGACCGCGCAATGGCGAGAAAGACTCTGACGTCACTCCATTCCATCACGCCCACCCACACAAAAATGAACGCCGAGAGTACAGTTATGTCACTTACGGAACAAATCTAAATGCCTAGATTGCTCTCAGCGTCTGGGGATGGGCCCTGCTGCGGATCCGCCAGACCCATGCGGGCCGCCGCTCGAGTGAAGGAAACGTGACCCTGGCTGCGGCACCCCGGGGGGAAGCTCGTCCGGACCGAACAGAAAGGATTTTCCTGAGGGGTCGCGGAACGCGGCGGCCCGCCTCGCTACTCGCGCATGAGGACTTCGACGATGATCACGATGTTGGTGACCTATGCGGGCGATGAGAAAACGCCATTCGACCGCGATTATTGGATCGACGTGCACTTCCCGCTCGTCCGGGAAAGCTGGGAACGGTATGGGCTGGTCAGCGCCGGCGGGTTCTTCCCGCAAGGTGATGGTGCCGGGTTGATCGCGGTCGGGGTCGTCACCTTCCGCGACGAAGCCGCCATGGAAGCGGCGCTCAATTCGCCGGAAACCGCCCGGGTCATGGCTGACGTCGGCATCGTCACCGCCGTCAAACCGCGGCGCAGCATCGCGACGCCGCTCTGACCAGAGCCGCAATGATCGGCGGTGCCTTCCATGCGCTCAGCGGGGCGTGCGCCGATGCCGGCCAACCTGCTCGCGCCTTCGTTATGGCTCTCCTCTGCATGGCCACCAGCCGACCCGTCGGCGCAGGCCTCGGCCTCATGATCGCCCGGCAGCCGGCGTCCGGTCCCGCGCACAGCCCTCATCAGAATGACAGGAGAAAGACCATGCAGATCGGATTCATCGGTCTCGGCAATATGGGCTCGGCAATGGCCCTGAACCTCGTGAAGGCAGGCCATGAGGTGCGGGCCTGGAACCGCAGCGAGGTCGCGCAGAAAAGCGTTCCCGGGGTAACGCTGGTCAAGAGCGCGGCGGATGCCTTCCAGACCGACGCCGTCTTCACGATGCTATCCGACGACCCTGCCATTCGGCAGGTGATCCTCGATGCCGGCCTGCTGGTAAGCGCGCGGCCAGGGCTGATCCATGTCGTCACCTCGACGATCTCGGTCGCTTTCGCGCGGGAGCTGGAGCTGCTGCACGAGGAGGCAGGCCTTGGCTATGTGTCCGCACCGGTCCTCGGGCGGCCGAACGTGGCGGCGAGCGGCCAGCTCAACATCCTGGCGGCCGGAAAGGCCGATGCCGTTGCCGCGATCGAGCCGCTGCTCGCTTCACTCGGCAAGAAGGTCTGGAAGCTGGGGGAGAATCCCGCTCGGGCGAATGCGGCGAAGCTCGCCTGCAATATGATGATCGCCATGGCCATCGAGGCGATGGCCGAAGGTGTCGTGCTGACCGAGAGCGTCGGCCTCGACCGTGCGGATTTCTTCGAACTCATCCTGGGCACCCTTTTCTCGGGTCGCGCCTATGAGAGCTACAGCGCGCAGATCGCGGAACGGTCGTTCGAGCCGGGTTTCAAAGCCGAGCTCGCGCTCAAGGACATGCGTCTCGCGACCGAGGCCGGCAACGAGATCGGACGCACGCTCCCGATGCTCGAAGCCGTCCGCGAGGGGCTCGGCAAAGCCGTCTCGGCGGGTTTCGGGAAGAAGGATTGGTCGATCATGGCCGACATGACGGTTCGCGGCGGCGCCAGCTCGGCGTCGTCTGAAAGCAACCCGGAGAAGAAACAATGAAGACCTGGCTCATCACCGGCTGCTCAAGCGGCTTCGGACGGCGCCTCGCGCTCGCTGCGGCACGACGCGGCGATCGGGTCATCGCGACGGCGCGCAATGTCGAAACGATCGAAGACATGGCCGGGCCTTTCGACGGCCGCATGATCACCGTGCCGCTGGACGTGACGGATGCCGCGGCAGCCAGGGCAGCGGTCGCAACGGCGGTCGAGACCTTCGGCGGGTTCGACGTGCTCGTGAACAATGCCGGCTACGGCCTGTTCGGCGCGATCGAGGAAGGCACGCCCGAAGAGTATCGGCCGATGTTCGAGGTGAACGTCTTCGGTCTGATCGAAACCACCAGGGCCGCCCTGCCCGTCCTGCGACGTTCGGGCGGAACGATCGTCACCATGTCGTCCGGCGCCGGCATCGCGGGCAGCGGCGGCGGAGGGTATTACAACGCCGCCAAATTCGCCGTGGAAGGGATTTCCGAAGCGCTCGCCGGCGAGCTGGCGCCGTTCGGCATCCGCGTGCTGATCGTCGAGCCCGGGCCGTTCCGCACCGATTTCCTTGGCCGTTCGATCAGGATGGCGGCCAACGAGATGCCGGAATACGCCGCGAGCTCGCGCAGGCGCTACCGCGAAACCAACGACGGCAATCAGGCGGGCGATCCCGACAAGGCGATCGCGGTGATCCTGCAGGCCGTCGACGCCAAGGACGCCCCGCTTCACCTGCCGCTCGGTCCCATCGCGCACGCGATCGCCGAGCGGAAGCTGGCTGCGTTCCGCAACGATATCGACGCTTGGCGCGACCTCTCGATCGCCACCGATTTCGATCGGCCCTGAACGCCGGCCGTACGCTCCGTTCGAACGTCAACACCGACTGGAAAGCGATCATGATCGCAACCTTGAAGGGGTTTACCCAGCAGCTGGTGCCGGTGAACGGCATCAAGATCAACGCCGTCACGGGAGGCTCGGGCCCGCCGATCCTTCTGCTGCACGGCTGGCCGGAAACATGGTGGGAATGGCACAAGGTGATGCCGCTGCTGGCCGGGCATTTCAGCGTGGTGGCCATCGATCTGCGCGGCGCAGGCTTTTCCGACTGCCCGCTCGACGGCTATGACAAGGCGACGATGGCGCGCGACGCGCACGAGGTCATGATCGCCCTTGGGCATGAACGCTACGCCGTGTGCGGCCATGACATCGGCGGAATGGTCGCCCTGCCGCAGGCCGCCATTCATCGGGAGGCCGTTACCCATCTGGCCGTCCTCGACGTTCCGCTTCCCGGCTGGACCGGATGGGAAGCGGCGACCGCGGGGCTCTGGCACTTCGGCTTCCATAGGAACCGGGATCTGCCTGAGCGCCTGATCCATGGCCGTGAATACGACTATGTTTCGACCTTCATGGCAGAGCGGTTCTACGATCACGGCAGCTTCGATCCGGCGGACATCGAGATCTATGCCAAGGCGATGGCTCTTCCCGGCCGCACGCGCGGCGGCATGGAATGGTATCGCACCCTCGCCGCCGATCATGCGGCGGCTCTCGAGTACAAGAAGCACCCCCTCGAGATACCGGTGCTTGGTCTGGGCGGGGACCAGCGGTTCGGTGCGCGGATGGTGCCGATGCTGAAAGAGTTTGCCAGTCATGTGACTGGTGGCTCGATCGCGCGGTGCAGCCACTATGTCGCGGACGAGCGGCCCGATGAAGTCGCGGCCGCTCTGATCGATTTCCTCAAGGCCAACTGAAACTCCGCGCCCGCGCCGTCGCGGGCCGCAATGGATCGACGAAATCAAGGAGACCGTCATGACCGCACCCCTCATCCGCGGCGTCAATCATATCGGCATCACGGTGCCCGACATCGAAGCGGCCAAATCGTTCCTGGTGGAGGCCTTCGGCGCCCAAGTGATCTACCAATCCTTCGGACCGCAGGATCCACCGCGGCAGGGACCCGAATTCGAGCGGGCCGTCGGCGCTTTCCCCGGCACGGTCGTGCGTGCGCAGGCGATGGTCAAGATCGGCACCGGACCCGATATCGAGCTCTTCGAAATGCATGGCTCCGAGCAAGCCCAGCCGATCCGGGCGAGCGACTTCGGCATCACGCACTTCGCTCTCTACACCGACGACATCGACGCATCGGTCGAGCGTTTCGAGAAGGCCGGAGGCACCCCCCTCACCGTGCCGCGCGCCATTCCCTATGCAACCGAGAAAGGTCCTGGAAACAAGGTCTGCTACTGCCGCATGCCCTGGGGCACGACGATGGAATTCATCACCACGCCGGACCGCATGGCCTATCATGACCAGACTGATCTGCGCAGGTGGCAGGACGAGGACTGAGGTGGTCGCCGTTTTCCCGGACAGCTGGATACGCTTGGTTCGCCCGGGATGAAGGACGGATCCGATGACGGGAAAACGGAAACGGTTTTCAGCAGAGTTCGAGGCGAAGGTGGCGCCGGAAAGGATCCGTGGCGAATTGCCGGTGTCGCAGCTTGTCGCGAAGCACCGGGTGCGCCAGACGCTGAGCAACGCCTGGAAGAAGCCGGCCATTGAGTGGAGCGCGGGGTGTCGCCCACCGAAACGGGGCAAGATCATCCGGTTGCAACGAGCCATTTCATGGTTCCAGCGCGTGCAGTATATGGGTGCTCTCGTAAGGTTCTATGGTTCCATCCAGAAATCGCCATGCGCTTCGACCTGACCGACCTCCGGCTGTTCCTCCACATTGTCGAGACCGGGAGCATCACCGCCGGGGCGGAGCGCAGCGCCATGGCGCTCGCGTCGGCCAGCGCACGGGTGCGGGGGATGGAGGACGCGCTGGGCATCCCGCTGCTGGAGCGGTTCCGCCGCGGCGTCCGCCCCACCCCGGCCGGCCGCGCCGTGGTCCACCATGCCCGCCTCGTCCTCCACCAATTGGAGCGGATGCGCGGCGAGCTGGCGGAGTATGCCAAGGGGCTGAAGGGCCATGTCCGGCTGCTGTCCAACACCGCGGCGATCAACGAATTCCTGCCCGAGGCCCTGGCCGGCTTCCTCGCCGACAATCCCAGCATCGACATCGACCTGGAGGAACGGCCGAGCCACGCCATCGTCGAGGCGGTGGCCGCCGGGCTGGCCGACCTCGGCGTGGTCGCCGACATGGTCGATCTCGGCGGGCTGGAGACCCGCCCCTTCCGCAGCGACCGGCTGGTCGTCGTCCTGCCGCTGTCCCACCGGCTGGCCGGACGCGACGGCGTCGCCTTCGCCGAATTGCTGGACGAGCCCTTCGTCGGCCTCAGCGCCGGCAGCGCCCTGCAGGACTATCTGAACAGCCACGCCACCCGGGCCGGCCGCAGCCTGTCCTACCGCGTGCGGGTGCGCGGGCCGGTGGCGCTGTGCCGGCTGGTCGAACGCGGGGTCGGCGTCGGCATCGTGCCGGAAACGGCGGCGCTGCGCGCGCTCGACAGCGGGGGCCTGCGCGTCATGACGCTGACCGACCCCTGGGCGCCCCGCCAGCTGATGCTGTGCGCGCGCAATTTTTCCGATCTTTCCGCCCATGCCCGCCGGCTCGTCGATAGCTTGTCCGAAAACGCCCCGGCGGCGATCGGAAAGGCCGTTTAGTCAGCAATACTGACCTTCTTTTGCAGCGGTTTTCCTGAATTTCCACCGATTTGCCGACGCCCGGACGTTCCCGCCGAATCGAATCGATGTCCCACCGCCCCGGCATGGTATCCGGCCACCGCCGGATGCGGCGGATGGGCATTGCACGCCCGCGCTGCCGCCTCTCCGATGGGGTGGATGTGAATGCGCTATGGATAAATTCGGCGAACATGTGACTGGGTTGTCCGAATCTTTGGAGAAATAACCCGAAAGGGGTGCAGATCGCCGCTTGGTCAGAATTCCTGCCGTTTATTTGCCGTCGAAAAGTCATCGGGGGGGTGGTACTACCAATCCAAAGAAAACCCGAGAGGAGACATCAACCATCATGCGGACGGCGACGAAGGATCTGGCGGGCGACTTGCGGCAACAGCTGGCCGAGCTGGTGCGCAGCCGGGTTCCGAATGCGCGGGCGGAGCGCTTCGTGAAGCGCTTCTACGCCAACGTGCCCCCCGACGACCTGCTGCGCGGCACGCCGGAACAGCTTTACGGCGCCGCGCTGGCGATGTGGCAATGGGGACAGCAGCGCCTGCCCGGCCTGCCCAAGGTGCGGGTCTATGCACCGCGGCTGGACGAGCATGGCTGGCAGGCCGAACGCTCGGTGGTGGAGATCGTCAACGACGACATGCCCTTCCTGGTCGATTCCGTCACGGCGGAGCTGAACCGGCAGGGCGTCACCGTCCATCTCGTCATCCATCCCGTCACCCGCGTCGTCCGCGACGCCGAGGGCCGCATCGTCGAGCTGCTGGAGCCCGGCGAAGAGGCCGACGGCGCCCGCGACGAATCCTTCATGCACTGCTCGATCGACCCGCTGTCGGACCCGGCCGCCCAGGCCCGTCTGCGCGCCGGCATCGAACATGTGCTGGCCGACGTCCGCGCCGCGGTGGAGGACTGGACGCCGATGCGCGAGCGCATCCGCAGCGCCCGCGCCGACATCGCCAATGCCCCCGACGCCGAGGAATCGCAGGAGGCCGCCGACTTCCTGACCTGGGTCGACGACGGCAACATGACCCTGCTGGGCAGCCGCCTCTACACCGCCACCATCGGCGGCGAAGGCCGCGAGCCGTGGCTGGAGCTGGTGGACGGCAGCGGGCTGGGCGTGCTGCGCGACCCGGAGATCACCGTGTTCGACGAGCACGGCCATGCCGCCGTGCTGCCGGAGGAAATCCGCGCCTTCCTGCACCAGCCGCGCGCGCTCTTGGTGACCAAGGGCACCCGGCAGGCCACCGTGCACCGCTCGGTCCCGCTGGACGCCATCCTGGTCAAGCGCTTCGACGACCAGGGCAAGGTGGTCGGCGTCACGCTGGCGGTCGGCCTGTTCACCTCGGTCGCCTACAACCGCAGCCCGCGCGAGATCCCGTTCCTGCGCCGCAAGGTCGCCCGGGTGATGGCGCGCGCCGGCTTCGACCCGTCGGGCCATGACGGCAAGGCGCTGCTGAACATCCTGGAGACCTATCCGCGCGACGAGCTGTTCCAGACCCCGTCGGACGAGCTGTTCGAGACGGCGGTCGGCATCCTCTACCTGCAGGAACGCCAGCGCCTCGCCCTGTTCGTCCGCCGCGACCCGTTCGAGCGCTTCGTCTCCGCCCTGGTCTTCGTGCCGCGCGACCGCTACGACACCGCGCTGCGCCGCAAGATCCAGTCGGTCCTGGAATCCGCCTTCCAAGGCACCTGCACCTCCTACTTCACCCAGCTGTCGGACAGCGCGCTCGCCCGCCTGCACCTGATGGTGAAGACCGAGCCGGGCAAGGTTCCCGCGGTCGACATCGGCGAGATCGAGGCCCGGCTGGTCCAGGTCTCCCGCAGCTGGGCCGACCGGCTGCGCGACGCCCTGGTCGAGGCCCATGGCGAGGAGACCGGCAATGCCCGCCTGCGCCGCTATGCCGACGCCTTCCCGGCCGGCTACCGCGAGACCTTCCCGGCGGAAACCGCGGTCCACGATATCGACCGCATCGAACGGGCGCTGACCGAACAGCGGCTCGGCATCGTGCTGTTCCACCCGCTGGAAGCCGACGGCGACGAGCTGCACGTCAAGATCTACCACCAGGGCCGGCCGGTGCCGCTGTCCGACGTGCTGCCGATGCTGGAGCACATGGACCTGAAGGTGATCACCGAACAGCCCTACGAGGTCCGTCCGGCCAGCGGCTCCCCGGCGGTCTGGATCCACGACTTCGCCGCCCGCACCCAGAACGGCTTGGCCGTCGATTGCGTCAAGGTCAAGCAGACCTTCCAGGAGGCCTTCGCCGACATCTGGGACGGCCGGATGGAGGATGACGGCTTCAACCGTCTGGTCCTGCGCGCCGGGCTGGCCGGCCGCGAGGTCACGGTGCTGCGCGCCTATGCCAAGTACCTGAAGCAGGCCCGCTTCGCCTACGCCCAGGACACCATCGAGACGACGCTGGCCGCCCATCCGCAGACCGCGCGCCTGCTGGCCCGGCTGTTCGCCGCCCGCTTCGACCCGAAGACCCTCGCAGCTGGCGGGGCCGACGAGGCGCCGATCCTGGAGCAGATCGAGACCGCGCTCGACGCCGTCACCAACCTGGACGACGACCGCATCCTGCGCCGCTTCGTCAACCTGATCCGCGCCACGCTCCGCACCAACGCCTATCAGGCCGGGCCGGACGGCGCGCCGAAGCCGCACCTCTCCTTCAAGCTGGACAGCGGCTCGATCGAGGAGCTGCCGCTGCCGCGTCCGTGGGTCGAGGTCTTCGTCTACAGCCCGCGCATGGAAGGCGTCCACCTGCGCGGCGGCAGGGTCGCCCGCGGCGGCATCCGCTGGTCGGACCGGCGCGAGGATTTCCGCACCGAGATCCTGGGCCTGATGAAGGCGCAGATGGTGAAGAACACCGTCATCGTGCCGGTGGGCTCCAAGGGCGGCTTCGTCGTCAAGCGGCCCCCGGCCCCAAGCGCCGGCCGCGAGGCGGCCCTGGCCGAAGGCATCGAGTGCTACAAGATCCTGATGCGCGGCCTGCTGGACATCACCGACAACTTCGCCGCCGACGGGTCGGTGGTGCCGCCGAAGGACGTGGTGCGCCTCGACGCCGACGACCCCTATCTGGTGGTCGCCGCCGACAAGGGCACGGCGACCTTCTCCGACATCGCCAACGGGGTGTCGGTCGACCATGGCTTCTGGCTGGGTGACGCCTTCGCCTCGGGCGGCTCGGCCGGCTACGACCACAAGGTGATGGGCATCACCGCGCGGGGCGCCTGGGAATCGGTGAAGCGCCATTTCCGCGAGATGGGCACCGACATCCAGACCACCGACTTCACCGTGGTCGGCGTCGGCGACATGTCGGGCGACGTGTTCGGCAACGGCATGCTGCTGTCCCGCCACATCCGCCTGCTCGCCGCCTTCGACCACCGCCACATCTTCCTCGACCCCGATCCCGACGCCGAGATGAGCTGGGAGGAGCGCAACCGGCTGTTCGCCCTGCCCCGCTCCTCCTGGGCGGACTACGACCGCAGCCGGATGTCCAGCGGCGCCATGATCATCGAGCGCAGCGCCAAGACGGTGGAGCTGTCGTCGGAAGTCCGCGCCCGCTTCGGCATCGAGCAGACCCACCTGTCCCCGACCGAGCTGATGCGCCGCCTGCTGACGGCGGAGGTCGACCTGCTGTGGTTCGGCGGCATCGGCACCTACATCAAGGCGTCGACGGAAACCAACGCCGAGGCCGGCGACAAGGCCAACGACGCGCTGCGCGTCGACGGCGGCCAGATCCGCGCCAGGGTCGTCGGCGAAGGCGCCAACCTGGGCGTCACCCAGCGCGGCCGCATCGAGGCCGCCCAGAAGGGACGCGACGGCAAGGGCGTCCGCCTGAACACCGACGCCATCGACAACTCGGCCGGCGTCGACACCTCCGACCATGAGGTGAACATCAAGGTCCTGCTGGGCGACGTCATGGCGCGCGGCGACATGACGCTGAAGCAGCGCGACACCCTGCTGGCCGCGATGACCGACGAGGTGGCGGGGCTGGTGCTGGCCGACAACTACCGCCAGACCCAGGCCCTGACCATCGCCGAGGCGCAAGGGGCATCCCTGCTGGAGGCCCAGTCCCGCTTCATCCGCAACCTGGAGCGCAGCGGCCGGCTGAACCGCGCCATCGAGTATCTGCCGACCGACGAGGAACTGGCGCAGCGCATGGCCGAGCGGCGCGGCCTGACCCGGCCGGAGCTGGCGGTGCTGCTGGCCTATGCCAAGATCACGCTGTACGACGACCTGCTGGCCTCGGAGCTGCCGGACGACCCGGCGACGGTCGAGGATCTGCTGCGCTACTTCCCGCAGCCGCTGCGCGAGGGCCAGCGCGAGGCGATCTTCCGCCACCGCCTGCGCCGCGAGATCATCGCCACCGCCGTCACCAACAGCCTGGTCAACCGCGTCGGCCCCACCTTCGTCCGCGACATGGTGGAGAAGACCGGCCTCGGCCCGGCGGACGTCGCCCGCGCCTATGCCATCGCCCGCGACGTCTTCCAGCTGCGCCCGCTGTGGGATGCCATCGACGGGCTGGACACCGTGGTGCCGGCGGCATTGCAGACGGCGCTGATGCTGGAGACCATCCAGCTGCTGGACCGCGGGGTGGCGTGGTTCCTGGCGCACAGCCCGCATCCGCTCGACCTCGGCCGCGAGTCCGCCGCCTTCCGTCCGGGCGTGGAAGCCCTGGCCTCCGGGCTGGACCGCTTCCTGGACGAGGAGGAATCCTCCCGCCTCGCCGCCCGCATCGCCGACGCCATCGCCCAGGGGGTGCCGGAGGATCTGGCCCGCCGGATCGCCGCCTTGCCGGTACTGGCCGCCGCCCCCGATCTGGTGCGCATCGCCGAGCGCACCGGCCGCGCGGTGGAAGGCGTCGCCTCGGTCTATTTCGGGCTGGGCCGCCGGTTCGGCCTGGAATGGCTGCGCGACCGCGCCAGCGGCGCCAAGGTCGACAACCACTGGCAGCGCCAGGCGGTCGCCGCGATCATCGACGACCTGTTCGCCCACCAGAGCGCGCTCACGGTGCGCGTTCTGGAAAGCGCCGGCGACGAGGCCGCGGCGGTCGATGCCTGGATCGCCAGCCGCAGCCTGGTGGTGGAACGCGTCGAACAGCTTCTGGCCGAATTGCGGGCCCAGCCGGCGGTCGATCTCGCCATGCTGGCGGTCGCCAACCGGCAGCTGCGCGGCCTGATCGCCGGCTGATCGGGCATGGAGGTATCACAGGGATAGGAGACGCTCGGTTCGGATGGCCCGGTTGCGCAGCATTGCGCCGCCGGGGCTCCGGAACGCCGGTGCCTTTGCAGGCACGTTCGGGCACCGGCTGTCGGTCTCCTCGCCTCGGGCGGATCCACGGACCCCGTGGATCCGCCCACTTTCTTTTTCAGACTCTATCACCGGAACACAGGGTCCAACGACTGGAGCAATTCCGGCGTATCAATATCCTGTGCGGAAAAGGAGGGGGTTTGGTTATTCCCCCACGGCCCGCACTCCCCCTGATACCAGCGGCTTTCGATCCTGACCCATCAGGATCCAAAGCTTCGGCGGCATGGGCCGCCGCCGCGCCAGTCGGCGCGGATACCAGCGGTCATCGTCAATGACCGCTGGTATTACTCTGATGTTTTCTCATCAGTCGATGGCTGGAAGGTCAAACGCTTCGGCTGCTTCGTTGTTCACAGGTAGCCGGGTGGTGAAAAAGCCTTCCGCCCACCCGTCTTCATCAAGGCGAGTAGGGTGGATTTTGAAACATTCAGGCCAGTCCTGGAATCCTGCCTTGTCGCGGAGACGTTCTATTGCAGCCATTGCTGCCTCTTGAGTGCTGTAAATTCCGATGTGAAGTTCGGTATCCTCTCGATCTTCATATTCACGCACATAATCGTCACTGACGTGATGATAGCTCTGTGACAGGGCTTGGGCAGGCGCGACGGTGCGCCTGTCAAAGGTCCGCGCGGAAATCTTCGACTTTCCGGCGCGGTTTCTGCGGAGTTCCGCACGAGAACGGGGCGCGTTCCGGCGGAAATCCAGCGGAGACGAGAGAATGAAGGGGCCGCTTCCCCCCCCCTTTGCGGAACGCGCTTCCCCTCATCCCACACTGATGGGAGACAGGGCGAACAGGATTAAGGTGAGCATCGCCAAGCAACGTTACCGCAACATGAGATGGCGTCACATGATATCTAGGAAGATGCTTGCACCCCGAATTCCTGCAACAAATGTCAAAATCCTTCTTATTCCGTGTGGGAACGGATAGTGTCCCGATTCCGATATTAGAGTCCGACTCAGAATCGGTTAGGTTGTTGATGCTCGCGCGATTCGTCGCGAGAGTAG
>NZ_JAENHM010000064.1 GCF_016595245.1 Azospirillum endophyticum
TCTCAACCCTGTGCGAGGGCGCTGCCCTCGCACAGTACTTGTGTTGATAGATTAGCCCCGGAGGGGAGAGGGAGTAAGGTGCCGTTCCCCAAACCTCACGCGTAGGCCGGAGCCTTCTTCGCCGCACCGGTCACCGCATTGCTGAGACCGCCCTTCAGTTTCGCGTATTCCTGCTGGACGTGGTTCTCGGCCCAGACCTGATCGGCGATCGCCTCGACCCGGACGGCGGCGTATTTGTATTCCGGCGTCTTGGCGATGGGATCGACGGCGTGGATGGTCAGCTCGTTGCAGGCGCCGATCCACCACTGGTAGGTCATGTAGACGGCCCCCTTGTTGGTGCGGTCGGTGACGCTGGCCCGGCTGATCACCTTGCCGCGGCGCGACGACACCCAGACCAGTTCCTGGTCGCGGATCCCCAGGGCTTTGGCGTCCTTCGGGTTGATGGTGACATAGCCGGGCTCGTCGGCCAGCGTCTGCAGGGCGGCGCAGTTGCCGGTCATCGAGCGGCAGGAGTAATGGCCGACCTCGCGCACCGTGCAGAGGATCAGCGGGAACTCCTCGGTCAGCTTGTCATGCGGCGGACGCCATTCGGTGGCGAACAGCAGGCCCTTGCCGCCCGGCCGCTGGAAGACGTTGCCCTCGTAGAGATATTTGGATCCGGCCGAGTCGAGGTCGCGGCAGGGCCACGGCACGGCGCCCAGTCCCTCCATCTTCTCGTAGGTGGCGCCGTAGAAGATCGGGCAAAGCTCGCGCAGCTCGTCCCAGATCTGCTTGGTGTTGTCGTAGTGCATGGGATAGCCCATCGCCGTGGCGAGCAGGCTGATGATCTCCCAGTCGTGCTTGACGTCGCCCTTGGCGTCCACCGCCTTGGTGAAGCGCTGGAAGCTGCGGTCGGCGGCGCTGAACACGCCCTCATGCTCGCCCCAGGAGGTCGCCGGCAGGATCAGGTCGGCGAACATCGCCGTCTTGGTCATGAAGATGTCCTGGACGATGACGAACTCCATCGCCTCGAAGCCCTTGCGCACCTGCGCCAGGTCCGGCTCGGTCTGGGCCGGATCCTCGCCCATCACATACATCGCCTTCAACTTGCCGGTTTCCGCCAGATGCGGCACGTCGGTCAGGCGGTAGCCGATCTGGTCGGGCAGCGACTCGACGCCCCAGGCCTTGGCGAACTTGGCGCGAATCTCCGGATCGGTGACCATCTGGTAGCCCGGGAATTCGGTCGGCAGCACGCCCATGTCGCAGCTGCCCTGCACGTTGTTCTGGCCACGCACCGGGCCGACGCCGACATTCGGACGTCCGAGATTGCCGGTCAGCAGCGCCAGCCCCGACAGGCCCTTCACCACGTCGACGCCCTGGCCCCACTGGGTGACGCCCATGCCCCACAGGATGGTGGCGGAGGGAGCGGCGGCATAGATGCGCATCGCTTCGCGGATGTCGGCGGCGGGCAGGCCGGTGATCGCCTCGGCGTATTCGGGCGTGTATTTTTCGACGATCTTCCTGTACTCGTCGAAGCCCTCCGTGTAATTGGCGACATACTCCTTGTCGTAGAGCCCTTCATTGATCAGGACATTGGCG
This sequence comes from Azospirillum endophyticum, assembly GCF_016595245.1. Lineage (GTDB taxonomy): Bacteria > Pseudomonadota > Alphaproteobacteria > Azospirillales > Azospirillaceae > Azospirillum > Azospirillum endophyticum. The sequence goes on from NZ_JAENHM010000064.1 coordinate 1,579, forward strand.
AAGGCGTTGACCAGCGCCATGTTGGAACCGTTGTTCAGCGGCAGCCACAGATCGGCCAGCCGCGCCGTCTCGATCTTGCGCGGATCGCAGACGATGACCTTGGCGCCGCGCTCCTTGGCCCTGATGATGCGCTTGGCGATCACCGGATGGCTGTCGGCGACGTTGTAGCCAAAGACCAGGACGCATTTGGTGTTCTCGATCTCGGGGATCGAGTTGCTCATGGCACCGTTGCCCAGCGTCACCTGCAATCCGGCGACCGACGGGCCGTGGCAGACGCGCGCGCAGTTGTCGACATTGTTGGTGCCGAGGACCGCGCGGGTGAATTTCTGCATCACATAGTTGGTCTCGTTGCCGGTGCCGCGCGACGAGCCGGTGGTCATGATCGAATCGGGGCCGTATTTGGCCTTGATCTCGCCGAGCTTCTTCGCCGCGTACTGGATCGCCTCGTCCCACGACACCGCCTCGAAGGCGGCATCGCGGCTGCGACGCAGCATCGGGTTGCGCAGCCGCGGCGTCAGGATCTTGGTGTCGTTGATGAAGTCGTAGCCGAAATACCCCTTGAGGCAGAGTTCTCCCTCGTTGGTGACGCCGTTCAGGGGTTCGGCACCGACGACCTTCCCACCCTCGACCAGCAGATTCAGTTTGCAGCCCGTACCGCAATACGGGCAGACCGCCATATGCTTTTCCATCTCGACCTCGATCTTCGTTCGATTGTGCCGGCTGTGCGTCAGCCGCAGTGATGGGAATCAGGGTTCGCAAGGGTCTGCCAGGAAGACGCCGGCCACTTGGGTCACCATGGCAACCCCCAGGCTGCACCTCTCCCAGGCGTCATTCCCGCGAAGGCGGGAATCCAGTCGGCTCAGCCACTTGCCTGCGGAGTTTCCTGGATCCCCGCCTTCGCGGGGATGACGACGGGAAAGTATCCCCTGCAAACCGATAGGCTCTCAGGCCGCGACTTCGGCGGCTTCCAGGGCGGCGCGCTCGCGCCGGCGGCGCAGGGTCTCGTCCATCGCCTCCCGGTCCATCAGGGTCAGGGCGCTGGTCGGGCAGACCGACACGCAGGCCGGGCCGGCATCGCCACGCTCGATGCACAGGTCGCATTTGTGCGCCTGCGCCTTGACGCCCAGGCTGAGCGTCATGCCGGCGAATTGCCGCACCGCCGGCACCGTCACCACGTCCATGACGCCGAACGGGCAGGCCAGCACGCAGTTCTTGCAGCCCAGGCAGCGCTCCTGCTCCACCTGCACGCTGTGCTGGCGGTAGACGATGGCGTTGTTCGGGCAGGCGTTGACGCAGGGCGCGTCCTCGCAATGGTGGCACATCACCGCGGTGCTGACGTCGGCCGTCTTCACCATGCGGATGCGCGGTTTGAAGGTCTCCGGCGCCAGTCCTTCGACGCCGGCTCCCTCGGAATGGGCAAGCGCACAGGCGACCTCGCATGTGCGGCAGCCGATGCACTTGCTCGGGTTGGCAGTGACGAATCTGTTCATTCCCGTCGTCCTTGTTGGCAGCCGGAGGAAGCCGTCGAACGGATCCGCCCCGGCATCGCTTCACTGTTCCCTGGCGTTGCGCGCCGGTTGGCCGCATCGGGCACCGGTGGCTTCACGTCCGATAGAAATCACTTATCGCTCGATCTTTAAAAGTAATCGCCGCCGATAAGCCGATCCTATCGAGTAAATTCTCTTTCTTATCGGAGTTCATCGGGGGCGATTTGACAGTCAAACCGTCTTCACACTCCCTGTCTTCGTGTCGCCGACCTTATACCCACTTTTTTTATGTGTCTAGTTGACATCGCATCATCGGGAGGAATAGCGTGGCGAAGTCAACGGCGATCCAAAATCAAGACCGCCATTTTGACAAAGATTCGCAACAGCTGGCTCTCCTTCTGCTGCACCGCCCGTGACAACAGGCGGCGCAGGGGTGTGCGCGAGCCAATACTGTCTTCCTATTGGTCGATCAGGTTTTCTTATCGGGACTTTTCAAAGAACACCCTGATCGGCCGATACGACGCACCCGCCCGGGAAGCCGGAGGCCTGGACATGAATCGCTTCGTTATCTCGGAACCGAGAAAGTGCATCGGGTGCAACACCTGCATGGCGGCCTGCACCGAGGCACATAAGAAACAGGGGCTGCAGGCGCATCCCCGGCTGACCGTCATGCGGACCGGCGACGACACCGGCCCCGTCCTCTGCCACCAGTGCGAGGACGCGCCCTGTGCCCGCGTCTGTCCGGTCAACGCCATCACCTTCGGGGCCGATGCCATCCTGCTGAACGAGCAGACCTGCATCGGCTGCAAGATGTGCGCGCTGGCCTGCCCCTTCGGTGCCATCACGCCAAGCGGCACCGGCATCGCCGGGGTTGCCGGGATCGCCGTCGCGACGCCCAGCCATTCGGCGGCGCTCGATCCGCTGCTGACCTGGGAGATCGGCGTCCGCAGCGTGGCGGTGAAATGCGATCTCTGCGCTTTCTCCGGCGACGGCCCGGCCTGCGTGCGCGTGTGCCCGACCGCCGCCCTTTACGCGGCCGACGCCGATGCCATCCGCCAGGCTGCCGCCGTCAAGCGCACGCTGGCCGCGGCGGCACCGGTCAGTCCTGAAACGCCGCTCGCCTCGCTGGAGGGGCTGGACCCATGATTCCACTCTCCCTGCTCATCATGTCGCTGCTGCTGTCCTGCGGCGGCGCCATCCTCTGCCTCCTCCTGAAACATCGGGAGGGGGACATCCGTCTTGGCGGCAGCGGCGTCGGCATCGCCGCGGCGCTCGCCGGGCTCGGCGCCGGGCTGACGGCCATCGGCGCCGGCCAGCCGGCCGTGCTCGACGCCGCCGGCCCCTACCCCTTCGCCCATTTCGTCCTGCGGCTCGACCCGCTGGCCGGCCTGATGATCGCGGTCATCTCGCTCTTGTCGCTGGTCGCCTGGATCTACGGCTTCGCCTATGTGCGCGAATATGCCGGGCGCGGCGTCGGGGCGATGGGCTTCTTCATGAACGCCTTCATCGCCTCGATGATGCTGGTGGTGGCGGCCGACAACGCCTTCTGGTTCCTCATCTTCTTCGAGATGATGTCGCTGGCCTCCTATTTCCTGGTCATCTTCGACCAGGACGACGAGGCGGTGGGCGCCGGCTTCCTCTATTTCCTGGTCGCCCATGGCGGCTCGGTGCTGATCATGGCCGCCTTCTTCCTGATGGCGAACCAGGCCGGCAGCTTCGATTTCGCCGCCTTCCGCGCCCATCCGCTGCCGGCCCCGCTGGACAGCGTCGCCTTCCTGCTGGCCTTCGCCGGCTTCGGTGCCAAGGCCGGAATGATCCCGCTGCACATCTGGCTGCCGCGCGCCCATCCGGCCGCCCCGTCGCACGCCTCGGCGCTGATGTCGGGCGTGATGATCAAGATCGGCGTCTTCGGCATCGTCAAGGTCGGCATCGACCTGCTGGGCGCCAGCGCCGGGCCGGCGATGCTGGGCTGGGGCCTGCTGGTGCTGGCCTTCGGCGCGGTGTCGTCGGTGCTGGGCGTCGTCTATGCCCTGGCCGAGCACGACATCAAGAAGCTGCTCGCCTACCACTCGGTCGAGAATATCGGCATCATCCTGCTGGGCGTCGGCACCGGCATGATCGGCATGGCGCTGCACCAGCCGGTGCTGGCGGTGCTGGGGCTGATGGCCGGCCTCTATCACCTGCTGAACCATGCGGTGTTCAAGGGCCTGCTGTTCCTCGGCGCCGGGTCCACCATCTTCCGCATGCACACCAAGGACATGGAGGAGATGGGCGGGCTGGCCCGCAGCATGCCCTGGACCGCCCTGTCCTTCCTGGTCGGCGCGCTGGCGATCTCGGCGATCCCGCCGCTGAACGGCTTCGTGTCGGAATGGTACACCTACCAGGCGCTGTTCGCCGCGGCGCTGGACGGCACCCCGCTGGTGAAGTTCGCCGCTCCCATCGCCGCCGTCATGCTGGCGCTGACCGGCGCGCTGGCGGTGATGTGCTTCGTCAAGGCCTACGGCATCATGTTCGCCGGTGCGCCGCGCAGCCGTCACGCGGAGGAGGCGCGCGAGGCGCCGGCCGCGATGGTCGCCGGCATGGCGGTGCTGGCCGTCGCCTGCGTCGCGCTCGGCCTGCTGGCTCCGCTGGTGGCGCCGGTGATGGGCCGCATCGCGGCGGCGACCATCGGCACCGCTCCGGTCACGCTGGCGGTCGGCACCACCCTGCTGCCGGGCGACGCCCAGCAGGCGACGCTGTCCACCCCGCTGATCGCCATCCTGCTGATCGCCATGGCCTTCCTGCCCATCGCGCTGAAGGCGGCCTTCGCCGCCAAGCGCGGCGGCGACCGCAAGGTGGCGGCCCCCTGGGCGGCCGGCTATCTGCCGGACCATCACATGCCCGCCAGCGCCGGCAGCTTCGCCCAGCCGATCCGCATGTTCTTCGCCCCGCTCTATACCATGCGCCGCGCGATCGCCGGGCGCTGGACCGGCATCGCGCTGGGCTTCGAGCGGGTGGTCACGCTGGCGCGGCGCACCGAACCGCTGGCCGACCGCAGCGTCATCGCCCCGATCGCCGGCGCCGTCGATGCCAGCGGCAAGTGGCTGCAGGTCATCCAGGCCGGCGATTTCCGCATCTACTGCCTCTACATCGTCGCGGCGCTCATCGCGCTGCTGGCGCTGGCCGTCTGACGGGAGGACGCCATGCTGACCTTCTCACACCTGATCCTGGGACTGTTCCAGGCGCTCCTCCTGCTTGCCGCGGCACCGCTGGTCTCCGGCCTGTCGCGCATGATCCGGGCGAAGCTGCACACCCGCCACGGGCCGGGCCTGCTGCAGGATTATCGAGACATCGCCAAGCTGATGACCCGCCAGGACCTGACCCCGCCGGACAGCGGCTTCGCCTTCCGGGCGATGCCGGCGGTGATGCTGACAACGGTGCTGGTCATCGCCATGGGCATCCCGATGCTGACCCGCTTCACGCCGGTGGCGCCCATCGGCGACCTGATCACCATCATCTACCTGTTCGCGCTCGCCCGCTTCTTCTTCTCGCTGTCCGGCATCGACAGCGGCAGTTCCTTCTCCGGCATCGGCGGCAGCCGCGAGCTGACCATGGGCGTGCTGGTGGAGCCGGTGATGCTGCTGTCGCTGTTCGTGGCGGCCCTGCTGGCCGGCTCGACCAACCTCGGCGCCATCGGCACCGCCATCGCCGACGGCCATGTCCACTCGGCCACCGCAACCATCGTCGCCGCCCTGTCCTTCGCCTACGCCATCTACATCGAGCTGGGCAAGCTGCCCTACGACATGGCGGAGGCGGAGCAGGAGTTGCAGGAAGGCCCGCTGACCGAATATTCCGGCCCGTCGCTGGCGCTGATCAAATGGGCGATGGCGCTGAAGCAGACGGTCGTCGTCGCCTGGTTCGTCGGCGTCTTCCTGCCCTTCGGCAGCGCGTCCGGGATGACGTTCTTCGGGCTGCTGTTCGGGCTGGTCGCCTTCGCCATCAAGCTGGTCCTGATCTTCGCCGCGGTCGGCGTGGTCGAGAACAGCGTCGCGCGCGTCCGCTTCCGCCTGACCCCCCAGCACAGCTGGGTCGGGGTCGGCGCCGCCTCGCTCGCCTTCGTCTTCTATCTGGTCGGCCTGTGAGCCGGCGAGGGGCAGCATCATGATAACACTCCCCACGGAACCGCTCGGGCTGTTGGCGCTGGCCGCCATCCTCGTCCCCTTCGGCGGTGCGGCGGCAATCGCGGCATCGGAACGGGCATCGGCCAAATGGCTGTGCCAGGGCTTTGCGGCCGCCACCGTCGCGGTGATCGCCATCCTCGCCATGTCGCTGCTCGGCGACGGCAAGATCGGCGGCACCTATGAACTGATCTCCTTCGGATCGGTCTCGATCCTCGGGCTGGTGGTGGACAGCGTCAGCGTGCTGATCGCGCTGGCGGTGATTTCCATCGGCCTCCTGGTGGCGATCTATTCCGCCGCCTACCTGAATGCCGGCAACCGCGAGCATCCAGACATCGGCCGGCGGCGCTACTACGCCTTCCTGCTGGTGTTCATCGGCGCCATGACCGGGCTGGTGTTCAGCTCCACCGTCGTCGGCCAGCTCGCCTTCTTCGAGCTGACGGGCGCCTGCTCCTGGGCCCTGATCGGCTATTACGAATCGCCCAAGGCCCTGCGCTCGGCGGCCAAGGCGCTGCTGGTCACCCATGTCGCCTCGCTCGGCCTCTATGTCGCGGCGGCGCTGCTGTTCCTGTCGACCGGCACCTTCGCCCTGACCGCCATCGCCGATCTGGCGCCGGGGATGAAGGCGGTGGTGCTGCTGGCGATCCTGGTGGCGGCCTGGGGCAAGTCGGCCCAGCTGCCCTTCCACATGTGGCTGCCCGACGCCATGGAGGCCCCGACCCCGGTCAGCGCCTACCTGCATGCGGCCTCGATGGTGAAGGTCGGCGTCTACATCTTCGCCCGCGGGCTGATGTCGGCCGGCGGCGCGCCGGAGATCGTCGGCTGGGTCGGTTCGATCATGGCGGTTCTGACGCTGGTCTACGGCTTCTTCATGTATCTGCCGCAGGTCGACCTGAAGCGCCTGCTGGCCTATTCGACCATCACGCAGCTGGCCTACATTCTGCTGGCGCTGTCGCTGTCGGTCTTCGGCTCCGACCTCGCCTTCAAGGGCGCCATCGCCCACATCTTCAATCACGCCTTCGCCAAGACGCTGTTCTTCCTGGTCGCCGGCGCGCTGAGCTACACCGCCGGCACCCGGCTGCTGCCGTCGTTGCGCGGCATCGTCACCAAATCGCCGCTGCTCGGCGTCGCCTTCGTCTGCGCCGCCCTGGCGATCACCGGCGTGCCGCCCTTCAACGGCTTCTTCAGCAAGTTCGCCATCTTCGCCGGCGGGTTCGAGGTCGGGGCGCATCATTGGGCTCTGATGCTGCTGGTCGTCATCGCGCTGGCGGAATCGGTCGGCTCTTTCGCCTGGTTCCTGAAATGGCTGGGCCATTCGGTGCCCGGCAAACCATCCGCCACGATGGCCGCGGCGGCCCCTCTGCCGGCCGGCATGAAGTTCGTGCTGGTGGCCCTGGTGGCGATGACATTGGTCTCAAGCTCCATCGCCGCCTCGTGGCTCGGCTGAGGGAGGGAACGGTCATGAACGGATTTCTCATCGTCAACGGCCTGTCGGGCCTGCTGATCGTCAGCTCCCTTCTGGTCACGCTCGCCGGCAATCCGGCCAACTCCGCCCGCTTCTACGCGCTGCAGAGCTTCATCCTGGTGATGCTGTTCGTGGCGCTGGCAGGGGCCACCGGGTCGGGCGAGCTGTATCTCTGGTCCTTCACCGCGCTGCTGACCAAGGTGATCCTGGTCCCGGCCATCATGGTCCGCGCCTTCCGCCGGCTGAGCGACCCGGCCATCGGCACGGGGGCGGTGATGCCGACGGCGCTGTCCATCGTCGGCGCCGCCGTCGCCCTCATCCTCTGCTTCGTCGTGGCGTCCAAGGTGACGCTGCCGGCGGCGGATGCCATCAAGCCGGCACTGGCGGTGTCGCTCGCCCTGTTCTTCATCGGGCTCGCCTGCATCGTGGCGCAGCGGAACATCCTGAAGCAGGTGTTCGGCTATTGCCTGATGGAGAACGGGTCGCACCTGACCCTGGCCCTGCTGGCCCCCAACGCGCCGGAGCTGGTGGAGATCGGCATCGCCACCGACGCCATCTTCGCGGTGGTGGTGATGGCGGCGCTGGGATCGCGGATCTTCGACACGCTGCACACGCTCGACGCGCGCCAGCTCACGAGCCTGAAGGGATGACCGCCATGGTATCCTCGATCCTTCCCCCACTTCTGCTGATCGGTCCGCTGGCGGTGGCGGTGTTCCTGCTGACCCTGCCCTGGTTCCGGGAGTCCCTGCCCGAAGCCCTCGCGACCGACCATGGCGGCGTGACGCTGCTGGAGCGCATCCATCTGGGCTCCATCGGCTATGTCTTCCTGCTGAGCATCGCGGCGCTGATCCAGGTGCTGTCGAACGGCGCCATTTCCGCCTTCGGCGACTGGCTGTTCGTCGACGCGCTCGGCGCCGTCTTCATGATGCTGATCGGCGTGGTCGGCCTGATGACCGGCCTCTATTCCATCGCCTACATCCGCCACGACCTGGAGTCCGGCGCCATCGACGCCGGCAAGGTCCGGATCTACTACGGCTTCTTCAGCCTGTTCCTGTTCACCATGCTGCTGGCGGTCACCGCCAACAACATCATCATGATGTGGGCGGCCATCGAGGCGACGACGCTGGGATCCGCCTTCCTGGTCGGGCTGTACGGGCAGAAATCCTCGCTGGAGGCCGCCTGGAAATACGTGATCATCTGCACGGTCGGCGTCGCCTTCGGCCTCTACGGCACGGTGCTGGTCTTCGCCAACGCCGCCGACGTGCTGGCCGACCCGCATCAGGCGGTGCTGTGGACGGCCCTGGTCGGCCATGCCGCCGAACTGGACCCGATGCTGGTCAAGCTGGCCTTCGTCTTCGCCCTGATCGGCTTCGGCACCAAGGCCGGCATCTTCCCGATGCATGCCTGGCTGCCCGATGCCCATTCCGAGGCGCCGAGCCCGGTGTCGGGCCTGCTGTCGGGCGTGCTGCTGAAATGCGCGCTGCTGATCGTCATCCGCTTCTACGTCATCACCGTCGGCACGGTGGGCACCGGCTTCCCGCAGATGCTGCTGCTGACGCTGGGCCTGCTGTCGGTCGGCGTCTCGTCCCTGCTGTTCTTCGTGCAGCAGGATCTGAAGCGCAAGCTGGCCTATTCCAGCATCGAGAATGTCGGGCTGATCGTCGTGGCGCTCGGCGTCGGCGGGCCGCTCGGCATCGCCGCCGCCCTGCTGCACGCCATCAACCACAGCGTCACCAAGGCCCTGTTCTTCTGCAGCGCCGGCAATGTCCTGATGAAATACGGCACCCGCGACCTGCGGGCGGTGAAGGGCGTGCTGCGGGTGGCCCCGGCCACCGGCCTGCTGATGATGGGCTGCGCCCTGGCGCTGGCCGGCTTCCCGCCCTTCAACATCTTCGTCAGCGAATTCATGGTCTTCATGGCCGGGCTGAACGAAGGCTATGGCTGGATCATGGCGCTGTGCGCGCTGTTCCTGTGCATCACCATCGCCGGTCTGGTGAAGATCGTCGCCGACAGCGTGCTGGGCAAGAGCCCGGAGACGATGGCCAAGGGTGACGTCGGCTGGAGGGCGCTGGCCCCGCTGGGCGTGCTGGCGGTGCTTGTGCTGATACTGGGCTTCGCCGTGCCGCAGCCGCTGTCCAATCTGGTGCAGCAGGCGACCGCGGTGGTGATGAACGGTGACAGCCGCCCGGTGGTGGCCGCCCCCTGGCAGACATACGACAAGCCGAAATACGACACGGCCCGCGCCGGCGGTTCCCTGGTAACCGGCAGCCTCTCGCAGACGGAGATTTCCAAATGAACCTCATCACTCCGGTCCGGGTCGGGAGCGGCACCATCGCCTCCCTGCGCGAGAGCCTGCCCCATGCGATCCTCGATGAATCCTGGCAGACCGAGGCCCAGGTCACCATCACGGTCAAGCCCGTCTCGCTGCCCGATGTCGTCGCCAGCCTCTATTACGACCACAATGGCTGGCTGTCGGTGGTCGTCGGCAACGACGAACGGCCGCTGAATGGCGCCTACGCCGTCTACTATGTCCTGTCCATGGAAGGCGCAGACAAGTGCCATGTGGTGGTGCGCTGCGAGGTGCCGGCCGACACGCTGGAATACCCCTCCGTCACCCGGCGGGTTCCGGCTTGCGTCTGGGGCGAGCGCGAGGTGCGCGACATGTTCGGCCTGCGCCCGGTCGGTCTGCCCGACGAACGCCGCCTCGTCCTGCCCGACGACTGGCCGGACGAGCTCTATCCGCTGCGCAAGGATTCAATGGATTACCGGCTGCGGCCGGCACCGACCGCCGACGACGAGACCTACCAGTTCATCAACGAGGCCAAGCAGGAAACCCGCGTCGTCCCGCTGGGTCCGCTGCACATCACGTCGGACGAGCCCGGCCATTTCCGCCTGTTCGTCGACGGCGAGGACATCATCGACGCCGATTACCGCATGTTCTACGTCCACCGCGGCATGGAGAAGGTGGCCGAGACGCGGATGGGCTACAATGACGTCACCTTCCTGGCCGACCGCGTCTGCGGCATCTGCGGCTACGCCCACAGCGTCGCCTATGCCAACTCGGTGGAGAATGCGCTGGGCATAACGGTGCCGCCGCGGGCCCAGGCCATCCGCTCCATCCTGCTGGAGACGGAGCGGATGCACAGCCATCTGCTGAACCTCGGCCTCGTCTGCCATTTCATCGGCTTCGACACCGGCTTCATGCAGTTCTTCCGCGTGCGCGAGAAGGCGATGACGCTGGCGGAGCTGCTGACCGGCGCCCGCAAGACCTATGCGCTGAACCTGATCGGCGGCGTGCGCCGCGACATCCTGGGCGACCAGCAGGCCAGGACCCGCGAACTGGTCGCCGAGCTGCGCGACGACGTGACCCGGCTGGTCGACGTGCTGCTGTCCACCGCCAACGTCAGCGGCCGCGTCAAGGGCGTCGGCCGGCTCGACCCGCAGATCGCCCGCGACTACAGCCCGGTCGGGCCGGTGGTGCGCGGCAGCGGCCATCGCCGCGACACCCGCGCCGACCATGCCTTCGGCGGCTACAAGCTGCTCGACATGCCGGTCCATGTCGAACAGGGCTGCGACGTGCTGTCCCGCACGCTGGTCCGGGTGGCGGAGTTCTTCGACAGCCTGTGGATCATCGAACAGCTGCTGGACAAGGCGCCCGCCGGTCCGGTGCTGACCGAGGATTTCACCTATGTCCCGCACAAATTCGCGCTGGGCTTCACCGAGGCGCCGCGCGGCGAGGACATCCACTGGTCGATGACCGGCGACAACCAGAAACTCTACCGCTGGCGCTGCCGCGCCTCGACCTACAACAACTGGCCGGTGCTGCGCTACATGCTGCGCGGCAATACGGTGTCGGACGCCCCGCTGATCGTGGGCAGCATCGACCCCTGCTATTCCTGCACCGACCGTGTGACCGTGGTGGACGTCCGCAAGAAGCGCTCCAAGACCATCGCCTACAAGGAGATGGAGCGCTACTGCCGCGAACGCACGGATTCACCGCTGAAGTGACGGGGGCCAGAGATGCTCAAGCTACTCAAGGAAATCTTCCGCACGGGCGAGGCGACGGTCAAATACCCCTTCGCCCCGATGCCGGTCTGCAAGGACTTCCGCGGCAAGCCGGAACACAAGGCGGAGGACTGCATCGCCTGCGCGGCCTGCACCGTCGCCTGTCCGGCCAACGCCATCGGGATGGAGACCGACACCGCCGCCGGCAGCCGCACCTGGTCGATCGATTACGGGCGCTGCGTCTTCTGCGGCCGCTGCGAGGAATCCTGCCCGACCAGCGCCATCCGCCTGTCCGACGATTTCGAACTGGCGGTCGGCAGCAAGGCCGACCTGACGCGCAAGGCCGTCTTCACGCTGGCCGACTGCGCCTGCTGCGGCAAACCCTTCGCCCCGGCCAAGGAGGTCGACTACGTCGCCCGCCTGCTGAGCCAGTCGGCCCGCAGTGCGGAGGAAGCGGACCGGCTGCGCCTGACCGCCTCGACCTGCCCGGCCTGCAAGCGCGCCCAGGATGTCCACCACATCGCCGACATGGGGATCGCTCGGCAGATGACTCAGGAACTGGAGACCACGCCATGAACGTCCCGCTAGACCCCAAGACCCTGGTGGCGGAGATGTCGCCGGTCTCCACCAGCGAGCACATCGCCGCGATGAAGAAGGCGCTGCTGAAGAACATCCAGCGCTCCGCCTACGTCTATCGCGTCGATTGCGGTGGCTGCAACGGCTGCGAGATCGAGATCTTCTCGTCCATCACCCCGGTGTTCGACGCCGAGCGCTTCGGCATCAAGGTGGTGGCCTCGCCCCGCCATGCCGACATCCTGCTGTTCACCGGCGCCGTGACCCGCGCCATGCGGATGCCGGGGCTGCGCGCCTATGAGGCGGCCCCCGACCCCAAGATCGTGGTGTCCTACGGCGCCTGCGGCTGTACCGGCGGCATCTTCCACGACCTCTACTGCGTGTGGGGCGGCACCGACAACATCGTGCCGGTCGATGTCTACATTCCCGGCTGCCCGCCGACGCCGGCCGCGACCATCCACGGCTTCGCCGTGGCGCTGGGGCTGCTGGAACAGAAGCTGAAGGCCGAGACCCATGTCGAGGCCGCCGGGGAAACCGCCGCCCTGCCCCATCCCGACATCCCCTACGCGCTCCGCGTCCGGCTGGAGCGCGAGGCACGGCGCATGGCCGGCTACCGCCAGGGCCGCGACATCGCCGAGGAGTTCATGGCCCTGCTGGAAGGACGGGCCCACACGCCCGGCTCCTTCACCCTGCTCGAATGCATGATGGAAGCCATCGCCGAGGAGCGCGACCCGCGCCGTGCCGAGATCATCGGCCATCTGGCCGAGGTGGTGCAGCAGGCCATCCGGGGAGAGGCGCCCAGGGGAGAAACGCCATGAGCACCCTCGCACAAGCCGCCGATCCCGGCTCAATCCCCGGCCTGCGCGCCGGCCGGGGCGCGACGCCGGAGGTGGTGTTCTACCAGCTGAACGCCAAGGTGCTGGAGCGGAAGGAGGACATTCCCGAAGATGCGAAGCAGGTGGTCTATTATTCGCTGGCCATCGGGCATCACATCGGCGTGTTCGACTGCTTCAAGCCGGCCTTCCGCTGCACCACCGCGGTGTTCGATCGCGTTCTCGACGCGCTGAAAGACAGTGACGAGGCGCACCGCAAACTGTCCGGCCTGCTGCGCTTCGGCGAGATCACGGTGGACAGCACCCACGTCCGGCTGCTGACGACGGCCGTCGATGCGGCGCTGCCGAATGCTCCGCCCGACGTGGCGGCGTGGCTCGACCGGCTGCGCACGGCCCTGGACGCGATCCGGCGCGAGCCTGCGATTTATCTGATGGGGAGACGGCTGTCATGACCGATGTCGTATTCACGGTTGGCAATGTCCTGCGCGGCGATGACGGAGCCGGCCCGCTGCTGGCCCAGCTGCTCGACGAGCGGCCGGCCCCCGGCTGGACCGTGGTGGACGGCGAAGATGTCCCGGAAAACCACACCCACCATATCCGCGCGCTGGCGCCGCACCGGGTGCTGATCGTCGATGCCGCCGACATGGAACTGCCGCCGGGCGAAGTCCGCCTGATCGAGCAGGACAGCGTCGCCGAGCAGTTCATGGTCACCACCCACGCCATCCCGCTCAACTTCCTGATCGACAGCCTGCGCGAGACCATACCGGAGATCCTGTTCCTCGGTATCCAGCCGCAGGACACCAGCTTCTTCGCTCCGGTCACCACCACCGTCCGCAGCTCGGTGGAGGCCGTTCACGACCGGCTGGTCCGCGGCGAGGGGTTCGAGGCCTACGAGACGGTGGGCTGAACGGACCGGTTTGGTCCGGCAGTCGAGGCAACGCAAGACACGCACTTCAAGACAGGTGGAGGAAATTCGCCATGGGTGATCCTGCATCGAAAGACACCCCGGTTCTCGGCATGGACGCCTACTCGCCCGCCGAGATCCAGGACAAGGTTGAAAAGCTGGGGGTGAAAAAGGCGACGATGCCCTTCCTGCCCAGCTTCATGCTGGCGGTGGTCGCCGGCGGCGGCATCGGGTTGGGCGGCATGTTCTTCGTCATCGTGCTGGCCGACCCCGCGCTCAGCTTCGCGGTCCAGCGGATATTGGGGGGGCTGGTCTTCTCGCTCGGCCTCGCCATCGTCATGGTCGGCGGGGCGGAGCTGTTCACCGGCAATTGCCTGATCGTGATGGCACGGGCCAACGGCCAGATCAGCACGGCGCAGGTCCTTCGCAACTGGGCGACGATCTGGATCGGCAATGCGGTCGGGGCGATGGGCCTCGTCTTCCTGATCTTCCTGTCGCACCACACCGAGATGAACAACGGTGCGGTCGGCGCCGCCGTCCTGAAGCTCGCCATCGGCAAGATCGCACCCGACGCGGTGACGATCTTCTTCAAGGGCATCCTGTGCAACCTGCTGGTCTGCCTGGCGGTATGGCTCGCCTATGCCGGCCGCACGGTGACCGACAAGATCGTGGCGCTGACCCTGCCGGTCGCCGCCTTCGTCGCCGCCGGGTTCGAACACTGCATCGCCAACCTGTATTTCCTGCCGCTGGCCTATCTGCTGAAGGTGACGGGCCATGTGCCGGCCGGGCTGGACGTGTCGATGATCACGGCGGGCGGCATCCTGCACAACCTGCTGTTCGCCACGCTGGGCAACATCGTCGGCGGCTCGGTGTTCGTCGGCGGCATCTATTGGCTGATCTACCGCAAGGGGCTGGGCGGCTTGACCCCGCTGCCGATGCACAAGCCGCTGCCGTCGGTCGGGCAGCCGGCGGCGACGCACTGAAAGGAACGCACCGGCAAAGGAAAGCCCGCGGAACGGCGATGAGCCGGCCCGCGGGCTTTCTGGCTCAGATGCGGCTCAAACGGGCATCGCGACCCGCGACGGGACGGCATAGACGGTGAGACGGCCGTCACGCACGAAGGCGACGACCCCCACCCCAACCGTCTCGGCGAAGCTGACGCACAACGAGGTCGGGGCGGAGATGGCGGCGATCAGCGGGATGCCGGCGGCAGCCGTCTTATGGACCATCTCGAAGGAGCAGCGGCTCGACACCACGACGAAGCCGCCGCTGGGGTCGATCCGCGCGCGGGCGAGCGCCCCGATCAGCTTGTCGAGCGCGTTGTGCCGGCCGACATCCTCGCGCACCGCCACCAGTTCGCCGTCGGGCCCGGCGAAGCCCGCGGCATGGACCGCCCCGGTCTCCCGGTTCAGGCTCTGTCCCGACGGCAACGCCGTCATGGCGCGGCCAATCGCGTCCGGCGCGATACGGGCGGTGGAGCGGACCGGATCGAGCGGCCTCAGGGTTTCCGCGAAACTGTCGGTGCCGCAACGGCCGCAGCCCGACCCGCCCATCAGGTTGCGCTTGCGGCGCAGCAGGGCGGCAAGCCGTTCCACCGGCAGCTGCATGCGGATGCGGACACCGTCCGCCAGCTCGTCGATGGCGGTGACGGCCAGTTCGTCGGCACTGCCGACGATCCCCTCGCTGAGGGAAAAACCGGTGGCGAAATCCTCCAGGTCGGTGGGCGTCGCCAGCATGACGGCGAAGAGATCGTCGGCATAAAGCAGCCCGACCGGCAGCTCGTCGACGATCTTCTCCTCGCGGATGTCGACGCCCGATCCGGTGCAGACGGTCGCCCGCACCAGCCGGGTCCCGCGGCGGGACAGCGGGTGAGCCAGGGAAAGCGGAGTGGAGAGCGGGGCCGCACGGGCGGTTGCATGTTCCATGATGAGGCCGAAACCCTGGCTGTGGCGACATTGCGGATGGTAAGGCGCGGGCGCCGGCCGGACGGTCCGTCACGGCGTACCGTCGGTGCAGCCGGTCCTGGAGCATTGATCCCGGCGGCAAGGTCAGGCAGGCGTCCGCTGCCCGACTCTGCACCCGACCGCTACCGAACGACATGCGACATTCCGGCTCACCGTAAATATTCATCGGCGGTCATCAAATAGGAACCGCTTATCGGTTCATATAAATCTATTATCAACCAGTTCAGATCGATAGTCCCCAGGTAAATTTCCGAATAGAGGTTTGCAACATGCATGCAGTGGTGATAGTTCTTGGGAACTGCCGGAACACGCGGTCGGTTGGGCGACAGGTCCTCGACCCGTCCTCTCCGTCTTCATGACGATAACGTGCCCAGAGCTTGATCGATCCGGCCATGATCGGTCGATCGGCACGGATCCGGTGCTGTCGGATCGGGCCTGCCGGCTCCCATAGCGGAGAAGGACGATGCATGAGCTTTCATTGTGCGAGCGCCTGCTCGAGTTGCTACAGGAGGAATCGCGGCGCCACGCCTTCCATCGGGTCACGCGGATCCGGCTGGCGGTCGGGCGGTTCGCCTGCGTCGATCCCGACGCTCTCCGCTTCGCCTTCGACGTGGTCAGGCGCGATACATTGGCCGAGGAGGCGACGGTCGACATCGACCAGCCGCCCGGTCTGGTCTGGTGCGAGGACTGTGCCCGCGAGCGGCAGGTTCCGACGCGGCTCGCCCCCTGCCCGGCCTGCGGCGGCTTGCGCCTGTCCCCGCGCGGCGGCGAAGACCTGACCCTGGTCGAACTGGAAGTGGCGTGACCGCTGCGGGAAGGAGCCCTGCCATGTGCCTTGGAGTGCCGGCCAGGATCGTCGCCATCGCCGATGCCGGGCGCATGCTCGCCATCGCCGACATCCTGGGCGAAAGGCGGGAGGTCGACCTCTCCTGCATCGCCGAACCGGGCGAAGCGCTGTCCAAACAGATCGGGCAGTGGGTCCTGGTCCATCTGGGCTTCGCTCTTTCCCGCATCGAGGAAGTCGACGCCCGGGTCACCCTCGACCTGCTTCGCCAGATCGACGAGGCGGAGGACGGGAAAGGGCACTTGAAGGCCTCCCTGCTCGCCTGACTTGGGCGACATGGTCGGCCGAACCCCACAGGAGATCGTTCCGATGAACAGATTGCTATCCGCCGGCCTCGTCGGCGTTCTGGCGGCGACGCTGGCCCTGCCGGCCGCCGCCCATACCGGCCATGCCGGCGACGCGATGTTCCTTCAGGGGGTGCTTCACCCGCTGACCGGCATCGACCATCTGCTGACCATGCTCGCGGTCGGCGTCTGGGCGGCGCAGAATGGCGGCCGTGCGATCTGGCTGTTGCCGACGGCCTTCATCACCATGCTGTCCGGCGGTGCCGTGCTCGGCATGTCCGGCATCGAACTGCCGGCGGTCGAAGCCGGCATCGCCGCCTCGGTGGCGGTGCTCGGGCTGCTGGTGCTGCTGAACCGGCGGGTGCCGGTCGCCGCCGCCGCGATCCTGGTCGGGGCCTTCGCCGTCCTGCACGGCCATGCCCACGGCACCGAGATGCCGCAGACCGCGGACCCGCTCCTCTACGGCCTGGGCTTCGTTCTCTCCACCGCGATGCTGCACGGCACCGGCATCGCCCTGGGTCTTGCTCGCCATCTTCCGCGTCGGCTGCTCGCATTCCGCGAACCGGAATCGACGGCACCGTCAAATCGCTGCTGATGGGAGGAACGGGGAGCCGGGAGTCCGCTGCCTGGGCACGGACTCCCGGGACGCCGTTGGCCGTTCGATCGACCTGCCCGGCCTGCATCGGTGCTCAAGATCGATCGGGGTTCACCACCGGGATCAACGCGCTGACGATGTCCTGCACCGGGGCTGCCTGAACGCCGATTTGCTTGGCCGGTCGATCCATGGCTTGGCGATCCGCGCGAGCGCTGCCCGGATGCGCAGCGACGGGATATACCAACGCTTCGGCTCTTTCGAGCCGGGGCGTTCGGTGTCGGTGATGGCGGGGGCCTGACTTGGCGTTTACCGAACATGCCGGCCGCTCCTGACGAAATGATTATTTCCCAATAAAATCAAATGCCGCCTGGTAGCCGCGCCGATTGGTGCGGCGGCGGCACATGCCGCTCGAGCTTTTGATCCTGACTGGACAGGACCAAAAGCCGTTGGCTTAAAACACGTTCCAGTTCATTGGAATCGTCATGACGGGCGAATTACCCCAATCGCCCGACACCACCTCACCGGACATGATTGGCGCCCAATCGACACGGAAGCCATGCCGACCCAACCCTGATTGAATTCAGGGGTAGGTTCTTGAACCCTGCTCCATTTATTTGAAGTTTCTTTTGTCCCATTGGTAGGGGTTCACGCAAAATTGATCCATATCAAATCGCCATCGACTATGATGGTGCGAACCTCGTTGCTGAACGAGTTTTCCCAACATCGCCGCCAGAATTTGACGGTCCCTTGGAGATGACCATGTCGTCACCGCATGGCTTTTCAAGAAGCGAAACGCTCTACGCAGAGCTTTTGGATTTCGCTGTTGCCGCACTCGCGAGTGGGACGCACAGCGACCACGCTCTCCTGCTGCTGCACAAATACTATCAAGACGCTGAAGACGGCGAAGCGGTTCAAAGGAAGTGGTTGTTGCGATCGCTCATCAGCACCCCTGCTCAAACCCCGCTCGGCGTCGCTGTAAAGCTCACGGTCGCCTGTCGTCTCGACGGATATCTCGATGCGGCCCAAGAGGCGTCTGACGGACCGCTCGGCAGCCACATCATCGTTTCGGCCCTGATGGACTCCCTTGCGCAGGCCCAACTGCTTCCCACGAACCGAAGCAATCCAAGGCATTGAGATTTGTGAGAAAGGCTTCCCATGCGGCCAGAATGCCAATCCTGCCCGGTCCGGCGCGACGGTTTGTGCGCCAGTGCTTCGGATGCGCACCTCATCGCGCTGGGCAACATCAAGCACCCGCTTTGGCAGGTGCAGGCCGGGGGGTGCGTCTTCGCCGAAGGGGATGCGAGCGAGACGGTGTTCATCATCCGCCGTGGTTGGGCGGTCGCCTCGACCTTCCATGAGAACGGGCGTCGCCAGGTGCTTCGCTTCGCCATGCCGGGGAGCATGGTTGGGTTCGAAACGACCGCCGACGGCTTCATGCCCTGCACGACGGAAGCATTGACGGACCTCACGGTTTGTCCGATACCGCGGCAGTCGTTGATCCGCCTCTGTCAGTCCGCGCCAGAACTGGCTTTGCGGATGGCATCGCTTCTTGCGGCAGAGACAATCTCCGACTGGCGCCTGTTGGGAGGGCTTGGCACCTGCAACGCAACCGAGCGGATCGCCCGCCTTCTCCTCGCGCTTTGCCAGCGTCAGAACCGTGCCTTCGGCACCGGTGAGGAAGAGTTCGCACTCCCCATTACCCAGACACTGATCGCCGATGCCACCGGCCTCACATCGGTCCATGTCTGCCGAACATTGAAGGAGATGCGCGCCGTCGGTTTGCTGAGTTTCATGAAGGGCCGCCTGCGCATTATGGACTGGTCGCGGTTGGCCGAACTCGCGGAGATGAGCGGATCACGAGAATCCGATTTCCCGACCCCGACACCGAACCCGCGGTTGGGGCCTGAAGCGTGGAGCGAGGCTGCTTGGCGCAGGATGTCCGACCGGTGTCCAAGCTCGGTCCATATTGGATCGCATGTCGGATCGACATGACCCTGTCGACCAAGAGGATCCGCCTGTGTCCCATCTGCCCGCGGCAGCGATCGGAGCCCGGCCCTCGATCATTGCAGCGCCGACGAGCCGATACGCTGGCGCCTTTCATAGTAAAAGCACCGGGCTTTAATCTGGATCAAGGTCGCCGTCCGCCCACCGCGCGACGGTGGGGAACCAACCCTCCGCAGCTGGAGACGGTTCATGATCAAGCATATTCTGGTTCCGCTCGATGGCGCCGCCACGGATGAGCGGGCGCTGAACGCAGCCTTCACCATCGCCAAGCTGTTCCATGGGCATGTGGATGCCCTGCATATCCGGCCAGACCCGCGGATCGCGATTCCGCTGGTTGCCGAAGGCTTCTCGTCCGAAATGCTCGAGCGCTTGATCCGCGAAGCCGAGCAAGCCGATCAGGAACGGGCGTCGCAAGCCAGACGCAGCTTCGACAGGGCCATCACCGCTGCCGGCGTTCACAGCGTCGGTTATCCGGATCCGGAGATCGCTGTTGCGTCCGGTTCGATCACCGCGACATGGCGGGAGGTGATGGGACAGTCCGAGGACACTCTCGTCCAACGCGGACGATGCGCCGACCTGATTCTGTTCGCCCAGACCTTCGACACTCCGCCCGATGTCATGCGGCTGGAGACGGCTTTGTTCGAAACCGGTCAGCCGATCCTGCTGGCGGCGCCGGGCATGGACGCCGAAGCGCTCTCTTCCGTTGCGATCGCCTGGAACGGCAGCCGACAGGCGGCCAGGGCGATTGCCGGAGCCATGCCGCTCCTGCGGCGTGCGCGGACCGCCACACTGCTGACGGTCGCCGGGCGCAGCGCCGTCACCGGCCCCACGGCGCCGATGATCACACATCTTTCCGACCACCTTGCATGGCATGGCATCTCGGTCGCAGTCGACGTGCTTCACGAGGATGGTCGCCCGACCGGGGAATTGCTGGCCGACCGGGCGAAAGAAACTGGTGCGGGTCTGCTGGTCATGGGTGGTTATGGACATAGCCGGTTCCGCGAAATGGTTCTCGGCGGCGCCACCCGTTACGTACTGGAAACCGCGCTCGGCTGTTCGGTCCTGATGGCGCATTGATGACGCCATCCCCCGGCCGCCGTCAGCGAAGGTATCGATGCCGCAAGATGAAGTGATACCAGCGGTCATTGACAATGACCGCTGGTGTTCGTGTCGACCGATGCGGCGGCGACACATGCCGCGGAAGCATTCGATCCTGACAGTTCAGTATCGAAGCCGTTGGTATAAGGTCAGTGCATCAGGAATACGGGGATATTGGCAAGGGCTACCACATGGGATGTGGTGCTTCCCAGCGTCCATTCCCGCAGGCGGTTGCGGCCATGCCCACCGAGGACAAGGAGATCGGCTTCGAATTGCGCCGGCAATCCGAGCAGGACGCCGCCAGTTTCACGCAGGCTTTTCGGCAGATGCTCCACCTGGGCATCCACCCCGTGAATCAGAAGATAGTCTCTCAAACGTCCGGCATCCGTTTGCAGGTCCTCATCCAACCCGGCGGTTCCGATGAAAACGCTTTGTGCTTGGCGCAGCAGGGGAAGTGCCGCCGCAACCGCTCTGGTTGCTTGCGGGCTCCCGTTCCAGGCGATCATGATTTTGGATCCTATGCGCGGTATGGAGGATGACGGCATCAGGATCACCGGACGTGCGGATGCGAACAGTGCCGCGTCGAACATCGACCTCCAGACGCTGTCCGCCATATCGCCGGTCTCCGGCTTGCCGAACACGATAAGGTCGGCAAAGCGCCCGGCAATTCCGGCCATTCTGTCGGCCGGCCCTTCCACCTCATGCCACACCACCGCGGGGCAGAGGCCAGAGGCTGCATCTTCAGCCGCGGGGCTGCCGGTTTGGCCGCAAATCCGTTGCATGCGCTCGTGGGCCGCGTCGCAATCCCTTCCAATCTTTGCCTGCACCTCGCGTAGGGCGTTTTCCAGCATCGTACCGGCAAAGCCCTTTCCGAGCACCAGGATCAGGGCCTGCGGACTGGGCCGGGCATAGAGCACCTCGACCTGCGAACCGAACATCTGCCCGATGTGAATGGCGGCCTCGAGTGCTGCCGCCATGCCGAAGGCCGCATTGGACAGAGGAACAAGGATCTTGCGGTACATGGTCCATCCTTCCGACTGACGGGACCCGAGCGTTCCCGAACACAAGATCCAACGTCGCGGATGACCCGGCATTAATCCCGGTTAAGGCCCAGGGGGCGCATTCCCGCCATCTTGAACGTCAAACCGACGATGGAGGGTTTCATGGGATCTATCCTATCGGGAGGGCGCTTCTTCGCTTACGGTATCGTCGCCATGGGCATCGCCATGACAGGCTCGCCGGGCTTCGCGCAATCGCGCGCCGGAAAGTCCGCGGAACCGATCGGCCAATCGTCGTACTTGGCGAACTGCGCCGTGTGCCATGGCGCCGGTGGGCAAGGCGACGGCCCCTATGCCGGCTACCTCACCAGGAAGCCGGCGACGCTGACC
The DNA here is from genome assembly GCF_016595245.1 of Azospirillum endophyticum. Classification (GTDB taxonomy): domain Bacteria; phylum Pseudomonadota; class Alphaproteobacteria; order Azospirillales; family Azospirillaceae; genus Azospirillum; species Azospirillum endophyticum. The sequence continues at coordinate 23,180 of NZ_JAENHM010000064.1, forward strand.
ACGATCCGGGAGCGCAACCACGGCATCTTCCCGCTCGAATACCTGTACAAGGTGATCGACGGTCGCGAAATGGTCGCGGCACATGGAACACGCGACATGCCGGTTTGGGGAGAGGTGTTCAGGACGGAGTCGGTTCAGGACTTCTGGCCCTGGGGATCGGAGCAGCTGGTGCGCGGAAAGATCCTGGAGTTGATCTATTATATCCAGATGATCCAGGAGAAATAATCGCCATTGTCCGGGCCGATGCGGATCGCCGAACCGGCCCGGACCTGCGATGTATGCTGCAGAGCATGCAGCAGACCTTTTTTTCGATCGGATTTACGCTTCAAATCGATTCCGATTTTATGCGACCCGATCTATTTCCCCGCCGATGGAGAATCTTTCCTTCCGGCGGCTTCGGGCTTCAACTGTTCGTTTCCTCACTCTTTCGGTCCCGCCGCACCCCTGCACCATCTGCGTGCCTTTCCTTCGCTTGCAAAGACCGCTGGACTGTTGCGGACGTCTGGTCGGCGATGGTGCGCGAAACGCTCTGCGCCTGCTCCACCATGGCGGATGCCTCCTCGGACCAACGCTTCATGCGGTCGGCCAGCCATTCGTTCCACAGCGAAGACCGCTCCGCCGCATTCTCGATCGCTCCCATCCGCTCCACGGCGGACAATGCCGAGCGGATATCGTCCTGCCGGTGCTCCAGCCAGCTATGGCTCAGGCTTTCGAAGCCATCAAACAAGTTGGACTGCATTCGCAAGATCGCTTCTGTCCGCTGCAGAAAGGTGTTCTGCACAAGGTTGCCGGAAGTCCAGGCCGAAAGCTCGTTGGCCAATCGGGGGGACGCATATGTGCTTGCCGCTTGGTTCCTCATCAATAATCCTCCTCATTCACCCCACTCCTCCCCCGCCACCGTGCCGGGTTGTTTTTCCAGAGTTATACAAGGCGGATTCTTCACCTCCACTTAATCCAGGTTAAGTGCGATATGGAGCATTCGGACGGGTATACTTCCTTTGAAAGGCACAGCCTCCCGGACGCGGCATGCCCATCGCCGGTGGTTCACGGGTTCGCGAACAGTCCTTTATTCAAGTTAAGGCGCTGGCGACCCCACCCTTCAGGATTGGATCGTCTCGGCGGCCGACCACGTCGCCCGTGGCCCCGGGACCCGGTCGAAGAGTTGACGCGACCGAGCGGGTTCTCGCCATGGCCGTGCATTCCCGCCGCTGAATTGCGGCGTCACCTGACAGGGGCAAAGCGCATGCGTCGACAAACCCGATTGAGGATCGGCAGCATGGTCCGGCAGATGGCAATCGACCTGGCGATGGTGATGAGCATCACCGCCTGCGCCCTCGATGGGACCGGTTCCCCCAAAGACGACACCGTCACGGACGCCATGCCGACGCTCGCCCCCATGCTGGAACGGGTGCTTCCGGGAGTGGTCAGCATTGCCGTGGACGGGCGGTTGTCGGCTGAGGAGATGCTGCTGCTCCGCGACCCCGAATTCCGCCGCATGTTCGGCCTGCCCAAGCGCGTACAGCCCGAGGAGCGTCGTTTCCTCGCCCAAGGCTCCGGCATCGTCATCGACGCGGCGAACGGCACCATCGTCACCACACACCACCTCGTCGATGGTGCCGAAGAGATATCGGTCACATTGGCGGACGCCCGGCGCCTGTCCGGCCGGATGATCGGCGCCGACGCAGCCAACGACATCGCGGTGATACAGGTGGAGTCCCGCGATCTGGTGGCGGTGCCGCTGGGAAACTCCGACACGCTGCGCGTCGGCGATTACGTGGTGGCGATCGGCAACCCGTTCGGTCTCGCCCAAACCGCGACGCTGGGGATCGTCAGCGGCATCGGGGCGAGAAATCCCGTCGAACCGGACGGCCGCTTCATCCAGACCGACGCCGCGATCAATCCGGGCAATTCCGGCGGAGCCCTGGTGAATGTCAGGGGAGAACTGGTCGGGATCAACGACAGTCTGATCGGTTCGGCCGTCAGCAACAGCGGCATCGGCTTTGCCATCCCGATCACCCGGGCGAAACAGGCCGTCGACCGCCTTCTCCACCCGACCCCCTCCCGGTCCTGAGGGAGGCATACACGGACCGTCCGCCCGTGATCCCCATGGATTTCAAGCCTGTCTCAGCGCCCCCGCGGCGTGCCTCCGATGAAACACCGCCACCTTAATCCAGATAAAGTCGGCCGGTCACGCCGGATGCTAAGCCATGGTGTCATACGCGGTCAGAAAAATTCTGACCGCTGCGTTCATACGCCACGCAGGCTTCGCGCCTAGCGGCGCGCGCCCGCAGTCGCGGGCGATACCGGGTTCGAAAAGTCAGAACTTTCCGAATCCGGTATCACCAGGGTAATCCAGGAGGATACCATGACCATGACCGATCCAAGTGTCACCGAAAAGCCCAAGCAGGACCTTTCAGCCACCGGCTTGGCCGCAAAAGACGTCGCCGACCGCAATCGCCACCCGCTGTTCGCGCTGCGCGATGAGTTCGACCGCCTGTTCGACGAGGCGTCGTCCATGCTGCGCTTCCCATGGAGCCGGCGGCCCATGTTCAGTCTGGAGCCGCTGCTGCGCGGCGAAGCCGATCTGCAGGCGATCGTCCCCGCGGCGGAGGTCGACGAGCGCGAGACCGAATATCAGGTAACGCTGGAAATCCCCGGTATGGACGAGAAGGACACCGAGGTCAGCCTCCAGGACGATGTGCTGACCATCAAGGCCGAGAAAAAGGAGGAGAAGGAAGAAAAGGACAAGAACCGCTACTTCTCCGAACGCCGCTACGGCCTGTACGCGCGTTCCTTCCGTCTGCCGGCCAATGTGAATGCGGACGGCATCACCGCCACCGTCAAGAACGGCGTGCTCACCATCGTTCTGCCGAAGACCGAGCCGAGCAAACCCGGCAAGCGCACCATCGAAATCGCCAAGGTCTAGATCGTACCCCGCAAGATCGGAATCGATTTGACGCGTGAATCCGATCGTCTAACGAAGACACTCGGAAGACCGGTATCGCCGACGGACGACCCGACCGTCGGCGATGCCACGTCTTGTCCACTGCCAGAACTCCCACCGGACTTCGGCCCGCGCCGGGCGATGCTCATCGCTTTCCGCCGCGTGCCAGCCGTCAAGCCGTCCTCCCTTGTCGGGACGAATGTCTGAACTGACGGTAGAACAATCGTTTGAAGCCTTCCGCCAGGAGCAGATAGGCGACGACGGCCAAAGCCAGGAACGCAAAATACGCGGGCGGCAACGGCACGAAACCGAACAACGGTCCGAGCGGGCTCAACGGCAGGGCCGCCGCGAGCAGAACCGTCCCCACCGACAGGGCCGCCAATAATGGATGAGGCCGGCTGACCAGGGGCGATCTCCGTGTCCGGATGACGAGGATGATCAGCACCTGGGTCGCCAGTGATTCGACGAACCAGCCGGTCTGGAACAGCGCCTCGCCGGCACCGAACAGGGACAGCAGGGCGTAGAAGGTGAGGAAGTCGAACAGGGAGCTGACCGGTCCCAGGACGAGCATGAAGCGGTGGATCAGCTCCATGTTCCAGCGGACCGGCCGGACGATGGTTTCCGGATCGACGCGGTCGAAGGGAATCCCGATCTCCGATGCGTCGTAGAGCAGGTTGTTCAGCAGCACCTGGATCGGCAGCATCGGCAGGAAAGGCAGGAACAGGGCCGCGCCGGCCATGCTCAGCATGTTCCCGAAGTTCGAACTGCTGCCCATCAGGATGTATTTCGTGACGTTCTCCACCGTTCGGCGGCCTTCCAGCACGCCGCCGTGGATCACCGACAGGTCGTGCTCGAGCCGGATCAGGCTCGCCGCATCCTTGGCCACGTCGGCGGCGCCGTCGACGGAGATGCCGACATCGGCGGCGTGCAGCGCCGCCGCATCGTTGATGCCGTCGCCGAGAAAGCCTACGGCGTGGCCGCGCTGCTTCAGCGCCAGCAGCACCCGCTGTTTCTGCGGCGGCGAGAGCCGGCAGAACACGTTGGCCGTGGCGAGCCGGACGCGCAACGCCTCCTCGCTCATGCGCCGCATCTCGTCGCCGTTGATCAAGCCGGTCACCGCGAGGCCCAATTCGCGGCAGACATGCCGGGTCACGCGCTCGTTGTCCCCGGTCAGGATCTTCACGGCGACCCCGGCATTCGACAGCGCGTGCACGGCGGCCGCCGCATCCGCCTTGGGCGGGTCGAGAAAGGCGGCGAAACCGGCGAAGACCAGTTCGGCTTCGTCCGTGACCCGCGCCTCCCTCTGCTCCGGCCCGACCACGCGGGACGCGATGGCCAGAACCCGGAAGCCGTCCTCGCCCAGGTCTTCGAACAAGGCCTGAACCCGTGCCTTGGCCTCGGCATCGAAAAGGCACGGCTCACCCCGACCATCCGGTTGGTAATGGCTGGACAAGCCCAGTACGTCCTCCGGCGCCCCCTTCACGATCAGCCGGTGTTCGCCGCCGCGCTCCAGCAGCACCGAAACGCGGCGGCGCTCGAAATCGAAAGGCACCTCGTCGAGCTTGCGCCAATCGACGGCAACCGGCTGGCCATGGTCCAGGATCGCGTCGTCGAGCGGGCTGCGGATCCCGGTTTCGAAATGGCTGTTGAGCCAGGCGAGCCGGAACACCTCCTCGCTGTCCCGCCCCTGAGCGTCGATGTGCCTGACCAGTTGGATGCGTGCCTCGGTCAGGGTCCCGGTCTTGTCCGTGCACAGGACATCCATGGCCCCGAGATTGTGCAGCGCCGTCAGGCGCTTGACGATGACCTTGCGTTCGGCAAGGCGCAGGGCGCCGCGGGCGAGGGTCACCGTCACGATCATCGGCAGCAGTTCCGGCGTCAGCCCGACCGCAAGGGCGACCGCGAACATCAGGGAGTCGAGCCAGGGCCTGTGGAACAATACGTTCGCGAGCAGCACGAACAGCACCAGGAACACCGTGACCCGCAGGATCAGCAGACCGAAATGGCGGACGCCGGTTTCGAAATCGGTGGGCGGCGGGGGCGTGGTCAGGCTGTGGGCCATGCCGCCGAGCAGGGTGGCGCTGCCGGTCCGCAGAACCACCGCCCGCCCCGTCCCGCTGATCACCGAGGTTCCCATGAACAGAGTGTTGGTGGCCCCGCCGGGATCGACGGCTTGCGGCAGGTCGGCCGCCTGCTTTTCCGCGGGAAAGGGCTCACCGGTCAGCAGCGCCTGGTTCACGAAGAGATCGCGGGACTCGATCAACCGGCCGTCCGCCGGTACGAGGTCGCCGGCGACGAGGCGGACGACGTCGCCCGGAACCAGCCGCTCGACCGGCAACTCGCATTCCCGGCCGTCGCGCAGCACCTTGGCCCGCAGCGCGACGGAACGGCGCAAGTCGTCGATCGTGTTGTTAGCGCGCCTCTCCTGCACGAAGTCGAGAACGACACTGACCAGCACGATGACCACGACGATGACGAAGCTGTAAAGATCGCCGGCCGCCGCCGAGAAGCCGCTGGCCAGAAGCAGGATGATCAGGAGGGGATTGTGCAGACGGTCGAGGAATTGAAGCCACGGCGGCCGTCGCCGCACGGCTGAAAAGTCGTTCGCCCCGCAGCGGGCCAGCCGCGCCTCCGCATCGTCGTCACCCAGCCCGTCCGCCGAACTCCCGATCTCGCCGAGAAGGACGGCAAGCGGCCGGCCGGCCAGGGCAACGCTGTCGAGCCCGTTCTGCATGTTCCCCGACTCCCGCTCGAAGCACCCGCGCCACTTCGCTTTCCGCTACGCCGTCCACCCACCGGCAGAACGCTCCCTGAATGGAGTTCGCGCGCTCCTCCGCGGCATCAAAGCATCGAATTGCGGACCGGATCCTAACCTGGATTAAACCCCGCCCCCCGACACGGGCATAGCCTGCGGCGCGATGCCGCCGTCTTCGGCGCCGGGAGAGTGGACGCAGCAGGAACACCGCAACGGAAGGTACAATAATCCAATGGACGATTGGACGAGACGCGAAGGGTCCCCCTCGCCCCTGGGAGTTTCCTTCGTCCCCGATGAAGAGGCCTACAACTTCGCCCTGTATTCGAAGCATGCGACATCGGTCACTTTGCTGCTTTTCTCCGCGGAGACTCAAATCGACCCCATCGCCGTCCAGGCCTTCGATCCCCGCTGCAACAAAACCGGCCGCGTCTGGCACGGCCGCCTGCCCGCAGCGACGGTTGACCGCGCCGCCTATTATGCCTATCGGGTCGACGGACCACGCGCCCCGGCCGACGGACAGCGGTTCGATCCCGAAAAGGACCTGCTCGATCCCTATGCCACGGCGGTCTTCTTTCCGCCCGGCTTCAGCCGCGAGGCAGCCCGCCATCCTGGCCCCAATCCCGGCCGCGCCCCGCTCGGCGTCCTGCGCGCCACGGCGTCCGGATTCGACTGGGCCGGGGACCATCCCCCGCATCACACCCACGACACCATCATCTACGAGGTGCATGTCCGCGGCTTCACGCAGCGGGCGAATTCCGGCGTTCCGGCCGAACGGCGGGGCACATTCGCCGGCCTGATCGACAAGATCCCGTATCTGCGGGATCTCGGCGTCACGGCGGTCGAACTGATGCCGGTGTTCCAGTTCGATCCACAGGAGGGGAATTACTGGGGATACATGCCGCTCAACTTCTTCGCCCTCCACCACGCCTACGCGGCGCACCCGGAGCCGACCGGCCGGCTCGACGAGTTCAGGACGCTGGTCAAGGCGCTGCACGCCGCCGGCATCGAGGTCATCCTCGACGTGGTCTACAATCACACCGTCGAAGGCGACGGGACCGGCCCGACATACAGCTTCCGCGGCTTGGACAACACCACCTATTACCTCCTGGCGCAGGACCGCAGCCGGTACCGCAACGACAGCGGCACCGGCAATGTCCTGCACACGGCCAACCGCTACGTCTCCGGCATGGTCATGGACAGCCTGCATCATTGGGCGAGGCAGTGCCACATCGACGGCTTCCGCTTCGACCTCGCTTCGCTGTTCACCCGCCGGGACGACGGCTCCATCGATCTCGAAGAGCCGCCGGTCATCGGCGCGATCCAGACCCACCCCGATCTGGCGCGCCTGCGGATGATCGCAGAAGCCTGGGACATGGTCAGCTATCAGCTCGGACGCTCCTTTCCCGGAACCACATGGCTGCAATGGAACGATGCCTTCCGCAACGAATTGCGGTCCTTCATCCGTGGGGATCGCGGAAGCGTCGCGGGCCTGATGCGCCGCCTCGGCGGCAGCGGCGACATCTTCCCCGACACGCCGGAAGACGCCTATCACGCCTACCAGAGCATCAACTTCGTGACCTGCCACGACGGCTTTTGCCTGTACGATCTGGTCAGCTACGACCGCAAGCACAACGAAGCGAACGGCGAAGGGAACCGGGACGGGCGGGACGACAACCGTTCCTGGAACTGCGGCTGGGAGGGCGACGACGGCGTACCCGAGGCGGTCGTCCGGCTTCGGCGGCGGCAGGCAAAGAACCTGTTCTGCCTGCTGATGCTTGCGAACGGCACACCGATGTTCGTGGCCGGTGACGAGTTCCTGAACACGCAGCGCGGCAACAACAACCCATACAACCAGGACAACGAGACGACGTGGCTCGACTGGGACCTGCTGCGAACCAACGCCGACTTCCACCGCTTCTGCAAGTCCATGATCGCATTCCGCAAAGCCCATCCCACATTGGGCCGCAGCCGCAGCTGGCGCGAGGACGTGACGTGGCTCGGAACGGCCGGCGGCCTCGACCCGTCGGCCGACACCGGTGCGCTCGCCTTTCACCTGCGCGGCGGCACGCAGGCCGATGCCGATCTCTACGTCATGATCAACGCCTCGGCAGCGGAGCAGGAGTTCCTGATCCAGATTCCGCTGCCGCCGGTTCCGGCGCCACGGCCCTGGCGCCGGGTGATCGACACCGCCGGCCACAGCCCCGACGACATCGTTCCCCTGGACGATGCGGCGCCGGTCACCGAAGGGCGCCACAGGGTGGAAGCGCGATCCGTGGTCGTGCTCGTCCGGGGCTGAAGCGCGACGCCGGATCCCGGCTTCCTACCTCCAACGCCCAAGCCGGCCGCGCATCGGGCTTAACTTCGATAAAGGCGCTGAACGGTTCCCTTCGGGATACTGCCCGCATGGACGTAACGCGAGGCCCGGGAGGCCGCCCATGACGCCGATACCGCATCTCAGCTACATCGTTTCCCAAAGCGAAAACCACTGGACCGTCGGCTTCGCACCGGGGGACGATTGCGGAAAATACCCGTCGCGACGGGCAGCCCTGGAATCCGCGCTGCATGATGCGGTGCGGGTTCGGGAACTGGGATACGATGTCGATGTCTGGGTCCGCCGGAAGGACGGATCGCTGCGGCGGATCCGGGCCGGGACCGATCCCGGCGATTCCGCCTCCATACCGAGCTGAATCCGCCGGCGTGGACCGCGCCGTCAGGGATTGACGGTCCGGGCCGCCGCATGCTCCTGCAGGAAATGGCACAGTGCGAGCTTGAGCACCGCGGTCCTTCCGTGCTGGCCGTGCGCCTGCGCCTCGGCGATGTCATCCTCGATCATCCGGCGGATCTCGCCCTGCCCGGACTCCGTCGCGACCAGATAGCTGCCCAGTTCGGCGGCGACGATCTCCGGCAGATGCTCGTGCGCGGCGATCGCATCGATCTCTTCCTTCGTCAGCCCGCTCATGCCGACGCAATCTTCAAAGGTGATCACCATGGTCCGTCTCCCGTTGGTTGCGTTGCAGAGATACGTCGAACATCTGGATCGACTTGGCCGGATCGACTTGGGCGGATCGACTTGGCCAAATCGAGACGGCCGGTCCACGGACGGCGTCGCCCTCACAGGCGGCCGATCTCGAACTCCTCACAGGAATAGCCGAGCTGCGCGGCCCCTTCCTCAAGGCAGTCCCCCAGGTTGGGAATGCCGATCAGATACTCGGCGGAACGGCCGGTATGGCGTTCCTCGGCCAGCGTCCGCGCTTGGGCCCATTCCTCCGCCGAGAAATCGCCGCGCCCCATCCAGCCCAGGGCGATGACATCGATCACCTCGTCGTCGTCGAGGCCGTCGATCGCATCCTTCAGTTCCGCCAGGGTCGGATCGTCCGCGTAATCCTCCAGCACCGCCCGCATGCCGTCATCGCTCGGATTCGAACCCTCATCCAGATCGGACGGCGCCACCTTGGCGTCGAATTCACGCGCCTTGACGATCAGGTAGCAGAGCTTCTGCAATCCGATGCTCAGTTCCGGCTCCGGTTCGGCGGGAAAGGCCGGCTGGGGAGGAGCGAGTTTGGCCATGACGGTCCGGACTCCTTTGGCGAACTCCCGGAACGGCATTCGTGCAACCGCATCGGGAGAATGCCGCCATTGAGCCACGGCTTCCCATCGGCGACCTTAACCTGAATAAAGGACAGGACGCCAAGGCACCCACAGCATCGAGCGCACCGGCAACCTTGCCGGGGTGGAGGCTGCGGGCGGTTCCGACCGCATCGGAGGGCGTCATGGACGACAAGAAGGACAGGGACCGCGGCGCCGACCTGCTGCTGTGGCTTGCCCTTGCCCTCTTGATCGGGTTCGGCCTGTTCGTGCTATGGGCGCTCCCCGGCGCTCCACAGGCTCAAACGATTCCCTACAGCCAGTTTCTGGATCTGCTGGATCATGACAAGGTCGAGCAGGTCATGGTCGGCGAAACCACCCTGACCGGAACGCTGAGCGAAGCCCTGCCCAGCGGGTTGCGGGCTTTCGAAACCGTCCGTGTCGCGCCCGACGTCGCCCGTGACCTCTCGGCCCGTCACATTCCCTTCGGCGGCGTGACCGAACCGGGATGGGCATCCGGCCTCGTCGGCTGGTTCGGCTGGTTCCTGATCCTGTTCGCCGCATGGAGCCTGACCGGGCTGTCCGGCATGCGGACGGGCGGCGGCCTGCTGTCGATCGGCCGCAGCAAGGCCAAGCTGTTCGCCGAAACCGGCATTTCCATCCGGTTCGACGATGTCGCGGGAGTCGACGAGGCGAAGGAGGAACTGCGGGAGGTGGTGGATTTCCTGCAGAAGCCGGGAGAGTTCTCCCGCCTGGGCGCCCATGTGCCGAAAGGGATTCTGCTGGTCGGGCCGCCTGGAACCGGTAAGACGCTGCTGGCCAGGGCCGTCGCCGGGGAAGCCAAGGTTCCATTCATATCGACCAATGGATCGGAATTCGTCGAGATGTTCGTCGGGGTCGGGGCCGCCAGGGTGCGGGACCTGTTCACGCTTGCGCGGTCCCGAACGCCGGCGATCATCTTCGTCGACGAGCTTGACGCGCTCGGCCGTGCGCGCGGGTCATTGCCGATGCTGGGTGGGCACGACGAGAAGGAGCAGACGCTCAACCAGCTTCTGGCCGAACTGGACGGCTTCGATCCCAGCGCCGGACTGGTTCTGCTGGCGGCGACCAACCGCCCGGAAATCCTCAATCCGGCCCTGCTCCGGGCGGGGCGGTTCGACCGGCAGATCCTGGTGGATCGGCCGGAGAAAGCGGGACGGGCGCAAATCCTGGCGATCCACACCAGGCGGGTCCCCCTCGCCCCGGACGTGGACCTCGGTCATCTGGCCGCCCTGACCCCGGGCTTCACCGGCGCCGATCTGGCCAATCTGGTCAACGAAGCGGCGATGATCGCGACGAGGCAGGGCGCCAGCGCCGTGTCGACGGAGGATTTCGAGGACGCCATCGAACGGATCGTCGCCGGATTGGAGAAGAAGTCGCGCATTCTCAGCCTGCACGAACGATCCATCGTCGCCCACCACGAGATGGGGCATGCGCTGGTCGCCATGGCGATCCCCGGTGCGGATCCCGTCCCGAAGGTATCGATCATCCCCCGCGGCATCGGGGCGCTCGGCTACACCATCCAACGTCCGACGGAGGATCGCTTCCTGATGGGCCGTCACGAACTGGAGGATAAGATGACCGTTCTGATGGCCGGTCGGGCGGCGGAGCGGATCGTGTTCGGCGAGGTGTCGACCGGTGGAGCCGACGATCTGGCCAAGGTCACGGACATCGCCAGGGGCATGGTGATGCGTTACGGAATGGACGAAACCTTGGGAGCGGTCTGCTACGACACCGAGCCGGGCCATCTCCTCGGCCAGCCCCAGGGAGCCTTCTGGCAATCCCGTCCTTACGGGGAGGCGTCGGCGAGCCGCATCGATGCGGCGGTCCGCGCTCTGGTCGAAGCCGCCGCGTCGCGGGCATCGGACATCCTGCGCAGAAACCATGCCGTACTGGAGCAAGGGGCAAGTCGCCTGCTGGAGCGGGAAACCCTGACCGCGGGCGAACTGCCGCAGCCGCTGCCGGAATTCCCGGGCGCGGAAAACAACCCGGAAGAGGATGCTGGCCAAGCCCCGCTATGTGCTCTCGACGCCCAGTGAGCCACAATCGGAAATCCTGAAATTCCGCAAACGGGCCGATCCGACAGTCGCGTTCGTAGAAGACGGGTCGCTTAACCGACGTTAAGGCCCGGCCTTTCGCAGGATGCTGGGATGGCCGGACGCGTCACCCGCCGGCACCGGCCGATCATGGCGGACCGCTCCGGGTGACATGGTCGCAAAGGCAAGGAGAAGAGCCATGCCGATGGCCCAACTGAACGTCGAACGCCCCGTCGCCTCCGCCCTGCCCGAAGCCTTGCCGGCAACGGACGGTCCGGCGGCCTCTTCGGAAACCCGTCTCGGAACGACTATGCCGGGAACGGCGATACCCGGAACTGCAATGCGCAGCCCGGCCTACGGCTTCCCCTACCTGCCCTTCGGCGGCGATGTGGTCGATCGTCTGGTTCATGCCTGGCAGGGGCGCTTCACCCTGTCGATCTCACCGTCGGCCGTGACGCTGGCCTTCGCCGACTGGGCGATGCATCTGGGCAATGCTCCAGGCAAGCAGGCCGTCCTGGCCGACAAGGCTGTCCGCAAGCTGGTGCGGCTGATGGTCTATGCCGGCGCCGCGGCCGTGGACCGCGACACCCCGCCCTGCATCGACCCTTTGCCGGGAGACCGCCGTTTTGCCCATCCCGACTGGCGGCAGTTTCCCTACACGCTCTACGCCCAGTCCTTCCTGCTGGCGCAGCAATGGGTGCACAATGCGACCACCGGCATTCCCGGACTGTCGCAGGCCAATGCCCGCATCGTCCCGTTCGTCGCCCGGCAACTGCTGGACGTGGCGGCACCGTCCAACAACCCCTTCACCAATCCCGAGACCTTGCGCACGGTCTTCGCCACCGGCGGAATGAACTTCGCTTTCGGCATGGCGAACTGGACGGAAGATGTCCTGCGCCTGATGACCGGGCGCCGACCCAAGGGACTGGACGCGTTCCAGGTCGGCCGCGACGTGGCGGTGACGCCGGGCAGCGTCGTTTTCCGCAATGAACTGATCGAGCTGATCCAGTACGCGCCGTCCACCGCTTCGGTTCACGCCGAGCCGGTGTTGATCGTGCCGGCCTGGATCATGAAATACTATATTCTCGATCTGTCGCCCGAGAACTCCCTGGTGCGATATCTGGTCGGGCGCGGCTTCACCGTCTTCGTCATCTCCTGGCGCAATCCGGGACCGGAGCTGCGCGACTGCGGCCTCGACGATTACCGGCGGCTGGGCGTGATGGCGGCGCTCGACGCCATCGACGCGATCTGCGAAACGGGAAAGACGCCGCCGCCGGTCCACGCCTGCGGTTATTGCCTGGGCGGCACGCTGCTGACGATCGCGGCGGCCGCGATGGCACGCGACGGCGACCCGCGGCTGAAGACGCTCACCCTGCTGGCCGCCCAGACCGACTTCACCGAGGCGGGCGAGTTGATGCTCTTCATCAATGAAAGCCAGGTGGCCTATCTGGAGGACATCATGTGGGAGGCGGGATACCTCGACACCGCCCAGATGGCCGGCGCCTTCCAGATGCTGCGCTCCAACGACCTGATCTGGTCGCAGGTCGTCCAGGAATATCTCCGCGGCCGGCGGCCGGAGGTGAACGACCTGATGGCCTGGAATGCCGATGGAACGCGGCTGCCCTACCGGATGCATTCGGAATACATGCACCAGCTTCTGCTGGGCAACGACCTCTCGGAAGGACGATACCGGGTGGACGGCCGCCCCGTGGTCCTGTCCGACATCCGGGCGCCCATCTTCGCCGTCGGGACGCGGCGCGACCATGTGGCGCCCTGGCGGTCGGTCTACAAGATCAATTTGCAGAGCGACACGACCACCACATTCCTGCTGACCGACGGCGGCCACAATGCCGGCATCGTCGCCGGCCCCGACCGTCCGGACCGCCAGTACCGCATGAGCGAGCGCGGGCCGGACGACCGCTATGTCGACCCCGACCTGTGGCTGGAATCGACGCCGGCCGCCTCCGGATCATGGTGGCGTGCATGGGCCGACTGGCTGGACCGGCGATCCGACGCCGAGCCGATGGCGGCGCGACCCGTCGGGTCGGCGGAACATGGATTGGGGCCGCTCTGTCCGGCACCGGGACATTATGTTCTGGAACGGTGAGTGAACCGCGCCTTTGTCTCGGCGGGGAAATGTTGCCGATGGGCTCGACATGCGTACCAAGGCGACCTTCGGCGCACGTGTATCCGGTGTTACCGCCCGACCATGCGGGCGCCACGGCTCCTCATTCCCGCCGTCGAATTTTGCAACAGCACGAGTGACAGCGCCGCCCGGCCATGACATCGCGGGTGGTCAAGTTTCGAGAACGGCAGTCGCCACGAACTCGATACGGACGCCTGGAGACAGGAGTTCCTTGACCACCACGGTGACACGGCAGGGATAGGGCGGCTTGAAGAACTCCGTATAGATCGCGTTCATACCGGCTGCATCGGCTCGGTCGACCAGATAGATGGCCATGTACACCACGTTGGCCAAGGATCCGCCGGCGGCGCGCATCGCCTGATCCAGGTTGCGCAGCGCCTGCCGGGCCTGGGCCTCGATGTCGCCCTGCACGATGGCGCCGGTGAGCGGGTCCTTCGGGATGTGCGCGGAATAGACCGTGTTGCCGGCGCGCAGGGTGGCGGTCACCGGTCCCTTGGGTGGGACGATGCCGGTGTCGATGGGATCGAACATTGGGAAACCTCGTGGGTGCCCGCCGGTCAGGGCATGTCATGCCGGTGGGTGATGAATTTCGTGGTCAGGTAGCCGTCGAAGGTCTCCTGCCCCCCCTCGCTTCCGTAGCCGCTGTCGTTCACCCCGCCGAACGGGGTCTCGGCGAGCGCCAACCCGAAATGATTGACCGACACCATGCCGGCCGAAAGCCCGTGCGCGACGGTGTGGGCCGTGCCTGCGGACCGGGTGAACAGGTAGGCGGCCAGCCCGAACGGCAGGCTGTTGGCCCGACGCAGCACATCCGCCGCGTCGTCGAAGGGCGTGACGATGCCGAGAGGGCCGAACGGCTCCTCCCGCATGGCGCGGATGTCGTCCGGCGCATCGTGGATGACGGTCGGCGCGTAGAAGAAGCCCGGTCCGTCCAGCCGCCGCCCGCCGGTGGCGATGGCGGCGCCGCGCGAGCGGGCGTCCTCCACCAGCGCGTCCATGGCATCCTGCCGCCGGGCGTGGCAGAGCGGCCCCATCGTGACGTCCGCACCGAGCCCGTCGCCGACCCGCGCAGTGGCGAGCGCCGCGACGAAGCGGTCGAGGAAGCGGTCGTGGACGCGCCTCTGCACGTAGAAGCGCGTGGGCGAGACACAGACCTGCCCCGCATTGCGCAGCTTCTGCGCGGCCAGCGCCTGGGCCGCGGCCTCCACATCGGCGTCGTCGAACACGATGGCCGGGGCATGTCCGCCCAACTCCATGGTCGTGCGCTTCATGTGCTGTCCGGCCAACGCGGCCAGTTGCTTGCCGACCGGGACGGAACCGGTGAAGGATACCTTCCTCACCGCCGGGGACTCGATCAGCATGCGGGAGACCACCGCCGGCTCGCCCCAGACCAAGTTCAGACAGCCGGGCGGCAGGCCCGCTTCCATGAAAAGGCGACCGATGGCGACGATGGCCGAGGGCGTGTCCTCCGGTCCCTTCAGGATGATGGTGCAGCCGGCGCCCAACGCCGCGCAGACCTTGCGCACCGCCTGGCTGAAGGGGAAGTTCCACGGCGTGAAGGCGGCGCAGACGCCGACCGGCTCGCGCAGGACCGACTGGGCGACGCGCGGATCGCGGGGCGGGATGATCCGTCCATAGATGCGCCGGCATTCCTCGGCATGCCAGTCGGCGTGCTCGGCCGAGAAGCGGACCTCGCCCAGCGCCTCGGCCAGCGGCTTGCCCTGGTCCAGGGTGATGCCGCGGGCGATGTCCTCGGCATTGGCCCGCACCAGTTCGGCGAAGCGGCGCAGGACCGCGGACCGGACCAGGGGCGAAGTGCTGCGCCAGGAGAGGAACGCCCGCTCCGCCGATACGACGGCGCGGCCGAGATCCGCGGCATCGGCGTGCGGAAGCTTCCCCAGCATGCCCCCTGTCGCCGGGTTGATGATGTCCTGCGTCGCCCGGCCGTCCGCACCCAGCCATTCGCCGTCGATCAGCAGGCCGACCGACGGGTAGGCGGCCGTGTCCGCGCTCCTCCGTTCGTGCTGCATGGGGCACTCTCCTCTTGGTCTTGGCGGAAACCCTGCGGTCAGCCCATCACGGCCTGATAGAGGCGCAGCCAGTTGCCGCCCAGGATCTTCTCGGCTTCCTCGGCACCGAATCCGACACGGCCAAGTCCGTCGCGAACCGAGGAGAGCTGGCCGGCCCGGACGATCCAGTCGGGCTTCGGCACCTTGCCCGGACGCGCGGCGGAACCGGCGCCATACTGCACCGATCGCGTCCAGCGCCCCTTGCGCATCCAGTTGATGTCCACCTGCGTGGTATTGTGGCTGTAGTCGGTGCCGATGCCGACATGGTCGATGCCGGCCAGGTCGACGGTGCGGGCCACCATCTCGCACCAGCCCTCGACCGTCGCGCAGGCCGCTTCGGGGGTGATGTTGCGGTAGGCGACGCAACCGATGACACCGCCGTTGCGGCTCAACGCCTTCAGCACGCCATCGCTCTTGTTGCGCTTGTGCGGGAACAGCGAGGCGGCGTTGGCGTGGGTGATGGCGACCGGCTTCTCAGACCATTCGATGGCGTCCAGCGTCGTCTTGTCGCCGACGTGGGAGAGGTCGACCACCATGCCGACGCGGTTCATCTCGCGAACCACCTCGCGGCCGAAGCGGCTGAGGCCGCTGTCCTTTTCCTCGTAGCAGCTTCCCCCCAGCTCGTTCTGGTTGTTGTAGGTGAGCTGCACGACGCGGACGCCGAGGTCGGCGAACAGCTCGACATAAGCGATGCGGTTCTGGAACAGGTTGCTGTTCTGGTAGCCGAGCAGGACGGCGACCCGTCCGGTCTCCTCCGCGCGGCGGATGTCGGCGGCGGTGCGGGCGATCAGGAACAGGTCGCCCATCTCCCGCTCCATGTCGCGCCACCGTCCGACGGCGTCGAGCGATTCCAGGGTGTCCTCCCAGAAGCCCAGCGTCGGGGTGACGCAGGTATAGCCGCTGGCCTTCAGTTCTTCGAAAACGGCGCGGTCGAAGTGACCGCACTGGAGTGCGTCGATCAGCATGGATGCATGTCCGTCGGAAAGGGGGGAGCCGGTCGGGCGCGGCTCAAGCCGCGGAGGCGTCGTCGTGCAGGAGCGAAAGGTCGGTATCGTCCTCGTCCTGGCGGCCGACGACCCGCCCGTCGGCGGTGACCATGATCGCACCGGCATGTCGGCGGGAGGTGTAGCTGTCCGGTGCCAGCGCCTCGTTGGCGAGATGGAACAGCCGCCACCACAGCGCCGTCTCCACCGGGATGCCGTGGCGGCGGATGGTGTCGAGCACCGTCGGGCTGCCGTCGGCCCGGGGCCGCACGGACAGGCGGACGGCGGTGCCGCCATCCTGCTCCACGACGGTCACGGTCGCGGACAGGCCGTTGGCTTCCGCCAGTGCCCCAGCGATGCGGAGTTCGTCCGCCTCGATGAGATTCCGCGCGACGAGGACCCCGGGCAGCCCGCGGCGATGCCGCTCGACGCACAGGTCGACGAGGGCCGGCGCGACGATCCAGGCATGCTGCCCGGCGCACTCCGCCACCGGCTCCTCCAGCGCCGGCATGTCGGCGCTTTCGAGGAGGCGCAGACCGATCGGCTTGGCCGTCCGCAGCAGGTCCAGATGGCGCAGCAGCTCCGGGAAGCCGCCGAGGCCGAGGGCGGCGGAATAGAGGGCGCAGTCGCGCAGGCTGGGGACCAGCCCCGGCTCCACGCGGGTCACCTGCATCAGCCGCTCCAGCACCAGACGGCTTTCGCGCAGGCTCACCTGCATCGACGAGCCGCTGCCGGCGGTCGCATCATTGGCCGTCGGTATGGTCATGACAAGGGCTCCGCAGGATAGAACCAGGTGTCGTCCGCGCCGGCGGCCAGCTCGGCCGGGGTCGGCGCGCCGTGGAACAGCACGCCGCGCAGGTTGCGGTTCAGGAAATCGCGCGTCTTGTCGATGCCGTGGATGCCGACGTTCAGCAGGCGCGTGATATGGGCGGGAACGAAGCCCTCGCTCATGATGTCGGCATGCGGCGAGTGATAGGAGAGCCCGGCCAGCGCCTGCACCCGCGTGACGATGGCGCGGTGGTGCGGGTGGGCCAGCAGGAAGCGCGCGACGCTCTGCTTCGGGTCCTGCGCCGCCAGATCGCCGTCGAGCCGGACGATCAGGCGCGGCAGGTCGAGGCCGAGATTGACGGCCTCGCCCACCTCGTCGCGCGGGCCGCGGCGCGGTTCCTCCGCCGTCACCGACTTGTACCAGACGTAGCGAAGCGCGGTGTCGGACTCCAGGTCGAGTCCGAAGGCCCAGGCATACTGGCCGTGGATGATCTCCCGCAGGCGGCCGACCGGCATTTCCGGCCGTGCCGTCAGTTCCTCGTCGATCACCAGCGTTTCGACCAGCGCGTCGGCCGCCTCCGGCACCAGTTCGATCAGCAGGGAATGAAGCGTCTCCATCGCGTCCGGATGGATGCGCCCGTCCAGCGAGGCGCAGAGGTCGGCGAGCGGATGCTCGGCCGCCGCCTCGCCCTGGCGCAGGCGGTCGAGCAGGCGCTCGACCTGCCCGCGGACGACGGCGAGGTCGGCGGCCACCACGTCGCTGGGGGTGATCGCCTCGTAGACGACGCGGTCCTGGCGACGGAACAGGATGGCCTTGTCCAGCAGCCGCAGCAGGGTCGCGACCTCCGCGGCGTCGGGGCCGGTGACCAGGCACTTCGCCCGCGCGATGGCCTCTTCCCGGCTCCACAGCCAGCGGTCGATCAGGCGCGGGTGGTTGTTGACGAACAGCATCAGCCCGAGCGCCGAGCCGTTGCCGACGCCGAGATACCGCGCCAGCTCGGGCGCCAGCGTCACCGCCTGCGGCGATGCCAGACGTGCCAGATGGTGCAGCAGGTCCTGGGCGAAGACCCGCATCATGTAGGCGCACAGCATCTGGGCGGAGAGCGACCAGCGCAGCGGATGGTCCTTCTCGAAGGCGAGGAAGCTCTTGGTCCCGAAGGTGCCGTTGCCATCCAGCCCGGTGTTGCGCATCAGGTAGCAGATC
The DNA here is from genome assembly GCF_016595245.1 of Azospirillum endophyticum. Lineage (GTDB taxonomy): Bacteria > Pseudomonadota > Alphaproteobacteria > Azospirillales > Azospirillaceae > Azospirillum > Azospirillum endophyticum. The sequence continues at coordinate 41,709 of NZ_JAENHM010000064.1, forward strand.
TGGCCCAGCTGGGCGACGTCCGGCTGCCGCCCGGCGGCCAGCGACTGCAGGGCATGGTCGAACAGCCGCTGGCTGCGGTTGGAGCGGCACCAGATCAGCGTGCCGGGCGTCGCCCGGCCCTCGTAGAGCTTCGGCAACTCGACGCGGGTCCGTTCCACGTCGGCCGGGCTGATGTCGCCCTCCACCAGGGCGCCCATCATGTCCCAGGACCGGCCGATGATGCGGCCGGAACGGCCCTGGCTCGACGGCTCGAAGGAGAAGACCGGGAAGGAGAAACGCCAGCCGCCGATGTCGATGCGGTAGCCGGCGGTGCCGCGCCCGCGCTCGTCGATGTCGAAACCGGTGCGGGTGATGGTCCAGCGGTTCCGGATCGCCCGGCTCATCAGCGCGCGCGAGGCGCTGACCCGGGAGGGCTGGATGGAGGCGAGGCGTTCGGGGATCATCAGTTCCGCCGGGCTCCGCATCAGCCGAAACAGGCTGTGCGGGTCCGGACCCGGTGCTGTGCCCCCCGCCGGTGAGGACAGGGCAAGGCTCATTCTCTGGCTCCGCGTAGGCGAGCGTTGACCCGGGCCGCTGCCGCGACCACGACACTCGCGCAGGTTTGTGTGTTGAAGCCGGCCGTCGGTCCCGAAAGCGACAGGGCGGCGATGCAGTCGCCATGGCTGTCGACCACCGGGGCGGCCACGGCGGAAACGGTTCGGGGGCCGGTGATGCCGGAAACCGCATAGCCGTCGGCCCGGATGCGCTCGACCAGCTCCTCTTCCGGCAGCACGACGCCGGCCTCGGCCAGTCGTGCCAGGGCATCCGGACGCGCGAAGGCGCTGAGGGCTCGGCCCAACGCGGTGCGCGCCAGATCGAGGCGGGTGCCGACCCGCAGGTCGGCCCGCAGGATGCCCTTGGCTTCGACGCGACGCATGATGACGGCCTCATGCCCGTCGAGCACGGCCATGGAGGCGGTTTCTCCGCTTTCGGCGACCATGTCGTGCAGGATGTCGGCCAGCCGGGCACCCAGGTTCGCCTGTTCCATGGCCATGGCCGCGTGGGCGACGATGCGCAGGGCAAGGCGGTAGCGCCCATCCTCCGTCTGCTCGACCCATCCGGCTTCGACCAGGGTCTGCAGGCGCTGGTGCGTCGCCGCCCGGGCCTCCTCGACCGCCCGGGCCACGTCCGCCAGGCGCACGGGCTCCGGCGCCGCCGCGACGATGTCGAGGACGGCAAATGTCTTCAGCACGGAGGAAAGCGGACGAACACTCACGGACGGCTCCTAAGCTGCTCTGCAGCGTTTCTGTCTTCTATTGGGAGACGCGGTATTCTATAAAAATCATAGCGCGACGAGAGAAGACGTCAATATTGTTTTTGTTATTGAAGAGTTGTTCAAATATTTACTTTGAAAAATTGAGAACACATGCCGACGACGCAATATTCACATATCGATCCAATACGCGTATTCCATTGATTTCCGGAGGACCAGCGCCTGATCTTCATATCACCGCCTCGATCAGGAACGGTCCCTTCCGGCGAAAGGCTGCCGACAGCCGGTCGGCGAAGGCTCGGGAATCCTCCACCCGTGCCGCCTCCACCCCCATCGACTTGGCAAGGCCGGTCCAGTCGATCACCGGATCGACGAGATCGAACAGGCGGTCGGCGTTGCGGCCCGGTTCCCCGGCGCCGACGCTGCGGTACTCGTTGCGCAGGATGGCGTAGGAGCGGTTGGCGAAGACGATGGTGACGACATCCAGTCCCTCCCGTGCCTGCGTCCACAGGGCCTGGGCGGTGTACATGCCGCTGCCGTCGGCCTGCAGCGCGACGACCTTGCGATCCGGACAGGCCACGGCGGCGCCGGTCGCCAGAGGCAATCCAATGCCGATGGATCCGCCGGTCAGCGCCAGGAAATCGTGAGGCGGCGCACCGCGGGTGAGTTCGAACAGGCGCCGACCGGAGGTCAGTGCCTCGTCGCACAGGATGGCCCCCTCCGGCATCAGGGCGCCGAGGGCCGCCGCGATGGAGTCCGGGGTCAGCGCCCCGTCGATCATCGCCGGCCGTTCGATCTGCTGGACCAGCGGATGGGAACCCGGCCCGATGCCCAGCGCATCGGCCAGCGCGGCCAGCGCGCCGGGCAGGTCGGCCTCCGGCTCGGCCAGCGTCAGGATACGGCACCCGTCCGGCAACAGGCTGCTCGGACGCCCGGGATAGGCGAAGAAGGCAACGGGTGCCGCGGCGCCGACGAGGATCACCTGCTCGACGTCGCGGAAGGTGGCGATGGCACCGTCCAGCGGATAGGGAACGCGCTCCACCGGCACGCGGCCGGCGCCGCGTTCGATGCGGGCGTTCGACTGCTGCGCGAGCAGCCGGACCCCGGCGGCCCGGGCGATGCGGTCCGCCGTCACGAGCGCCGGCGCACGAAGGGCCCGGCCGGTCAGCAGCAGCACCGTCCGCCGGCGCGAACGGATCGCCGCCGCAGCCTCTGCCACCCTGTCCTCCGACACCTCCGCGGCCGGCGCGGCCGGCAGCGGAGGCAGGTCGGACGAGGTTTGCCCCCAGGCCGCATCGGCCGGCAGGATCAGCGTGGCGATCCGGCCGGGTGCGGTGCGGGCGGTCCGGATGGCCTCCGCCGCATCCCGCGCGACCGTTGCCGCGGAGTCCGTGCTGCGCACCCAGTCGGACATCGGCCGCGCCAGCCCCTCGACATCGCTGGTCAGCGGCGCGTCGTAGGCGCGATGATAGGTGGCATGGTCCCCGACCACGTTGACGACGGGGGACCGCGCGCGCCGCGCGTTGTGCAGGTTGGCCAGCCCGTTGGCCAGCCCCGGCCCGCAGTGCAGCAGGGTGACGGCCGGCTTGTCGGCCATGCGGGCATAGCCGTCGGCGGCCCCCGTCACCACCCCCTCGAACAGGCCGAGGACGCAGCGCATGCGCGGCCGGCGGTCGAGAGCGGCGACGAAATGCATCTCCGACGTGCCGGGATTGGCGAAGCAGACATCCACCCCGCCGGCCAGCAGCGTGTCGCACAGCGCGTCGGCGCCGGTGTAGGGCGTATTCCCGGATGTTCCGTGAGCCATCGTCATGCCGCCGGGATGGCGTGCACGGCCGAAGCCGGCCAGAGCACGTCGAGCGAGGTGCCGCTGCCGATGCCGTCCGCTTCCTGCGCCCGCAAGCGGATGCGCAGGTCGGCGCCGCCGGAGCGTCCGATCAGCAACGTGCTTTCACCGTAGGGCACGATCGTGTGGACGTTCACCTCCGCACGGTTCGGCCGGTCCGCCGCGCCGCGGGCGTCGGGTTCCGCGACATGGATCGATTCGGGCCGCAGCATCAGCGTCACTTTTGCCCCGATCGCCGACGGCAGCCGATCCTGCAGGCGCAGCAGGCCGAAATGCTCGGTCCTGACCAGCCCGTCCTCGGGATCCAGCACGATTCCGGGCAACAGGTTGCTGTCGCCGACGAAGCGGGCGACGAAGGGGGTGCTGGGGCGGCGGTAGACTTCCTGCGGGGTACCGATCTGGTCGATGCGGCCCTGTTCGAACACGGCGATGCGGTCGGACATGGTCATCGCTTCGGACTGGTCGTGCGTGACGAAGATCGTGGTCACGCCCAGGCTCTTCTGGATGCGTTTGATCTCGATCTGCATCTGCTCGCGCATGTTCTTGTCGAGTGCGCCCAGCGGCTCGTCCAGCAGCAGGAGCGACGGCTCGAACACCAGCGCGCGGGCCAGCGCGATGCGCTGCTGCTGGCCGCCGGACATGTCCTTGGGCCAGCGTCCGCCGTAATCGGACAGGCCCACCAGATCCAGCATGGCGCGCGCCCTGCGCTCGGCTTCCGCCGCCGGGACGCCGCGCATGTTCAGCGGGAACATGATGTTCTGCAGTGCCGTCTTGTGCGGGAACAAGGCGTAGTTCTGGAAGACGATGCCGATGTTGCGGGCGTGCGGCGGGATGTTGCTGAGCGAGCGGCCGCCGACCTTGACGGTGCCGGACGTCGCCGTCTCGAACCCGGCGATGATCATCAGCGTCGTGGTCTTGCCCGAGCCGCTGGGCCCGAGGAACGTGACGAATTCGCCTTTTTCCACGTCGAGCGACACGCCGCCGAGCGCCGTGACGCTGCCGTAGGATTTGGTCAGGGCGGAAACCTGAAGGTAGGGATCGGGCATGGTTCGGCCTCAAGCCTCCAGCTGCACGCGAGCCGGCGCGCAGGGGTTGGTGTCGGATGGCGCGGTGCCGGTGATCGCCGGGCCGTTGCCGCGGGCGGCCGAGCCGGAGCCGCTGCGGGAGCGGCGGCTCTGCACTGCCTTCCACAGCACCGGCATCAGGATCGCCAGCACCACGGCGGCGAACAACAGGGTGGACACGACCGAGATGACCGGGTCGGCCTGCATGCGGATGCTCTCGAACATCTTGCGCGGCAGGGTCTCGCTTTCGCGTCCGGAGATGAAGAGAGCGACGACCGTCTCGTCGAAGGACTGGATGAAGGCGAACAGCGCGCTGATCGCGAAGCCCGGACGCAGTACCGGCAACGTGACGTGCCAGAAGGTCCGCAACGGGGTGGCGCCCAGGCTCATGGCCGCGCGCTCCAGGTTGCGGTCGAACCCCTTCAGGTTGGCCGACAGGATCAGGAAGGCGACGGGGACCGACAGCGCGGTGTGGGCGATGATCACCCCGATGTGCGTCTGCGTCAGCCGCAGGTCGCCGAGATAGGAGTAGTAGCCGATGGCCAGCACGATGTGCGGCATCGCCATCGGCATGGTCAGCATCAGGTTGGCGATCCCGCGGCCGAGGAAGCGGTGGCGCACCACCGCGAAGGTCGCCGGGGTGACCAGCAGCATGGTCAGCAGCATCGTCCCGAAGGCGATGATCAGGCTGTTGATGGTCGGCTGCGTCCAGCGCTCGTCGGAGAAATAGGCGGCGTAGTAGCCGAGCCAATAGCCGGGCGGCGGGAACTCCAGCGACGGTGCCGTGCTGAAGGACATCGGCACGACGATGAGCAGCGGAGCGGCGATGAAGGCGGCGACGAGGAAGCCGATCAGGCGGGGCAGGAGCCTCATGGTCATCCCCACAACCGGTCGAGGCCGAAGCGGCGGTGATAGACGGCGAGCACGATCAGCGTGCTGGCGAGCAGGACCATGGCCATGGCGGAGGCCTGGCCGAAATCCAGGAATTCTTCGATCTGCGTGCCGATCAGGCCGGCGACCATCTGCTCCTGCGGGCTGCCCAGCAGCACCGGCGTGACGTAGAAGCCAAGGCAGATCATGAACACCAGCGTGGCGCCGTTGACCATGCCGGGCGCGCTCAGCGGCAGATAGACCTGACGGAACACCCCCCAAGGCTTCGCGCCCAGGCTTTCGGCCGCCCGCAGCAGGGCGGGATCGATGCGTTTCATCACCGAATAGAGGCTCATCACCATATAGGGAATGAGGATGTGCACCATCGCGAGGGTGGAGCTGAAGCGGGTGAACAGCAGGTGGGGTGGTGGATCCCAGCCAAGGAAGCCCAGCAGTGCGGTCAAGGGGCCGTTGTTGCCCAGCAGCACCATCCAGGCGTAGGTGCGGACCAGGAAGCTCGTCCAGAAGCTCATGGTGACCAGCAGCATCAGCAGCGCCGCAACGCGCGGCGACGACTGCGCCATCAGGTAAGCCAGCGGGTATCCCAGCAGCAGGCAACCGACCGCCACCCCGAACGCCGTCAGGAAGGTGTTGAGGAAGACCTGCAGGTAGAGCGCGTCGCCTGCAAGATGGGCGTAGTTGCCGAAGCCCGGTTCGGGCTCGGTCACGCTCATCATCGCGACTTGGCCGAGCGGGACCAGGAAGAAGGTGCAGAGGAACAGGGCCAGCGGAAGCAGAAGAAGCCAGGGCTTCGACGCTCCCCGGAGAGCGGTGGGAATCACAGGCATCTCCCTTCGCGGATACAGCGGGAGGCGGTCGGCTGGAACCGGCCAGCGGGAACCGGTCGGCAGGCGTCGTTCAACTCGCCAGCCACTGCTCGAACCGCTGGGTCACCTTTTGCAGGTTGCCGCCGAAATCCTCGACGTTCTGCTCGAAGGCCAGGGGATAGTTGCGCGGTCCGGTCGGCATGCGGTCGGCTTCCTCCTTCGGGATGAACTCGAAGGCGGCCGGGTTGAGCGGACCGTACAGTGCCTCGCGACAGAAGCCGGCCAGCCGTTCCGGCTGGACGGCGCTCTGGATGAACTTCCAGGCGATCTCGCGACGCGGCGTGTCTTTGGACACCACCCAATAGGCGCGGTCGATCTCCGCCTGTTTCCAGGAGATGCCGACCGGGTGGCCCTGGTCGATCAGTTCCAACGCGCGGGAATGCCAGATGCCGACCATGTCCACTTCGCCGTCGCGCAAAAGCTGCTGCGACTGCTGGCCCTGGGTCCACCAGACCCGCAGGTCCGGCTTGATCCGTTCGAGCGCACGGAAGGCGCGTTCGGTGTCGAGCGGATAGAGCTTGTCCTGCGGCACCCCGTCGGCCAGCAGGGCCAGCGGCAAGACGCGGGCGCAATAGCGCTGCAGGCAGCGCGATCCCGGGAAGTCTTGCCGGTTCCAGAAATCGGCCCAGGTCTGCGGCCCGCCCTTGGGAAAGCGGTCGGTGCGGTAGGCGATGATGGTGGAGAAGGCGTGCGAAGCGACGCCGTTCTCGAACACGGCGTCTTTCCACGGCCCGTTCGCGCCCAGCGGACTGCCCGCCACGGCATCGATGATTTTGGCGGCGTTGGCACGGACGATGTCGCCGCCGCCCAGTGTCGTCACGTCGAATTCATAGACACCCGTACGGACCTGTGCCGCCAGTTTGGCGAAGGACACCGGCGACACGGTGCGGATCTCCACCCCGGTTTCCCGGGTGAACGGCTCGAACAGATGCTTCGCCGCGGCTTTTTCCCAAGTACCGCCCCAGGTATTCACGTAGAGGACTTCCGCCGCCCGCGCAGTGCGGACGATGGCCGGCATCGCAAGCGCACCCGCGGTGCCGGCCGCCGCCTTGATGACCGAACGGCGGGACCAGCCCTGCGGCGCGCACTCGTCGCCGGCCTTTTCGACGTCTTTGCTCATAGCCCCTCCTGTGCGACGGAACATTCCCTGGCGATGGCCGCAGCCTGGGGCTGCGGCACACCTATGGGTTTGCCGTTCATGATGGTCACAGCACCGCAGGCCATCCGCCCCTTATCGCGATGTCCTGAATGGCATGAATGGGTTACGCCCTATCTCACCTGTTTCGACTGACGGCTGCTTTGCGCCGCGCTTGACCTAGAGGACGAGAAAATGTATTCTAATAGAATACAGCGTCTTTCTAAGGAATATGCTGCGCCCTGCGTCGCCGCCGTGTCAAATCAACGCAGCGTCAATTTGCCGCATACCAGCCATGCGCCATCGCAATGCCTGCCTTGCGCCTACCTCTATCTATTTGAAGGCGACGTGCCGCCGAAAATGACGTCCGTCCGCGGGCTGTATTGAGGCCGGACCGCGGCAGGCGATCTTGCAGCACCGTCAACTTTCCGGCCCTCGCGGTTCGGAAGGGCGCGGCTTGGCCAAGAACGGCCAGGGACACGATCTCATCGGGTTTGTTGGTCCACGTTATCGGGCCGTTTGCTGATCCCCTTGTGCTGACGGTGCTGCACACTCGGAATGACGTCCCGCTTGGCCGCAATGTGACTTCAACTTATCGGCCACCAACAGGCATGGGATCCGGCTCTGCCTCTTCAGCAGCTTGCCCGGAAAAGGAACGTAGGCGGCGTCACAGAGCAGGGTCGGTTCGGAATCCCGAGCCGGACGCGTGGCGAACGGAGGCGCCAACGAAATCGTGAAGATCGCATCGAAAACAGGCCGTCAACTCTTGCGCAGTCCAAGCGGGGTTGAGTTCCAGTCCCGGTCTCGATGCCTTTTTCAATAGTCATCGGTGGCAGCCAACCGGGGGCGGAGTGCTGCAGGCAATGGCCTGCAGCCCAGCGATCCGTCTTCGGTCGCACCGCCTATGCCTGGCATCGCGAACCGAGCGGCGCGGTGTGGGGTTGGCGCGTTGGAACCGGAGGCCACGCCCCACGGCGGCTGTTCGGCGGCGTATTCGACCGCCTCCCCAGCCTCAAGCTGCTCCTCGGTCCCATGGACGAGGGGCCTCCCATGCCGCGCCGGCGTTTCGCCGTCTATTGGCACGGCCTCGAACTCAAGCACCATCCGTCGGGATGATTCGGCCGCAACATCGCCATCACCAACTCCAGCGGCGCTTTGATGCGCGATCGACGAGATGGGCTCGGACGCCGTGACGAGCGCGGCGAATGCGGAGTTGCTCACGCTCTGACCGGCGGCCGGGCCTTGAGGTGGACAGCCGACCTCGGCTGCCCGGACACCATCCGCATCGTGTAATCAGAAGGCCGGGAAAGGTAACCGGTGACCGAAATTCCCCCGCTGCGACAAAGTCCTGTGGCCGTGCCGGACCGAGATCAGCCTCGCCCATCCCGCCTTGCAACGGAATCGGCAAGAATGCACAGCAACTCGAAGAGCAGCGTCGATGCGGTGATCGCCGTCAAGCCGGATGGATCGAAGGGGGGCGAGACCTCGACCAGATCGGCGCCGATCAGGTTCAGGCCACGCGCGAGGCGGAGCATGGCCTGCGCCTCCCGCGTCGACATGCCGCCGATCTCCGGCGTGCCGGTGCCGGGGGCGAAGGAGGGATCTAGGACATCGATGTCGAAGGTCAGGTAGGTCGCCTGGTCGCCGACGATCGCCCGCGCTTCGGCCATGACATCCTCGGGACCGCGTTCGATGAACTCCTCGATGAAGATCAGGCGGATACCGGCCGCCCGCGCGAAGTCATAATTGGACGCGTCGGAGATCGCGCCGCGCAGGCCGATCTGGACCATGCGCTTTGGATCGAGCAACCCCTCCTCCACCGCTCGCCGGAAGGGCGTGCCGTGGTTGTAGCGGTTGCCGAAGAAGTTGTCGTAGGTGTCGGAATGGGCATCGAAGTGGATCAGGCCGACCGGACCGTCCGTCACCAGCCCGCGCAGGATGGGCAGCGTGATCAGATGGTCGCCGCCGACCGTCAGGGGCGCCGCACCAGCCCGGCGGATGCCATCGAAGAAGCCGCCGATGCTCTCCAGGCTTTCATTGAGATCCAGCGGATTGATCGGGGCGTCGCCGCAGTCGGCGACACGGACGAGATCGAACGGGGACACCCCGGTGACGTGATGGACGCGGCGCACCAGACTCGACTGGTTGCGGACCTCGCGCGGCCCGTGCCGGGTGCCCGGACGGTTCGTCGTCCCGCCGTCGAAGGGCACGCCGACCAGTGCGACATCGACCTCCTCCGGCCGCGCGACGGGAAGCCGCATGAAGGTCGGCAGCCCGGCGAAGCGGGGAACGATGCCGGAATCGAGGGGCTGGAATTTCTGCTCGGTCATTCTGCGGTCAAACTCCGGTTTCCGGCCGGCCGAATTCCGACGCGACCGCCTTGGTGATGCGGGCGACATGGTCGTCCAGAAGAAGCCGGCCCTTTTCGGCCGATGCGCCTTGCGCACGGGCCAGGACGCCGGAAGCCGGGACGAAGCCCTCCGGCACCGGGTAGCGGTCGTAGGTCGGGAAGCGCGCCGGGCCGTCCGTGGGCACCTTGCTCATATCCACCAACTCCGGACGCAGGAGAAGCATCAGCGACGTCTCCAGCAAACTGGCGTGCTCCAGATCGGTTCCCGGGAATCCGTCCGGGAACAGCGTGTCCAGCGTGTCGCGGCCGACGAAGTCCCAATATTCCAGGCGCATCACCTGCATGTCGTCGATGCCGTCGCGCCGCAGCTCGCGCAGGGCCAGATGCACCCCCTCGACCGACGGCCAGGCGTTCTCGAAATGGCCGATCACCACGACGAGATTGCGCACCCCGTCATGGCCCAGGCTGCGGATGACGTCGCGCACCACCAAGGAAAAGGTGTGGGCGTCGAGGCTGGTGGTGCCGGGGAAGCCTTCGCCGCCGCCGGAGCGCGGCTGCGACTTGTAGCCGTAGGGGACGGGCGGGGCGACGATGCCGCCGACGTTGCGCGCCACCCGCTCGCAGACGGCGGTGGGCAGCACGACGTCCACATTCATCGCCATGTGCGGCCCGTGCTGTTCGGTGGCGCCCAGCGGCAGGAAGACGATGACGCCTTCCTTCACCTTGGCGGCAAACTCCGGCCAGCTCAGCTCGGCCATGAAGACGCTGTCGACCATGGGTTCCAGATCCTTTCAGTGCATCGCCGCGCCGCCATCGACGCTGAGGCATTGCCCGGTTGTGAAGCTCGCGGCCGGGGAGGCCAGGAAGACGATCGCCGCGGCGACCTCCTCCGGACGGCCGATCCGGCCCATGGGGTTGTCCGTCTCGACCGCCCGCTGCGCGTCGGTCATGCGCCCATAGCCCAGGAGCGGCGTGTCGATTGGGCCGGGCGCCACCGCGTTGACCAGGATGCCGGGCGCCAGTTCCCGCGCCCAGGACCGGGTCAGCGACAGCATGGCGCCCTTGGTCGCACAGTACCCCGAGGCTCCCCGGCGGCCGAGATAGGCGAGTTCGGAAGCGACGTTGATGATGCGCCCGCCTTCGCCCATCGCCTTCAGCGCCTCCCGCGCGACCAGGATCGGCCCGCGGATGTTGACGGCGTACATGCGGTCCATGCCGGCGATGTCGATGGCCGCCAGCGGCGCGTCGATCTCGATGCCGGCGCAATTGACCAGCACGTCCAGACCGCCCAGCCGGTCCACCGCCGTCGCCACCGCCGCGACGACCTGCGTCTCCTCGGTGAGGTCGCAGACCACCCAGTCGGCATCGCCGTCCGGCGCCGCGGCGCGGTCGAGCCCGACCACCCACGCCCCCGCGGCGGCGAGCGCCGCCCGTGCGGCACGGCCGATCCCGCTCGCCGCGCCGGTGACCAGCGCGCGGCGCCCCTCCAATCCCGTCACCATGGCACTTCTCCACGATCCGCCCCGATGCTCTGTCCGGTGATGTTGCCGGCGAGGCCGGAGGCCAGGAACAGGTACGGCCCGGCGACGTCGGCCGGCTCCATCAAACCGGGAAGCGCCTGCACGGCGACGATGTCCGCTAGCAATTCCGCCTCCGCCCGCCCCGCCCGTTCCGCCATCCGGCCGAGCGAGCGCATCGACGCCTCCGTCCTGACCCAGCCGGGGCACACCGCGTTGACCCGGATGCCGCGCGGCCCGAGCTCCTTCGCCCAGCTCTTGGTCAGGCCGATCACCGCGTGCTTGGACGCCACATAGGCGGCGAACAGCGGTTCGGCCACGCGGCCCCAGACGGACGCGGTGTTGACGACGCTCGCGCCTGAGCCCATTCCCGGCGCCACCGCGCGGGTGACCAGGAAGGTGCCGACCACGTTGATCTCCAGGATGCGGCGGAAGGCCGCCTCGTTGCCGGCGCTGGCGTCGTCGAGCGGTGTCATCAGCTCCAGACCGGCGTTGTTGACCAGCACGTCCACCGCGCCGATCCGGCCGGCCATCCCCCCAACCGCGGCGGCGTCCGTGATGTCCACCTGATGGGCCGCGGCCCCCAATGTCGCGGCAGCCGCGTGGATGCCGTCATTCTCCGCCGCGAGATGCAGGTCGGCGCCGGCCTCGGCGAAGGCCTGGGCGATGCCGAAGCCGATGCCGCGGCTGGCTCCGGTGACCAGCACCCGCCGTCCGGTGAAATCGATATGCGTCATTCGTCGTCTCCCGCCGCTTCGCGCAGCAGCTTCAGCACCGCGTTGCGCAGCCGGAAGAACTCCGGACTGTCGCGCAGTTCCAGCGGCCGTTCGGCACCGAGCTGCGCGGTCACGTCGATGTCGGCGACCAGCCGGGCCGGCCGCTTGGAGAAGACGATGACCCGGTCGGCCAGGAACACCGCCTCCTCGACGTCGTGGGTGACGAAGACCACCGTCTTGGTGTCGCGCCGCTGGATGCCGCGCAGCTCCACCTGCAGCTTCTCGCGGCGCTGGGCGTCGAGCGCGCCGAAGGGTTCGTCCATCAGCAGCACCTCGGACCCCGCGGCCAGCGTGCGGGCGATCGCCACGCGCTGGCGCATGCCGCCCGACACCTTGTTCGGATAGGCGTCGGAGAACTCGTAGAGCCCGACGAGGTCCAGGTAATGGTCGCGGCGGGCGCGTTTCTGCTGCTCGGTCAGGTCGGTGCGGTAGCGCATGCCGAACAGCACATTCTCCGCCACGGTCAGCCAGGGGAAGGAGGAATAGGACTGGAAGACCATGCCGCGCCGGTGGTCGGGACCGCCGACCGGCACGCCCTCCAGCCGGATGTCGCCGCCCGTCGGCGTGTCGAGGCCGCCGACCATGCGCATCAGCGTGGTCTTGCCGCAGCCGGAAGGCCCCAGGAAGACGATGAACTCGTTGCGGGCGACGGTCAGGTCAAAGGGCTGGCCGACCACGTCCAGCGCGCCGAAACGCTTGGTGACGCCATCGAAGGCGAGATAGGGCTCGGTCATGGGAAATGGCCCTCAGAGATAGCGGAAGGCGCGGCGGTGGGCGGCGCGCAGAAGCTGGTCGGTCACCAGCCCGATGATCCCGATCACCACCACGCCGGCCATGACCTCGGGCGTCTTCATGTAACGGCGGGCCGTCCAGATGACGAAGCCGATGCCGCTGTCCGCCGCGACGATCTCGGCGATGATCAGGTAGGTCCAGCACCAGCCGAGCGTGATGCGCAAATTGTCCACCAGCCCGGGAAGCATGGCGCGGAAGGCGACGTCGCGCAGAACCTGCGGCGTCCTGGCGCCCAGCGTGTAGGCGATCTCGACATATTCCTGGGGCACCCGCCGCATGTCGTCGGCGACCAGCAGCACGAGCTGGAAGAAGGTGCCGAGCCAGAGCAGGTAGAGCTTGGTGCTTTCCCCGACGCCGAACCAGATGATCGACAGCGGCACCAGCGCCGGCACCGGCAGGTAGCGGATGAAGTCGATGATCGGCTCCAGCGCCGCGCCCACCACGCGGTAGCTGCTCATCAGGATGCCGACGGGGACGGCCATCGCGGCGGCGAGGGCGAAGGCCGTCCAGACGCGCAGGGTCGAGACCCCGGCGTGCCACAGCAGGTTCTGCTTCTGCACCATCAGGAGCATGGCGTTCAGCACCGCCACCGGCGACGGCAGGAAGGTGCTGTTGACCAACCCGGCCCGCGCCGCCGCCTCCCATGCCAGCAGGAGGAGCAGGCTGGTGCCGACGCCGACCGCGGCCTGCATCCGCCGCGACAAGGCGCCGCGGAAGGCCCAGAGAGACGATGGACGGGATGTCCGGCGCGGCGCCGGGGCGGACCTGCCGGCCGGATTGGCCGCCATGGACGGAGGGGCCTCGCTCATGGCGGCTCCCGGCTGGATGGCACCGTCCGGCATCACGGCTTCGCCGCCGTCACGCCTGCGATCACTGATGGGTCGATCTGGCCGGCAGCGGGCAGCTTGGCGTCGGCTGCGCCGTTCTCGATGTTCAGCTGCATGACGGTGTCGAAGACCCCGTACAGCCCGCCGGGCTTGCCGGGGGCGCCGATCAGCGCCTTGACCTCGTCGAGCGGCGTGTAGAGAAGGCTGGTGTCGATCACCTCCTTCACCTCCGCCTCGCTCAGATTGTAGTGGGGAGCGGCGAGCTTGATGAAGCCGGCGGGGTCCGCCTGGTAGTAGGCGATCGCCCGGTAGATGCCGGTCAGGAAGTTCTGGTACTTCTTCGGATTCTTTTTGATGTCGTCCTGGCGGGCGGTGATCACGTCGATGATGATGTCGGAGTCCTTGGAGGACAGCAGGATTTTGCCCTTGCGCGCGGGCGTCGCGGTGATGGCCTGCGACAGGAAGGGCTGGTAGGTGCCGACGGCGGCGATGCCGGTGTCGGCGAAGACGGCGACGGTATCGGCGGTCGCGATCTCCTTGATCTTCAGGTCGTTCAGGGACATCCCGTCCTTCTTGAGCGCCATCTGCAGCAGCAGGCGGGCGGGGATGTTCGGCTCGACCGCGATGGTCTTGCCATGCAGGTCGCGGACCGAGGCGACTGAGCCGTCCGCGATCACGCCGTCGCCACCGACCGACTTGTCGATCGTCCCGATGATCACGCCGGGCGTGGCGGCATCGCGCGGCCGGCCCTGGTGTTCGCCGACCGTGCGCATGTCGACCTCGATGTCACCGCGCGCCATCGCCGCCATGACATTGGCGCGGTCGTCCTCGAACCTCATGTCGACGGTCAGGCCGAGCTCCTTGAAATAGCCCTTGTCCATGGCGACGAAGACCGGCGCGAAGCCGGGCCATGTGGGGGCGAGCGCGCGGATGCTGTCGGCGGCCAGGGCCGGCGTGGAAACGCTGGTGAAAAGCAGGGCGGCGGCGGCAAGGCGACGGATCGGCAGCATCGGTGGACCCTTTTCGTTGGAGCACGCTTGCCCTCATCATCGCTGGCGCTTACATCGGCAAAAATCTTTTTTAATGAACGGATACATCGAAAGCTGCCGATATATCCGCGACCGGGGGCTCCATGAGACGGCTCGACAACATCGATCTGCGCCTGCTGCGCGTCTTCGTGACGCTGGCCGACTCCGGCGGCTTCGCCGACGCCCAGATCGCGCTCAACCTGTCGCAGTCGACGCTCAGCACCCATCTGGCGGCGCTGGAGCGCAAGCTCGGCGAACCGCTGTGCGAGCGCGGACGCCGCGGCTTCCGGCTGACCGAGTTCGGGGAGGCGACCTATGACGCCGCCAAGCGGCTGTTCGCGGAGATCGATGCCTTCCACGCACGCATCGGCCACAATCGCGGCAAGCTGACCGGGCGGCTGCGCATCGGCATCGTCGACGGTGTCGTCACCTCCCCGGCGCTCGGCATCCACCATGCGCTGGGGCGCTACCGCGCCTATGCCCCCGACGTCTTCATCGACCTCGTCCAGGGCACCCCGGCGGAGCTGGAAAGCGCCGTCACCGACGGCGTGCGGGACCTCGTCATCGGCCCGATGTCGCAGAAGGTTCCCGGGCTCACCTACGTGCCGATCTACCGCGAGCCGCACGCGCTCTATTGCGGCCGGCAGCATCCGCTGTTCACCCTGCCCGAAGCCCGCATCGACCGCACCGCCATCGAGGAGGCTTCCTTCTCGGTGCGCGGCTACCGGCATTTCGACGATCTCTACCGCACCGACCACCCGCGCCCGTCGGGCACCGTGATGCACATGGAGGCACAGGTCATGATGATCCTGTCCGGCGGCTTCATCGGCTTCCTGCCCCGCCACATCGGCGATTTCTGGGCAGGTCGCGGCGACATGCGCGCGCTGAAGCCGACCGTCTACACCTTCGCCTCCCAGCATTTCGCGGCGACGCGCAGCAGCGACGCCCAGCGCCCGCTGGTGCAGTCCTTCCTGCAGGAGATCAGGAAGCAGGCAGCGGCGACCTGACCATCCGGTATAGCCCATCGAACGGAGCCAAGCCCCGGCACGGGATTTGCGCGGGACTTTGCCAGACATGATCTGTGGAGGCCGGGCATGATGGGTGCGCTTCGCGGCGGTCGGTCCCTTTTCAGCGGCCGGACCGTCCTGTCGACGATCCTGCGCCGTGTCATCGGCGACGGGGACGAGACCGCCTACCAGACCTTCCGTCGCGCGGTGGAGGCGGGCGACCCCGACCAGGCGGCCCGGCTCGCCGCGCTGTTCTGGAGCGGCCGGCCCTGACAATCCGGCCCTGACAATCCGGTGGCAACCATCCGGCGGTCCCATGACTGGTCAAGTTTTGTGCATCGGCATCAGGCCTGCGCATTCCGGCGGTCAAAAGCAGCTTTGAACGTTTCGTAACCTGCGGGCTCGCCCGACCTGCGACCCTGTGGGAAATCCCGGCCCATCGCGACGGGCGGGATCGTCAGAAAAAGGAAGGGGACGATGGCTGGGAAGATCCTGTTTTCGAGCGACATCGACGATCCGGCCGCCTGGGCGGCGGCGCTGCGTGCGCTGCGCCCGGACCTGGAGCTGGTCGACTGGCGCGCGGCGGCCGAGCCGGAGGCCTTCGACTTCGCCCTGCTGTGGAAACCGCCGCCGGGCGGGCTCGGCCCCTACCGCAACCTGAAAGGCATCCAATCGCTGGGGGCCGGCATCAACCAGCTCGACCTCGGCACCCTGCCGCCGGGCGTGCCGCTCGCCCGCTTGATCGACCCGCATCTCACCGAGACGATGGTCGATTACGCGGTGACGGCCGTCTACCGCCATTTCCGCGGCTTCGACCGCTTCGAACGGCAGACCCGCGCACGCCGCTGGGCATATGAGGCCCCACCGGCGAAGGCCGACTTCCCGGTCGGGATCCTGGGTCTCGGCGTCCTCGGCGGGGCAATCGCCCAGCGTCTCCGGACGCTCGGCTTTCCGGTGTCGGGCTGGTCGCGGTCGCCCCGCCCTCTCGATGGAATCACGCTGTTCGCCGGGCCGGACGAATTTCCGGCCTTCCTGGCTTCGGCACGGGCCTTCGTCTGCGTGCTGGCCCTGACGGAGCACACTGCCGGCATCCTGAACCGGGAGACGATGGGCGCCATGCCTCCCGGCAGCGTCATCGTCAACATGGGCCGCGGCGGCCATCTGGTGGAGGCCGATCTGGCGGCGCTGGTCCGCGCCGGGCACATCGCCGGGGCGACGCTGGATGTCCTGTCGCAGGAGCCGGCGCCTGCCGACCACCCCTTCTACGACCTGCCGGAGATCCTGGTGACGCCGCATGTCGCCGGCGGCATCGCCCCGGGTAGCGCCGCCCCCATCGTGATCGAGAATTTCGATCGGGCGATGGCCGGCAAGCCGCTCCTGAACCTCGTGGACCCGGCGCGCGGCTATTGAGCCGCGCGCCGGTCGCCCTGGGGGCCTCCCTCAGGCCGCCACGGCCGGGGCGTCGGCGAGGATGGTCGTGCGGTAGAGCAGCCGCAAGTACCGTTCATAGTCGAACACGGTCGCGGTGTGGAGGACGGCGCGGTTGTCCCAGACGACCAGGTCGTTCTTCCGCCACGCGTGGCGGTACAGGTAGGACGGTGCGGTGACATGGGTCTTCAGCCGGTCCAGCAGGGCGACGCCGTCTTCCCGCGCCATGCCCTCGATCTCGACGATCACCTGCGGGCAGAGCCAGAGGGACTCACGGCCGGTCCGCGGATGGCGGTGGACGAGCGGCTGGCGCACCGGCGGATATTTGGCCCGCGCCGCGTCGGACAGCGGCTTGCGCGTCGGGTCCATGGCTTCGAGCTGGCGGTGCAGATGGTCCCAGGAATGCACGGCGGTCAACCCGCGCAGCTGGTCCTTGTCCTCGTCCGGCAGGGCTTCGAAGGCAGCGGTGGAATCGGCGAACAGCGTGTCGCCGCCCTCCGGCGGCACCTCCACCGCATAGAACAACGCGCCGACCGACGGCACCGGCATATAGGAGTAGTCGAAGTGCCACTCCTCCCGCGCGTTCACGAACAGGGACTTCATCACGCCGCCGACCTTCAGGTTGCCGATCATGATGATCTCGGGGTGACCGTCGAGCAGATGGCTGGAATCGATGTGCGTCTCGGTGTGGCCGAAGCGCCGGCTGCAGGCGACGATCTGCTCCGGCTCCAGATGCTGGTCACGGAACACGATCACCCGGTGGTCGAGGTAGGCGCGGTCGACCTCCTGCCAGACCGCATCCGGCTGAGGCCGGCTCAGGTCCAGGTTGGTCACCACGGCGCCATAGCCGGGACCGACCGGTTCCACCACGAGATGCTTGTATTCGAATTCGGAAAGACCAGCCATCAAAGCTCTCCTTGGAATTCTTGGTGTCGGCGTCGTGAACAGGATAGCATGATGATGGCGCCAAGTAGTTTGACCGCTTTCAAATCGCGCTTTCAAAATCATGAATATCAGTGACGTTGAACTTCCTGATTTACTGACATAAGCTTGCCAACGACGGACAATTCCAGGGGCAGGGACATGTCGGCGATTTCAACATTGCGGCGACAACTGGCAGCGGCGCTGCGGTTGGCGGAGCGCTTCGGCCTGAACGAGGGCGTCTGCAACCATTTCAGCGTGCGGCTGCCCGGCGCGGAGGAGCGGTACCTGATCAACCCCATGGGCGTGCACTGGTCGGAGATCACCGCCAGCCGCCTGCTGCTGTGCGACGGCGACGGCCGCATCCTGGAAGGCCAGGGCACGGTGGAGCCGACTGCCCTGTTCATCCATACCGAGGGGCACCGGGCGCGGCCCGACGCGCTGTGCATCCTGCACACCCACATGCTGCACGCGACGGCGCTGACCTGCGTGGAGGGCGGCGAGCTGCGCTTCTGCCACCAGAATACGCTGCGCTTCTGGAACCGCGTCGCCTACGACGACAGCTACAACGGCCTCGCCATGGACGCGGCGGAGGGCGGGCGCATCTCCTCCGGCACGCAGGGCAAGGACATCGTCTTCCTCGCCCATCACGGCGTCGTCGTGCATGGCCGCAGCGTCGCCGAGGCGTTCCACGACCTGTATTTCCTGGAGCGTGCCTGCCAGTTGCAGGTCGTCGCCGAATCGACCGGCCGGCCGCTGAAGGACATCCCGGCCGCCGCCGCGGAGCACACCGCCCGTCAGTTCGTGGAGTTGGCCGCCTTCGAGGCCGACTACCACTTCGCGGCACTGGAGCGGGTGCTGCTGCGGGAGGCTCCCGATTACGTCGCCTGAGCCAGGAGGGGAGGGCCGGCGCCTTGATGCCCTGGCCGGGCTGGTTCGGCTGGCCCTGCCGATCAGCGCATCGCGCGTGGGCCAGACCGCCATGCTCGCCGTCGACAGCATGATGGTCGGCCATTACGGCACGGACGCGCTGGCCGGCTTCGCCTTCGGCTCCAGCATGGTGCAGACCCTGCAGATCATCGGGCTCGGCCTGCTGATGGGCGGGATGGTCGAGATCTCGGCCGCCGTGGGGCGCGGCCGGCTCGACGAGGCGGGAGCGATCTGGCGGCGGTCCCTGGCCTACGCGTTCGTCATCGGGCTGGCCAGCGTCGGGCTGACGGCGTGGGCGCCGGAGCTTTTCCTCGCCACCGGCCTGCCGGCCGCGCTGGCGGAGCAGGCGGGACGGATCGCGATGATCCTCGCCGGCTCGCTGCCGCCGATGCTGGTCTACGTCGCCAGCGTCATGCTTCTGGAAGGCCTCGGCCGCCCTGCCGCGGCGGTCTGGATCATGGCGGGGGCGAACCTCGCCAACCTGGCGCTGGACGCGGTGCTGGTGTTCGGCTTTGCCGGACTCCCGGCACTGGGGGCGGAAGGCGCGGCGTTCGGGACGCTTGCGGTGCGGATCGGCATCGCCCTGGCGGCGGTCGCCACCATCCTGTGGTGGCTGCCGGAACGGCGGGCGCTCGGGCGCGCCGCCCGGTCCGACCACGCCTGGGCGGCGGGCCGGCGGCAGCGGCGGCTGGGCTTGGCCGAGGGGATGAGCATGGGCCTCGAAAGCGGGTCCTTCGCCGTCATGACCCTCTTCGCCGGCTGGGCCGGGGCGAGGGATCTGGCGGCCTACACCATCGCCATCAACGTCAACATGCTGCTGTTCATGATCGCCGTCGGCATCGGCGGCGCCACGACGGTGCGGGTGGCCCAGGCGCGCGGCCGGGACGACCCGGCGGCGATGGCCGACGCCGCCTGGATGGGGTTCGCCGTCTTCGGCGCCGTGGCACTCGCCGTCGCCATGGTCCTGGTGGCATGGCCCGGCGGCGTGCTGGCTCTCTACACCGCCGACCCCGCCCTGGCGGCGGCGGCCGTCCCGCTGATCGTGCTGATGGGGCCGGTCCATCTGGTGGACGGCATGCAGCGCCTGATCGCCAACGCGCTGCGCGGCTATGGCGAGACCTGGCTGCCGACCGCCAGCCACCTGCTGTGCTACGTCGTCGTCATGGTGCCGGCCGGCCATCTGCTGTGCCTTCCGGCCGGGTTCGGCGCCTACGGCCTCGTGCTGGCCATCGGTGCCGCCAGCCTGCTGGCGACCGCCCTTCTCTTCACCCGGTTCCTGTGGCTGTCCCGCCGCCCGTCCGGCGAACGGACAGTCCCCCGCGCCGCCTGATCCGAACGGGAGCGGTGCGGCTTCTTCCCTTTCTTGGAGGCATGATGGGCAAGCTGCTGAGCGACGCGCAGATCCAGGGATTCCGCGACGACGGCTACGTGTCGGGCATTCCGGTGCTGGACCCGGCGGAGGTGGCCGACCTCGTCGCCCGCACCGAGGCCTTCGAGGCCGAGCGCCCGCAGGACGTCGCCTGGGCCTTCGACATCAAGGCGAACCTGCTGCTGGACTGGGTCTACCGGCTCGGCTGCAACGGCCGGCTGCTCGACGCGGTGGAGGATCTGATCGGCCCCGACCTGCTGATGACCAACGGCGTCTACCGCAACAAGGCTCCGGGATCGGCGGTCGATTACGGCTGGCACCAGGATTCCGCGCGGATCCAGGTCGAGCCCTGCTTCGTCATCGCCTATGTCGCGCTGTCGCCGGCGACGCCGGAGAACGGTTGCCTGCGGGTGATCCCCGGCACCCACGACCGCGTCCGGCCCTTTTCCCTGACCGAAGGCAGCGGCCAGCGCCGCCGCCTCGTCGCCCGCGTCATCGACGTCGACGAGAGCGCGGCCGTCGACCTCGCCCTGGCGCCGGGCGAGGCGGCGATCTTCCACAGCAACCTGATCCACGGCTCGGCGCCGAACCGCAGCGACGCGCGGCGGATGGCCCTGCTCTACGACTACACCCCGGCCGAAGCCCGGCAGAATGTCGGCCGGGGCTCCGGCCAGCTCGTCCGCGGCACCGACCGCTGGGGTCATTTCGCACCGGAGCCGGTGCCCGAACCCGGCCTGACCGAAGCCAACGTGCTGGGCCGGCGCGCCATCCTGTCGACCTACCACGAGAATGTGCTGATGGGCCCGCGGCTGCCCGGCGAGACGGCGACCTTCCCGGACCGGCCCTACTGACCGTCACCGAGCGGCGAACGCCGCCCGCGGATCGTCATCGGGCGGCGTTCGCCGCCCGTACGTCGTTATCTCGCGGCGTTCGCCGCCCGCAAATCGTCGCAGAAGGCACGGACGAGCTGGTTCGACCGGGTGGCCGCCGCCGGCAGCGCCAGCGCGATGTCGGAGGGCATGCGGTAGCGGTCGGGCTGGACCGCCCGCATGCGTTCGGCGGCGATCCATTGGGCGGCGTAATGCTCGGGCAGGAAGCCGATGAACTGGCCGGACAGGATCAGGTGGGCCTGCGCCTCCATGTTCTCGACGCTGGCCTTGTGGTTGGCCTGCCCGATGGCGGCGAGGTCGCGTTCCAGGCTGTAGGCGCGGGCGACGAAATGATAGCGGGTGACGTCCGGCACCTCCAGCCCGGCGCCGATCCGCTCGTACAGCGGATGGCCCTGCCCGCAATAGAGCAGGCTGGTCTCGGTGTAGAGCGTCTCGTACTCGACGCCGGCGACATGGTGGGGAAACACCGCGACGGCGAGGTTCAGGCGGCCGTCGAGCAGCGCGTGGTTCAGGCCGGATGGACGGTCGACCGCAAGGCGGATGTGGACCTCGTTGTCGCGCTGCTCGAAGCGGTTGATGGCGGCGGCGATGGGGGAGCGGCTGTCGGTCACCGTGCTGTCGACGAGGCCGATGGTCAGTTCCCCGACCAGACGGCCGCGCAGGGAGGCCGTCTCGATGCGGAAGTCGTCGAGCGCGTGGAACAGCCGCTTGGTGGCGCGGTGGACCCGCTCACCCTTCTCGGTCAGCCGGAAGCCGTTGCGCCCGCGCTCGCACAGCGTCATGCCGAGACGCTGTTCGAGGTTGCTCAGATGGATGCTCAGCGTCGACGGCGTCAGCCCCAGCTTGGCCTGCGCACCGGCGAAGCCGCCGCTCTCCGCCAGGGTGTGGAAGACCCGGAGAAGGCGGAGGTCGATGTTGTCGACGTTCATGCGTCACCCCTCGCCCGTTGACCGCGCCGCCCCACGACGGAGGCGGCGCGCCATACGTATGCAAGGCATGAGCCAGCCGCTTGCCGCTCCGCCCTCTCGGAAGCAGCGTCAGCGCAGGCGCGGCCGGTGGTGCAGCACGCGCCCGATCACGTTCATCAGAAGCTGCGCGCCGAGGATCGCGGTCCCGCCGGTGTGGTCGTAGTCGGGCGCCACCTCGACGAGGTCGATGCCGACCACCGGGTTGCGCCGCGCGATGCCGTCCAGCAGTTCCAGCACCTCGTAATAGGTGAAGCCGCCATGGCTCGGCGTTCCGGTGCCCGGGGCGATGGACGGGTCGAAGCCGTCGATATCGATGGTCAGGTAGCAGCGGCGCCCCGGCGGAATGCGCGCGACCACCGCCTCGATGCCGAGCTTGCGGATCTGGCGGACGCTGAGGATGTCGGACCCCATGGCGCGGGCGGCGTCGTAGCCATCGCGCGCGGTCGAGGAGACGTTGCGGATGCCGAGCTGGGTCAGGCCGCTGACCCAGGGCCGCTCCGCCGCGCGCCGCATCGGGTTGCCATGGCCGTGCCGCACGCCATGGCGCTCGTCGACGAAGTCGAGATGGGCATCGATCTGGACGAGGTGGAAGGGTTCCTCCCCGGAAAAGGCGGCGATGCAGGGGATGTTGATGGAATGGTCGCCGCCCAGCACGACCGGCAGCGCGCCGGCCGCCAGGATTTTGCGCACGGCCTGCTCGATGTTGGCGTGGCTGCGGACGGTGTCGGTGTGGACGATGTCGGCATCGCCGATGTCCACCATCCGGCAGCCGTCCTGCGGCAGATAGACGATGTCGTCCTCGTGGTCGTAGGCGCCGGCATGCCCGAACGAGAACAGGGTGGAGGCCTCGCGGATGGCGCGCGGCCCGAAACGGGCGCCGGCCCGCCACTGGGTTCCGGCGTCGAACGGCGCCCCGAGGACGGCGACGTCGGCGTCGATGCGATCCCAGTCGGTGGCGATCGGGCTCTTCCCGAAGGTGCAGAAGCCGACGAACGGCAGGTCGAGCCGGCCCGTCTCGTAGCCGTGGGCCATCAGTGCTTCCTCCGGCGCCGTACGGGACCAGGAGTTGCGGGATCGATGTCGGGATGCGGCATTGTCGATGCGCCTTCGGTCGTTTCGCCCCATCCTTCCGCCTTCCGGCGCACCGGCAAAGTTCCTTTGCTCAAACCATGGTTGGAGACCCATCCAAGCGGACCGCTTCAGGCCGCTCACGGCATCCATGTACCGTTGGTTTCAAGACCCCGGCCCAACCCGTATGAAAACGAGCAGTTCTGCTACTCCAATCGTTAGGTCCACCGCGGCGCGATGCTTATCGAATCTTCAAATCCCATTTTGACAGATGTCGCTGCACAGAAAATGATCACGGTAAATGCCGGATTGACATGGGATTGATTAAACATTGCACTTGATTGCCTATTGTTTGGTCATTGTTTTGAGTTGACAGTGTAATTCGCTTATCCGTGTACTTGAGCATCTCGGAAATCCAATCATTGCCGAATGGAACGGAGCCAAGCGATGAACAGCATTCGACGTTTTCTGATCGGCGTTGCGCTCGCGGCACTCACCACACCGGCCTTTGCCGCCGACAAGCTGGTCATCGGCAACGAAGGAACCTATCCGCCCTTCAGCATGATGACTCCCGACGGCAAGGTGACGGGGATCGAGCCCGATCTGGCGCGCGAGATGTGCAGCCGCATGAAGGCGGATTGCGAGATCAAGGTGATGGATTTCCAGGCGCTGATCCCGGCCCTGCTTCAGGGACGGCTGGGCGCGATCGGGTCGCAGCTGACGCCTCTGCCGGAACGCAAGGCGAAGATGCTCTTCTCCATGCCGATCATCTTCAACCACGACGCCTTCGTCCTGCGCAGGGACCGCACCGTCGCCTTCACCAAGGAGGGGCTGAAGGGCACGCGGATCGGCGTCCAGCGTGGCACGCCCCAAGCCAAATACATCACGGAGAATTTCGCCGGCTCGGTGACGCCCAGCCTGTACGACAACCCCGAGCAGATGAAGCTGGACCTGCTGGCCGGACGTCTGGACATGGTGTTCGGGGCCAGCCTGAACTGGACCGCGTCCCTGATCGACACGCCGGACGGCAAGGACTGGAAGCTGTCGGACTTCACGGTATGGACCGGCGACCCCGCGCTTCCCGCAGCCGAGCAGGGCAGCAGCTGGGCCGTGCCGAAGGGCCAGGAGGCGGTCTTGGAGAAGATGAACGTCGCCCTGAAGAGCATGATCGCCGACTGCTCCTTCACCACCATCCGGGCGAAGTACCTGTCCTCGCCGATCTCGCCGGACGAGGCCGCCTGCATCGCGAAGAAGAGCTGACCTGCAACCGGGAGATGCCGCCATGGGTCTTCTTGCCTACGGTGCCGACGGGTACGGCGACGAGCTGCTGGACGGAGCGCTGGTCACGGTGCAGCTGGCGGTGTTCTCCTACCTGCTGGCGGCGATCCTGGGAACGCTCATGGCGGTCCTGACCCTGAAGCCGCACGGCCTGCGCTGGATGATCGGCCGCGTCTACGCCTCGGTGGCGACGGGCATCCCGTCGCTGCTGGTGATCTTCCTCCTCTATTACGGCGGGACGGAGATCGTCCACGCCCTGCTGGCGCCGTTCGGGGTGGAGGAGCGGCCGGCGATCCCGCCGATGGCAGCGGCGGTCGCCGCCCTCACCTTCGTC
The DNA here is from genome assembly GCF_016595245.1 of Azospirillum endophyticum. Classification (GTDB taxonomy): domain Bacteria; phylum Pseudomonadota; class Alphaproteobacteria; order Azospirillales; family Azospirillaceae; genus Azospirillum; species Azospirillum endophyticum. The sequence continues at coordinate 66,246 of NZ_JAENHM010000064.1, forward strand.
TACACGCCCTATCTCGCCGATCTGCTGCGCAGCGCGCTCCAGAACGTTCCCAAAGGCCAGCTGGAGGCGGCGGAAGTGCTGTCGGTGCCGCGGCGGCAAATCTGGCTGAAGGTCCTGCTGCCCCAGGCGCTGCGCATCGCCTATCCCGGCTTCGTCAACATCTGGGTGGTGCTGCTGAAGGACACGGCGCTGGTGTCTCTGGCCGGCCTCACCGACCTCATCGCCGCCGCGAAGGTCGCCTCGGGCTCCACCCGCGAACCGTTCCTGTTCTATGGCGTGGTGGTGGTGTTCTTCATCCTGTTCAGCGCGGCGACGATCCGGCTGGCGAACCGCCAGTCGCGTCGGCTCGACCGCGGCGTCCGCGCATCTGAAGCCTGATCCGCCGAAGCTTGGTCCGCCCGGGCCAATCTGTGCCGGCCGGCCGCATTGGAGGCCTGATGACTTTCGATTTCGCCCTCGCCTGGACCAGCCTGCCGGCATTGCTGAACGGCGCCTGGATGACCGTCCTGATCACCGTCAGCGTGATGGCGGTCGGCGCCGTGCTGGGGTTTGGCATGTGTCTCGTGCGCATGTCGCGCAACAGGGCGCTGGCCGCCATCGGCGCCGCCTATGTGGCGGTCTTCCGCGGGGCGCCCAGCATCGTTCTGCTCTATCTGGTCTATGCCGGGCTGCCGCAGCTCTCCATCGTCCGCGACACGCCGCTGTGGCTGCTGTTCGCGAGCCCGCTTTTCTGCGCCATCCTCGGCCTCGGGCTCAACCACTCCGCCTATGTGGTGGAGATCCTGCGCGGCGGCCTGTCCGCCGTGCCCGCGGGACCGGTCGAGGCCGCCCTGGCCCTCGGCTTGCCGCCGCGGATCGTCTTCGTCAAGGTCCGGCTGCCGATGGCCGTCCGCTACGGTCTCAAGGCCTACCAGAACGAGGTTCTGATCTTCCTGAAGAGCACGGTGGCGGTGGGGGCGGTCACCATCGCCGATCTGACCGGCGCGGCGAACGAGATCTTCGCGATGACCTACGACCCGTTCACGCCGCTGGTCACCGCCGGGGCGATGTACTGGCTGCTGACCAACGGCCTGCGTCTCGGCTTCGAGGCTCTCGACCGCCGGCTGAACCGGCATCTCGCCGCCACTGTGCCGGACCGCAGACCGGCGACGGTACGGCGGTCCCGCCCCGGCCTGTCGTTGTTCAGGCAGCCGCTGGTCCGCCGCCTTCCCGCGAAACCCGCCGCCCGCGAGACCCACTGAATGACGGAGACCAGGATGGGACCGGCTTTACCGATACCGACGCCAACGCCGGCGCCGCAGGGCGCGGGAACACGCCTGCGGACCAGGGCGGCGATCGAATTGCGGGATCTGCGCAAGCGCTACGGCGAACAGGAGGTCCTGCGGGGGGTGACGCTCACCGTCGAGCGCGGCGAGAAGATCGTGCTGTGCGGTCCCTCCGGATCGGGGAAATCGACCCTGATCCGCTGCATCAACGGCCTGGAGCGGCATGACGGCGGCACGATCGCCGTCAACGGCGTGACTCTCGAGGCCGACGGGCGCGGCGTCCAGGACGTGCGGCGCGAGGTCGGCATGGTGTTCCAGCACTTCAACCTGTTCCCGCACATGACCGTCCTGGAGAATTGCACCTTCGCGCCGCGCCAAGCGCTTGGCCTGTCGGCCGCCGCAGCGGCGGAGCGGGCGATGCACCATCTGGCCCGCGTCCGCATCGCCGATCAGGCGGGCAAATTTCCGGCGCAGCTGTCCGGCGGCCAGCAGCAGCGCGTCGCCATCGCCCGCGCGCTGTGCATGGACCCCAGGATCATGCTGTTCGACGAGCCGACCTCCGCCCTCGACCCGGAGATGGTCGCGGAGGTGCTGCAGGTGATGGAGGAACTGGCGGCACAGGGAATGACGATGCTGTGCGTGACCCATGAGATGGGCTTCGCACGCCACGTCGCCGACCGGTGCGTCTTCCTCGACGGCGGCGAGATCGTCGAGCAGGCGGGCGCGGAGCGCTTCTTCGTCGCGCCGGAAAGCGACCGGCTGAAGAGGTTCCTCAGGCAGATGCTGCACTGACCGTCATCGTGGGTTTCGTCGCAGGGATCGAGACGCTGTTCGTAGGACCACCATCCGCTTCAAACCCCTGAAGCGGATTGTCCAAGCTCCCGGTTGGCAGGAAACCCCGTGGTCGGCGCTCTACACCGGACGATGAAAGACTGACTGAACCCATTTCACGCCACACGTCGATCCGTGCTCTACAGCGTCATGCATTCAATATGAAACGCACGACGCCGTAGCCTTTGGTGGAGAATCGGATTCACGCTTCAAATCGATTCCGATTTTACGCGATCCGCTCTATGCAGCACGGATCTCCGCCAGAAACGCCTCAAGCTCATGTTTCAACAAGGCCGCATCGGCCGCCAGGGTGTCGGCGGACTGAATGACTTGCTTGGCAGCAACCCCGCTCTCCTGCTCAGCCTTCCGGATGTCGACCACGCTGCGTGACACTTCATTGGTTCCGAGCGCCGCCTGCTGAGCATTGCGGCTGATCTCGTCGGTCGCCGCACTCTGTTGCCCGACCGAGTCGGCCATCTCGACGGTCGACTTATCGATATGCTCGACTTGGTCGATGATACCACGCATTCCTTCCACGGTTCGGTCGGACGCCGCTTTCACGGTGCTGATCTGCTGCCCGATCTGTTCCGTCATCGCATGCGTCTGGCTGGCCAGATTCTTGACCTCGCTCGCGACCACGGCAAAGCCTTTGCCGGCTTCACCCGCTCGCGCCGCCTCGATCGTGGCATTCAGCGCCAGCAGGTTGGTCTGCGATGCCACCGCGTTGATGGACGCGACGACCTGATCCACCTGCTCGATGGCGGTCGACAGCGCGTCCAAATGGACGCGTGCCTGCTCCGCCCGTTCGGCGGTCATCTTCGACCTCTGGGCCGCTTGTGCCACCCGCCCCGACAAACCGCGGATCGCCGTGGACATCTCCTCGGCGGCGGACGCCACCGCCTGCACATTGACCGACGCCTGCTCGGAGGCGGATGCCACCGACGTACAGTCCTGTTCGGCCTTCCGGACCGCGGAGGACATGTGCAAGGCCGTTTCCTGGAAGCCGCTGGCCGACCGGGCGAGCTGGTCGACGATGCAGCCGACCCTGCTTTCGAACCGGTTCGCCAGATCGAACACCGCCGCCCGCTTTTCGTCGGCCGCCTGGGCGGCGGCGCTGCGATGCTCCTGCTCCATCTGCCGGTTGCGCAGGATGTTCGCCTTGAAGACCTCGAGCGTGCGCGCCATGCCGCCGATCTCGTCCCGCCGCCCGCGTTCCGGCACCTCGGCATCCAGATCATGGTCCGCTAGGCGCAGCATGACGCCATGCACGCGCGACAGCGGGCGCGTCACGCTGCGGGCGACCGCCCAGCCCAGCAGCAGGGCCAGCGCCGACATCCCGGCGACCACCAGGCCGAACACGGTCATCATGCCGAAGAAGGCGGAGCGCAGGTCGTCGGTATAGACGCCGGTGCCGATGACCCAGTCCCACGGCTTGAAATGGACCGAATAGGCCAGCTTCTCGTAGGTCGGACCCTGTGGATCGTTGGGCCGCGGCCACTCATAGGTCACGAACTCCGGCACCGGCGTCAGGGCGCCCCGCACCGCCTCACGGATGACGTAGACGCCGTTGCGGTCGCGAATCTCGGCACCGCTCTTGCCGATCAGTGCCGGGTTGGCATGCATGACGTTGATGATCTGCGAGGTCCAGATCCAGAGATATTCGCCGTCGGCATAGCGCATGGCGCCGATCGCCGTCCTGGCGCGGTCCTTCGCGTCCTCCTCGTTCATCACGCCGTCCTGCGCCAGCTTGTGGAAGCGGGCGGCGATGCTGCCGCCGCTTTCAGCGATGAAGCGGACGCTGTTCATCCGCTGCTCGACCAGCGCACGGTTGACGAAATGGCCGCCGACCGCCGCCACCAGTCCGGCGGCGATGATCGACAGCGACGCGAGAAATCCGATCCGCCACCGCAACGGCAGTTCCGACAGGCGCATGATTCTATCTTTCCTCTTTCCGGCTCACGTCCCGCACCGGGCGGACGTCACGAGCCGTCGCCCGCCCCGGCCACGAGGCTGGTGACGGATTCGACGCTACCCTGGTCCGTGGAATGGACCCGGCTCACCTCGTTGAACGCGGAGATCTGGGCGTGGCTGACATGGCTGAAATGTTCCGCCGCCCGCAGGGCGAGGGCCTGCCCATCCAGGGCGTCGGCGACCGCGATGCGCAGGGTAACGGGCACGTCGATAATCTGTACCATACTACTCTCCTCCAAAAGGGTACAAATGGTCGCGGCCCGGCTCCCACTGCCGCCGTCTTGGAGCAGGGGAGACCGGGCCGCGGGACTGTCGTCAGCCCCGCTCGACGCAGAGGGCGACGCCCATGCCGCCGCCGATGCACAGGGTGGCGAGACCCTTCCTGGCATCGCGCCGGCCCATCTCGTGCAGCAGGCTGACCAGGATGCGGGCACCGGACGCGCCGATCGGATGGCCGAGCGCGATGGCGCCGCCATTGACGTTGACCTTGGCGGCATCCCAGCCCATGCCGGCATTCACCGCCAGGGCCTGCGCCGCGAAGGCCTCGTTCGCCTCGATCAGGTCGAGATCGCCGACCGTCCAGCCGGCTTTCTCCAGGGCCAGCTTCGACGCCGGGATCGGGCCGGTGCCCATCACCGCCGGATCGACGCCGGCCGTCGCCCAGGAGGCGATGCGCGCCAGCGGCGCGATGCCGCGGCGGGCGGCGTTCTCCGCCGTCATCAGCACCAGCGCGGCGGCGCCGTCGTTGAGGCCCGACGCATTGCCGGCGGTCACCGTGCCGTCCTTGGCGAAGGCCGGGCGCAGCTTGGCCAGCGCCTCGATGGTGGTGCCGTGCTTGGGATATTCGTCGGTGTCGACGATGGTGTCGCCCTTGCGTCCCTTGATGGTGACCGGGACGATCTCGTCCTTGAAGCGGCCGGCCTTCTGCGCCGCCTCGGCCTTCTGCTGCGAGGCGAGGGCAAACAGGTCCTGCCGCTCGCGGTCGAGGGTCCAGGCGCGGGCGACGTTTTCGGCGGTGACGCCCATGTGGTAGCCGTTGAAGGCTTCCCACAGCCCGTCCCGGATCATGCTGTCGAGCATCTCCGCGCTGCCCATCTTGGTGCCGTTGCGCAGATGCATGAGGTGGGGCGACAGGCTCATGTTCTCCTGGCCGCCGACCACCATCACCTCGGCGTCGCCGGTGCGGATCGCCTGCCAGCCGAGCGCCACCGACCGCAGGCCGGAGCCGCAGACCTGATTGATGCCGAAGGCGGTCTTCTCGACCGGGATGCCGGCGGCGACGGCGGCCTGGCGGGCCGGGTTCTGGCCCTGGCCGGCGGTCAGCACCTGGCCCAGGATGACTTCCGACACCTCGGCGGCATCGGTGTGGGCGCGCGCCAGCGCCTCGCGGATCGCGGCGGCGCCAAGCTCATGGGCGGGAACGGCGGCGAGCGCGCCGTTGAAGCCGCCGATGGCGGTGCGGGCGGCGCTGGCGATGACGATCTCGGTCATGGCGGATTTCTCCGGAATTTTGTTTCTTGAAGGACGGAAGGCCGCCGCGTCCGTCTGGCGGATCGCGGCGGCGGGTTGGTCGCGATGGTTCAGAGGTAGAGGCCGATCAGGAAGATGGGCAGCGTGATGACCAGCGCCGTCGCGCAGTAGCCCATGATGTCGCGGACCCCCAGCCCGGCAATGGCGAGCGCCGGCAGCGCCCAGAAGGGCTGGGCCATGTTCATCCACTCCTCGCCATAGGCGATGGCCATCGCCGCCTTGCCGAGATCGACGCCGAGCTGCTGGGCGGCCGGCATGATGAAGGGACCCTGGACGACCCAGTGGCCGCCGCCCGACGGGACGGCGAAGTTGATCAGGCCCGACGACAGGAAGGCGAGGACCGGGAAGGTTTCCTTGCTGGCGATGTCGACGAACAGGTTGGTGATCAGCCCGCCCAGGCCGGAATGCTCCATCATGATCTGGATGCCGGCATAGAAGGGGAACTGCACCATGATGCCGGCGGTGCCGCGGGCGGCGTTGGCGACGGCGCGGGCATAGGCCATCGGCGTGCCGTGCAGGATCAGGCCGGCCACCAGCATGATCAGGTTGACCGTGTTGATGTTGAGGTCGAAGCCCTTGGCCTGGAAATGCAGGAACAGGTAGCCGATGCCGAGCGCGGCGACGACGAAGCCGAGGACGCGGCTCTCCTCCAGCTTTTCGGCCGGGCTGGCGTCGGGACCGAGGACGCGCTTGGTCGAGGGTTCCGGCTTCAGCAGGGCCGGGTCGACCGCGACCACGTCTTGCGGCTTCGGATGCATCATCCGGCAGATCAGCGGCAGGACGACGATCAGCGCCAGCGTGATGCCGACATTGTAGGTGGTGAAGATGGTATCGGCGATCGGGATCAAGCCGACGGTCTTCTCCATCGGGTTGCCCTTGGTCGCGGCGACCAGCGGAACCGAGGCGGAGAAGCCGCCGTGCCAGGTCATGAAGCCGATATAGGCGGACGCGATCAGCAGCCGGTAGTCCGATTTCGGGACGCGGCGGGCCACCTCGCGGGCGAACATGGCGCCGACGACGAGGCCGAAGCCCCAATTGACGACGTTGGTGACGGCGGCGGCGAAGCAGACCAGCATGACGCCCTGGGCCGGGGTCTTGGCGATGGAGGCCACCCGCCCCATGACGTTGCGCACCGGCTCGGAACTGGCCAGTGCATGGCCGGTGACCAGGACCAGGGCCATCTGCATCGAGAAGGCCAGCAGGTTCCAGAAGCCGTTGCCCCACATCCGCACCAGATCGACCGGCCCGCTCGGCGTCAGCCACCAGGCAAAGCCGAAGGTCAGCACGGTCAGGATGATGGCGAAGATCAGCGGGTCGGGCAGATAGCGGCTGACCAGCCAGGTCAGGGCGCGGGAAATCGGCGTGATCGGGTTGAAGCGGGAGCTGGCGTCCGGCGCCGGCGGGGGAGCAGTGGTGACGCTCATGGCGGTTCTCCGGCACGAGGGAGCCCGTCCGCGCCGCCGGGCAGGACAGCCGGGCGGCGCGGGGACGACGGCTCCCCGATGCTCAATGCTTGGAATGCGACGGTCAGGTGCCGATCGGCATGGTCGGAACGACGGGCGGGACGATCAACTCGGCGCCGGTCTGCGCCATCACGTCGGCGACCGCGACGCCGGGAGCGACCTCCCGCAGCACCAGCCCCTTGTCCGTCGGCTCGATCACCGCCAGCTCGGTGACGATCAGGTCGACCCGTCGCACCGAGGTCAGCGGCAGTTCGCAGCGCTTGACGATCTTCGGCGTGCCCTTGGCGCTGTGCTGCATGGCGACGATCACCCGCTTGGCGCCGGAAACCAGATCCATCGCACCGCCCATGCCGGGCACCATCTTGCCGGGCACCATCCAGTTGGCGAGCCGGCCCTCCTCGTCGATCTGCAGGCCGCCCAGCACGGTCACGTCGAGATGCCCGCCGCGGATCAGCCCGAAGGACATCGCGCTGTCGAAGGAGGCGGCTCCCGGAACGGCGCCGATCGGGCTGCCGCCGGCATCGCTCAAATCCTCGTTCTCCGCCCCGGGCTCGGGAACCGGGGCCATGCCGATGATGCCGTTCTCCGATTGGAAGAAGACATTGACGCCGGCCGGCAGATGGGCGGCGACCATGGTGGGCAGGCCGATGCCGAGATTCACCAGGTTGCCCGGCCGCAGCTCCAGCGCGACGCGCTTGGCGATCAGGGTTTTCTCATCCATGGCGATGCTCCTTGGCGACCAGGCAGTCGACCAGCACGTTCGGGGTGACGACGCTGTCGGGCGGAATGACGCCCACCGGCACGATGTCCTCGGCCTCGGCGATCACGGTTTCCGCAGCCATCGCCATCAGCGGGTTGAAGTTGCGCGCCGTCAGCGCGTATTCGAGGTTCCCCAGGTAATCGGCCCGCTTGGCGGCGATCAGGGCGAAATCGGCCTTCAGCGCCCGCTCCAGGAGATAGACGGTGCCGTCCAGCTCGATGCGCTGCTTGCCGTCCTCCACCACCGTGCCGACGCCGGTCGGGGTCAGCACGCCGCCGAGTCCGAAGCCGCCGGCCCGCACCCGTTCGGCCAGCGTGCCCTGCGGCACCAGTTCCACCTCCGTCTCGCCGGCGATCATCTGTCGCTGGGTTTCGGGATTGGTGCCGATGTGGCTGGCGATCACCTTGCGCACCGCCTTGGCGGCGATCAGCCGGCCGATGCCGACGGCCGGGCGGGCGGTGTCGTTGGCGATCACCGTCAGGCCGCGCTTGTTCTGGCGCAGCAATTCCTCGATCAGATGGGGCGGCGTACCCACCCCCATGAAGCCCCCGATCATCAAGACCGCACCGTCGGGAATCATGGCGACGGTGTCTTCCAGCTTGCGCACTTTACTCATTCGACGTCTCCCTTGGACGCCGGGGTGCTGCGGATCGATATCCGCCGGCAACCCCGCGGGCGCGGAGCCCGCTCCGGGATCCCAAAACGGACCCGAGAGGCGGACCGCACGCTCATTCTTGGTTTCCTAGCGCTGCGATCGGGGAACCCGCGATGTCCACGCCATTGCAGTGGAGCGTCGGAGCCGGCCGATATACCCACACTCTAGCAATGGATGTGCCACTTGCCGGAGCCGGCGTGCCGAGCGGATCACCCCACAGCAACCGCATATGGAATCGAGACACCCATGAAAGGACTTCTGTCATCCCCGCGAAGGCGGGGATCCAGGAAACTTTCGCGTCAGGCGACTGAAACGGCTGGATTCCCGCCTGCGTGGGAATGACGTGGTTCCTTGTATAAGATCATAATTGCCATGTGCGATTGGCCTGGAGACCATCCCGTTTCCGCCTTGGAGTCCGGCGCTTGCGACCAGTGGGGGAGTGAGACGGACGACCATCGGCCGCGCCGTCGCACCCCCGTCCGGTGCGCAACTTTGTGCGTGCTGCGCAAAAACTTGCGCAGCAGCCCCTTCTCCTCATACGCGGTCAGAAAAATTCTGACCGCTGCGTTCATACGCCACGCAGGCTTCGCGCCTAGCGGCGCGCGCCCGCAGTCGCGGGCGATACCGGGTTCGAAAAGTCAGAACTTTCCGAATCCGGTATCAGACCGTCCGCTCAGGAAATGCCGTATTCCTGTAACTTGTAGAGCAGGGAGCGGCGGCTGATCCCCAGCTGCTGGGCCGTCTTCATCCGGTTGCCGTCGTTGCGGGCCAACGCCTCGGCCACCACCCGCGCCTCGAAGCGACTGACCTGTTCACGCAGACTGCCGGCGGCGGACGGGGCGGCAGCACCGTCAACGTCGTTTTCGGCAGCCGGTTCGCTGTCCCCAACCTGCCCGACGATCTGCTCCGGCAGATCCTCCGCGACGATCATCGCGCCGGTGCTCATCACCACCGCGCGCTCCATGGCATTGGACAGCTCGCGGATGTTGCCCGGCCAGCGATAGGCCAGCAGGCGTTCCATCGCCTGCTCGTCGATGCCGCCGACCTCGATCCGGTTCTCGGCGGCGAAACGCTGCAGGAAATGGGTGGCGAGCAGGCGGATGTCCTCCGGCCGCTCGCGCAGCGGCACCGTCCTCAGCGTCACCACGTTGAGACGGAAATAGAGATCCTGCCGGAACAGGCCCTGCCGGACCATCTCCTCCAGGTTCCGGTTGGTGGCGACGATGACGCGCACGTCCGTGCGCACCAGCTCCGTGCCGCCGACCCGCTCGAACTCGCGCTCCTGCAGGACGCGCAGCAGCTTGACCTGCAGGCTGGGAGAGATGTCGCCGATCTCGTCGAGGAACAGGGTGCCGTGCTCGGCCTGCTCGAAGCGGCCGCGGCGCCGTGCCTGGGCACCCGTGAAGGCTCCCTTCTCATGGCCGAAGAACTCGCTTTCGAGCAGCCCTTCCGGCACCGCGGCGCAGTTGACCTTGACGAGGGGGCCGGCGTTGCGCGGGCTGTTGTAATGGATGGCCGCCGCCACCAGCTCCTTGCCGGTGCCGCTCTCGCCGGTCACCAGCACGGTGGCGTTGCTCTTGGCGACCTTGGCGATGGTCTGCAGAAGCTCGCCCATGCGCGGGCTGGCGGTCAGGATGCGGTCGGTGTGATAGCTGCTGGACAATTCGCGGTGCAGGGTCGCGATGTCGTCGCGCATCCGGCGCATCTGCAGCGCACGCCCGACCTGCAACAGGATTTCCGCGATGTCGAAGGGCTTGATGATGTAGTCGAAGGCCCCGTCCTTGATCGCCTGCACCGCCGTGCCGACCTCGGCGAAGGCGGTCATCAGGATCACCGCGGTCGAGCGGTCGAGCTTGCGGATCTCCGCCAGCGCCTGCAATCCGCTCATTCGCGGCATGCGGATGTCCATCAGGACGACGGCCGGTCGTTGCGCGGCGAAGAGGACGACCGCCTCGGCTCCGTCGGCGGCCGTGGTCACCGACAATCCGTCGCGCGACAGCACCGCCGCGAGCATCTCGCGGATCGCCTCGTCGTCGTCCACCACCAGGACGGCCGGCGCCGACCTGCTCTGCTCGGCTGGAATCTGGGTCGTCATGCTTCAACCGTCCGGCTGTGAACGAAGGGAATCCGCAAGGTCACCCTGGTGTAGGACTGCGGCACGCTGACGATGGCGATGGTTCCATGATGCGCATCCACGATCCGGTGCGCCATCGCCAGCCCCAGCCCGGTGCCTTGGGGTTTGGTGGAAAAGAAGGGATCGAACACCTTGTCGAGGTTTTCCGGCGCAATCCCCTCGCCATCATCGGTCACCATGACGACCGCCTCGCGGGCGGCCTCGCGGCCGTCCTCCGCCATGGCGGTGACGATGGTGATTTCTCCGGTCTCGGAGGTCGCCTGGATCGCGTTGATGATCAGGTTGAGTATGACCTGTTTCAGCGCTTCGCCATCGGCCTCGACCAGGGGCAGGTCGGGGGCGAGATTGAGGGCGATGCGCGCGTTCGACTTGCGCCCGGCCAGCAGCGACACCTCGCGGATGAGATCGTTCAGTTGCACCGGCTGGAAGGCCGGCGGGCGGGGCCGGCCGAACTCCAGCAATTCGGTGACGAGGCGGTTCAGGCTGTCGACTTGCCGCACGATCAGCGGCGCGTAGCGCTGCCACTCGGCCACGTCGTCGGAGCTTTCGAGGAACTGCATGAAGCCGCGGATCGAGGTCAGGGGATTGCGGACCTCGTGGGCGAGGCCGGCGACCAACTCGCCCAGCGCCGCCAGCCGGTCGGCACGCATGATCTGGGTGCGGAGCCGCTGCTGCTCGGTCAGATCCTTCAGGACGACGACCGCACCGATCGCCCCGCCGTGACTGTCGCGCAGCACGCTGCTCGACACCGTGAGATGAAGCGTCTGTCTGGTCCCCGGAAAATCCAGCGTCACACCGACATGCTGCCGGCCGGTCTTCAGCGTGTCGAGCAGCGGACTGGCGAATTGGCCATCCGGTTTGAACAGCGACTCGTACGGCCGACCGATCACGGCGGCCGCCGTGATCCCAAGCATCGTTTCGGCCGCCGGATTCAGCGCGGCGACCTGTCCGGTCCGATCGACGGCGATCACGCCGTCGGCGATGCTGTGCAGAATGTTCTCGGTCAGCGATCTGGCGTCCAGCAGCGCGCGGGCCATGGCGTTGACTTCGACCGCGATGGCGCCGACCTCGCCCGCCGGCGGCTCGATCGGCTCCGCGAGGTCGCTGCGCATGCGCAGCAAGCCGTCGATGATGTGCCGGATGTCACGGCCGACCCCCCGCGCCAGCACCTGCGTCAGCGCAAGCCCGAGCAGGATTCCCGCGAGGCAGACGGTCAGAACGGCACGGTCCATCGCCGCCGCCTGCCGCTCCACGTCGTCGGACAACTCGTTGGCCCAGATGTAGCCGATCACCCTGCCGTCGCGGACGATGGGCAGCATCGCGTTCAGGATGAAGCCGCGCACCTGCCGGCCGCTTTCGACGGCCTGCTTTCCGCTTTCCAGCACATGCCAGCCCGGATGTTCCGGCGGGATGCTGGTACCGACCGTCGCACTGTAATCCCGGCTGGGTCCATAGGTGACGATGGCATCGAGCGCCCTGCTGTAATAGCCGACCCCCACCCCGGGATTGGCCCCGGCAACCATGTCGGTGAAGGGGGTCAGGCGCCCCGACAACGCCCGGATGGCGGTTTCGCGGTCGCTTCCCGCGATGCCCATCTCGCTCAGCAGCGGATCGAAGCCGGGGCCGAGATGCAGGTCCAGCAGGCGAGTCAGACCGAAGAGTTTTTCGGATTTTTCCCGGACCAGCGCTTGCCGCCCCTCCCGTTCCAGCAGATAGCCGGTCAGCGAGATGGGCAGAACCACCACGGCAAGCGAAACCAGGAGCAGCTTGCCGCGCAGGGTGCGTGGCAGGGAATGGCTGATCCAGTCCAGGGGCCGCATGACGCCCACTCCTTTCGACCGGACTTGTTTCAGTCGGAGTTGCCCCGGTTCCGGCCCGGTCCCGCGGCCATAACAGATTTGCGGGCGGTGAGGAAAGCAGGAATGGATTTTTCCGAAGAAAGTGGACGGCCGGCAACTGAACCGCACCGGGTTTTTCGGAAACGCCATCTTTCGAGGGAGTGGGGTCCTCACGACGAAACAGGCATCCCCCGAATACGCCCCTGAAGCCCGCCAACGCGCGGTTCGGGTGGTAGGCGAGCACGAGGGCGAGCATGACCAAGGAGAGCGGCGCGGATCGGAAACCTCCGATAGGGCCGACCCCCAGGGCAATCGCATATGGCAATATTGATCCCATACAAGGAACCCCGTCATTCCCGCGAATGAGCCTGTGAAGAAATCGAACTTATATGAGAAAGCCCTGATCTGGCAGGCGTGCACGTCTCCCACTCGTCATCCCCGCGGAGGCGGGGAACCAGGATTTCCAACACAAGTGCTTGTGAAGACTGGATTCCCGCCTTCGCGGGAATGACGGCCGAGGAAAGCGCACGATGCGACCCAACGCGACATGGTTCGAACTTGGGGCTTCTCTCAGCGAGTCACCGATTTCTTCACAAACTCGAAGGCAGGAATCCAGCCATTTCAGTCGCTTTTCACAAAAGTTTCCTGGCTCTCCCCTTCGCGGGGATGACGGAAGTCCTTTTATGGAAATCCAGATCTCATATGCGATTGCCCTGGGCCGACCCCGGCATCTTCGAAAAACATCATGCCGCAGGAAAGCTCACCCTTGACGGCGAGGCGATTTCCTATTTTCCTATAGACAAATATAAATATACACACTTGCGAAGTGTGATTTCGCCAAAACGCCCTGACCGTGCCTTTCCACCTCCCCCTCCGACCAGGAGAACCGACATGCCGAGTCCGGATGATTTCGATCGAATGGTGATGGCGTCGCTGGGACCGCCGGGTGCCCTGGTCCCGCCGATGCTGCCTCCCGACGGGGCGGCGTCGACCCAAGCCGATTCCGCCGGTGGCGGCGGCATCCTGCCGCTTGGCCTCGGCATCGCCGCGGCACTTCTCCTCGCATCGCTGGCGGCGCTGGCCTGATCGGCCTGCCGGCTAAGCCCACTCTCCCAAGGATAAGAAAAAGTGGCGGTTCAGGACCATGACGCCTACTGGCACCCCGGGCTGGAGACCCAGAGCCGCGCCGATTGGCGGCAGCTGCAGCTCGATCTGCTGAAGGACCATCTGCGGCACGCCTACGAAGGATCGCCCTACTACCGCGCCGCCTTCGACGCGCAGGGCGTGTCGCCGGCGGACCTGCGCACCCTGGACGACCTGCGGCGCTTTCCCTTCCTGGACAAGGCGACCATCCGCGACCGCCAGATCGCGGTGCCGCCCTTCGGCGACCTCGTCGCCGTGCCGGAACGGGAGATCGTCTACATCTCCGCCTCCAGCGGGTCGACCGGGGTGCCGACCGCCTCCCCCTTCACCGCCGATGATTTCGACGAGTGGATGGACTATGAGGCACGGCAGTTCTGGTCGAGCGGCCTGCGCCCAACCGACCGCTACGCCCATGCGCTGAACTTCTCGCTGTTCGTCGGCGGCCCCTGCGTGCTTGGCGCGCAGAAGCTGGGGGCGCTCAGCATCCACGCCGGAACCCTGCCGTCGGAACGGCTGCTGGCGGTGCTGGATCAGTTCAGGGCAACGGCGCTGTGGACGACGCCGTCCTATGCCTGGCATCTCGGCGAGACTGCCCAGCGCGAGGGCATCGATCCGGCCCGCGATCTCGCCGTTCGCCGCCTGTTCGTCGCCGGCGAGCCCGGCGGCTCGATCCCCGAGACGCGCGCGCGGATCGAGGCGCTGTGGGGGGCCGACGTCTATGATTACTATGGCCTGTCCGACATCTTCGGCTCCTGCGCCGGCATGTGCGTGGAGAAGGACGGGCTGCATTGGGCCGAGGATCATATCCTGGTCGAGGTGCTCGACCCCGAGACCCTGGAGCCGGTGGCGGAAGGCGAACGCGGCGAGCTGGTGCTGACCACCCTGCGCAAGCGCGCCCGCCCGATCATCCGCTTCCGCACCGGCGACGTGGTGTCGGTGACGACCGAGCCCTGCCGCTGCGGCCGCACCTCGCTGCGGCTGACGGGGGTGCATGGCCGGCTGGACGACATGCTGATCGTCAAGGGCGTCAACCTGTTCCCCGGCGACGTCGAGGCAGTGGTGCGCCGGGATCCGGCGCTGACCGGCGAATACCGGCTGGTGCTGGACCGGGTCGAGCGGCTGGACCGCCTGACGGTCGAGGTCGAGCACACCCAAGGCTTCAACGGCGATCTCGAAGATCTGCGGAGCCGCCTGCGCCGTCAGCTGAAGGCCGCGACCGGCGTCGGGGCGGAGGTGGCGCTGCTGGCTCCCGACACCCTGCCGCGTGCCGTCCACAAGGCCAAGCGGATCGACGACCGTCGCCCGCATGTCTGGTCGTAATCCCATTCCATGACGGAGACCGTTCCCATGCCGGACACCCATCTTCCCGTCGCCGAACGGCTGCCGGACGACCTCGCGCCCCAACACATTGCGCTGGCCGCCGACCGCCTGTTCCTCGAGGCCCGCACCCCGCAATCCTGGTCGGACCGGCCGGTGCCGGTGGAGACGCTGCATCGGCTCTACGAGCTGGTCCGGCTGGCGCCGACCGCCTTCAACGGCAGCCCGGCGCGTTTCGTCTTCCTGACGACCCCGGAGGCCAAGGAGCGTTTGCGCCCGGCCTTGAGCCGCGGCAACCAGTCCAAGCTGACGGCCGGCGCCATCGCCATCGTCGCCTATGACCGCCGCTTCTTCGAACATCTGCCGCTGTTGAGCCCGCATTACGACCCCTCGCCGATGTTCGTCGACGAGCCGTCGCTGGCCGAAACCACGGCCTTCCGCAACGGGACCCTTCAGGCCGGTTACCTGATCCTGGCCGCCCGGCTGCTGGGTTTGGATGCCGGGCCGATGTCCGGCTTCGATGCCGAAGCGGTGGATGCGGAGTTCTTCGCCGACGGCCGGCTGCGCACCAACATCCTGGTGGCGCTGGGCCATGCCGACGGGCCGCCGTCGCGCCCGCGCGCGCCGCGGCTGGACGTGTCGAAGGCGGTGGTGATCCTTTGAGCCCAACGCCGTAGCGGCCGACAAATCCCGGCCGAACGGGAGATCGATCATGAGCGTGAACGACACGGCCGCCGCCCTGCCGGCGGCCAACGGCGGAGCCTTGCCAATCGGCGGCGGCCTCCCGTCCAACCTCCTCCTGCGTTTTTCCGCCGCCGCCCTGCTGTGGTTCGCCGCCTCCGGGGTGACGGCCCTGTGGCCCGACGCCGCCGATGCCCAGGAGTGGGAGCGAACCGGCGAGTTCGCCAGCCTGTTGGTGGTCGCCGCCGGGCTGCTGGTGCTGGCCACCCTGCTAACTACGGGGATCCGTCCGGCGCCGCGCGGCCGGCTGGAAGCCGCCATTGCCAGCCTGTCGGCGTCCGTTCCCTGGCTGATCGCCCTGGCGCTGGGCGTCACCGGCTGGGAAATCCTGACCGCCAAGCTCAATCTGCTGCCGCGCCCCTTCTTCGTCCCGCCGCAGGCGCTGCTGGAGGTCTATCTCGATGACTGGCCGCGGCTGCTCGACTGCTTCGCCGCGTCGTTGAGGCTGCTGGTCACCGGCTACGCCGTCGGATCGGTTCTGGGTGTGGTGACGGGCGTCGCCATCGGCTGGTCCCGCGCGGTCGGCTACTGGGTCCATCCGATCCTGCGGCTGATCGGCCCGCTGCCGGCCACCGCCTGGCTTCCCATCGCCTTCTTCGCCTTCCCCACCAGCTGGAGCGCCAGCGTCTTCCTGATCGCGCTGGCCAGCGGCGTGCCGGTCACCGTGCTGACGTGGTCGGGGGTGGCCGGGGTCAACAGCGCCTATTACGACATCGCCCGCACGCTGGGCGCCTCCCAGCGCTTCCTGGTGCTGAAGGTCGCCGTTCCGGCGGCGATGCCGCATGTCTTCGTCGGGCTGTTCATGGGGCTCGGCGCCTCCTTCGCCGTCCTGGTGGTGGCAGAGATGCTGGGCGTGAAGTCGGGCGTCGGCTGGTACCTGCAATGGGCCCAGGGCTGGGCCGCCTACGGCAACATGTACGCGGCCCTGCTGGTGATGGCGCTGCTCTGCTCCGGTCTGGTGACGCTGCTGTTCCGCGTCCGCGACCGCCTGCTCGCCTGGCAGAAGGGAATGCTCAAATGGTAGCGCTCGAAAACACCGACACCGCCGGAATGACCATCGACGTGCAGGCGGTCAGCCACAGCTTCGAACTGCACGGCGCACCGCTGCCGGTGCTGGACGGGGTGGAGCTGCGGGTGGAGCCGGGCGAGCTGGTCGCCCTGCTCGGACCGAGCGGCTGCGGCAAGTCCACCCTGCTGCGGCTGGTCGCCGGGCTGGAACCGCCCAGCCGCGGCAGCATCCTGGCCGACGGCCGCCCCATCGACGGTCCCGACCCGTCGCGCGTCGTCGTCTTCCAGGATCCGACGCTCTATCCCTGGCGCACCGTGCGCGACAACGTTGCCCTAGGGCTGGAGGCGCGCGGCCTGCTGCGCTCGCAAGGGCACCGGATCGACAAGGCGCTGGCCCTGGTCGGACTGACCGGCTTCGAGAAGGCCTATCCGCACCAGCTCTCCGGCGGCATGGCCCAGCGCGCGGCCCTGGCCCGCGCCCTGGTCAACGACCCCCGCCTGCTGATCCTCGACGAACCGCTGGGCAAGCTGGACAGCCTGACCCGCCTCGCCATGCAGAGCGAGCTGGTCGAGCTGTGGCGCAGCAAGGGCTTCACCGGTCTTCTGGTGACCCACGACATCGAAGAGGCGCTGTTCATGGCGACCCGCGTGATCGTGTTCAGCGGACGCCCGGCCCGCATCAAGGCCGATCTGCCCATCGACCGCCCCTATCCCCGCCACCGCGGCGATCCGGTCCTGACCGACCTTCGCCACCGCATTCTCGAACTGCTCGGCCTTGCCGAGACCTGGTGAGGACACCCGACCATGCCCGACAGCGTCTCCCCTCAAACATTGCCCCCCAACCTGCCTCGCCTGCGCGGCTTCATCGCCGACCTCACCCGGCTGGTGGAACGCCATGGCGACGACGAGGCCGCCATTCTGGACGCCGGCCGCGCCCTGCTGGCCGGGCTGATCGCGACCGACGACTGGCTGCCCGACGCCTATGCCCAGCCCGACCCAGTGCATTACCGGCAGTATCTGCTGCATTGCGACCCGTACGAGCGCTTCTCCGTCGTCAGCTTCGTCTGGGGGCCGGGACAGCGGACGCCGATCCACGACCACACCGTCTGGGGCCTCGTCGGCATCCTGCGCGGGGCGGAGCGGTCGCAACGCTACGACCTCCAGCCCCAGGGCGGTCCTCCCGTCGCCTCTCCGCCCGAGATCCTGAAGGCCGGATCGGTCGAGGCGGTGTCGCCCCGCATCGGCGATGTCCATGCGATCTCCAATGCGCTGGCTGACCGGCCGTCCATCAGCATCCATGTCTATGGCGGCAACATCGGCGCCGTCCGGCGGTCGGTGTTCGACCCGCTGACCGGCCAGCCCAAGCCCTTCATATCCGGCTACGCCAACAGCACCCTGCCCAACCTGTGGGACCTTTCGCAGCCCGCCCCCCACGCCGCCTGAGGATCGCCAGTCATCATGACCGCAGCCGTCACCGAAGCCGAACCGCTCGCCACCCGCCGCCCCGCCGATATCCGCCGCGCCTGGATCGAACGCGACGAGGTCGCCCTGCTCGACGCGCGGGAGGAAGGCCCCTATTCGCTGTCCCACCCGCTGTTCGCGGTGTCGGTGCCGCTCAGCCGGGTGGAACTGCTGGCCTACGACCTGCTGCCACGGCGCGACGTGCCGATCACCGTCTACGACGACGGCGAGGGCTACGCCGAGCCGGCCGCCCGCCGGCTCCAGGCGCTGGGCTACACTGATGTGACGCTGCTGGAGGGCGGGCTGGCCGGCTGGATCGCCGCCGGGTTCGAGGTCTACCGGGACGTGAACGTGCCGAGCAAGGCCTTCGGCGAATGGGTGGAGCACCACCGCCACACCCCCTCGCTGCCGGCGGCGGAGGTGAAGGCTCTGATCGACGCCAGGGCCGATCTGGTCATTCTCGACGCCCGCCGTTTCGAGGAATACCGCACCATGTCGATCCCCGGCGGCATCAGCGTGCCGGGGGCGGAACTGGTCAAGCGCGTCCACGACATCGCCCCTGACCCCGACACGCTGGTGGTGGTCAACTGCGCCGGCCGCACCCGCTCGATCATCGGCACGCAGTCGCTGGTCAATGCCGGCATCCCCAACCGGGTGGCGGCGCTGCGCAACGGCACCATCGGCTGGACGCTGGCCGGGCTGACGCTGGACAGCGGCGGCGAGCGGCGCTTCCCGGAGGTTTCGGCCGACGGTGACGCCGAAGGCCGGCAAGCTGCCCGCGCGGTGGCTGACCGGGCCGGCGTCGGCCGGATCGACGCGGCGGCGCTCGACCGCTTCCGCAGTGACGAGCGGCGCACGCTGCACCTGTTCGACGTGCGCACGCCGGAGGAATACGAGGCCGGCCACCTGCCGGGCTTCCGCCATGCCGCCGGCGGCCAGCTGGTCCAGGCGACCGACGAGCATGTGGCGGTGCGCGGCGCCCGCATCGTGCTGGCCGACGACCCGGCCGGCTGCGGCGGTCCGCGCGCCGACATGACCGCCTCCTGGTTGTCCCAGCTCGGCTGGGAGGTGCATGTGCTGGAGGGCGACGTCTCGGCCCTGGGCAGCGAGAGCGGCCCCGACCGCCGCCGCCTGCCGCCGGAGCCGGAGGTGGGGGCGGAGACCATCGCGCCGCGTGACCTGCTGGCCCTGCTGGAGAATGGCGAGGCGGCGGTGATCGACATCACCCGCAGTCCGCGCTACCGCGCCGGCCATATTCCGGGCGCGTATTTCTCCACCCGCGCCCGGCTGGCCGAGACCATCGCCCGCCTGCCCCAGGGGGTGCGGCCGGTGCTGACCTGCGGCGACGGCACGCTGACCCGCTACGCCGTCGCCGACTTCCCGGCCAGCCAGCGCCCGCTGCTGCTGGAGGGCGGCACCAAGGGTTGGGTGGCGGCTGGACTGCCGCTCAGCACCGACCTCGACCGGCTGGGAGGCGAACCAGACGACGTCTACAAGCGCCCCTACGAGGGCACCGACAACAGCGCCGCCGCCATGCAGGGCTACATCGACTGGGAACTCGAACTGGTCGACCAGCTCAAGCGCGACGGCGCCCACAATTTCCACGTCATCTGATGGCTTCGGTTGAGATCCGCCCAATGAACTCCCCCATGACCGCGCCCTTTCCCGTCCCGCGCCGAACCCTCCTGGGGGCGGCGCTGCTGCTGGCTGCCGGGATTCCCGGCCTGATGCCGGCCCCGGCGCGGGCGGAGGCGACGGAGGTCCGCTTCGCCCGCAACCTCGGCCTCGGCTACCTGCCGCTCTACGTCATGCAGGACAAGGGGCTGGTGGAGAAGCAGGCCCGCGCCGCCGGGCTGGGGGAGATGAAGGCCAGCTACACCCCGCTCGGCAACCCGACCACGATCACCGAGGCGACCTTGTCCGGCAACGCCGATTTCGGCGCGGCCGGCGTGCCCGCCTTCATCATCGCCTGGGATAAGACCAAGGGGAACGCCAACCTGCGCGGGCTGGCGGCGCTGAACGCCCAGCCGGCCTACCTCAACACCAACCGGCCCGAGGTGAAGAGCCTGAAGGACTTCACCGACAAGGACCGCATCGTCGTGCCGTCGGTCCGCGCCTCCTATCAGGCCATCGTGCTGCAGATCGCGGCGGAGCAGACCTTCGGCCCCGGCCAGCATGCGAAGCTGGACCAGCAGACCGTCTCGCTGGCCCACCCCGACGGCACCGCCGCCCTGCTGTCCGGCCGGACGGAGATCACCGCCCATTTCACCAGCCCGCCCTTCCAGGACCAGCAGCTGCGCGATCCGAAGATCCACAAGGTGCTGAGCAGCTACGACGTGCTGGGCGGCCCGGCCTCCTTCAGCGCGCTGTGGACGTCCGCCGCCTTCCACGACGCCAACCCGAAGCTGACCAAGGCGGTGCTGGCGGCGTTGGAGGAATCGGTCGCACTGATCAAGGCCGACCCCCGGGAAGCCGCGCGCGCCTACATCCGCATCGAGAATTCCAAGCTGGGCGTCGAGGAGGTGGCGGCGATGATCGCACATCCCGAGGTCTCCTACGACCTCGCCCCGCGCGGCATCGGCACCTTCACCGACTTCATGGCGCGCATCGGCTCCATCCGCAACCGCCCGGCCGACTGGCGCGACCTGTTCTTCGCCGACATCCACGACCGCGCCGGAAGCTGAGGTCCCGCCATGCCCGACACCGATTTCACCATCCATCCGGTCTCGCCCACGCTGGGCGCCGAGATCCGCGGCCTCGACCTGTCCCGGCCGCTCGGCCCCGCCACGGCGTCGGCGCTGGTCGAAGCGCTCGACCGCCATCTGGTGCTGGTCTTCCGCGACCAGACCCTGTCGGACGCCGACCTCGTCCGCGTCTCCGGCCAGTTCGGCCCGCTCGACAAGGCGCCGATCACCGAGAACGGCCGGCTGCACGCGCCGGGCTACGAGGAGGTCTACGTCATCTCCAACGTCACGGAGAATGGCCGGCCCATCGGCGCTCTCGGGGCGGGGGAGTCGGTGTGGCACGCCGACATGACCTATCTGGAGACGCCGCCCTACGCCAGCAGCCTCTATGCGCTGGAGGTGCCTGCCGAGGGTGGCGACACCGGCTTCCTCAGCATGTTCGCCGCCTACGACGCCCTGCCCGAACCGCTGAAACGGCGGGTGGAAGGGCTGTCGATCAAGCATGACAGCACCACCAACAGCGGCGGCTACCTGCGCCAGGGCTTCGCCCCGCCGGCCGATGTCGCCAGCTCGCCCGGCACGGTGCATCCGCTGGTCATCGCCCATCCGACGACCGGAGCCAGGGCGCTGCTGCTGGGCCGCCGTCCCCACGCCCACATCCCCGGCCTGTCGGTGGCGGAGAGCGAGGTGCTGCTGGATGAAATCTGGGCGGCGGCGGTGCGGCCGGAGCTTGCCTGGCACCACCGCTGGCGGGTCGGCGATCTGGTGATGTGGGACAACCGCTGGACCATGCACCGCCGCGACCCCTTTCCCGACGATCAGCGCCGCCGCATGCACCGCACCCAGATCGCCGTGCCGGCCCGCACTCCGCAAAACGCCGCCGCTTAGGAGGTCCTCATGACCCTGTCACAGCATCCCGTTTCGACCTCCCTCACCCGCCGCCATGCCCTCGGCCTTGGCGTCGGCGCGCTCGCCGCCGGGCTGACACTCTCGCCCCTGCGGCCGGCGAATGCAGCCATTCCCGCCGGCACCGTGCTGAAGGTCGGCGACCAGAAGGGCGGCGTGCAGTCGGTGGTGGAGGCCGCCGGGCTTCTGGCCGACCTGCCCTACCGCATCGAATGGAGCCAGTTCCCGGCCGCCGCCCCGCTGCTGGAGGCGCTGAACGCCGGCGCCATCGAGGTCGGCTATGCCGGCGACGCGCCGACCACCTTCGCGCTGGCTGCCGGCACCGCGGCGAAGATCATCGGCGCCGTGCGCTCCAACCCGCAGAGCACCACCATCCTGGTACCCGGCGCCTCGGCCATCCGCAGCGTCGCCGACCTGAAGGGCAAGACGATCGGCACCGGGCGCGGCTCCATCGGCCATTACCTCGTCCTGGCCGCGCTGAAGGCGAACGGCCTGAAGCCCGACGAGGTGAAGATCGCCTTCCTGCTGCCGTCGGACGCCAAGTCGGCGCTGGCCGCCGGGTCCATCGACGCGTGGTCGACCTGGGGCATCTACGTGTCGCAGGCGCTGCTGGTGGACGGCGCTCGCGCCGTCGTCACCGGCACCGGGCTGATGAGCGGCCTGTCCTACCAGTCGGCCACGCTGGAGGCGATATCCACCAAGCGCGAGGCGCTGGCCGACCTGATCCGCCGCACCGCCGCCGCCCGGCTGTGGGCGCTGGAGAACAGCACCGCCTATGCCGACATCTGGGCCAAGGCGGTCGGCGTCGATCCCACCATCGCCCGCCACACCTTCGGCGTCGAGCGGGCGCGGCCGGTCGCCCTCGACGCCTCGGTCATCGCCGACCAGCAGGCCACTTCCGATGTCTGGCGCGAGTTCGGCATCATCCCGAAACGGCTGGACGCGGCGACGATCTTCGATCCCGGCTTCAACAGCGCGCTGCCGGCCTGACGGCGCCGGACCGCGAGATGGCGCTGCTTCCCACCAACCTCGACATGGACGTGCTGCGGGCCTTGGTGATCGCCATGGAGCATGGCGGTTTCGCCCGCGCCGCCGAACGGCTCGGCCGCACCCAATCGGCGATCAGCCTGCAGATGAAGAAGCTGGAGGAGCAGGTCGGCCAGCCGCTGTTCCGCAAGGCCGGCCGCACGGTGGCGCTGACCGATGCCGGCGACCTGCTGCTGGGCTATGCCCACCGCATCGTCGCGCTCAACGACGAGGCGCTGTCGGCCGCGCGGGGCCGGGCGATGGACGGCACCGTGCGGGTCGGCTTCCCCCAGGATCTGGCGGAACGCTGGCTGCCTGCCGTGCTCGGCTCCTTCCACCGCGCCCACCCGCGCATCCATGTCGAAGCGCAGGTCGGCCGTGGACGCGAACTGCGCGAGCGGGTGGCGCAGGGGTCGCTCGACCTCGCCCTGGCCTTCGGCGAGATCGGCGGCAACCCGGCCGCACCGGCGTCCGCCACCGCGACGCTGGCCCATCTGCCGGTGGCCTGGGTGGCGCCCGGCGGCTTCCGCGCCGATCCTGAAACCCCCTTGCCCCTGGCCCTGCTCGACGCGCCCTGCATGTTCCGCCAGCACGGGATCGACCGGCTGGACGGCGGTGGGCGCCCCTGGCGCATCACCTTCACCAGCCCCAGCCTGTCCGGCCTGTGGGCGGCGGTGGAGGCCGGCTTGGGCGTGACGATCCGCACCCCGCTCGGCCTGCCGGAGACGCTGGCGATTCTCGGGTCCCGGTATGGCTTGCCGGAGTTGGGATCGGTTCCGCTGGAACTGCACCGCGCCCCCTCCGCGGCGAACCCGGCGGTCGACCGGCTGCACGGGATCCTGGCCGAGTCGCTGGCCGCGGTCCTGCGCGACGCCGGAGCGCAATAATAACAGTAAATTTACGTTACTTAAGTTTTTCTCAACAGTGTAGTTTGTGTTTTTTGTTTTTCCTATTCACACAATAGAGATACGCTTTCTCCCGTAGCCACCGCAATCGAACGGCCTCGGGAGGAACCATGACGGCAGCCGCCGCAACCCAAACGCCGGGACGCCGATCCCGCGCATGGACTCTTCCGGCGGGTCTGCGCCGCTGCGCCGTGCCGCTGGCTCTACTGGTGCTGTGGCAGGCCAGCGTCGGGTTCGGCTGGATCTCCACCCGCTCCATCCCCTCACCCAGCCAGATCCTGACCGCCTTCTGGGACCTGACGGTCAGCGGCGAGCTGGCGGTCCACCTGCTGGTCTCGCTCGGCCGGGTCAGCGCCGGGCTTGCCATCGGCGTGTCGGCCGGCACCGTCTGCGCCCTGATCGCCGGCCTGTCGCGGCGGGGGGAGGATGCGCTGGACGCCCTGCTTCAGATGCTGCGCACCCTGCCCCATCTGGCGCTGGTGCCGCTGTTCATCCTGTGGTTCGGCATCGGCGAGACGCCGAAGATCGCCCTGGTGGCGCTCGGCACCGCCTTCCCGATCTACCTGAACCTGTTCGCCGGCATCCGCACCGTCGACGCCAAGGTGGTGGAGGCGGTCTCCACCCTCGGGCTGACCCGGTGGGAGCTGATCGCCCAGGTCATCCTGCCGGGCGCCCTGCCCGCCTTCCTGACCGGCCTGCGCTATGCGCTCGGCGTCGCCTGGCTCAGCCTGGTGGTGGGGGAACAGATCAACGCCTCCAGCGGCATCGGCTATCTGGCGATGACGGCGCGGGAGTTCCTGCGCACCGACGTGATCATCGTCGCGCTGATCGTCTACGCCATCCTCGGCCTGCTCGCCGACTTGATCGTCCGCCTCATCGAACGCAGGGCGCTGGTCTGGCGCCCGGCCTTCATCAAGGAGTGACCCTCGATGAGCCACGCCCCTTCCCGGATCCCGGCAAACTCGAAGCCAGTCGTCAGCGTCCGCGGCCTCGTCCGCAATTTCGGCAACGGCAATGTGCTGGACGGCCTGTCGCTCGACCTCCAGCCGGGGTCCTTCACCGCCCTGCTCGGCCGCTCCGGCTGCGGCAAGTCCACGTTGCTGCGCACGCTGGCGAAGCTGGACCCGGCCCCGGAGGGCACCGTGCAGTTGCCGGACGAGCGCGCCGTGGTGTTCCAGGAGCCGCGGCTGGTGCCCTGGATGCGGGTCCTGCGCAACGTCACGCTGGGCCTGCGCCGTCCCGATGCCGAAGCCCGCGGCCTCGCGGCCCTGGCGGAGGTCGGGCTGTCCCACCGCGCCAAGGCCTGGCCGCTGACCCTGTCGGGCGGCGAGGCGCAGCGGGCGGCGCTGGCCCGCGCCCTGGTCCGCGAACCGCGCCTGCTGCTGCTCGACGAGCCCTTTGCCGCGCTGGACGCGCTGACCCGGATGCGCATGCAGGGGCTGGTGGAGACGCTGTGGCGCGCCCATGCCCCCGCCGTCCTGCTGGTGACCCACGACGTGGACGAGGCGCTGCTGCTGGCCGACCGCGCCGTGGTGATGGCGAACGGCAGGATCGCCGCCGACATCCCGATCCCGCTCGCCCGACCGCGCCGCCACGGCGATCCCGGCTTCATCGCGCTGCGCTCCCGCCTGCTGACCGAGCTGGGCGTCGACGAGGAGCATCTGGCCGCACGGGAACCCCAACGCGCCGAAGCCAGGGCGGCCGGCCCGACGCCCGGCGGCTACGGCCTGCCCGCCGGTGCCGCCGCCGCACCCAGCCTTTGAAAACAAGACCGCCGACGGACCTCGCCCGCCATGACGACCCACACCATCCGCCTCCCCTCCGCCTCCTTCGGACGCCGTAGCCTGTTGCGCGGTGCCGCCGGAACCTGCGGCGCCCTGACGCTCGGCGGCCTTCCTTCCCTGGCACGGGCCGCTTCCGGCCCCACCACCGAAACCGTCCTGCGCATCGCCGACTACAAGGCGCTGGACGGCCTGTCGCTGGAGGCGTCGGGCAACGCGCAGTCCGCCTACCGGTCGCAGTTCGCCGAGTTCGCGTCGGGCAACCTGATCGTCGAGGCGATCAACGCCGGTTCCATCGACGTCGGATCGAGCAGCGAGATCCCGCCCGCCTTCGGCATCGCCGCCGGCGCCCGCCTGTCCATCGTCGCAATCGTCAAGGACGACGTGAACTGGCAGGTGGTGCTGGTGCCGCCGGGCAGCCCGATCCAATCGGTCGCCGACCTGAAGGGCAAGCGCGTCGGCTATGTCCGCGCCACCACCACGCAATACTACCTTGCCAAGATGCTGGGCGAGGCCGGCCTGCGCTTCACCGACATCCAGCCGGTCAGCCTGACCCCGTCGGAAGGACAGGCCGCCTTCGAGCAGGGCGCGCTCGATGCCTGGGCGATCTACGGCTATTCGGTGCCCTTCGCCATCAAGAAGGGCGCGCGGGTCCTCGTCACCTCCAACGGCTACCTGTCGGGCAACTACCTGTATCTCGCCTCGCCCGACGCGCTGGCCGATCCCGGCAAGTCCGCCGCCATCGGCGACTATTTCCTGCGGCTGCGCCGCGCCTTCGCCTGGCGCGCCGCCAACCTGGAACGCTGGGCGGAGGTCCATTCCGCCGCCATCGGCGTGCCGGTCGAAACCGACCTGGAAATCCTGCGCAAGAACTCGCGCCAGCGCGATCTGGCGCCGATCACCGACGCCGACGTCGCCTCGGCCCAGAACGTCGCCGACACCTTCCACCAGCTGGGCGTGCTGCCCAAGCGCATCGACATCGCCCCGGCCTTCGACCGCCGCTTCACCGAAATCCTGTCGCGTCCGCTCAGCTGACCGGCAGACCACGACATCCCTTTCCCGAATTCCGCCACGCATAAAAGGGGAACACCGCCATGACCGCCGCCCAGACCGCCGCCACCCAGACTGCCGCCACCCAGGCCTCCTCCGCCCACCCGCTCCGCTTCGTCGGCTTCGTCGGCAACCACAACGCGTCGGAGATCATCCCGCGCCAGGGTCCGGTGGTGGACCGCGACTATATCGAGACGGTCGCCAAGGCCCATGAACTCGGCGGCTTCGACTCCGTGCTCCAGGCCTTCCATGCCGACGCGCCGGACAGCCTGCAGGTCAGCCAGCACATCACCGGTGTCACCGACCGGCTGGGCGTGCTGATCGCCCACCGTCCCGGCTTCCAGGCGCCGACCATCCTGGCCCGCCAGCTCGCCACCCTCGACCAGCTGAGCCGCGGCCGCGTCGCCATCAACGTCATCACCGGCGCCGAGCGCAGCGAGCTTGCCCGCGACGGCAACATTGTGGAGGACAAGGACGACCGCTACGCCCGCACCTCCGAATTCCTCGACATCGTCCGCGCCGAATGGACCAGCGACAAGCCCTTCGACTATCAGGGCCGCTTCTATCAGGTCGAGAAGGCCTTCTCGCAGGTGAAGCCCTACGACCCGTCGGGCATCCCGGTATGGATCGCCGGCGCCTCCGCGGCGGCGGTCGAGGTGGCCGGGCGCCATGCCGACACCTATGCGGTGTGGGGCGAGACCCATGATCAGGTGCGCGAGCTGCTGGCCCGCGTGCGCGCTGCCGTCGCCAAGGCGGGCCGTCCGCAGCCGGCCTTCAGCTTGTCGCTGCGTCCGATCCTGGCCGAGACCGAGGACGCCGCCTGGGCCAAGGCCGAGAGCATCTACGAGAAGGCCAAGGCGCTGCTGGAGAAGACCGGCTTCACCCGCGGCGACCTGCCGAACAACGAGGGCGCCCGCCGCCTGCTCGCCATCGCCGACAAGGGCCACCGCCACGACAAGCGCCTGTGGACCGCCATCGCCGCCCTGACCGGGGCGAAGGGCAACTCCACCTCGCTGGTCGGCACGCCGGATCAGGTCGCCGACGCGCTGCTCGATTACTACGACCTCGGCGTCACCACCTTCCTGATCCGCGGCTTCGACCCGCTGCCCGACGCCATCGCCTATGGCCGCGACCTGCTGCCCCGCGTCCACCAGCTGGTGGCGGACCGCCAGCGCGCCCAGGCCGTCGCGGCGGAGTGACGGCATCGTGACGGGCCGCTCCCCGGTCATCCTCAACCAGCTCGGTCCCGCGGTGGGGGAGCGCGTCGCCGCCCACCCCTCCCGGCCCACGGTGCTGGCGCATGAGGCCGGCCGCGCCCCCTGGGAGGTTCCGGCCGGGGTCGAGGTCCTGCTGACCCGCCCGCTGATCGGCTGGGAGGCGGCGCCCGCCGCCCCTCCCTCCGGCTGGGGCAAGGACTTGCGCTGGATCCAGTCGGCCTCCACCGGGATGGACTTCTACCCGCCCTGGCTGCTCGACGGCGCGCCTCTGGTCACCTGCGCCCGCGGCGTGTCGGCGGTCGCCATCGCCGATTACGTGATGACGGCGGCCCTGACCTTCGAGAAGCGATGGGACGCCATCCGCCTGCAAGGGCCGGAGGACTGGCGGCGGGAGACGCTGGGCAGCCTGTCCGGCAAGCGGCTGGGGCTGGCCGGCTTCGGCGCCATCGGCCGCGCGGTGGCGGAGCGGGCGCTCGCTTTCGGAATGGCGGTCGGGGCGGTACGCCGGTCCGGCTGGACCGAACCGGAGGCGGGCATCGAGCCGTTCGACCGGCTGGAGTCCCTGGTGGCGGCAAGCGACCATCTGGTGCTGGCCCTGCCGCTGACCGCCGCCACGCGCGGGCTGGTGGGGGCCGGCCTGCTGGCCCGGGCCAAGCCGGGACTGCATCTGGTCAACGTCGCCCGCGGCGCGCTGGTCGATCAGGACGCGCTCCTCGCCGCCATCGAGGCCGGACGGATCGCCGGCGCCACGCTGGACGTCACCGACCCCGAACCGCTGCCTGCCGGCCATCCCTTCTACCGCCACCCCGCCATCCGCCTGACGCCGCACGTCTCGTGGTCCGCCCCGGACTTCGACCGCCGGCTGGCCGACCGCATCCTCGCCAACCTCGACGCCTACGCGCTCGGCGACCCGCTGCGCGACGTGGTGGACACCCAGACCGGCTACTGACCCCTTTCCCGACGGAGCCCCCCGCCCGATGACCCACATCCAGCCCAGGCCGCGCAAATTCTGGCCGCCGGTCGATCCGGTCAGCTACACCAGCGCCGAGGAGGAGCGGCAGCACCGCAAGCAGCGCCTCGCCGCCACTTTCCGCCTGTTCGGCCGCTACGGCTTCGACCAGGGGCTGGCCGGCCACGTCACCGCGCGGGATCCCGAACATCCCGACCGCTTCTGGATCAACCCGCTGGGCCAGCATTTCCGCACCATCCGGGTGTCGGACCTGCATCTGGTCGACGGCGACGGCACCATCCTGCAAGGCGACCGCGCCATCAACCAGGCCGGCTTCACCATCCATTCCGCCATCCACCGGGCGCTTCCCGAGGTGGTGGCCGCCGCCCACACCCATTCGACCTACGGCAAGGCATGGTCGGCGCTCGGCCAGCCGCTCGCCCCGCTGAGCCAGGATGCCGCCGCCTTCTACGAGGATCAGGTGATCTTCGACCCCTATTCCGGCGTCGTCCTGACCGAGGGGGAGGGCAAGCGTCTGGTGGAGGCGCTGGGCGACAGGAAGCTGGCGATCCTGAAGAACCACGGCCTGCTGACCGTCGGCCCGACGGTGGAGGCGGCGGCCTGGTGGTTCATCAGCGCCGACAACGCCGCCCACACCCAGCTGCTGGCCGAGGCCGCCGGCCGGCCCCAGCCCATCGACCATGAGACCGCGCTGCTGACCCGCTCCCAGGTCGGCACCCACCAGGGCGGCGCCTACAACTTCCACCCGCTGTGGGAATGGATCGTCGCGGCCGAACCCGACCTGCTCGACTGACCCTGTCCCTTCCCATCCTTCGCGAAAGCAAAAACGATGACCGCGAATTCGGCTCCTTCCCGCTCCCGCCCCCTGGCCCGCCCCCTGGCCCGCCGCAGCCTGATCGCCGCCGGCGCCGTCGCCCTCGCCGCCCCCTTCGTCCTGCGCCGACGCGCTGTGGCGGCGGAGCCGCTGCGCCTGTCCTGGAATGCCGGCGCGGTCTGCTTCTCCGCCGTGCCGCTGGCCTTCCAGCTCGACCTGTTCAAGAAGCACGGGCTGGAGGTGGAGCTGGTCAACTTCACCGGCTCCACCGACCAGCTGCTGGAGGCCATCGCCACCGGCAAGGCCGATGCCGGCGTCGGCATGGCCCTGCGCTGGCTGAAGCCGCTGGAGCAGGGCTTCGACGTGAAGATCTCCGCCGGCCTGCATGGCGGTTGCATGCGGCTGTTCGGGGCGAAGGCGGCGGGGGTGAAGACCGTGCTGGACCTGCCGGGCAAGGTCATCGGCGTCAGCGACATGGCCAGCCCGTCGAAGAACTTCTTCTCCGTAGTGCTGACCAAGTTCGGCCTCGACCCCAACAAGGACGTCGAATGGCGCCAGTTCCCCGCCGATCTGCTGGGACTGGCGGTGGAGAAGGGCGAAATCCACGCCATCGCCGACGGCGACCCGCTGGTGTGGAGCCAGACCAAGAACACGCAGATGGTGGAGATCACCAACAACGTCTGCGGCGAGTTCGCCACCCGCACCTGCTGCCTCGTCGGCGTGCGCGGCAGCCTGCTGCGCGACAACCGCCCGGCGGCCAAGGCGCTGACCACCGCGCTGATCGAGGCGCAGCACGCCGCCTATGCCGACCTGCGCGCCGCCGCCGCGGCCTACGCCCCCTTCGCCCCCAAATTCCCGGTCGAGGAGCTGGAGGCGATGCTGCGCAGCCACGCCCACAACGTCACCCCCATCGGCGACGAGCTGCGCCAGCAGCTTGCCCTCTACACCGACGAGCTGAAGAGCGTGTCGGTCATCAAGCGCTCCACCGACAGCCAGCGCTTCGCCGGGCGCATCACGGTCGACCTCGCCTGATCCTTCCCTTTGCAGCGGAGCCGCCTCGCCATGCCCTTCGACGACCTGCCCTTTCCCGCCGCCTCCTTCGGCGAGACCGGCCCCGCCCCGGCGGTCGATCCGTCGCTCATCGCCGCGCTGTCGGCGGAGTTCGCGCTGCGCGCCACCGAGCATGACGCCGCCGCCAGCTTCCCCTTCGAGAATTTCGACCGGTTGGCGGCGGCGGGGCTTCCGGCGCTGGTCACCCCGAAATCGGCCGGCGGCAAGGGCGGCGGACTGGGCGATGCTCTGGCGGCGGTGAACGGGATCGCGCGGGGCGAGCCGTCCACCGCGCTGGTTCTGGTGCTGCAATATGTCATCCACAACCAGCTCTGGCGCGGGTCCGCCTGGCCGGAAGCCTTGCGCGACCGCATCGCCCGCTCCGCCGCGACCGATGGCGCCCTGATCAACATTCTGCGGGTCGAGCCGGAACTGGGCACGCCCCACCGCGGCGGCCTGCCGGCGACGGTGGCGCGCAAGGTGCCGGGCGGCTGGCGCCTCTCCGGCACCAAGATCTACTCCACCGGCATTCCGGCGCTGTCCTGGCTCGGCGTCTGGGCACGCACCGACGATGAGGAGCCGTTGGTCGGCACCTGGGTGGTCCCGCGCGGCGCCGGATTGGCGGAACAGGGGATCGAGGTGCGAGAGACCTGGAACCACATCGGCATGCGCGCCAGCGGCAGCCACGAGGTGGTGTTCCGCGACGTCTTCGTCCCCGACGACCATGCCGGCGAGCTGCGCCCGCCCGCCGGCTGGGCGGCGCCCGACGCGGTCGCCACCGCCTGGATGTCCACCCTGTTCAGCGGCGTCTATGACGGCATCGCCCGCTCGGCCCGCGACTGGCTGGCCGGCTTCCTGCACGCCCGCAAGCCGACGGGGCTGAATGGCGCGTCGCTCGCCACCGTGCCGCGCCTTCAGGAGGCGCTGGGCGGGATCGAGGCGCTGCTGCTGACCAACCGCATCCTCCTGCGCTCCCTGTCGGCGGCGGTCGACCGCGGGTCGCCGCCCTCCTCCAGCGACAGCCTGCTGGTGAAATACACGGTGACCAACAATGCCATCGATGCGGTGGCGCGGGCGCTGGAGATCACCGGCAACCCCGGCCTGTCGCGCGACAACCCGCTGGAACGCCATCACCGCGACGTGCTGTGCGCCCGCGTCCACGCTCCGCAGAACGATATGATCCTGACCGGTGCCGGGCGCGCCGCTCTGTCGCGGCATGCATAGCGGCATGCGGGTGTCGTCTTTCCGGCGGGCTTCTTGTTGGTCTGGTTGCGGGGGAGCACGCAATGGCCGGGGGAGAGATTACGGCTCCTCGACCTTGAGCGAAGCTTTCGCTCCCGCCTTGATGAATTTACGGTCGAAGGTCAGCATCGCCTCGCAATGGCCCGCAGCGCCCAGATGCAGGGCATCCGCAAAATCCATCCCCGCCTCCGCCCGATCGAGAGCTTCCGCCAGCACCGGCGGGTTCTCGACCGAAACACCCGGCAATCCGGCGAAAGCCCGTAAGGCCCGGCACACGTCCGTCCGTGAGAAGCCGTAGACGCCGCGCAGCACCCATTCACTTTCCAGGAACACGGTGGTGGGAACGAACACCTCCCGTCCGTCGATAACGGCACGGGCGCGGGCGGATTGTTCGGGATCGTCGCCGGTCAGGTAACGAGCCAGAACATTGGTGTCAATCGCCCGCATGCCGCCTCGCCTCGGCCAAGATGCCGGCTTCCATCTCCTCCAACGACTTCGCTTCCCCCTTATAGGCCAGCATGGCGAAGACCTCCTCGGGCCGGGTTTCCGAAAACATCGGCGCCGGACGCAGCAGGACGCCCTCTGCGGTGTTTTCCACAACCAGGCGCGTACCGGCGGTCCATTGCCGCTGCTGGCGAATGGCCTTGGGCAGGATGACCTGCCCTTTGGTCGAGATCACGGTTGTCGTCTGCTTCGCAGCGGACATGGAATGGCTCCATTCGGTAAGACAGACGTAAGATAATGTCCGTCCCGGCATCCGCCAAGGCTCCTGACACTTTACCCTCCTCGCCTCCCGACTGACGCCTTCATCACCCCGCAAACCCGCCGGTCACCGCCGGGCATAAAACACATGAATTTGCGTTAAATAAATTTGAACGCCGCGCATATTCTACAGTGTTGACGCTCATACAGAATCATGTTCCCCTTAAATCTAGTAGATTTATCGAGATGAGGGGAGCACCACCATGCGCCAGCCAGGACGCCCCAGCCGCCGCGCCTTCGCGGCCATCGCCGCGTCGGCGATGGGATTGCTGATGACGTCGGCCATCGCGGCGCCGGCGGCTGCCGAGGGGCGGATCCGCATCGCCGAGCAATATGGCCTCGGCTACCTGCCGCTGCATGTGCTGCGCCACAACCAGTTGATCGAGAAGCATGGCAAGGCGCTGGGCCTCGACATCGCCGTCGACTGGGTCCAGCTGTCCGGCGGCGCGGCGATGAACGATGCGCTGCTGTCCGGCAGCATCGATCTGGGTTCCGCCGGGGTCGGACCGCTGCTGACCATCTGGGACCGCACCAAGGGCAACGCCAACGTCAAGGCAATCGCGTCGCTCAACGACATGCCGCTGTTCCTGACCACCGCCAACCCCAAGGTCAAATCGCTGAAGGACTTCACCGACTCCGACAAGATCGCGCTGCCGGCGGTGAAGGTCGGCGTCCAGGCCCGCATCCTGCAAATGGCGGCCGAGAAGGAACTGGGCGCCGGCAAATACGACGCACTCGACAAGCTGACGGTGTCGATGCCGCATCCGGACGCCACCGCCGCCCTGCTGTCGGGCAGCGGCGGCATCACCGCCCATCTCTCCAGCCCGCCCTTCCAGTACCAGCAGCTCGACGACCCGAAGATCCACAAGGTCGTCAGCTCCTACGACGTGCTCGGCGGTCCGCACAGCTTCAACCTGATCTGGAGCAAGCAGTCCTTCCGCGACGAAAACCCGAAGACCTACCGGGCCTTCCTCGACGCGCTCCGGGAGGCGATGGACTACATCAACGCCAACCATGACGGCGCGGCGGACGCCTATCTGGCCCAGAACAAGGGCAGCCTGGATAAGGCCTACATCCTGCGCCTGCTGAACGATCCCGACATCCGATTCACCGTCACGCCCAACCGGACGGAGGCCTTCGCCGACTTCATGCACAAGGTCGGCGCCATCAAGAACAAGCCGGCCTCCTGGAAGGATTATTTCTTCGACGACCTGCATGACGGCGCCGGGAGCTGAGGCGATGAACGCGCTGACCTACCCGCAGAGCATCGACGGCGACGGCCTGTCCGAACGCCCGCTGCTCGACGTCTCCGGCGTCACCCTGCAATACAAGACGCGCCGGCACCTCGTCACCGCGACCTACCGCGTCGATTTCCAGGTGTTCCAGGCCGAGCGCTACGTCCTGCTGGGACCGTCGGGCTGCGGCAAATCCTCCCTGCTGAAGGCGGTCGGCGGCTTCCTCCAGCCGGTCGAAGGGGCGATCCGCCTGAACGGCCGCAGCGTGACCAAGCCCGGCCCCGACCGCATGATGGTCTTCCAGGAGTTCGACCAGCTCCCGCCCTGGAAGACGGTCAAGCAGAACGTCATGTTCCCGCTGCTCGCCAGCGGCAAGGCGAAGCGGCGCGAGGCGGAGGAAAAGGCGCTCGACTGCATCGCGCGGGTGAACCTGACCAAGTTCGCCGACGTCCACCCGCACATGCTGTCCGGCGGCATGAAGCAGCGCGTCGCCATCGCCCGCGCCATGGCGATGGAACCCGACATCCTGCTGATGGACGAGCCCTTCGCCGCGCTCGACGCGCTGACCCGGCGCAAGATGCAGGAGGAGCTGCTGCAGCTGTGGGACGACCTGCGCTTCACCGTGCTGTTCGTCACCCACTCCATCGAGGAGGCGCTGGTCGTCGGCTCGCGCATCCTGGTGCTGTCGCCCCATCCGGGACAGGTGAAGGCGGAGGTCAACTGCGACGGCTACGACCATGGCGCCGTCGGCGGTGCGGAGTTCCAGGCGCTGGCCAACCGCATCCACACCATGCTGTTCGCCGAGGATGTCGAAGGCAGCGGAAAAGGACCGAACGCATGACCGACCTGTCCTTCTCCCCGCGCCGCCTTCCGTCCGCCGGCAGGCGCGAGCCGCCGCAGCGCCCGGAGTATGAGCGCACCGTCACCGCGACCGGCCCGATCGGCGACGTCGCCCGCCCGCTGTCCCCGTGGGAGCGCCTGAGCAACGTCACCGCGCTGCGCCGGCTGCTGGTCCTGGCCGCGGTCGCGGCGCTGTGGCAGGCGGCGGCGGTCTGGCAGAACAACCCGCTGATGTTCCCGACCTTCACCGACACCGTGGCGGCCCTGTGGGACGGCATCCGGCGCGACAATCTGCTGTCGATGGCCTGGACCTCGCTGTCGGTGCTGCTGAAGGGATATGCGGTGGCGGTGGTGCTGGCCGTGCTGCTGACCACGGTCGCCGTCTCCACCCGCATCGGCAACGACCTGCTATCGACCCTGACCTCGATGTTCAACCCGCTGCCGGCCATCGCCTTGCTGCCGATCGCCATGCTGTGGTTCGGGCTGGGCGAGGTCAGCCTGATCTTCGTGCTGGTCCATGCCGTGCTGTGGCCACTGGCGCTGAACACCCATGCCGGCTTCACCTCGGTATCGGAAACGCTGCGGATGGCCGGGCGGAACTACGGGCTGGGCAACCTGCGCTACGTCGTCACGCTGCTGATCCCCGCCGCCTTCCCGGCGATCCTGACCGGGCTGAAGGTCGGCTGGGCTTTCGCCTGGCGCACGCTGATCGCGGCGGAGCTGGTGTTCGGCGTGTCGTCCGGCAAGGGCGGGCTCGGCTGGTTCATCTTCCAGAACCGCAACGAACTCTACATCGACAAGGTCTTCGCCGGCCTCGTCACCGTCATCCTGATCGGCCTGCTGGTCGAGAATGTCGTCTTCCGCTGGATCGAGATCCACACGGTCCGCAAATGGGGCATGGTCCGCTGACATGGCTTTCCAAGACATCAATCCGGTGCGCTTCGATTCCAACCTGACGGTCGAGCGCCCGACCTTCGTCACCCATCTGGAATGCGCCTACACCGGCGAACGGTACGAGGCCGACACCGTCCACAACCTGTCGCGCGCCGGCAAGCCGCTGCTGGTGCACTACGACCTGAACGGCGTGAAGCAGGCGCTGAGCAAGAGCGCGCTGTCCGAACGCCCGCAGGATCTGTGGCGCTACCGCGAGCTTCTGCCCGTCCGCAAGGTCGAGGACATCGTCAGCCTGGGCGAGGCGGTGACTCCGCTGGTGCCGCTGCCCCGGCTGGCGAAGCAGCTGGGCGCGGCGGAACTGCTGGTGAAGGACGAGGGGCGGCTGCCCACCGGCTCCTTCAAGGCGCGCGGTCTGGTGATGGCGGTGTCGATGGCGAAATCCTTCGGCATCACCCACATGGCGATGCCGACCAACGGCAATGCCGGGGCGGCGCTGGCCGCCTACGCCACCCGTGCCGGCATCCGCACCACCATCTTCTGCCCGGCCGACACGCCGGAGGTGAACGTGTCGGAGATCGAGCTGCAGGGCGCCACCGTCTACCGGGTCAACGGCCTGATCGACGATTGCGGCCGAATCGTCGGCGAAGGCAAGGCCGAGGCCGGCTGGTTCGACGTCTCCACCCTGAAGGAGCCCTACCGGATCGAGGGCAAGAAGACCATGGGTCTGGAGCTTGCCGAACAGCTGGGCTGGGAGGTGCCGGACGTCATCTTCTATCCCACCGGCGGCGGCACCGGGCTGATCGGCATGTGGAAGGCCTTCGACGAGCTGGAAGCCATCGGCTTCATCGGCTCCCGGCGACCGCGCATGGTGGCGGTGCAGGCCGCCGGCTGCGCCCCGATGGTCCGCGCCTGGGAACAGGGGGAGGAGCATGCCCCGCGCTGGCAGGACGCCCACACCATCGCGTCCGGCATCCGCGTGCCGCAGGCGGTCGGCGATTTCCTGATCCTGCGCGCCGTGCGCGAGAGCGGCGGCTTCGCCATCGCCGTGCCCGACGACGCCATCCAGTCCGCCTTGAACGAAGTGGCGCGGGAAGAGGGGTTCCTGCTCTGCCCCGAGGGCGCCGCGACCTACGCCGCCTACAAACAGGCGCTGGCCGACGGCCGGGTCGGCAAGGACGAACGGGCGGTGCTGTTCAACTGCGCCACCGGCCTGAAATACCCGTTGCCTCCGGTGCACCGCACGCTCGACCGGATGAAACCCATCGACTATGCGGCCTTCGCATGAGCGGAACCCGCTACCGTCCCGACCGGCTGGTCGCCACGCTCGATGCCATCCTGCGCCGCAGCGGCAGCTCGGCGGAGGAGGCTGCCACCGTCGCCGCCAATCTGGTGGAGGCCGACGCCCGCGGCCATGCCAGCCACGGCGTCTGCCAGATCGCCGTCTATGCCCGCAGCCTGGAACTGGGCCATCTCCAGCCCGACCGCCATGCCCGCATCGTCCGCGACGAGGCGCCCTTCCTGGTGGTGGACGGCGACGTCGGCTATGGGCAGGTGATCGCGAAGGAAGCCACCGACCTCGCCATCGAGCGCGCCAAGGCCGGCGGCGCTTGCATCCTGGCATTGCGCAACGCCCACCATATCGGCCGCGTCGGGTCCTATGGCGAGCAGTGCATCGCCGCCGGGTTGATCGGCCTCTACTTCGTCAATGTGGTCAGCCGGCCGCTGGCGGCGCCCCATGGCGGCGGGCGGCCCCGGCTGGGCACCAACCCGGTCTGCATCGCCGTGCCCGGCACGCCGGGCTATGCGCCCTTCCTGCTCGATTTCGCCACCAGCGCCATCGCCGCCAACAAATGCCGCATCAAAGCCTCGCTGGGCAAGGAGGTGGAGGACGGCCTGCTGCTGGATCCGGAAGGCCGGCCGACCCGAGATCCCGGCGTGATGTTCACCGACCCCACCGGCGCCATCCTGCCCTTCGGCGGTCATAAGGGCTACGGGCTGGCTCTGGCCTGCGAGATCCTGGCGGGCGCCCTGGCCGGCGGCCTGCCCGCCCTGCCGGAAAACCTGCGGCCGGGCCGGGTGGTCAACAATGCGCTGGCCTTCGTCATCGACCCCAACCGGGTCGCCGGCCCGGAATGGCAGACCCTGACCGACGCCGTCCTCGACCATGTCGCCGACACGCCGCCCATTCCCGGCGGCAGCGGCGTCAGCATCCCCGGCGAGCCGGAGGCCCTGCACCGCATAGCCGCCATGGACCGCGGCATCGCGCTCGACCCCGACACGGTGGCGGCGCTGCACCGCATCGGCGGCGGGCTGGGGCTGGACGTGCCGGCGTTGCTTGAGGGATGAGAGTTGCCTCCGGTCAGGCGGTGATCCTGTTCCGCAGCACACCGTCCTCAAGGAACAGCCGCGCCGTCTCCGCCGCGTTGCGCCGCATCTCGACGGCCGCCTGATCGGAATGGAAGGCGTTGTGCGGCGTCACCACCAGCCGCCCGGCCAGCCAGTCCTCCCGCGCCCGCCAAGCGTCGAGCAGCGGATGGGGGGCCGGCGGCTCGATGGGCAGCACGTCGGTGCCGACGGCGGCCAACCGGCCGCTGCGCAGGGCCGCCTCCACCGGGTCCAGCCCGGCGAACAGCTCTCCGCGTGCGGTGTTGACCAGAATGGCGCCCGGCTTCATCGCCACCAGCGTCGCTTCGTTCAGCAGGCCGCGCGTCTCGCCGTTCAGCGGGCAGTGGAAGGTGACGATGTCGGACTCCGCCAACAGTTCCTCCAGCCGGCGGACGCGACGATACCCGACCGCCTTCTCGTGCCCGGCCGGCTGGAACGGGTCATAGCCCAGGATGCGGTAACCGAAGCCCTTCAGCCGGTTCACCACGGCGGTGCCGATCCGCCCGACACCGACCACGCCCACCGTCGCGGCGCTGGACCGGTGCAACGGCGTCAAGGTATTGGCCTGCCACGCCGTGGTATAGCCGCGGGCACGGCCGTCATGCTCCCACAGGCGCCGCTGCAGCGACAGGACCATGGCGACCGCGTGGTCGGCGACCTCCTCCGTCCCGTAATCGGGATTGTTGCTGAAGGGAATTCCGGCCGCCTCCAGCGCCGCCACGTCGACGCGGTCATAGCCGACACCGAACCGCACCACGATCCGGCAGCGCTTCAACCGATCGACCGTCGCCTCGCCGATGCGGGTGCTCCACACCAGCAGGGCATCCAGGCGGGCGAGACGCTCCGGATCGAGATCCTCCTCGCACCGGCAATCGAGGAAATCGACCTCGGCGATTCCATCCAGCACGGCGGCTTCCAGATCGGGGGGCGGGATCATGTGGTCGGTGATTCCGACCACGAACCGTTCCGCTCGCTGCTGCCGCATCCTCAAGGCTCCTGTCGCTGCATGGACGATAAACGCACAGTTGGCCCGCAAGGCTCCGGGCTTCCGCGAGTTAAGCAGATCCGCACCGATCGGGTCCACCCATCGCGCGGCCGTGGGCGGACCCGCGGGCCTCAGTAAGGCCGGTGGCCCTGCACGGTGGCGCGGTGCATGATGCGCCGGTGCGGCGAATAGTCGTTCACCGCGTAATGCTGGGTCGACCGGTTGTCCCACGCCACCAGATCATCGGCCTTCCAGCGCCAGCGGACCGTGAATTCCTGGCGGCCGATGTGGTCGTACAGGAACTCCAGGATCGAGGCGCTCTCGCGATCGCTCAGCCCGACGATGCGCGCGATGAAGCTCTCG
This sequence comes from Azospirillum endophyticum, assembly GCF_016595245.1. Taxonomy (GTDB): domain Bacteria; phylum Pseudomonadota; class Alphaproteobacteria; order Azospirillales; family Azospirillaceae; genus Azospirillum; species Azospirillum endophyticum. The sequence goes on from NZ_JAENHM010000064.1 coordinate 105,472, forward strand.
TTCACGAACAGGGCCTTGGTGCCGCCGACGGGATGGGTTCGGATGACGGGATGGACCACCGGCGGGTGCTTCTTGCACGCCGTCCTCCAGCGGGCACGGGTTGCCGGGTCTCCGCCGTGGCGCCATTCCGGAAAGGAGCGGGTGAAATCGTGCCGGGGCTTCAGCGGCTCCAGCAGCCGGCGGGTCGGCTCGGACAGGCCGGGGTCACGCGGACTGCGCCCCGGATTGTGTCTTCCGACGGATGACTTGGAAGCTCCGCCAGCATCGTGGGCGAAGGCATTTGGCCGCTCGACCCGGGTAGGCCACCTTCACCACGGCTTTGCATGCAGCCGCCGGGAGATACGGATCGGTGACGCCGAAGTGGCGGATGATCGGGCATTCTGGCGGCATCGGAGCCGGCGTCGCACACTGGCACCATGCCGCCAAGCTCGTCAGGCGGGCTGGACCCTTTGTGCCAGCGCTTCTCCAGATAACTATGCTATGGATTGAGAATGCTGGTGCCTCGGTCGGCACGCCGCCATGTCAGGGCATGACCCGCGCACGGCCAGCGGTGTACCGTCTTGCGCTCGACGCCGAGCGAGGGGGCTACCCCCCGCAGCCCTCAAGCCAAGGGAATCACGCCAACACTGACAACGCTACAGCTTTCGAGGCATTCCACCGCATCCGCTCCTGCAAAGCCGTCTTTTCGCGGAGAAAGAGTCGCCAACCGCAAAGAGCCGGAAAAACAACAAAAAGCCCGCACTCCTTACGGAGGCGGGCTTTTTGCTGATTTGGTTGCGGGGGCGGGATTTGGCCTTTGCCGAACGATGAGCCAATCCTGGGCGCGGTAGGATTGACACCCCGCTTCCCTTCTCAATAGGGCCGGTCACCCAAAACAGTGGCGCGGTGCATGATGCGCCGGTGCGGCGAGTAGTCGTTCACCGCGTAATGCTGGGTCGATCTGTTGTCCCACAGCACCAGATCGTCAGTTTTCCAATGCCAGCGCACCGTGTATTCCGGTCGGCTGATATGATCGTACAGGAAGTCCAGAATCGCCGCACTCTCCCGGTCGCTGAGCCCAACGATGCGCGCGGTGAAGTTCTCGTTCACGAAAAGGGCCCTGGCACCGCTGACCGGATGGGTGCGGATGACGGGATGGACGACCGCAGGGTGCTTGTCCCGCGCCGCTTTCCAACGGGCATGGGTCTCCGGATCACCGTTGTGCCGCCATTCCGGAAAGGAGCGGGTGAAGTCATGCAGGGCCTTCAAAGGCTCCAGCAGGCGGCGGATCTGTTCGGACAGACCGTTGTAGGCGGCGATGTTGCTGGCCCACACCGTGTCGCCTCCGATGGGCGGAATCAGCTTGCCGGACAAAGCGACGATGGCTGGCGGCGTTTCGATGCAGGTGACGTCGGTGTGCCAGACATCGTTGTCGGTCGGGTTGTGCGGTCCGGTGTCCAGCACCATGATCTCCGGCTGCTCCGGCACCTTCGGATAGATCGGGTGGACGTGCAACTGGCCGAAGCGGGCGGCGAAGTCACGCTGCGCCTGCGGCGTCAGCGGCTGGTTCTCGAAGAACAGAACCTGATGGGCGACCAGCGCCCGCTCCAGGGCCGCCGCTTCGCTGTCCGACAGCGAGCGGGAAAGGTCGACCCCCTCCACCCGCGCGCCGATGGCGGGGCTGACGGGCGTGACGGTCAGGGCAGACAAGGCGATGTCTGGCATGGCGATTCCCCAATCTTCTTGTTTGGCTGTTTTTGGAATTCCGGCGGTCGGCCGTCCTCAGGACTTGCCCTTCCACGGCACCAGCCACGCTTCCAGCAGGCGCATTCCGTAGGAAAAGGCGAAGGCGAAGGCGGCGATGATGCCGATGCCGACGAAGACCACGTCGGTGGCGAGGAAATGCGAGGCGGACATGATCATGAAGCCGATGCCGCGGGTGGCGGCGATCAGCTCCGCCGCGACCAGCGTGCTCCAGCCGACGCCGATGCCGATGCGCAAGCCGGTCAGGATCTCCGGTAGGGCGCTGGGCAGGACGATGGTGCGGAACAACTGCCAGCGGCCGGCGCCCAGCGACAGCGCGGCGTTCACCCGCTCGATGGGCAGGGACCGCACCCCGGCTTGCGCCGACAGGCAGACCGGCGCGAACATCGCCAGCGTCAGCAGGACGATCTTCGACACCTCGCCGATGCCGAGCCAGATGATCATCAGCGGCAGATAGGCCAACGGCGGCAGCGGCCAATAGAACTCGATGGGCGTGTCGAACACGCCCTTGGCCCAGCGGTTCAACCCCATCGCCAACCCCAGCGGAATGCCGAGCGAGGCGGCGATGACTGCGGCGGAGAAGATGCGGAACAGGCTGGCCGACAGATGCTCCCACAGGGTGGCGCCGGCATAGCCGTCCTCGACGACCGCCAGGAACTGGGTCGCCACCTCCTGCGGGGTCGGCAGGAACAGCGGCGGCACCAGCCGGAAATGGGTCGCCAGGAACCACGCCGCCAGCAGCAGCAAAGCGGTGGCGAGGCTGATCGGGCCGGTCCGCGCCCCGTCCAGCCCGAAGGGGTGGAGCCGGACGATCTTCGGCCGGTCCGCCGGATCGGAGGTGCGGCTTCCGGAACGGGCGAGGTCGGTCATTGCAGCACCATCCGGCGGGACTCCGCCTCGGCTTGCGGGCGATGCACCAGGGAGCGGATCTCGTCATAGAGGTCGGCGAATTCCGGGGCCGACAGGATGGCTCGCACATCGCGCTCGGCGGCGAAGCGGCGGACGAAATCCACGTCGAAGTGCGCGACGATCCGGCCCGGCCGCGGCGACATCACCACCACGGTGGTGCCGAGGAACAGCGCCTCCTCGATGGAATGGGTGATGAAGAAGATGCGCTTGCCGGTGCGCGCCCAGACGTCGATCAGCAATTCCTGCATCTGTTCGCGGGTCAGGCTGTCGAGCGCGCCGAACGGCTCGTCCATCAGCAGGATCTTCGGGTCGGTCGCCAGCGCGCGGGCGATGCCGACGCGCTGGCGCATGCCGCCCGACAGCTCGTGCGGGAAAGCGTCGGCGAAGCTTTCCAGCCCGACCAGCCCCAGCAGCTCCTCCGCCCGCTCGCGCCGCTCCCGGCCGGGAACCCCGGCAAAGCGCAGGCCGAGCGCCACATTGTCGGCGACGCTACTCCAGGGCAGCAGGGTGTCCTTCTGGAACACCACGCCGCGGTCGGCGCCGGGGCTGGCGACCGGCTGGCCGTCTAGGGTGATCGATCCCTCCGACAGGGGCAGGAAGCCGGCGATGGCGTTCAGCAGCGTCGACTTCCCGCAGCCCGACGCTCCCAGTGCCACGACGATGCTGTTGGCATCGATGTCGAGCGACGCGCGGTCCAGCGCGTGGACCACCCGCCCGTCGCGTGCGGAAAAGAAGACGCTGGCGTTGCGGACCTGGAGCATGGGCGCTCTCCCGTCGGCGGCTGGTTTAGCGGACGTCCTTGACGTAATCGGCAGTTACGAAGCCGCCGTAGCTGGGCAGCACGGTGGTGATCTTCTTCTGCTCCTTCAGGAACTCCGCCGTGTCCTTCAGGATCTTGCCCGCACCGCTTCCCTCGCCGCCGGCCAGCCAGGCGGTGGAGGCCTGCACCTCCGCCGGGACCAGCGACAGGTTGGTCAACGCCGAGGCGTGATCGGACGGGGTGCCGCCCAGCAGCTTCGCCAGCGTCTTCGCATTCTCCGAATCCGGCCCCCAGGCCGCCTTGTCGTTGCGGAAGGAGGTGCTGTAGCGCTCGATGGTGCCGGCGAAGCTCTTCAGGAAGGCGGGATTGTCCTTGGCGAAGGCCGCGGTCGCCACCCAGGCGCTGAAGGTCGGGGCGCCGCGGTCGGCCACCTCGCGCGAGGTCAACAGCACCTTGCCGGTTCTCTTCAACTCGGTCAGCGCGGGATCCCAGACGAAGGCGCCGTCCAGATCGCCGCGGTTCCAGGCGGCGACGATGTCCGGCTGCGGAATGGCGAAGACCTGGGCGTCGCGCTCCGTCAGCGTCTCCTGCTTGAGGACGGCGAGCAGCTGGTAATGGTCGGTGGACACCGGCGCCGCGGCCAGCTTCTTGCCCTTCAGGTCTGACGGTTTTTCGATGCCGGATCCGTTGCGCACCACCAGCGCCTCGTCGGTGCCGGAGATCGTCGCAAGATGGAAGGCCTTCACGTCCAGCCCGCGGCTGACCGCGGCGGCGAAGGGGCTGGAACCGACATAGCCGACCTGCACGTCGCCCGAGGCGATGGCGGCGAAGATTTCGGCGCCCGAGTTGAACTTGCGGAAGTCGATCTCGGTGCCGGTCGCCTTGGCGAAATCGCCATTGGCGATGGCGACCGAAGAGGGAAGCGCGTCGGTCTGATAGCCGACCACGACCTTGCCGGAAGCCGCTTGGGCGATGGTGGAGGCGGCAAGGGGGGCGACCGCCGCCAGCGCGGCAGAGAGGAGAATGGGCAGATTGGGCTTCATCGTCGTTTCCCCCGTCACGGTGTGAATGCCGGCCTGCGAGCGCCGGAAATCCGAATGTCCGTGAACTCTAAAGCGACGCTCACGCCATTGTCACCATTAAATCTACTTTCCTACAGGGAAATAGTTTATTTGCACATATTTTATATGTTAATTATGACTCCGAGTGTGTTGCCAGGCTCAGATGCAGGCCGGATTTCCTTCCCTTCCATTGGCTGGGAGCGACACCATTTCCGCCAAAAAAATCTCCCAACACGAAGCTGGCACTTGACCTCTCTCATCTTTCCTAATTTTTGATAGGTAATTCAGATATTGAACATTTATAGCTTGTTTTAACCTTGCGACCGCTTAGAGGCACCATGCCCCACCGCCTGAAGGAGATCTCTCTGCCGCGCAGGGTTTGGATCATTTCCACCGGATGGCGATGGCGTCGCCATGCCCCTCCGGCGCGCTCGTGCTGACGCTTCTGCAGCCCGAAGGGCCGACGGCCAAACACGCTCTCGAAGGATAAGAATAAGTGGCGGTTCAGGACCATGACGCCTACTGGCACCCCGGTCTGGAAACCCAGAGCCGCCCCGACTGGTGACAACTGCAACTCGACCTGCTGAAGGACCATCTCCGGCGCACCTATGAAGGCTCGTCCTACTACCGCGCCGCATTCGACGCGCAGGGGGTGTCGCCCGGGGATCTGCATAGGCTGGACGATTTGCAGCGCTTCCCCTTCCTGGACAAGGCGACCCTCCGCAATCGCCAGGTCGCAGTGGCGCCCTGCGGCGATCTGGTCGCCGTGCCGGAGCGGGAGATCGTCTAGATCTCCGCGTCGAGCGGCTGGACCGCCTGACGGTCGAGGCGGAACACACCCAGGGCTTCAACGGCGATCGGGAAGAGCTACGGGGCCGGCTGCGCCGCCAGTTGAAGGCCGTCACCGGCGTCGGGGCGGAGGTCGCCCTGCTCGCCCCCGGCACCCTGACCCGCGCCGTCCACAAGGCCAAACGAATCGACCATCGCCGCCAGCATGTCTGGTCGTGACCCAATCCCCCGACGGCACCCACAACTTCCACATCATCGGATGGTCCCGGTCAACCCAGCCATGACCAATCCCCTTCCCATCCTTGGCAGCACCCTGCTGGGCACGGTGCTGCTCCTCGTCGCCGAGGTCGTCGGCCTGACGCCGGCAGAGGCCACGGAGGTCCGCTTCGCCCGCAATCTTGGCCTCGGCTCCCTGCCGCTCTCCGCCATGCAGGACAAGGGGTTGGTGGAGGTGAGGGCCAGCTGAACCTCGCCCGGCAAACCCGAAGCCGACCAAAGCGGTGCTGGCGGCATTGGAGGAAGCGATGGCGCAGATCGAGGCCGACCGGCAGGAGGCGGCCCGCCCCTACATCCATATCGGGAATTCGAAGCTTGGCGTCGAGAAGGTGGCGGCGCTCAGCAGAACCTCGGTCGCGACCGTCCTCTGTCTGCAGGAAGCTCTCGGCGGATTGGAGACGCCTCTTCCGGCCAACCGCATCCTTCCGCGTTCCCTTTCTGCAGTGCTCGACGAAGGTTCACCGCCTGCGCAGAGCGACACGATCGTGACCGGTGCCGGACACGCCGCCCTTGCAGGATAATCATTTGGCAAACCTGGGACGGCTCACCATCGGTTTGGTTGCGGAAGCAAAAAAGCTTTTGCCGAATGAGATCGCCCCCCTCCCGACGAAGCGGGGGGTGGGCGCCGCCCGCCCGCGTGACGGCCGGAGCCGATCAGCGCACAGGCTCCCCTAGGCTCAGCATAAGGCGGTTGGCCCAGGCGAAGATCGCAACCGCCAGGACCAAGTCGAGGATCTCGCCATCCTGCAATCCAGCTCGGCGAAGGTCTGTGATATCCCCTGCCGCCAGGGAAGCGGGTGTGGCCGTCAGGCGAGCGGCGGCGACGGAGATTGCTTGCTGGCGCCGGTCGTCCAGACCGGCGATGCCCTGCGCGAACAGCGCTTCGACCGCTTCCCTGCCGCCGGTCAGCTCGACGAAACGACGGGCGTGAACGGAGGCGCAATAGACGCAGCCGTTCAGCACCGATTCAACGGCGGTCGCCAGCTCGCGCTCCGCCCGCGGCAGTCCGCGCGGGGCGTACATGATGCCGTTGAACAGCGGCGTGCGATGGAGAAGCGCTTCCGGCTCATGCGCCAGCACCAGGGAATAGGCGCCGATGGCCGTATTCGACGGAGTCACCGCCAGCGCCACGCGCTGCTCCTCGCTCGCCTCCTCCAGCACCACAGGCGGGAGCCATGGCTTCCAGTCCAGGGCGTCGGTGGTGAAGCCGATCGTCGGATCGGCCGGTACAGGTGGGCTCGACGGCAGATCATTTTGCGTCCGGCCCCTATCGCCGTCTTCCAGCGCCCGCAACCCGGCCAGCAGGCGGAGCTGATAGTTGACCAGCGCGATCAGTTGCGACAGCGCGACGATGCCATGGGCGTCCAACCCTGCATCCTCCAACGCACGCAGATGCTCCGGCCGGGACTCGCGCGGGGAAAGGGTGACCCGTTCCGCATGGGCGATCAGGGCCGGGCGGGCATTGATGCCGCCGGCAAGTCCGCGGTAATGGGCGGCGAGCCCGTCGTCTCCGCCCAGCGTCGCGATGCGCTCCGCCACCGCAGCGCGCTCGGCAGCCGGAAACAGGCCGGACCGCCTCGGCGCCAGCAGGGCGTCGTGCGCTGCCTGGGTGCGGGCGCGCACTTCTGCCCGGTGGGCACGCAAGGCCAGCAGCGGGGAGGCATCGGACAGCCCGGCCAGCCGGTCGATCAGGTCGGGGAGGAGTTGGGCGATCTCTCCAGCGGCGGCGACGTCGGTGGCGCTCATTGGAAATCCTCCGCTTCGGTCCATTCGTCGCCCAGCAGTTCCGGCGTCTCGAACCCGATCAGCCGCTGCCAGTGATAATCGTAATCCTCGGTGAACAGCGCCGCCGTGATGCTGTCGGCCAGACGCTCCGCCCCGGCGCTGATGCCGGGGATGTCGCCGGTCACCTTGCCGTGGCTCAGCACCGCGGCGTAGTTGAAGGCATGGATACGGTTCAGCCAGGGCGCCTCGCCGGGGGTGCGCTCCAGGAACTCGAAATCGGCGCCGAGATAGGGATGCTGGGCGAACTCGCCAGCCTCATGGCCAGGAAGGACATAGCGGTCGCGCCACAGCAGGGTATGGCGGGCGATTTCCGCCAGTTCCGGCCGCCGTTCCCAATCCAGCGCGAAGCCGGTGGCGAGGATGACGTGGTCGACCGTCACCGTGCCGCGTCCGGTGCGCAGCACCAGCCGATCCCCCTCTGCCTCAGCCGCCTCAACCGCGCAATTGGTGAGAAGCGAGAAGTTGGCATGGCGCGAGCAGCGCAGCATGGAATTGTGCGGCGCCGGCACGCCGGTGTCGGCGATGTACTGGTTGTAGGCCCAGCGCCGCTCGTCCGACAGGGTGTGGAAGCCCAGCACGATGCCGGGATGGCCGGCGCCCAGGCTCTTGTTGACGCGCGGCAGCTCCGCCCGGCGGATCAGCATGTAGACCTTGGTGACACCTCGCTCCAGCGCCTCCGCCGCATTGTCCACCGCACCGGCGCCGGCTCCGAGCACCGCGACGGTCCTGCCCTTCAGCGCCGCGAAATCTATGGGCTCATGGGCATGGCTCCAGAACCGCTTGTCCACCGCCTTCCAGAAGGCCGGGACGAAGGGGCCGCCCAGACCGTCGCGGCCGTTGGCCAGGATCACCCGGCGCGCCCGCACCCGCTGCTGCCCCTCCGGACCGTCAAGGTCGAGGGTCACGCCATCGGCGTCGCCGGCGATCGCCGTCAAGGCGGTGTCGTTCCGCACCGGCGCGCCGGTGACCCGGCGGTACCAGGTCAGGTATTCCAGCCATTGCAGACGCGGAATGCGGAACAGCGCCTCCCAGGCGGTGCGGCCGAACTGCGCCTCGAACCAGGCGCGGAAGGTCAGGTTGGCGAAGCCCAGCGCCGGACCGGTCAGCGTCTTGGGCGACCGCAAAGTCTCCATGCGGGCATAGGTCCCCCACGGCCCCTCGCGGCCGGCAGGCGCCCGGTCGAACAGCCGGATGTTGGAGATGCCGACCTTGCGCAGGGCGAAGGCGGCGGTGAGCCCGGCCATGCCGGCGCCGACGATGGCGACGTCGAGAACGCCCCCGGGGACGCCCTCTTGCGCCGGCACCCAGTCGGCCGGCGGCAGGGTGAGCAGGTCGAGATCGCGGGCGAGCCGCGCCTCCAGCTCCTCCAGGGAACGGGGGCCGGGGTCTGCAATGGAAGGCACGGCGGAGTTGTCCTTGGTCATCGGAAGAGGGTCCTGTCGGAAGTGCTGCGTCAGGCGGGCGGCGTCAAGCGGCCTGGGCACCGCCCAGATAGGCGTCGCGAATCTGCGGATCGCGGGCGAGGCTGGCGTTCTGTTCCACCATGAAGATGCTCACGCCCTGCCGGTTGATGGTCTGGATCATCTCCAGCACGCGGTCGACATGCAAGGGCGACAGGCCCATCGTCGGCTCGCTCATCACGATCAGCCGCGGGCGGCCCATCAGGGTGCGGGCCATCGCCACCATCTGCTGCTCGCCGCCCGACAGGGTGCCGAACAGGCGGCGGGATTCGGGCACGGAGCCGATGCCGCGCCGGACGATCTGCGGCGTGCTCAGGCCGGTTAGCGGCTGCCCGTCGAAGACCACCTGCCCGGAGCGCGGCTTCAGTAGCCCCAGGATGATCTTCATCGAGGTGGGGTTGCCGCGCTGAACGCCGGCTTCCATCCGCTGGTGCCGCCCAAGGGCTCCATCGGCGCCGGCGACCTCGCCCCGCTCGCCCATCTCGGCCACGCCCTGCTCGGCGATCCGGAAGCAGAGGTGGAGGTCGGCGGAGAGATCCTGCTCGCCGGCAGCGCCCTGGAAAAGCCGGGGGCCGCGAGGCGCCTTCAGGATCCGCTGAGCTTCCGCTGCCTCGCTCCCGTCCACGGCGCCGTCCGCGTGACGCTGGAGGCTGCGCGAACCGGTCGCCATCGAACTGAACGCCGCCGCCGAAAACCCGCTGGTGGTGGCCGATGCGGGAATTGGCGGGGATGCCGGGGGCGGGATGCTGCACAACGGCAATTTCGACATGACCGCCCTGGTTCTGCGTTTCGAGGTGCTGGGACAGGCGCTGGCCCAGGCGGCGTTTTTGGAGGGAGATCGCTCCCAGGGTCCGGACTTCGAGCGGCTGGCCCGGGCAGTTGCCGACCAAACGTTGCAGCATCACCTTGCGGCGCTCTGAACCCCGCCTGCGATCCCGCCCCCATCCATGCGACAGTGGCCGTCACCGAAAAACACCGTTTCGGTGTCGAAGGTTTTTGGGCAGGCTTGCGACAACGTTTTGGTGAAACATGAGGAACAGCACATGGACGGGATGGTGACCGGGCTGGACGGGTTGACGGCGGACATGACGGCGTGGCGGCGTGATCTGCACGCCCATCCGGAAACCGCCTTCGAGGAGCAGCGGACCAGCGATTTCGTTGCGGAAAAACTGGCCTCCTTCGGGCTGGAGGTTCACCGCGGCCTCGCCAGGACCGGCTTGGTCGGGATTTTGCGCAACGGCGACGGCCCCATGGTCGGCTTCCGCGCCGACATGGACGCGCTGCACATCCATGAGGAAACCAACCTGCCCCACAGCTCGCGCAATCCAGGGCGTATGCACGCCTGCGGGCATGACGGACACACGGCGATGCTGCTGGGCGCGGCACGATACCTGAGCGAACATCCAGGCCTTTTCCAAGGCACCATCGTCTTCATCTTCCAGCCGGCGGAGGAGAATGAGGGCGGCGGCCGCGTGATGGTGGAGGAAGGGCTGTTCGACCGCTTCCCCGTCGAACAGGTCTTCGGCATGCACAATTGGCCGGGGCTTGAAGTCGGCCGCATCGCGCTGCGCCCCGGCCCGCTGATGGCCGCCTACGACATCTTCGAGCTGACCCTGACCGGCAAGGGCACCCATGCCGGCATGCCGCATATGGGGACCGACACGATCATGGTCGGCAGCCAGATCGTCTCCGCCCTCCAGACCATCGCCAGCCGCAGCGTCCATCCCATCGATTCGGCCGTCGTCAGCGTCACGCAGTTCCACGCCGGCGATACGTGGAATGTCCTGCCCGGCACCGCCGTTCTCCGCGGCACCGTCCGCACCTTCCGGCAGGAGGTTCAGGATCTGGTGCAGCGCCGCATGGGCGAGGTGGCGACCGCCATCGCCGCCGGATTCGGAGTCGAGGCCAGCCTGCGCTACGAGCGGCGCTATCCGCCCACCACCAACAGCGCCGCGGAGACGGAACTGGCCCGGCGGGCGGCGGCACGCGTGGTCGGAGAAGAGGCGCTCGACCTCGATCCGATGCCCAGCATGGGGGCGGAGGATTTCTCCTTCATGCTGCAAAAGCGGCCGGGCTGCTACGTCTGGGTTGGTGCCGGACCGTCGAACCAGGGCCGGAACCTGCACAGCCCGCACTATGATTTCAACGATGCGGTGCTGCCGATCGGCGCCAGCTATTGGGTCCGGCTGGCGGAAACCGTCCTGCCGAAATGATGCAGATCATGTACATGCGTCCCGATTTCCCGATTAGGACGCATGACATGAAAAAATTTCCGCGGAAAAATCTTGGGAATTGCCTACGTGTATCCATTGTCCCATAGTTCGGCGGGAAACGGATGGCCCTAACTCCAAAAGGGGTTAAGGGCATAGCGGATTTCAGCCGAACAGGGACGGGCGCGACGTGACGAACCAAGGGGCACATCAGGCGGCGGGCCAGGCGCAGGACATTCCGGGCCGGGGCGGCATCTGGCAGCGTCCGGACTCGCTGTGGGAGGCCACCGCCCCGCCGCCGCCCGCCCTGCCGGCGTTGCAGGACAGCGTGCAGGCCGACGTGCTGGTGATCGGCGGCGGCTTCACCGGGCTCTCCGCCGGTCTGCATGCGGCCGAGGCCGGGCGCCGCGTGGTGGTGCTGGAGGCGTCGGAGCTGGGACGGGGTGCCTCCGGCCGCAACAACGGGCAGGTCATCCCGACGCTGACCCGCCCCGACCCCGCCGACCTCATCGACCGCTTCGGTTGGGAGAGCGGGGAGCGGCTGGTCGGGCTGATCCGCGACAGCGCCTCCACCCTGTTCGATCTGGTGCGCCGCCTCGGCATCGACTGCGCGGCGGAACAGACCGGCTGGGTTCAGCCGGTCCATTCGCCGGGCCGCATCAAGATCGCCGAGCGCCGGGCAACGCAATGGGGCAAGTTCGGTGCCGATGTCGAGCTGCTCGACCGCACCGCCGTCTCCGCCCTTCTCGGCACGGACGCCTATTTCGGCGGCTGGATGAACCGGACCGGCGGGCATATCAACCCGCTGGCGCTGGTGCGCGGGCTCGCCGCCAAGCTGGTCGCGGCCGGGGCGGCGGTCTACGTCAACTCCCCCGCTTTGTCGGTGCAGCGCCGCGGCGACTCCTGGGTCGCCCGCACCCCGCAGGGCATGGTGACCGCCGGCTCCCTGGTGCTGGGCACCAACGGCTATGCCGCATCGATCTTCCCGGAAATCCGGACGGAGGTCGTGCCGGTCCTGTCCTGGCAGATGGCGACCGCTCCCCTGGGCGACAACGTCCGCAAAACCGTCCTGCCGGGCCGGCAGGCGATGTCGGACACCCATGGCGACCTGCGCTTCATGCGTTACACCGCCGAAAACCGGCTGGTGACCGGCGGCGCCCTGCTGAACCCGGTGAATGGGGCGGAGCGGCTGAAGCGTATCGTCGGCGCCCGTCTGGCCGGGATGTTTCCGGCGCTGAACGGCGTCACCTTTGATTATGTGTGGAATGGCCGGATCGCCATGACCCCCGATTACTTCCCCCGTGTCCACCGGCTGGGGCCGAACGGCTTCGCCTGGGCCGGCTGCAACGGGCGCGGCGTGGCGCTGTCGGTCTCGCTGGGGCGGGAACTGGCCCGCGCCGCCATCGGCCAGGACCCGAAGGATCTCGCCCTGCCCTTCACCGCACCGACGCCCCTGCCCTTCAACGCCCTGCTGCAACGCATCGGGCCGCTGAAGATCCTGCAATACCGCTGGAACGACGCCCGCGAAGTCTGATCGAGGAGACTGCCAGCATGTCCGACGGCCCCGACTACCCCACCCTTCTGCGCAATGCCTACGCGATGCGCGCGGCGTCCTACGCCCACATGTTCGATGTGCTGCGCGAGCGTTTCGGCACCGAAACGGCGCTTGAGGTCGGACAGGAATCCACCCGCCGTCTCGGCGAGGCGATGGGCGTGAAGTTTGCCGGGCACGGTCCCGACGACCTGACCGGCCTGTACCATGCCTTCCTCGACGGCATTCCCAACCGCGACAGCATGTTCGCGCCGGAGATCAAGCGGTGCGACGGCGAGGCGCTGGAAATCCATTTCCACCGCTGCCCGCTGAAGGAAGCCTGGCAGGCGCAGGGCCGGTCCGACGCCGATCTGGAACTGCTCTGTAAGATGGCCGGCGCCATCGACGGCGGTCTGTTCGAGGCCGCCGGGTTCGTCTTCAAAGGCGAAACCTGGAAACCGGGCGACGAGGGCTGCTGCCGGCTGAAGGTCCTGCCCGGCGCCAGAGCCGCCGAATAGACGCGCATCGCCGCAAAGCCTGTAAAGACAGACAATAAGAGGGTGCCATCGCCATGAAGTTCCGCCTCCTCACACTGACGACCCTCACCGCCGCCGGCATTGCCGGTTCGGCTTTCGCCGCCGACACGGTCAAGCTCGGCTACCAGCTGCCGCTGACCGGCGACACCGCACAGTACGGCCAGGATTTCCGCAAGGCCGCCGAGATCGCGCTGACCGAGTTCAACGCCGCCGGCAAGCCGTTCAAGGTCGAGATCGTCTTCGAGGACAGCCGCTCCGACGCCAAGGAGGGCACCAACATCGCCCGCAAGTTCGTGGACGACAAGGAGATCGTCGGCGTCCTGGGCGACTTCACCTCCGGCGTGTCGATGGCGGCGGCGCAGGTCTACAAGGACGCCGGCATGCCGCAGCTGTCGCAGACCGCCTCGCACCCCGACTACACCAAGATCTCCAAGTACCAGTTCCGCAACATCGCCACCCAGGCGCAGGAAGGCCCCTACAACGCCAAATGGATGGCGGCCAAGGGCTTCAAGAACGTCGCGGTGATCGCGGAGCAGACAGACTGGGGCCAGTCGGTGGTCAGCGGCTTTTCCGACGCGGTCAAGGCCAACGGCGGCACCGTCGCCTTCTCGGAATTCTTCAACCGCGGCCTGAAGGACTACCGGTCGCTGATCAGCAAGCTCGAGCGTGCGAAGCCCGACGCGATCTACACCGGCTTCTTCTACGAGGACGGCGCGCAGTTCCTGAAGCAGTTGCAGCAGCTGGGCATCAAGACGCCGGTCTATTCGACCTCGGCGGCCTACAGCCCGAAGCTGATCGAGCTGGCCGGCGGGGCGGCGGAGGGGGTGCATCTGACCTCCAACTTCCTGCCGACCGACCCGTCGCCGAACGTCCAGCATTTCGTCGATGAGTGGAAGAAGCGCTCCGACGGCGCGGTGCCCGGCCAGTTCCCGGCCCAGGCCTATGACGCGGTCCGCATCATGCTGGCGGCGGTGGAGAAGGCTTCGCCGAACCCGACCCGCGAGAAGGTGCGCGACGCGCTGGCCCAGACCAGGGACTTCCCCGGCGTCACCGGCAAGACCAGCTTCAGCGCCGACCGCGAGGCCGAGAAGGAACTGGTGAAGGTCGAGGTCAAGGGCGGCGCCTTCGTTCCGGTCGCCGACTAAACCCCCGGCAAACGATCCCCAGCGCCCCATTTCCAGCGCCCCCTTCGCAGCGACAGAGCCCGCATGTTCGATCCCTATTATCTCCAGCAGCTCGCCATCGGCCTGTCGCTGGGCATGACCTACGCGCTGATGGCCATCGGCTTCACGCTGATCTTCGGCGTGCTGAACGTCGTCAACTTCGCCCATGGCGAGATCTACACGCTGGGCGCCTTCGCCGGCCTCGTGCTGATCTCGGCCACGGCGCCGCCCATCGTGGCAGTGATCCTGGGCGCGCTGGCAATCGGGGCGCTTGCGGGCTTTTCGCTGGAGCGGATCGCCTTCAAGCCGTTCCGCCGCTTCACCGACGAGGCGTCGCTGAAATCGCGGGCGATGCGGGAATCGACCCTGCTTTCCTCGCTGGCGGTGTCCATCGTGGTGCGCGAGGCGCTGGAGATCGCCTTCGGATCGCAGATGCGCTCCGTCCCCTTCGAGTACCTGATCAACACGCCGGTGCGCGTCGGCCCGGTGATCCTGGTGACCGGCGACTTCATCATCTTCGGCGTCGCCGCCGCCATGCTGATCGGCCTGCAATACCTGCTGACGCGCACCCGCATCGGGCTGGCGATCCGCGCGGTGTCCAACAACCCGCTCGGCGCCAAATATGTCGGCATCGACACGGATCGCACCATCATCACCACCTTCGTCGTCGGATCGATGATGGGGGCGGCAGCCGGCATCCTGATGGGGCTGTACTATGGTGCGGTCTTCCCCGCCATGGGTTTCACCCCCGGCATCAAGGCCTTCGTCGCCATGGTGATGGGCGGGCTGTCCTCCATCCCCGGAGCCGTGATCTGCGCGCTGATCCTCGGCATTTCGGAAAGCATGGCGACGACCTTCGTCTCGTCGGGCTGGTCGGACATGGTGGCCTACGGCTTCCTGATCCTGACCCTGATCTTCTTCCCCAACGGCTTGTTCGGAGCGCGCCGTGAACGCGTTTGAGACTGCGGCGCCTGCCGATGGCCTGACCCGGCGCCGGGGGCTGCTGGTCCCGGCGCTGATCCTGCTGCTGGTCTTCGCAGCGCTTCCGACGCTGCTGGCCGGTTTCGACCGCGGCTATTTCTACCAGATCGCCAATCTGGCGCTGATCTTCGTCCTGCTGTCGGCCTCCATGCATCTGGTGACGGGGGTGGCGGGCCTGCTGCATCTGGGCCATGCCGCCTTCTACGGCGTCGGCGCCTACACCGCGGCCCTGCTGACCTCCAAGCTGGGGCTGGGCTTCACCGTCACGCTGCCGCTGTCCGGTCTGGTGGCGGCCTTGGTCGCCTTCCTGGTGGCGCTGCCGACGATGCGGCTGGTCAGCATCTATTTCGCCGTGGCGACGCTCGCCATCGGACAGATGCTGTATCTGGTGATGCTGAACTGGGTGGACTTCACCAAGGGCCCCAATGGCATCATCGTCTCCAAGGGGTTCGAGCTGTTCGGCTTCAGCCTGTCGGGCCGCCTCGCCGCCTACTACACGGTGGCCACGGTGGTGACGCTGTCGGTCATCGCCATCGGCCGGCTCAGCCACTCCTATTACGGCAACGCCCTGCGTTCGATCCGCGAGGACGACCAGTGCGCCGACGCCATGGGGGTCAGCACCGTGCGGCTGAAGATGGAGGCCTTCACCCTGTCGGCCTTCTTCGCCGGGGTGGCGGGCGGCCTGTGGGCGCACATGACCGGCTACATCTCGCCGGGCGATTTCAAATTCTCGGAATCCATCCTGATCCTGGCGATGGTGGTGGTCGGTGGCCTGGGCAGCCTGCCGGGGGCGGTCATCGGCGCGCTGCTGCTGATCCTGCTGCCGGAAGGGCTGCGGGGCCTGGGCGACTTCCGCAACATCATGGTCGGTCTGGTGATGTTCCTCTCCATCCTGCTGCTGCCGAAGGGCCTGCTGGGCGAGGTCTCCGCCCTGCGGCTGGTGCGCCAACAGCTGGGTGCGGCGTGGCGGACCGCCGGGCCGGCGAACGGGAAGGGTGAAGGGATCGGCTGGCGATGACCCATCTTCTTGAAATCCGCAACGTCAGCCGCCGCTTCGGCGGCGTCCAGGCCGTCGGTGACGTCACCGCCCATGTGAACGAGGGCGAACTGGTCGGGCTGATCGGACCGAACGGCGCCGGCAAGACGACGCTGTTCAACCTGATTTCCGGCTTCACCCCGCTGTCCGGCGGCACCGTCGCCTTTGCCGGCAGGACCATCAGCGGGATGACGCCCAATCAGGTGGCGCGGCTGGGCATCAGCCGCACCTTCCAGAACCTGCGCGTCTTCCCCAACATGTCAGTCTTCGACAACGTGTCGGTCGGCGCCGTCGGCGCGCTGCCGCAGGGCGCGTTCGGCGCGCTGTTCGGCTCCCTGCACCGGCGCGGCCGGGACCGCTCCGCCGAGATCAGCCACCGCACCTGGGAAGCGCTGGAGGCGGTCGGCCTGACCCATGTGGCGGCGGAGTTGGCGGCCAACCTGCCCTACGGCCAGCGCAAATATCTGGAGATCGCCCGCGCGCTCGCCATGCGGCCGCGCTTCCTGATCCTGGACGAGCCGGCAGCCGGGCTGAACGACACCGAGACGCGCGATCTGGCCGCCTTCATCAAGCGGCTGCACGGCCAGGGCCTGACCATCATGCTGGTCGAACACGACATGACGCTGGTCATGGGCATCTGCCAGCGCATCCTGGTGCTCGCCTCCGGCCGCAAGATCGCCGACGGCACGCCGGACGCCATCCGCAACGATGCCGCCGTCCTCGAAGCCTATCTTGGGGTGGATGAATGACCGCGCCAATCACCACGCCGATGACCGCGCCGCTGCTCTCGATTGCGGACCTGCATGTCGCCATGGGCCCGCAGGAGATCCTGCACGGCGTCCGCCTGGATGTGGCCCAGGGCGCCATCGTCGCCGTGCTCGGTTCCAACGGCGTCGGCAAGACTACGCTGATGCGCACCGTGTCCGGTATCTACCGCGCGAAACAGGGGACCATCACCTTCCGCGGCCGGCCGATCGCCAACATGCCGGCCCACCGCATCGTCCAGCTCGGCCTGTCGCAGGCGCCGGAAGGACGGCAGATCTTCTCCAACATGAATGTCCGCGAGAATCTGGTGCTGGGCGGCGGCGATGTCGGGCTGGGCGAGCTGGACCGCGTGCTGGCGATGTTCCCGATCCTCAGCGAGCGCCTGCGCCAGAATGCCGGATCGCTGTCCGGCGGCGAGCAGCAGATGCTGTGCATCGCCCGCGCCCTGATGCGCCGGCCGAGCCTGCTTCTGCTCGACGAGCCGTCGCTGGGGCTGGCGCCGAAGATCGTCGCACAGATCTTCGACCTGATCGGCCGCATCCGGGCCGAAGGGGTTTCGATCCTGCTGGTCGAACAGAACGCCCGCGCCGCATTGCGCATTGCCGACCATGCCGCCGTGCTGGAGGATGGCCGGATCGTGCTGGCCGGCCCGGCCGACCAGTTGCAGGACGACCCGCGCATCGCCGAAGCTTATCTCGGCGGTCACGCCCATTGATGCCACCTGACGGAAGGAAGCCTACCATGACCCAAACCATGGGCATCCTGGAACGCCGCCGCATCGAGGCGGAGATCCTGAAGCCGGTCTACGAGGAGATGGCCATCCGGCTGGGCGAGGCGGCGGCGCAGGAGATCCTGGGCGCCGCGATCACCAAGGCGGCGCTGGCCGCCGCCCAATCCTTCGCCGCGACCGAACCGGCGGGCACCAGCCTGAAGAGCTTCGCCGATCTTCAGCCGCTGTGGACCAAGGACGACGCGCTGCGGCTGGAGGTGAAGCGGCAGGACGAAACGCATTTCGACTACAACGTCACACGCTGCCGCTACGCCGAGATGTACCGGGAAATGGGGCTGGGGCCGATCGGGCATCTGCTGTCCTGCAACCGCGACGCCGCTTTCTGCACCGGCTACGATCCGCGCATCAAGATGGAGCGCACGCAGACCATCATGCAGGGCGCCGACCATTGCGACTTCCGCTATCGCTTCGAATCGGGGGAAGAACATTCATCGACCACATCATCGACTTGATGGGATCCACTACGCTTTTTGTCGTTGAGCGCTGATCGGGAAACTGAACCGCGCCGGGTTTTCGGAGGCCATTTGGCTTGAGTCACGCCGCCATGGCGACGTCCCCGGTTTGAGCATAATAGCGCGCTTCGGCCTCGGCGGGAGGAATGTTGCCGATGGGTTCGAGCAGGCGCCGGTGGTTGAACCAGTCCACCCATTCCAGGGTGGCGAACTCGACGGCGTCCAAGGTGCGCCATGGGCCGCGGCGTCGGATCACCTCGGTCTTGTAGAGGCCGTTGATGGTCTCGGCCAAGGCGTTGTCGTAGGAATCGCCGACGCTGCCCACGGAGGGTTCGACGCCGGCGTCGGTCAGGCGCTCGGTGTACTTGATCGCAACGTATTGCGATTCGCGATCGCTGTGGTGGATGAGGCCGCTGCCCTTGGCCGGCCGGCGGTCGTGGAGGGCCTGCTCCAGGGCATCCAGGACGAAGCCGGCGTGAGCAGTGCGCGAGACCCGCCAGCCAACAATTCGGCGGGCGAAGGTGTCGATGACGAAGGCGACGTAGACGAAGCTCTGCCATGTGGCCACGTACGTGAAATCCGCCACCAACAAGGCATTCGGGCAGGGCGCCTGGAATTGGCGGTTCACCCGGCCCTGCCGGCTCTCGCGGTTCCGTGCCGGAACCGCTGCCGCCGCAAGGGGACAGGGCGTCGCCCGGTCCCTGATCGTGGTGCGCACCGCCTTGCCGCGTGTCGCGCCCTTCAGGCCCATTTGGTTCATCAGCCGGGCCACCGTGCAGCGCGCCACGTCGACGCCCTCCCGCCCCAACTGCCGCCAGACTTTCCTCACCCCATAGACCTGGAAGGTCTCATTCCAAACCTGCCGGATAGCCAAACTCAGCTCCGCGTCGCTTCGCGAGCGGGCCGGCGCCTTGGCCGGATCGGCCGTCCGGGCGGCATGGATGTAGTAGGTGGACGGGGCGATCGGCAGCACCTTGCAGATCGGCTCGACCCCGTGGACGGCACGATGCGCGTCGATGAAGGCGATCATTTCTTGAACGGGCGGTCGAGCTCCGCCTGGGCGAAATACGCCGACGCCTTGCGAAGGATCTCGTTCGCCTGGCGCAGTTCCCGGATCTCACGTTCCAGTGCCTTGATCCGCTCCTGTTCGTCCGTCGTCGGCCCCGGCCGCTTGCCCTGGTCACGCTCGGCCTGCCGGACCCAGTTCCGCAGCGTCTCGGGATTGCAGCCGATCTTCGCCGCGATCGAGTTGATCGCCGCCCACTGCGAGGCATGCTCGCCTTCGTGCTCGAACACCATCTGAACCGCGCGCTCGCGCACTTCAGGGGCGTATTTGGGTGATGCTTGCTTCGTCATGTCAACCCCACTCTCTCAAGAAACGGGGCTTCCAGCAAACCCGGGGCGGTTCACTTCTCCGTTTAACTTTGTCTTTCGAAATGCCTTTTCCCAGGCGGGGGGAAAAGGACTTGAAATGCGGCGTCGGGAAGAGGGACGCGGTGACGGGAGGATCCAGCAACCACGCAACGGATCGCCCACCGTCACCACGGCCCTCGGCCAGCCCTTTCCGTCATCCGGATAGCCAGGGCCGGCGTCCGGTCACAACCGCAGCAAGACGTTGTCGGTCACCTTGCCCTCCCGCACCCGACCGAGCGCCGGGGCGGTAGTCCTCCAAGGCGAAGACTTCCATCACCTTCGGGCGGATGGCTCCGGCGGCATAGAGTTCAAACAGCTCGGTCTGCAGGCGTCTCACCCGGTCTGGACTGCGGTCGCGGTAGCCGTTCCATTACAGGCCGCCGACACGAATGTTCTTGACCAGCATACAGTTGACCTTCACTTCCGGAATGGTGCCGCTGACGAAGCCGATCACCATCATGCGGCCATGCCGCGCCTCCGATCGGGTCGAACACCACGTCCATACCGTGGCCGTCGGTAAAATCTTTGGTGCAGTCGCGCCGTGCATTGCACAGGTCACGCATCGTCGGCGACGTTGCGCGCGTGATCCCCGGAGAGGAGATCACAGTCGATGGCGGCTTCACCATCGGCGGCGCCAACTGGAAGGTCTCCGTCGCAGCCGGTCTCTATACCTGACGACTTCAGAAAACCAACGGGCCAACACCGTTTCCAGCGGGTGGGCTTGCAACAACCTCCTGTTTCCGCCAAGCGAGGTCAGACCGGCAGTCCCAGCACCTGCCGGGACAGGATGTTGCGCTGAATCTCGTTCGTGCCGCCATAGATGGTCGTCACCAGGGCGTTCATCAGTGGCGCAAGGGGATTGAGGCTCCGGGTCCCGAATGACACCATCGCACCAGCCCCGCCATGATCGCCGGCCACCTCCATCAGTGCGACGCCGATCCGCGTATAGGTCTCGCTGGCCCAGATTTTCAGAAGCGACACGCTCGGCGGGAGTTCCTCCCCGCGCTTGACGATGTCGGCGAAACGGCCGTACAGCGCGCGCAGGTCGGCAAGGTCGAGCTGGAGCTGTGAGAAGCGGGCGGTGAAGACCGGATCGTCAAGTACCCCATTCGCCTCGGCCAGCGCCCGCAATTGACCCATTGCATATTGCGAGGTCTTCGGACTGCCGATGAAGATGCGTTCGTGCCCGAGCAAGGATTTGGCGACGTGCCAGCCCTGGTGCAGTGCACCGACGAGGTTCGCCTGTGGCACCCGGACATTGTCGAAATAGACCTCGCAGAATTCTTCCTCTCCGGCGATGTTGCGGATCGGGCGGACGGTCACGCCCGGCGAAGACAGGTCGGCGAGCAGGAAGCTGATGCCCTCCTGACGCTTGGCGAACTTTCCGGTGCGCACCAGCATGAAGATGTGCGTCGCGTCCTGGGCCAGCGTGGTCCAGATCTTCTGACCGTTGACAATGAAGTCGTCGCCGTCGGCGATCGCCTCCGTCCGCAGCGCGGCGAGGTCGGAGCCGGCGTTGGGCTCCGAATATCCCTGGCACCAGATGTGCTCACCCGAGAGGATACGCGGCAACCAGTGGCGCTTCTGGTCCTCCGTGCCGTGGGTGATCAGTAGCGGACCGAGGTTGATCAGCCCCTGGTCGGGCATGCGGGCGACGCCCCAGTCCTCCTGCTCCTCGATGAAGGCCAGAAGCTTGTCGGGAGGCAAAGCCATGCCGCCATGCTCACGCGGCCAGGATGGCGCCAACCAGCCTTGACGGGACAGTGTCATATACCAATCCCGGATTTCCAACCAATGCAGGCGCTGCGGCGGGTTGCGCAGCTCCGGCGGGTAGTGGGTACGGAAGAAGCCGCGCACCATCGCCCGGAATCGGCTTTCATCTATGGTGGACCAATCGGTCTCACGCCCGGCCGCCGGTATGTCCGTCGGCTGGTCGTTTGCCACAGGGATCTGATCATACTGAAGCCGCAGATAACGGTCCCGGTGTGCGGGCGCATTGCCGAGCCAACTCGCCAGATGCATCGCCCGTTTCAGATAGAGGCCGATCGCGCATTCGTCGGTATAGCCCATCGCGCCATGGAACTGCACCGCCAACCGGGTGATCTGCAACGCCGCCTCGGCGCAGCGGGCCTTGGCCCGGCTGGCCGCGGCAGGCAGAAGCCGCGGCGCGTCGGTGGCGTCGCCGATCGCCTGCCGCAGCCCGGCCTCGGCCAGTTCCAATTGCAGATACGCATCGACCATGCGGTGCTGGAGCGCTTGGTTGGCGCCGATCGGCCTACCGAATTGGGCGCGGGTCTTCAGATACTCCAATGTCGTGTCGAAGGCCTCCCGCGCCACCCCCAGCAGTTCCGCCGCCTGCAGAAGACGAGCCGTCTCCACGCCGCGTTCGAGCGCGCGGACCGCGGTGGGACCGACGGCCAGCAGGGAGGCTGCCTCGACAATGGCATTCTCGAACGTCACCAAGCCCATCGGGCTGCCGTCGACGCGGGGCTGCACATCGCAGCTGACGCCGGGCGTGTCCGCCGGCACCCAAAGCAGGGCCGTCTCCCCCCCATCCATGCCTGCCGTCACCAGCCAGCCATCGGCCGCTTGCCCGGGGACGACCCAGCTCTTGCGTCCCTGCAGGACGATGCGGCCACCCTCCCGCCAGGCAACCGTCTGCGGTCCGCTTGGCTCCGCCACCCCGTCCCGCTCCTGCCAAGCCGCTCCGGCGAGCGTGTCGCCGGCCAGAGCGGCAGCCAGCAGTTCATCACCGGCCGGACTCGGCGGCAGGTCGGCCAGGATCAGGATGGGGAGCATACCGGCCCCGATGACCGGTTCCGGCAACAGGGCGCGTCCCACCTCCTCAAGCACTGCAGCAGCGTGCAGGAGGCCGAGGCCGAGGCCGCCCCGCTCCTCCGGGACCAGGATGGCTGGCCAGCCGGCATCGCAGATCTGTTGCCAGATATCGCGCTCGAATCCCCGCGGCACGTCGCGCAACGTCCGAATGCGGGCATGAGTGGACTGCCGGCCCAAGAAGGACCGCGCGCTGTCCCGGAACGCTTCCACTTCCGACATCAGGACGTCGGTCTCGCTGTTCTGCATGGTCGTCACTCTTGTCAAGAGGGCAGCGGCACATCCGGCAGGCCCCTGCCAGACCGGGTTGTCGAAGCAACCCTTTTCGATGTTACAGCGTCGCGCCGCCGTCGACGGTGATCTCAGCGCCGGTCATGTAAGCGCTGTCGTCGGACAGAAGGAAGATCACGATGGCTGCGACCTCGTCCGAAGTGCCCATGCGCCGCATCGGGACGCGGGACAGACGTTTTTCCGTCTCCTCAGGGCTACGGAACTTCACCATGTCGGTGTCGATCAGCCCGGGGTAGACCGAATTCACACGGATCTTGCGCCGTGCCAGGCTGATCGCGGCAGCCCGGCTCATCCCGCGTACTGCCCACTTGGTCGCGCTGTAGGCGAAGGCGCCGGGCGTACCTCGCATCCCGGCGGAGGAGGAGATGTTCACGATAGACCCGCCGTGACCGTTGCCTTTCATCACCTCAGCTCGACTTTGCGCATTTATGCGGGGAAGCAGATGGCCTGAATGAGGCGGTCGAGCAAGGCG
>NZ_JAENHM010000065.1 GCF_016595245.1 Azospirillum endophyticum
GGTCTTGACCACCTCGAGGCGGATGCCGTGATCATCCTCGACCTGTTCAGCGACCTCTTGGCCGGTGTAGCCCTGATCGACCCAACAGAGTTCGACGGCTTGGTCTGTTGCCGTCTGAACGGCCTGTGCCAGTGCGGCGGCCTGAGCGCGGTCCTGCTCGGTCGCCGAGGTGACGTGCAGGGCCAGCAGATGGCCCAGCGTGTCGACGGCCATGTGGACTTTGGAGCCCTTCTTGCGCTTGGCTCCATCGTAACCGGCGCGCGCTCCGCTCTCCGGCGTCGAGCGCAGGGTGCGGCTGTCGAAGATAGCGGCGCTGGGATCAGGCGCCCGTCCATCCGCCAAGCGCAGGATGGCACGCAAGTCGTCGGCCATGGCCAGGAAAACCCCTGCATCCAGCCAGCGCCGCGTCTGCTGATAAACGATCTCCCAGGGCGGTAAGTCGTTGGGCATCAAACGCCAGGTCGCACCGCTCTTGACGATGTAGCGCAACCCGTTGAACACCTCGCGTAGACTATGACGGCGCTGCCGGGCGTTCTCGCTCAGGAGGCTCAGGTAGGGCGCGACGAAGGTCCATTCCTCATCACTAACGTCCGAAGGATAAGCTTTACGATCGGTCATCTCCAATATCTGGGCAACCACACCGCGTGCGGCTACCCCGAGTCCCTAACAGCCTCTA
>NZ_JAENHM010000066.1 GCF_016595245.1 Azospirillum endophyticum
GGTCGGCAAAACGCCGTTGGCGTTTGGCCGATCCCGCCCCGCAAGGGGAGAAGGGCTATTCGCTAGAGAAAGTCGCATCTCGTTCACAGAAGCGAGATCTGTGCATCCCGTAGCCCCGGGAGGGAGAGGGGATTGTTCCTACGTCATAAGATGTGTGCATCCCGTGGTGCGAAGGCAGGCATCCTACCGTGCCGTCACGTCCTGCCGCGCGACGACGAAGGGGGACAGGATGTCGGCATTGAGATCGATGCCGAAGCCCGGAGCGTCCGGCACCGTGACGGTCCCGTCGCCGTTGACGATGGGACGGCCGCAGAGGTCCAGCAGGGGGTTGGGTCCGGCATCGAATTCGAGGAACGGATAGCCTCCGGCAGCGGCACCGCTGCGCTGCGCGGGCAGCGTCGCGGTCAGGTGCAGGGCCGCCTGGAAATTCACGATGCCGCCCCAGACATGGGGAACGACCGGACGGTCGTAGAGCTCCGCCAGGGCCGCCACCCGTCCGACACCGGTCAGCCCGCCGCAGACGGCGATGTCCGGTTGCAGCACATCCATGCAGCCGGCCTCCAGGAAGGGGCGGAAGGCACGGGCATCCGTGAAGGTCTCTCCGCCGGCCAGCGCGGGCGTCATGTGGCCGGAGAGCATGCGGTAGCCTTGCAGGTCGCCCGGAACCGTGGGCTCCTCGACCCAGAGCAGGCCGGCCTCCCGCATGGTCGAGACGGCGGCCAGGGCCGCCCGCGGCGCGTAGGACTGGTTGAAATCCAGCATCAGGGTTCCGTCCGGCCCCATCATCTGCCGGATGGTGTTGACGATGGCCGCATCGTCCGCCGGAGCGAAGCCGCTGCGCAGCTTGATCGCCTTGAAGCCCGCCCGGAGATAGCCCTCCACCTCGCGTTCGAACTCGCGGTAGGGATGGCCGCCGGGCTTGAAGAAGGGGCCGCTGGCATAGGCGGCCACCCGGTGGCGCAGGGCGCCGCCCAGCAGCGTGCTGACCGGAATGCCGCGTAGGCGTGCCGCGAGATCGTGCAGCGCCATGTCGACGGCGGCCACGGCCCCCATCGCCCCGCCGGCCACCTCGCGCATCTCCTGCCAGAGCCGGCCGATCTGCTGGGGATCCTGCCCGAGAAGGCGCGGGGCGAGGCGCGAGGCGATGGTGGCGTGGTCGGCCGCGGGGGTATGCCAGGCCTCGCCCCAGCCGGACCGGCCGTCGCGGTCCACGATCTCGACGAACAGCGTCTCGCGGCGGTCGAAGGACACCAGCGCGTTGCCGATGACCTCGGGCAGCGGGGCGACCAGATGATAAAGGCGGACTGCGGCGATGCTCATGCCTTGCTTTCCTGTGTATTTTCCTGGGCGGACCGGGATGCGGGAACGACGCCGCCGCGCATCAGGTCGCGCATCAGATGGCCGAGCAGCAGGATGGCGCAGGCCGTCAGCGCCATGGCGCCGGCGAGGACCAGCTGCGCGCCGGCGAAGCCGCCGGTGGCATCCCGCACCCAGCCGATGATGGTGGGGCCGAAGAAGCCGCCGGTGCTGCCGACGGAGTTGATCAGCGCGATGCCGGCCGCGGCGGCGGTGCCGGTCAGGAGGGTGGTCGGGAAGATCCAGATGTTGGGCGAGGCGCCGCCGATGCCGGCCGCCCCGATGGTCAGCCCAACCAGCCCGATCAGCGGGTCGCTGCTGAGCGCCGCCAGGACGAAGCCCGCGGCGCTGACCAGGAACGGCCCGGCCGCGTGCCAGACCCGCTCGCCGGTGCGGTCGGCGTGGCGGCCGACCAGCAGCATGGCCAGCGCCATGAAGGTGGAGGGGACGGCGGCGACGAAGCCGGTCTGCACGGTGCTGAGGCCGAACGCCTTGACGAACTGCGGCATCCAGATGGCGATGCCGGTGGTGCCCATGACGAGCCCGACCGCGATCAGGCACATCAACAGGACGCGGGGATCGCGGACGGCGCGGCCGACGGTGAAGCGCTCCGTCTTCTCCTGGGCCGCGCGCTCGGCGGACAGCCGGGCCGACAGCCAGCGGCGCTCGTCCTCGGCCAGGAAACCGGCCTTCTCGGGCGAGGACGGAAGGAAGAGGGCGACGACGACGCCCATGACGATGGCGGGCAGGGCTTCCAGGATGAACATCCACTGCCAGCCGGCCAGACCGTTCCAGCCGTTCAGATGCTCGATGATCAGGCCCGAGACGGGGGCACCGATGACCGAGGACAGCGGCACGGCGATGTTGAAGGTTCCGAACATGCGGGCGCGGTATTCCCGCGGGAACCACAGGGTCATGTAGAAGATCATGCCGGGAAAGAAGCCGGCCTCGGCGGCGCCCAGCAGGATGCGCACCAGATAGAAGCTGCCGGGGCTCCAGACCAGGGCGGTCGCCGCCGAGAGCAGTCCCCAGGTGATCAGGATGCGGGCGATCCACAGCCGCGCGCCGTAGCGCACGAGCAGCAGGTTGCTGGGAACCTCGCACAGCACGTAGCCGAGAAAGAAGATGCCGGCGCCGAAGCCGAAGGCGGACGCCGAGAAGCCCAAATCCTGGTTCATGGTCAACGCGGCGAAGCCGATGTTCACCCGGTCGAGAAAAGCGGCGAAGTAGCAGACCATCAAGATCGGCAGGATTCGCCATGCCACCTTGGCGATGATGTCGGTTCGCTCTTTCATCTTGGTTTCCTCCGGAATGCGTGGACTTCGCCACGCTTTGCCTTGATGTCCAAGAGTGTCAGTTCATTGACATTGATAATCAAATAGGATGTACTGAACATCTGATATTGGGAAAACTGATATTAGAAAACAGACATGCGGATCACCATCGCCCAGCTGGAGGCCTTCTTCTGGACCGCGCAGCTGGGTTCCGCACAGCGGGCGGCCGAGCACCTCAACCTGGCGCAGCCGACGCTGTCGCTGCGCCTGAAGGATCTGCGGGATGCGCTCGGAAGCGACGTGCTGGAGCGCACCGGGCGCGGCCTGCGGCTGACGCCGGAAGGCCGCCTGCTGCTGCCGCGGGTTTCCGCGATCATGACCGAGCTGCGGGCGATCGGCGGCCAGGATGAATCCCGGACCATCGCCGGCCGGGTCCGGGTCGGGCTGGCCGAGGGCTTCGCCGTCACCTGTCTCTCGCCGCTGCTGGCCGGGCTTCTGGAGGATCATCCGGCGCTGCAGCCGGAATGGGTGGTGTCCACGAGCACCACGTTGGAGGAGGCCCTGCTGCGCGACGCGCTGGACGTGGCGGTGCTGCTCAACCCGATCGGCGACGAGCAACTCCACCTCCAGCCGGTCGGCGCCCAGCCGACGAGCTGGGTCGTGCCGACATCCTGGGGGCTGAGCGGTCCGCTGACGCCGCGGGATCTGTGGTCGCAGCCGGTCTTCTCCAACCCGCCGCCTTCGGCCATGCACCGGCAGATCAGCGGCTGGTTCGCGACGGCCGGCCTGTTTCCCGGCCGTCTCAGCACCTGCACCAGCGTCGCGGTGATCGCGGAGCTGGTGGCCGGCGGGGTCGGCGCCGGGCTGCTGCCCATCCCGATGGCCAAGCGCTTCCTCGCGCTGGGCCAGGTCCAGCTGGTGGCGTCCGAGCCGCGGGTTGAGAACGGCCGGCTCTTCATCTGCTATCGGACCGGGGTCAACGATCCCAAGGTGGCCGCGGTCGCGCGCTCCATCGCCCAGGTGATGCGGCGGATCGACTATGTCGACGCCTGACCGGTGGCGATGGGAGGGCGCGGTTCACTCCTCGTCGTCCTGTGCCGCCGACGGCGGATCGCCGGCAGTTTCGAGCAGGTTGGCCCCCATCCGGCCCATGAAGGCGAGCCGGCGGTCGAACTTCGTCTCCATGACGATGCAGGAGGTGGTGCGGACGACGCCCTTGATCATGTTGATCCGCGTCAGTTCGGCGTTCAGCTTCTCCAGCGTCTCGGTCGCGACATGGATGACGAAATCCCAGTCGCCGGAGATGGCGTAGACCGCCTGCACCGCCTCCATCGTCCGCATCTGGGCGATGACGTCGGAATAGGTCTTGTTGTTGCAGACCGCCATGGTGAAGCAGTTGACGGTGTAGATCAGCTTGCTGTGGTTGATGCGGACCGAATAGCCCTCGATCACGCCGGCGCTCTCCAGCCGCTGGATGCGCTCCTGCAGGGCGGTCCGCGACACGCCGATCTTGCGGGCGAGCGACGAGGTCGGCTCCCGCGCATTCTTCTGCAACAGGGCGAGGAGCTGCTTGTCCTTGTCCGTCAGGCGGAATCCCTGCTCGTTGCCCGGCCCAGACATTCCCTCATCCCCTCGCATGGCCCCTCAGGCGCCCTGGCGCCGGGACCGAGATTCCTGCCAATGATCCATCAGACGCAGCCCCGCATAGACCAGCTCCGCCGCGGGGGGGCCGAAGATACCGCCGTTCCAGGTCAGACCGTAAGGGGCGAAAAGCCGGATCCGGTCGCTTTCGCCGGTGATCGCCTCGGCGACGACGCGCCCGCCGATGGGGGCGGTGTTCATGCCGTGCCCGCCGAAGGACGAGCAGCTCCACAAGCCGTCCTCGACCCGGGCGACATGCGGCATCTTGTGGCGCGCATAGCCCATCAGCCCCGACCAGGCCTTGTCGATCCGCACATCGGCCAAGCCGGGGAAGACCCCGCCGATGTCCCGGCGCAGCATGGCGGCGAGACGCTTCTCGTCCTGCTCGTGGCGGGTGGTGATCCGCCCGCCCCACAGCAGCCGGTCGCCGTCGACGATGCGGTAGTAATCGGAGGAGCGGCGGTCGTCGCCGACGGCGTCGGTGGTGGCGACGAAGTCGGACAGGCGGCCGCCCAGCCGCTCGGTCAGCACGACATAGGTGGCGATCGGCAGGAAGGCCCGGCGCAGGGGGCCGAACTCCCGCCCGCCATAGCCGCCGCCGCACATCACCACGTCATGGCACAGGACCGAGCCGTCCACCGCATCCACCCGCCAGCGCCGCGCGGAGCCGGGCGTGTCGGTGCGGCTCATGCCGATCATGGCGGTGCCCTCGAACAGGCGGCCGCCGGCCCCGGCGATCAGGCCGGCGAGGCCGAGGCAATAGTTCAACGGGTGGAAATGGAAACCGACCGGGTCGCGCAGGGCCTGGAAATAGAGGTCGCTCTTCAGCAGGCCGCGCAGCGTCGGGCGGTCGACGTAGGTGAAGTCGTAGCCGTAGGTCCGCGCCATGTGGTCGCGGTGGCGCTGCAGCCGGTCCGCCGCCTCGTAGCGGGTGACGCCGAGCTTGCCGGTGGTCGGGTCGCAGCCGGGCAGGGCGTGGCCGGCGATGGTGTCGCGGACGATCTCCACGCCCTCCACCGACAGCCCGAACAGTGCCTTGGCATGGTCCAGCCCGCAGCGCGCCTCGATGTTCCGCAAGCCCTCCGACCAGCCCTGGAGGACGAAGCCGCCGTTGCGGCCGGACGCGCCCCAGCCGATCCGCTGCGCCTCCAGCAGCACGACCGAACGGCCGCGCCGGAGCAGTTCCCAGGCGGTGGACAGGCCGGCCAGCCCGCCGCCGATCACGCAGACGTCGGCCGTCACCATGCCTTTCAGGGGGGCATGATCGGCCGCCGGCCGGCGGGTGGCGCTGTAATAGGTGTTGGGGTAGTCACGCATGCCGGTTGGGTTCCGTTGGCGGATCGGTATCGGGGTCGGGAAGGGCAGGCCGCCGGAGACGGCGGGACGGCCGGCCTCCCGCGGCATCACTTGGCGACGGTGTAGTCGACGCCGTACCACTTTTCCGACAGCGACTTCAGCGTGCCGTCCGCCTTCAGGGCGGCGACGATCTCGGTCAGCTTGGCGTTCAGCTCCGCGTCGCCCTTGTCGATGGCGATGGCCAGGGGCTCGTGGTAGGCCGGCTTGTCGTTGATGGCGCGGATCGGGTAGCCGCGTTTCACCGCCGCCTCGACGGTCGGCAGGGCGGAGACGATGGCGTCCACCCGCACGCCGTCGCCGAGCCGCAGGTCGTCCAGCGGGCCGACGCTGTCGCCGTAGGTCTTGACGGAGCCCGGCTTCACGTCGGCCGTGAAGTCGGGGACGCCGACGGCGTCGATCTTCAGCTTGCCGTTGATGTAGTCCTCGGACGTCGTGCCGCCTTCGACCCCGATGGTCTTGCCGTTCAGCGCCGCCCGGCTGTCCAGCTTGGAGGTCTTGTGAACGGCGAAGACATAGGGCGTGTAGTAGTAGATCGCCGGAAAGTCGAGGACGCGGGTCCGCCCGGTCGTCGGCGTCATCGAGCCGACGGAGACGTCCCAGCGGCCGTTCCAGTTGCCGGCGGTGATGATGCCCCATTCCGGCGTGATGAAGCGGGCGGTGGCGCCCAGCCGCCTGGCGATCTCCTTGGCCACCTCGATGTCGAAGCCGTCGAGCTGGTTGTCCTTGTTCATGAAGGACTGCGGCGGCCAGTTGGCGGCGGTCGCCACGACCATTTCCTTCTTCTGGGTGATGCGGTCCAGCGTGGCGCCGGCCTCGGCGGCGGCGGTGGACAGGGCGAGCGCAGCGACGGCGGCGGCACCCAGGCACAGGGACTTGAGCAGGTTCATGGACGGACTCCTGACGTGAAGGGAAAAACCTTGGCGTTCGGACGATCTGGATTTTCGGGATGCGGACCGGCCCGGCGGTGGGCTCGTGGCGGTCTCAGTGGCGGTTGTCGCGGGCCAGCCGGCTTTCCAGCCGGGCCTGCAGCCGCTCCAGGACGATGGAGATCAGCCAGTAGAGGGCGGCGGCGGTGATCAGCATCTCCAGGTGGCGGAACTCGTCGCGGCCCTGGGTGCGGGCGAGGAACATCAGCTCCCACACGCCGATCACCGAGACGAGCGAGCTGTCCTTCAGCATGGCGATGAACTGGTTGCCGGTCGGCGGGATGATCAGGCGCAGCGACTGCGGCAGCACGATCAGCACCAGCGTGTGCATCGGCCCGAAGCCCAGAGCGCGCGCGGCCTCCCACTGGCCCTTGGGGATGCTCATGATGCCGGCGCGGAAGATCTCCGTCATGTAGGCGCCGTAGCACAGCGACAGCGCCGCCACGCCGGCCGGGATCGCCCCGATGACGTAGCCGAGCTGCGGGATACCGAGATAGATCAGGTAGATCTGGATCAGCAGCGGCACGCCGCGGAAGAAGGAGGTGTAGAAGGACGAGATGGCGATGGCGAAGCCGTTGTCCGACAGCCGGGCGATGGCGCCGACCATCGCCAGGACGAAGGCGATGGCGATGGCGATCGCCGAGATGTAGAGCGTCGTGGCGACGCCCTGGGTGACCAGGAACGGCAGCTTGCCGAGGATGAAGCCGTAGGACAGGTCGAAGCTGTGGAAGAAGACCAGGAACAGGCTGAACACCTCCAGCCAGACGGCGGCGACCTGCAGCCGCCGGCCGAGCCGGCCGATGAGATGGACGTTCAGCGTGAGGATCAGGGCAAGGCCGAGCGCGACCCAGACGGTCGTCAGGGCTTCGCCGCCCGGCAGGGCCGCGGCGACCGGCGCGACCAGGGCGGCGAGGCCGGTCTGCCCGATGCCGCCGGCGATGCCGGCCGCCGTGAGGACGAGCGCCAGCACGCCGAGGAACCACGCCTTGTTCGTCAATCTGTCCCGGCGCACATGGTCATGGTACATGCCGGCGTCTTTCCCTTCCGTGCGTTTCATCCACAATCCGTTCCCCAGCCTGTACCGGCCGTGCGACGGGCGGTATCCGGCAATCCGCCGGTTTGAACGGGAAATCGTGGAAAATCGCCGGGTGGGATCCTGCGTTACGACGGGAGAAGCCGCCAGATTGCGGCGGACACCCGGCGAATCCCCGGGTGGGGCCGACACGAAACAGGATGCGAGCAGCAGCGCGACAGAAAGCCCAGGCAAGAAAAGATTCCTCCCTGGGCATGGGCGGAGATGCCGACGAGACTACCAGCCTTTCTACTCTGCTCTCACTCTCCTCGATATCGCAGCGCATTGATCAGTGAATAAAAAGACTGTATAGCACCGAAGGTCACCGGACTTTTCAATATATAACTAAATATTTCCAATAGCTAATTTGGCATGCCAAGGCAATGGCTCCGCCATTTACGGCATATATCGCTTAACATTAAATGCATGATGCTGTGCTTACCGACGAATATATTAATTCACCATGCAATATCCGAAGATTCCAATCACCGATTTTTATCACCTTCACGCAACAGAAGGCTTCGCTTGCGATCCAAGCCCCAAGTGTAACCCCAATGGCTTCCGTCGGATTTGACGACACGATGACAGGGAATGGCGACCGCGAGCGGATTGCTCGCGCAGGCGCTTGCTACCGCGCCAATTGCGCGGGGGTGACCCACTGCCTTGGCGATTTCATCATAGGAAATGATCGACCCCGGTGGCACGGACTGAAGCACTTTCCAAACGCGCCGCTGGAAGGCTGTACCGCGGACATCAAGCGGCAGGTTCTCTCCCAGAGCGGGAGCCTCCACCAATCCGACAACGCGGGCGACAAGCTTCTCATATTCTGCATCGGCTCCGACCAGGGTCGCGTGCGAGAAACGCTCCTGGAGGTCTCTGAGCAGAGCCTCCGGATCGTCGCCCAGGAGAATTGCGGCCACCCCGGCTTCGCTGGACGCCACGACGATGGCACCAAGCGAGGTCTGGCCGACGGCAAACCGGATGGTTTCCCCCGCTCCGCCAGCTTTATAATGTGAAGGCGTCATGCCCAGAGACTTGCGGGTCACGGCGTAAAAGCGCCCACTGGAGCCAAAGCCGGTCTCATAGATCGTCTCGGTGATCCTCCGGCCTCGTAAGAGATGCTCTCGGACGTCCTGTGCGCGCTTCTCCTGGGCAAAAGCCCGGGGCGTCAGACCGATTTGCGCCTTGAAGAGGCGGTGCAGATGACCTTCGCTTATGCCCAGGGCATGCGCGAGCGCACTGATTGACGGAATGCCCTCTTCAGCCTCGATGAGCCGGCAGGCCTCCGCCACAAGTTCCGCGTGCCGGTCCCTGATCGGCCCGTCTTGAGGTCTGCAGCGCCGACATGGACGGAAACCGGCGGCTTCTGCATCTTGCCGGCTGGAAAACAGTCTGACGTTCTCCTGCTTGGGCGGCCGGGACCCGCAAGTCGGACGACAATATATTCCCGTCGTCGTCACACCACGCCACGGGGCGCCGTCGTCCGCCGTATCGCATTCCCCCCCATGTGCACCCCCGGCTCGGTGGCGAGCGATCGCGGTTTCCATGCGATGACCTTGCGCGGCCGCGGCGCCCGACATCAGGCGATCTCCCGGCGCGCGGAACCGAACGGATTGTCGATGAGGTAGCGCCACCGACCATCCTCGCCACGGCGGGCGATGTCGGTTGCCGTCGCGACCATGTTCACCATCGTTCCGTCCCTTGCGATTCCGATATACGACCAGTCCAGGATCAGGGAAGCGATGTTGTCTGCGACGAAAAGGTGACGCTGGGTAATCGACATCTCCAAGCCGAGGCTGAAATACTTTTCGAGTTCGGCGCCGATCTGGGCAGGCCCGACGTGCGATTGGCCGGTAGCGTCGATGATCATGCCGGCAGGATCATAGAAACCAAGCATGATCTCGACATCAAGTGAATTCAGGTGTGCCAGCAGTGCGGGGACAATTCCTTCGGGCGTGGTAGCGAGAGCGAACTTGTTCGTCATGGGACTTCATATCCTTGGGTAGCGCCCGCGGCTTGCGAGCCCCCATTTGATGCCCGAAAGTAGAAAGTGGCGAACTCCGCTTTCTGACTTCAGATTCGATCAGCACTGAAGCCGGCGGCTCTCATCCATGACCGCCGGCACAAGTCTTTCCATCCAGCGGAACAGAACGGTTGGATCCGATCCGGCTATGGGCGTCGCGGGAAAGTCCCGCCACCTATGCGGAACTGCGGCTGCGGGCGTCTCCCGCGAAGGCCAGGACGGCGATGATCACCACGTCCTGGATGATCTCCTGGGTTCCTCCCGGCAGCCCGGCGATCTGCATGGTGGTGACGATCAGGACCAGCAGGACGGAACCGAACAGGGTGCCTGCCGCGGTGGCGCTGCCGCAGAAGATCAGGGTGCCGCCGAGCACGACCGCTCCGACCGACTGGAGAAGGAAGGGGCTGCCCATGTCGGGGAAGGCGCCCCCCGCCCGCGCCGACAGCAGGGTCCCGGTGAGGGCGGCCCCCAGCACCGCGAGCAGGCCGAGCGGCAGCATGCGGTCCGGTTCGTCGCTCTCCCCAACGGACTTATCGCCCACCGCGCCGTCCATGCGGCAAGGCTGGGGAGAGCGCGCTTCGGCTTGACAGACTCCCTACTAGTTGGTAGGCATAAGCATGAGCAACACATCGACCAGAGCCGACGACATCCTGCGCTGTGCGCGATCCCTGATCGTCAGGGGCGGCTACAACAGCTTCAGCTACGCCGACATCTCCAAAGTGGTCGGTATCCGTACCGCGAGCATCCACCACCATTTCCCCGGCAAGGCCGATCTGGTCCGCGTGCTGGTCGTGCAGTACCGGCAAGAGGTCGAGGCCGGATTGGCCGAACTGGAGCGGAACGTCGCCGACCCGGTCGAACAGCTTCGCGCCTATCTCGGCTACTGGGAGGGGTGCTTCACCGACATGGACGACCCGTTCTGCGTCTGCGCGCTGCTGGCGGGCGAGGCTCCCGTGCTTCCCGAAGCGGTCGCCCTCGAAGTGCGGGCGCATTTCCGCAACCTCGCGGAGTGGCTCACCACCGTCTTCGAACGTGGCGCCGCGGAAGGCCGCCTCCGGCTGGCCGGAACCGCCAGGGTCGAAGCCGAACTGTTCATGGCCGGCGTGCATGGCGCGATGCTGTCCGCCCGCGCCTACGGCGATGCCACCACCTTCGCAGCAATAGCCCGCCCTCTGCTGGAGCGGGTCTCCGCCTGAAGCCAGGGCGCCTGAAACCCGAGCGCCTGAAACCAGGGCTTAGCCAAGAGAAGGAACGCATGTCCATGCTGCCTATCGACTAGTAGGTAGTTTTTCTGATGACAGTGTTCCAGCCGCCGATCCGTCTGCTCGGCCGCCTCTGTGTCCTTCTCAATGAAAAAGGAAATCCCTCATGTTCGGAATTTCTCCGCTTGGCTGGGTTCATACGCTCGGCAGCCTGCCGGCCATTCCCGCCGCCTTCTACATGTTCGCCCGTCACGGCCGGATCGTTCCCCGGTCCAGGCCGGGCGCCGTCTATTTCGCGTCCATGCTGATCGGTGCCTCGACGGTCTTCCTGGTGGCGCATCAA
This sequence comes from Azospirillum endophyticum, assembly GCF_016595245.1. GTDB lineage: Bacteria > Pseudomonadota > Alphaproteobacteria > Azospirillales > Azospirillaceae > Azospirillum > Azospirillum endophyticum. The sequence goes on from NZ_JAENHM010000066.1 coordinate 11,194, forward strand.
CCGGTCAGCCAAGTCATCGGTGCCGTGACGATCCTGCTCCTGCTTGCCGGCTATGGGATCGGGGGGATCGGGAGGAGTTGGGGCGTGGGACGCCCGGCCAGATACGTCGAGACCGTCTGCCTGAGCGTGAGTGCGTTTCTTCTGATGGTGCCGACCGTCAGCGAGATCCTGCGCCGCGTTCCGGAGGGCCACCCTCTGGTGACCGACCTGAAGTCGCCGCTGCTGCTCGGTGCCCAGGGCGGATTGGCAATCCTCCTGGTCGCCGGCCTGACCGCCCAGATCATCCATCTGGCAAGGCAGGGCAGGACGGTGGCGAAGTAGGGGGCCGACAGGCACGAGCCCATTCTCCGGATCGACGGCCGCATCTGCCCAACGGGCCTGGCCGTTTCTCCGGTCGGATGAAGCAAGCCGTTGGAAAGCCCATGTGCCGGTCGCCGCCGCATTCGGCATGAGGTTCAGAGGCGGTTTTCAGACCCCTCATTCGATGTCGCCCTCCGGAAGCGGGGCTGCACCCGGTTGCTGATAAACGAACGCCTGGATCGCCGCCAGGATCGCTCGGGGCGCGTCATCCACGCATTTTTCACAGTGGCAGCCATCTTCAACGTCGCTGACCGGCTCACCGCAATCTGAAGACCGCCCCTTATTAGACGTCTAATATCATCTTGGAACCCGAACGCGTTCGAAGTCGGAAGGTCGACCCGCCCCTGGAGAGACGGTCGGTCGCCGGCAATCTCTCCAGGGGCCGCTGACAGATCGTCGTGGTTCCGGCCGGCGCGCAGCATCGTCATCCGCGCGCCGACCGGACGGAAAACCCAGGACCTACAGCGTCACGCCGACGCTCGCCAGGAAGCTGTCCATCCGGTGGTCGACCTCGGCCTTGGTCTCCGCCCAGGCCGGAAAAGACCGGAGAAGATTGTCGTGCCAAGCGAACAGATTCGGATAGTCCTTGAACGGAAACTTTGCACGATCGACTTGGGAGAAGGGAGCCGCGACATCGATATCGGCAAGGGTCAAGGCTTGACCGACCATGAATGTCCGGCCGTCGAGATGCCGGTCGAGCACGGTCGCCGCGGCGCGAAGTTTGCCCTCGGCGAACCCCACGAGGGCCTCGTCCTTCGCCAAGCCCATGACCGCCTTCCCGACCCGTTCATCGAAGAGGGTGGTGGTGAAGCTACGCCACTGCTCGCCGGACCAGAACATCCACTGAAGCACCTGAAAGCGTTCCTCCGCCGTGCGTCCGGCCAGGGGCGAATTCACCTTGTCGGCCAGATAGAGGTTGATCGCGGACGCCTCGTAGAGGACGGTGCCATCGTCCACCAGAACCGGCGTCAGGCCGTGGGGATTGAGACGCGCCTTGAACTCGTCGGTCCGGCTCTCGCCCTTGAAGAGATCGACGGCCATTCTTTCGAGTTCGATCCCCATGATCTTCGCGGCCGTGGTAACGCGGCGCAGGCTGCCCGAGCCGGCATCACCATAGATCCTGATTGCCATCATTTTGCCTTTCGATCCGGAGCCCGCAACCGGGCGACCGAATGGCAATTCCCATATTCCTCCTTCGAATGACATTGCTGGTGGAAGAATAGAATCTATTCCGATCCTGAATTGAACGATGTCTTGCGGCTGTGGCCCGTCCTGGCCTAATCAGCAAGGTCGATCGAGACCCGATCGGGATAGAAGGCGAGACAGCCGGCGATGGCACCGACCGCGTCGAAGGGCGTCTCATAGGTCCAGACACAGTTCAGCCCTGCCTCTCCGAGGGCCGGTATGCTGTAGTAGCTCGCTTCTCCCTTGTAGGGGCAATAGCTGGTGTGCGTCGAGCGCTCCAACAGCGTCATGTCGGTGTCGCGACGCGGGATGTAGTGAACGGGCGGATAGGACGCTTCCACAAGGGTCAGGGCGCCCCTTGTCTTCGCGATCTCAAGCGATCCGGTCCTGACGATGACCAGGGACGGACATCCGGTGATGGTGATGGGATGATGTGCATCAGGGGTCAGGATTTTCCGGTCGGCCATGACAGTGTCCTTTCGACAGAAAACTCACCTTCAACGGGAAATCATATAAGGGCGGAGACGGTCATGTCGCCTGTTCTTCCGCGGAACGAAAGCGATGGATAAGCTGGATGCGATGAGGATGTTCGTGCGCGTCGTCGAAAGCGGAAGCTTCTCGCAGGCGGCGCGCGACCTGAACGTCAGCCAGCCGACGGTCAGCAAACAGCTTGCCGCGCTCGAGGCGCGGCTCGGAACGCAGCTCCTCGCGAGAAATTCCCGCACCCTCGCGGTGACGCCGGCAGGGCAGGACTATTACGAGGCCACCGTCCTCATCCTCCAGGACCTCGACGCCGCGGAGGAGAGGATCCTCGACGGGCAATCGGCCCCCTCCGGGCTGGTCCGCGTGAGCCTCTCGCCGGCATTCGGGAGAATGTTCGTCATTCCCCGGCTGGCGGATTTCAGGGACCGCTTCCCCGACGTCGCGATCGAGATGGAAGTCTCCGGGCGGCATGTCGACCTGATCGAGGAAGGAGTGGACGTCGCGATCCGGATCGGCCGGCTGTCGGATTCGGCGCTCGTCGCCCGCCGCATCGGCGACATGCGGATGATCACCCTGGCCTCCGCCGGCTATCTCGCCCGACACGGCACGCCGCAAACATTGGACGAGCTGCACACGCACCAGCGCATCAGCTATGTCCACCAGGGAGACATCGTCGGCTGGGGTTTCAACCTGGACGGCCGGCAGGTCACGGTCGACGGCAAGGGAGCGTTCCGCACGAACGACGCCGAGCATGTCCGCGGCGCCGTCCTCGCGGGGCTCGGCATCGCCCATCACGCGAGCTGGCTGTTCACCGATGTGCTGGCCTCCGGCGAGGTCGTGCGTCTCCTGGACCGCTATGCGCCGCCGCCCTTTCCGATCAATGCCGTCACCGTCGCCGGACGGCGCATGCCGTCCCGGGTGCGGCAATTCATCGACTTCCTCGCTGCGGTTTGCGCCGGGGAGCCGGAATTGAGGATGGGGGATTTCTAGATCGGATCGCCGAGCAGCGCGTCGATGGCGGCACGCAGATCGCGCAGCGCCTTGCGGTCGCCGTCGTCGAGCCGGCTGCCGCCGCCGCTGAGATCCCGCAGCGTCGCCACCCCCTTGTGCAGCGCCTGCAATGCCGGCCGGTGGGCCGCCGGCGAGGGGAGGGACGGGGAGGCCGCCTTGCGCTGCTGCTTGGCCTCGCGCACCGCCTTCACCGTCAGTCCGGACTTGGCCCGTTCCCACAGCTGGGCCTGCAGGGCGGCATCGCCGAGTTCGGAGAGCTCCATCAGCACCGAGACCGACACATGGCTCTGCTGCGGCGCGTCATCGAGGATGTCGGCTGGCAGCCGCAGGATGCCCAGCAGCCGGGCCACGTACTCTTGCGATTTGCCGATCAGCACCGCCGCCTGATCCTGCGTCAGCCCCTTCTCCTCGACCAGCCGCTCCAGCGAGCGGGCGACGTCGATGGCGTGCAGATCGACACGCTGGACGTTCTCGATCAGTGCCAGAGCCTGGGCGTCGTCGGTGTCGAGCACCAGAGCCGGGATGGTGTCGCGGCCGAGCTGGTTGAAGGCCCAGAACCGCCGCTCGCCGGCGATGATCATGAAACGGTCGGCGGCGATCTCGCGGACGTTGATCGGCTGCAGCAGCCCCTTCTGCTCGACCGAGGCCGCCAGCGTCCCGATATCCGCCTCCCGGGCGTTGCGGCGCGGCTGGTCGGGATCCGGCTCGATCTGGGTCAGCGGGATTTCGCGGAAGCGCATCCTGCCGCTCAACCCGAACAGCGCCCGGTTGCTGGCACCGCCACCGCCGGCGGCGGCCCGGTCGATCGTCCGCTTCAGCAAGCCGGCGTTGGCGACGTCGAGACCCTTCCTAGGCGCCATGGTTCACCTCCGCCCGGGCCAGCGACAGCAGCGCCGCGGCGATTTCCTGGTAGCTCTCCGCCCCGGCGGAATTCGGGTTCACCGCCAGGCCGGGCCGGCCGGCCAGCACGCTCTTGGCGTAATCGGCGGCACGACGCACCGGGGCGAAGAGGTGCAGGCTCTCCGACACCGCCATGGCGCGCAGCTCGGTCAGGATTTGTTCGTCCTGAAGCCGGCGCGGACTGAACATCGTCGGCAGGATGCCGAGAATTCGCAGCCGCGGATTGACCAGCTCGCGCACGCCGGCGATGGTCTCGAACAGCTGGGGAATGCCCATCAGCGACAGCATCTCCGTCTGGGTCGGGATGAGGAGCTGGTCGGCGGCGTTCAGGACCGACACCGTCAGCTCGCCCAGATGCGGCGGACAATCGAGAATGACGAAGTCGTAGTGGCCGGCCAGCTGGGCGAGCTTGGCACGCAGGATCAGCGTGCCGTTCGGCTGGCGCAGCAATTCCCGGTCGGCCGCCGCCAGCGAGATGGAGGAGGGCAGCAGGTCGAAGGCGCCGTCGCAGACCGGGGTGACGAATTCGCGCAGCGGCCGGGTCGAGCGCAGCGCATGGGTCAGCGTTTCCTTGACCACCTCGCGTTCATGCGGGTCGACGCCGAGATGCACGGTGGCGTTGGCCTGCGGGTCGCAATCGACCAGCAGCACGCGTTGCCCCTCCCGGCTCAGCAGCCAGGCGACGTTGACGCAGGTCGTCGTCTTGCCGACGCCGCCCTTCTGGTTGGCGGCGCACAGGACGAGCGGCGCGTTGCGCTGGCCCGACGCGGCGGGGATGCCGACTGGGCTGGTCGCGGCCTTCAGCGCCGTGCCGACGGTCTGCGGGATCCGTTCGGCGCCGGTTTCCCAGCGCGAGATCTTGGCGCGGTCATAGCGGCGGCCCAGCCGCTCGTTGAGCCAGGACACCAGCTCCTGCTGGTTCATGCCGCGGTCCTCGCGGTAGCGGCGCAATTCCTCGCCGCTCATGTCGTGCGCCATCGCCTGTGCCCGTCCGGGAGGTGGAATCCCGGCACGATGGGCGATGGTGACGGCACTGTCAACCGATGTGCATCTTGCTGTGCAGCACCTGCCATGCTGCTGCCCCGGCTGGCCGGTGGTGCGTACTCTTGTGATGGCCTATCGCAAGAGTACGCGGGCCTGGCGTCATCGCAAGAGTGCGAACTGGCGCTCGGGCACCGGCGGGCGCGAGGGGTGGAGGACGAGGCCGGCTTCGTCGATGCTGACCTTGGCATCCGGATAGACGGCGAGCGCCGCCTTCAGGGCGTCCTGGAAGCGCGGCTTGAACTGGAAGACGTTCTTGTAGCCGGCGCCGAACTGGCCGTGCAGGGCGGTCCAGGTCATCGGGGTGGCGGCGCCCAGCACATGCAGGCGGTAGGCGAGCCAGATGTAGATGTCGATCGCCATCGATTTGTTGGAGATCAGCTTGATCGCCGGTTCCCACACCGGCACCGGATGCTCGCGCAGGGCCTTGAAGAAGCTGTCGGACAGCCGGACCGTGTCCACCCACAGGCGGAGCTGCTGGTCGTCGTCGGTGTCGTAGAGCTGGATGCCGCCCTTGACGATGGTGTCCTTGGCGAATTCGGCCTTCTTGCCCTGGCGTTCCCAGATGAAGGTCAGGTTGCAGGCGCTGATGCGGTTGGCCTGTTCCTTGACGTCGCGGTAGGATTTGCCGCCGGTCGAGACGTTCATCCGGCTCATCCAGTCGCGCATCGAGCCTCCCAGTTCGACCTCCGGGCTGCCGGTCTGGATGGCGCGGGTCTGGAGATAGAGCAGGATGAGCCGGGCGCGGGAGCCGTAGGGGACGCCGAACAGCCGCGTCGTGCCGTCATTGTCGGGCAGCCGGCCGGGTTCGATGATCAGCTTGACTTTGTGTCCCGCGCGTTCCCAGTGCTGTTCGTCGGGCAAGGCCTTGTGCGGCAGGCTGGTCAGGCAGAATCCGGCATAGGTGATGCCGAGCGCCTTGCTCTCGGTGGCGAGCGCTTCCGCCGCCAGATCGACGAAGGGGCGCTCCTGTTCCGGGACGAGGCGGCGCGCGTCGTCGGCGCCGTGCGTCCTGATCAGTTCGTGAAGCGTGCCCACGGGTCATCCCTCCTGCCAATGCTGCGGCAAGTGTGGCCTGTCGGGCGTTGGACCGCAACGCGTACTCTTGAGAGCATAGCTAGTAGAAACGCTATTTGAGACTCTATTAGTTGATTCATCGCAAGAGTACGGGGGAAAAGCCGAGTCGGTCCGAGTCGCCGATCGCAAGAGTGCGCACGGGCATCGCAACAATACGTGGGGCGACTGCGATGCCTTGCGGTCCGAAGGCCGCCGGACATCGCAAGAGTACGCAATCCGTTGGCGAATCGGCAAACGGAACCTTGGCGCCGGCGGTGCCCATCGCAAGAGTACGCGCGGGAAGGACATTCGCCGCGGGGAGGGGCGGAATGGCCGGATGGAGCCGGCGGCGTTCCCGCCTCATTCGCCAAAACATCGGCGCCCCCCTTGATCCGGAGGAATGGACCATCCAAATACCATCCACACGGATGGTGAAGGGATGGAATGCCATGAACGAGACGGTGCGTGACCTGCGGCCGAAGGCCGGTGACAGCGAGAAGATCACGATCAATCTCGGCTATGTCGACCTGGGCCACATCGACCTCCTGGTCGAGGACGGGTTCTATTCGAACCGCACCGACTTCATCCGCACCGCCATCCGCAACCAGGTCGACCGGCATGCCGACGTCGTCCGCCAGACGGTGACGCGCAAGAGCATCGACCTGGGCCTTCGCCATTTCAGCCGTGCCGACCTGGAAGCCGTTCAGGCCGAAGGCCGGATGCTGGACATCCGCGTCCTCGGGCTCGCCACCATCGCCCAGGACGTCTCCGCCGAGCTTGCCCGCGCCACCATCGCCACGCTGAGCGTGCTGGGCGCGCTGCACGCGCCGGCCGCCGTCAAGGCGGCGCTCGCCGACAGACTCCGCTGACGCGCCGCGCATCGCCGGCGCCCTCCCCCGAACCGAGAAAGCAACCACATGTCCCACACACGCCCCACCGGCCTTCTGTCCGGCATGGACGAGGTCGCCCGCCTGACCCGGGCCGGCCGGCTCTCCGAAGCGACCAGCCTGGTCCAGCGCCTGCTGCGGGGGGAGGGAGCGGCCGCGACGGCGCCGCCGCCCGATCCGACGATCCTGGAGGGCGAATTCGAACGGCTCGACGCCGCTCCCCGGCCGGAGGCCCGACGCGGCGCCCCGGACAGCGATGCCCCGGGTCGCGGCCGGCCTGCCGGAAAGGGGGCGGGAAGCCGCTTCGGGACGGCGGCGCGGACCGGCCTGGGCGAGACGCTGCGCGGCCTTGCCGCGCGCCTGCGGCCGGCCGGGCTGCCGGGCGGTGGACCCGGCGCCCCGCGCCCGGCCGCCGAACCGCTGCCGGACGGCGCGTCCTTCGTGACGGAGTCCTTCAGCGGGACGGCGGGGACGCGGGCCTACAAGCTCTATGTGCCGGCCAACCGCGGCGACGGACCGCGTCCGCTGGTGGTGATGCTGCACGGCTGCACCCAGTCGCCGGACGATTTCGCCGCGGGCACCCGGATGAACGCCTTCGCCGAGCGGCACGGCGTCTTCGTCGCCTATCCCGAACAGCCGGCCTCGGCCAATGCCCAGCGCTGCTGGAACTGGTTCAAGCCCGAAGACCAGCGCCGCGGCCAGGGGGAGCCGGACCTGCTGGCCGGCATCACCCGCCGGATCCTGCGCGACCATCCCGTCGACCCGAGCCGGGTCTACATCGCCGGGCTTTCCGCTGGCGGTGCCGCCGCGGCGATCATGGGCGAGGCCTATCCCGACCTCTATGCGGCGGTCGGCGTGCATTCCGGCCTGCCCGCCGGTGCCGCGCACGACCTTCCCTCCGCCCTCGCCGCCATGCGCCAGGGCGGCCGCGGGGAGGCAGGCAAGGCGGGGGCCGGCCATCCGGTGCCCACCATCGTCTTCCATGGCGACCGCGACACCGTGGTCCACCCGCAGAACGGCGACCGGGTGGCGGCACGGGCCACCGCCGCCGCGGCCGGTCTCGTCCCGGAGGTGCGGCACGGCGAAGCGGCCGGCCGGCGCTCCTTCAGCCGGACCCTGCACACCGACCCCTCCGGCCGGACGCTGTGCGAGCAGTGGGCCATCTACGGCGCCGGCCACGCCTGGGCGGGTGGAAGCCCAAGCGGCTCCTACACCGACCCGCAGGGACCGGACGCCACGGCGGAGATGATGCGCTTCTTCCTGGAGCACCGGCTGCGGAGCGCGTCGGCCTGACGGCCGGCGGCATTCCCGCCGGCCCCGGTCAGTAGCCCAGCGCGCAACCGTCCTTGCGGTGGTCGGATCCGCCCAGCAGGGTTCCATGCTCCCAGTCGATGGCGATGGCCTGGGCGCCGCCGATCGCCCCGCCGGGCGCCTGCACGGTGAAGCCCCGGCGGGTCAGTTCCGGCCCGGCCGCCGCTCTGATGGCGGATTCCGCTTCGACGGTCCGGGTGCCGGGCAGGGGGAAAAGGCGCGGCAGGTCGATGGCGCTCTGGATGTCCAGGCCGTGGTCGAACAGCTTCGACAGGAAATGAGCATGGCCCATCGCCTGGTAATGCCCGCCCATGACACCGAAGGTCAGGCTGACCCGCCCGGTCTCGGTGACCATGCCCGGGATGATGGTGTGCAGCGGCCGCTTGCGCGGCGCCACCCTGTTGGGATGCCCATCCACCAGGGAGAAGCTCTGGCCGCGGTTGTGGAACAGGACGCCCGACCGCGGCGCCATCAGCCCGCTGCCATAGGGATGGAAGATCGAGTTGATGAAGCTGACGGCGGTGCGGTCCTTGTCGACCACGGCGATATAGACCGTGTCCTTGTGCTCCACACCGCCGGACACCGCGTCGAACACCCCGGCGGTGTCCAGCGCACGCGCGAGGTCGATCCGCGCGGCCAGCTCGTCGGCCAGCGCATCGGACAGCAGATGCTCCGCCATCGACGTGTTCGCCTGCACAGGATCCGCCAGGAAGGCGTCGCGCGCGGCATAGGCCAGCCGTGTCGCCTCGATCTCCACATGCAGGGAGTCGGGGCTCAGCGGATCGCCGGCCGGCGAGACGCGCTTGAGGATGTTCAGGATCATCAGCGCGATGATGCCCTGGCCGTTCGGCGGGCATTCATGGACGGTGCGGCCGCGATACTCCGTCCGGACCGGCGTCACGTACTCGCCCTTGGCGGCGGCGAAATCCTCCAGGCTGTGGAGGCCGCCGACGCCCTGCAGGAGCTCCACCATGTCCTGGGCGATCGGGCCCCGGTAGAAGGCGTCGGGGCCCTCGCGCCCGATCGTCTCCAGCGTGTCGGCCAGCAGCGGCTGGGTCTGGACGGTGCCGGGCGCGGGCGCCTGCCCGTCCGCCAGGAAGGTGGCGGCGGCGGTGGGATCGCCGCGGAGCAGGGCCGTCTGCTGGGCGATGTCGTGGGCGACCCGCGGGGTGACGGCGTAGCCCTCGCGCGCCATCGCCACCGCCGGGGCGAAGATTTCGGCGAGCGGCAGGCGGCCATGGTCGGCGACCAGCCGGGCCCAGGCCTCCACCGCGCCCGGCACGGTGACCGCATGGGGAGACTGCCGGTCGATCTCGGCGACGCCGGCCGCACGCAGGCTTTCCAGCGTCATCGCGGCCGGGGTGCGGCCGGATCCGTTGTAGGCGCGGATGTCCGACCCGCCCCGCGGGGCGACCAGGGCGAAGCAGTCGCCGCCGATGCCGGTGGATCCCGCCTCGACCACGCTCTGCACCGCGCAGGCCGCCACGGCGGCGTCCATCGCGGTGCCGCCGGCCTTGAGGATCTCGATCGCCGTCAGGGTGGCGGCCGGATGGGAGGTCGCCGCCATCCCGTTGCGGCCCATGGCGAGCGAGCGGCCCGGATTCTCGAAATTGCGCATGGTCACAGTGATGCTCCCCGGTGATGGTCTTGCCGTGACGGGCGCGGCTTGCCGGGCCCAACGATGCACGTCTCTCAGCCGTCATCCCTGCGAAGGCGGGATCCAGCCGGCTTGCGCCGCCTGCCCGCACCGTTTCCCGGATCCCGCCTTCATGCTACGGGATGCACACATCTCGCGCTTGCGGCAGGAAAAGCAACTTACCATTGCGCGTAGCCCCTCTCCCTTCGCGGGAGAGCAACCGTGTTGTTGACTGAACCTCGTGTGCTCGCGGTCAAGGCTCGCGCT
>NZ_JAENHM010000067.1 GCF_016595245.1 Azospirillum endophyticum
CCGGCGGGCATGGGCTTGATAGTTGATTTCGCTGGTGTCCTGGATGGCCAGAACGTGCAGGCCGGCGACACGCGGGCCGATCTGCTCGTTAAGCGCGCGTTCCATCGCGGCCAGCCTCACCTTGGGATTGGCCAGCCAGCGCCCGAAGCGCATCTCCTCGACGCGGTTCTCAGCCAAACGGCGGAGACAGACGGTCGAGCACTCAACCATCCGTTGCAGCAAACGCTGCCCCCTTTTTCGAGCCGCTTGTCGGAAAAGCGGCCCACCGTCTGCAACAGACTGTCCATTCGTGACGTCCTCGCNGGGGGGAGAGGGGATTATGGCTGCTCCGACCTCGTCCCCGTCCTTCAGGCCGGCAGCCGCAGGATGCGGCCGTCGGGGTGGGTGAAGCGGGCGGCGACGCCGGGATAGGCCGCCAGGATGGCCGGAGCCCGGTCCGCCGGCACCACCGACAGGGCGGTCGACAGGGCGTCGGCCGTCGTGGCGTCCGGCGCCTGCACGGTGACCGCCAGCCATTGGGCGGCGCAGGCGCCGCTCGCCGGGTCGAACAGGTGGGTGAAGCGGCCGGCGGCGTCGAAGCGGGTGCCGTAGCCGCCCGAGGTCGCCATCGCGCCGTCGGCGAGGTCGACGGTCTCCGTGCTGCGCTCCGCATTCTTGGGGTCGGCGAGGCCGACGGTCCAGGGACGGCCGGAGGGGTGGTGGCCGAGCGCCCGCAGCTCGCCCATATCGACCAGGACGTTGTCCATGCCCTCGGCCTTCAGCCGTTCGCTGACGCGGTCGGTGACGTAGCCCTGGGCGATGCCGTTCAGCGTCACCGCCATGCCCCCGGCGGCGAAGGCGATGCGGTCCGGCTCCACCCGCAGGGCGCGGACATCGACCAGCGCGCGGGCGGCGCGGACGGCGGTCTCCGGCGGGCCGGCGGGGTCGGCGTTCGCGCGTTCGAAATGGCCGGCATAGAGCTGCCACAAGGGCTGCACCGTGGGATCGAAGGCGCCGCCGGTGGCACGGCCGAAGGCGGCGGCCTCCGACAGCAGGCGGACGAGGTCGGCGGGCGGGGAGTCCAGCCGGCCATCGCGATTCAGGTGGCGCAGCGCGGAGTCGGGGCGGTAGAGGCTGAAGACCCGTTCCAGCCGTTCCACCTCCTCCAGGCTGAGCGCGATCAGGCGGTCGGCCTCGACCGGATCGGGGTGGGCGATGGTCAGGCTGGCGTCGGCGCCGAGCGCGACGCCGCGCCAGACCCGGACGGGAACCCCTTCCGCCCGCAGCAGGCGGTGCGGCAGAAGCGACAGACCGGCGGCGACGGCGCCGATGGCGAGGAAGCGGCGTCTGGCCAGGGGGCGGGTGAAGGGACGCGGAAGGGCGGTTTCCATCACTGCTCCCCCTCGGCCATGGTCGCGGCGGACGGGGTGAGGATCTGGTCCTCATGCACGTCGGCGAAGCGCAGGACCGTGCCGCCGTTGGCCGCGGCGAAACGCTCTGCCGCCGCCTTGTCGGAGAAGGGATAGGGTTCCGCCTCGCCCATGCCGCCGCGCAGCTTGCTGCCCAGCACGTACCACGCCTTGCGTGCCTCCACCCAGGCCGTCATGTCGGGGGCGGCGGGGTCCTTGGCCTTGGCGACGTCGGTGACGTAGATGGCGCCGATCTCCTTCGGCTCCTCCGGCAGCATGGTGAAGGCGAAGGTGTCGCGGACGGAGGACAGCCAGATCGGCCGCTCCTGCCCCTTCACCAGGATCTGGCCCTTGGGGCCGGAATGGTCGGCGAGGTTCATGCCGCAATAATGGCCGATGGCGTCGGCGGTCAGGGTGGCGGGCGGCGGCGGGGCGACCTCCGCCTTTTCCTGCTTGCAGGCGGAGAGCGGTGCCAGGAGGGCGGCGGCGAGAAGTGCGGTACGCAGGATGGGAAGGGTGCGCATCAGATCTGCTTCCTCGAAAAGAGGGCGGCGGCCAGCGCCAGCGGGGCGGCGATCCAGCCGGCCATCACCGCCAGCAGCAGCGGGACCGAGAGCTGGACATGGGCGGCGAGGCCGGCGGTGCCGGCGAAGGCGCTGACGCCCTTGAAGCCGGTCAGGTTGAACAGGCGGTAGGCGTCGGCTGGGTTGGCGAGCAGCAGCCAGTTCAGCGTCTCCACCCCCAGGCCGCTGCCGCTGGCGAGGATGCCGAGCAGGGCCATGTCGTAGAGCAGGACGAATCCCAGCCACACCGCCACCGCGATGCCGGCCGCCGTGCCGCGGTCGCGGACGATGGTGGAGGCGAGATAGCCGAGCGCGGTGAAGGCGGCGCCCAGCATCACGCTGGAGCCGATCATCGCGGCGAAGGCGCGCCAGCTGTCGGCCCCGATGGCGGTGCCGCCCATCGCCAGCGCCACCCCGGCGGCGCCGTAGCCGACCACCGTCGCCAGCGCGATCACCGCGGCATGGCCGAGGAACTTGCCGAGCAGAAGCTGCCAGCGTGCCACCGGGTAGGACAGCAGCAGCGTCATGGTGCCGCGGTCGATCTCCCCCACCACCGCGTCGAAGGACAGCAGCAAGGCGATCAGCGGCAGCAGGAAGATGGTCAGGCTCGACAGGCTGACGATGGTGACCTCCACCGGGCCGACGCCGACCGTGCCGGTGGGGACGGATCCGAGGAAGCTGAGCGTCAGGGCCAGCGCCGCCATCAGCAGGGTGGTGGCGACGACCCAGCGGTTGCGGGTCGCCTCGCGCAGTTCCTTGCCGGCGATGATGAGCAGCGTGTTCATTCGGCGGCCTCCCGGCGCAGGAAATGGGCGTACATCTCGTCCAGGCTGGGCTGGACGATCTCGATGTCCTGAACGGTGGGGCCGTCGCAGGCGATGCGGCGGACCAGACCGACCTTGTCGTCGTTGGCGCAGGCCAGTTCGACCACACCGCCGGCCAGCCGGGTCAGGGCGGCGCCCTCCCCCACCCGGGCCGCCAGGGCGTCGATGTCGCCGGTCGGCAGGGTCAGGCGGATGCGCACCGGCAGCTGGGCGAGGCTGCGCAGGGTGGCGAGCGAGCCGTCGGCGACCTTGCGGCCGCGGTTCATCACCACGACGCGGTCGGCCTGCCCTTCCAGCTCGGTCAGGGCATGGCTGCACAGCAGGATGGTGGTGCCGCGGTCGCGCAGCTCGGCGACGATGGCGTAGAAGCTCTGGCGCAGGGCCGGGTCGAGGCCGGTGGTCGGCTCGTCGAGGAACAGCAGCTTCGGGCCGCCGAGCAGGGCCTGGGCCAGGGCCAAGCGCTGGCGCATGCCCTTGGAGTAGGTGGAGACGCGGCGCCTGATGGCGGCGGGCTCCAGCCCGACCTTCTCGAACAGCGCGTCGTTGTCGCGACAGGGCGCGCCTTTCAGCCGGGCGTAGAAGTCCAGCGTCTCCCGCCCGGTCATGCTGGGGTGGAAGGCGACATTCTCCGGCAGGAAGCCGATCCGGCGGCGGATGGGGGAGCAGGCGGCGCTGGCCGGGTCGCCGCCCAGCACGCGGATGCGGCCCTCCGTCGGGGTGGTCAGGCCGAGCATCAGCTTGATCAGCGAGCTCTTGCCGGCGCCGTTGTGACCGACCATCGCCACGCATTCGCCGGGCGCCAGCGTCAGGTCCACGCCGCGCACCGCCTCGGTCTCGCCGTAGCGCTTGGTGACGCCCTGCACCTCCGCGGTGAAGTCGGTCATGGCTGATTCCTTTCGGCAGTCCGGGTCGTACCCGGCATGGGGGGCGGCGTCATCAGGGGGGCGCTGTCGATCACGCCGCCGGGGTGCAGAGCCGGGAACTGCTTCTGCGCCCAGCGGATCACCTGGACGCCGGGGCTGTTCATCAGCAGCTTGGCCGCCGGATATTCCCACATCACCCGGTCGACCACATCGTTGGGGCGATAGGGCTCGTCGGAGATGCCGTCGCCGTTCAGGTCGAAGGCGGCGTTGTCGGACCAGTAGTTGCCGCGCCCGTTCTCCGACCAGTCGAGATAGCGGGTGCCGACATACTTGACCTGGGTGCGGTTGCCGATGAAGGCGTTGCCGGTCAGGCTGTTGCGTTCCGACCCGGCGGTGAAATGGACGCCGATCTCGCAGCCGTCGAACCGGTTGCCGGTGAAGCGGTTCTTGTTGGCGTTGTAGATGAAGACGCATTTCCAGGTGCCGCTGCGCAGCCGGTCGCTCATCGCCTCGCTGTCGCGCGGGATGTCGCTGTCGGGCAGCGCCTCGCCGGCGTCGGACAGCGCACCGGCGAAGCGGCCCTCGATCACGTTGCCTTCGATGCGCGAGCTGTTGGCGTTGTTCAGCATCAGCCCGTGTTCGCGGTCCGCCCTGGAGCGGTTGTTGCGGATCAGCAGGTTGTTGGAGAACATCACCGCATAGCCGACATTGTTGGCGACGGAGACGTTGTCGGTCAGCTCGGAATCGTTGGTGTACATGTAGTGGACGGCGAACCGGACATGCTCGAACCGGTTGCCGGAGAAGACGTTCTTGCGGGACGAGGTGGTGAACAGCCCGTCGCGCCCCTCGCGCACGCTGTTGTCGAGCACGCGGGTGCCCGGTGCGTTCCACAGCTGGATGCCGTTGCCGCGTTCCGACACCCGCAGGTCGGTGCGGCCGACGATGTCGTTGCGGCGGACCAGGCTGTCGGCGGCGCCCCAGATGTAGATGCCGATCAAATTGTCGCGCAGGCGGTTGTCCTCGACCACCGCGCCGCGGGCCTCCTTGCCCAGGAAGACGCCGGCATTCTGGTCGATCAGGCTGAGGCCGGAATTGCGGATCTCCAGGTGCCGCAGCGTGACGTTCGGCGCGAGGATCGTCAGCGTGCTGCCGCTGCCCTGCCCGTCGATGACGGCGCCCGGCTCTCCGGTCAGGGTGACCGGGGTGCGGACGGTCAGCGGCCCGGGATGGACGCCGGCGGACAGCACCAGCGTGTCTCCGGGCGCCGCGGACGCCAGCGCCGCCTCCAGGCCGCCGGGGGCGACCGTCGCCGTGGCGGCGAGCGCCGGGGCGGTTGCCAAAGCCGTGCCGAGGATTATCGCCGTGCGGAGGAACATGGGGCGTCCGTTGGTGAGGAAGATCCCCTCTCCCCCCCGGGGAGAGGGTTAGGGTGAGGGGGGCGCGTGGCATGGATTGACGAGGATCGGAAACTACTGCACGTCAAGCGACGCCACGTTTTGCATCCCCCTCACCCCGACCCTCTCCCCGGGGGGGAGAGGGGGATTTTCACGGGGGGAGAGCGGTCGATCAGGTCGAGGACGGCTCGACGATCATGCGGCCGGCCATCTCCATGTGCAGGGCGTGGCAGAACCACTGGCAGTAGTACCAGTAGACGCCCGCACGGTCGGCGGTGAAGGTGACCGAGGCGGTCGCCTGTGGGCCGACCTCCATGCAGACGCCGTAGTTGGTGATGCTGAAGCCGTGGGTCAGGTCGTCGATGTCGTCCATGTTGGTGACATAGACGGTGACCTCGTCGCCCTGCTTCACCGTGAAGTCCTCCAGCCCGAAGGCCGGGGCGCGCTGCCACATGTAGACGCGGACCTTCTTGCCGTCGCGGATGACCTTGGTGTCGTCCTCCAGCACCACGCCGTCCTTCTTGGCCTGCTGGCGCGCCTCTTCCCACATCGGGTCGTTGCGGTCGTAGACCGAGCGCGGGTTCACCTTGGACCGGTGGACGATCAGGGTGTCGTGCGGCTCGGCGAAGGTGGGGCCGTCATGCACCAGCTTCATCTCGTCGCCGGAGATGTCGATCAGCTGGTCGTTCTCCGGCTTCAGCGGGCCGACGTTGAGGAAGCGGTCCTTGGAGAACTTGTTCAGCGACACCAGCCACTTGCCGTCGGCCTCCTTGGTCTCGCCCATCGAGGTGTGGTTGTGGCCGGGCTGGTACTGAACGTCGAGCTTCTGGACGATGGGATCGACCTTCTCGCCCTTGAAGGCGCGACGGGCCTTGTCGATGTTCCACTTCACCACCTGGCTGTCGAGGAACAGGGTGGTGTAGGCGTTGCCGCGGCCGTCATAGGCGGTGTGGAGCGGGCCGAGGCCGAGCTGCGGCTCGGCGACGACGACGTCGCGCGGCTTGATCTTGTCGTCGAACAAATCGTCCAGCAGCCGCACGTCGAACACGGTGACGGTCGGCGACAGCTTGCCGTTGACGGTGACGTGGATGCCGTCGGGGGCGGCGTTGATGCCGTGCGGGTTGGCCGGCACCGGGATGTAGCGGGTGTAGGGGCTGCCGTGGCGGCCGTCGACCACCGGCACGCCGTTCACCGCCTGGATCTTGCCGGCCTTCACCGCCTCGTCGATGCGCTTCAGGTTGAAGACGACGACCCAGTCCTGCTCGCCGCTGGTCATCTCCGCCGCGGTGACGCCCTCCTCGGAATCGTAGCAGGTGGAGAAGGCGTATTTGCCCTGATAGTCGGCGTCGGTGTTGTCGAGGTTGCCGTCGACCCAGACCTGCCAGGCGATCTTCATCGTGTCGCCGTCGATGGCGGTGAAGTGCGACTTGTAGGCCTTGGTGGCGGTCAGTTCGCGGCCGTCGTTCGGGGTCGGCACGCGCTGTTCGCCGTTGGCGAAGACATAGCCGGTACGTGGGTAGCGCTGCGGGCGCAGACCGTGGATGGCGGCGGCGTTGGGGATCTCGATGATGGTGTCGGTCTTCATGATGTCGCAGCGGATGCGCGCGACACGGGTGTTGGCCTTGTCGTTGATGAAGATGTAACGGCCGTCATAGGTGCCGTCGGTGAAGGACATGTGCGGGTGGTGGGCGTCGCCGTTCAGGTAGATGCCGCCGCGCGTCTCCAGGAACTTCTTGGTTTCCGGCAGCATGTGCTCGGTCAGGATCTTCCGGCTCTCGTTGGTCATGCCCCAGCCGGTGGCGGAGCAGCGGTTGAAGACCGGAATCCGCATCAGCTCGCGCATCGACGGCAGGCCGAGGATGCGGACTTCGCCGGAATGCCCGCCGGAATGGAAGGCGTAATACTCGTCGAGGTCGCCCGGCTTCACTTCGGCGTTCAGGTGGCCGGCCTGGGCGTTCGCCGCCAGGGCTTCCCCGGCCCCGAACAGGGCGCTGCCCGCGATGCCGCCGGCGGTCGCCCCGCCCACGGCACCGGTCAGGCCGGCAAGGGCCGCCGCCTTCGCCGTTCCGCCCAGAAGAGCGCGGCGGTTGACGCCTGCGCTGTTGTTGGTCTCGCTCGACATGGTCTGCTCCTTCGCTGCCCCGCCTTGCGGGGTGTCATGGGGCCCGTTGCGACCGGGTCCCGTTATCGGGATGAGGGGATGGCGGTCAGGTTCCGTGCGGCCGGATCGTCAGCCGGCCGGTGGCCGGGTCGGCGGTGGCGACCGTGCTGCGGGCATTCGCCTGCTGGGCCGCTTCCTTTTCGGCCGCCAGCTTGGCCTCGGCGGCCTGCCACTTCTCGCGTTTCTGCCGCTTCTGGATCATGACCGGGCATTTGTGGTCGTGGTGGTAGAGCATCTGGCAGTGCAGGCACTGGATGCATTCGTTGGGGTTGATCGAGCCGTCGGGGTGGATGGCCTGCACCGGGCATTCGTTGCCGCAGCGCTGGCACGGGCTGCCGCATTCCTTGTAGCGGCGCAGCCAGTCGAACATCCGCAGCCGGCCGGGGATCGCCAGCGCCGCGCCCAGCGGGCAGAGATAGCGGCAGAAGAAGCGTTCGATCACCAGCCCGGCCGCCAGCAGCGCCACGGCGAAGGCGACGAACCACCAGTCGCGGATGAAATGCAGGATGATCGCGGTCTTGAACGGCTCGATCTCCGCCGCCTTCTCCGCCGTGCCCAGCGATTGCAGCGACACGCCGAACAGCAGCAGGAAGATGATGTACTTGATCGGCCACAGGCGCTGGTGCAGGGCGAACGGCACGGTGATCTGGCGGATGCCGATCCTTTTGGCTGCCTTCGACGCCAGTTCCTGGAGCGCGCCGAACGGGCAGAGCCAGCCGCAGAAGGCGCCCCGGCCCCAGAACAGCAGCGACGCCGCCACCGAGAACCACAGGATGAACACCAGCGGGTCCATCATGAAATAGTCCCAGCGGAAGTCGGTGCGCAGCGCGTTGGCGAAGGTCAGGACATTGACCACCGACAGCTGGGCCGTGGCGTACCAGCCGAGCCAGACCAGGGTGAAGACCAGATAGGCGGTGCGGACCCGCTCGTACAGCTTCGGGCGTTTGGTCAGCTGGTCCTGGAAGAAGAAGATGCCGGTCAGCAGCAGGATGGCGGAGGTCAGCACGGCGACGTCGAGCTGCCGGTTCTGCCAGATGCGCTGCCACAGCGGGATTTCGGCGGCCTCCTCGGCCTCCGCCGCGCCGGCGGCCTGGATGGCGGCGCTGTGGCTGGCGGACTGGTCCGGAATGGGGGCGGCGGCGGAGGAGGTCGGGGCCGGCTGTTCGGTCTTCAGGAACTTGTCGGGCGGCTGGTAGCCGAGGTCGAAGGTGACGAACACCTTGTCCAGCGCGGCGACGGCGCGCTGGACCAGAAGCTGGAGGCGCCAGGGGTCGGCCGGGTTGAACTCGGTGCCTTCCGGCAGGACGAACAGGCCGATTTCCGGGAAGTCGGGAGCACCGGCGGCGGCGACGCTGCCCAGCCGCTTGTGCATCTTGTCGCGGAAACGGATGGATCCTTCATGCTGGACCATCTCGACGCGGTCGAAGATGCCGCCGCGGACATAGCCCGAGCCCTTGAAGGAATAACGCCCCTGCCCGGCCACCCATACCGCCTGCTGGCCGGGTTTCAGCCGCTGGGTCAGCGTCTCGTACTCCGCGTCGCCCAGCAGCGAGCGGCCGATGGTGGGGATGGAAACCAAGGCGGCGTAGAGGTCGATGAAGGTCTCGTCGGGGCTGCCGGCCTCGGCACGGGCGATGGCTTCGGCCCGGCCGGTCTTCTCGAAGGCGGCGTTGACCTCCCCCACCGACAGGGTCAGGCGACGGACCGAGCCGTCGCCGATCAGGGTCGCCCAGTCTTCCACCCCGGTCTTGGTCAGGTCGATGGTCTTGGTCACCGTCGGTGCGCTGTCCACCCCGCTCTTGCCGAGGCTCTGCATCACCTTCTTGCCGGAGCGGATGATGGAATCGCCGATGACCATCACCGTCACCGTCGCGCCGGACACGATGTCGACCGGTGGGCTGGCGGCGCTCTGGGTGGCGAGCGTCAGCACGTTCTTGCCGACATAGCCGTTGATGAAGCCGTTGATGCGGGCCGGCGGGATGCCGATCAGCACGATGGGCTCGTGATGGTCCATCAGCCGGGCGCCGGTCACCGTGCCGTCGGCGGTGAGGCCGACGACCACGTCGATGGGACGGCCGGAATAGCCGGTGGTGTTGACGAAGTCGGAGGTCAGATAGGCATGGCCCACCACGGCATCGCCCTTGTAGACGGGGACGGTGGGGCCGTTGGCGGTCGGGGTGCCGGTCACAGGCTGGCCGAAGCGGTCGGCGCCGGGGACGAGGTCGGCGGGCTGCAGCTTCGCCAGATAGGGCAGCAACCGGCCGCTGTCGGCGGCATGCGCCGCGGCGATGCCGGTCAGCAGCAGCAGGATGGCGACCAGCGCCGATCCCACCCGACGGTGTAAACGCACGAACCTCACGACGGCCATCCTCCGGCTTTCGCCCTTTGGCATTGGTGTCTTGCACGGGTGTTTCGGAAGGCATGAAAGCGCGTGGGGGAGCGCGAGGTCTTGACCGAGGTCAAGCGCGGAGCGACTTGCGCTGCGAATTGAGCCAGATCAAAAGCTTTTGACGGGGACGGGGGTGAAGCGCCCATCCAAAGACATATCTCGCCGGGGCAATCGGCCCGGGCGAGACGTTTCCAGCAATTTACGGTTGGAATGGTCAGCCCGTGTTACAGCAGAAGGCCGCATCCCATGAGCGCAGCCCGGCAACCCACCCCGGCCCGCAGCGTCGATGCTTCCATGCCTGTCGGTCCGCGCCCGCCGGCCGATGGCGTGACCCGGCGGCGCGAGCTTGCCATGTTCCTGCTGCTGGCGGTGTTCATCTGGCCGGTGCTGTCGGTCGCAGTGGTCGGCGGCTACGGTTTCGTGGTGTGGATGTCGCAGATGATCCTGGGGCCGCCCGGTCCGCCGCCGGTCTGACGGAGGCCCCGTGCCATGGCCGGCGATGGCTTGGACCGGGGCCCTGTGGACCAGGGACGGCGCAGCCTGCTGCGCGGACGCCCGACGGCGGTCCCCGCCCCCATCCATCCCCCCTGGTCCCACCCCGACTATTTCGCCGCGCTCTGCACCCGCTGCGGTGCCTGCGCCGCGGCTTGTCCGGAAGCCATCCTGCGGCCCGGTGACGGCGGCTATCCGGAGGTCGATTTCGGGCGCGGGGAGTGCAGCTTCTGCGGCGCCTGCGCCGACGCCTGCAGCGAGCCGATCTTCGACCGGACGGCGCCGCCCTGGGCGCTGCGCCCCACCGTCGCACCGTCCTGCCTCGCGGTGCAGCGGGTGGTGTGCCGGAGCTGCCAGGATGCCTGCCCGGAAGGGGCGATCCGCTTCCAGCCGGCATCGGGCGGGGCCGCCCAGCCCCGGATCGACGAGGCGGCCTGCACCGGCTGCGGCGCCTGCGTTGCCGCCTGCCCGGCCGGCGCCGTCACCCTTACCCACCGGACCGGCACCCGCCAGACCGGGAGTCCCGCCCATGCCGACTGACGCCGAACGCCATCTCGCCTCGCTGCTGCTGCATGTGCGGCCGGACCGGCAGGTGATTGTGCGCGCCGCCATCGCGGCCATGCCCGGTACCGAGCTTCACATCGAACAGCCCGGCAAGATGGTGGTCACTGTCGAGGGACCGCATGAGGGCTGGATCGCCGACCGCATGACCGCGCTGCACCTGCTGGACGGCGTGTTCTCCGCCGTCATGGTCTTCCATCACATCGACAGGCACCACACCGACCAGGAGCAAAGCGACCGGGCGGCGGTGGAGTCCGCCGGCGGGACCTAGCCTCGCCCCGCCCTGCCCCGCCGGCCAGATCCGCAATCCACAAGAAGAGGGGGACGCCCATGTTGGACCGTCGCGACTTCATCAAGGCACAGGCGGTGGCCGCTGCCGCCGCTGCCGGTGGCATCGGTCTGCCGGCCGCAGCGCAAAGCTCCCTGGTGGCTGGCGAGGACACCACGCTGAAATGGTCGAAGGCACCCTGCCGCTTTTGCGGCACCGGCTGCGGCGTGATGGTGGCGACCAAGGACAACCGCGTCGTCGCCACCCACGGCGACATGCAGGCCGAGGTGAACCGCGGGCTGAACTGCGTGAAGGGCTATTTCCTGTCCAAGATCCTCTATGGGCAGGACCGGCTGACCCAGCCGCTGCTGCGGATGCGCGACGGGCAGTACCATAAGGAGGGCGAGTTCCAGCCGGTGTCCTGGGACCGTGCCTTCGACGAGATGGCGCGTCAGTGGAAGCGGGTCATCAAGGAAAAGGGGCCGGACGCCGTCGGCATGTTCGGCTCCGGCCAATGGACGATCTGGGAGGGCTATGCCGCGTCCAAGCTGATGCGCGGCGGCTTCTGCACCAACAACCTCGACCCCAATGCCCGCCACTGCATGGCGTCGGCCGCCGTCGCCTTCATCCGCACCTTCGGCATGGACGAGCCGATGGGCTGCTACGACGATTTCGAGAATGCCGACGCCTTCGTGCTGTGGGGCTCCAACATGGCGGAGATGCACCCCATCCTGTGGACCCGCATCACCGACCGCCGGCTGGCCCACAACCAGGTGAAGGTGGCGGTGCTGTCCACCTTCGAGCATCGCAGCTTCGAACTGGCCGACATCCCGATGATCTTCACGCCGGGCACCGATCTGGCGATCCTGAACTACATCGCCAACCACATCATCCAGACCGGCCGGGTGAACCGGGAGTTCGTCGAAAGCCACTGCAACTTCCGGCTCGGCCAGACGGACATCGGCTATGGGCTGCGGCCGGAAAGCGTGCTGGAGGTGCGAGCGGCCAACGCCAAGGATCCCACCGATTCCAAGCCCATCGATTTCGGCGCCTTCGCCAAATTCGTCAGCACCTACACGCTGGATTACACGGCGGAACTGACCGGCGTGCCGAAGGAACGGCTGTCCGCCCTGGCGGAGCTGTATGCCGACCCGAAGGTGAAGGTGATGTCGCTGTGGACCATGGGGTTCAACCAGCATGTCCGCGGCGTCTGGGCCAACCACATGGCCTACAACATCCACCTGCTGACCGGAAAAATCTCCGAGCCGGGCAACGGGCCCTTCTCGCTGACCGGCCAGCCGTCGGCCTGCGGCACGGCGCGCGAGGTCGGCACCTTCGCCCACCGGCTGCCCGCCGACATGCAGGTGACCAACCCGACCCACCGCGCCCACACCGAGGAGGCGTGGAAGCTGCCCAAAGACCTGCTGCCGGCCAAGCTCGGCTATCACGCCGTGCAGATGGACCGCATGCTGAAGGACGGCAAGCTGAATGCCTTCTGGATCATGGTGAACAACAACCTCCAGGCCGCACCCAACAGCGCCAACGAGACCTATCCCGGCTATCGCAATCCGGACAATTTCATCGTGGTGTCGGACGCCTATCCCACCGTCACCGCGTCGGCCGCCGACCTGATCCTGCCGGCGGCGATGTGGGTGGAGAAGGAAGGCGCCTACGGCAATGCCGAGCGCCGCACCCATTTCTGGCACCAGTTGGTCACCGCGCCGGGGGAGGCGCGGTCGGATTTGTGGCAGCTGATGGAGTTCTCCAAGCGCTTCACCACCGACGAGGTGTGGCCGGCGGCGGTGCTGGAGGCCAACCCGTCCTATCGCGGCAAGACGCTGTTCGACGTGCTGTACCGCAACGGGACGGTGGACCGGTTTCCGCTGTCGGAGATCGATTCCGACTATGCCAACGACGAAGCCAAGCATTTCGGCTTCTACGTCCAGAAGGGATTGTTCGAGGAATATGCCGATTTCGGCCGTGGGCACGGTCACGATCTGGCGCCCTTCGACCGCTATCATCAGGTGCGCGGCCTGCGCTGGCCGGTGGTGGACGGCAAGGAGACGCGCTGGCGCTATCGCGAGGGTCACGACCCGTTCGTGAAGACGGGGGAGGGGGTGCGCTTCTACGGCAATCCGGACGGCAAGGCCAACATCTTCGCCTTTCCCTACGAGCCGCCGGCCGAGGTGCCCGACCAGGAGTTCGATCTGTGGCTGGTCACCGGCCGGGTGCTGGAGCATTGGCACAGCGGGTCGATGACCATGCGGGTGCCGGAGCTGTACAAGGCGATGCCGATGGCGCTGGTCTTCATGCACCCCGACGACGCCAAGGCGCGCGGCCTGCGCCGCGGATCGGAGGTGAAGGTGGTCTCCCGCCGCGGCGAGATGATCACGCGGGTGGAGACGCGCGGGCGCAACAAGCCGCCGCGCGGGGTGGTCTTCGTGCCGTGGTTCGATTCCGCCCGGTTGATCAACAAGTGCACGCTGGACGCCACCGACCCGATCAGCAAGCAGACCGACTTCAAGAAATGCGCCGCCAAGATCGTGGCTGTGTGAGGGAGGAGCCGTGCCATGCGTCCCCATCACCTCGCCGCGCTGGCGGCCCTGCCCTTCCTTGTGCCGGCCATGCTGTCGGCTGAAGGCGCGCCACCGCTGCGGCTGGACTCGCCCTTCCGCCCACCGCTGAATTTCGTCGAGCAGAACCCGGCCCCATCGATCCCGCCGGACGTCACCGACGATCGCCGGGTCGCCCGCAACTACCCCGAACAGCCGCCGGTCATCCCGCACAATGTCCGCGACTACCAGATCACGCTGAACAACAACCAGTGCCTGACCTGCCACAGCCGCCGCTTCACCGAGGCGGTGCAGGCGCCGATGGTCAGCATCACCCATTACGTCGACCGCGACGGCCAGACGCTGGGCGCGGTGTCGCCGCGGCGGTATTTCTGCATGCAGTGCCATGTGCCGCAGACGACGGCGCAGCCCATCGTGCCGAACACGTTCAAGGATTTGGATACCCTGGTCGGCCGGCCGACCGATCGGGGAGATCGTCGATGAAGCTGCGCATCCCGGTATCGCTGCGGACGGCGTGGCAGACCTTCTCCCGCCCCAGCCGGACCTTCAGCCTGGGCTTCCTGACGCTTGGCGGCTTCATCGCCGGCGTGGTGTTCTGGGGCGGCTTCAACACCGCGCTGGAGGCGACCAACCGGGAAGCCTTCTGCATCGGCTGCCATGAGATGCAGGCGAATCCCTATGAGGAGATGAAGCAGACCATCCACTTCACCAATCGGTCCGGAGTGCGGGCGACCTGCCCCGACTGCCATGTCCCGCACCAGTGGACCGACAAGATCGCCCGCAAGATGCAGGCATCGAAGGAGGTGTGGGGCAAGATCTTCGGGACCATCGACACCCGCGACAAGTTCGTCGCCATGCGCCGCGAACTGGCCGAGCATGAATGGGCCCGGCTGAAAGCCAACAACTCGCTGGAATGCCGCAACTGTCACAGCGCCGATTCGATGGACATCACCAAGCAGGGGGCGAGGGCGGCGCGCATCCACGAACAGTACCTGTTCACCGGAGAGCGCACCTGCATCGACTGCCACAAGGGCATCGCCCACCGCCTGCCCGACATGCACGGCGTGCCGCCGGGGTGGAGCGAGGCGTCCGACGATCCGCAGAAGCCGCTGGGGCATTGGCTGGCGGATGGGAGAGGGGAGGGGCGGTGACTGTCGGGATCCCCTCTCCCCCCTGGGGAGAGGGTTAGGGTGAGGAGGATGCGCGGGGAGGATCTTCAAGGATCGGGACGTTGCGATGTTTCCCGGTAATCCACCCTGTGGTTCCCCCTCACCCCGACCCTCTCCCCGGGGGGGAGAGGGAGGTTAAGGTGGGAGAGTTTAGGAACCCGGTCGGAATCCGACCACTGCGAGACGGGTGGTCGGATTCCGACCGGTCTTACTGTCCGGCCGCGGCCAGGATCGCGTCGATGGCGCTGCGCATGTCCGCCAGCGCCTGACGGTCGGTGTCGGACAGCGACTGCGGCTTGGCCTGGAGTTCCCGCAACACGTCGCGGGCCTGGAACACCGGCTTGGCGGTCCGAGCGGGCAGGGCGCTGGAGGCGATGCCGGCGGGCGCGCTGACCGGCTCGCGTCTGGACGGACCGGCGGCGGGGGCCGTCGGGGATGGCAGGGTACCGGCCTCGGCACGCTTCAGCTTCTCCCAGGCGCGGAGCTGCTCGTCCTGGTCGTCGATGACGGCGAGCGCCTCCAGCTTCGCCTTGGTCGGGCGGAGGAGGGGATAGTCCTCGCGGATCGCCGGGGCCAGACGCTGGAAGGACAGCATCATGGTGACGTAGGTCTTCTTGCGGCCCAGCGCCTCGGCCAGCTGGCGGTGCGAGTAGCCGTGCCGCTCGGCCAGCCGGGCCAACGCGTCGGATTCCTCCAGCGGGTTCAGGTCGCTGCGCTGGAGGTTCTCGACGATGGCGATCTCCTCGTCGTCGTCGCCGGTGAACAGGATGCCGAAGATGGTCTCCCGCCCCAGGAGCCGCATCGCCCGCAGGCGGCGTTCGCCATAGACGAGCTGCCACCGGTCGTCGGCGGTCTGGCGCACGCCGATCGGCTGCTGCAGCCCGTGCCGCTCGATGGAGGATGCCAGCCCGCGCAGCTCCTCCTCGTCGAACTCGCGGCGCGGCTGGTTCGGGTTGGGGGCGATGCGGTCGACCGGCACCTCCACCAGATGCGGCGCGTGGCGGCTGAGGCCGAACAGGGCGTCCTTCATCCTGGCGGTTGCGGTGGCGCTCTGCGCCGGCTTGGTTGCCTTGCCGAGAAGACTACGCGACACGGTCGACCTCCTTGATGCGGGCAGTGCGTTCCTCGGCCAGGGCGGATGCCACGTCGCGGTAGACGGCGGCACCGGCCACGTCCGGCATCGCCTCCACCGCCGCGCGGCCGACCGAGGTCGCCTGGGCATAGACCGACGCCTTCGGCACCGGATCGAACACCCGCAGATGCGGGCCGTATTCCTCGTGGATCTGTTCCAGAACCTCGCGGTCGTTGCGTTCCCGCTGCTTGAAGATGGTCGGAACGATGCCGAGCACCGACAGGCCGGTGTTCATCCGGCGGCGGATCTTGGTGACGTTTTCCAGCAGGAAGGCCATGCCGAGCAGGCTGAACTTCTCGGTCTGGCAGGGGATGACCGCGGTATGGGCGGCGACCATGGCGTTCTTGGTCAGCTCGCCGATGTTGGGCGGCGTGTCGATGACGATGAAGTCGAAGCTGCGCTTCGCCGCGGCGATCTTCTCCTTCATGATGAAGTCGCCGCCGGCCTCCTTGCCCAGCTCCACTTCGGTCTCGGCGAGGCGGATGGAGGAGGGGGCGACGCGCAGGCCGCTTTCCGGCACGGTGACCAGGATGTCGTCCAGCTCCAGATCGCCATGCATGACGTAGTAGAGGGTCTTGCCCTCGGTCTCCATGGTGTAGGAGTCGATGCCGAGATGCTGGGTGGCGTTGGCCTGCGGATCGCAGTCGATCAGCATGGTGGAATAGCCGCGCAAGGCGAGGGCGGAGGCGATGTTCACCGCCGACACCGTCTTGGCGCAGCCGCCCTTCTGGTTGGCCACGACGACGACCAGCGCCGGGCCGCCCAGCTTTTCCGGCTCCGGCCCATTGATTTCACGCGTCATCAGCGCGTCGACGGCGGCCGGGATGCGTTCCGCATCATTTTCCCAGCGGCTGATCTTCTGCTTGTCGTAGCGCCGCTGCAGCCGCTCGTTCAGCCAGACGGCGAACTCGGACTGCGACAGCCCTTTCGCTTCCCGATGGGTCCGCAACTCGTCGCCCTTCACCGTCCCCTCCCCAGCATGAACCGGGCGGGAGGGTAGGGGTAGACGCTACAATGGTCAAGGAAGCCGTGGCGACGGCCCAGGATGCAACCATGAAACCTTGCGGGAGCACCCATGAACCGCACTCGCCGGAACCATAAAATGGTTCGCTACAGCCGTATCTGAAAATGGCCTGCGGCACGGATGCGGTTTTGTGGGATATGACCCCTTGTCCTCAGGATCGCCACCTCAACCAGCGATCTGCGACCGTACCGGACCGCGCGCCGTCAGCCAGGATCGCATCGATCGGACGGTTGATAATGGCCCGCCCGGTGAGGAGTCGCCATCCTCATTACCCATCAGCTTCGAGGCCAGGAGTCTCCCGGTGTCGGGGCTGACGGGTAATGAGGATGGCGCCAAGTCCGGCGCGCTTCTCCAGGAGCCACTCGCCAGCCCCGAACACCTTCAGCCCCGTAGAGTCGACGACCCGGCTGTAGCACTAGCGGCCGAGGCCCATCGCTCTCGGCAGCCAGAGCGTGATTTCCGGCACATAGGTGACCGCAATCAGGGCGGCGAAAAGGGGCACCAGCCAGGGCAGGATTGCCATGGTGGTCCGCTCGACCGACAGCTTCGCCACGCGCGCCAGCACGAACAGCACCATTCCCAGCGGCGGGTGCAAGAGCCCGATCATCAGGTTCAGCACCATGACCAGACCGAAATGCAGGGGATCGATCCCCAGCTTCAACACGATGGGCAGCAGGATCGGCACCAGAATGGTGATCGCCGCGATGGTGTCGATGAAGCAGCCGACGAACAGGATCAGCAGATTGGCCAGCAGCAGGAACACCCACTTGTTGTCGGTGAAGCCGAGGATGGCATCCGACATGATCTGCGCCGCCTGGCTGGCCGTCAGCAGCCAGGCGAAGATGGACGCCGCTGTGACGATGAACAGCACCGAAGCCGTCGTCTCCACGGTGTCCAGCGTCGCCTTGGCGAGCGACCGCAGCGTCATGGAGCGGTAGCGGACAAGCCCGAGGAACAGCGACCACAGCACCGCCGCGACCGCCGCCTCGGTCGGGGTGAACCAGCCGAGCGTCATGCCACCGATCAGGATCATCGGCGTCATCAGCGCCATGACGGCGGAGAAATCGAAGTACCAGTCCGCCGCCAGCAGCGCGAGGAGGGCGATGGCAATCGCCCAGTTGACCGAAACGCCGGCCTGCGTCATCAGCCACGCGGCCAGCGGGAAGCACAGCACCACGACGATCTCGACCGACGCGGCGCCCAGCCGGCGCCAGTCGAAGGCCATGTCGCCCCCCCAATTGTGGCGCCGCGCATGGATGGCGACGGTCGCCATCATGAAGATCGTCATCAGCACGCCGGGGATGACGCCCGCCAGGAACAGCGCGCCGATCGAGACGTTCGCCATCATCCCATAGATCACGAAGGGAAGGGACGGTGGAATGATCGGCCCCAGCGTGGCCGAGGCGGCCGTCACCCCGACCGAGAATTCCGTCGAATAGCCATGGTCCTTCATCGCCTTGATCTCGATGGTGCCGAGGCCGGCGGCATCGGCGATGGCGGTGCCGGACATGCCGGAGAAGACGACCGAACCGATGATGTTCACCTGCCCCAGGCCGCCGCGCATCCAGCCGACGAGCGCGATGGCGAAGTTGTAGATGCGGCCCGTCACTCCGGCGATGTTCATCAGGTTGCCGGCGAGGATGAAGAAGGGAACAGCCAGCAGCGGGAAACTCTCGGCGCCCGCGATCATCCGTTGGGCGAGCACGAGGTCGGGCACCGAGCCGCTGACCAGGATGTAGACGAGCGAGGCCGCCGCCATGGCCACCGCCACCGGCAACCCCAGGAGCATCAGGCCGAGGAAGGAACCGATGAGGATCCACATCCGCTTACACTCCCGTTCCGTCGAAGGATTCCGGCTTTTCCAGCACCGAATAGCCGCGGCGCCAATTCACGACGGTCACCTGCAGCGACCGCAAGGCCATCAGGGCGCAGCCGCCCAACACCGAATAATAGAGGATGCCCTTGGGCAGCTGGACGGTGACCATCGTCTCGTCGCCGACGATCTCGATCAGCCGCCACATCAGCTGCGTCAGATAGACGAAGAAGGCGGTGCGGAGCACGTCCACCAGGGTAGACAGCAACCGCGCCGGCCCGGCCGGCAGGAACCGGTAGAGGATGTCGACCTGGATATGGCGCGACAAGCGCACGCACATCGCTGACCCGACGAACACCAGCGCCACCAGGCAATAGGAGGCGATCTCCTCCGTCCAATTCAGCGAATCGTTCAGGACATAGCGGGTGAAGAACTGAAGGAAGACCGCCGCCGCCATCAACCAGAACAGGGCGACGGTGACCCAGTCCTCCACCGCATAGTGCGACAGGTCGGCCGGGGGAGCGTCGTCCACGAAGGAATGGGCGAGTTCCTCCGGCGTGATCTGGATGTGGCGTTCCTCAGCATGAGATTGTCGGACGCCGGCCCCAGGCGGAACCGAACCTTTGGCGTAGCTCGTCATGCGGACCCCTTTGGCTTGTGAGATGGCCGGCGGCAGGCAGGGCGTCACTGCAGCGCCTGGATCGCCTCCCAGTCAGCCTTGCGGTAGCCGGCGCTCTCGGGCGTCACTGCCTTCATCACCGCCTCCCTGAAGCCGGCCTTGTCGATTTCCGTGACGGTCAGGCCCTTCTGGCGGAAGGAGTCGACCAGCTCCTTTTCCTTCGCCTGGATCTCGGTGGTGGAACGGGCCGCCGCCTCCTGCGTCACCTCGGTGAAGGTCTGGCGATCCTCCGGCGACAGCTTGGCCCACAGGCTTTTCGAGATGATGGTGTTCAGGCTGTCGATGATGTGGCCGGTGAGGACGACCTGCTTCTGCACCTCGAAGAACTTCTTGGCCTCGATGGTGGTCAGCGGGTTCTCCTGGGCATCCACCGTGCCGTTCTGTAGGGCGAGATAGACCTCGGCGAAGGCGATCGGCGTCGGGTTGGCGCCGCAGGCCTTGGGCATCGCCAGATAGGCCGGCGCGTCGGGCACGCGGATCTTCAACCCCTTCATGTCCGCGCAGGTCTGAATCGGCTTGTTGGAGGTGGTGTGCCGCGTGCCGTAATAGGTCAGGGCGACGATGTGGTTGCCGGTCTTGTCCTCATACCCCTTGGCGAGGGTCTTGAAGACGTCGCTCTTCGCATAGGTCAGCAGATGCTGCGGATCGCGGAAAATGTAGGGGTAGTAGGTGACGCCGATGGGCGGATAGCTGCGCGCCGCGAAGCTGGAGCCCGAAATGATCATGTCGACGGTGCCGAGGGACAGGCCCTGGTTGATGTCCGCTTCCTTGCCGAGCTGCGAGGCGGGGAACACGTCGATCTGGTACCGGCCGCCGGTCCGCTTGGCGATCTCCTGCGCCGCCCAGACTGATTGGGTGTGGAAGGGTTCCGACGTCTCGTAGACATGGGCCCATTTCAGCTTGGTCTGGGCCTGGGCCGTAGACAGAACGGTGAAGGGTAAGGCCATCAGCACGGCCAAGCCCAAAACGGCGCGACGAGTGCGAGTTACCATTGGCGCTCCTCCCGATTGTTGTACATCCCCGGTTGACCGGGGAGCCCGGGAGGCATGCCGCTTCGCGGCCGTCCATCCCATCTAATATATCAACAGCCGATTGTTCGTCACGCAAGCCATTTTGTGGCGGTCCCTGGGTCATTCTCCGACTGGCTGTGGATCATCTTGAAAGATGGCCCGAGCATCGGTGCCTGTCGCCGGCCGCAGGTTTCCGACTTTGGTGCAGAACTCGGCCGGAAGGCGGGCTTTGCCAGGAAGCGAGGAAGATCAGGCGGCCCTGCGGGAGGTCGGGATGCGGAGGCTGGTCATCCGATTGTTAACGGCGCAGGCGGCGTTGGCCTCGGCTTTTTGTACGGGCTGAGCCCGGCCGCGCCGGCCGCGTCCAATCAGAACCTTGTAACGAAGCATCGCCACCTCGACCGACGATCTCCTGCCAAATCGAACGGCCCACTGCCAAGTCAGCCGACTACGTCCCTTGATCATCCGGATGTGGCGGTCACGGCGGGTAGGGGGCGTGTCGCTCACATACGCGCCGTCGGCCAGGACCACGCCGATTGGGCGCGTGATCTGGTCGAGCAACGGGCCGACCAGCCATGCGTCTCCCGCCTCGTTGCCCGTCAACGCCGAGGCGAGAACTGAACCCCGCCGGGATTCCCGGATGCCCCTTTCCTGAGACCGGGGTCCTCATGACCAAACAGGCATCACCCAGATAGGTCCTTGAAGTCCGCGAGCGTGCGGTTCGGACGGTGTTCGAGCACGACGGCGAGCCTGCCTCGCAGTGGGCGGCGATCGGTCCGATCGCGGCGAAGATCGGCCGCACTCCGGAGACGCTGCGGGGCTCACCGGCGATCTGAGCGCGGGGCCCGCGAAGACCTGTTGTCGGCATGGCGCGGCGGCCAAAGCCGGTCGCCGGACGATACATCCCGGTCTTGACATAGGAAACGGTCGTTTCCTATATTGGGGCATGAGCAATCCTGCATCGCCAAACCGCAGTCGGCCCATGGGCAGACCCCGCAGCTTCGACATGGAAGCGGTTCTCGCCCGTGCCGTGCCCGTATTCCGCGAGCATGGCTATGACGGGGCGTCGATCGACCACCTCAGGGAGGCCACGGGCCTGACATCGGGAAGTCTCTACAAGGCGTTCAAGGACAAGAGGCACGTCTTCTCGGCCGCGTTCTCGCACTATGTGAAGGATCGGCGGCAACAGCTTGCCCAACGGCTTGGAGGGGCGCTCACCGGGCGGGAGCGCATCGCCGAGACCCTGCGCTTCTATCTCGAGTCCGCGTCAGGCACCGAAGGGCGACAGGGGTGCCTCGTTCTGGCGAGCTTGATCGAAGCCACGACGCTGGACGATCCGCTCCGGGACGCGCTCCGGGAAGCCTTGGACGGCAACCGAACCGCCATACTCACCTCGCTTCGTGACGGGCAGCGGGATGGATCGATCCGCGGCGACCTTGCGGTCGAGCCCTGCGCGGATCTGCTGCTCAGCCTTCTTCAGGGTCTGCGCGCTGTCGGAAAGCTGCATGACCCGGCCGACCACGCCGCTTTGGTCGCGACGGCTCTCAAGATGCTCGACTGAATTTTGCGAGGTCAACCATGGTCGAACATGCTCACGCCGCGTCGCCGCCGGACGACACCCCCTTCCGCCATGCCTTCGAGACGATCGACGGGGTGCGTCTGCACTACGTGACGGCCGGGCCGGACGATGCGGATCCGCTTGTGCTGCTCGCCGGCTATCCCGAAAGCTGGTTCGCATGGCGCAAGGTGATGCCGCTCCTCGCGAGGCGCTTCCGGCTCGTCGCCGTGGATCTTCCCGGACAGGGGGATTCCGACAAGCCCCTCGACGGCTACGACACCGGGACGGTCGCGCGCCGTGTCCACGGCCTGCTCGAACGGATCGGGCTGTCTCGCTACGGTCTGGCCGCGCATGACATCGGCGCCTGGGTCGGCCTGCCCTATGCCCTGATGTTCCCGCAGGAGGTCGACCGCCTCGCCCTGCTCGATGCCGGCATTCCAGGCGTTACGCTGCCGGACATGCTGCCGGCGGCGCCCGATCGGGCATGGCGGACGTGGCATTTCGCCTTCCATGCCGTCCCCGATCTTCCCGAGGCGCTGATCGCCGGCCGCGAGCGCGTGTATCTGGACTGGTTCCTGCGCCGCAAGGCCGCCAGCCCTTGGAGCTTCACCGAAGCCGATCTCGACGAATACGTCCGCATCTTCAGCCTGCCGGGCGCGCTGCGGGCAGGGCTCGCCTTCTATCGGTCCGTCGGCTTGTCCGCGGAGCAGAACCGTGCGCTGATCCGCGATGCCAAGCTCACCATGCCGATCCTGGCCGTGAGCGCGGACCAAGGCTCGATTCCCGACATGGCCGGACCGTTGCGGCCCTTCGCCGACGACCTGCGCGGCGAAACCATCACCAGGAGCGGCCACTTCATCCCCGAGGAACAGCCAGAAGCGCTCGCCCGGCTGTTCGAGAATTTCTTCGTGCAGCGCTGATGCAAGGTTCGGCATGTCGCCAATTCCGTTGCGCGGCCGTTATGGCTTGTCGAGATGAAATCGGGTCAGGCAGACATGCTTGGCCAGCGAGGTTTGCCGGATCGCGACCGGGGGCGTCGTGCCGTAGGGTGCCCCGGTCTCGACGTCGAGGGGGTCTTTGTACGAGCCGGTGACATATTTCGACGAGCACTGGTCGTATTTGTTGCAGACTTCGAGCTTGGTGCAGATGACCTGCGCGTCCCGTTCGTAGATGTAATAAGTCGCACCGGAATAGGGCGGCCTCGGGAAGCGCTCGGTCCGCACGGTGATGTCGCTCGGAGCGGTGCCGGCCGCCAGGGCCTGGATCGGCAGGATCGGGAGCGGCAGGATCGCAAGCAGCGTGGCCGTGGCCGTCATGATGCGTATCGACATGGATCCTCGAATTCGATGGGCCGGTCCCGCCGGGCTCCCGGATTGGCGACGGCCGCTTTGGAGATGCGATCAGGCAATATGCCCGATCGAGCGGTTCATAATGCCCGATGCCCTGCCGTCTGCAAGCTGCAACGGCCCCCGCCGTCCGTCCTATCAGGCTTGCCTCGGCGCGAGCGACGGCGTCACCGCTGCGATGAACGACGGTATCGGCACCGAATTCGACTATCAGGACGCGCGATTGAACAAGGTTTATGGCGCGCTCCGCGCGGCGCTCGACCCGGCGCAGAAGTCGGCCCTGCGCCGCGAGGAGCTGAAATGGATCGCCTCGCGCGACGCCGCCTGCGCGCCGGCGAAGGATGTCGGCACGGCCGCGAGGCTCGACGGCAATGCCTGCCGCGTCGACCGCACGGCCGAGCTAGAGCGGATGCTTGGAGCCCATGCGGCGGGGGGCGGGACCGACGGCCAATGATCCGGCGGTTGCGTGCAAGGAGACCGGAATGATGGCGCTGCGCCGCCTGAAGCCCGTCCTCGCTTTCGTGGCCCTCGCTTTCATGGCGTTGGCGGCGTTCCTCGCAGTGAGCGGCGCCGGGCAGCGCGTATGGGCGCAGATCCACGGGCGGCAGGCAGGCGCTCTGGCCGAGGGGCTCGGCGGGCGTGGCTGGAAGCAGGCGTCGACCGAGTTCGATGCCCGCGTCCGGCGGCGCTTTCCCATTGGAACGCCGCTCGGCGACATGGCCGAGGGGCTTCAAGGGGAGGGCTTCGTTCCGACCGTCTCCGAGCTGCCCGGATGGGGCGAGCGCGTGCTACGCCGGGACGGACCCGTTTGCAGGGTTTCGGCGCACGTCCTCTGGCAGGCCGATGCGGCGGCGCGACTGACACGGATCCAGGGCCTTTATCGCGAGGACGGCTGCCTGTGAAAGCCGGCCGCCGCGAGACGGCGGGGCCGGACTTCTATTTGGACGGTGCGGTGGGAAAGTAGGTCCCCTCCACCGATCCGTTCATGCCGCAGTAGTCGGGCATCCAGTCGGTCTTGCCCGTCGGCGGCACCGCCTTCACCGTGACGGCCTGGCCCTCGCGCTTCAGCCGCAGGGCGGAGCCGTCCTCGACCTGGACCTCCAGGACGCCATCGACCACCCGGCCGGTGCCGGCGAGGCTGCAGACCCACCGGGCCGTCACCGGCTCGTTGGTATCCATGCCGATGTCGATATGGCCATTGGCGCCGGGCCTGATGGCCAGCAGCCCGGTGACGTTGGCCCAATGCCCGACAAGGCCGTCGCCGGCCGGCAGGCGCAGGCCGCGCAGGAACTTCGCCCGGTCCTTGAGCAGGTCCAACAGGAGTTTCGCCGGCTTGGCATCGCCGAAGCCGGGACCGAAGACGTGCTCGCGCGATGCCAGGAACCGGGTCTGGTCCCGCACGAGCAAGCGGGCGGTCGCCGGATCGAACGCGCGCAGGCGCTCCTGATAGATCCGGGCGATGTCGGTATCGGCCTTGGCGAGCGCGTCACTGGCGCAGATGGTCTTCTCCACCTGCGTGGCGGCCTTCGCGCAGTCGAAGGAGGGCTGTGCCGCCGCCGCCGCCATCGCTGTCGAGGGAAGGGCGAAAGCGAGGGCAAGCGCCAGGGCGGTGCCGCCGAAAGTGACAGGGAACCTCATCTGCTTGCCTTCCGTGTCGGGGGTCGGAATCATACGCTGGCGAAGGCCGTCATCGGCAGTGCACGCTATCCCGGATGACCTCGGGCATGTCCGCTTCGCCGATGGTCGTGACCGCCAGGGTGCCCGCGGGACCCTTGTAATCGAAGCTGCAATAGCCGAGGCCGGTCCCGGAACAACCGCTCACCTCGATGACCCCCTGCCGGACCAGGGCCTGTTCGCGCGGATCCGTGCTCGGCGGTTGCCGGACGGGAGTCCAGCCCTTGGCGATGAGGGCGGCGCGCGCCTTGTCGATCGGCATGCCCTTGACGTTCGGCACCGTCCCGCGCCCGCCGCATACGGATTCTTCCTTGGGAAGAGGACCCAGCAGCAGGGTCCCGTCTGCTTGCACGCTCAGAATGCCGATCTCGGACTCGTCGATGTCGCCATCCGCGATACGCACGCTGCCATTCTCGCCGGCGCTGATCGTGCCGAGCGCATCATTCCCGGCCTTGCCGTAGACGAGGGCGATGAGGCGGCCGCCGTCGAAGACGCCGACATTGCCGTCATGAACGACGCAGGTGCCGCTGGTCCCGTTCTCCATGTCGGACGCGAAGCTGACCGCCCGGTAACGGCCGAGCGGAACGTCGCCGATCACCTGCCAGCCCCGGGCGGCAACCGCGCGCGCCGCCTCGGATGGCGGCTGCGGGGGAGCGCCGAAACAGCTGTCGCCCTGATTGGCGCGAGCGGGGGCCGCAGGCAGTTCGCTGAGCGCCACGAAGCGCAGGTCCTTGATCCTGGAGACGACATGGGGCACCGGCTCGGCCGCCGCCGATCCGATCGAGGCCGGGCAGAGTGCCAAGGCGATCGCCGCGAGGGAGGAAGGTCGCATGAGTCTCAACGGAATGTCTCCTTGATGCGGAGGCGGATGGCGAAGGCCGGAGACGATCAGAAACCATTGGCGTATTGATCGAGGTCGCCTTCGTCGACCCAGCCGGCGGCACAGTCGCCGGCATAGCGGCCTTCGCCGACGCGATGGCAGGACCTGCCCGTCTTGGCCGTGTGCCATGTGACCGGATGGTCCGCGTTTCGGCACAAGTCCTTGCCCTTGCAGGCCGGCACGCTCGCGGTCGGAACGGCGATGACATAGTGGCGCTGGACGTCCCCCCGTCGCGCGATCGCGGCGATGCAGACGAACTGGCTGTCCTTGAGACGGGCGACCGCAAGTCCCTTGCCGTCGATGCGGTCGTTGAGGTCCACGCCGTCGGAGCCCTGCGGGGCGGAGATCGCGCCGAAAGAGGAACTGTCGCCACAATCGCCGACCTGCACCGAGAATCCGTCCATCTGGCAGGAGGATTTGCCGTTGCAGGGGAGCGGCGGCACCTTGGATGGGCTCGATTCGGCGGCATGGGCGCCCACGAGGCCGGAGGCCATGACGAAGAGGCCGGCGAACCAGGGAAGGAGGGGTTTCATGAACGGCTCCGGATCGATCACTTCGGGTCGGGTGCGCCCGTGAGGCGCAGCGACTTCGAGGCCATGGCGACGGCCGCTTTCCAGCGCGACTGTTCGCTCGCCGGATAGCGGATGCGCAAACTGATGAACGCCCCGCCGCGCCCGCCCTGGAGCAGGGTCTTCTGATACAAAAGGCCCTCTGCCGTCGTGCAGGAAAACACGATCCAGTCGGGCTTGCGCACGAGGTATTCGGGCGGCTGGCGCAGGCAGGCTTTCTGATCGGAGTCCACGAAGGACTTGAGCCCCTCTTCGGCGGCATCGTTCAGTCCCGAAACCGTCAGATGCAGGCTGCCATCGGCCGAATGGAAGGCTTGCCCGTCGCCGTTGTCCGGGGGCGGCTCCGCCACGAGATCGCCGGGAACGTCCACGGAGAAGCCGAAGCGGACATTCACATAATGCCGGGAGCCAGGAGGCTGGGAGGAGGCCGACCGTTGCGAGGGCGGCGCGTCCGACAGCGCCTGACTCCAGCTCCGGCGCAGCTCGGCGATGCGCGCGGTATAGACCCGCTTCAGACAGGCCGTGTCCTGGCAGGCGTCGCGAACCTGCTCCCGCCAGCGCGCATGATCCGCGCCGAAGGGATCGGAGATCCGGCCGGTCTCACCGTCCACGCCGCTGGTCTCGCCCTCGATCCGGTCGAAGAGCGCCTTCAACGTGCCATCGAGCTTCGACAGTTCGGGATCGGCGCAGATCATCTGCTCGACCCGGGTCTGCTTGCCGGCGCAACTGCCGGCCGCCTGGGCGGTGCCCGCTTGCGCGAGGGTGCCGAGCCCGAGCCCGAGGGCCAGGGCCGGAAGCAGGACCCGCCGACGGCGGTGGCGAGGGACGTGATCGCCCGTTCCAGTGTCGGGCGGCATGGCTGCGGTCACGGGGGCGTCGTCCTTCATCCGAGGGGGCACCCCGCGGGCGCTCCCCTGTTGTTTTGTGTTACGGCGCCGGCGTGGGCTTCCGGGTGCCGGCCTTGCCGCCGGCGATCTGATCGGCTGGCGGATAGGTCGGTTGGGTCAGGCAGTCGTTGATCCAGGCATCTTCGGAGTCACGCTGAAATTCGGCATCGACCTGGGGCTGCGGCTTGGCCGGCGGGGCCTCGGGCGTGGTGGCGTCGGGAGCGGGCTTTTGCCAATGGCCCCGCTGACCGGCGGAGACCTCCGGGTCAGGGCAGGCGGCGCCGGCATCGCCGGACCCGATCGAACAGCTGGCGACGGTCGTGAGCTTGCCGTCAACCACCTGCCCGACCATACGCGTCTCGGAGACGCCGCCGCTCGCCCAATCCCGGGTCAGCGCGCAGACCCGGTCCCGGTTTTGATAGCTCTGGGTGCCGAAGCAGCCGTAGGTGTAACCGTCGCCGCCGGGGAGGAAGTCGCAGGAGGTCGAGAAACCGGCGAACGGGCCGCTGGTGAAGCGGCTGGCGAAGCGGCGCTGGTCACGGGCGACCGCGATCAGATTGGGCTCGCCGGCATCGGCCTTGGCGCGGCGCGTGAGCTCCCGCGTGCGGGCCTGGATGGCGTCGAGCAGGATCTTGCGTTGCGTTTCCGCATCCGGCGCATCGTCGGTTTCGCTCGAAGGACCGAGCCGGTCGTCGCGGCGGGCGAGCCACCGCTTCTCGCTGGCGACGAGCATGGCGCGGATCTCGGCATCGGGGGCGGCCTTCAGGATCGCGGAATAGGCGGAACCCAGCGCGGCATCCGCCTTTTGCAACGCCTTGTCCCCGCAGATCACATGGTCGATGGCGGTCGTAGCCTTGCGGCAGTCGATCGCCTGTGCCGGAGAGCTGAACAGGAGCCCCAGGGCGGGCAAGACGAGAAGGACGGCCGAGGGGGACCGGCTCTTGCGGGACCCGCCAGCGCGGGAGTTGGAAACCTCGGCTCTCGGACGGGACGGGCGCCAGGGGGAGGCATGAAGCGTGGTTGCGTCCATCATCGTCTTCACTGTCAGCGCCCCGAGGCTTGGAATTCAGCCACAGTATCGATCTCGCCGGCAAAATTACGCTGAATGGGATCCAGCCGTCCGGCGCGAGCGGTAACTATATCCAGCCGATCTCGCCGCGCAACCCCTGGAAGAGTTTAAGGCGAACGCGAAATCTCAACGATTTCCTGGAACTAAGGCGTTACATCGAAATAGACACTTCGACTGGCATTCCGATGCGACCGGGGATTCACGTCCGGGGTCTGCGCCGGTCGCTTCAGTTCGATGATCGAGGAAGCCGCGCTGCGCCGCCAATACTCCCTGCTGCGTCAGGGCCCGGACGAACAGGGCCGCCGTCCGGTCGTCGCCGGCCGGGCGACGGCCGGTCCGGTCGGCGGCGTCTTCGTGCCGCAGGCCGACGCATGCGTCCTGAGCGCAGCCGGCTCCGGATCGCCGGCATCGACCTGTCGCTCCGATCAATACCGGCCGTGGACTTCATCCCATCGATTGGGTCTGAGCCTCGATCGGAGGCGCCGCCTTGGTCGAGTTTCTCCCCTTCTCCGCCTTTATCGCCCAGCTGTAGGTGACCACCGCACAGGGGATCAGGGATGCGATCGAGTAGCCGACGCCGGCAAGCGGATTGCCCGTCCAGTTGACGAGCGTCAGCGAGATCAGCGGCAGAAACCCGCCGAACATGACATTGCCGAGCTGCTGGGCCAATCCAAACCCTGTCGTGCGGCTCTGCGGCGGGAAGCATTCCGAGATAAAGGCGGGGAGGGGGGCCATGATCATCGCCGTCAGCGCGGCCAGCGCCGTGATGAGAAGGGTGACGAGGGTCCAGGAGCCCGTCTCCGCGCCTGCTGCGATGCCGGAAAAGGCCGGATAGGCGATGATCATCCAGGAGACGATGCCGATCAGCATGGTCCTGGCGCGGCCGAACCGGTCCGAAAGCCCGCCGAAGACCGGGAACAGCGGCGCGGTCACCAGCACCGCGACCGCAACGCACATGTTGGCCTGCATGCTGTCGACCTTCAGGACGCCTTGCAGGAAATACAGCATGTAGACCACCGAGGTGTACAAAGCGACCGAGGTCCCGCCCTGCGCACCGAAGATCGCCAGCAGGATTCCCTTCCAGGCCGTCCGGCTCGTCAGGGAGTCCGCGAGGGGCGTTGCGGAGAGCGTTCCGGATCGCTTGAGTTCCAGGAAAACCGGCGTCTCGGTCATTTTCAACCGGATGAAGGTCGCCACGATGACGATCGGTGCCGACAGAAGAAACGGTATCCGCCAGCCCCACAGGTCGAACATCTCGGCGCTGAGGCCGCTCTTGAGGACGGCGACGATGACGAGCGCGATCAGCAGCCCGACCCCGGCGGTCCCTTGCAGCACGCTGGTGTAGAGTCCAGCCCGCCGGGCCGGGGCGTGCTCCATGACGTATACCGCCGCCGACCCATATTCCCCGCCCAGTGCGATGCCCTGCACGATGCGCAGAGCCAGCAGCGCGGCGGGGGCGGCGACGCCGGCGGTGGCATAGCTCGGCAGGCATCCCATCAGGAAGGTCGCCGCACCCATCAGCGTCAGGGTCACGACGAAGGTCTTCTTCCGTCCGATCCGATCCGCCATCGGACTGAAGACGAGCGTGCCGATCGGTCGCGCAAGGAACGCCGCGCCGAAGCCCGCGGCGCCGACGAGAGCGCCCACCGCCGGATCCTCCGTTGGGAAGAAGAGCCTGGTGAAGGTTGCGGTAAGGGCGACATAGACGAAGAAATCATAATACTCCAGCATGGTCCCAAGGCTGGATGAGAAAACGATCGACAGCATGTTCGGTGGCTGCGATTGAACCATTTCGGTTCCTCCCCTGCGCATGCGGTGTTTCCGAATGCGGATTGTTCGTGACGATAGCCGCCCATGGTGCCGGGGCGGGCCGAAGGGCTCCGCCGCCGCGAGCGGCATGGCTTTCGTTCCGATCCCCGGGGGGTGTTCGGAGCTGTATTTTTCTGGGCGATCAAAGTCCGGCCTGGATATCCGCGCCCCGGTGTCCGGGCGCGCTCCGGATCGGCGGGGGTTTGTCCGCGGCGCCGAGGCGGCTTTGTCTTTGCAGACGGTAATGAAAGTCGGGCAGACGGACCAGCAAGTAAAATCGCGCAACTGTTGACCTGGAGGAAACGATCGCCGGCTCCGTGGCGATGACGGCCGCGGGCGCGATCGCCGGGCTGCCGATCCGTCAGGCGGCGTCGACCGAGGTCAACCAGCGCTGGAGTTGATCGAGGACGGTGCGTTTCTGGCTCCGGACGTCGGACACCAGATAGTAGGTGACGTTCCGGCGATCGAGCGCGAACGCCATCGGTGCCATCAGGTCGCCAGCCGCCAATTCGTCTTCGACGAGCACGAGTTGGGCCAGCGCCACCCCATGTCCTTCGAGCGCCGCCTGATAGGCCAGGGCCGAACTTTCCAGCTCCCTCCGGCGCTTGAGTCCGGCCATGTCGATGCCGGCGGCGTCGCACCAGAGCGCCCAATCGTCCGGACGGGCACGGACGAAGAGCAGCGTTTGCCGGGCCAGCCAGGAGGCGTCCTTCGTCTCCGATCCCTTCAGCAAAGCCGGGCTGCAAACCGGGCGCAGTATGTTCGGCACCAGCGGGACGGCGCGATGCTCGGGCCATTGCCCGTCGCCGAGCCGGATGGCCGCATCGAAATCGCCCAAGTCGCTCCATTGGGATTCCGTCGTCAGGCGGACATCGATTTCCGGATGGGCGAGCTGGAAATGCGACAGGCGGGGCAACAGCCAGCGCGTCGCGAAGGTGGTGTAGGAGCGCAGCTTCAGCACCGCCCGGCCGGACGACGCGTGAAGAAGCGCGCTGGCCTTGCGCAGCCCGTCGAAGTGGCTGGTGACCCGCTCGTAATAGGCGGCGCCGACCGAGGTCATGGTCAAACCACGGCCCTGGCGGGCGAACAGCGCGACGCCGAAATGCTCCTCCAACAGACGGATCTGCCGGCTGATGGCGCTCGGCGTCACCAGCAGCTCATCCGCGGCCGCCCGGACGCTGCCGGTGCGCGCGACGATCTCGAACGCCAGGAGCGCGTTCAGCGGCGGCAGGTCTCTCATGATCGACCGTGCAGGTTTCCTCAACAGTTGCGCAAGATTACTCGATTGTGGCGAAAGCGCAATCGGCGGCACATGGACTCCATCACGGGGCGACACCGCCCATGTCCATGGAGTCATTGATTCTTATGCTCGCACAGTCTCTTACCGGACTTACCGTTCTCGATTTCGGCCAGTTGATCGCCGGACCGGTCTGCGGGATGTGGCTCGCGGACATGGGCGCGACCGTCATCAAGATCGAGCCTCCCGGCGGCGAACTCGCGCGGCGGCTCGGCCCGCCCTGGCAGAACGGCGAAAGCCTGACCGCTCTGACGGCGAACCGCAACAAGCTGGGCCTCGGCATCGACCTCAAGCGGCCGGAGGCGGCCGGGGTGATCCGCCGACTGGTGGAGCGCACCGACGTGGTTCTGGAGAATTTCCGCCCCGGCGTCACCGCCCGCCTCGGCATCGACCACGCGGCCCTGTCCGCGGTCAAGCCGGACCTCATCACCTGTTCGCTCTCCGCCTATGGGCAGACCGGGCCGTGGACCGGCCGCCCCGGTGTCGACGGGATCATCCAGGCGGTCACCGGGCTGATGGCGGGGATCCCGGCCCCGGATGGCGGGCCCGGAAAGGTACCGCTGCCGCTTGCCGACATGACGGGCGCGCTGTTCGCGACGGTGGCGGTCCTGGCAGCCCTGCGGCGGCGCGATGCCACGGGCGAGGGCGGACATCTCGACGTCAGCCTGTACAATTCCATGCTGATGCTCCAGCAGTTGAACCTTGCCGCCTATCTGACTTCAGGCACGGTGCCGGAGCCGACGGGCAGCGCCGCTCCCTACGCCGCCGTGAACGAGGCGCTGCCGACCCGCGACGGCTGGATCATGGTCGCCGCCTACCAGGATCGCCGGTGGCAAGCGCTCTGCGACCTCATCGGGCGCCGCGATCTCGTCGCGGATCCCCGCTTCGCGACGAATGCCGGGCGTGTCGCCGAACGGCCGGCGCTGCTTGCCGTGCTTCAGCCGATCTTTCGCCGGCGGACATCCGCCGAGTGGTTGCCGCTGTTGCGGGAGGCCGACATCGTCGCAGCCCCGGTCGCCGATTACGCCGAGGTCGTCGGCACCGAGCAGTATACGGCCAGTGGCATCGAGATCGAACTGGATCACCCGCGGACAGGCCGCTTCCGCATGCCGGGCTTCGCGCTGGGCACCCCCGGCGCGGCGCGGCCGACCGCACCACCCCCCCTCACGGGTCAGGATTCGCGCGTGGTCCTGCGACGCTTCGGCTTCACCGAAGCGGACGTGGACGCGCTCGTGTCGGATTCCGTGGTCTTCACTGGAGCAACATCGTGATACGCCCATTTCTACGGATCGAAAGGGAAGGCGGCCTCGTCCTCCTGACCATGGACGAGCCTGCAACCCGCAATGCTCTTTCACGGCCGGAGCAGTGTGACGACTTCATCGCGGCCATCGAGGCCATCAATGCGGATGCCGGCGTCCACGTGGCGATCCTGACCGGCGCCGGGCCGACCTTCTGCGCGGGCGGCAACGTCAAGGATATGCAGTCGCATCAAGGATTGATGGCCGGCGGGCCGATCGACATCGCGGAACGCTATCGGCGCACGCTGCAACGCCTCGCGCTCGCCCTTTACGGGCTGGAGGTTCCGGTCATCGCGGCGGTGAACGGTCCGGCGATGGGGGCGGGCCTCGATCTCGCCTGCATGTGCGATCTGCGCATCGCGTCGCCGGCCGCGACCTTCGCGGAGACCTTCGTCAGGTTGGGGCTGGTATCGGGGATCGGCGGCGCGTGGTTCCTGCCCAGGGCAATCGGGCATGCCCGCGCGGCGGAACTGGCCTTCACCGGCCGGATCATCGACGCCGGCGCGGCGCTCGACTGCGGGCTGGTGTCGGAGATCGTTCCGGCCGACGGGCTGATGGATCGCGCCCACGCTTTGGCGGAGGAGATCGCGCGGAACTCCGCGCCGGCCTTGCGCTACACCAAGCGGCTTCTTCGCATGTCGGACCGCAGCGATCTGGCGGGATGCCTCGACGCGACGGCGGCACTTCAGACGCTGGCGCATCTGTCGCCGGAGCATGCGCTCTCGGTCGATCGCTACCTGGAAGAACAGGTGGTCCGCCGGGCGGCGCGTCGGCAATTGCCGGCCTGAACGTGGTTCATCGGCGCTCTCCGGGCGCAGCATTTTGGAATGTGGGAAGAACAGGCATGATCAAGGTCTACAATCCCGCCGACGGTTCGCTGGTCGGCGAGGCGCCGGAGATGGGCATCGACGAGGTGCGGGCCGCCATCGACCGGACCTGCGAGGCGTTCAAGCCGTGGTCCCGCAGGCTGGCGAAAGAGCGCGGCGACATCCTGCGCCGCTGGTTCGACCTCGTCCGGGCGGACAGGCAGGCGTTCGCCGAAACCATCGTCCGGGAAAACGGCAAATGCCTGATCGAAGCGATGGGGGAGATCGACTATGGTCTCGGGTTCATCGAATGGTATGCAGAGGAAGCCAAGCGCGTCTACGGCGACACCATCCCGACGCACGCGAACGACGCCGCCGTGATGGTGGCCAAGGAGCCGATCGGTCCGACCGCGGCAATCACGCCCTGGAACTTCCCCTTCATGATGATCACGCAAGGTCGCGACGGCGCTCGCTGCCGGATGCACGATGATCATCAAGCCATCGGAACTGACGCCTCTCACCGCCTATAAGCTGCTCGAATACGCACGGTCGGCCGGCATTCCCGAAGGCGTGTTCGAGATGGTGACCGGCGATCCCGCGGCTATCGGCGAGGCCTTCACCGGCAATCCGCGGATCCGCAAGATCTCGTTCACCGGCTCGACGGGCGTCGGCCGGCTCCTTGCCAGGAACAGCGCGGAA
The DNA here is from genome assembly GCF_016595245.1 of Azospirillum endophyticum. Taxonomy (GTDB): domain Bacteria; phylum Pseudomonadota; class Alphaproteobacteria; order Azospirillales; family Azospirillaceae; genus Azospirillum; species Azospirillum endophyticum. Next base: position 34,196 of record NZ_JAENHM010000067.1, read on the forward strand.
ACGCTCAAGACGATGACGATGGAATTGGGCGGCAACGCTCCCTTCATCATCTTCGACGACGCCGACATCGAGGAGGCGGTGAAGGGGCTGGTGGCCGCCAAGCTGCGCAACTCCGGGCAGGTCTGCATTTCGCCGAACCGCATCTATGTGCAGGACGGGGTTCACGACCGCATCGTCGAACGGCTGGCGGACAGGGTGGCATCGATCCGTGTCGACCAGGGGCTGCAGAGCGATTTCGTCGTCGGCCCACTGATCAACCAGCCGGCTGTCGACAAGGTGGGCGCTTTGGTGGCCGACGCCGTCGAGCGGGGAGCGGTTGTCCGCAGCGGTGGCAAGCCGCACGCACGGGGCGGCCTGTTCTACGAGCCGACCATCCTCACCGGGGTCGATGACACGTTCCGGATGGCCCGAACGGAAATTTTCGGGCCGGTCTTTCCCATTTACCGCTTCCATGGCGAAGGCGAGGTGATCCGGCGGGCCAACGATACCGAGTATGGGCTGGTGGCCTACGCCTACACCCGCGATGCCGGCCGGTTTCTCCGCCTCTCGCGGGAGTTGGAAGCGGGCATGGTCATCCTGAATTCCGGATCTGTTGGAACCGCGTCGGTGCCGTTCGGCGGGGTCAAGCAATCGGGCTATGGGCGCGAGGGCAGCCATTATGGGATCGAAGAGTATGTGCAGGTGAAATACGTGTTGATGAGCGGCATGGCGAAATAGGCCGTTTGGCGGCGGCTGACGGAGGCTTTCCGGCAAAGCGGGGGCGGTGTCAAGTTGACGTGCGACAGCAGGGTTTTGCTGATTTGAAAACCTGCTTTCCAGCCTTCGCGTCATCCAGGCATTGCCCTTGCCGGCCGCTGAACCGCCACGCGTCGTCGTCGCGTCCTCGACCTGGGTGGTGTCCCCTGACGTGGCGTAGGCGGGCCGGTTATCCACAGCCGCTCCTACACCACCTGCCGGGACACGGCCCAAAGTCTTGGATTGCTGGGCTTCATCGGGGAAGTCGGCGCGGCTTCGTAACCGGATATTGCCGTCCTGCCGTTGCTGCTCGACCCTCGGGCCCGCCGATCGGTATAATGGCGCGGCCAAAGTCAGAGTCCGGCGGTGCCGGTTCCGCCTTCCTTCCGTCAGCGCCCAGGATCGTGAATGCAAGCCCGCCAATTGGAAGTCTTCTGCATGCTGATGCGCTGTGGAACGGTCACCGGGGCGGCGGCGATGCTGAACATTTCACAGCCGGCCTTGAGCCAAATCCTGCTGCACGCCGAAGATCAGCTCGGATTCAAGCTGTTCGATCGGGTGCGTGGTCGTTTGGTGCCGACTCAGGAAGCCAGCGAGCTTTATCCGGAGGCTGAGCGGATCTTCTCGGAACTCGGGGCGTTGCGCCGGCGCACGGTCGACATGCGTCATGGCCGCACCGGCCTTGTCCGTCTCGCCGCCTCCGCCCCGCCATCCATGTCCATCGTTCCCAAGGCTCTGACGGCATTTCGCCAGGCACATCCGGACATCATCGTGCGGTCCCTGGTCGCCCCGATCGCGAACATCCTGGACATGCTGCGCAGCGGCGATGTTCTGCTGGGGGTGGCGATGAACGACATGCCCCGTCATGACCTCGACGTCGAAACGGTGGGGCATGCCGGACTGGTCTGCCTCCTGCCCGAGGGGCATCGGCTGGCCGACCATGCCGAGGTCGGATTCGCCGAACTGGCGGAGGAGACGCTGATTTCCTATCGCGTGGACACGCTTCCCGGCCGGCTCCTGGCCGGGGCGGTCGAGGCCGAGGGGGGAGTCTACGCCCCGGCGGTGGAGATCGACCTGTCGATCACCGCCCTCCCGTTCGTCCGCGAAGGGATCGGGGTGGCGGTCGTTGACGGGCTTTTGCCATGGAGCCAGTTTTCCGGCATCGTCCAGCGTCCCTTCCGTCCCGAAATCCGGGTGCCCATCGCCATCCTGACCAGCAAGGAGCGCCCGCTGTCCGGCAGCCACGCCCTGATGCGCGACTGTCTGCGCCGCGCCGCCCACGCCCTGGAGCCGAGCGGCTTCTGACGGCGGCTTTTGACGGTCGAGCATCCCAGTCAGAAATCGGCGACCTTGCCGGCGGAGAAGCCGGCGAAGCGGTCGGGGTGATAGGGCTCGGGATCGACGATGGGCGCCTGATCGGTGATGAGGTCGGCGATCAGATGGCCGGCGCCCGGTCCGATGCCGAAGCCGTGACCGCTGAAGCCTGCGGCCAGGATCAGGCCGGGCAGGCTGCCGGGCTCGCCGATCGCGGGAACACCGTCGGGCGTGCTGTCGATATAGCCGGCCCAGGCGGCGGTGATCGGTGTTTCCTTCAGGCCGGGCAGCAGGGCCATGGCCCGTTCGTGGGTCAGGCGGATGGTGCTACGATCCGGGGTAGGGTCCAGAACCCGCACGCGCTCCATCGGGGTCGGTCGGTCAAGCCGCCAGCGCCGCAGCGTCTCATGGCCGGAGCGCATCCCTTCCAACCCGCCGGGCATCAGGCTGCGCCAGCGCCGGCTGAGCATCGGCATGAATTGCGGCGCGAAGCGGATCTGCTGCATGGTTGGATCGACACGCCCGCGCCCGCTGATCGCCAGCGTGTGGCCGCCGTCGCCGCGCCGGGTGATCGACACCGCGGCGGTGTGCAGGGCGTCGGGAAGACCGGTGGGGCTGGGGCCGACGGATAGGATCGACGAGCGGATGGAGGCGAGCGGGAAACGCAGGCCGATCTGGTGGCAGAAGGAGGAGGCCCAGGCCCCGCCCGCCAGGACAACCAGCTTGGTGCGGATGGTGCCCTTTTCGGTGACGACGCCGCTGACCCGTCCGCCGCTGGTTTCCAGACCGCGCGCGGCACAGCCCTGATGTACCGTGCCGCCCCGTTTCATGATCGCCCGTGCCACGGCGGGGGCCGCACGGGCGGGATCGGCGATGCCGTCCGACGGCGAGAAGACGCCGCCCCTCCAGGGCCGGCCGGTCGCTTGACCGCGCTCGGCCGCTTGCGCGCTGGTCAGCATGTGGGTGGTGACGCCGACCGTCCGGGCGAAATCGCGCCAGCGCGCCCAGCCCACCAATTCCTGGTCGTCGTTGCTGAGATAGAGCAGCCCGCAGCGGCTGAAGCCGGTGTCCTCGCCGCTTTCGGCCGCGAAGCGCTCCCACAAATCCAGGCTCTTGGTCGCCATCGGCAACTCCCGCGCATCGCGGTTCTGCTGGCGGCACCAGCCCCAGTTGCGGCTGGACTGCTCCGCCCCGACCTGTCCCTTTTCCACCAGGGCCACCGACAAGCCGCGGCCGGCCAGGAAATAGGCCGCCCAGACGCCGACGATGCCGCCGCCGATCACGACGACGTCCGCGCGGTCGGGAAGGTGCTGGGAGGAGGCGATGCTTTGCAGAGGGGCGGGCATTGGGCGGGACTCCGAGTTCGGCGTTGAGCCATCTAGCCATGGCACGCGCATTGACGGGCGCTGCTTTGGGCAATTCAACGGCATTATCTTCTGTCTGGTCATGACCGCCCGATGCATTGTTCTGCCGCAGGAAAGCCACTCCATCATCGACAGGCGGGCTGCGCGTGTTAAGCTGCCGTGGCGGAATCGGCAGAATTTTCTACTGCCCTTTTCCGCTCTCCGTCCTCGAACCGGATAGGTTCCCCATGAAGCTGGACCGCATCGACATCAAGATTCTGCATCAGCTCCAGAAGAACGGCCGGATCACCAACGTGGAGTTGGCCGAACTGGTGAATCTGTCGCCCAGCCCGTGCCTGATGCGGGTGAAGAAGCTTCAGGTGGAAGGCTACATCGAAGGGTACACGGCCCAGATCAACGTCAGCAAACTCGGCCAGACCCTGACAGTCTTCACCGAAGTGACGCTGAAGAATCACCGGCAGGTCGATTTCGCTCGCTTTCTTGCCGCCGTCAAGAAGATCGAGCAGATGCTGGAATGCCATCTGGTGTCAGGCGGCTACGACTACATGCTGAAATTCGTCACGTCCGGCATCGGCGAGTATCAGGAGATCATGGAGAAGCTGACCGACATGGATATCGGCATCGACAAGTATTTCAGCTATGTCGTGCTGAAATCGCCGATCGTGCGCGCCCACATGCCGCTGACCACGCTTTTCCCGATGTGAGATCCGACCGGCGGATTTTTTCCTCGCGCGGCTTTGCGCCCTTGCGGGCGCGCGCCGCTCACGCCACCCGCATCCGGTCGGCGTCGATGTTCAGGGTGTCGAGCCAGGTCGGATCCAGCTTCGGCACCGACGAGAACAGCAGCTGCGAATAGGGGTGCTGCGGCTGCTGCCGGTCGGCGGGGACGATGGTCTCCACCGTCTGCCCGCGATACATCACGATGATCTCGTCGCAGATCGCCTCGATCACCGACAGGTCGTGGCTGATGAAGACGTAGGACAGGCCAAGTTCGCGCTGCAGTTCCTTCAGCAGGTCGATGATCGCCGCGGCGACGATGGTGTCGAGGGCCGAGGTGATCTCGTCGCACAGGATCAGTTTCGGTTCGGCAGCGAGCGCACGGGCGAAGTTCACCCGCTGCTTCTGGCCGCCCGACAATTCGGCCGGGCGGCGGTGGCGCAGGGCGCGAGGCAGGCGGACCATGTCCAGCAGGGCATCGACGCGGGCGTCCCGAGCCTTGCCGCGCAGGCCGTGATAGAAGGTCAGCGGACGGCCGAGGATGTCCTCGATGGACTTGGCCGGGTTGAGCGCGGTGTCGGCGTGCTGGAAGACGATCTGCAGGTCGCGGAGCTGGTCGCGGCTGCGCTGGCGGGCGCTGTGCCACAGCTCCTTGCCATTGAACTGGATGTCGCCCTTGCAGGCCGGCAGGATGCCGGCGATGGCACGCGCCAGCGTCGACTTCCCGCAGCCGGACTCGCCGATGATGCCGAGGTTGGTTCCCGGCTTCACCTGGAGGCTCACCCCCTTGACGGCGAGGACCAGCGGCTGCCCGTTCGACTGCGGCGGGCCGTAACCGGCGCTCAGCATGTTGATCTCCAGCAGCGGGGCGGTGCTGTTGGCGATGGGCAGGGTCGGACGGCCGCCGGTGTCGGGATGGAAGGCGTTCAGCAGCTCCCTGGTGTAGGGGTGGGTCGGGCGCGTCAGGATGTCGTGGACGCTGCCGGTCTCCTGCACCGCGCCGTTGCGCAGCACCATGATGCGGTCGGCGATCTGGGCGACCACCGCCAGATCGTGGGAGACATAGACGCAGGCGATCCGGCGCTTGGCGGTCACCGCCTTGAAGGCGCGCAAGACCTCCACCTGGGTGGTGACGTCCAGCGCCGTGGTCGGCTCGTCGAAGATCACCACCTTGGGATCGCCGATCAGCGCCATCGCCGCCGCCAGCCGCTGCAATTGCCCGCCCGACACCTGGTGCGGATAGCGGTCGCCGATACCGTCGGGATCGGGCAGGGACAGGGCGCGGAACAGGGCGACCGCCCGGCGGCGGGCCTCGTCCGGCGGCATCAGGCGATGGATCCGCGTCACCTCGATGACCTGCTCCATGATGGTCGAGGCCGGGTTGAAGGCGGCGGCGGCACTCTGCGGCACATAGGCCACGGTGGTGCCGCGCAGGGCGGCCCGCTCCTTCTCCGGCAGCGTCGCCATGTCATGGCCGTCGACCTTCACCGTTCCGCCGGAAATCCGGCAGCCCGGACGGGCGTGGCCCAGCAGGGTCATGGCCGCGGTGGTCTTGCCGGACCCGCTTTCGCCGATGAAGGCGACGGTCTCGCCGGCGGCGATGTCCAGGTCGATGCCCTTCAGGATCTGGATCCAGCGGCCGGAATCGGTGGTGGCCTCGACCGTCAGGCCGCGGATTTCGACGAGGTTCGTCATCAGGAGGCACTCCGGTCCCGGATCTTCTGCGGAAGATTGTCGATCAGCAGATTGACGCTGATGGTCAAGGTGGCGATGGCCAGCGACGGCATGATCACCGCCGGTGCCGCGAAGGGCAGGCCGCCGATGTTCTCGCGCACCAGCGCGCCCCAGTCGGCGTAGGGCGGCTGAACGCCCAACCCGAGGAAGGACAGCCCCGACAGCAGCAGGACGATGAAGACGAAGCGCAGGCCGAGGTCGGCCAGCACCGGGCCGATGATGTTGGGCAGGATCTCCGACGCGATCAGGTAGGGCAGCTTTTCCCCGCGGATGCGGGCGACCATGATGAAGTCCATCGTCTCGATGTTGACCGCCAGCGCCCGGCTGAAGCGGTAGGCACCGGGAACATAGATGAGCGCGAGGGTCAGGATCAGCACGGGAATGGACGACCCGACCGCCGCCACCACCATCAGGCCGAACAGTTTGCTGGGGATGGAGTTCAGGGCGTCGAGCAGGCGGCTGAGCACCATGTCCACCGGCCCGCGCAGCACCGCCGAGGCCATGCCCAGAACCACGCCGGTGAAGCAGGCGATGAAAACCGCGGCCAGGGAGATGCCGACGGTGTAGCGGGCGCCGAGGATGAGCCGGGAGAGCATGTCGCGGCCGAGATAATCCGACCCCAGCCACAGGCCGGGCCGCATCGGGCCGAAATAGTCGGCGTCGATCATCTCCCCCACCGAATGGGGGGTGATGTAGGGGGCGACCAGGGCGACCAGCGCCCAGAACAGGACGACGGAGAAGCTGGCCACGCCTACCGGATTGATGCGGTAGCCGGACCGCGCCGCGAGGGTGCCGGTGGAGGAATGTGTCTTCATCGGAGCCTCGGGTTCGATAGGATGGCGACGATGTCGGCGGTGGTGATCAGGATCAGATACCCGAAGCAGAAGATCATCGCGCAGGACTGGATCAGCGGCAGGTCGCGGGTGGACACCGCATCGACCATCAGCTTGGCGATGCCCGGATAGTTGAAGATCGTCTCGACGATGATGACGCCGCCCAGCAGGTAGGAGAGCGACAGCGCCACCGCGTTGGCGATGGGGCTCAGCGCGTTGGGCAGGGCGTGGCGCAGGACCAGGCGCGGGCGCGAGGCGCCTTTCAGCAGCGCCATCTCGACATAGGGGGTGTTCAGCGTCTCGATCACGGCGGCCCGGCTCATGCGGATCATCTGCGCCGCCACCACGAAGGTCAGGGTGACGACCGGCATGGCGTAGGCCCGCAGCAGCCCGGCGAAACTGTCGACCTGATAGGTGAAGGACAGGGCCGGGAGCCATTTCAGGTACACGGCGAACACCAGCACGGCGAGCGTCGCCACCACGAATTCCGGAACGGAGATGATGCCGATGGTGGCGACGGTGACGATGCGGTCGTACAGCGTGCGCCTCCACATGGCGGCGGTGATGCCCAGCGTCAGCGCCAAGGGGACCGACACCAGTGTGGTCAGACCTGCCAGCTTCAGGGTGTTGGCGAGCCGGCCGGAGATCAGGGTGGCCACCGGCACATGGTTGGCGTAGGAGGTGCCGAGATCGCCCCGGAACAGGCCGCCGATCCAGTAGACGAAGCGCAGCAGGGCCGGGTCGTCGAGATGCATGGCCGTGCGCAGGCCGGCGACGGCTTCCGGCGTCGCCGCCTGCCCCAGCAGGATGGTCGCCGTGTCGCCGGGCAGCAGGGTGGTGGCGAAGAACACGGCGAAGGACACGATCGTCAGCGTGACCAGTGCGATGAGCAGCCGACCAAGAATGAGGGACGGAACGCGTGATGTCATGCTTGGCCTCCGCAAGGTGAGGCGCCCCCGGAGGGGCCGCCCGAATGGGCCGCGGCGGGCCGGAACGGCCGGCCGCGCGGCCGTCCCGTCCCGCCCATCCACCGTATCAGGCGGCCAGCCAGACATGCTCGGCGAATGCATAGCCTTCCAGATTGCCAAGTGGACTTTTCCGCATGCCCTTCACCTTCTGAGAAAGGGCGTCGACGTTGGAGATATAGGCGGGGATGATCGTTCCGGCCTCGGTTGCGATCATGCCCTGCATCTCGGCATAGATCTGCTTTCGGCGCGCGTTGTCCAGGCTGCCGCGTGCCTCGACCAGCAGCCGGTCGAAGCGCTCCGACCGGTAATGGCTTTCGTTCCAGGGCGCGTCCGAGGCGTAGAGCAGCGAGAACAGGATGTCCGGCGTCGGACGAGGATTGATATTGCCGAAATGCACTGGTGCCTTCAGCCAGTAATTTGCCCAATAGCCGTCTGAGGGCACGCGGTTGATCTGGAAATTCATGCCGATCCCGGCGCCGGCCTGCTGCACGATCGTCGCCATGTCGATCGATCCGACTGCGGCATCCGACGCGACGATTGGGATTGCCTGCCCCAACATTCCTGCTTTGTTGAACAGCGCCTTGGCCTTTTCGGGATCATAGGCGGGAGCGGCCAGTTCCGCGTTGAAATAGGGGCTGGACGGTGGAACGGGCTGATCGTTCCCCGGCTCGCAGATGCCCCGCAGGACGGTTTTCTGGATCTGCGTGCGATTGACCAGATGGCGCATGCCGGCGACGAAGTCGGCACGGTCACCCGGCGCCATATCCAGCCGCATGTTCAGGTTTGTGTAGTTCCCGGCGATGCTGCGTTCCAGGACCACACCCGGCTGGCTCTCCAGCAGGCGGAGCTGCGCGGGCTTCATGTTCGCGGCGATATGAACGTCGCCGCTCAGAAGCGCATTGGCGCGGGCGCTGTCATCCGCGACCGCGAAGAACTCGAAGCTGTTCAGTGGCGCCGGCGTCTTGAAGTAATCCTCGTTGCGCGACATGACCGACCGGGCGCCCGGCTCGAAGCGGTCCAGCCGGAACGCGCCGGTGCCGACGCCTTTGGAGAAGTCGGTGGTGCCCTCGGCCACGATCATGAAGTGATGCATGGCAAGGATCGTCGGCAGATCGGCATTGGGCGCGGTCAGCGTGATCTGGACGGTCGCGGGATCGAGCGCCCTGATATCCGTCATCTGCTTGGCGATTGCCGCGACCTTCGAGGCCACCTGCGGATCGAGATGCCGCCGCAGGGAGAACGTCACATCGTTGGCGGTCAGCGTCTTGCCGTTGTGGAAGGTCACGCCCCGCTTGAGCTTGATTGTCCAGACCTTGGCGTCGGGGGTCTCGATGCCGTCGGCCAGTTCCATCTGCACGGCACCCGCCTGGTCCAGCACCGTCAGGCGGCTATAGAGCGAACAGCAGCGGACGTAATCGGTCGAAAGCGACGCTTTGGCCGGGTCCAGCGTGTCGGCGGTCGACGCCGACCAGCCCGCCGCTACTAGGTGACCGCCCTTGACCGGGGTATCGGCCAGCGCGGCGGCCGCCCGGCCAAGAATGGCGCCGCCCGCGGCAAGTCCGATTCCGCCCGCCATGACCATCTGCAACAGCTCGCGACGGTTCGCGCCGCGGCGCATGGCGTCTTCGACCTGTCGATCGTCGCGAGGGGTCCAGTTCGTGGTCGTCGTCATTCTCACGGCTCCCTGTTCTGTCGTGGTTAAAGCTGGCTGCACAGGCGGTAGGCATCGAAGATCGAGGCATGCAGATCGCGGCTGGCCACCGCATCGCCGATGCGGTGCAGGGCGAAACGGCCCGGCTGCAAATCCTGGGGCCGGCCGGCCAGAAGCCGGTCGATGTCGGTGATCCCATTGTTCAGGGACAAGGCGCGCAAGTCGTTGAACACCCCGTCCATCGGCAGCGTCCCGTGTTCGACGACGACCTGGGCGGTGACGATCACGCGCTCCTCGTCCGTCATTTCGTTGCGCAGGATGGCGGCCAAGCGGTTTCCCTCGCGGCGCACCCGGATCAGGCGGTGATCGACCAGGGGCGTAACACCCTGCTGGTACAGCCTTTTGCGGAAGCTGGAGGTGTCCTGGTACGGCATCTCGACCGCCGCCGCGGCATCGGGCGTGACGAAGGTGACCGTCTTTCCCGCGGCCGCCAGCTTGAGCGCACAGGACGGCGCCGCCTGCCGGCCGGTACCGTCATAGACCAGCACGTCATCCTGTGCCGGCACGTGGCCGGACAGCATGTCCCAGACACTGGTGCACTGTTCGCCGCCGTCCAGCCAGTCGAGGTCGGGCACGCCACCGGTGGCGACGATGACGATGTCCGGGTTTTCGGCGGCGATGTCGGCGGCTTCGGCATACATGTTCAGGCGAATGTCCACCGCCAGCCGCTCGAGCTCGCCCCGGCGCCATTCGGTGATGCCCAGAAGATCCTGCCGCCCCTCGGCGCCGGCGGCGATGAGAACCTGCCCGCCCAGCCGGCTTCCCGCCTCGAACAGGGTGACGCGATGGCCGCGCTCGGCCAGCACGCGGGCGGCCTCCATCCCGGCAGGACCGCCGCCGACCACCACCGCGCGGCGCGGCGTATCGGCGGGCGTGATCTCGTGGCTCAGCATGGTTTCGCGGGTGGTGGCAGGGTTATGGATGCAATGCGCCTTGCGATACAGGCAATAGGACGCCCCGACGCAGGGGCGGATGCGATCTTCCTCGCCGCGTTGGATCTTGGCGACCAGATGCGGGTCGGCGATGTGCGCCCGCGTCATGCCGACCAGATCGGCGATGCCTTCGCGCAGGACATGCCGCGCCGTCGCGACGTCCCGGATGCCGGTGGCATGCATGACCGGCAGCCCGACCTCGGCCCGGAAGCGCCGCACCTCGCTGAGGAACGGAGCGCTGCGCTGGAACATGCCGGGCATGTTGTGTTCCGTCAGCAGCAGATCGCTGTCCATCCGGCCATAGATGCAGTTGAAGAAATCGATATGGCCTTCCCGCTGCAGCATGTGGGCGATTTCAAGGCTTTCATCCATATGCAGCCCGTCCTCGCCCCCCTCGTCGATGACGTAGCGGATGCCGATGACGAAGTCCGGGCCGACGGCCTCGCGCATCGCCTCATGCACCATCAGCACGAAGCGAGCCCGGTTCGCGGTTGAGCCGCCGAAGCCGTCGGTGCGCAGGTTGGTGCGGGGCGACAGGAACTGGCCCAGCAGATGCCCGCCGGTCAGCGTTTCCACCCCGTCGAGTCCCGCCTGCCGGCAACGCCTTGCGGCGGCGGCGTAGTCGGCGACGACACGGTCGATGTCGGCGCGGTCCATTTCCTTGGGAAAGCTGCGGGTCCGCGTTTCGCGCACCCGCGACGGCGCGATTGCCGGCAGCCAGCCGCTGCCCAGCGCGGTCGCCCGCCGCCCCAGATGCGACACCTGGCACATGATGGCGGTGCCATGGTCGTGGATGCGGCGTGCCATCGCCTCCAGATGCGGCAGGATGGCGTCGCCCGACAGGTTGAGCTGCCCGCCGCCCCAGCTCGAATCGCGCGAGGTCATGGCGGAGCCGCCGATCATCGTCAGGGCGATGCCGCCCTTCGCTTTTTCTTCATGGTAGCGCTGGTAACGCTCGGTCGGCATGCCGCCTTCGTCCAGCATCGAGGCATGGCTGGTGCTGACGATGCGGTTGCGCAGCAGAAGCCCGCCCAGCCGGAACGGTGAAAGCAGCGGATCGGAGGACTGCGAGCTGGTCTGGGAATTGGGCTGGGCTGCGATATGCGCCGCGATCTGCATGGCTGGAAGGTCTCCTTGATGTGCCCAGGCGGACATGGGTCAAGGATGTGCCTGTGGAGCGCAGGCCAGGAAGCTTGATAAAACGTGCAAGGGGTATACCCTGAGCGTATGGCCCTGCGCAGCATCGCCCCCCTTGCCCGAACCCTGTTCATCTTCGAGGCGGCTGCCCGGACGGGCAGCTTTTCGGCGGCAGCGCGGGAATTCAACGTCACCCAACCGTCCGTCAGCCGCAGCATCGCGCAGCTCGAGGATCGGCTGGGCTTGCGGCTGTTCCAGCGCACCCCCACCGGCATTGTCCTGACCGCCGAGGGCGATGAGATTTTCCGCACCCTGCGCGACAGTCTCGCGGCGATCGACCGCACGGTCGATACCGTGCGTCAACGCGCGGCAAGAACACGGGTCATCCTGTCCTTCTCCAGTTCCTTCGCCACACATTGGCTGGTGCCTCGGCTACGTGCCTTCAAGGGGGCATTCCCGACCGTCGAACTGCGTCTGGATTTGGTGCAGGGAATGCTGGGCCAGCCCCCGTCCGACGTGGACATCGCCACCCGCGTCGTCGAGGCCGACGACCCGCGTTATCACGTCTGGCCCTTTGCGCCGGAGATCATCATGCCGGTTTGCAGCCCCGCCTATCTGGCGGAGCGCGGCCCCTTGGATGCCGATCCGCAACGCCATGTCTTCCTGAACCTGAACGACGAGCACAAGGCGCATTGGAACCGGCTTCTGAACCCAAGCGGGCGCCTGGAGGGCATCGGAACCTGGGATGTGTTCTCAGACTATTCGGTCGCATTGCAGGCGGCGCAGAATGGCGAAGGGATCGCGCTCGGCTGGGTCAGCGTCGTATCGCGCGCGCTTTGCGAAGGGCATCTGGTTCGCGCCGGCGCAGGCGAAATACGCACCGGGCGCTGGCATTCGCTCATCTCGCCGAAAGCCCGTCCGCTGCAGCCCGTTGTGCCGGCGATCTGCGACTGGCTGATCGCGGTGATGCGCGACGATCTGGAGCGCCTCGACGGTGTCCGGCCCGTGTAACCGTCGAGTGATGAGACGATGCGCACCGCCGCCGCTCTCTCTCCGTCGAGTATCGGCTGTCCCACATCCAAGACTTGGCCAGGCGCCACTTCGGTGCCGACTACAGCCGCTGCGGCATGAACAACCTGCTCCAGCAGAGGGGGCTGTCCTGGCGGACCCCGCGCCCGATCCACCCCAAGACCGATCCCGCCGCCCGGGAGGCATTTAAAAAACTTCCCCGACCAACTCGCCGGCATCGCCAAGCGCCACCCCGGCAAGCGGCTGGAGGTCTGGTTCCAGGATGAGGCCTGGGTCGGCCAGAAGGGGACCCTGACCCGGGCTGTGGGCGTCGCGCGCCAATGCCGATCAGGCAGGGCGGTAGCTCTCGGAAAAAGCTGTCCACGGCATCGCGCCGGAGTTGACGGCGGACAACCACTCGACCGGTCTCATCAACCCCATGAACCTGAAAGACCTGCTTGGCAAGATCCAGACCGACGCTGACAATGCTCGTGGACGACCGTCCCCGACGTGGCGTTCGACACAGACCACTTCCTGGCCAGTTCAGGCCGGTGGGTAGCGGTCGTCCATACCATCCACCAAATCAGGCTCCTGGAAACCTCGGGCAGTTCATTGGCAGGCTGGAGGGTGGAGTGGAGGGCCGACGGTTCACGCCACTCGCATCCGGTCGGCGTCGATGTTCAGGGTGTCGAGCCAGGTCGGATCCAGCTTCGGCACCGATGAGAACAGCAGCTGCGAATAGGGGTGCTGCGGCGGCTGCCGGTCGGCGGGGATGATGGTCTCCACAGTCTGCCCGCGATACATCACGACGATCTCGTCGCAGATCGCCTCGATCACCGACAGGTCGTGGCTGATGAAGACATAGGACAGGCCAAGTTCGCGTTGCAGTTCCTTCAGCAGGTCGATGACCGCCGCCGCAACCACGGTGTCGAGGGCCGAGGTGATCTCGTCGCACAGGATCAGCTTCGGCTCGGCGGCGAGCGCACGGGCGAAGTTCACCCGCTGCTTCTGGCCGCCCGACAATTCGGCCGGGCGGCGGTGGCGCAGGGCGCGGGGCAGGCGGACCATGTCCAGCAGCGCATCGACCCGCGCATCGCGGGCCTTGCCGCGCAGGCCGTGATAGAAGGTCAGCGGACGGCCGAGGATGTCCTCGATGGACTTGGCCGGGTTGAGCGCGGTGTCGGCGTGCTGGAAGACGATCTGGAGGTCGCGGAGCTGGTCGTGGCTGCGCTGGCGGGCGCTGTGCCACAGCTCCTTGCCGTTGAACTGGATGTCGCCCTTGCAGGCCGGCAGGATCCCGGCGATGGCGCGCGCCAAGGTCGATTTCCCGCAGCCGGACTCCCCGATGATGCCGAGGTTGGTGCCCCGCTTCACCTGCAGGCTCACCCCCTTGACGGCGAGGACCAGCGGCTGCCCGTTCGACTGCGGCGGGCCGTAGCCGGCGCTCAGCGTGTTGATCTCCAGCAGGGGAGCGGCGCTGTCGGCGACTGGCAGCGCCTCGCGCCCGCCGGTGTCGGGGTGGAAGGCGTGCAGCAATTCCTGTGTGTAGGGGTGGGCCGGGCGCGTCAGGATGTCGTGGACGCTGCCGGTTTCCTGCACCGCGCCGTTGCGCAGCACCATGATGCGGTCGGCGATCTGCGCGACCACCGCCAGATCGTGGGAGACATAGACGCAGGCGATCCGGTGCTGGGCGGTCACCGCCTTGAAGGCACGCAGGACCTCGACCTGGGTGGTGACGTCCAGCGCCGTCGTCGGCTCGTCGAAGATCACCACCTTGGGATCGCCGATCAGCGCCATCGCCGCCGCCAGCCGTTGCAGCTGGCCGCCCGACACCTGGTGCGGATAGCGGTCGCCGATACCGTCGGGATCGGGCAGGGACAGGGCACGGAACAGGGCGACCGCCCGGCGGCGGGCCTCGTCCGGCGGCATCAGGCGGTGGATCCGCGTCACCTCGATGACTTGATCCATGATGGTCGAGGCCGGGTTGAAGGCGGCGGCCGCGCTCTGCGGCACATAGGCCACGGTGGTGCCGCGCAGGGCGGCCCGCTCCTTCTCCGGCAGCGTCGCCATGTCATGGCCGTCGACCTTCACCGTGCCGCCGGAAATCCGGCATCCCGGACGGGCGTGGCCCAGCAGGGTCATGGCCGCGGTGGTCTTGCCGGACCCGCTTTCGCCGATGAAGGCGACGGTCTCGCCGGCGGCGATATCCAGGTCGATGCCTTTCAGGATCTGGATTTTGCGGCCCGAATCGGTGGTGGCTTCGACCGTCAGAGCGCGGATTTCGACAAGGTTCGTCATCAGGAAGCACTCCGGTCCCGGATCTTCTGCGGAAGATTGTCGATCAGCAGATTGACGCTGATGGTCAGGGTGGCGATGGCCAGCGACGGCACGATCACCGCCGGTGCCGCGAAGGGCAGGCCGCCGATGTTCTCGCGCACCAGCGCACCCCAGTCGGCATAGGGCGGCTGGACGCCCAGCCCCAGGAAGGACAGGCCCGACAGCAGCAGGACGATGAAGACGAAGCGCAGGCCGAGGTCGGCCAGCACCGGGCCGATGATGTTGGGCAGGATCTCCGATGCGATCAGGTAGGGCAGCCTTTCGCCCCGGATGCGGGCGACCATGATGAAATCCATCGTGTCGATGTTGATCGCCAGCGCCCGGCTGAAGCGGTAGGCGCCGGGGACATAGATGACCGACAGGGTCAGGATCAGCACGGGGATGGACGAGCCCACCGCCGCGACCACCATCAGGCCGAACAGCTTGCTGGGGATGGAGTTCATGGCGTCGAGGATGCGGCTGACCACCATGTCCACCGGCCCGCGCAGCACCGCCGAGGTCATGCCCAGCACCACGCCGGTGAAGCAGGCGATGGACACCGCGGCCAGGGAGATGCCGACGGTGTAGCGGGCGCCGTAGATGATGCGGGACAGCATGTCGCGGCCGAGATAATCCGACCCCAGCCACAGGCCGGGCCGCATCGGGCCGAAATAGTCGAGGTCGATCATCTCGCCCACCGAATGGGGCGTGATGTAGGGGGCGAACAGGGCGACCAGCGCCCAGAACAGGACGACGGAGAAGGCGGCGAGGCCGACCAGGTTGATCCGGTAGCCCGACCATGCCGTCAGCGAGCCGGTGGAAGCCCTGGAGCCGGTTGAGGCCCTCGGTTCAGTGGAAGAATGTGTCTTCATCGGAGCCTCGGGTTCGACAGGATGGCGACGATGTCGGCGGTGGTGATCAGGATCAGATACCCGAAGCAGAAGATCATCGCGCAGGACTGGATCAGCGGCAAATCACGGGTGGACACCGCATCGACCATCAGCTTGGCGATCCCCGGATAGTTGAAGATCGTCTCGACGATGATCACGCCGCCCAGCAGGTAGGAGAGCGACAGCGCCACCGCGTTGGAGATGGGCCCCAGCGCGTTGGGCAGGGCGTGGCGCAGGACCATGCGGGGGCGCGACGCCCCTTTCAGCAGCGCCATCTCGACATAGGGGGTGTTCAGCGTTTCGATCACGGCGGCTCTGGTCATGCGGATCATCTGCGCCGACACCCCGAAGGTCAGGGTGATGACCGGCATGGCGTAGGCCCGCAGCAGGCCGGAGAAACTGTCGACATTGTAGGTGAAGGACAGGGCCGGCAGCCATTTCAGGTAGACGGCGAACACCAGAACGGCCAGGGTCGCCAGCACGAATTCCGGCACCGAGATGACGCCGATGGTGGCGATGGTGACGATGCGGTCATAGAGCGTGCGCCGCCACATGGCGGCGGTGATGCCCAGCGTCAGCGCCAGCGGAACCGACACCAGGGTGGTCAGCCCGGCCAGCTTCAGGGTGTTGGCGAGCCGGCCGGAGATCAGCGTGGCCACCGGCATATGGTTGGCGTAGGAGGTGCCGAGATCGCCCCGGAACAGGCCGCCGATCCAGTAGACGAAGCGCAGCAGGGCCGGGTCGTCCAGATGCATGGCCGTGCGCAGCCCGGCGATGGCTTCCGGCGTCGCCGCCTGCCCCAGCAGGATGGTCGCCGTGTCGCCGGGCAGCAGGGTGGTGGCGAAGAACACGGCGAAGGACACGATCGTCAGCGTGACCAGTGCGATGAGCAGCCGACCAAGGATGAGGGACGGAACGCGTGATGTCATGCTTGGCCTCCGCAAGGCGAGGCGCCCCCGGAGGGGTTGCCCGAATGGGCCGCGACGGGCCGGAACGGCCGGCCCCGCGGCCGTCCCGTTCCGCCCGCCCACTGTATCAGGCGGCCAGCCAGACATACTCGGCGAAAGCGTAGCCCATCATGCCGCCCAGCGGGCTGGGGGCGAGGCCCTTCAGCTTGTCGTTGATGGCGTCGATGTTGGAGATGTAGGCGGGGATGATGGTGCCGGCCTCTTCGGCGATCATCACCTGCATCTCGTTGTAGATCTCCTTGCGTTTGGCCTGGTCGAGCAGGCCGCGCGCTTCGATCATCATCTTGTCGAATTTCTCGGATTTGTACTTGCTCTCGTTCCACGGCGCTTCGGAGGCGTAGAGCAGGGAGAACAGGATGTCCGGCGTCGGGCGCGGGTTGATGTTGCCGAAATGGATCGGCGACTTCAGCCAGTAGTTGCTCCAATAGCCGTCGGACGGCACGCGCTGGACGTCGAGCTTCATGCCGATCTCGGCGGCGGAGGCCTGGATCACCATCGCCATGTCGATGGCCGACGATGCGGCATCCGACGTGATCACCGGGATCGACTGACCCAGGACGCCGGCCTTCTTGAACAGCGCCTTCGCCTTTTCCGGGTCGAACGCCTTCGGCTTCAGGGCGGCGTTGTGGTAGGCGTTCACGGGCGAGACCGGCTGGTCGTTGCCCACCTCGCCGAAGCCGCGCAGGGCCGATTTGACGATCTGCTCGCGGTTGACGATGTACTTCATCCCATCGACGAAGTCCTTGCGGCTGCCGGGCTCCATATCCAGGCGGATGTTCAGGTCGGTGTAATTGCCGGACGTCGTCTTCGACAGGGCGAAGCCCTTCTGTCCGTCCACCAGACGGGTGGAGCGCGGGTTGATCGACGCGGCGAGATGGATGTCGCCGGACAGCAGCGCGTTGACGCGGGCATTGTCGTCGCTGATCGCGAAGAACTCGAAGGAGTCGACGTTCGGCCCGCCCTTCCAGTAATTCTGGTTGCGCAGGCCGATGGAGCGCACGCCGGGCTCGAAGCTCTTGCAGGTGAAGGCGCCGGTGCCGTTGCCCTTGGAGAAGTCGGTGGTGCCGTCGGCCACGATCATGAAATGGTGGGTGGCCAGGATCGTCGGCAGATCGGCGTTGGCGCTGGCCAGCGTGATCTCGACGGTGGTCTTGTCGACCGCCTTGAACTCCGTCATCTGCGCGGCGATCTTCGCGACCTTGGAACCGACGGCGGGATCGAGGTGGCGCTTCAGCGAATACACCACGTCGTCGGCGGTCAGCGACTTGCCGTCGTGGAAGGTGACGCCCTTGCGCAGCTTGACCGTCCAGGTCTTGGCATCGCCCGATTCCACGCTCTCCGCCAGCTCCATCTGCGGAACGCCGTTCTGGTCCAGCGTGGTCAGGCGGTTGTAGAAGGCAGAGCACCGGACATAGTCGGTGGACAGCGACGCCTTGGCGGGATCCAGCGTGTCGGCGGTCGAGGACGACCAGCCGGCAGCCTTCAGCGCGCCGCCCTTCACCGGCGTGGCGGCCAGCGCCATGCCGGCGCGGCCCAGAACGAGGTCGGCGGCGGCCAGCGACACCCCGCCGGCCAGCAGCATCTTCATCAGGTCGCGGCGCGTGGCCCCGCGCCGGATGGCGCTTTCGACCATGCTGTCGTCAGTCCGGGTCCAGCTTTCAGGCGTCTTGGTCATGTCTGCCTCACTCTGTTCAGGATTGTTCGTTCGTTTCTTTATTCAGCGCGCTCCGGTTTGGCCCGGTTACGCGGAAGCCGTCTTCGGCTCTGCGGCCGCTGCTTCGACGGCATCGGCTAGTTCCGCCATCGAGCGGAAATGGAAATCCGGTTCGGTGAACTCGGCGGGCTCGATGGTGCCGCCATAGCCCTTCTGGGCGTGCCGCCGCTGGATCCAGCAGTTGGTCATGCCGAGGCGGCGGGACACGCCGATGTCGTGATACTGGCTCTGCGCGACGTGCAGGATGTCGTCCTTGCTGCCGCCGTCGCGCTCGACGAATTCGAACACCTGTTGGAAGAAGGCGGGGTTGGGCTTTTCGACGCCGGTGTCGTCGGTGGTGAAGCCGGCGAAGAACGGATCGCCCAGCTCGCGGGAGAAATGGGTGAAGGCCCAGCGCCGCGCGTTGGTCATCGCGATCAGCTTGTAGCGCTTGGCCAGACGCGCCATGGCCTCCCGGCTGTCGGGGAAGCCGGCCCAGGCCGCCGCGGAATCCCGCAGGCGTTCGCCGTACTGCGTGCCGGCGGGCAGCCCCAGCCTGGGCGCGATCACCGAATAGACGCGCGCCAGATCGTCGGGGAACAGGTCGGCATCGTCGGCATAGCGCGCCTCGCGGTAGAGGGTCAGCGCCGCCTCGCCGTCCACCGTGGTGCCGGCCTCCGCCGCGATTGCGGCGAGGCAGTCTTTGATGCCGGATTCGAAGTCGATCAGGGTGCCGACGACGTCGAAGGTCAGATACTTGAAGTTCAGCAGGCTCTTGGTCAACGCACCATCTCCTCATCAAGGACCGCAGGGGAACCGTTCCGGTCCGGCGGGGCGTTTCAGGTCCGGCGGCAACCTCCGCCGGGATGTCTTTGGAGCTGGTCCCTCTTGAACTGGCCTGGAGATTCGGTCTTCTTCCCCTCCAGTGTGGTCCAAGGGGTGGGTGAGGGTCTCCGAATCTTCGGTGCTGGACGGCAGAAAATGCTGGATACGGAGGTATCCGCGGTTTTTTCCACGGACACCTCCTTTTTCGTCTAGCGCATCGCCCGGCGGACGTCGGGATCGTCCAGGGTCTGGTCGAGCGTCTGTGCCGTCCGCTCCAGGATCGCGTCGATGTCGTCGTCGGTGCAGCAGAGCGGCGGGGCATAGCCAAGCACGCCGTTGGCGAAGGCGCGGATCACCAGACCGTTGGACCAGGCCCGGTCGAAAATCCGGCGCGACGGTTCGGCGGCGGCGGGCAGGGGGGTTTTGCGCTCCTTGGCCACCACCAGTTCGATGGCGGCCAGCATGCCGCGCCCGCGCACGTCGCCGACCAGCGGGTGGTCGCGCAGAGCGTGCAGCCCGGCCATCAGCCGCGCCCCGGCCCTGGCGCCGTTGGCGAGCAGGCTGTCCTCGTACAGGCGCAAGGCAGCCAGCCCCACCGCGGCGCTGACGGGGTGGGCGGAGTAGGTATAGCCATGGCCGACCGCGCTGCTGCCGGCGGCGTCCGCGATGGTATCGTACACCGCGTCCGACAGGAAAACCGCGCCCATCGGCACATAGCCGGAGGTCAGGCCCTTCGCCGTGGTCATCATGTCGGGGACCACGCCGTCGTCGGTGCAGGCGAACAGCGGGCCGGTGCGGCCGAAGCCGGTGATGACCTCGTCGGCGACGAACAGGATGCCCAGGCTGCGGCAGCGGTCGCACATCGCCTTCATCCAGCCGTCGGGCGGCACCAGCACGCCGCCCGACCCCTGGATCGGTTCGGCATAGAAGGCGGCGACTCGTTCCGGTCCGCCGATTTCGGCGATCTTCGCGTCGAGGGCGGCGAGCGAGGCGGCGATGATCGCATCGGCATCGTCGCCCACCGGGTTGCGGTAGGCGTAGTGCGACGGAATCTTGTGCTGCCAGTCGAAGGGCACACCGAAGCCGGCATGGAAGGCGGGCAGCGCGGTCAGCCCCGACCCGACGGTGGAGGAGCCGTGATAGCCCTGCTCGATGGAGATGAACTGGTCGCGCTGCGGCTGGCCCTTGGCCAGCCAGTAGTAACGGATGAAGCGGATGGTGCTGTCCACCGCATCCGACCCGCCCAGCGTGAAATAGACATGGTTCAGGTCGCCGGGCGCCCGTTCGGCGAGTGCCGCGGCCAGCCGGATTGCCGGTTCGCTGCCAAGCCCGAAATAGCCGGTGGCGTAGGGCAGTTCCTGCATCTGGCGGGTGGCGGCGTCGACGAGGCTCTGCTGTCCATAGCCGGCGTTGACGCACCACAGGCCGGCGAAGCCGTCGACCAGCTGGCGGCCGGCGGCGTCGGTGACCGTCGCCCCGGCGCCGGAGGCGATCACCCGCACCCCGGCCTTCTCATGGCCGCGATATGACGCGACGGGATGGACCAGATGGGCACGGTCGAGTTCGATCAGGGAATTGCTGAGCATGGTCCTCTCCGGATCAGCCGAGTGCCTGGCTGGCGAGCGCGAAAGTCGATACGGGAACGGGCGAAGCGGCTGCCGCCGCCGGCGCGGAGCGGCGCATGGCGATGCCGCCGCCGACAGGACGCAGACCGCAATCGGCCAGCCACGGAGCGAGGCCGGTGTCGGCGGTGGTGTCCACCCGCAGGAATTTTCCCGGATGCGCGGCGACGAGCGGGCCGATCAGGGCCTTGGCTCCGTCCGCGTCGGGGGCGACCACCGGGCCGACGACCTGCCCGCGACCGAAGTCGCGCAGGGCGGCGAAGCCGACGGGGGCGCCGTTCCGGCGCAGCAGCGTGAAGGACCCCGGCCCGGCGATGCGCTCCAGCAGCAGACGGCGGTCGGCGCCGAAGGCCTCCCGGTCCAGCGCGACGATGGCCGCAAGCTCACCTGTGCCGGCCGCGGCGACCTCCTCCGCCTCCACCGGCGGAACCGGACCGGCTTCCCCCTGGTGCTGCAGGACGGTGCCGACCTCGCGGAAGCCCAGCTTTTCGTAGAGCGGCAGCCCGTCGCTGGTGGCGACGAGGCGCAGGGGGCGGCCGTCCGCCAGCGCCATCGCCTCGTCCATCAGGCGGCGGCCGAGGCCCTGCCCGCGCCAGCCCTCGTCGACGATGACCATGTTGATGGTGGCGGCATCCTCGCCATAGGGCGTCGTCATCACGGTGCCGACCAGCCGGCCCGATCCGGCATCCACGGCGACCAGCCCCCGGCTCAGCGAAAGGATCAGCGACCAGTCTTCCAGCCGGTGCGGCCATTGCGCCTGCCGCGACAGGGCGAGCGCATCGTCGAGATGCTTCGGCTCGAAAGCCGCCCAGTCGATCGCTCTCTTGGGAACCGTATTCTTATTCATGGGCAGTCCTTTCACCCTCTGCCTCCAAGAGTGTGCGCAGTGCCCCCGGACGTTTGTCTGAAGGCGGCACCCGCCGCGACATCTTTCACCTTTGCTCCGGCAGCCCGCCGCATCTTATGCCGCGGCGATGGCGACCGAACCCGCGGATGGGGCTTCCGCCCCCGTTCCGGGCGTCCTGGCGCCGCTTCCCTCCCAACCAAATGCTGAGTGCCGAGACGGAAACGGAACTTTGTGCTTTCGCGCCGGGCATTTCGGTCAGGCCCGGCTTCGCGGCGACGCTAGGATCGTAGGGCAGGGCCGGCAGCGCCCCATTCCCAATTCGCCCCACTCCACGTCGTTCCATCTCAAGGAAGCAGCCATGAGCCAGTTCCGGCCGAAATACGTCACCTTCGATTGCCACGGCACGCTGATCAACTTTCAGATGGCGGAGGCTGCGCGCGATCTGTACGGGTCGATCCTCGACGAGGCGCGGATGACGGAGTTCATCAAGAACTTCGCCGCCTACCGCCTCGACGAGATCATGGGCGACTGGAAGCCCTATGCGGAGGTCGTGCACAATTCGCTGGAGCGCAGCTGCAAGCGCAACAACGTCGTCTTCCGCGACGAGGACGCGCGCATGGTCTATGAGCGGGTTCCCACCTGGGGGCCGCACGCCGACGTGCCGGCCGGGCTGGCCAAGGTCGCCAAGGAGATCCCGCTGGTCATCCTGTCCAACGCGATGAACGACCAGATCCCGTCGAACGTGGCGAAGCTCGGCGCGCCTTTCCACGCCGTCTACACGGCCGAGCAGGCCCAGGCCTACAAGCCCCGCTTCAAGGCGTTCGAATACATGTTCGACATGCTCGGCTGCGGACCGGAGGACATCCTGCATTGCTCCTCCTCCTTCCGTTACGATCTGATGTCGGCGCATGACCTGGGGATCCGCAACAAGGTGTGGGTCAACCGCGGCCATGAACCGGCCAATCCCTATTACGGCTATGTCGAGATTCCGAATATTTCCGGCCTGCCGGGCGTGGTCGGCCTGTAAGGAGCGGATTGTTCGTTTCAGCCTGTAATGGGAAGGACCCAGGTCATGAAATTCGTCTCCTACTGGCACGATACCGCCCCGGTCTTCGCGGGTGGGGTGGAGGGGGCCATCGAGGGCCATTACGATGTCGCGGTCGTGGGGGGCGGGTTCACCGGCCTGGGGGCCTCCCGACAGCTGGCCAGGGCCGGCGCGCGGGTGATCGTGCTGGAGGCGGGCCGCATCGGCGGCGGGGCATCCGGGCGCAACGGCGGGCACCTCAATAACGGCTTGGCCCACAGCTTCATCGCCGCCAAGGCCGCCTTGGGGACGGAACGCGCCGTTGCGCTCTACCGGGCCTTCGATCAGTCGATCGACACGCTGGAGGCGCTGATCGCCGAGGAGGGGATCGACTGCAATTTCCGCCGTGCCGGAAAATTGAAGCTGGCCTCGAAGCCGGCGCATTTCGAGGCGATCGCCCGGAACTTCGAGGCGGTTCACCGCGAGGTCGATCCCGATACGGCGCTGCTGACCCCGGAAGAGCTGAAGGGGGAGGTCGGTTCGCCCTTCCATGGCGCGATGCTGTCGCGCAAGAGCGCCATGATGCATATGGGCCGTTTCGTCGCCGGGCTGGCGGATGCGGCCAAGCGGCATGGCGCGCTGCTGGTCGAGAACGCGCCGGTTACCGCCATCACCCGGTCGGGCGACCGGCATACGTTGTCCACTCCGCGCGGCACGGTGACCGCCGGCCAGGTGCTGGTCGCCACCGGCGCCTACACCACGCCGAATTTCAGTCATTTCCGTCGCCGCATCATCTCGGTCGGCAGCTTCATCATCGCCACCCGTCCGCTGAGCGATGAGGAAATCGCGTCGGTGGCGCCCGGCAACCGCACCTACGTCACCTCGATGAACATCGGCAATTATTTCCGGCTGTCGCCGGACCGGCGGCTGATCTTCGGTGGCCGGGCGCGTTTCTCCGCAAGCTCCGACCAACGGTCCGACGCCAAGAGCGGAGCGATCCTGCGGGCAGGCATGGCGAAGATCTTCCCGCAGATCGCCGGTGTCGACATCGACTACTGCTGGGGCGGGCTGGTGGACATGACCAGCGACCGCTACCCGCGCGCCGGCTGTCAGGACGGCCTGTGGTACGCGATGGGCTATTCCGGCCATGGGGCGCAGCTGTCCACCCATCTCGGCATGACCATGGCCGATGCGATCCTGGGGCGGGAGGACAGGAACCCGCTGAAGGGGCTGTCCTGGCCCGCCGTGCCCGGGCATTTCGGCAAGCCCTGGTTCCTGCCGCTGGTCGGGATGTACTACAAGGCGCTCGACCGGATTCAGTGACCGTCAAAAATGGAAAAAGGCCCGGCGGGAGCGTTGGATCGCTCCCGCCGGGCTTTTCCATCGACCCAAAGGTGTCACCCCAGACCGCCGATGTGGAAAGTCTTCATCTCCAGATACTCCTCGATGCCGACTTGCGCTCCTTCCCGGCCCAGGCCGGATTGCTTGACGCCGCCGAAAGGGGCGACCTCGGTGGAGATCAGGCCGGTGTTCAGCCCGACCATGCCGGCTTCCAGCGCTTCGCCCACCCGCCAGGACCGCGCGAGGTTCTGCGTGTAGAAATAGGCGGCCAGCCCGAAGGGCGTGGCGTTGGCGAGGGCGACGGCCTCCTCCTCCGTCTCGAAGCGGAACAGCGGCGCCACCGGGCCGAAGGTTTCTTCACTGGCGAGCAGCATATCGGTGGTGGCGCCGGTCAGCACCAGCGGGGCGACGTATTGCGGACCCGGAACCGCAACGGCGGAAGAGGCGACGCTCGCCCCCTTGGCGACCGCATCGGCGACATGGCGCTCGATCTTGGCAATGGCGGCTTCGTTGATCATCGGGCCGATGGCGACACCCGGCTCCAGGCCCGATCCCACCCGCATGGCGTTGACCCGGGCGACCAGACGGTCGCGGAACGCCTCGTAGACGCCGGCCTGCACCAGGATGCGGTTGGCGCAGACGCAGGTCTGGCCGCCGTTGCGGAACTTGGACAGGATGACGCCGTCCACCGCCTGATCGAGGTCGGCGTCGTCGAAGACGATGAAGGGCGCGTTGCCGCCCAGTTCCAGGCTCAGCCGCTTGATACCGGCGGCGGCGCCGCGCATCAGCAGGGAGCCGACGCGGGTGGAGCCGGTGAAGGAGATCTTGCGGACGGTGTCGTTCGCCAGGATTTCCTCGCCGATGGCTTCGGGCCGTCCGGTCAGGATGTTGATCACGCCGGCGGGGATCCCGGCCCGTTCGGCCAGTACGCCCAAGGCCAGCGCAGAATAGGGCGTGAAGTCCGACGGCTTGATGACCACGGTGCAGCCAGCGGCCAGTGCCGGGGCCACTTTGCGGGTGATCATGGCGTTGGGGAAGTTCCACGGCGTGATGATGCCGCAGACGCCGACCGGCTCCTTCAGCACGACGATGCGGCGGTCGGGGGTGGGGGAGGGGATGGTGGTACCGCCGATCCGCCGCGCCTCTTCGGCGAACCATTTGACGAAGGAGGCGCCATAGCGGATCTCGCCGCGCGCTTCGTCCAGCGGCTTGCCCTGCTCCAGCGTCAGGATGCGGGCCAGATCCTCCAGGTTCTCGATCATCAGCGCGTGCCAGCGTTCCAGCAGCGCGGCGCGGTCGGCATGGGTCCGCCGGCGCCAGGCGGGGAAGGCCCCGGCCGCCGCGGCGATGGCGTTTCTGGCATCGGTGCCGTCCATGTCGGGAACGCTGCCGAGGCTGTTGCCGGTCGCCGGATCCAGGACGTCGATGGTTCGCCCGGCCGCCCCGTCGCACCAAGTCCCGCCGATCAGCCCCTGTACGCGGAAGAGGGTGGAATCCGTCAGGTGATGGGTCATGGTCGTGTCTTTTTCCGCTGCGTATGGATTCGGGGTCGTGGACATCAGGAGAGCGCCGACAGCACGGCGGCGGTGATCGCGTCCGTCCGGTCCTTGCCGGGAACCGTGCCGATTCCCTGCCTGGTGGTGTCGCCCAGGGCGGTCATGACGCGGTCGGCTGCGGCCTTCTCCCCCAGATGCTCCAGCATCATCGCGCCCGACCAGATGGCGGCGATCGGATTGGCGATGCCGAGATGGGCGATGTCGGGAGCGGAGCCGTGCACCGGCTCGAACATCGACGGCGCCTTGCGCTCGGGGTTGAGGTTGGCCGAGGCGGCGAAGCCCAGCCCGCCCTGGATCGCCGCGCCCAGATCGGTGAGGATGTCGCCGAACAGGTTGGAGGCGACGACGACGTCCAGGCTCTCCGGCGCCGTCACCATGCGCGCCGCCATGGCGTCGACGTGATAGCTGGTGACCTCGACGTCGGGATGTTCGGCGGCCAGCTGGCGGGTGATCTCGTCCCAGAACACCATCGAATGCTTCTGCGCGTTCGACTTGGTGACCGAAGCCAGCTTGCCGCGCCGGGCGCGGGCCTGGGCGAAGGCGAAGCGCAGGATGCGCTCGACCCCCATGCGGGTGAAGATGCCGGTTTCCACCGCCACTTCCTGCGCCGTTCCCTGATGGACGCGTCCGCCGGCCCCGGCATATTCGCCTTCGGTGTTCTCGCGGATGCACAGGATGTCGAAGCCGCCGCGCCGCAGCGGCCCCTCCACCCCCGGCAGCAGCCGGTGCGGGCGGACGTTGGCATACTGGTCGAAGGCCTTGCGGATGGGCAGCAGCAGCCCGTGCAGCGACACCGCATCCGGGACCTCCGCCGGCCAGCCGACCGCGCCGAGCAGGATGGCGTCGTAGTTGCGCAGCGTGTCGATGCCGTCGGCCGGCATCATCACGCCGGTCTCCTTGTAATGGGCGCAGGACCAGGGCAGTTGGGTACCCTCCAGCGCGAAGCCCGACTGCTTCGCCACGGCCTGCAGGACTTCCCAGGCGGCGTCGACCACGGGATGCCCGATGCCGTCGCCCTTGATGATCGCAATGGAGTGGGTTTTCATCGAACGTCCCCGATGGCTTTTCATTGGACTACAGGCCGATCAGCACGCTTTTGCTGCGGCGGTTGGCGAGATAGGCCTCGCGCCCCAGATCCTTGCCGATGCCGGAGCGCTTGTAGCCGCCGGTCGGCAGGATGTGGTCGCGCGAGCGGCCATAGCGGTTGACCCACACCGTCCCGGCCTGGAGCCGCCGGGTCAGGCGCAGGGCGCGCGACAGGTCGCGGGTGTAGAGGCCGGCGGCAAGCCCGTAGGTCGGATGATCGGCCAGCGCCATCGCCTCCTCCTCGGTCCCGAAGCTCTGCACGGTCAGGACCGGGCCGAAGATCTCCTCCATCACGGCGGGGGAGCTTTGGTCGACCCCGGCGATCAGCGTCGGCGCATAGAAATAGCCGTCCCCTTCCATCGGACCGCCGCCGGTCAGGCACTCCGCCGCTCCGGTCAACGAGGCCGACACGATGGACTGGATGCGGGCGCGCTGGCGTTCGGAGATGATGGGGGAATAGCGCGTCTCCGCGTTCCAGGTCGGGCCGGGCCGGACGGCGCGCATGTGGCCCAGGATCCGCTCGATCAGGGGCTCGGTCACCGGCGCCTCGACCAGCAGGCGCGACCCGGCGACGCAGGCTTGGCCGGCATTGGACAGCACGCTGGTGGCGATGGCTGCCGCCGCCTTGTCGAGGTCGGCGTCGGCGAAGACGACCTGCGGGCTCTTGCCGCCGAGTTCCAGCGTCATCGGCTTGACGCCACTGCGGGCGATGTCGGCCATGATCGCCGATCCCGCCGCCGTCGATCCGGTGAAGCTGACCTTGGCGATGCCGGGATGGCGGGTGATGGCCGCCCCGGTGGTCGGGCCGTCGCCCAGCACGACGTTGATCAGCCCGGCGGGCAGCCCGGCCTTCACCGCCAGCTGGGCCAGCAGGACGGTGGAGAAGGGCGTCATCTCCGACGGCTTCAACACCACCGCATTGCCGGCGGCCAGCGCCGGGCCGAGCTTCCAGCCCGCCATCGACAGCGGGAAGTTCCACGGCGTGATGGCTCCGACGACGCCGTAGGGCTCCGTCATCACCATGCCCAGGCTGCCGTCGTCGGTGGGGGCGAGGTCGCCGCCCTCCTTGTCGGCGAATTCGGCGAAGAAGCGGATTTGCTCGGCCGTCACCGCGATGTCGCCGTCGACGAGCTGGCCGACCGGACGGGTGGAGGACAGGGCCTCCACCTTCGCCAGGGTCTCCGCCTCCTCTTCGATCAGGGCGGCCCAGCGTTGCAGCACGGCGGTGCGCTCGCGCGGGCGTACGCCGCCCCAATTGCTGGCCTTCAGGGCGGCCTGTGCGGTGGCGACCGCTTCATCCACCAGATCGGCGGAGGCGACCGGGCAGTCGGCATAGGCCCGGCCGTCCGATGGGCGGTGCATGGGCAGCCCGTCGTCCGTTGCGGCGCCCGCCGGAATCAGGCGGTCGCCGATGAAATGGCCGATCGGCAGCGACAGGCGGTCCGGGTCGAAGGACAGGCTCATGATGCGCCCTCAGTCGATGATGACGTAGATCTTGCGGACCGTCTCGATGGTCTTCCACACGCCGGTGAAGCCCGGCTTCAGGACGAAGCTGTCGCCTGCCCGGTAGACCACCGGCTCGCCGTTGTCCGGCGCGATTTCGATGACGCCGGACAGGATGTGGCAGAACTCGAAGGTCTCGCCCTTGATCGACCGGGTTTCGCCCGGTGTGGCTTCCCAGACGCCGGTCCGGACGGTGTCGCCCTTGGCCCTGGCAGCGTCCTGCGCCCAGGTCTTGAAGGCGGGCGACCCGGCGATCAGCCGTTCCGGGGTCGGGGTCGATTCGCGCGGAGTGAAGGCCGGGTTCGGGTCGATGGTCTTCAGCAGCGACATGGGGAGATCCTCAATTGTAAGCGGCTGCGCCGCATCGTGGCTGTTGGCGGCTGTGCCGCAGGGGAAAGGCGCGGGCGTCGGCGTCAATAGCCGCGCCGGCGGTCGATCAGCCCGACCGGGTCCTGTCCGGCGAAATGCCGGCGAAGATTCGCGATGACCGCCTGTGCGGCGCTCTCCGGCTGGGTGATGCTGGCGACATGCGGGGTCAGCAGGATCTTCGGATGGGTCCAGAAGGGATGATCCGCCGGCAGCGGCTCCGGGTCGGTGACGTCGACCATGGCGGCGGAGAGCCGGCCGTCGTCGAGCGCGTCGAGCAGGGCCGCATGGTCGAGCTGCGGCCCGCGTCCGGTGTGGACCAGCGCCGCCCCCCGGGGCAGCTTGCCCAGCAGAGTCGCGTCGAGGAACTTGCGGGTGTCCGGGGTCAGCGGCAGCAGGACGATCAGGATGTCGGTGTCGGCCAGCATCGCGTCGAGACCGTCCGCGCCATGGAAGCAGGTCACGCCGTCGAGCCGGCGGGGCGAGCGACTCCAGCCCGACAGCGGGAAGCCGAAGGGCTTCAGCCGGTCCAGCACCGCTTGACCCAGCACGCCCAGCCCCAGCACGCCGACCCGCCGCTCCGCCGCCTGCGGCTGCGGCAGGGCGCGCCAGACGATTTCGGCCTGCTGGGCGCGGTAGGCCGGCATCTGTCGGTGCAGGGTCAGCACGGCCAGCGTGGCGTATTCCTGCATCATGCGGACGATGCCGTCCTCGACCATGCGCACGACCTTCACATGATCGGGCAGGGCGGTCATGGTGAACTGGTCGACCCCGGCCCCGATGGAGAAGACGATGTCGAGATTGCGGTAGCGGGCGAGATCTTGCGGGATGGTCCAGGTGATCAGGTAGCGCACCGCATCGGGATCGACGGTGGCCGGATCCATCGAAAAGGGCAGGCCGGGCAGCGCGTCGGCGAAGGCCCTGGCGAACACGGCGCCACGCGTGGCGTCCGAATTGAACAGGAAGGTCATGGGCGTTCCTTTGGAGCGTTCCTTTGGGGCATTCCTTGGGGCGTCCCTTCGGCGATGCGCGGCTGTCGCGGTCGGCGATCAAAGGCGGCAGCGCCGGCCGAGCGCCTCGATCATCGATTGGCAGGCGTTCAACTCCTCGACGAGGATGTGTTCGTCGGGGCGGTGCGCCCGGGCGATGTCGCCGGGGCCGCAGATGATCGCGTCGATCCCGGCGGTCTGGTACAGGCCGGCTTCGGTGCCATAGCTGACGGCGGCCAGCGGTTCCTGTCCGGTCAACTCCTCCAGCAGGCGGGCCAGCGGCGAGCGGGCGGCCAGGAACAGGGCGGGATAGGCGCCCGTCTGCGTCCAATCGACGACGAATCCCCGCTCCTCCAGCCGCTCCGCCGCTTGGCGCACCGGCTCCAGCAGGGTGACGGGGTCGATCCCGGAGATGGCACGGGCTTCGAATTCCGCGGTGCAGGCATCTGGGATGATGTTCACCGCCAGTCCGCCCTGGATGGTGCCGACCTGCAGGGAGGAGTAGGGCGGCTCGAAGACCGAGTCCAGCGGCCCCTGGGTCAGGCGGTCGGCCTGGGCGGCGGCGGCGGCCAGCGCGGCGGTCATGGCGTGGATGGCGTTCAGCCCCTGGTCGGGGCGGGAGGAATGGCCGGAGCGTCCGCGCACGGTCAGCCGGGCCGCCGCCTTGCCCTTGTGGGCGCGGATGGCGCGCAGGCCGCTCGGTTCGCCGACGATGACGCCCAGCGGTGGCGCGCACAGGTCGGGCAGATGCGGCATCAAATGCGGCGCGCCCCGGCAGCCGGCCTCCTCGTCATAGGTGAAGGCCAGATGGATCGGCCGGGCGAGCGGAGCGTCGGTCAGGGCGGGCAGCGCCGCCAACACCGCCGCGATGAAGCCCTTCATATCGGAGGTGCCGCGCCCGTAAAGCCGGTTGCCGTCGGTACGCAGCCGGAACGGGTCGCCGGTCCATTCGGGTTCGGTGGCGGGCACCACATCCATGTGGCCGGACAGGACATAGCCCGGAACCATCGCCGGGCCGATGGTGGCGAACAGGTTGAACCGGTCGCCCTCCGGCCCCGGCAGAACCCGGACGCGCACGCCCGCACCCTCCAGGATGCCGCGGATTCCGTCGATGATGGCGCCGTTCGGGGTTCCGACGACGGAGGGAAAGGCGATCAGCTCCTTCAGGATGTCGATCACGGTCATGACGGCCTCACCTGCTCCCATGCTGCGCGCCGTGAGTGCGGGGCGTGGGTGCGGTTTCGCTGCGGTTTGCGGAAAGTGGCGCCGGCACTGGCGGCTGCGACAGGGACGATCTTAGCCCGCTGCCGCTCCATTCGATGCCGAATGCATGGGCGATTTGGTTGATTGTTGTGCCGGCCCGGTGTTTTGCGGTGATTTGTGCGGCGGGTACCCCGGTAGTCTCGGGGGAGCGCCGGATGGCTCGGGCGCATCGATTGACCCAATGGAGCACGGCCTCACGTTATGGAAACTCCGGAGAGGGGGAAGCATTGAGCGGGAGCGGCATCGAGGACGGGGCGGGGGACGGTGCGTTGCCGGCTTCCCTGACCGTCGACGCCTTCGACGTGCGGATGGCCGACATCGCCGACATCGGCCTTGAACGCCTGCAGGCGCTGTCGATCTCGGTCGGTTGGCCACATCGCGCGGAGGACTGGCAGTTCGCGCGCGAGGTCGGCCACGGCTTCGTCGCCCTCGACGAGATCGACCGCGTCCTGGCGTCGGCGATGTGGTTTCCCTACGGCGACGATTTCGCGACCATCGGCATGGTCATGACATCCCCCCGGCTGCAATCGCTGGGGGTGGGCGAATGGCTGATGAAGCGGGTGCTGTCGGCGTCGGCGGGGCGGACCTACAGGCTCAGCGCCACCCGTGCGGCGCTGGCGCTGTACCGCCCGCTCGGCTTCGTCGGACAACGGACCGTATTCCAATGCCAGGGCGAGGCGCGCCGGAGCGACCGCTCCGCGTCCGCGCAGCCGCGGCGGCTGGTGGAGGCCGATCTCGCGGCGGTGACGGCGCTGGACGAACGTGCCTTCGGAACCTCGCGGGCCGGGTTGATCGCGCGGCTGTTCGGGCAGTCGGTCGGCTATGGTCTGGAGCGTGACGGCGCTCTGGCGGCTTTCGCCCTGTGCCGTCCCTTCGGCCGCGGGCATGTCGTCGGTCCGGTGGTCGCCGGAACGGACGAGGACGCGATCGCCGTGGTCCAACCCCATGTGGACGAACATGACGGCCGTTTCCTGCGCCTGGACACCCATCTGGACGAAGGGCTTTTCCCGGTGTTCGTCGCCCGGTCGGGCCTGAGGATTCACGACACGGTGCTGACCATGTCGCTGGGCGCGCCGCTGACCGATCCGTCGACGCGGGCGCCGGACCGTCCCGTCACCTATGCACTCGCCACCCAGGCCCTGGGTTGAGCCGTCGGAAAATCCGGCTTCAGAAAAGGATGCGCCGATCATGCCGGGACAGACGCCGGAAACCTCCGCCGGCCTGCAGTCCGAACCCGTGGCCGAGCCAGAGTCCAAGCCACCGCCCTGTCCATCGCCCAAGCCGCCCTCCGCCGGCAACCATGGTTGGGTGGTGCTTCGGCTGGTGTCCGCCGGGCTGTTCGTCGTGATGTCGCTGTTCGTCCGGCTGGCCTCCGTCGAGGCGCCGGTCGGGCAGATCGTCTTTTACCGCAGCTTCTTCGCGCTGCCCCCGATCATCGCTTATCTCATGTGGCGCCGGCAGTTCCCGTCGGCCTTGAAGACGCGACAGCCGGTCGGGCATCTGAAGCGCAACCTTTATGGCGGCGTTGCGATGGTGCTCTCCTTCGTTTCGCTGGCCTATCTGCCTCTGGCGCTGGCGACCGCGCTGGGGTTCCTGGCTCCCCTGCTCGCCGTGCCGGCCGCGGTGCTGGTCCTGCGGGAACGGCCGGGCGCCGTGGCGATCGGCGCCGCGTTGGCCGGCTTCGTCGGGGTGGTCCTGATGCTGGCACCGGCCTTCGAGGGACCGACGCTGGATCGCGACACCATCTTCGGGGTGGCGTCCGGTCTGGCGATGGCGGTCGCCACCGCGGCGGGTCGGGTCCAGATCAAGACGCTGACCGCGACCGAGGCACCGGGGACCATCGCCTTCTATTTCGCCGCCATCTGCGCGCTTGGCGGTCTGGCGAGCTGGCCGTTCGGCTGGATCGACCCGACCGGGCCGTCCTTGGCCTACCTGATCGGGGCCGGGGTCTCCGGCGGGCTGGCGCACATCACCATGACCGAGGCGATGGCCCGGGCCCCGGTTTCGATCCAGGCCCCGTTCGATTACACCGCCATGCTGTGGGCGCTGATCCTCGACGCGCTGATCTTCGGCCTGCTGCCGTCTCCGGTCAGCCTGGCGGGCGCCGCCGTGATCGCGGCCTCGGCGCTGGTGATTCCCCTGGCCGGCCGGCTCAATGCCCGGCCCGGCGCGCTGCGGCCCGCGCGCTGAGAAGCGGGCCGGCACGCCGCCGTCAGTCTTGGGCTGCCTGTACGGTGGTCGGGAAGCGGTCGATGCGGAAGTCCTGCAGCGGCGTGTCGGTGCGCCCGGTGGCGATGATCTCCGCCATCACGTCGCCGACGCCGGGGCCGAGCTGGAAGCCGTGGCCGCTGAAGCCGAAGGCGTGGAACAGGCCCGGCGTCGTCGCCGACGGTCCCATGACCGGCAGCTTGTCGGCGACATAGCCCTCGCAGCCGGACCAGGTGCGGATCACCGTGACGTCGGCCAGCGCGGGCAGCAGCCGGACCAGGGCGCGCAATTGTCCGGGCAGCCGCGCCGGGTCCGCCTTGGCGTGGCCGGGATCGAGCGCCACCGGCACGCGCTCGGCGCCGCCGCCGAAGACGATGTTGCCGCGCTCCACCTGACGGAGGTAGCCGTCTCCCCCGGCACGCGACCACATGCCCACCACCGGCAGGACCCGGTGGGGCAGGGGTTCGGTCACGCCCATCTGCGGTCCGAGCGCCGTCATCGGCACCGTCTCGCCGAAGGCCGCGGCGACGCGGGCGCCCCAGGCGCCGGCCGCGTTCAGCAGGCACTCCGCCGCGAAGCGGCCCCGCTGCGTCACCGCCTCGAATCCCGAACCGGTCGCCGACACCTCCACCGGTCCGCAATCCTCGACGATCTCGGCGCCCAGGCGGCGGGCCGCGTCGGCGAAGGCCGGGGCGATCAGCCGCGGGTTGCCGCTGCCGTCCTGCGGGGAGAAGGAGGCGGCGATGGCGCCCGGCCCAAGCCCGGGAAAGCGGCGGCGGATCTCCGGCGGCGACAACTCGTCGAGGTCCAGCCCCCAGGGCCGCGCGTCGGCGCTGAAGCGGCGCATGTCGGCCAGGCCATCCTCGTCGAACACCAGACGCAGATGACCGGTGGCGCGGAACTCCACATCACGGCCCAGCAGCCGCTCCGCCTCGCCCCACAGCGCCCGCGACCGGTGGGCGAGCGGCAGCTGCGGCAGGTAGCGTCCGGTGCGGCGGATGTTGCCGAAGGATGCGACCGTGGCGCCCGCGCCGACCCGGCCGCGATCCAGCAGCGTGACGTTCAGGCCGCGCCGGGCCAGGAAGAAGGCGGCGGCCGATCCCATCAACCCGCCACCCAGCACGATAACCCTCATCGACCCCTCCCAACACCCGAGCGGACGCGGCTCCGCCCCGGCGCCCAGGCTGCCTACGGCCGGCAGGCGGGTCAAAGACGGGTTGGGCATGAGCCCATAAGGCCGGGCTATGGATCGGGCGATGAGGGGCGCGATGCATAAGTCCGCCTTATGCGTTTGCGTCCATTGGGTCTTAGACCGCCGGTGTTCCGCCATGTCAGCCTTCCGTCCAGATCAGGCACAGGCTGACTTCAGGAAGGGATCCGAAATGGACGGCGGCATGGAGCGCGGCAGGGATGGCGGCGCGGCGGTTCCGGAGGTCGATTGGAAGGTCGGCGTCGACATCGGCGGGACCTTCATCGATTTCTGCGCGCTGGAAACCCGGTCGGGGCGGGTGGCCTCGCTGAAGGTGCTGACGACGCCGGACGATCCCGGCGCCGAGCTGATGACCGGCCTGACATTGCTGGCCGAGCGCGAGGGGCTGGATCCGCGCGCCGTCACCCGCTTCGTGCACGGCACGACGGTGGGGATGAACACGGTGATCCAGCGCAAGGGCGCGCCGCTGGCGCTGCTGACCAATGCCAGCTTCGAGGATGTCATCGAACTCGCCCGGCTGCGCATGCCCGACACCTATTCGCTGTTCTGCTCGCGCCCCGACCAGCTGGTGTCCCGCGACATGGTCTTCGGCATTCCCGCCCGCCTGCGATCGGACGGCACCGAGCGTCAGGCCCCCGACAGGGCGGCCGTCGCCGACGCCGTCGCCGCCATCCGCGCCAAGGGGGCGCTGGGCGTCGTCGTCTCCTTCCTGCATTCCTGGCGCGACGATGCCCAGGAAAGCGCGGTGAAGGAGGAGGTCGCCCGGCTGGCCCCGGAGCTGTTCGTCTTCACCTCGGCCGAGGTCTGGCCGGTGATCCGTGAATATGAGCGGACGACGACGGCGATCCTGAATGCCTATGTCCATCCGCGGATTTCCGGCTATCTGTCGGCGCTGGAGGAGCGGCTGGCCGGCCGCGGGGTGCCGGCCCGCCCGCTGCTGACCAAGTCCAACGGCGGCGTGATGAACGCGGCGGAGGGCAAGCGGGCCTGCGTCCACATGCTGCTGTCCGGCGCCGCCTCCGGTGTCAACGGCGCGGCCTGGCTGGCCCGGCAGGCGGGGGAGCCCCGCATCCTGACGCTCGACATCGGCGGCACTTCCGCCGATTTCGCCCTGATCATCGACGGTCAGGCCCGGTTCGGCGTCGGCGAGATGATCGGCGAGTTTCCGCTGCACATCCCGTCGGTTTCGGTCAGTTCCATCGGCATCGGCGGCGGGTCGATCGCCAGCGTCGACGGGCAGGGGGTGCTGCGCGTGGGGCCGGAGTCCGCCGGATCGACACCGGGCCCGGCTTGCTATGGCCGTGGCGGCGAGTGGGCGACGGTGACCGACGCCATGGTGGTGTGCGGTTGGCTCGGCCACAGCCAGATGGCTTACGGGCAGCTGCGGATGGATGCCGACCTCGCCCGGGCCGCGGTGGGGCGGCTGGCCGATCGGCTGGGCCGTTCGCTGGAGGCCACCGCCCAGGCCATCCTCGACGTCGCGGTGTCGGAAATGTTCGCGGAGGTCGAGAAGATGGCCGCGCGCGCCGGCGTCGACGTGCGCGATTTCGCCCTGATGCCCTTCGGCGGCGGCGGTCCGATGCTGGGGGTGTTCCTGGCGCGCGAGCTGGGGATGTCGCGCGTCGTCGCTCCGCGCTGGCCGGGCGTGGTGTCGGCGCTGGGCGGGCTGGTCGCCGACCTGCGGGGCGATTTCGTCCGCACCCTGTTCGCCGACCTGGATGCCGGGCTGATGCCGGTGCTGCGCGAGGCGTTCGCCGCGATGGGCAGGGAAGGGCGCGACTGGCTCGCCGCGCAGGGCCATTCCGGGGCCGCCGAGCTTGGGATCGTCGCCGACATGCGCTATGCCGGCCAGAGCTACGAGATCGAGACGCCGCTGCGCCCCGACTGGCTGGACGGCGACGATCCCGGCGCCATCGCCGACGCCTTCCACGCGACGCATGCGCGGCTCTATGATTTCGACGACCCCGACGGCCGGATCGAGATCGTCAACCTGCGCCTGTCGGCGATCGGAAACGGCCCGGCGCTGCATTTCCCCATGGCGGAGGAGGAAGCGAGTGCCGCCTCGGCGGAACGGACCGTTCCAATCTTCACCGGCGGCGCCGTGACCCCGGTCGGGCTGTACCGCCGCGCGGAACTGCCGGCCGGCGCGCGCTTCCAGGGGCCGGCCATCGTCGCCCAGGAGGACACGACCTTCGCCATTCCGGCCGGGACCGAAGCCCGCGTAGACGCGCACCTCAATCTCCACCTGACCTTTGCGGAGTGACGCCTGTGTTTGACCGACCTGCTTTCGATAGGATGAAGCTTCAGGTTCTGGCGAACCACGCGCGGTCGGCGGCCGAGAACATGGCCCACACGCTGCAGCGCACCGCCCATTCCGCCTTCGTCAAGGAGACGGAGGATTTCACCGTGATGCTGCTGAACCGCCGGGGCGAGACCTTCGGCGTGCCGATCGAGCTGGGGGCGACCTGGTATCCCGGCCTGACCTACGGCCGCGCCATCGCCATGATCGACGATTACCGGCCCGGCGACGTCGCCTTCACCAACGATCCCTATTCCGGCTTCGTCGCCACCCACGCGCCCGACACCCATCTGTGGAAGCCGGTCTTCTTCGAGGACGAGATCATCGCCTGGACCGGCGGGCACATCCACAACACCGACATGGGCGGCGCCGTCCCGGCCTCGCTGTCGCGGGCGCTGACCGAAATCCATCAGGAAGGCATCCGGTTCCCGCCGATGAAGCTGGTCCGCGAAGGGGTGTTCGACGAGCAGATCCTGCGCATCATGACCGCCAACGTCCGCAAGCCCGACCTGAACATCGGCGACATCAAGGCGCTGGTCGGCGCGCTCAATACCGGCGAGCGCAAGATCCTCGCCATGGTCGAGAAGTTCGGCAAGACCGCCTTCCTCGACGGCGTCGAGGCGCTGCTGGACCATGCCGAGGCGCAGGCGCGCGACGTCCTGCGCGCAATGCCCGACGGACGATGGGAGTTCGCCGACTATGCCGACGAGGATTCCGTCACGGCCAACCCCTGCCGCCTGAAACTGACGCTTACCATCCAGGGGGACGAGGCGGTCCTGGACTTCACCGGATCGGACCCGCAGCTCGCCTCCTCGCTCAACGTGCCGTCGGGCGGCGATCCGCGCCACACCATCCTGCTGGTCGGCGTCTATTACGTCCTCTACACCCTCAACCCGAAAATCCTGCTCAACACCGGACTGACCCGGCCCTTCACCTGCATCGCCCCGGAAGGGACGGTCCTGAACCCGGTCTTCCCGGCGGCGGTGGGGATGCGGTCGCTCACCTGCGCGCGTCTGCGCTCGGTGATCTTCGGCGCCTTCTCCCGGGCGGTGCCGGGGCGGCTTCCGGCGGCGCCGGCCGGCAACAACTGTATCGTCAACGTGATGACGACCGACGAGCGGACGGGCGGCCGCATCATCGCCGCGGTCAATCCGGTGGTCGGCGGCGGCGGCGGCATGCCGCACCGCGATGGCACCAACGGGTCGGGCGCCGACGCCGCCTATCTGAAGAACACGCCGATCGAGATCACCGAGATGGAGACCCCGGTTGAGTTCGTCCGCTATGGCTTGGCGACCGACAGCGGCGGGCCCGGGCGCTGGCGCGGCGGATTGGCCACCCATATGGCCTTCCGCGTCTTCGCCCCCGACACCCGGATCACCGCGCGCAACCGGGACCGCGGCTTCTTCCGCCCCTGGGGCGTGCTGGGCGGCCGGGCGGCCGGGCTGTCGGACATGGTGGTCAATCCCGGCACGCCGGGGGAAAAGCGGCTGGGCAACATCGACACCGCCGTGCTCCAGCCGGGCGACGTGCTCGACATCCGCTCGGCGGGCGGCGGCGGGCGGGGCGACCCGTTCACCCGCGAGGCATGGCGGGTGGCGCAGGACGTGCTGCGCGGCTACGTCTCGCTGGAGGCCGCGGAGCGGGAGTATGGGGTCGTCATCCGCGACGGAGTCCTGGACACCGACGCCACCGACCGGCTGCGTGCGACCCGGCCGGCCCCCACCGGGCATTTCCATTACGGTCCCGAGCGCGAGGGCTACGAGCGCCAATGGACGCCGGCCGCCTATGATTTCCTTACGCGGACCCTCGCCGGCCTGCCGATCCATTGGCGCTTCTTCGCCAAGACCGAGATCTTCAGTCGCATGGGCGGCCGTGCCGGGGCCGAAGGAGTGGAAGCAGCGCTGGACGAGGTCCATGCCCGCTTCCCCGAGATGCCGCGGTCCAAGGCCCCCGCCCGGGAGGCGGCGGAATGAGCGGGATGGCCGGCGGCCGGCTGGTCAGGCTGGCCGAAACGGGACGGGCGCCGGTCCGCTTCCTGCTGGATGGCGTGGAGCGCGTGGCCCTGGCGGGCGATACGGTGCTGACGGCGGTCCTCACCAATGCCCCGGCGCTGCGGCAGGCGGAGTTCGGCCCGGAACAGCGTGCCGGCTTCTGCCTGATGGGGGCCTGCCAGGATTGCTGGATCTGGCAGGAGCAGGGGCCGCGCATCCGTGCCTGTTCAACTCCGGTCGCCGACGGCATGCGGCTGCTGACCCGGACGCGGGAGGATTGGCCATGACCGGACCGCAGATCGTGATCGTCGGGGCCGGACCCGCCGGAATCCGGGCCGCCGAGACGCTGGCGGCTGCCGGGCTGCGCCCGACGGTGATCGACGAGGGCGCGCGGGCCGGCGGGCAGATCTACCGCCGGCCGCCCGACGGCTTCACCCGTCCGCCGGAGACGCTCTACGGATCGCAGGCTGCCAAGGCGGTGGCGCTGCACACCGCCTTCGACAGGCTGGCGGCGGCGGGACGCATCGTCCATCTGCCGCGCCATTCGGTCGTCGCGCTGGCCGGCGGGGTGCTGCACGCGGTGGGGGACGGCGGAAGCCGCCGGATCGGCTACGACCGGTTGATCCTGGCGACCGGCGCGACCGACCGTCTCGCCCCGGTGCCGGGATGGCAGGCGCCCGGCGTCTACAGCCTCGGCGCGATGCAGATCGCGCTCAAGGCCCAGGGTATCGCGATGGGGCGGCGGATCGTGCTGGCCGGGTCGGGGCCGTTGCTGACCCTGCTGGCGACGCAGCTCCTCAAGGCGGGAGCCGGGGTTGCGGCGGTTCTCGACACCGCCGCTCTGCGCGGCCAGCTGGCCGCCTTTCCCGACCTTGCCGTCCGTCCGTCCTTCGCCCTGCAAGGGCTGGCGATGCGGGCGCGGCTGGGGCGGCTCTACCATGCCGGCGTCGCCCTGGAGGCGATCGAGGCGTCGAGCACCGGGGTGACGGCGGTCCGCTGGAAGGATGCGGGTGGGCGGACGCGCCGGACGGCCTGCGACGCGGTCGGGCTGGGCTGGCATCTGAGGGCGGAATGCCAGCTTGCCGATCTGGCCGGATGCCGGTTCGCCTATGACACGACCTGGGCGCAGTGGTTGCCCTGTGCCGACCGGATGGGGCGTGCCGGTGACGCGGTCTATCTGGCTGGAGACGGCTTGCGCCTGTTGGGGGCCGACGGGGCGGAGGTCGCCGGGCGGCTCGCCGCGTCCGCCTGCCTGTCCGACCTGGGCCTGCCGGGACCCGATGGCACCGCCGACCTGAAGCGGCTCGACCGGTTGGACCGCTTCGCGCGGGGCATCGCGCGGGCCTTCCCGTGGCCGGCCGATCAGGTGCGCGCCCTGCCCGACGACGCCGTCCTGTGCCGCTGCGAGGGGGTCACC
The DNA here is from genome assembly GCF_016595245.1 of Azospirillum endophyticum. GTDB lineage: Bacteria > Pseudomonadota > Alphaproteobacteria > Azospirillales > Azospirillaceae > Azospirillum > Azospirillum endophyticum. The sequence goes on from NZ_JAENHM010000067.1 coordinate 74,063, forward strand.
GCCGGTTCGGTACGGCAAACCGCGGCCTATGGCGGGGCGGAGGCGAACCGGGTGAAATCGTTGGGCCGTGCCGGGATGGGCCGCTGCCAGGGCCGCTATTGCCAGATCGCGGCGTCCGACCTGATCGCGTCCGCCAGCGGGCTTGCGCATGCCGGAGAGGCCGGGCGCCTGCGTGCGCAAGCGCCGATCCGCCCCACGGCGATAGGTGAGTGGCTGGAGCAGGAATGAACGACGGCGAAGCGCCTCCCTCCGCGGGAACCGCGCTTCGTCGATCCCGCCTGGGCAGGGGGGTGCGCCCATCCTGTCCGCAGTCTTCCGCCGTCGCCCCGGCCTTACCTGACAATGCCGGCCTGCCGGCCATGATCAGGTCCGGAACCATGGGATGCAGGGGCCGGGATTTTGGTGCGATGAGCGAATGCCAGCGTCTGGTACGTATCTCGCTTACGCAGGCGCGAACCAGAAGCCCCTCTCCAAGAGCGCGATCCTTTCGCCATTCTGCGCCGCCTGCAGCGCGACCGAAGCCGGAACGATCATCCCTGCCTATATCTCCAACGTCGACGCGCTGTCCCGCAAGGTGAAGGGGATGCGGAAGAACCCGTTCGGCAACCTGGAAGGTTACGCTTTCGCAGAGCACGTCCGGCTCGAGGCCTGAAGAACTGGGGCCGACGTCCCGGCCGGTTGCGGAGGATCGACCGGGAAACTCCGGCCGACCCCCCCTGTTCCGATCCTCGACGCCGGGCGGCGTGTCGATCCGGCCGCGTAGCGCGAACCGGTCCTTCTCCGCCAACCAGGGTGCGGAAAGTCCGGCGGCAGTCGTGGCTGGACGGTACCATGTGGCCCGTTGCACGGTGTGCCCCGCTCATGCGGCAGATGGGCCTAAAATGGGCGGCACGGGTCAATGCGGTGCGCACCACGATCAACGGTGGCGGCGTCGGCGATGCACCAGTCGGCGCGGATCCCGGCGGTCAGTATCATCGACCGCCGGGATCAGTTCCCAATCCAAACCGGGGGCCGCTTTTCCAAAAACGCAGCGATGCCTTCCTGATAGTCGATCGACAGGTAGCAGCGGCGCAGCAGGTCGCCGTCGATGTCCGGCGGCAGGTCGTGGTCGCGCAGCCGGCGCAGTCCTTCGCGCGTCGCCCGGAGGGTCAAGGGAGCCAGCGCGGCCAAGTCCTCGGCCACCTGCTGCCCGTGGGCGGTCAGCTCCTCCTCGCTGGCGACGACGGTGCGCAGCGCTCCGGCCGCCGCCAGCTCAGCAGCCGTCAGCAAGCGGGCACTGAAGATCATTTCCCGCGTCCGCGCGGTGCCGAGCAATGCCGACAACCTCGCCAAATTCTTGACGCTCAGGCAGTTTCCCACCGTGCGGGCGATCGGGAAGCCGAAACGCACCGACGGCGAGGCGATGCGCACATCGCAGCAGGAGGCAAGCAGCGCCCCCTCGCCGATACAGGCTCCCGAGAGGACGGCGACCGTGGGCACGCGCACCGCCTCCAGGGCCATCGCCGCCGCCTCCGCGCGGGTTTCCAGAATGGTGAAATCCTCGGGCGAGGAGACGCTCTGCAGACAGGAAAGATCGGCCCCGGCCATGAAGGCCGGCTTGTCGCCGGCGGCGCCGGTCAGGGCGAGCGCCTTCACCGTGGGATCGGCGTCGACCGCCCGGCAGATCTCGATCAACCGGTCTTCCATCCAGGGGGTGATGGCGTTGCGCGCGCGCGGACGGTTGAAGATCACCCATTCCACTGCGCCGCGCCGCTCCGTCAAAATCTCAGGGCCTGTGCCCATCGGGGTACCGGTCGCCGGATCAGTCATGATTGAGGGTATCCTTGAAGGGCCGTCAGGCGGAGGGGGCCAGGATCTGGCAGGCGTCGATGGGAAGATGGACCGTGGTCACGGCACCTGGTCCATAACGCCGGTCCGGCGGCACGAAGGCACGGATCGTCCGTCCGTCGCCGATGTCGACCAGCACGTCACGATGTTCGCCGAGATAGGCGGACCGGACGACGGTGCCGGGCAGGCTGTTGCAGGACAGGCCGCCGTCATCGTCCAGCCGCACTTTGGAGGGACGCACGCAGAGCGAGACGGAACCGCCGCGCGCCACCCCGCTGCAGTCCGGCGCGGTCAGCACGCGGTCGCCGACGCGGATGGCCCCCTCGCCCTCGCCGGTACCGGCCAACTCGTTGTTCGAACCGATGAAACGGGCCACGAAGGCGTTGGCCGGCCGCTCGAACACATCCTCGGGCGTGCCGAACTGCTGGACCGCCCCCGCCTTCATCACGGCGATGCGGTCGGCGGTGACCAGCGCCTCCGACTGGTCGTGGGTGACGTAGACGGTGGTGATGCCCAGCAGGTCGTGGACTTGCCGGATCTCGAAGCGCATCTCCTCCCGCAGATGGGCGTCGAGGTTGGACAGCGGCTCGTCGAGCAGCAGGATGGAGGGCTCCACCACCAGCGCCCGGGCCAGCGCCACGCGCTGCTGCTGGCCGCCCGACAGTTCGGACGGATAGCGGTCGCGCAAATTCTCCAGCCGGACGGCGCGCAGCGCGCGGGTCAGCCGCTCGGCGATCTCGGCCTTGGGCAGGCGTCGGATGCTGAGCCCGAAGGCGACATTCTCGGCCACCGTCTTGTGCGGCCAGACCGCGTAGTTCTGGAAGACCAGTGAAATGCCGCGCCGCTCCGGCGGCAGCACCGCGCGCGGCGAGGAGAGCAGCACGTCGTCGGCCCAAATCTCGCCCTCGCTCGGGGTTTCGAAGCCGGCCAGCAACTGCAGGGTGGTCGATTTCCCGCAGCCCGATGGTCCGAGCAGCGCCAGCAGCGTGCCGTTGGGAACCTGGAGGTCGATGCCGCGCAGCGCGGTGTAGCTGCCGAAGGACTTGCGCAGATTGGTGATGCGGATACCGCTCATGAGGGAACTCCGGCCGCCTCGGCGGTCTTGCGTGAGGTGCGCCGTGCGCCGGTCAGCCCGGCCAGCGGACGGGCCACCGCCACCAGAAGCAGCGTGATCAGGAGAAGAAGGACGCTCATCGCGCAGACGGCTTCGTAGTTGCCGCCGTCCTTGGCGTTGTAGATCAGCGTGGTCATGACGTTGGTCTTGGGGGTGATCAGGAAGACCGCGACCGACAGCTCGCGGATGATCGGGATGAAGACCAGGAACCAGCCCGACACCAAACCGCCGCCCATCAGCGGCAGGGTGACGGACAGGAAGGTCCGTGCCTCCCCGGCCCCCAGGCTGCGGGCGGCCCGCTCCAGCTCCGGCCCGATCCCCTTCAGGATCGACCCGCCGTGGGAATAGGCGATCGGCAGGAAGGTGGCGGCGAAGGCGGCGATCAGCAGCAGCGGCGTACCGTACAGGTTGAAGGGCGCCCGGGTGTAGGCGGCGAAGAAGCCGACCGACAGCACGATGCCGGGGATGACGATGGGCACCGTCGTCACCGCCCCCAGTAGCGAGGCGCCGACCATCAGCCGCCGTTCGACGATGTAGGCGACCAGCGTGCCGAGCGCCACGCACAGCGTCGCCGCCAGCGTCGAATAGACCAGCGAGTTGACGATGGCGGTGTGGGTCTCCGAATTGCCGAAGATCGCCCACCAGTACCAATGGAGGGACAGGTTTTCCCAGCTCAGCCCCTGGCCCCAGGCGCGGGTCAGCGACACCAGCAGCAGCGCCGCGTAGGGCAGGAAGACCGAAACCATCGGCACCAGCAGGGCGAGGAACAGGGCGGCCCAGCGCCAGCCGCCCAGACGGATCTGCCGCCCGGCCCGCGTCTTGCCGGAGATGGTGACGTACTGCTTGCGGCCGAGATAGCGGCGGCGCATCCAGAACAGGGCGCCGGTGACCAGCAGCAGCGGCATGCAATAGGCGGCGGCCAGATAGATTTCCGGCGGGAAGAGCTGGTAGAACTCGGCCAGCTTGGTGGTGACCACCGGAATGCCGGTCGGCGTCAGCAGGAAGGCCGGGACGCCGAACAGCGTCAGCCCCTGGATGAAGGACAGGATGAAGCTGGCGATCACCGCCGGCGCGGCCAGCGGGATGGTGATGCTGACCATCGTCCGCAGCACCCCGCAGCCCAGCGTCGTCGCCGCGTCCTCCAGCTCCACCGCCATCTCGTCGAGCGCGCTCGACACCATGGTGAAGCTGTAGGGGACCGTGTAGATGCCGCAGACGAAGATGGCGCCGGCCATCGAATAGATGTTCAGCGGCGTCCCGGCGCCCTCGCCGGCCAGCCAGCGCCACGCCGTGTTGAGCCAGCCCGAATTGGGCGCGGCCAGCAGGATCCAGCCGGTGGCGCCGATGAAGGACGGGGTGACGAAGGCGGTCAGCGTCAGGACGCGGATGGTGCGGCGGAGCGGCAGGTCGGTGCGCGACACCAGCCAAGCCAGCGGCACGCCGATGCCGACGGCGATCATCGCCGTGGCGGCGGCCAGCAGCAGGGAATTGACCAGAGGCTCGATCAGCTCGGCCGATTGGACGATGCGTGCGTAGTTGTTCAGGGTCCAGGCGCCGGTCGCGTCGTCGTGGAAGCTGTTGAACAGCACCCAGCCGAAGGGCTGGACCACCAGCAGTACCAGGAGAAGGATGACGGCGCCGAGGACCGCCGTCTTGACGGGCGGCACGCGCGCCATGGCCGGGCGCGGTGCGGCTTCGCGGGAACTGGTTGAGATGACCCCCATTGGGTCCGCCTCCCGTACCAAGGATCGGCCTCGCGGCCTGACAGGATGGAGTGTTCCCGAACCGGCGGCCGGGTGGCAACCGCCGCCGGTTCGGGGGAGCACCGCATTCTTCGATGCCCTTCTCCCCTTGCGGGAGAAGGGTTGGGATGAGGGGCGTTCCGCCGCAGGCGGAAAGATTTGCGCCCCCTCACCCCAACCCCTCTCCCGCGGGGGGAGAGGGGCTTTTTCCGGCAGCTAGCGCACCAGTTCCTTCCACTTGGCGATGCCTTCCGCCACCTCGGCGGCAAGATCGTCGCCGGAGTTGCGGTACCATTTGAGCTGGTCGAGCGAACGCCCCTCGGCCCAGGCGACGTCGGTGCGCAGCGTCGGCCAGAAGTTCTTCGACAGGATGTCGGAGACCTCCTTGGAATAGAGGAAGTTGGTGAACAGCCGGGCGGCATTGGGGTGGGGCGCCTTCACCGGAATGCCGGTCAGGCCGAGATTCAGGATGGCGTCGTCGGTCGGCACGCTGACGTCGATCGGGTTGCCGGCCGCCTTCTGGGCCAGCGTGTAGCTGAAGGGCGCGCCGGAGCCGACGACGCGCTCGCCGGCCAGGATGTCGGTGACGGTGTCGACGTTGGACTGGCCGACCTTCGGCTTCTGTTGACCGAAGCGGCGCAGGTAGTCGTCGCCGTACTTGCGGCGGATGGCGACCACCCAGCTCGCCACGTCGCCGGAGAAAGCGGGGCTGCCGGTGGTGATCTTGCCTTTCCACTGATCCTCCAGCAGCGCCGTCCAGCTCGTCGGCGGGGCGGCGACCTTGCCGGGCGCATAGTTGATGCTGGTCAGGCTGATGGCGCCGACATGGTACATGGCGTCCTTGTCCAGCCCCTTGAAGGCGGTGGGCAGCATGGCCGCGTCGGGCGGGTCGTAGGCCGCCAGCGCGCCGATCTTCTTCAGCTCGGTGTAGTGCAGCAGGTTGGTGGTGCCCAGCGAATCGCATTCGGCGACGCCGTTCTGCAATTCCAGCCGCAGGCGGGTGTAGACGGTCTGCGACGCCTGGCGGAGAAGCTGGACCTCGATGCCCGGATACTTCGCCTTGAAGGCGTCGCGGATCGCCTCCATCGTCTGCTGCTCGTAGGATCCCCAATAGAGCGTCAGTGCGCCTTCCTTGCGGGCGGCGGCATAGAGAGGATCGTCCGCCACCACCTGTTGGGCTGCCGCCAGCCGGGCGAAGCCGGTTCCGGCGAGGCCGCCGGACAGCAGCGCCGCCCCGGCCAGTCCACCCGTCTGCAGAAGCCCGCGGCGAGAGATGTCCGTCATGTTCGTCGTCCCTGTTCCAGGTTGTTGCATGGTCGCCGTTTCGGCGTTGTCGTTCTTGCCGTCTTGACGCGGTTCAATAGTCGCCGGTGGTGGCGCCGCCGTCGGCGACGATGGTCTGGCCGGTGACGTAGGCGGCGTCGTCCGATGCCAGGAAGGCGACGATCGACGCGATCTCCTCCGGCCTGCCCAGCCGGCCGATCGGGGTCTTGCCCACCCATTGGGCGCGGATCGCCTCCGGCACGCCTTCGACGATGCTGGTCTCCACCACGCCGGGGGCGACGGCGTTGACCAGGATGCCGCGTCTGGCGCCTTCCAGCGCCGCCGTCCGCGTCAGCCCGACCACGCCGGCCTTGGAGGCCGAATAATTGGCCTGTCCGAAGGTGCCGAGCATGGCGGTCGAGGCGATGTTGACGATGCGGCCCCAGCCGCGGTCGCCGACCAGCTTGAAGGCGGCCTGGCAGCCGAGCCACGAGCCGCGCAGGTTGACGTCGAGGACGGCGCTCCAGTCCGCGTCGCTCATCTTCACCAGCGAGCGGTCGCGGACGATGCCGGCGACGTTGACCAGGATGTCGACGGCGCGAACGGGCTCGGGCAGGGCGGCGACGGCCGCCTCCCAGCTCGCCCGGTCGGCCACGTCGAGCTGGACCGCAAAGGCCACGGCACCGCCGTCGCGCAGGGCCGCGGCGACCCGCTCGGCTGGTTCCAGCCCGATGTCGGCGACGACGATTGCGGCGTCCTCGGCGCCCAGCCGCTCGCACACCGCGCGGCCGATGCCGCCGCCGCCGCCGGTCACCAAGGCGGTGCGGCCCTTCAAGCGCTCCTGCATGGTCATGCCGTCACCCGCCCCGTCGCTTGGCGCCCGATGGAGAACACGTCCTCGCCCACCTGCACCGTGTCGCCCTGCTGGTTGCGCACGGTGACGCCGACGCGGACGATTCCGCGGTCGGGCTTGGAGGCGCTGGGGCGGACCTCCAGCACTTCGGCCTCATACTGGATGGTGTCGCCGGCGAAGACCGGGCCGACGAAGCGGCGGCGGGTTTCCAGGAAGGCGAGGATCGCCCAGTCGTCGATGGCGGAGCGCAGGCCGGTGCTCATCGAATGGGTCAGCATGCCATGGGCGATGGTGCGGCCGAAGCCGTTCGCCTTGGCCGCCTCGGCGTCCATGTGCAACGGGTTGAAGTCGCCGGTCAGCCCGGCGAACCAGACGATGTGCGCCTCGGTCACGGTGACGCGGGTGGACAGCGCCCGGGCGCCCGGTTCGATGTCGTCGAGGTGGATGGGGTCGGTCATGCGTCGCTCCCTGATGCGTCGCCGGGGGGCCGGAAAATCGGCAGGCTGACGGTCTCGTCCAGGCGATGGAAGGCGACGGCCAGCGGCAGGCCGGCGCGCAGATCGCTTTCGGCGACGCCCTCGATCCGCGAGAAGATCGTGACGCCCTCCTCCAGGCGGACCAGCGCGCAGGTGTAGGGATCGCCGCGGGTGTTGCCGCGATGGACGACGGAATAGCTGAGCAGTTCGCCGCGCCCGCTCGCCTCGACCCAGTCGGGGGTGGCGTGGGGGGCGTGGATGGAGTGGGCACGCGGATACCATTGGTACCGGGCGGTCTCCGGGCAGCGCTGGATCAGGAAGCGTCCCTCGCGCGCCGCCTCCCAGAAGGGGGCCGATGTCTCGTCGAGGATCGGCAGCGTGGTCATGGCGGTCATGGGATCCCCCTACACGGTGAGGATGGCGGTGGCGGCGGAGCAGAAGGTGCCGCCCAATCCGTGGGCCAGCGCGACTTTGGCGTCCGCCACCTGGATTCCCGGACCGTCGCCGCGCAGCTGGCGGACGCTCTCGATCAGGGTGAAGATGCCGCGCTTGCCCGGATGGTTGGAGGACAGGCCGCCGCCGTCGGTGTTGGTCGGCAGGCTGCCGCCATCGGCCGCCAGATTGCCGGCCGCGACGAAGGGGCCGCTCTCGCCGCGACCGCAGAAACCGAGATCCTCCAGCGCCAGCATCGGCGTGATGGTGAAGGCGTCGTAGATCTGCGCCACATCGATGTCGGCGGGGGTCATCCCGGCCATGGCGAAGGCGCGCGGTCCGGACAAGGCGGCGGGGGTGGACAGGTCGTCGGGGATCTGGCTGTTCTGGGTCCGGGCGACGGCCGCACCATAGCCGGCCAGATAGACCGGACGGCGCTTCAGGTCGCGTGCCCGCTCGCGGCTGGTCATCACCACCGCACCGCCGCCGTCGGTGACGACGCAGCAGTCCAGCCGGTGCAGCGGCGAGGCGATCACCGGCGATGCCAGCACGTCCTCCACCGTGATCGGCTTGCGCAGCCGGGCCTGGGGGTTGGCAGCGGCGTGCTCGCGGAAGGTGACGGCGACCCGGGCCAACTGCTCCGGCGTGGTGCCGTAGAGGTCCATGTGGCGCCGGGCGAACAGCCCGTAGGTGGAGATCAGCGTCGGCGCATAGGGGATCTCGTACTGGCCCGGCCCGGCGGGGAAGACGAAGGGATCGAAGGAGGGGGTGGAGAGCGGCCACCAGCGCGGGCAGGCGGCGTAGCTGATGACCACCACCTCGGCCAGCCCGGTGGCAATGGCCGCGGCGGCCTGTCCCGCCTGCAGGATGTAGGAGCAGCCGCCGACGTCGGTGCTGTTCACGTAGGTCGGCTGGATGCCGATGTATTCGGCCAGTTCGATGACGTCCATCGTGCCGCCGCCCTCGGCCCAGTCGCCGGACGCCGCACAGAGCCCGTCCACGTCCTTCAGCGTCAGCCCGGCATCGTCGAGCGCGCCCAGGATGCACTCCATCTGGAGGGCGAAGGGATGGACGCGCGGCGCGTCGCGGCGGGGAGACTCATAGGCGCCGACGATGGCGGTCTTGCCTGAAAGGTCCTTCACGCGCTGGTCGTCCTTTCACGGTTGCGGGAACCTGCGCCGACGGCGGGCGTCGGCGTGCAAAGGGAGGGCGTTGAATAAATATCGGAAGACGAGGGACGGGTCGGCACGGAGAACGGGAAGATGTCCCGGTGTCCCTCATAGACTTCGATCGTCACCGGTACGCTCCCGGCAAGATCGAGAATACCGGACACCCTCCGTGTCACAAGCAGAAAAAAGTCTGCGCTCCGGTGCATGGGGCGCACCAATCGCCAGGGGCCGTCCGGTGCCTTTCCTGCACCGGATTGGGCCAAACTAAGCGATTGTTTTCCCGGCGCCGCGGCGCAAGCCTCTGGGCATCGCATTCCCGTCCAAACCCGGCCGGCGCCTTGCGGCGCGGCCCCGTCCGGCCCGTATCCCAGTGCCCGGCAGCCCCGAAGGACCGCTCATGACCAACACGGAAACCCAACGCCGGGACGGCCCGCTGGCCGGCGTGCGCGTTGTCGATCTCACGCACATGCTGGCCGGGCCCTACAGCACCTGGCTGCTCGGCGCACTGGGCGCCGACGTCATCAAGATCGAGCGTCCGGGCAAGGGCGATTTCACCCGTGTCATCGCTCCTTTCAGCGATGACGAGAGCATTTACTTCATGAGCGTCAACCGCAACAAGCGGAGCCTTACGCTCAACTTGAAGGAGGAGAAGGGAAAGGAGATCTTCAGGCGCATCGTCGCCACCAGCGACGTGCTGGTGGAGAACAACCGGGCCGGCGCGATGGACCGGCTGGGGCTGGGCTACCGGGACCTGAAGGCGGTCAACCCGAAGCTGGTCTACGCCTCGATTTCCGGCTTCGGGCAGGACGGCCCCTACCGCCACCGGCCCTGCTTCGACGTGGTGGCCCAGGCGATGTCCGGCATGATGAGCATCACCGGCGAGCCGGGCGGCCAGCCATCCCGTGTCGGTGCCTCGATCGGCGACATCGGGTCGAGCCTTTTCGCCACCATCGGCATCCTGTCGGCCCTGCAGAAGCGGGCCAGTACCGGAGAGGGCAGCTTCATCGACGTGGCGATGCTGGATTGCCAGCTGGCATTGATGGAGAACGCCATCGCCCGTTATCTCAACGCCGGCGACGTGCCGCGCGCGCTGGGCAGCCGACATCCCCTGATCGCGCCCTTCCAGTCCTTCCCCACCGCCGACAAGCCGATCGCCGTCTGCGTCGACACCAACGAGCAGTGGGAGCGGATGTGCGGCGCCATGGCGCTGGATCACCTGTTGACCGACCCGCGCTTCCTCACCGGATCGCAGCGCAACGCCAACCACGCGGAACTCGAGCCGCTGCTGGTTCCGGTCTTCGTCACCCGGACGCGCGACGAGTGGCTGGACCGTTTCGACGAGGCCGACGTGCCGTCCAGCCCGATCAACAGCGTGCCCGATGCGCTGAACGACCCGCAGGTGGTCCACCGCGGCATGGTGGTGGAGGTGCCGCCCGGCTCCGGCAAGCGCTTCGCCGCCGTGCCGATCCACATGCAGGGCGCGCCGCTGGCAGCCGAAGTCCCGGCGCCGCGGCTGGGCGAGCACACCGATGCCATCCTGGCCGAGTTGGGCTTCGGGGATGCCGACATCGAGGCTCTGCGCATCGCCGCGGTGGTGTGATGACGGACGGACGGGGAAGGGCGCCCGGGGAGGAGACCGGCGGGCGGGCGGGCGACGGGGCGCGTGCGGCGCTGGCGAAAATGCTTCATGATGCCATCGGATCCGCCCCGTCACACCCAACCCCGATGGCCCATCCCCGCATGGCGCGCCGCCTCCCTCCACTCCTCGCGCTTCGCGCCTTCGATGTCTTCGCCCGGTTGGGCACCGTGCGCGCCGCCGCCGACGAGCTGGCGGTGTCGCACACCGTGGTCTCCCGCCACATCCAAAACCTGGAGCAGTCGGTCGGCGTCAAGCTGGTGACCAAGTCGGGACGCGGCCTGTCGCTGACCCGCGAGGGCACCCGCTTCGCCGCCCAGATGCACCGCGCCTTCGACCTGATCGCCGATGCCAGCAACGAGTTGCGCAACGGCGGGATCGAGGCGGTGCACATCTGCTGCCTTGCCGGCTTGGCCTCGCGCCGCCTGCTCGCCCGCCTGCCGGAGCTGGAGGCGGCGATGGCCGGGCGTGAGGTGATCCTGCAGCCGACCTCCGCCCGCCCCGACTTCAGCCGGGGCGAGGCCGACGCCGAGATCATGTACCTGGAGGATGGCGCCGTCGCCGAGGGGCTGCGGGCCGAGATGTTCGCCAAGCCCCGCATCCTCGCCATCGCCAGCCCGGAGTTCAAGATGCGCTACCCCGGCGTACGGACCCCTGCCGACCTGGTCGAACTGCCGCTGATCCACGAGCAGTCCACCGGCATGTGGGAGGCATGGCTGGAGGAGGCCGGGATCACCGACCCGCCCCGGCTGCGCGGCCCCCGTCTGTGGCAGGCCCATTTGACCATCGAGGCCGCTAGGCTCGGGCGTGGCGTGGCGCTGGTCAGCGACCTGCTGGTCGCCGACAACCTCGCCAACGGTGATCTGGTGGAGATGGTCGACAGCAACGTCACCATCGGCGGCTATTACTTCATCGCCCCGGCCCAGAAATGGAACACGCCGGTCATCGCCGCGATCCGGCAATGGCTGCGCGACGTGTTCCCGCAGCCGGACTCCAACCTGATCGCTTGAGCCCCCGTTTGACCAAGATCGCTTCATAGCGTCCAGCGTCGTCATGCCCGGATTTGGTCCGGACATCTACGGCCGCAGCCCCACGGCCGTGACCTCGGACGGCCGGCGGAGCCCGGCCATGAGGCTGTCGGGAAAAAGGCTCCGATGCCTTTCCATTCTCATCGTCCGGAGCGGCGTCGCCCGGCTCCCGGCCATCGCGGAACCAGATCATGCCCAACAGTCTGTTCGACCATCTGCTGAACCCGGCCATCGACCCGTCCCGCCTCGCCGTCGAGAGTGCGGACGGCGTGCGCCACACCTATGGCGGTCTGCGCACTGCGACCGGCCGCATGGCGAATGCGCTGGTCGCCGCCGGCGTGCGTCCCGGCGACCGCATCGCCGTGCAGGTCGAGAAGTCGGTCGAGGCGTTGGTCCTCTACCTCGCCTGCCTGCGGGCCGGGGCGGTCTATCTGCCGCTGAACACCGCCTACACCGCGGCGGAGCTGAGCTATTTCGTCGGCGATGCCGAACCGGCCCTGGTCGTCTGCGATCCGGCGCGGCTCGACGCCACGGCGGCGCTGGCCGGGACGATCCCGGTACGCACGCTGGATGCGCGCGGCCGGGGCAGCCTGACCGACGCGGCGGCCGGCCAGCCGGATGACTTCGCCACCGTCGTGCGCGGGCCTGACGATCTGGCGGCGATCCTCTACACCTCCGGCACCACCGGGCGGTCGAAGGGGGCGATGCTGACGCAGGACAATCTGCTGTCCAATGCGCGGGTGCTCCAAGCCGAATGGCGCTTCGGCCCGGACGACGTGCTGCTGCACGCCCTGCCGATCTTCCATACCCACGGGCTGTTCGTCGCCTGCAACCTCGTGCTGCTGTCCGGCGCCTCGATGGTTCTGTTGCCGCGCTTCGACCCGGCCGACGTCCTGGCCCGGCTGACGGCGGCGACGGTGATGATGGGGGTGCCGACCTTCTACACCCGCCTGCTCGACCAGGACGGGCTGACGCCGGAGGCGTGCCGGACCATTCGTCTGTTCGTCTCCGGCTCCGCGCCGCTGTTGGCCGAGACGCATCGCGCCTGGGAGGACCGCACCGGTCACCGTATCCTGGAGCGCTACGGCATGACCGAGACCGGGATGCTGACGTCCAATCCCTATGATGGTGATCGCGTGGCCGGTACGGTCGGCTTCCCGCTGCCGGGCGTCGACCTGCGCATCACCGACCCGGCGACCGGCGAGCCTCTCGCCGGCGACGCCATCGGCGCCATCGAGGTGCGTGGCCCGAACGTCTTCAAAGGCTACTGGCGCATGCCGGAGAAGACGGCGTCCGAGTTCCGGCCGGGTGGCTTCTTCATCACCGGTGACCTCGGCCGTGTCGACGGGCGGGGCTATGTCCATATCGTCGGGCGCGGCAAGGATCTGATCATCAGCGGCGGCTTCAACGTCTACCCCAAGGAGGTGGAGGGCGAGATCGACGACTTGCCCGGGGTGCTGGAGAGCGCCGTGATCGGCATTCCCCATCCCGATTTCGGCGAGGCCGTCGTCGCCGTCGTGGTTCCGGACGGTACGGCGCCCGTCACCGAGATCACCGTCATCGCCGCGCTGAAGGACCGGCTCGCCCGCTACAAGCAGCCCAAGCGCGTGGTGGTGGTAGACGAGCTGCCGCGCAACAGCATGGGCAAGGTGCAGAAGGCACAGCTGCGCAACGACCATGCGGGAGCGTTCGGATGAGCGACGCCGCCCTGCCGCCCCTCCCCACCGAAATCCTGACCTCCGGGCCGTTGAGGGTCGCGGAGGAGTGGATCGACCTCTACGGCCACATGAACATGGCGCGTTATGTCTCCCTGTTCGATGAAGTCGGTTATGCCCTCCAGGAGCGCTGGGGAGTGGGGGAGACCTACACGCGTGAAACCCGCAGGGGCCTGTTCGTGGTCGACGTCGCGGTCAGCTACAAGCGGGAACTGACGGCCGGCACGCCACTGAGGCTGGCGATGCGGCTGCTGAAGGCTGATTCCAAGCGTCTTGTCACTCTGATGGAGCTGAGCCGAGGTGATGATGGCACGCTGGCCGCGACGATGGAGCAGCTCTCCGTCCACGCCGACCTGACGACGCGACGGGTCGTCCCCTTCGCGCCGCCGGTGGCGGAGCGGTTGCATGCCTTGGCGACTGTCCATGGGGCGCTTCCATTGCCGGCCGGTCACCACAGCCGGCTCACCGGTCGGGTATGAGAATGGCAGGCTCACTTTTTTGCCGATCGATGAAAAAAAGGTCTTGCGCGGTTCGGGGCAGGCCGCATATAAGACGCCTCCCGACGCGAACGACGCCGGCGCCGCCGAACCGGCAGCGACCGACACGCGAACGGGAAGCCCGACAAACCGGCGCTTGCGATCCGAACCCCAGAGGTTCGGTCGAGCATCCGGTTTCTGCATCGGGCGGGTTCTTTGACAAGTACATACCGTGTTGTGAGAAGGGATGCGCAGGCGGCGGCAGTTGGTAGCCGTTGCGGCCTTGGGGTGCTGGCTCTTAGGGGATCGGCACAATGAGGATCGTCTGTGCATCTTTTGGACAGAGAAACTGTATCAGTATCGACGTTTCAGGAGGTCGCCTAGGCGGTCCTGTCAGTCGTG
>NZ_JAENHM010000068.1 GCF_016595245.1 Azospirillum endophyticum
GGATCGTGTCCCCGGGCGTGGTGTAGGAGCCGGAGCGCTCATGTGGTCTCCGGCAGGTCTGGCCGGGACGGTCACGCGGCCGCAGCGGGCAACGTGAGGGCGAGATCATCGCGCAGCGGAGCGATGGTTTCCAGGGTCATGTAGCGCGCCCGCTGGACCGCCCATTCATCGTTCTGTTCGAGCAGGATGGCGCCGATCAGCCGAGTGATCGCCGCTTCGTTGGGGAAGATGCCGACCACCTCGGTGCGCCGCTTGATCTCGCCGTTCAGCCGTTCCAGCGGGTTCGTGCTGTGGATCTTGGCGCGGTGCTCCTTGGGAAAGGTCATGAAAGCCAGCACATCTTCCTCGGCCTCGTCGAGCAGGGCGGCCAGCTTCGGCAGCTTGGGACGGACCTGATCGGCCACTTGGCGCCACTGCGCCTTGGCGGCGCCGGCGTCATCCTGGGCGAACGCGGTGGCGATGAAGGCCGACACCACGCGCCGGCCGCTCCGCCCGGCATGCGCCAGGGCGTTGCGCATGAAGTGCACCCGACAGCGCTGCCACGTCGCGCGGAACACCTTGGACACTGCCGCCTTGATGCCCTCGTGGGCGTCGGAGATGACCAGCTTCACCCCGGCCAGCCCGCGACGCTTGAGCTTGCGCAGGAACTCGACCCAGAAGGTCTCGGCTTCCGAGGCGCCGATGTCCATGCCCAGCACCTCGCGCCGGCCGTCGGTGTTGACCGCCACCGCGATGGTCACGGCGACCGAGACGATGCGTCCGTTCTGTCGGACCTTCACGTAGGTGGCGTCGATCCACAGGTAGGGCCAATCGCCCTCGATGGGACGCTCCAGGAAGGTCTTCACCCGCTCGTCGATCTCTTCGCACAGCCGGCTGACCTGGCTCTTGGAGATGCCGGACATGCCGAGCGCCTTGACCAGATCATCCACCGAGCGCGTCGAGATGCCGTGGACGTAGGCTTCTTGGATCACGGCGGTCAGCGCCTTCTCGGCCATCCGGCGCGGTTCCAGAAAGCCGGGGAAGTAGCTGCCCTTGCGCAGCTTGGGGATGCGCAGCTCAACGGTGCCTGCGCGGGTTTCCCAGTCGCGCTCCCGGTAGCCGTTGCGCTGGACCAGCCGGTCGGCGGAGCGTTCGCCGTGGGCGGCGCCGGTCAGGCCCTGCACCTCCAGTTCCATCAGCCGCTCGGCTGCGAAGCCGATCATCTCGCGCAGCACGTCGGCATCAGGGCTCTTCTCCAGCAGCGCACGAAGCGCCATCATCTCGTCGGTCATCGTGGTCACCTTCGGTCGAGGTTGTGTTGTGGTGACCAGACTCTACCGAAGAACCACGATGGCCGCCCCGCTGTGGACAACCGGCCCGCCGAAGCCAGCTCCGAGGGCGCTTCGGCGGGCCGGCTCCCCACAGCTCCTACACCACGTTCAGGGACGTGACC
>NZ_JAENHM010000069.1 GCF_016595245.1 Azospirillum endophyticum
CCGGGGCCGACTATCTGCTGGCGGTCAAAGCCAACCAGCCCACCCTGCGCGACGAGATCGAGAGCTTCTTCTCCAGCGCACCGCCGGAGACGCTCGATCACGCCGCCGACATCGACAAGGGCCATGGCCGGATCGAGCAGCGCGCGATCACGGTCGCGCGCGAGGTCGATTGGCTGAGCGGCGCACGGCGTTTTCCCGGCGAAGTCTGCCTGCCCGCCGTCGCCGCCATCGTTCGGGTGATCAGCAAGGTCGAGCTGAAGGATCGCTGCCGCACCGACACGCGCTATTACATCACTTCCGCCCCGCTCACCGCCCAGGCGGCGGCCGAGGCCGTGCGTGGCCATTGGGGCATCGAGAACCAACTGCACTGGGTGCTCGACGTCGTCTTCAACGACGACCAATCCCGCCTACGCAAAGGCCACGGTGCCCTGAACATGGCCGTCGTCCGCCACTTCGCCATCAACCTCGTCCGCAAGGCCACCGAACCCACCCGGCCACGCTCCGGGTTACGGCGTGCCACCAAAAAGCCGGCCGCCACACCAAGACCCACCAGCATCAAGCTCCGACGGAAGCTGGCCGGCTGGGACACCGATTACCTCGACGCTATCCTCGCCGTTAAAATCCGTTAACCCGGATTCGGAGCCCTGGGCTGACCGTCACTTCGATTGACTTTTATTGTTTTTGTCCAACAACAGCGGATTATTCGGCTGAGCATCTTGGATGCCAGGATCAATATCGGCTATGGTAACGCTCACATGTCGAACTTGATGTATGGTGCGGAAATGCGTGCGCTTACCAACCGAGAAATTGAAGTAATAAAATTGATCCTATCGAACAAAATGACTTACTGTGCCCCTCTAAAGCTCGTAAAGATATGCGAGGCGCTTCGTGAGGTTAATGAGGGGGTTGAAGGCATTTACATAGAAGCCGGTGTTGCTCTTGGTGGAACCGCAGCTCTTATTGCCAACTTCAAGCGACCGCATGAAAAATTAGCTCTTTATGATGTTTTCTCTACCATCCCTGCCCCCTCTGAGAAGGACGGGAGAGATGCTCATGACCGATATGAAGTCATCAGATCTGGAAACTCTGAAGGTATTGGAGGAGATAAATATTATGGATATCAAGATAATCTGATCGACGTTGTTAAAAATAATATCCAATCAACCGGTCTATCTTTGGATGATACTAGCATTGATTTCCATAAAGGTTTGTTTGAAGATACATTGTTCGTGAATGACAAGGTCGCATTCGCCCATATCGATTGTGATTGGCATGACCCTGTTGCAGTGTGCATTGAGAGAATTGCGCCAAATGTTAGCATTGGAGGATTTATTATTTTTGATGATTACTGGTTTTATAGTGGCGCGAAGACTGCAGTTGATAATTTTCTAATTGAAAATAAGAACTTCAAGATCACTGATAGTGAGCAATCTCTTACAGTAAAACGCATTGCGTAGTTTCCATATGGATACGTAGAGACTTTAAAATAAATAAGGTTGACGGAAGCAGCGCTGCTTTTTTGTCAACAAAAATCTGGGGCCGCATCTTTGCAGAGATAGGCGGCATGGCGCCGAACGTGGATTGGGATGTGCATCTGCTCGAAAGCAGTATGATCCACGCCCACGCTGCTGGGAAGCAGATGGCCTGAATGAGTCGGTTAAGAATGGGATCTGGTGGCTTCGCGATCTCCAGGCGACGGTCTGATGATGAGAAAGTCATTTCGCGGCACAGTTGGAGGCGTACAACCGCCTCCACCACGCGCCGACGAAGATCGATAGACAGTGCTTTTGCCACCCAGACTAGCCTCCCAAAACCAAGCCGAACTTCAAATCACAACAGCCCGTTCATGGGACTCCCCAATTTGATGCCGGTCAATCCGCTCCAGATCGAGGGTGACGGAAGTCAGTCAGTCGTCGCTCCAGTTCTTCTGCTGTCCAGTTTCGCACCGTCATGCGCGGAAGAGTGAAAAGATCGTCCCCTGCTCTAACAGGAGCTTGAAGGGTTGAGAAGGCAGCAGCGAAAAGAGCTTCTTTGACGATGGCAATGGTCTGGGGGCTAAAACTGGGCGCTGACCCGTATGGATAGGCAAAAAAATCGATGGTGCTACCGGTAAGTTCCTGCAAAAAGCAACGGCTGCCGAGGATCTCTTGGCGTTGCGCGTCTTCCGACAGCAGTGCGAGCATGGGGTGGGTCATGGTGTGGGCACCGACAGTGGTCACACCGCTTGCAAGTGCCACCACTTCTTCCGCGCGCAAAGGTCGATAGCTGGTGCGACCAATTCGATTAAGCCCCGCCCAAGCAGCAACAGCGTCCAGAACGCTTTGGCGGCGCTGATCCTCCCCTAGGTTGTGGACGGCTTGTTGCAGATAGCGGTACAGCATATGGCGCAGCGTCGGAAAATTTGTCTGCTCAACCGACCAATCCGCGTGCTGGTGACGGGCGTCGGCGCCATAATGGGCACTGTCCCCCAGACTGAACACTTGGTCGCCTTTGCCAGTGCGCAGCGTTATGGTTGGTGGCAAGTTTTCCGTCACCAGAAGCAGGCGTTCCAACTCGTCCCACCAAAACTCCCGATCGCCGTCGACCATCCCAGCGGTAACGAACATCGTCGCGGGCACGCCATGAGCTTGCAAGACCGGCTTGGCGGCAAGCAGATTATCGGCGTAGCCGTCGTCAAAGGTCACAACCAGGGCGCTGTCAACCGGCTTTCCTGCCGCTAATCGGCTGGTGAATTCCGCCAGCGGCATGGGGGTGCCTAGCGACGACAGAGCCGCAATTTGCTGGTCGAAATTGCCTGGAGTGGTGGACAGAAGTTGCGGGTCAAGCGCCAAATCGGCCACGCGATGGTACATCAATATCACGGGTGGGACGCCCGTGCCGACGCGCCGAACTTGGCGTGCTGAAGACCTGCGGCGCAAGCGGGCGGCGATGGTAACTTCGTAGTCAGGGTCTGACGCCCACAGAAGATCGTCGGGCAATTCCTCCGCAGCGATGCCGTTCAGAAAAGCGGTGGCGGCGGCGGCATTGCCATAGCGGGTAACCTCCAACTCGTCCTCTGGAAACATGCTGCGGACGGTTTCCATTACGGCTTTGCTGGTGAACCGCCAGAAATCCCCCCAGCGGTCCATGTCATAGCGGCTGATCGGGGTGATGTTAGGCACGGTGAACAGCAGAGCACCGCCAGGAGCCAAGGCGTCACGCGCGGTTTGAAGGGCGGTGCGCATGTCCAGAATGCAGTGCAGGGTCTGAGTGAGGATGATGCAGTCGAAGGCGCATTTTGGCACGGTTGCAGGATCGGTCAGGCTGCCAATGATGGTGGCTGCAGGATTGCCGGGTTCGGCATGCAGAACATCGCTGTGACCCACCCGGTTGCCACCGTAACGGCGAGTATAGGTGGCGTCGCCGATTTCTAGAACCCGGCCACGGATGTCGCCAGCATGAGTGGTGAGAAAATGCTCGATATAGCGCCGGTCGACGGGCGAGCCGCGATCCAGCCCAAATGTTCGGCTGACCGGATGCCCGGCGGCCAGAGCTGTTGCCAAGGTGGAAAGCCATTGAGAGGCTGGCGCCGGAACCGATGCCGGGGTGGACAACGGGGAAGCCGCGGTGTCGTGGGCGCGGCGCGGCGTTGGCGGGCGTATATCCGCCGGGAAACGCTCACGCAGTTCCGTGAACCAATCGAGATAGTCACGCACCACCCGGCGGAAATCAAAATGCGCGACGCTTCGGCGGACTGCGTTCTCGCTCAACCGCTGCCACAGTTCCGGGGTCTGCAGCAAAAGCGCCAGCCTTTCGGCCATTGCGTCGGCATCCCCCGCCGCTGCCAAGCCGCCGCAAGCATCCTGAGAGGCGGAACCGCCGGACCAATCGAAGGCACTGACGATTTGTTCGGGTATGCCGCCGACCGCCGAGGCCATGACCGGCAGGCCGCAAGCCAAGGCTTCCATCACCACGTTCGGATAGGTTTCCGCCCGCGCCATGTGCACGTAGACATCGGCTGCGCGGTACAGGGTCGCCACCATCTGCGGGTCGCTTTGGAACGGCAGGAATATCACCTGCGCCTCGCCGATGGCCTCAGGCGGGCCACTTTCTCCTAGACCGATCAAGAGCAGCCGGCGGCCAGGCAACCGAACCGATAGTTTCTGCAGCGTCAGCCGCAAGCCAGCATAATCCTTCCAGGGATTGGCGCGGATGCCGTTTGCCGCGAACAGCAAGACGACGGCGTCGTCCGGCAGTCCGACGGCGCGTCGGGCCTGGACGCGGTCTCCCGGTCGATAGACCGACAGATCGACGCCCTGTGGAATGACCCGCCCTTCGATCATACCCTCGGCGAGAATCCCATTCTCCACTTTGTCCATGAGCCAGCGGCACGGTGTTGCGACGTAGAGCCGGCTTTGCTGGAAAATCGCGCGCTTGCGCAACCAGTTTCCGGCGGTGTCGTCCCGCTTCTGGCCAGGGTACAGGGAAAGGTCGGGACATGCGCCGCAGCCCGTTTGCCAGCGTTCGCAATCCAGGGAGTGGGCGCAGTTGCCGCTGAGTAGCCAAGCGTCATGCAGCGTCAATACCGTGGGCAAGGTGCGACCAAGCCAGGGCAGGGCGCGCAGGTCGAAATACCAACGATGCAGATTATGGCAATGCAGAATATCAGGAGGCGTTGGCGGCAGGTCCAGCAAATCCCATGTACCGGGAAAGTCGAATACCTCCCGCCCGCGTTCGAGGTCGGCGGCGATTTCGGAATCGGAGCGTCGCGGAATGGCCAATGGATTTTTGGCTTGATAGCCATGATCCATCGGTATGGCCAGTGCTCCGCTATCGGGATCACGTTTCCAGCCCACCGCCAACCAGGATTCGTATCCGTGGGCGCGATAGCCATGCGACAAATCACGGGCGATTTTTTCGGCACCGCCCGCTTGGTCCAAGGTGCTGACGCTGAGAATGCGCATGGGGAGGTTCAATGGTCCTTCAGGCGGTGAATTGTGATTTCCAGGCGGAGATCGCATCGGTGGGGGGCTGCACCCTCAAGGCGAAGCGGCCGGAGACTAGCTCTTCAAGCCGGCTGATCATCTGGCGGGGCAGTACTGGCAAGCCGACATCTTTTCCCATTTCAAGCGCCCGGTTGTCGACGCCGATGATGATGGTCCGGCGGCCGGCGGCGATGGCGCGCACTCCTGCGTGCAGGCGGGTGCCGATGCAGTCGATGGACAGTTCCGAATGCAGCAGTCGGTCAAGAGCGGCCAAGCTGGGTTGAACAATTTCAAAGCCGCCGCCCAATCGAGCTGCGTGCAGATAATCCTCCGGCCCTTGTATCCACAAGAAGACCTTCCGGTAATGTCGGCGCAGCACGTTGACGAGATGAGTGTCGGAGGCGTCTGGAGAGTAGTGCGTCAGGGTGAGCAGTACGTTTTCTGCCTTTTCAGTCGGAATGGCAGTGCAATGTTCCGGTGTGATTTCCCACAGTGATGGGCAGCCAGTCATCAGAACATTGTCGAAGCCCAGACGGCGCAGCTTGTCGTAGGTATAGCTGTCGCGCACCGAATGCATTCGGTTGCGGTCAAGCGTGTTGGTCAAAACATCGCGGGTGTAAGGGGTAGGGTCGCCTTGATACTGCCACCAGCCAACACCCATCAAGATGACGTTGCCTAGCTGACGGGCGATGTCGAGATCAAGCCCCCATTGACGATAGGCCTGTATGTCGCTGGAAAGTGCGTTGGTGCCACCAAAGAAAGCATATGCGCTCTGGTTTAAATAACGGATTGCTTCAGCTCCCAAGCTGTCCAGATAGGGGAGACGAATTTGAAAAGCATCGGGGAACAGTGCCTCCAGATGGTGGTCGACTGCCTCCATGATGATATGGTTGCCTAGGTTGTTATCGCAAATCCGCGTGTCGAACACACTGATCATCTGAAAACCTTTGGCGAAATCATCCCAGTGGCGGGTGGTGGGCGCATTCATTTGGGGGCTTTCCGGGGAATTGCACATTTCCAGGCGGCAGCAGCGACGATGCTCGGGCATTCGTGATCGTGTGTCGAAAGGAACTCAACAGGAAAATGGTTATGCATTAGATAATATGAAGATCCCGCAAGGGTTGCAGAGTTGCTGTGGATCGACAGCTCAGAATTTGGAAAACCGTGCAGAGGATCAGACAGGGAATCACGTGTAAAGCGCCAGCAATCCTTGGGATCAGGGGCGTATTTCTGCAGAATGGGGGGCATGGTGATCAGCAGCAAGCCCCCTGGTGGCAGCAGGCGATGCAGTTCGGCCACTGCGGCGCGTGAATCGGGAATGGCCGAGAGGACATGGGTGCAGACGATCACGTTGGAGCTCGCATCGGAAATCGTCACGGCATTCTCCAGATCGGCAACAATGGTGATATCATTGCCAGATGATTTGGTTTGAAAGCGCGTCGGCTGCTGATTACACTGACAATGCGTTCTCTGGATTTTTTTAAATGGTCCAATTTTTTTCTTGTAGTTCCTGATTGCCGTATTTCGTCATGACGTTTGACCTCTGCAGATTAGTTCAAGTAGCTCTGAAGCTGGATTTTTTAACTTGTGTGCAGATTTCGCCAGCAATGTATCGAAGATGCTTGTGCCGGACAAGCAACCGACAACCATCAAGAAATCTTCGGCATCCGGCTCTTGTGCGGGGATGACCCCGCCATGCGGATTATCCCTCTTTTCCCCGATATGGAACCTCACTCCCGCACCCGCACCCAGGTCTGGTACAGCCCGCCGAAGATCATCGGATGCTCCGCCTCCAGTCGGTCCCAGCGGGGCAGCGAAGTCATCGCCGGATCCTCGGGGAAGCGCTTGCGGTAGAGCGCCGCCACCGCCGGATCGGCCAGCCGGAAGCCCAGGAACTCCAGGCCCAGCGTATCGAGCGCCCCGGCCAGCCAGGGCAGGGTGACGTGCAACTCGTGCACATGCATCAGCAGGTCGCGGCAGGCGCTGGTGCCGTAGAAGTCCGGGGACCGGACGACGGCCCGCGCCGGATGGCCCTCCGGCAGGGCCAGGATATCGCGGCGGACGTGGCGGATGCCCTCCAGGGTCGGCGGATGGCCACGCTCGGCGATGAACTGGCGCGCTGCCAGGATCGGTCGGCGGGCGGCGGCGCTGTAGAAGCCGACCTCCATCACGCCATGCGGTCGCATCAGCCTGCGCAATACGCGCAGACCCGCCATTGGGTCCTCCATGTGGTGCAGGACGCCGACGCTGTGGACCACGTCGAAGCGGCGGCCCAGCGCTCCCAGCTCCAGCAGGTCGGCCTGGGCGAACTCGATGCCCGTCAGGCCCATCCGCCGGCTCTGCCGGGTGGCGTAGGCGAGGCTGCGGCGGCTGAGATCGACCGCCAACACCTTTGCGTTCTTCAAGGTGGAGGCGGCCCACACCGCCTCGCGCCCGGTGCCGCAGCCGGCGACCAGCACCTCCGGCGCCTCCCAGCCCGGCGCGTCCCAGGCAGGGGAGGCGGGCAGGGTGGCATACGGGAACAGGGCGTGCAGGAAACGCGGCAGCGGCACCGGCTCCGGCAGCAGGCCGGTGCTCATCCAGCGCGGATAGGGGTTTTCCTCGTACTGGGCGCGCACGCCGACCGATACCGGGTTGTCGATCGGTGTCAGTGCCGGCAGTTCCGCCTGGATCGCCGCTTCGTTCAGCGGCTCGGTGACCTGCCGGTCCAGCAGTTGGGCGATCTCCTCGGGCCAGGAGAGGGCCTGCAGGGCGGTCGCCCGCTCCCAGTGGTAGAGCGGCCGGTAGGCGCCGAGCAGGGCGACCAGCACCGCCGGCGGCTGCTCGTTGCGATCCAGGGCCGCTTCGGCCGTGCGGACCAGCACCGCCAGTACCTGGAACTCGCCGTCGGTCTCGGCGAAGACGTATTCGTTGAGGAAGCACTGCTCGGCGATGGCGGCACACAGGGCACGCCAGGCCGGCCGGTCGGGCAGGCCGGGGCCGGTCAGCGCCAGCAGCAGCACCCGGCGCAGCCGGGTCACTGCCCGCTCCAGGGCGGGATCGCAGACCGGGGCGGCGCGCAGATGGGCCAGCAGCAGCGCATCCTCCGCCAGCCCGGCCAGCGAGCCGTCGGCCAGCAGGGTGCGGCTGGCCTCATCCAGGGCAGGTCCCTCATCCTCCGGCAGGGCGGCGAGATGGCGCAGAATGGGCGATGCCATCAGGACGCCGGCGATGGCGCGCGACAACCCGGCACCCTCCACCTCCGGGCGGCCGAGCGCTGTCAGCAGGTCGGCGCGCAATCCTTCATCCGCTCCATCGGCCTGTTCCGGCAGGGTTGCGTCGCGCAGCGCCTCAACCAAGGCGATCCAATTGCGCGGCACATCGGGAGCGAGACGGATCGCCTTGCGCACATAGGGCAGGGCCTGGTCGCGCCGGCCCCCCTGCAGGAACAGCGCGGCGATGCCGAAGCACAATTCCGCGTCCTCCGGTGCCGTGCGGGCGATGCCGAAGGCCTCGGCCTCCGCTTCGGCGGTCCGGCCGGCGGCGATCAGCAGCGACAGCAGGGCGCGGCGCAGCGGAAGCGGCATGTCGGCCGTCCGTCCGTTCGTGGCGTGGCGCAACGCCTCGATGGCAGCGTCGGGGTTCCCGGTTTCCTGGTGCAGACGGGCGAGGTTGTTGTGGACCTCCGGCAGATCGGGGGCGAGGCGCAGCGCTTCACGGTAGGCCTCCAGCGCGCCCGCGGCGTCGCCACCGGTCTGCAGGGCGGCACCCAGATTGGCCAGCAGTGCCGTCCGGCCGGGATCGTCCGGGTTTGCGATGCGTGCCAACCCATCGTGGCAGACGACGGCCGCCTCCTCCCAATGGCCGGCGACGCGCAGGCTGTCGGCCAGCCGCAGCCGGGCGTCGAGATGGCCGGGATCGACCGCCAGCACCCGGTGGAAGGCGGCGATCGCCGATTCCGGCTGGCCGGCGCGGTGGTGCAGGGTGCCGATCAGGTGCAGGGTTCCCGCCAGCCGCGGGCGCAACGCCACCGCCTGCTCGGCCTGTTCCAGCGCTTCTTCGTCGCGGCCGAGCCGGGCCAGCAGCGAGGCGTGGTTGCCCAGGATTTCCGGCAGGAGCGGTCGGTGCGACAGTGCCCGTTGGAACAGCGCTTCGGCCTCCTCGGCCCGCCCCTCCAGCGTGCGGACCAGTGCCAGGGTGCCCAGCGTCTCGGCCTGCGCCTGACGCAGCCCCTGGGCCGGTTGGGCGACGGTGCCGGCAAGGCGCAGGGCCTCTTCGCAGGCAGCCGCCGCCTCTGCCAGTTGGCCGCGGCGCAGCCGGGCGAGCGCCTGCGCGCGGTGTGCCTGGATCGCCGCTGTTCCGCCTGCCGCCCCGGCCCGCCGCAGCGTCTCGGCCGCCGCCGCATAGCCGTCGTCGGGGCGGCCGGCGGCGATGAACGCGAATGCCAGCACGCTCCAACCCTCGGCCCTGTCCGGTTGCAACCGCACCGCAGCTTCCGCCCAGGCCACGGTCTCGACCGGCCGGCCCAGGATGCGGGCGGCTTCGGCCAGCGACAGCAGCCCGGCTGCATCCCGCGGCGGGGTGCCGAGCATCTCGCGGTAGGGTCCCTCGGCCTCCTCCGGCCGGCCGGTCCGGCACAGTTCCAGGATCTGCGACAGGCGCTGTTCCACGGCACGATCGTCCGGGGTGCTCTGCTCACGCGGAAGGCTGGCGGTCCCGGCGGTGGTGTCGGCGGCGGTCATGGAACAGGACCCTTCGGTTGGCGGGAATGAGGGCGTTCGGGCCTCAATAGGCCTGATAGGATTTTTCTTCGACCAACTCGGAGCCGAGCAGGCGGTTGAGGTCGCGCTTCAACGCGGCCCGGCGGTCGTTGGTGTGGTAGACCTGACGGGCCAGTTCGACGAAGCGCAGGCCGAAATCCTTCGCGCGCTCGCAGTCGCGGATCTCGTCCTCGACCACCCACAGTGTGGTGTTGACCGCACGCAGATCGTCGATCAGCACCGCCACATCCGGCCGCTTGGTGTCGGCTTGTGCCGCCACGGCCATCAGCGCTTCACGCTCGCGCCGAACGTTGGCCAGCTTGTCGGCGTCGGCGATACGTTCCGCCTTGATGTCGAGGATGGTGATCTTGTCCAGCAATTCGCCCCAGGAGACGGGCGCCAGGATCGGCATGTCGGAAGGTCCGGTTCGGCTGTGGGTGGAGTGGGCGGTGTGCTCGCGCAGGGCATGTTCCAGTTGGCCGAGGGGCTCTTGCCAGTGCCCCGGCCTTGTTTGTCGGAAGAGTCGCATGGTTGGATACCAGGGGCTGTCCTGGCGGTCGAGCATCCATCGCCAGTCTGGAGCGAAGGGGACCAGCACCCAGACCGGGACGCCGAGGGCTCCGGCGAGATGGGCGACGGAGGTGTCGACGCAGACGACGAGGTCGAGGCCTGCCATGATGGCGGCGGTGTCGGCGAAGTCCCTGATGTCGGGGGAGAGGTTGAGCAGGGGAAAGCCGCCGGGCGGGTCGGCGGCCTGTCCTTCGGTCGGCCCCTTCTGGATGGAGACGAGGCTGACGCCGGGGATGGCGGCCAGCCTGGCGAAGGGGGCGAGCCCGATGGAGCGGTTGCGGTCGTTGCCGTGGGTGGGCGATCCGGCCCAGACGATGCCGACCTTCAGCCCGCTCAGCCCCGCCAGCCGATCCCCCCAGCGTGACACCAGTTCCGGTTCCGCAGACAGGTAGGGCACGCGGTGCGGGATGCTGTCCATCTGGGTCCTGAACACCTCACCCAGGCTCAGCATCGGCAGGTGCAGGTCGAAGGCGTCGGTGGAAAGTTGCCCGCTGACGAAGCGCTCCACGCCGGGCAGTCCTGCCATCACCCGCTCCAGCGCCGCCGGAAGGCCAAGGATCACCCGGCCGCCGCGTGCCGCCACCATCGGCACGTAGCGGCAGAACTGCAGGGCGTCGCCCAGCCCCTGCTCGCCGTGCAGCAGGATGCGGCGTCCGTCCAGCGGCTCGCCCGTCCAGCGCGGCTTTGACAGGGTGGCGTGGGTCGGGGCGTCCTTGCAGCGCAGGCGCCATTCATATTCACGCCAGCCTTCATCGAAACGGCCGGCGACGAGCAGTGCCATGCCGAGATTGCGGTGGGCGTCGGGGCTTGCCGGATCGACCAGGATGGCGCGGCGGAAGCCGGTGATGGCCTCGTCCGCCCTGTTCTGGTTCAGCCGGGCATTGGCATGGTTGGCATAGCCGCCGGCGAAGGCCGGATCCGCGGCGATGGCGCGGACATGGGCTTGCGCAGCCGCCTCCAGCCGTCCCTGCTCCTGCAAGGACAAGCCGAAGCTGGTGTGGCCGGCGGCGAAGGTCGGGTCGAGCATGACGGCGCGACGGTGCCAAGCCATCGCCGCGGCCGGGCGCTCCAGCCCGCGCAGCGCGATGCCCAGATTGTTGCAGGTGGCGATGTGTGCGGGGTCGATGGCCAAGCTGCGGCGGTAGGCGGCGACGGCACCGTCCAGGATGTTGCGTTCCTGCAGGACGTTGGCCAGCCCGTTGTGCCCCTCCGTGCCGGCCGGATTGAGGTGGATTGCCCGCCGATAGACCCCTTCGGCATCGGTGAGACGGCCTTGCGCGCGCAACAGCCCGCCCAGGCTTTCCTGGGGCGTCGCCAAATCCGGGCGCAGGGCGATCGCGCTGCGGTAGGACGTCGCCGCTCCCAGCCCGAGTTCGCGCAACAGATTGCCGAGATTGAGGCGGAGTTCGGCGATGTCCGGCGCAAGGAGCAGAGCCCGGTGCATCATCCGCAAGGCGGCTTGCGGTTGGCCGCCGCGCCGGATGATCAGCGCCATCAGGTGCAGGGCGTCGGAATGAGCAGGATCAAGTGCGAGGATGCGGCCATAAATCCGCGCGGCCATGGCCAGTTGGCCGTGTTGATGCTGCTGCACCGCAACGGCGAGTGCTTCCTGGATGGTCGCCATACCTTGGGTCCGTCGTCCTGCACGCCATGGAGGTCATTGGTCAGCGTCCGCGGGCACATCGGCGATATGCTGCCCGGTCGCTGCAACGGAATAGCGGCTGCTCGCGATTTCTCCAAGCCCATCCTGAGGTCTGGAAGGGGCAGGCGCAGTCTATGTTAACAAAATGCAACAGAAACGTCCTACGACGGGTGTTTGGTATGACAAGTTTCGGCCGAAACAGGTCATGCGATGATCGATTCGAGAAAAGAAACCGCTGCGGTCTTGCAGGGCAGCAGTGGCTTGGCCATACGTCACCTCTTATCGTCGTCTGTGGCGCATTTGCCATGCCGGCCATTTTGCCAGGCCTTACAAGGCGTTGGGGTGGGTGACGGCTGCCCTGTCTACCTCCTTCGCGTGACATGTCCGCGCGACAAGAGGCAGAGGCTACTCATTTCGGTAGAAACGCGTTGCCATGGATTGGTTCCTTCGGATAACAAGGGCACGGTGTGTTAGCTCGCGCCAGGGCTGAATCTGCCTGCCTTCAGCCCTGGCGCGGCGCACACCTCTAAAGTGGTTCATCCGCCGGCGAACCAAACCTGAAGGGGACTAGTATGGCTGGAACCTATAATATAGCGACCAATATTACCGCGGGGACGACCCTAGAGCTGGGGCAGTACTCGGAGATCATCGGAAGCTCGGCCTCGGACGTCATTACCCTCGGCTCGACCGCGGGTAACACGGTGTCGATTTCGCTTCTGGAGACGGTGATTGGTACGACTTATACCGACATCGTCACCTTGACTGCGGGGACCACCCTGCAGGTTTCGTTGCTTGAGACCCTGGTAGGCAGCACCAGCTCCGATGTGGTGTCCTTCGGCACGACGGGCGCGACGATGCTGGTCGACGTGCTTGAGACGATCACCGGTTCGACCACGTCCGACGTGATCACCGTCGGTGCGTCCGGTTCCACGATGCTGGTGAGCCTGCTTGAGACGATCACCGGCGGTGTGGGTACCGACGTCATCACGCTGAGCGGCGGCACGACCGGCAACACGCTCCTGGTCAGTGCGCTCGAGACGATCACCGGTAACGCCGGCTCCGACGTCATTACGCTTGGCACCGCCGGTAATACGCTTCTGGTCAGGGCGCTCGAGACGATCACCGGCAACGCCGGCTCCGACGTCGTGACGCTGGGCACCGCCGGCGGCACGCTCCTGGTGAGCCTGCTTGAGACGGTCACCGGCAGCACCACCAGCGATGTCATCACGCTGGGCGCCGCCGGCAGCACGCTCCTGGTCAGCGCGATCGAGACGATCACCGGTAACGCCGGTACCGACGTCGTGACGCTGGGCACCGCTGGCGGCACGCTCCTGGTGAGCCTGCTTGAGACGGTCACCGGCAACGCCGGTTCCGACATCGTCACGCTTGGCTCCGTGGGCGGCACCCTGACCGTCGCCTTCGTCGAGACCCTGACCGGGTCGTCCACCAGCGACGCCATCACTATCGGCACCGCGGGCAGCACCCTGCTGCTCAACAGCATCGAGACGATCCTCGGCCAATCCGGGACCGACGTCGTCACGCTGGGCGCCAACAGTGGCACCGTCCTGGTGTCCGGCCTGGAGACCCTGACCGGCACCACCGGCAATGACGTGGTGACGCTGGGCACGGCCGGCACCACCAACATGCTGGTCAACGGCATCGAGACGCTGATCGGCCTGACCGGTTCTGACGTCGTCACGCTGGGCGCCACCAGCAGCACCATCCTGGTGTCCGGCCTGGAGACCCTGACCGGCTCTGCCGGTTCTGACGTCGTCACGCTGGGCGGCACCGCCGGCAACACCCTGCAGGTTTCGCTGGTCGAGATCCTCGTCGGCTCGACCAACTCGGACGCCGTCGCGCTGGGCGGCACCGCCGGCAACACCATTCTCGTCCGTGGCCTGGAGACGCTGGCCGGCTCGACCAGCTCGGACGTGGTCACCCTCGGCGATACCGGCAACACCCTGCTGGTTACGTTGCTGGAGACGCTGATCGGCGGCACGGCCACCGATGTGGTCACCCTGACCGGCGGCGCCACCCTGCTGGTGTCCGGCATTGAGACGCTGATCGGTCTGACCGGTTCTGACGTCGTCACGCTGGGCGCCACCAGCACCACCATCCTGGTGTCCGGCCTGGAGACCCTGACCGGCTCTGCCGGTTCGGACCTCGTCACGCTGGGCGGCACCGCCGGCAACACCCTGCTGGTCTCGCAGGTCGAGATCCTGGTCGGCTCGACCAACTCGGACGCCATCGCGCTGGGCGGCACCGCTGGCAACACCATCCTCGTCCGTGGCCTGGAGACGCTGGCCGGCAACAGCGGCAAGGACGTGGTCACCCTCGGCGACACCGGCAACACCCTGCTGGTTGCGTCGCTGGAGACTCTGATCGGCGGCACCGCCACCGACGTGGTCACCCTGACCAGCGGCGCCACCCTGCTGGTGTCCGGCATCGAGACGCTGACCGGCACGAGCGCCTCCGACGTCGTCACGCTGGGCAGCGGCGGCAACACCATCCTGGCCTCCCTGCTGGAGACCCTGACCGGCGGCGCCGGCACCGACGTGGTCACCGTGACCAGCGGCGCCACCCTGCTGGTGTCCGCGGTCGAGACGCTGATCGGCACCGCCGGCACTGACGTCATCACGCTGGGCACGGTGGGCAACACCCTGCTGGCCTCCAACCTGGAGACCATCACCGGCAACTCCGGCAGCGACTTGGTCTTCCTGGGCGCGACCGGCAGCACGCTGCTGGTGGCTGGCCTGGAATATGTGATTGGCGGTGCCGGTACCGACATCGTCACGCTGGGCACGGCGGGTAACACCGTCATCGTGCGCGGCCTGGAGACGCTGACCGGCAATGTCGGCACCGACGTCGTCACGCTCGGCGACACCGGCAACACCCTGCTGGTGACCGATCTGGAGACCCTGATCGGCGGCACGGCCACCGACGTGGTCACGCTGGGCGGCACGGCTGGCAACACCCTGCTGGTGTCGGCGCTCGAGACCCTGACCGGCTCGACCAACTCCGACGTCGTCACCATCGGCTCGGCGGGTGCGACCCTGCTGGCCTCGGGTCTGGAGACCCTGGTCGGCGGCACCGGTTCGGAACTGGTCACGCTGGGCGGCACGGCCGGCAACACCCTGCTGGTTTCGGGCATCGACATCCTGATCGGCAGCACCGGCAGCGACGTCGTCACCTTCGGCACGGCCGGCAACACGGTCCTGCTGCGCGGCATCGAGACGCTGACCGGCAACGCCGGCACCGACATCGTGACGCTGGGTAACACCGGCAACACCATGCTGGTCTCGGCGCTTGAGACCGTCATCGGCGGCACCGCTACCGACGTCCTCACCCTCAATGCCGCCAGCACCCTGTTCGTCACCGGCATCGAGACGCTGACCGGTTCGGCTGGTTCCGACGTCGTCACCTTCGGCTCCGCCCTCGGCAACACCGTTCTGGTGGCCGGCGTCGAAACGCTGACGGGTGGTGCCGGCTCCGACGTCGTCACGCTGGGCACGCTCGGCTCGACCCTGCTGGTGTCGCTGCTCGAGACACTGACCGGCAACGCCGGTACGGATGTCATCACGCTGAGCACGGTCGGCAACACCATCCTCACCAGCAACCTGGAGACCATTACCGGCGGTGCCGGCAGTGACCTGGTCTTCCTGGGCTCGACCGGCAATTCGCTGCTGGTGGCTGGTCTGGAATATGTGATCGGCGGTGCTGGCACCGACGTCGTCACGTTGGGTACGGCGGGCAACACCGTCATCGTGCGCGGCCTGGAGACGCTGACCGGCAATGTCGGCACCGACGTCATCACGCTCGGTGACACCGGCAACACCCTGCTGGTGACCGATCTGGAGACCCTGATCGGCGGCACGGCCAACGACGTCGTCACGCTTGGCGGCACGCTTGGCACCACCCTGCTGGTGTCGGCGCTCGAGACCCTGACCGGCTCGGCTGGTTCCGATGTCGTCACCATCGGCTCGGCGGGTGCGACCCTGCTGGCCTCGGGTCTGGAGACCCTGATCGGCGGCACTGGTGTGGAACTGGTCACGCTGGGCAGCACGGCCGGCAACACGCTCCTGGTGTCGGGCATCGACATCCTGGTCGGCAGCACCGCCAACGACGCCGTCATCTTCGGTACGGCCGGCAACACGGTCCTGTTGCGCGGCATCGAGACGCTGACCGGCAACGTCGGCACCGACGTCCTGACCCTGGGCAACACCAGCAACACCGCCACGGTGTCGCTGTTCGAAACGATCATCGGCGGCACCGCCAATGACGTCATCACCCTGGGTACGACCGGCTCGACCCTGCTGGTTTCGGCGCTGGAGACCCTGACTGGTTCGGCGGCCACCGACGTGGTCACGCTGGGCTCGTCCGGCAACACCATCCTGGCCTCGATCCTGGAGACGCTGACGGGTGGTGCTGGCACCGACGTCGTCACGCTGGGCACGGTCGGCTCGACCCTGCTGGTGTCGCTGCTCGAGACGGTGACCGGTTCGACGACCTCCGACGTCATCACGCTCGGTACGGTGGGCGGCACCCTGCTGGCCTCCAACCTGGAGACCATCACCGGCAACTCCGGCAGCGACTTGGTCTTCCTGGGCTCGTCGGGCAGCACGCTGCTGGCTTCCGGCCTTGAGTTCCTGATCGGCGGTGCAGGCACCGACGTCGTCACGCTGGGCACGGCGGGCAACACCGTCATCGTGCGCGGCCTGGAGACGCTGACCGGCAATGTCGGCACCGACGTCATCACGCTCGGCGACACCGGCAACACCCTGCTGGTGACCGATCTGGAGACCCTGATCGGCGGTACGGCCAACGACGTCGTCACGCTTGGCGGCACGCTTGGCACCACCCTGCTGGTGTCGGCGCTCGAGACCCTGACCGGCTCGGCTGGTTCCGACGTGGTCACGCTGGGCACAAACGGCAACACCATCCTGGCCTCCGGTCTGGAGACCTTGACCGGTGGAACCGGCAGCGATCTGGTCTTCCTCACCGGCACGGCCGGCAACACCCTGCTGCTGTCGGGGATCGAGATCCTGGTCGGCGGTACGGGCAGCGACTCCATCCAGCTGGGCACCGGTGGCAACACCATCCTGCTGCGTGGCATCGAGACGCTGAACGGCAACGCCGGCACCGATGTCGTCACGCTGGGCAACACCGGCAACACCGTGCTGCTCGCCAACCTCGAGACCCTGATCGGCGGTTCGGGTTCCGACGTCATCACTCTGGGTGGTACGGCCGGCAACACCCTGCTGGTCTCGGCTCTGGAGACGATCACCGGCGGTTCGGCTGGTGCTGACATCATCACGCTGGGCTCGACGGGCAACACCCTGCTCGCCAACCTGCTCGAGACGGTCACCGGCGGTGCTGGCACCGACGTCGTCATTCTGGGCACGGCCGGCGGCACCCTGCTGGTTTCCGCCCTGGAGACGATCACCGGCTCCACCGGCACCGATGCGATCTTCACCGGCACGGCTGGCAGCACCATGCTCGCCAACCTGGTCGAGACGATCACCGGCGGCACCGGCACCGACGTGATCTTCCTCGGCTCCGCCGGCAACTCGCTGCTGGTGTCCGGGATCGAGATCCTGGTCGGCGGCACGGCCAACGACGTCGTCACGCTGGGCACCGGTGGCAACACCCTCCTGCTGCGCGGCATCGAGACCCTGACCGGCAACGCCGGTTCCGACGCCATCACGCTCGGCGACACCGGCAGCACCCTGCTGGTTGCGGCGATCGAGACCCTGGCGGGCGGTACGGCCACCGACATCGTGACGCTGGGCACGGTCGGCGCCACCCTGCTGGTCTCCGCTTTGGAGACGCTGACCGGTTCGGCGACCACCGACGTCGTCACGCTGGGCACGCTGGGCAACACACTGTCGGTCAACCTGCTCGAGACGCTGACCGGCGGTTCGGGCACCGATCTGGTGTTCCTCGGCTCGGCCGGCACGACGCTGCTGGCATCGGCCATCGACATCCTGATCGGCGGCACGGGCACCGACGTCGTCACGCTGGGCACGGCCGGCAACACGGTGCTGCTGCGCGGCATCGAGACGCTGACCGGCGGCGCCGGCACCGATTTGGTGACGCTGGGCAACACGGCCAACTCGCTGCTGGTGAGCGGCATCGAGACGCTGGTCGGCGGCACGGCGAGCGACATCATCACGCTGGGCGGCACGGCGGGCAACACCCTGGTGGTGTCGCTGGTCGAGACGCTGGTCGGCTCCTCGGCCAGTGACGCTGTCACCTTCGGCACCTCCGGCGGCACGTTGCTGGCGAGCGGTATCGAGACGGTGATCGGCGGTACGGGCACCGACATCCTGTTCACCGCCACCACCGGCTCGACCATGCTGGTCTCTGGCGTGGATATCCTGGTGGGCGGCGCCGGCACCGACGTCATCACCCTGGGTTCGGGTGGCAACACCCTGATCACCCGCGGCATCGAGACGCTGCGCGGTGGCTCTGGTTCGGACCTCGTCATCCTGGGTGATACCGGCGTGACGCTGGAACTGGGGGCGGACATCGAAATCCTGGTCGGCGGTGCCGGCACGGATGTGGTGACCACCGGCACCTCCGGTTCGACCCTGCTGACCCGCGGTATCGAGACGCTGACCGGCGGCGCCGGGCTCGACGTCATCACCCTGGGCAACACCCCGAACACCCTGACCGTCGGCGGCATCGAGACGCTGACCGGTGGCACGGGCACCGACATCGTCTTCACGGCTTCGACCGGCACGACGATGACGGTCTCGGCGGTCGAGTTCCTGGTCGGCGGCGCCGGCACCGATCTCATCACCTTGGGCTCGGGTGGCAACACGCTGATCACCCGCGGCATCGACACGCTGATCGGCGGATCCGGTTCGGACCTCGTCATCCTGGGTGACACCGGCGTGACGCTGGAGCTGAACACGGGCATCGAAATCCTGGTCGGCGGTGCCGGCACGGATGTGGTGACCACCGGTACCTCCGGCTCGACCCTGCTGACCCGTGGCATCGAGACGCTGACCGGCGGCGCCGGGCTCGACGTCATCACCCTGGGCGACACCCCGAACACCCTGACCGTCGGCGGCATCGAGACGCTGACCGGTGGTGCGGGTACCGACATCGTCTTCACGGCCGCGGCCGGCACGACGATGACGGTCTCGGCGGTGGAGTTCCTGGTCGGCGGCACGGGCTCCGACGTGGCGTTCCTCGGCAATGGCGGCAACACCGTCATCACCCGCGGCATCGACGTCCTGACCGGCGGCAATGGGTCCGACCTCGTCATCCTGGGTGACACCGGCGTGACGATGACGGTGACCACGGGTGTCGAAATCCTGGTCGGCGGCGCCGGCTCGGATCGCGTCACCTTGGGTGACAACGGCAACACCGTCCTGCTGCGCGGCATCGAATCGCTGATCGGCGGTGCGGGCAACGACGTGATCACGCTGGGCGACACCGTGAACACGATCAGCGTGTCGGGTATCGAGACGCTGACCGGCGGTGCGAACACCGACGTCGTGACGGTTACCAGCGGGTCGATCCGCTTCCAGGGCGGTGCGGGCGACAGCCTGACGCTGGCCTCGGGCGCGGGCACCGACACGGTGGTCTACTCGACCTTCGCCGGCTTCACGGCCGGTTCGAACACCGGCTTCATCTCGGTGACGAACTTCGAAGCGTCGCGTGACCAGGTGCAGCTCACGGGTGCAGCCCGGACGGTGGCGGACAAGAACGGCGACGCGGCTCTGACCACGGCGTCGGCTGCGACCAACGGCGTCAGCATGAGCAACGAACTCGTGAGCCTGACCTCCGTCGTGAGCGGCAGCCTGACCGATACCGATCTGGCGGGCTTCCGGACGGCTCTCGGCACGCTGACGAAC
Source organism: Azospirillum endophyticum (assembly GCF_016595245.1). Lineage (GTDB taxonomy): Bacteria > Pseudomonadota > Alphaproteobacteria > Azospirillales > Azospirillaceae > Azospirillum > Azospirillum endophyticum. The sequence continues at coordinate 19,781 of NZ_JAENHM010000069.1, forward strand.
TCGTCGGCCGGTGCGAGCACGCTGGTGCTGGCCAACAACGGCACGAACAGCGGCCTGTACCAGGTCACCGACATCAACGGCGACGGTCAGGTGACCTCGTCGGAGGTGCGTCTGCTCGGTGTCTACAACGGGTCGGTCTTGAGCCTCTCCAACTTCAACCTCGGCTGAGGCAGGAGAGCTTTCTAAGAGAGAGGGGCGCCCATCCGGGCGCCCCTTTTTTTATGCGCCCGGCAAGGGCACATTTCGACATGGCCCCACGACACGGCGTTTGTCGGATGGGAGGCCGGGGTGGAAAGCCGGATGGAAGCCGGCTAGGGTCGGCTATGTGCCCGCAAATGCTAATGGCGGGCCAGTCCTTCGTCCCCACTTCACTGGCTCCCGATGGCCTCGATCCAAGATGTTCTCACCCATGCCCAGCAGCTTCATGCCGCCGGGCGCTTTGTGGAGGCGGCGGCGCTTGCACGGGCCGTGCTGCGGCCGGTGCCCGACCATGCCGTCGCCCGGCATGTGCTTGGCACTGCCCTGTGCGCGTCTGGCCAGACAGAGGAGGGGCTGGCCCATATCGGCACGGCTATGCTTCTTGATCCGGGACAGCCGGTCTATGCGGTGAACCGGGCCGTCCTGCTCCACTCCCTTGGCCGTAGGGCCGGTGCGGTCGCAGCGTTCCATCGGGCCCTGCGGCTGCGACCGGCCGATGCTCGGCTGCTCGACGGGTTGGGAAGCTGTCTGGGCGACCAGGGCCATGCCCTGCAAGCGCTCACCCCGTTGCAGCACCGGCTGGCGCTGGAACCCGGCATGGCGGAGGCGTACCGCAAGCTGGCCATCGTCGCCCAACGTGCCGGCCTGCTGGACGAGGCGCGGCGGTCCTACCGCCGGGCCTGGCGTCTGGGTGGAGGAGATGGACTGTTGGTGCGCGAGGCGCTGAGCCTGCCGGTCATCCCCTGCTCAACAGCAGAGATCGAGGAAAGCCGCGCCCATTGCGCCGCGGTGCTGCGGCAGGCCCGTGAGCATGGCCTGCGCATCGCCGACCCGCTGCGCGAGGTCGGCGTCACCTCGTTTTTCCTTTCCTATCACGGTCTCGATGATCTCGCCTTGAACAGAGAACTGGCCGCCTTGTACCGGGAGGCTTGTCCTTCCCTGCTCTACACCGCCGCGCATTGCCGAGAGTCCAATTATCGGGAGTCCGGGCGAGCGGGCGGGTTGGAGGACGGGGTCGGACGGCGACTGCGCGTCGGCTTCATTTCCGACTGCTTCTACAATCACACCATCGGCATGCTGAACGAGGGGCTGATCGAGCGGTTGTCGCGCGAACGCTTCGAGGTGGTGCTGTTCCTCACACCGGGGCCGGAAGACGACCTGCGACGCCATCTGCGCATGGTGGCGGACCGGGCCGTCGATGTTCCGGGCGAACTCGATGCCGCACGGCGGATCATCGCCGAGGCACAGCTGGATGTCCTCTACTACACGGACATCGGCATGTCGCCCTTCACCTACTTCCTCGCATTCGCCCGGTTGGCGCCGTTGCAATGTCTGACCTGGGGCCATCCGGACACCACCGGCATTCCCACCTTGGACTGCTTCTTGAGCTGCGATGCGATGGAGCCGGAGAATGGCGAGGCCCATTACACCGAACATCTGGTCCGCTTGCCCGGGCCGACCGTCTGCTACCGGCGCCCGCAGCTGGCCGAACCGCGCAAGACCCGCATCGATTTCGGCCTGCCGGCCGATGGCCGGCTTTATCTCTGTCCACAGAGCCTGTTCAAGATTCATCCCGACTACGACGAAGCTCTGATCGCCATTTTGCGGCGGGACCGCAGCGGCATCCTCGTCTTCGTCGATCCGCGCGGCCAAGGCGCTGCTTTGGTGCGACGGCTGGCGGCCAAGGGACCCGACGTAGCCGGCCGTATCCTCCTGCTGCCGGGGTTGGGAGCTACGGATTTCATCGCGCTGACCGCCGACGCCGACGTCATGCTCGATCCGTTCCATTACAGCGGCGGCAAGACAAGTTTGGAGGCATTGGCCTTCGGCACGCCGGTGGTGACGTGCCCCGGTGCCTTCATGCGCGGGCGCCACACCCTGGGCTTCTACAAGTTGATGGGGATCGATGATTGCGTGGCGAGCGATCCGGCCGATTATGTCGAGCGGGTGGTCCGGCTCGGCACCGATCCGCTGCTTCGCGCCCAAGTCCGGCGGCGCATCCTTGAGCGATGCGGCGTTCTGTTCGATGACGAGGGGTCGGTCCGGGCGATCGAAGGCTTTCTCCTGAAGGCCGCCTGACCGGAACGCGACCGGCCGTTCGGCCGGTTGGGGCAGGGTCAGTGAGCGGGCGAGGCCGACAGCCGATCGGCGATCCGCAAGATGCCTTGGGCCAGCCGGATGATGGCGGGCGACCCGATGAACAGCTCGCGCAAAGCCGCTCCCTCGCCCGAGCGCAGGATGAAGCCGTTGGGATTGAAGATCACCGCGATCTTGGCGGTATTTGAGAGGACATGCTGTGTCCGACCCTGAAAGACGGCGTCCAGGATCGATCGGGCCAGTTCGCGGGCATCCTCCAACTCCAGACAGACGATCTCCGGCCCCAACCGGCTTTCGTTGAACAGGAAAACGCCGTCCAGCCGGACGATACCGCTGCCTTCGGCTGCCTTGTCTTCGTGCAGGGTGATGTGGGACAGGAACTTGCCGTCCGGGAACAGGACGGTGCGGTCGTCCACCTCGACGTTGATGACGAGCTTGCTGGGGGCGGCCATCGGGGCTTCCATGTGGGGCGTGACGATGGGACGAATGGTAGAGTTACGGCACGCTTATCGGCATAGCGGCCGTCACTGTGGCTGCCTCCGAGGCGGAGCAGCGCAGCCGCAAGGCGTCCTCCAGCGCGCGGATTGCGCCTGTCCAGTCGCCCTGCTCGGTTTGGCGGAAGACACGCGCGCGCGGGTACCAGTCGCAGTGCTCGCCTTCCAAGTGCCAGCGCCAATCGCAGTGACGCTGTACCAGAACCCAGGACTCCATGCCCAAAGTGCATGCAAGATGGGCGAGTCCACAGTCCACGCTGACGACCAAGTCACAGGCGAGCATGATGGCGGCAAGGTTGAGCAGGCCTTGGACACCGAAATCTTGCAGATTATCGGGAAGGGGCTGTTTCAGCAATTCGGCCTTGGCGGCATTGTTTTGCAAGGCGATGAAGGTCGCCTCGCTACCGGCGATGGCAGGCAAAAGAGGAGCGAGCTCGACCGACCGCCGATCATGCGGTCCCCAGCCTGACCAGACTAGACCGATATGCGGGCGTTCGCGGCGGCGCACGACACGCCGCCAGTCGGCAACCAGATCGGCTGGTAGTGGAAAGGACGGATCGGGCAGCGGCACGCGCAACGGATCAAGCCCGAGGATGTTGGGTAGGCTGAACAGTTCGCATTGGCTGTCCGCCTCGGCCGGCGTGCCGGTCGGGACGATTGTCACGTTGCGCACAAGCGGGGAGAGGCGGACCAGGGGCAACACATCGGGACGCACCTGCAGGAGGACGCGACCGACCCGCTGCACCGCGTGCGGAAGAAAGCGCAGGAACTGAAGGAGATCGCCAAGGCCGTTGGTGTTGACGACCAGCAAGCTGCCACAGGCGGAACCATCCCATACCCCTGGTGAGGACGAGTGGATGAACGCCCAATCCTTGGGATTCCAGGCACGGGCGTAGTCACGCGTGCTCAACCGCAGCAGGAGGAGTTGTTCATAGATCTGGGTAGTCGGCGTCAGCGCAAAAGCGGCTTCCGAACAGGCCAAGGCCAGCCTCTGGTCACCGCGCTCGTTGTAAAGCGGAAAGGAGGCATTGTGCAGCATCGCGCCCATCAAATCTCGGTGGGGCGTCGGGAGATGGCGCCCGCCCATGGCTTTGATGCTGGAAGATAGCTCCAGCAGCGCCACGAAATCTTGGGCGGTGTAGGCGCGGTTCAACTCCTGGAAGAGGTCCTGCAGACAGGCTCGCAAGGAGTGCTCCGCCTCCGGTGGCAGGCCGCCGATATCGAAGGCGGTCGCGATGCGCTGCAGTCCGCGCAGCGGATCGCCCTGCAGATGATCGATTTTTCCCAGAAGATGGAGGGCATCGGCATGCTGGGGGTCGATCTCTAGGACCGCTCGGTACCGGGTGGCTGCCTCTTCATATCGGCCGGCACGGTGATGCTCGGCGCCTTGATGCAGCAAGGGCAACGGTACGGAGGTGCGGATCCGCTCCAGAATCGTGATGTGTCTCTCGTCCACCAATGCCTGCGGCAGCAGATCGCATAGGATCTTGGCCAGCAGCGGCTCTTTGTCGACCAGCCCAGCGAGCTGATCGAGGGTTCCGGTTACTATGGCATCGTGGTTGCGGCGGATGGCTGCGTCGCCGGGGGCAGTGCGCACGGCGCGGCCAAACAGAGCGAATGCCTGGGCATGCCGCTGAAACCAACGCTCGATGATTCCGCACAACTGCAGCGCATGCGCATCATCGGGCTGCGAGGACAGGCAGGCGCGCACCATCGCAAGTGCCCCCTCTGCATCGCCTGCTGCCAGCTGTGCCGTGGCTTGCGCCATCAAGTCGGTGACAATGTTGCCAATGGTCATCGTGTTGTGACTGAACGCAGCCATCATCTCAACCCATCCTCTGCTGCAGTTCGGCCTCGACCAAGCCGGCGACCACCTCGGCCATGCGCCGCTCGGCGCGCCAGTCCAGCAGCCGGGCCGCCTTGGCGGGGTTGCCGACGCTGAAGGCGATGTCGGAGGGGCGCAGCAAATCCGGGTTGCTGCTGACATGCCGGCGCCAGTCCAACCCGAAACAGGAGAAAGCCTGGGCGACGAAATCCTCCAGCCTGTGGGTTTCGCCGGTGGCGATGACGAAATCCTCGGGCTCGTCCCGAGTCAGCATGCGAGCCATGGCGTCGACATACTCCGGCGCCCAGCCCCAGTCGCGGGCGATCGACAGTGTTCCCAACTCCAGGACTTCGGCCTTGCCCTCGGCGATGTCGGCAGCCCCGCGGATGATCTTTTGCGTGACGTAGCGGGTCGGGCGCAGCGGCGATTCGTGATTGAACAGGATGCCGGAGCAGGCGAACAGACCATAGGCCTCACGGTAATTGGCGACCGCCCAGAAAGCCGCCGCCTTGCCGACGCCATAGGGGCTTCGGGGATGGAAGGGGGTGGATTCGTCCGCCGGGGTCTCGGTATTGCCGAAACACTCGCTGGAGCAGGCGCTGTAGAAGCGGGTGTCCAGGCCCAGGAAACGGATCGCTTCCAGGATGTTGATGGTGCTGGAAATGGTGCTGTTGAGCGTTTCGACAGGCTGGTCAAAGGACAGTCCGACCGAGGCTTGGCTGGCAAGATTGTAGATCTCGGCAGGGCGAACCCGGCTGATCACCTCGACCACGCTGCGGAAGTCGGTCAGCACGGCCGAATGCAGGACGACCCGGCCGAAGATGCCAAGCCGCCGCAGGTTGATGAAGCTCGACATCTCGCGGTCTCGCGAGGTGCCATGGACCATATAGCTTTTGCCCAGCAGCAACTGGGCGAGATAGGCGCCGTCCTGACCCGAAACGCCGAAGATCAGCGCGGTCTTCGGTTCGCTCCGGGCCGTCGTTCCTGCGGTCATGGACAGCGCCTTACAGGTCGTGCGAAGGCGGTCAGCGGTGATCGTCGCCGTCGGCCGCCAGACGCATGTCGGATTCGAGCATTTCCCGAACCAGATCGCGGAAGGCGGTGGTGTGGGTCCAGCCCAGCCTCTCGCGCGCCTTGGTCGGGTCGCCCAGCAGCAGGTCGACCTCGGTCGGGCGGAAATAGCGCGGGTCGATGCGGACCACCACCTTGCCGGTCTTCTGGCAGATGCCTTCCTCGTCGACGCCTTCGCCGCGCCACTCGATCCCGCGGCCGATGTGGCCGAAAGCCAACTCGACGAACTCGCGCACCGAGTGGGTTTCACCGGTGGCCAGCACGTAATCGTCGGCCTCGTCCTGCTGCAGGATGCGCCACATCCCCTCAACATAGTCGCGGGCATGGCCCCAGTCGCGCTTAGCGTCCAGGTTGCCCAGATACAGGCAATCCTGGCGGCCATGCTCGATTGCCGCCACCGCGCGGGTGATCTTGCGGGTGACGAAGGTCTCGCCGCGGGTCGGACCCTCGTGGTTGAACAGGATGCCGTTGCTGGCGTGCATGCCGTAGGCTTCGCGGTAATTCACCGTGATCCAGTAGGCGTACAGCTTGGCTGCGGCATAGGGGCTGCGCGGGTAGAAGGGCGTGGTTTCGCGCTGCGGCGTCTCCTGCACCTTGCCGTACAGCTCCGAGGTCGAGGCCTGATAGAAGCGCGCGGTCTTCTCAAGCCCCAGGATGCGGATCGCTTCCAAGAGGCGCAGCGTGCCGATGCCGTCGGCGTTGGCCGTGTATTCCGGCGTCTCGAAGCTCACATGCACATGGCTCTGGGCTGCCAGATTGTAGATCTCGGTCGGCTGGACCTGCTGGACCAGGCGGATCAGGTTGGTGCTATCGGTCAGGTCGCCGTAATGCATGAAGAAGCTCACGTCCTCCTCATGCGGGTCGCGGTAGAGATGCTCCACCCGGCCCGTGTTGAAGGAGGAAGACCGGCGCTTGATGCCGTGGACGATATAGCCCTTCCCCAGCAGAAGCTCGGCAAGATACGCGCCATCCTGGCCGGTGGCGCCGGTGATGAGGGCAACTTTGCGCAAAGGACCGACCCTTGATCTGTACGGCGTTGATGATCGGGCACTATCCTCAAAGGGTCAGGGCAAGGCAAGGTTCAAACATGTGACGGGACCCGGCGGCCATGAACGGAGTTGAAGCGCCGGGGCTGGGGCGATAGGGTGCGCGCCGAACGGAACGGCCGGCCGTGGCGATGCTGCAAGTCCGGGCCACGCCGAACGGATCGCCCATTGTACGGATCGTCATGCCCACCGTCGCCGAAGCCTTGCAGATCGCCCTTGAGCTGTACCGCGCCGGCCGGCTGGATGATGTGCGTACGCTGACTACCCGTATTTTGGAGGCGGATCCACGCACTGCCGCCGCCTTGCATCTGTTGGGGCTGGCCGATCGTCGCCAGGGCCGTCTGCAGGAGGCGGCGGAGCGCTTCCGTGCGGCATTGGCGATCGCCCCGGAAATGGCGGATGTCCGCTGCAATCTGGGGGGCGTCCTGGCGACGCTGGGGCAGGTCGATGCGGCCGCGGCGTCCCAGCGCCGGGCTCTTGCCCTCGATCCGGCTCTGGAGGCGGCCCATCACGGCCTTGCCAGCCTGCTGTGCAGCCGGGGCGGGCCACGCGATTGGATGGCGGCGGCAGCGTCTTTTCGCCGCATCTTGCGGCTGCAGCCCGATCGCGCCGACATCTTCCACGATCTCGGCATCGCGCTACGCCAGTATGGAGCGGTGGAACTGGCGGTGGCCAGCCAGCGCAATGCGCTTGCCCATGCACCGGGCTTCGCCGCCGCCCTCGGCAATCTTGGCAATGGGCTGGTGGAGCTTGGACGTCTGGACGAGGCCCTGGTCTGTTTCCGCCGCTCCTTGGCGGTCGAACCGGAGCGGGCCGCCACCTTGTACAACCAAGCCAATGCGCAATATGCCGCGGGCCAGAGCGAGACGGCGGCTGAGAGCTATGCCCGCGCCGCACGCAACGGGCTGCCGCAGGCCCTGACCCGCTTGGCCGATGTATTGACCATCCTAGGCCGCGAAGCGGATGCGGAGGCGGTGCTGCGGCTGGCGCTGACCACGGCCGGGTCCGACATTCCCGGCGCCATCGACATGCTGTCTGCTCTGCTGGTGCGCCAGGGGCGCCATGAGGAGTCGCGCCGCTTCTTCGCCGACTACCGCTATCCCCATGTCGCCGATCCCAATACCTTTCGCCTTGAATGCATGACCGCTGTCGCCGAAAGCTGGCTGGCAGCCGGCGAGGTCGACCATGCGGTCGAGGTTCTGGCCGGCGTACACGGCCATGGCAGCCGCTTTTTCACCGTGAAGTCGATTGCCGGGCTGCAACAGGTGCTGGCCAAGCAGGGACGGCGGTTGGTCCGGCCGGTGAACCCCGATCCCTCGCAACCGCGCGTCTGTTCCTCGACGCTGGCCACCCACGGGCGTTTTGCCCACAATGTGCTGGAATATGTGCTGTTGCGCCTCTACGCCGAAAAATTCAGCTACCGGCTCGAGACGCCGGATTGGGTCGGTGGCCATTACTTCGAGCTTGACGACCCCAAGCCATCGGGCGGGTTGAAGCCACTGTCCTTCGGACGGCGCATCCTGAACGATCTGGTGACCGGACGGCGCGACGATCCGCGTCCGGACGTCGACATCCTCTCTCCCCTGTTCCTGTTCGAGCATCGTGAGGAGTGGCGCGAGCGGGTGCAGTCCTGGCTGCGGCCGCGGCCCGAATGGCTGCCCTACGTCGATCCGGTGATGCAGGCGCTCAAACGCCGGGGCAACACGGTGGTCGCCCTGCACATCCGCCGCGGCGATTTCGTCTGGTTCCGCTACACCATCACCGAGACCTCCTGGTATGTCGACTGGCTGAAGGCGCTGTGGCCGACGCTAGACCGGCCGGTGCTCTACATCGCCACCGACGACCCGGCGACCATCGCCGATTTCGCGGAGTTCGCGCCGACCTCCCTGGCCGATCTGGCGAAGGACGGGGCGGCGGAGCCGTGGACGGGGTTGGAGTTTCTGCAGGACTTCCATGTGCTGATGAACGCCGACGTGCTGGGGGTCAGCGCCCAGAGCGGCTACAGCCAACTGGCGGCCCTCCTGAACCGTGACGCCCGTCTGTTCGTCGAACCGGACGCGGCGGCCCAGCGGATCAGGCCCTATTCTCCCTGGACGGTGTCTTCCGATACCCCTTAAAGACCATCACCACCAACCGACCAAAGCGACGCCCTCAACGGGCGGGAGGGCACCCCCATGGATCTGGCGACCAAAGAATTCTACGACGACTTCTGGCCCCGTTTCGTGCCGATCTACGACGAGACCAAGAAGTACATGCTGGAGACCCTGACCGAGCGGCAGATCGGCCGGGCGCTCGATGCAGGCTGCGGCCACGGCATCTGCTCCGTCATCCTGTCGGAAATGGCGGAGCAGGTTGTGTCGGTCGACGTGTCGTCCGACAGCCTCGCCACCGCGCGTCAGCAGGCCCAGCGCTTCGGCCGCGACAACATCGAGTTCCATCATCAGGACCTGCAGGAGTTGGACCCGAACCTCGGTCCATTCGATCTGGTCTGGTGCTGGGGCGTGGCGATGATGGCGCCCGACCCAATGAAGGTCATGCGCAACCTGATGGCCGTCACCAAGCCGGGCGGCACCGTCTATCTCGGCCTCTACCTGAAGACCTGGCTGTCGCCGGTGCATGAAGGCGTGCGCCATTTCTGCCGCGCCTACATGGACACGCCGGCCCGGCGCAAGCTGGTCGGCGGCTTTTTCACCGGGCTGACCAAGGTCGCCTGCGCCCTCAAGGGCCAGGAGATCAACCGCCGTGCCGACAACGTGTCGATCCAGGCACAGGTCGAGGATTGGTATTATCCGCCCTACAAGACCTTCTATTCGATCGAGGAGATCGTTGCGCTGTTCGAGCGCAACGGCTTCAAGGCCGAGTGCATCCAGGACCGGCTGGGCCGGATGAAGAGCGCCACGATCTTTGTGATCCGGGCGACGAAGAATGGCTGATGCCGTAGCGGGACAGGAGAGGCGCATCGCACCCCCCGACTGGGAGGAGTTGGGCCGGCTGCTGTCCCGCGGCTACATCGACAGCGGCTTCATCGGTGGCGTCACCCGTGTGCCGGTGGGGGACGTCGTGCGCGACATGCTGTCGGAGACGCGCGCGGACGAACAGGTGGCGGAACTGCGGCGAACCGCCGCGGCCGCCGGCGTCGATGCGGACAAGGCCCGCATCCTGGAGGTCGGGTCCGGCTGCGGCATGACCGTGGTGCGCGGGCGCACGGCCCATGGGCTGGACATCCACGGCATCGAGCCCAGCATGGGCGAATACAGCTCAACCCTCGACGTCTGCCGCCGGCTGATCGGCCATTACGGCCTGCCGGAGGACGCGGTGCGCGACGCCACCGGCGAGGCGATCCCCTTCGCGGATGCCAGCTTCGACATCGTCTATTCCTCCAACGTGCTGGAGCATGTCGGCGACCCGGCGGCGGTGCTGGACGAGGCGCTGCGTGTGCTGAAGCCGGGCGGGCTGCTGCTGGTCGTCGTACCGAACTACGGCTCCTGGTGGGAGGGGCATTATGGCATCCTGTGGCTGCCGCGGATGCCGGCCGGGCTGGCCAAGCTCTATGTCCGGCTGTTCGGCCGCGACCCGGCCTATGTCGACACCCTCAATTTGATCGACCGCCCCTGGTTCGATCGCTGGCTCGGCCGCCACCCCGGCAAGCTGGAGGTGCTGGACTGGGGCTGGAGCGTCTTCGAGCAGCGCCTGCGCACGCTGGGCTTCGGCGATTGGGCGGCGCTGTCGGTCGCCAAGCGCATCGTCACCTTCGTCCACCGCTCCGGCCTGTTGGAGCCGGCGATCTGGCTTGCCCGGCGCCTGCATTGGGAAACGCCGATCATCTTCGTGGCGCGCAAACGCTGACCAGGCTTTGTGCGTGCGATGCCGCCGGCCCTGTGTCAGGTGGGCAGACGCCAGAAGCCACTGCCAGCCTTACTTTCGATCAACGGCACCAGGTCGCGCTTCATACGATAGAGCACGTCGGCCCAGCTGCCGGGGACAGTTTGTCTGAACAGCCGCATGGTGGGGTAATGGGGGGCCGGATGCTCGGGCGGGCCCCAACGGCAGTCGGCCATCAAGCGCAAGAAAACCCAGACCGGCCGGCCCATCGCGCCGGCCAGATGGGCGATTGAGGTGTCGGTGGTGATGACCAGATCGACCGTCTCCAGAACGGCGGCCGTTTCGACGAAGGCATCGGGGCCGGCGTCGAGCGCATCGCCGATGTGGGAGACGCCGGCAGGAAGAGGACCGGACCGCAAGGCGGCCAGGGCGCTTCCCGACTTGGTGATGTCCAGGATCTCGACCCCGTCGAGGCCGCCCAACTCCTCCAGGACGGAGAATGGCAGATCCCGCAACGGCGAAGAGGCGCTGAGGTTGGTGGCGATCCTCAGGCGTCCGGATGCTCCCAGTCGCGCCGCCCAGATGGCGGTCAGGCCCGGCTCGGCATGGATATAGGGAAAGGTGATCCCGGCAGTGCCATGGGCATTCACCCGATCGCCATGGCGGCTGCTGAGCAGCCAAGCGTCATGCTCCGGCATCGCCTCCCCCGAGGCGACGAGCTGGTCGATGAACGGGCAGCGTGCCAGTAGGCGGGTCAGCTTGCGGTTGCATACGACGGTCGCCGTCATGCCCAGCGCCTTCAGGGTCGCGACCTGCCGGACATACTGGAACGCATCGCCGAAAGCCATGTCGAGGGCATAGAGGATGCGGGCGCCCGGCCTGGGGATGCCGTCCCAGATCGGCCGGTTCGACAGGGTGAAGGGAGGGGTCTTCCGGGCGTAGCGGTCGGCGGACTGCGGATCTCCCAACAGCAGATGGCTGCTCCAGCCCAGCAGCAAAACATCGTTCCACACCACGCCGAGGTTGCCGCCGGCTGCCGGATCGAGCTGCGGCGCTCCATTTTCGGAGCCGGGGGACTTCAAGGCGGCGAAAAGGGCATCATACTCCGCCGCGGCGCCGCCCAGATCACCCACTTCGCCCAGCAGCCGGGCATAGACGGCGCGGGTCTGGGGAGTGTCGTCGCCAAAGCGGATCGTCAAGCGGATGGCCTGCAGGGCCTCCGGGAAGCGCTGGGCGTTGTAATGGGTGATGGCGAGGTTCTTTGCCTGCAGCAGCAGACTGCCGTGCTGCTTGCGGGCTTGGGCCAGGGTGGGCTCGATCCGCAAGGCACGATCCAGGAGGAGCAGGGCGCCGCCGATATTATGCTCTTCGGCTTCGGCGACGGCCAGATTGGCCAGAATTGCCGGATGGTCGGGAGCATGCACCATAAGGCGCCGGTACAGCCGGGCCGCTTCACCATGATGTCCGGCTTGCTGGAGCGTGACGGCTTGGGAGAACAGCTCGAGCAGCGTGGACATCAAAACCTCGAAGGCGGAGGAGCCGGCCGCGGGATGGAGCGACGCGGCTACCTAGCGTGCCGCGGGAAGGCAGGGCAAGCATCATGTGGCGAAACCTGGCTCCAGACGGCCGGAGCGCTGGTTGACCGGCCAAAAGAGGCCATGCTATGCCGGCCCAGCCCGGCCCGAAGCGGCCGATACGAATTTTCTACGACGATCGGACCCATGGGACAGGACACGGCGCGCGCCATCGAGCATTACCGGTCCGGCCACCGCGAGGAGGCGTTGGGTTTGGCCGAGGCGGTCCTGTGCGATGCGCCCTGTGATGCCGCCGCCCTCAATCTGACTGGGGTGATCCTGTTCGAGCTTGGCCGTTATGACGAGGCGCAGGACAGGCTGCTTCGGTTGGTGGGCGTCGACCCGCTGTTCGCGCAGGCCCGAATCAATCTGGCGGTGGTGCAGCAGGAAGCCGGCGCCGGCGTGCAGGCTGTCGGCCATCTTCGCGTTGCAACCGTGCTGGATCCCAGCCGGATCGACGCGCACAGCCGGTTGGGAGGGCTGTTGCATGGCCAGGGCGACCGCGAGGGAGCGATCCGCCATCTCGGCTGGGCCGCCCGGCTTGCACCCGAGGATCCAGCACATCGCGTGATGCTGGCGGTCGCGCTGCTGTCCGACGGCGCATCGGCCGACGCCGCCCGGCATCTGGAGGAGGTTCTGGCCGCTGCGCCGGCATTGGCTGACGCGCGCACCCATCTGGCGAGCGCGTGGCTGGCGCTTGGCCGTCCGGATCTGGCCGAGCAGGTGCTCCAAGCCTTGGGAGAACCCTTGCCCGACAGCGATGCCGCCACCCTCCTTGCCCGGGTCCGGCTGTATCGTCGCCTTGCCGCGGATGTCGGAAACCCCCAGGCACCGGACGGGCTGGTGATGCGCGCGCCCTTCTCGGTTCTGTCGGGCTACGGTGATTTCGCCCAACATTTCGTGCGCAGCCTGATGGAGCGTGGGACGACCTTGCGGCTGGTCGGACTGACGGGAGAGGATGGCTGGCGTCCTGCGTTTGCCGACCCGGTTCTCGATGCCGCAGCCGGTCGGCTCGGCAATCCGGTGCGGCCTCGTCTGGTGCTGAGCGTGCTCACGCCGCTTTTGGTGGAACCGGTTCCCGGCCTGCCCACCGTCAACTACACCATGTTCGAGGGGCCGCGCATTCCCGCCGGCTGGGCCGAGCGCAGCCGGGCTCATGATTTCGTCGTGGTGCCGACCGAGTCCTCGAAGCTCGCCTGGATCGCCGCCGGCCATCCGGAAAACCGCATCGGCGTTTGCCCGCCGGGGATTGCTCCCAACCCGCTGGACCGGGCGGCCGAACCCCTGACGGTCCTGGGGCCGCGCGGCCGCAGGGTGATGGATTACCGGGTGCGCGTCCTCAACATTTCCGACTTCGTCGCCCGAAAGAATTTGGACGGACTGTTCCGGGTGTGGTTGCGCGCCACCCGTGCCGACGACGACGCCATCCTGATCGTGAAGGTGGGCAAGGGCGGGGCGACGATGGCCCGGCAGGTCGGTCGTCTGCTGGAGCGCAGCGCCACCGACGTCGGCCGCCGTTTGGAGGAGGCAGCGCCCATCGCCCTGTTCACCGACCGCTACGACGAGCGGCAAATGGCCGGCTTTTATGCCACGGCGACCCATTATCTCAGCCTGTCGCATGGCGAGGGCTGGGACTTGCCGATCACGCGGGCGGGCTGCCTGGGCGCCGGCTTGATCGCCCCTGCCCACAGCGCCTACACCACCTATCTCGACGCGCGCGTCGCCCACCTGATCCCCTCCATCACTGGTCCGGCGCTGATGCCCTACAGCGAGGCCTATTATCCGCCCTTCCATGGCCTCGACTGGTGGCATCCGGACGAGGCGGCGGCGGCCGACATCCTCGCCCGCGTCATCGGCAATCCCGATGGCGAGCGCCGCGATGCCGCCCGCCACCTGACGGACGCCTTCACCTGGGAAGCCGCATCCCGTCGTCTGCTCGGCCTGCTGGATGGTGTGGGGCGCTGAGGCTCCTCGTTTTGCTTTACGCCTCCGCAACGAGGCGTTGGCGCATTACCGCTTCCAGCGCATCGAACACGCTATCCCAGCTGGTTTCACCCAGCGGCTGACGGAACAGGGTCAGGCTGTCGTAGAGCGGGCTGTCGTCCCGCTCCACCATCCAGCGCCAGTCAGGCACCGCTTTCAGCGCCACCCACGTCTCGACACCGAGCGCACCGGCCAGATGGGTGATCACGCTGTCGGCAGTGATGACCAGGTCGAGCTGGCCGATCACCTGGGCGGTGGCCAGGAAGGAATCCTCGGCATCGCCGAAGAACCCGTCGAGCGGACGCTCGACCGTCAGTATCGAGGCGGCTGGCGGCGGCTCCGGCTGCAGGCTGACGAAGCGAATGCCCGGATGCACGCGCAGCCTGGCGAAAGCGTCGAGCGGCAGGTCCTTGGCAGGATCGGTGGTCGTCCATTTGATGCCGACCAGCAGCTCTCCGGGGCGGCGCTCCAGCACCGGCCCCACCTCGGGGCCGCGGGCCAAGTCAAGATAACCTTCCGCCTTGAAGGTTCGGACCGGATCGCGCTCGATCATATAGAACAGATCGAAAGACCAGACGCGCCAGTCGACGTTGCCGATTCGGCAAGGCGGCGCCTGGACCGTGGTCACTCCCGGCACCAGCCGGCACAGCGACACCAGACGGCGGTCGCAGGCGACGTGGACCTCCATGCCATGGGCTTGGAAATAATCGGCATAGCGGATGCACTGGATGACGTCACCGAAGCCGGATTCCGCGTAGATCAGGATGCTGGTGCCGGGCTTGAGCGCTCCATCCCACAAGGGAGCCGGGTGCAGGGTGTTCCACCAGGTCAACGGCCCGTAGTTGCGCTTGTGGGGCAGCAGGTCGGCGAACTGGTCCCATAGGCCAAGCCTGAAGCAGAGATGCTTCAGCATCAGGTAGGCGTAAGCCCGCCGGCTGGGGTCGGTGTTGGCCAGGGCGCCGCGCAGGTAGGGGCGATACGCCTGGGGGTAGCAGCCGGCCATTTCGCTGGCATAGCCGAGGTTGGAGTAGGCTTCGGGAAGTCCCGGCTCCAGAATGACGGACAAGCGTCCCAGGGCGACGGCCTGGATGGGATCGCCCTCCTTCATCCTCTCGACCGCCCGTCGGGCAACCAGCATGCCCAGCTCCCGGTAGAACCCGGCGGCGTGACGGAAGGGAAGCGCCAGGCGTGACAGCACCGTCGCCACGTCGGCTGCCGTGTTGATCATGTCGGCAAGCGTGGATAATGCCCGGGCGGCCAGGATGCCGAAGCGGATCTCCAGTTCCCGATCCGTTTGGTGAAGATCGGCGGCCTGCAACGTGGGTCCCAGCAGGTTGGCGGCACGGGTGAGCGCGGTCAGGCTGCCGGGGATGTCGTTGAAGCGCATCCGCAAGATGCCAAGCCCGCTCAGTGCTTCACGGTTGGCGGGGGCCACCGCCAGTGCGGTCTGGTAGGCCACCCGGGCCAGGAGAAGCCGCTCGCCGCCATGGTGCTCCCAGGCGCGTTCCAGGGCATGGTGAGGGGAGGCGAGAGCCACCCTTCCTGCCGCACTCAGCTCGGCCAGATGGCGGAAATCGGCGGAGTCCGGATGGAGGCTGCACAGCTCATGCAACCGGGCGGTATCCCCGCGCAGCGCAGCCCGTAGGGCCTCGTCCAGCGTCGCCAAGGGAACAGACCGGAGATTCGCGGACACGGGCATCGTCATGGCGTCAGATCCTTGGAGTCCAGGGGGGACCATCAAGGACGGTCACTGCGTGGCGTCGACGAACGCCTCGGCGAAGGCGCGCCAACTCCGCTCGGTGCGGATGAAGGCCTTGGCGCGGTCGGCCCGTGCCTTGGCGGCGGCACGGTCGGCGTAGATGTGCTCCAGCGCCTCCACCAGCTCGTCGACCGAGGATTCGCCCCAGCCGAAGCGGCTGCCGTCGCGGTCGGCGACCGGAACCTGCCGGTCCAGCGTCAGGCACAGATCGTCGCCCTGGGCCGGGCTCTTCAGCAGGTCGCGGTGGCCAGTGTTGTTGGACAGCACCACCGGGACGCCGCAGGCCATCGCCTCCATGGCGACGAGGTTGGTCGCCCCCTCGCAGCGGTTGGGGAAGACGGCGGCATCGCAGTCAGCCAGAATTCCGGCGATCTGGTGGCGGCCGAGGAAGCCCAGATCGACGAAGCCCTCCTCGTCGGCGCCGTTCTCCATGGCCCAGGTCTTCACGTCGACCATCTTGTTGGGCAGGATGCGCGGCGGCTTCGATGCCAGCGGCGATTCCGCCATGGTCATGGCGACATCGGCCCAGCCATTCTGCCAGGCGGTGACCAGCAGCGCCTCAGGGTGGCGCTGACGGAAGGCAAGGAAGGCGGCCAGCACGATGTCCTGGCCCTTGCGGAACTCCAGCTTGCCGCCGGAGAAGACGACGAAGCGGTCGCCGAAGCGGCCGCTCGGCTCCGCCTCCACCATCTCGGTCGGGTCGATGCCCTGGAAGGCGAGGCCGACATTGTCGAAGCCCCAGATTTCCAGAAGCTGTTTGTTGTAGGTCGAATGCACGACGATGCGGTCGTATTGGCGGGCGCGGGCCATCACCTGTGGCGTGAAGCGGGTGTCCTCATAGGCGATGACGCCGATGTTGCGCCGGCCGCGGAAGCGGGTGGAGGCAGTTCCGATGGAAAAGCCGTTGCCCAGCGCGTGCAGGAGGTCGAACTCCTTCAGCAGCAGCATGTGGCCCTTGGCGTTGTCGGCCATTGCCGTGATTTGCTGGTAGGTGGCCTCCAGAGATTGCAGCTTGGCGCGGTTTTCCGGACGCAGGGTGCCGATCAACGGCTTTTCGAGCAGCAGCGGCGGCTTGCCCATGTCTGCGAGGTAGAGGGCGGTGTGGACACCCACCAGTCCCCAGCCGTGGACCTCCGTGAGCTGCCAGGTGAACGCCAAGTTCGGAATCATGATGGAACCCTGTTCTGGCCACCCGCGTCGGCGGCCCATGTCGGCTGCTGCCGGGCGCCGGCCCGAAGAGCGGGCGGACGATCCCGCGCCGGGCCGGCGCTTGTCAAGTCGAGTGGAGCGGACTGGATTCCCCGCCGGCCCGATGCTACGACACCAGCGGCTTTTCATAGCGGCATGGGGCGCAGGGTGCGGACGGAATCGCTTTTCTCCCTGGAGGGCAAACGGGTCTGGGTGGCCGGGCATCGCGGCATGGCGGGTGCTGCCATCGTCCGACGCCTGGAGCGCGAGCCGTGCGCGCTGATCACCGTCGGCCGCGAGCGCGTCGATCTGCGCCGCCAATCGCAGGTCGAGGACTGGATGGCCGAAGCGAAGCCGGACCTGGTCTTCGTCGCCGCCGCCACCGTCGGCGGCATCCTCGCCAACTCCACCCGGCCGGCCGAGTTCCTCTACGACAATCTGGCGATCGAGACCAACATCATCCACGGCGCCTACCGGGCGGGGGTGAAGAAGCTGGTCTTCCTGGGATCGTCCTGCATCTATCCCCGGCTGGCCGAGCAGCCGATGCGCGAGGACTCCCTGCTGACCGGCCCGCTGGAGCCGACCAACGAGTGGTACGCCATCGCCAAGATCGCCGGCATCAAGCTGTGCCAGGCCTACCGGCGCCAGTATGGCTGCGACTTCATCTCGGCGATGCCGACCAACCTCTATGGCCTGAACGACAATTTCGACCTGCAGGGGGGCCATGTCGCCGCCGCCCTGCTGGCCAAGATCCACCGCGCCAAGGTGGAGGGGCAGCCCTTCGTCGAGCTGTGGGGCACCGGATCGCCCAAGCGCGAGTTCCTGTTCGCCGACGATCTGGCCGACGGCCTCGTCTTCCTGGCCCGGCAGTATTCGGGCGAGCCGCATGTCAATGTCGGCACCGGGAGCGAGGTGTCGATCCGCGAACTGGCCGATCTGATCCGCGACGTCGTCGGCTATGAGGGCGGGTTCCGCTACGACAGCTCCAAGCCGGACGGCAGCCCGCGCAAGCTGATGGAGGTCAGCCGGATGACGGAGATGGGCTGGACCGCCGCGACGCCGCTGCGCGAAGGCTTCGCCGCCACCTACCGCTGGTTCCTGGAAAACATCGGCAACGGGGCGCTGCGCGGGCTATAGGCGGCGCGCCGTTCCTCCCTCCAGTCCTCAGGCGGCGGCACTGCGGGCCACCCAGTCCCGCCACATGGCGCGGTAGGCCGCCTCGACCCCGCGGGCGAAGCCCTCGTAGTCGGTCAGCGGGGCGGCGTCCAGCCGGTCGCGCATGGTCCGGCGCAGGGTCGCGAGGCGCTCCGGGTCGCCGGCTAGGCCAGCCGCAATGGCGATGTAGCCCGCCTCGTCGGAGGCCACCAGCTCGCTCAACCCGCAATGGGTCAGCAGGCTGGCGCCGACGCGGGCGACATGGTTGGCGCCGGTCACCGACACCACCGGCACGCCCATCCACAGGGCTTCGCAGGTGGTGGTGGTGCCGTTGTAGGGGAAGGGGTCGAGGGCGACGTCGATGCGGTCATAGGCGCGCAGGTGACCGTCGGCGGCGTCGATGCGGGCCAGCAGCTCGATGCGGCCGGCGTCGATCCCGCATTGGACGAAGGTGTTCAGGTAGCGTCGGCGCGTCTCCTCGTCGCCCATCTGGGCGCTCTTGACGATCAGGCGGGAGTCCGGCACCCGCTTCAGGATCTCCGACCACACCCGCACCACCTCTCCCGTCACCTTGGAGGTGTTGTTGAAGGAGCCGAAGGTGACATGGCCGTTGGCGCGGAACGGCGGCTCGGCCGGCGGGGCGACGTCGACCGGCGGGCGGTAGCTGTGGAAGCCGTGCGGCAGCCGGACGATGCGCTCGCTGCTCAGCCGGTCGGCCTCGCCCGGCGGCTCGGCGACGGCGTCGCTGAAGCGCCAGTCGATGGCGCGCATGCCGGTGGTGTCGGGATAGCCCAGCCACGTCGCCTGGACCGGCGCCGGCTTGCGGGCGAACAGGGCCAGCCGGTTGTTGGCGGTGTGGCCGGTCAGGTCGACCAGGATGTCGATGCCGTCCCGCTCGATCATCGCCGCGGCCTGCGCGTCGTCCACCCCGACCAGCGACCGCCAGCCGTCGGCCAGCCCCTTCAGCCGTTCGGTGACCATGTCCGATCTTGCGATCGCGTGATAGCAGAACACCTCGAACTGCTTGCGGTCATGCTCGCGGATCAGCGGCTCGGCGAAGAAGGCGACGGAATGGGCGCAGAAGTCGGGCGAGACATAGCCGACGCGCAGGCGGCGTTCGGGATCGCGCGGGTTGGCGTGGCGCTTGCCGGCGGGCAGCAGCGGGTCGGCATGGCGCTGCCCCCACACCGCATGGGCCTTGAAGATGGTCTCGGGCGGGACGGCCGGGGTGTAGTGCAGGGCCAGCAGGAGATTGGAATGCATCAGGGCGTGGGCGGGATGGGCCTCCAGCCCCTTCTGGAAGACGTTGATCGCCTCCTCGATGCGGCCCATCTCCTTCAGCGTCTCGCCCAGATTGTTCCAGGCCTCGGCCATCTTCGGATCCGCCTTCAGCGCGGCGACGAAGCATTCCACCGCGCGGGAGAGCTCGACCGCTCCCTTGTGCAGGTCGCCCAGGTTGCACAGCGCCTGCGCCATGTCGGGCTTCAGGCGCAGCGCCTCGCCATAGGCGGCCTTGGCCGCCTCGCGGTCGCCGCGGTTGCGCAGGATGTTGGCGAGGTTGAAATGGGCCTCGGCATAGTCGGGCTTCAGCCGGATGGCGGTGCGCAGCGCCTCCTCCGCGTCCGCGGCATGCCCCATGTCGAGCAGCAGGCAGCCGTGGTTGCTGTGGACGAAGGGGTCGGCGGCGTTGCGGGCGAGCGCGCGGCGGTAGCAGTCCAGCGCCTCCTGCCAGTCGCCGCGGGCGCGCAGGATGATGGCGAGGTTGTTGTTGGCGTTGGTGTGGCCGGGATCGCCGGCCAGCACGGCGCGGTAGCCGGCCTCCGCCTCCGCCGTGCGTCCTTCGCGGTGCAGGGTCAGCGCCCGGCCGAAGCCGGCGTCCGCCTCGGCCGGGGCGGGTGCCCCGCTCCGTGGGACGGAGGCCGGAATGGCCAGGCGTCTGGCCTTGGCCTGCTTGCGTGAAGGCTTTTTCATCGGGCTGACCGCTTGGCGTTAAGTCCTTGCCGGCAGAAGAGCCGACCTGCCGGTCGATAGCAACGACCGTGCGGTGCCGCAAGCGGCATCTCGTCCTGCGGGCGGATGTGCCGCAACGGACACATGGGGGGAGACATATGATGGATGGCGGATGCCTCCTGGGACAGATGGCTTGCCGCTGTTGGGCTTCTTCTGTTATTCCAGCGGAATCGTGTGGCTATGTCTCGTCCGCAAGTGGTGGACGCCACGCGCTTCGTCGCGCCCCCGGCCCCAGGAGCGCATGGTCGATCGAGGCCGGGTGACCGAACGGTATGAAGACCTTGCTTTCGCGACGCACTCCTTATTCCTTACGGCGGTTCCCATGACCCTTGCTGCGGAAGTCCCCTGCGCCCACACCGGGCTGCATTCCCTGGCCGTCGTCGCGCGTCAGCGCGGCCTCGACGTCTCGGCCGAGCGGCTTCAGCACAGCAACGTCATCGGCAACGAGGAGCTGGACACCGCGCGCCTTCTGCGCGTTGCCAAGTCGATCGGCCTGAAGGCCGAGGCGACGACGCTGGACTGGGACGACCTGGGCAAGCTCCACGACGCCTTCCCCGCCATCCTGCGCCTGCGCAACGGCAATTCGATGGTGGTGGTCGGCTTCGGCAAGCAGGGCGACACCGACGTCGCCATCCTGCAGGACCCGCTGGCCGGGCAGGAACTGATCCTGCCGGTCGACCGCATCCGCCTGAGCCAGGCCTGGGCCGGCGAGGTGGTGCTGCTGAAGCGCGACTACGGCCTGGCCGACGCCGAGCAGCCCTTCGGCCTGAAATGGTTCGTGGTGGAGATCCTGCGCCACAAGCGCATCTTCCGCGACATCGGCATCGCCGCGATCCTGATGAGCCTGTTCGCGCTCGCCGTGCCGATCTTCTTCCAGCTGGTGGTCGACCGCGTGCTGGTCCACCGCAGCCTGGGCACGCTCGGCGTGCTGATGATCGGCATGGTCGGCGTCATCCTGTTCGAGACGGCCTTCTCCTACCTGCGCCAGTACCTGATGCTCTACGCGACGAAGAAGATCGACGCGAAGATGAACGTCCAGGTCTTCAACAAGCTCGTCGGCCTGCCGATGCATTATTTCGAGAAGGTGTCGTCGGGCGAGATCGTCAAGAACGTCCAGCAGGCCGAGCGGATCCGCACCTTCCTCACCGGCCAGCTCTTCATGACGCTGCTGGACACGGTCTCGCTGGTCGTCTTCCTGCCGATCATGTTCATGTACAGCGTGCCGCTGACCGTCCTGGTCCTGGCCTTCTCCATCCTGATGGCGATCAACATCGGCATCATGATCCCGCTGATCAAAGGCCGGATGAAGGATCTCTACCAGGCCGAGGTGCGCCAGCAGTCCTTCCTGATCGAAAACATCCACGGCATGCGCACGGTGAAGTCGCTGGCGCTCGACGCCCGCCAGAAGCAGGAGTGGGACCACCGCGTCGCCCGCGCCGCCGAACAGCGCTTCGACGTCGGCCGCATCATGATCATCGGCCAGACGGTGGCCATGCCGCTGAACCAGCTGATGATGGCCTGCCTGCTGGGTCTCGGCACCTATCTGGCGCTGAACGGCGACATGATGATGGGCGCGCTCATCGCCTTCTACATCCTGGCCGGCCGCGTCACCCAGCCGCTGCTGCAGATGGCCCAGCTGGTCCAGCAGTTCCAGGAGGTGTCGATCTCGGTCCAGATGCTGGGCACGATCATGAACCACGCGCCGGAAGAGGGCCGCACCGGCCGCGGCCTGCGCACGCCGCTGCGCGGCACGGTCGAGTTCCAGGAGGTGCGCTTCCGCTACGCCCCCTCGGCGCCGCCGGCGCTCGACGGCGTGTCCTTCGCCGCCACCGAAGGCACCATCCTCGGCGTGATGGGCCGCTCCGGCTCGGGCAAGACCACCGTGACCCGTCTCCTGCAGGGGCTGCACCGGGCGCAGGAAGGCCTGATCCGCATCGACGGCCATGACCTGCGCGAATACGACCTCGACCATCTGCGCGCCTCGATCGGCGTCGTGCTGCAGGACAATTTCCTGTTCACCGGCACCATCCGCGACAACGTCGCCGCCGCCAAGCCGGGGGCGACGACCGACGAGATCCTGAAGGTGATCCAGCTGGCCGGCGCCGACGAGTTCGTGGAGCGGCTGCCCAAGGGCCTCGACACCATGCTGGAGGAAGGCTCGTCCAACCTGTCCGGCGGTCAGCGCCAGCGCCTGGCCATCGCCCGCGCCCTGCTGACCAACCCGAAGATCCTGATCATGGACGAGGCGACCTCGGCGCTCGACGCCGAGAGCGAGGCGATCGTCCAGGCCAACCTGATGAACATCGCCCGCGGCCGCACCATGATCATGATCTCGCACCGCCTGTCGTCGCTGGTGCCGTCCGACACCATCCTGGTGATGGACCGCGGCAAGGTGGTCGACAGCGGCCGCCATGACGAGCTGCTGGGGCGCTGCGACATCTACCAGCATCTCTGGCACCAGCAGAACCGGCACATCTAGGAGCGCGTCCCTTGACCGCACAGAAGCTTGCGAAAATTGAGACGACGCGCGTCCCCGCGAACGATGCCGTAGCGCGCAACCCGGCCTCCCCGCTCGACAAGCGCGCCAAGGCGCGCGGCAAGGCGGCGGTCGGCGCCTTCCAGAAGGACACGGAGGCGATCCAGAACGCCCCCGATCCGTTCCTGGCGCGCATCACGCTGCATCTGCTGGCCCTGTTCGTCATTGGGGCGATCACCTGGGCGTCGCTGTCCTACCTGGACAAGATCGTCGCCTCCCAGGGCAAGATCATCTCGACCGAGCCCAACGTGATGATCCAGCCGCTGGAGATGGCGGCGATCAAGCAGGTCCTCGTCCGCGCCGGCGACGTCGTCCACCAGGGCCAGGCACTGGCGACGCTGGACCCGACCTTCACCCAGGCCGACGTCCTGCAGCTGGAATCCCGGCTTGCCAGCGCCGACGCGCAGATCGCCCGGCTGGAGGCCGAGCATGACGGCAAGCCCTTCGTGGCGGGCAGCGACCGCTATGGCTACGGCACGCTGCAGCAGGCGCTGTGGCGCGAGCGCCAGGCGCAGTACCAGTCGCAGATGCAGAATTACGAGGAGAAGCTCGCCCGCCTGCAGTCCAACGTCTCCAAATACGAGATGGACCGCGTCCATCTGAACGAGCGGCTGAAGGTGGTGCGCGAGATCGAGACCATGCGCTCCTCGCTGCTGGCGACGCAGGTCGGCAGCAAGCTGAACCTGCTGCAGGCCATCAGCGACCGCATCGACATCGAACGCAACCTGGTCCTGAACCAGAACGAGCTGCAGGGCAACCGCCACGACCTGCAGGCCCAGCTGGCCGAGCGCGACGTCTTCATCCAGCAGTGGAACGGCAAGATCATCGAGGAGCTGACCACCCAGCGCAACGACCGCGAGGCCGTGCGCGAGCAGCTGACCAAGGCGCGCAAGCGCCAGTCGCTGGTCCAGCTCGACGCGCCGGTCGACGCCATCGTGCTGGAGGTCTCGCCCAAGGCCACCCCCGGTTCGATCGCCAAGGAGGCCGAGCCGCTCTTCACCCTGGTGCCGGTCGGCGCCCCCCTGGAGGTCGAGGCCAACATCGACGCCCGCGACCTCGCCTTCGTCCAGATCGGCGACAAGGTGCGGGTCAAGCTCGAGGCCTATCCCTACATGCAGCACGGCTCGCTCGAGGGCGAGGTGGCGACGATCAGCGAGGACTCCTTCTCCAACAGCAAGGACAACGCGAACGGGATTCTGTTCTACCGGGCGCGGGTCAAGCTGCTGACCACCAGCCTGGACAATGTGCCGTCCAACTTCCGCCTGATCCCCGGCATGCCGCTGACCGCCGACATCAAGGTCGGCGAACGCCGGATCATCACCTATTTCCTGCGCCCCATCCTGCGCGGGTTCGACGAAAGCCTGCGGGAGCCCTGATCTTGTTCGGCAAGATGCTGAAGCGAAGCAAATCCACCACCGGTTCCCGCAAGCCCGATTTCCGGCGCGGCCTCGCCGCCTTCGAGGCGGAGGACTATGCCGCCGCCGTCGCCGACTGGATGCCGCTGGCCGAACGCGGCGACGCCGAGGCGCAGTACCGCATCGGCCAGCTCTATGCCCGCGGCCAGGGGGTGGTCCGCGATTTCGGCGACGCCGCCCACTGGTTCCGCAAGGCGGCGGAGCAGGGCCACAGGGACGCGCAGTTCTCGCTCGCCCTGTGCTACGCCAACGGCGAGGGGGCGGCGCAGGACAACGCGCTGCCGGTGCGCTGGTACAAGACCGTCTCCAAGGCGAGCCCGCCGACGGCCGACGCGAATCTCGCCCTGCTCTATCCCAACGGGCTGGGCATCGCGCCGGACATCGCCCAGGCGGTGCATTGGTACCGGCTGGCCGCCGAGGCCGGCCACCCCGAGGCGCAGCACCACATGGGGCTGCTGCATGCCTTCGGGCAGGGGGTGGCGCAGGACCATGCCGTCGCCGCCGACTGGTACCGCCGCTCCGCCGAGGCCGGCTATGCGGTGGCCCAGCATGCGCTCGCCTCGCTCTACGCCAACGGCCAGGGGGTGGAGCGCGACATCGGCCAGGCGATCGCCTGGTACGGCCGCGCCGCCGAACAGGGCTTCGCCAACGCCCAGCTGGCGCTCGCCGTCATCCACGAGCACGGCACCGGGGTGGAGCCCGACCCGGCCCGGGCGGCGGAGTTCTACCGCCAGGCGGCGGAACAGGGCCATCCGGTGGCGCAGGTCAATCTGGGCCTGCTCTATGCCCGCGGCCACGGCGTGCCCAAGGATTACCGCGAAACCCTGAAATGGTGCCGGCTGTCGGCCGAGAAGGGCAACGTCAACGCGCAGTTCAACCTGGGCCTGATCTATTCCAACGGGCTGGCCGGCGCCCCCGATTATGCCGAGGCGGCGGTCTGGTACCGCAAGGCGGCGATGCAGGGCAATGTCGGCGCCCAGGTCAATCTGGGGCTGATGCTGGTCCATGGCTGGGGCGGCCGCCCCGACCTGGTCGAGGGGGTGGACTGGCTGCGCAAGGCCGCGGCGCAGGGCCACACCGGCGCCATGACCAACCTGGGCGCGCTCTACGCCAGCCCGGACAGCAAGGCCCACAACCCGCTCCAGGCCTATGTCTGGTATATCATGGCCGCCGCCGGCACCCAGCCCGGACCCGAGCGCGAGGGGCTGGAAGCCAAGGCGCATGAACTGGGCAACCAGCTGACCAGCGAGGACCGCCACAAGGCCCAGGTCATCATGGAAGACTGGAAGAAGAACCCCAAGCTGGTGGCGAATGCCTAGCCGGCCGGCGTGATCGTCCGGCCCCGATCGGGGGCGTGCCGGCCCTGCCCCCGTGGGGGTGGAGCGGCTATCCGCCTGATCGGGCAGGGTTTTTCCCGGCATTGTTGACCGATATCCTATCGCATGCATTTATTCCTTGCGGATCAATCCGCATGGAGCCGCAGCGATGATGACCCCCTATACCCATGTCCAGCCAATCGCCGAGCTTCCCGGTTCGCTGGGGTTCACCGTCTGGGGCGTCGGAACCCGGGACGAGATGGCGACGGTGCTGGCGCCCGGCTATTTCGGCGCCAACGCGCGCCTGATGAATGACGGCGACATCGTCATCGTGAACCGCCGCGCGCCCCGGAATGCGTCGGCAGGCGGTGCCGAAAAGCTGGTGCTGGCCGTGCACAAGGGCCGGGAAGGAACGATCACCCTGCGGCAGGTCCTGCATATGCCGGCTTTGCCGCAGGAGGCGGCGGCATCCGCCGCTTCGGGGGAAAAGCCGAAAGGCTCGGGCAATGCCGGCCGGGGGGCAGCCCGCTCTTGATGTGATTTTCCACTTGCTCGTGCTGACAATGCACACCTACGTACAACAAACGCTCAGTGCAGTGGGGCAGGTTGGTAATGATGAAGCAGGTGGTGCCCCTCTGCGGCTTTCCCTTTCATTCAAGCCACGATGTGGTGAACTGGGCTCCAACTCCTGATGCGTCGTTGGACTTCTAAAGTGAGGCACCGTCGGTTTTAGGTATGGTTTGGAAGCGCGGAGTGATGCTGACTTAAACGTGGTGACATGACGGCACAGCACGTAGTTTATTCCTACCTAACACCGCACGAGTCCAAGATTCCAGCGCAGGCATAATGGTGTTCGATGTAGAGCAAGTGGTGCAGGATGCACAGAGATGTGCCTCCTGCCTTTTAGGGAGCGATTTTTTGGCTCCTCACATTCAACAGGGCTCTCGTGCATATTATTAGGTGGCCTTAATCGACTAGAATGATTTTGGGCTTCTCGAACACTTTCGGTGGCGTCATCCATGTGATACCAGAAATTGATGCAAGGACTGAGAATAGTTCATCTATCATCAGCCAGGAATCTTTATCCATCGCCCGGTGATGGGAGAGCAGCCCAATTGGTTCTGGGTCTGGTAAAGGATGAATACGCTGTCGTCGAACCAAATCGGTAATTTTCTCGATAATATTTTCCAAAGGGATCATACTGGGATTAGCATGAGCATGCCAACGCAAGATGTCTATGTGAGTGTTTGCTATTCTGATATCGCCAATAGCAAAAGGACTCTTTCTTATATTATGAGTTGATAAGCCGGTAAAGCCACGGTCTTTTAATATATTTAGATGCTTATCTCCGAATGTGTTCCAAGGGGGTACGAAAACCGGAAGGCGCCGCTCACCAAGAAGGTAAGTGAGCTTCATTTGTCCAGAAATTATTTCATCTAAAACGACTGATGTCTCTCGGGTGGATCCAAACTCGCTCTTCAACTCTCCATCCAATTCGTGATTAATGTGCTTCCAACCGTGCTGGCAGAAATAAATCAATTCTTCATCGCAATGATGAATGTCCAAAGAATCAGATGTTAATCCTGGAATAATGGATATTAGAACTGGAACACCATAATTCCCTGATATATCAACTAAATTGTTAAATTTCACTGAATTATTAATGAGATCATCATCTCTCCACCAAAGATTAACTTTGGTATTATGCTCTAAAGATAGAATAACTTCTTCGCGCAATTTTTCAATAGATGTTAACATCTTATGTCTTCTACTATGCGCTGTGGACATTTCCAACATGTAGCATACATTGAGTTCTACACGTCTATTAAAAAATTGGATGCTGTCACGGACCAACGACGCATTCCATATATAAGGAATGAACAATGGTTTTGAGTGTCCATGATTGTCAGAGAAGCCTGTATGTCCGCGCTGTGGTTATGTGTGTTTTGTGGAGACCTAGACCTTCGGCTGGTGCTCGCCCAAGACTGCGGCGGTGACCGTTTGGCTCCGGCTGGGAAGGATGGTGTACAGCACAGCCTCGTCGGACTGGAACACCCACTGCCACTGGATCACACTGTTGACCCGTGTCGTGGTCTCGTCCGAAGCGATGACGGGGACGGTCAGGAACTTGGCCTTGATTGCCGTGCAGGCGGTGTCGAACGCCGGGCCCATGCGGCGGAAGGCATTGGCGATGGTGCCTTCGGAGATGGTCAGCCCGAACACCTCCTTCAGCAGACGCATCAGCCGTTCGAAGCCGACATGATGGCTGTGATGCGTAAGCCAGCAGCGAGCGGATCCACGAACCGAAGGGCGTTCTCGGCGGCACGATGGCGGGTGGCTCGGCCCGATAGCGCCGGCCGCACTGCCGGCAGCGGCCGCCGAACAACTCCACCCGCGTCACCACCGGGCGCACCTCGGGCAGGTCGATGTGATCGTAGCGGTGCCGGCAGCGCTGCGCCTGCGCCGACAAGGCCGTTTGGCAATGCGGGCAGTTGTCGGCCAGGCAGCATTCGGTGCGATCGGGATCGGACGCGAGCGGCCGCACGACACCGGGACGCGATGGCCGTGGCTTGCGCCCCCGCTTTGCCTTACGGGCCTTGCCCCCGGGGCCATCCTGCGAAGGCGGGATGTGGGAGTTCGCCGAGGTCTTCTTCGGCTTGCCGATCAAGGCTTCCAGTTCGGCGATCCGTGCCGCCATGCGCTCGATCAGCGCCGCCTGCTCGACCAGCAGGGCGTCCTTCTCGGCGTCAATCAGACGATAGCATGGCGGAACTGTCATGGACATATTGACTCACGTTCGCACCCGAAAACGCAGCACTTGTTTGCTGAACACCCCCAATGCGCAGAATGCCAGGCGGGCGGCGCCCAATCAGCCGGTTCGGTGAGCAGTTGCCCAGTCACCATGCGGCATCTCATCGGCCCTATAGATTAACTGAATGTTTTCGAAATAAAACCATCCATATGAGGTGTCTTCTTCAGAGGAAGATAGAAAAACGTCCAGGAAAATGTCCGATTTTCTATCGATGATGTTGATCGGTATTTTATAAATTCTTCCTTTTTCAGGGTAAGAACATGGCGGAGATTTCCAGTTAAGAGAGGTGTTGTTGCTACCCTCTCCATTTACAGTGACACTAAATCTAGCAGAACTTGCTTTTGAGTGATCTAAATATACTCTCACTAACATGTAGATTGCGCCTGATAGATCCAACGATGAAATTTTCGCGCGACCTCCTAGTGTTTCTGTTTTGGCCGTATGAATAAATAGCCCTTTTCCCTCTCTAAAAGCCACACGGGTAGCAACTTCCCCTCCACAGGGAACTGCTTTAGATAGATCAAAAATTTCTGCTATTGTGTCACCTGACTCCAATATTCGAATAGTAAATTTATCAGTTTCAGGAGATACTGGTCTCTTTCCTTCTATTACCCTACCGCCTTTTGTTCTAATAAAAAAGTTAAGAATGCCTATAGCTCCGAAATGAATCGATACCGTGTCGTTTTGGGTAATTAATATATTTTTCATGTCATGAGAAGAGTTTTTCGAAAACTCGTTGTCGTCCGACAAACACACCGAAACATCTTCATCTAGGTAGTTTTCAAATACAACTTCTCTCAAATTTGTTTTTAAGTCAGTAGAATGTTCAGTAACTATCGGAGATTCAAAAAAATAATTGCTTCCATATTCTGGAATGTGAAGAACATACTCGCTATATGAATTATGCTGCCACGGATCTATAATTTTATACTTATTCTCTATATACTCTGGCGTTAAGTAATCCCAAGTAAGATGATAGGCCTTCATATTTTTAATTTTACCAACTTTTTTTTGCATCCGATATTTTGCGTAATAAAATAGCTCTTGATCATGAAGTAGTGTCTGCCACTTATTTCTATAAGAGAAGAATGAATAAAAATTTTCCCTTGTAAAAGTCATAAAAACCCATCCCATACGAGATTCCATATATGATCCGCAATCAACATCTGGGATCGGGAATACTTTCTGCATTGACAAACTTGCGGGCTTATTCACAAGATGAACGCCCATTCCGCATGAAAACACCTCGGCATTATGAGAAAGAACAGAAATAATTTCGTCGAGCCACCCCTTATCAGGTACAAGATCGCCATCTGTGATTATGAAATAATCATAATTCCCTAAGTTTATGTGGGAACTCCTCATAATTTCGTCGATTGCAAGCTGCATTGCATTGAAATATATATTTCTTCTGAAAAGAAAATGACCAATAATAAAATTATCCGCATACCGATCCACGATTTCACGCATTTTGTTTGAGTTTTTACTTCCATTTTCAACAACTACTAAATCAATTTTATCTTTTTCAGGAATTATAGATGAGATAAATCTCTCAAACACCTCAACGTTTAAGTAAGCGAGAGCAAAGCAAAGAATTTTCTTGGAGGATGAAAGTCCCATTTTAACCTGCCTCAGATGAAGAAAATTTACTAATAGCATTGCCACATGCGTTATCATTGTCAATAATATCATTATCCGTTAGTATTTTTTTGGATTTATGTTGCCGTCAGGAACGGCCATATTAACCACTTGAACATATCGGCATTGCACACCCAATATCCACTTTGATGTACGAAAATAGTTATATGTTTTTCAAATTTATGATTCTGTATTCCAAATCTCTATGCGTGATTTTTGATTTATCTCAGACACTTCAATATGACGTGAATTAAATATAATAGCTTCATTTATTTTTTGCGAATAATCTTTTGATTTGGAGATGACGTGTATGGTTTCTGTTACCTCCGTGATTGGGTCCATAACATTAAATAATGTAGCATAAAAACCGTGTTCCTTTATACTAAAACGCTTTTCAAAATCTTGACCATAAAGATGAAAGTACTGGTGAATTCCAGTAGCAGATGAAAAATCTATGCAATGTGGTCTAGATAATGGCTGTGATAAAACAAGATGCAGTATACCTTTCGGGCTGAGAATTCTCATAAGTTCCGAAAATGATTCATGATCGTTTGGAACGAACTCCAAAACATGGCTTAAAGACACAAAATCGTATGATGCGTCTGGGCGATTGATATTTTGGATGTCGAGACTATTCTCTCCACCGTAAACCGATACTTCGAAATTCTGGAACCATGCTTTGTTTAGGGCCATGTCGGGGCTGAATTGAAGAGCGCGGCGCCAGGATAGAGCGCCAATGGGAATACTCTGAAACAGCGCTCTATTTGCCCGGTGTCGCTCCAGTGATCCGCAGCGCGTGCAATGAGGAGGCTTACCAGTATCTGACATGCGTCCAACCGGTCCCGGCCCGAAAATTGTACCGCCACAAATGTTGCATGAGAGGTCGATGATATCTTGAGGCATGTGCTAAGGTCCTTCGCGTCCTAGTTTGCAACGACAGAGATCAAGCCTTGACGATGCGGTCGGCGAAGCCCTCGACAGTGCGCATCGCATTGCGGGTGTCGACCACCAGCGGGCAATGGGCGGCGAGGCCCTGATAGTCGAGGCCGTCATGGTCGGTGACGATCACCGCAGCGTCGAAGCCGGCGAGCCGCTCCGGTTCCCAGGCGACGGAGCTCCGGCCGGCGAGCGCCGCATGCTCGCGGGTGAATGGCAGCATGGGAATGAAGGGATCGTGGTACTCGACCGCCGCCCCGCGCTCCAGCAGCATCTCCATCAGCCGCAGTCCCGGCGATTCCCGGCTGTCGTCGACGTTCTTCTTGTAGGCCATGCCGACCAGCAGGATGCGCGACCGGCTGAGCCCGATGCCGGACCGGCGGTCGAGCGCCAGGGCGAGGCGGTCGACGACATGGCGCGGCATCATCGTGTTGACCTCTCCCGCCAGCTCGATGAAGCGGGTGGAGATCTGGTGCTCGCGCGCCTTCCAGGTCAGGTAGAAGGGGTCGATCGGGATGCAGTGGCCGCCCAGCCCGGGACCGGGATAGAAGGGCATGAAGCCGAAGGGCTTGGTCTTGGCCGCCTCGATCACCTCCCAGATGTCGATGCCCATCGGCTCGAAGACGATCTTCAGCTCGTTCACCAGGGCGATGTTGACCGAGCGGAAGATGTTCTCGGTCAGCTTGGTCGCCTCCGCCGTCCGCGTGCCGGACACCGGCACCACCTGCGGCACCACCTGCTCGTAGAGCGCCACCGCCAGCCGCCGCGCGCCCTCGTCGTCGCCGCCGACCACCTTGGGGATGGTGCTGGTGGTGAAGGTGATGTTGCCGGGGTCCTCGCGTTCGGGCGAATAGGCGAGGAAGAAGTCGCGGCCGCTCACCAGCCCGGTCTCCTCCAGGATCGGCCGCATCACCTCGTCGGTGGTGCCGGGCCAGGTGGTCGATTCCAGCACCACCAGCTGGCCTGGGCGCAGCCGGTCGCGGATCAGGCGGGTGGAGGCCTCGACGAAGCTCAGGTCCGGCTCGCGCTGCGGCGACAGCGGGGTGGGAACGCAGACGATCACGGCGTCGCAGGCGGCGAACGCGTCGGCGTCGGTCGTCGCCCGGAACCGCCCGGTCGCCGTCGCCTGGGCGACGCGGTCGTCGGCGATCTGCCGGATGTAGGAGCGCCCGCCGTTCAGCGCCGTCGCCTTCGCCGGGTCGATGTCGAAACCGGTGACCGCGAAGCCGGCCCCGGTCAGCGCCAGGGCCAGCGGCAGACCGACATAGCCGAGCCCGATCACCGCCACCTGCGCGTTGCGGCCGCGATAGGCAGCCTCCAGCGCAGGAATATCGAGCCCACTGGTATCCGCTATATTCATTATGACGTTCCGTATAAAATTCTTCGTTAAAGGAGGGGTCGGATTACTTGTAGTATATCATAAACGCGGTGATCAAAAGTGTGGTTCGTGAGGATATTTTCCTGAAGTTTTCTTCCAACATCAGCACGTTTACTATCATTATCTAGGAGGTATCTTACCTTTTCTGTTAAATCTTTTGCTCCATCATAGGTGATTACGCAATCTCCAAACAATTTATGAAGACCGTTGATATCATCACTAATAATGGCAGATCCACAAGCGCCAGCGTCGAATATACGATTCGAGATAAACCCATCTCTCTTCATGTCCGGCCAATGATCGCTTAAAACTATCTTTGAATTAGAGTAATATGATTTAAGATTGTTGTTCGGTATATAATTACCATGCCAGAGATTTTGCGGAATAATCCCATCCCACCGCCCGCCATAGACACCAATATTTATTTCCATTTCAATTGCGTGATCGACTATCGGGCGGCGAACTCCACGTGAGTTGCCGACAAACAGAATTTCGGGACACTCCGTAGGCTTCTCACCAACTGTATGGAAGACGGCGGGGTCAGTACATTGAAGGAGGACTGAAACACGGTCACCCAACCGTCGTCTTAGCAGTTCAGTATAAGGCTCTGAGGCAACGAAAACATGATCATAGCGATCAAATTCGCTAAGAGGTACATCATCAGGGTGACTGATCAGCCACATTACGTTGATCTTTGAGGGGGCTGGTTTGTATTCCGACAAGCCACGCAGGACGATGACCATGTCATCGCTGACTGACAAGGTAGTATACCATTCCGGCAAGATGTCGATGCGAGCATGGTGGCCAGCTCTGCGCAGTGCTCGTTGGAGTGCTTGGGCAAAATGCCAGTCACCCCATCCGTGCTTTTCTTCATGGTTAGGGACGCCGACTTTGATGGCGACATGAAGTGTCGCACCGGCATGCTCCTCCAGTACCGCTTTGAAAGCTTGTGCGCGGTGTTTGTAGGTGTGTTTGTCCAAAACTTCGTTATGGAGTTGAAGCGCCAATCTTTCCCGTTCTTGCGGATTATTCAAGTAATAGTGAAGAAGAGTCGTCAACTCTTCCCGCGTAGAGAAAGTTGGTAGGCGATCGTCAAACATCTCTTCGGCGCCCTTGCGGCAGTTTGTCAATACCAGAGTACCGCTGCCCAGTGCATCGAAGATCCGTGAATTTAGCGAATTCCATTCCCTGGTGACGGGATGAGAATCGTCTATTACCATCTTTGCTGACGGATAAACGTCTGGCAGTTCCGAGTAAGGAAGTGCTTGCCGCCAATATTTACGCAGGCGTCCGTGATCTTTCCATCCGTGGCCGTAGATGGCGATCTGACCCGGAAGTTCGTCCATGTCGAGAATATCCATGGCCTCGCGGGATGCGCCCCAGAAGCTTCCGGTGAACACGATGTCCGTTGCATGACGCTCAACTGGCGGCTTGGCGCGAAAGCGTTCCTCATTTGTAGCGATAGGCAGGAGATAGGCTGTGCGTCCTGTTGCATCGGCGACCGTCTGGATTGCCAGCTTGGATGAGCAGAAAACCAGATGATAAGCTTCGAAATCAGGGGCAGCCAGCCATTCGTCGACGCGATTCCGGATCCAAGCGACGGTAACAAGGCCGGGGTTGGCCTCCTGGACCTTCGATAGTACGTAGTCGTGACGCATTACCACCAGAACGTCAGTATCCGGTATCCGTTCCATATCGCGCTTAACGAACAAGGTTTCCCAACCGAATAGGCTGCGCATTGCTTCGGCCATTTCCATGGCAGTGTAGAAATCACCCGCTGGCGTTACCAGAGAAGCATCAGTTACTGCGAAGGTGACGCGCAACGGCTTCTGTCGCCATGTCGACGAACCAGCAATGAGAGACGCCCGTGTCTTCCACACCACTCGGCGCTTGATCCACCTGCTGAATATGACAGCGTTGTCGCTTTGACTTTTGGGATTGGCGAGGATGGGATTGGGCTTGTCCGAGAGCAACCTTGCCGTTCGGGTGAAACTACGATTGTGGATCGCAGCGGTTGACGTATCGCAGATAATACGCTTGCTGAACCGTTCGGCGTAGCGCAGGCAGAAATCCACATCTTCCAGCCCGTAGAAATAACTCTCGTCGAATCCCCCTATTTTCAGGAATTCATCTCGTCGGCATAGCAAGGCTGCCCCCGTGACAGCAGGCACTTCGAATGCCGCACCGATGTCGGCATAGCTGTCGGCGATCTCTGCTGGGAAATAGGTGAAATCACCGTTGGAGAGAGCCTTCGGACAGAATTCTATCCCGCGGTGATGTGTGGTGTAGCCCCATCCACCGGCTTGAGGCACCGGCTCCACCAACCGCATTCCGACGATCCCGACAGTCGGATCGGAATCTAGCCATTCGGTCAGGATCGGAAGACAATCGTTAGTGAAAACGATGTCATTATTTACGAAGAACAGGTAACGACCTGCCGCTTTTTTGGCTGCGAGGTTGTTGGAGGAGGAGAAAGAATAATTGGCATTCCGGGAAATAACAGACAAATTTAGAGTGGACTTAAAATCATCGAGGACTTGAAGGCTTTCATCGTCAGAGCCATGATCAACAACGATAATTTCTATTGAGCGTCCGTGCAGATACGTTTGGACAGATTGCAGGAACGGCTCCAACAATTGTCTGCCGTTCCAATTGAGCACAACAAGGCTGACTAAGATGCCGTTGTCTGCGGCCATGAGGCGTCGTTCCGGGCGCCGGGCTAAGTTGGTCAGCGATGGCGGGAGGAAACCAGGATACTTTCCTGGCGCCTCATAGGTGGAGAAGAAATCTATGAGGGGGAAAAAGACGTTGAACGAAGTTTCCTTCTCCTTGGATTTCTTCAGAGGCAAGCTGGTTGGCACGAAGAACGCTTCGATCTTGTGCCAAGCGCTGTTCATTAGCCGCGAAGGAAATCTGTAGGTAAATCCATGATGGCCACTTGGAGTCACATGCTGCAGTCGCTTCTCGAACTGGTTAGCAACGACGGTCGCCTCCCATACGCCGTCCACATGGATCGCCACATGCACCGGGCGATAGGGGTCCATTCGGTCGGCGGCCCATCCACTGATCACTAGTGGTCCGACCTTCTCGATGAAACCGGCATAGCGATCCGCCGCATCGCGCACCACCGTGCGGTCCAATTTCACTGGAAATTGGCGATCTGCCCTGATGGGAAGCTGCTCCCCCTGCACGACCAACGAAAGGGTGTGGGGACGGTTGTCGAACAGCCTTTCGGGAACGGAAAGCTGGAAGCCGTGTGTTCCAGAGATCCCTAGATCGGCATTCACATCCATGCGGTTGGAGAGCGTCTTCGTCTGAGCGACCAGAATGCCAGAATCCAGAAGTTCGACGTCGACCGGAGCGTCTGGAGCGGCCATATCGACGGCCCAGCCGGAGACGATGCCACCCTTCGTCTGTTCAACGTTTCCAAGGATGCGCGCCTGGAACGGCGCTTCTGTGCCGCCGCCTTGCCAGGGCAGGAAGTTGTCTGGTTCGTCGACATATTCCACCTTCACCAAATGGGGCCGGTTGTTGACAAAATGGCGTGAAATCGAATAGGAGAACTCTGTTGATTTCCCTGCACTTGCGTGTACGGAAGCTGTTCCGGCGACTGTGCCATCGACTAAGATTCTCAGATTGATGGTGAGGTCGGCGACAGCAACTAGCCAGCCCTGCACCAACTGGCCACGGATCGTCCAGGCCCCTGCCTCAATAGCCGTGAGGAAACACTCTTGGGGTGGCAATATTGTCAGGGAAGACTTGTGCCCACTGGTACGGACGGAGATAACGTGGACGGAACCGTCGATGAATGTCTTTGGAATGTCGAAGTGGAAGAGAGCGATGTCGCTGTCATCTGGATCGGAACTGAGTGTTTCAATTGCAGTAGTTGTCACAATTACTTGGTCTATGACCAAATCGACCATAGTAGGAGCGTCATCGCTACCTTTACGGATCCTGCCCTGTACGGTATTGCCTCGAACTTCTCCGCTGCCGATCCCGCTGAACTGAGTGGCTGCCATGTCGATCCGCTTCAAATGCGCAGTTAGGGTTTGTTCCTTGAGTCGGCGGATCTGTTCGCTCCTTTCCACCTCTTCGTTGCAGGTGGTGGCACTGACCCGTCGGTGGTACAGCAGCCAGGGAATATGAACGATGCGCTCAGTCCGTTCCGAGACATGCAGCAGCACCTCAATGTGCCAAATCGACTCAGCGGCACCATTGCAGGATATGATTTCCTTTGCCAAATCCCGGCGTAGCACGAGGAAATGGCTGGAGAACATGCCGCGGCGGAAGCGCCCAATTGACCAAGCAGGTTTTTTCGATGGCGCCGTTCTGTGGTATGCCAAATCCACAAGGTCATGGTCGGTATAGAATGCTTGACCTTGCGGATTGGCAATAATTGCCTTTGAAACTTCTAGAGTCGCGTCGAGCGCTAACTCATCGCAAGAGTCGAGAAAGCCAACGTATTCTGACGATGTAAGGCCGAAAGCTGCCTGATGGGCATCCTTGAGGGTGGCGCCTGGAGCAAGCCTTGTCACCTTGAAACGACGGTCATTTTCCGACAGCCCATCAATGAGAGATTGCAGCTTTGGCGGGGCAGCAAGGAGACCGATGCACAACTCCCAATTATTAGAGGACTGGCGACGAACCGACTCGATCGCATGAAGGGCCAGAGCA
Source organism: Azospirillum endophyticum (assembly GCF_016595245.1). GTDB lineage: Bacteria > Pseudomonadota > Alphaproteobacteria > Azospirillales > Azospirillaceae > Azospirillum > Azospirillum endophyticum. The sequence goes on from NZ_JAENHM010000069.1 coordinate 56,708, forward strand.
AGATCAGAAATAGTCAAAACATTCAAGGAAAGAATAATAGATAACGTTGTCTGCTTAGGTTCGATTCCAGATTTTTGTAAGGGATCCTGACGGTTTTTCCGCAACAGAGTACGGACCCAGGGTGTATTTTCGGATACATTATCACGCGAACTGGGCTTATTTTCCAAATTAGATAGCAAAGAATCGACATAGCTTAAGTTAGTTTTTGCTTCTGCTGCTCCAGATGTAGTGATTTCCATTTGGAAGCATGTTCGAGCGCTATAAAGGAAATTGAGCATGGACAGGCAAACGCCGAGCTCGAACCAAGCACCCTTCCGTTCCGGGTCGATATTGATCACTTCGCGAAAGGCGTTAGCCGCGTCACTCCATCGCTTCATATTTTTATAGCAATTAGCAATGCGCCAATGAAGATTCGGATCCCATCTCAAATAGAGAACATGATTCTTATACAGCTCCAGAGCAGATTCTATAAAACCTTCTTTTAATAAAACATCCCCTTCCTCAACTGAGGTTCGTGATTTCTCAAAAGAGATAACTTCATTCATAGAATTATCTTCCTATTTGCGTGAATATTTTAGTTAATTTATTTCCGCTATATCAATTATTTAACACCTTATATTAAGATACATAAATTTCTTAGATAGTTTGATCATATTTCCCTTTAATGATAAATTAGCAGACAAAGATACGCATTCACTTTTAATTAGTAACTGGCAATATGGTGAGCGCTTGGTTGTGACATGAAATCCATCCAATAAGGTTTCGCAAACAGATTCTTTTCCCTTTATCATTATAAAATCAAACCCCTGTCTAAATATTGGCGAAAAATAAAATAAAAATACAAATAATTTATAATAGAAACCTTGTGAATGGGGCGCCCATGCGGTTGAAAGCGGCATTATGGAAGGGATCTCCGATTATCTCTTTCCACTCCGCTGTGATCCTTCTCAGATCGTTACGGTAAGTGTCGTAGCCCGGTTGACCGAGCAAGTATCCGCGGGTCTTCGACTCAAGATGGTACAGGCAAACCCTGGGATCGTAGACCACCCGCCGTCCGGTATGCCGCACAGCGAGGCAGTAGACGATATCGTTCCAATCCACGGGCCAAGTCGGGTCGAAGCCGTTCACGCGCTCGAACACCGCCCGGTGAGTGACCATGCAGGCGCCGGTCACCGCGGCGGCGGAGCGCAGCACGAGGTTGCGGCCGAGATAGCCGCCCTCGTCGCCACGCATCCCCCGCCCGTCATGCACCGCTCCCTGCTCCTGGCTGGTGACCACGCCGGCATGCTGGATGCTGCCGTCGCCGTAGAGCAGGCGCCCCCCCACCACCCCCACCTCGGGCAGGCGCAGCGTCGCCACCGCGCGGGCCAGCCAGCGGGGGTCGGCGGCCATGGCGTCGTCGTTCAGGAAGACCAGCACCTCGCCGCTCGCCTGGGCGGCGGCCAGGTTGTTCATCAGCGCCCAGTTGAAGGGGCCGCGATAGGGCATGACGTCGACGCCGCGCTGGGCGCGCATGGCGGCGATCAGCCCGACGCTGTCGGGATCCTCGTTCTCGTGGTCGATCACCAGGATCTGCAGCGGCCCGCCATAGGCCTGGCGGGTGCGCAGCAGGGAATCCAGGCAGTTGCGCAGCAGGACCGGAGAGTTGCGGGTCGGCACGATGACGCTGACCGGCGGCAGTTCGGCCGCGGGGAATTCGATCTCGCAGGCCTCGACCAGGGTCTGGCCGGCCTCGCCATCCTCGCTGACCAGCTGCGTCCGCCGCGCCCGCAGCTCCAGGCCGCGGCGTCCGGCCCAGGCCTCGACCGCCGCCGGATCGCCGGTCAGCAGCCGCGGCAGGCCGGCAGGGTCGCGCAGGTCGACGGCCTGCTCCAGCCCGTAGAGCACCGATGCGATGTGGCGGATGCCGCCCGGCGCGGCGCAATCGGCCAGCCGCAGCATCAGGTCGTGCATCCCGGACGGCGGCACCCCGTCGGCGACGGCGAAGGCCTTCAGCAGCGCGTCCGCGGCCACCATGGCGATCGGGCCGAGATAGTCGTAGGCCAGCAGCATCACCGGGTCGAAGTCCGGCTTGAACACCGGGAAGAGCTGCGCGGCCTTGCCGCCGCGGCCGGCGAGGGCGACGTCATGGTCGCTGTAGGCGACGGTGGCGCGGCCGGCGGTCCCCGGCTCCAGCGCGCCGAGGAAGGCGGCGAGCGCGTCCGGCCGCAGGATGCCGGCGCGGCCGACCAGCAGATGGCCGCCGGCCGCCGCCAGGGCGGGATGGCCGGCCAGCAGGCGGGGCAGGGCCGCGGGGGCCGCGACCACCAGGCGGCCGGCATCCTCCAGCGGGCGGAGCAGCGCCCGCGCCTCGTCGCCGAGGCCGTCGTCGCTGCCATTATCGTCGGCCAGCACCGTCACCATCCAGCGGCCATGCGACTGCGCGTCCAGCGAGGCGAGCATGCGGCGCAGCGGCGCCGGCGCCAGGGCGCCCGTCCACAGGATGAGATTGACGGTGAGGTCCGCCGCCGCGGCGGGAACGGCCTGTCCGGCCGGCGGGCGGTGGCAGGCCAGCAGGCCCTGCGCCTTCAGGCTGCCATAGGCCGACAGCGGTGGGCTGACATTGCGCAGGGCATGGGGAAGCTGCCGTTCCAGGCTGGCGAGGGTTTCCTTCACCGACTGGATGGCGGCCAGCATGTGGCCGAGCTCGTCGAGGGCGGCCGGCAAATTGCTTTTGACGTAGAGGTCGCTGCCGAAGGGGGCCTTGGACTGGGCGTCGCAGACCCGCAGCATCGCGCCGCGGGCGGCGAGGTCGGCATGGGCCGTCGGGATGTCGAAGCTGAAGCCGTGCTCTCCGCCGCTGCCGATGCGCTCGCCCAAGCCGGGGACGAAGCGGTCGCAGCGCGCCGCGCCGATGAAGCGGCCGCCGAGCGTCAGCTCCAGCACGATGCGTTCGGAAAAATCGCTGGCGTTGGCACACCAGCCCGACACGGTGCCGGCGCCGCTGTGCGACAGCTCGCCGATCAGGCGGCGGGTGGGGGCGAGCTCCAGCGCCGCCAGCCGGCCCTCCAGGCCGCAGCCGGCCAGCCAGTCGGCCACCGCGGCCGGCAAGCCGGCGCGGAAGCCGTCGTCGCGCAGGATGGTCAGCAGCCAGAAGCGCCAGGAGCGGCTGGTGGCAAGGCGCTCGCGCGCGGCGGCCGACAGGGGCAGGCGGTCCAGCGCCCAGTGCCTCAAGGCCTCGTCCGGCGCCGGGGCCAGGACGACATGCGGCAGCACGGCCGTGCCGGTGAGATTGGCGACGACGCCGTTGAGGAACTCCTTGCGCATCAGGTAGAGGCCGAGGAATTCGCCGAGCGTGCAGCCGGTGGCGGCGGTGATCTCCTCGACGCTGGCCGGGTGGCGGCCGAAGAAGAGGCGATAGCCGTTGAACGCATCCTCGAGGCTGGTGCGCGCCGCGGCGTCCCGGCCCTGCGCCGGCGCCGCTGCGTTCCCAACCAGCTTCAGACCGCCATCCATCCCCATCTTCCCCATCCCGACGGTCAGGCCCGATCCCCACGGATGACATACCGGAGGATGCAGTGCCCGACCTCCTTCACCTCTGATCCAGGTGCGGTGGCCAGTGTTCCGATCCCATTCCGAGTCCACACCATTTGATGGGAACGCCAAATGGAATATCAGGGTAACTCCTGATCGGTCTATAGCCAAAGGACAAAGAGAAAATCAACCTCATTGTGTGGTTGTATAAGTGATGTCACAATACAAGCGCATCAAATATAGATTTCTCAATCTTCGGTTAAGGCTGGGGTGTCTGCAGGGCAGGGAAGGATGAGAGAGCCGCTGTGGCTGGGGGAGAGGCGCGGAGCGAAGGATTGGAGAGGATTCCGCCAACTCTCATCTCGAATGGGTAGGGTATGGCGGGATCGGGGGAACCGCCGTGTGGCATGCGGTCGCAGGGTTCGTTGAGCGATCACGCCTCTGCCATGGCCGAGACGCCGCCTTTCAACAAGGCATCGATCCGCGAGGCATAGAGGTCTTGCAGCACCGGGCGGGCAAAGCGGCGGCGGGCGACGTCCATGCCCGCCGTCGCCCGCCTTGCGGCCTCGCCGCGATCCTCCCACACCCGCCGCATCGCTTCGGCGGCTAGGCCGACATCGGGCTCGAACCAGCGGGCGCCGGGGGTGACGCCGAGATACTCGTCGCTCTCCAGATAGCGCTCGCGGCCACCGACCAGGAAGGCGGTCTCGTCGCTCATGTAATCGAGGTTGGCCGAATAGCGCGACGCGATGACCGGCTTGCCCATCATCATCGCCTCCACCATGGTGTAGCCGAAGCCTTCCGCCCGGTGCAGCGAGACATAGGCGTCGCAGGCGCGCATCTCGGCCAGGGAATCGGCGTATGACAGCTCGCGGTCGCGCACGAGGATGCGGGGATCGCCCCCGACCAGCCGGTCGAGCTCCAGCTTGTGGGCGAGATCGGCGACGCCCCGGCTGGCCTGCCGATAGCGGATGCGCAGGACGAGCCGCACCCCGGTCTCGCGGGGGAAGGCTTTCCGGAAGGCGCGGGCCACCGCCAGCGGGTTCTTGCGCGTGTACCAGCTGCGGGCATCGAAGCAGAAATAGAAGGTGAAGGGCTCGGCCTTCGGCCGCTCGCCGGCGGCGGCCTTCAGCACGCGCTCGTCGACGCAGTTGGGCACGACATGGATGGGGCCGGTGAAATGCTGGGCCAGCGCGTCGGCGCAGAAGCTCGACATCGTCCACAGCTCGTCCATCAGCTCCAGCGTCAGATGGGCCGAGCGGGGCAGGGTGCTGGTCTCCCACAGGAAGAAGCCGATGTTGTAGGCCCCGGCGAAGCGTTCCAGCCCATGGTTGATCATGTCGCCCGGCGCGCCCAGCAGGCCGAAATGGATCAGGTTGACCGGGTAGAGCTCCTCGCCGGTGTGGCGGCCGGGCACGGCCATCATCGGCATCGTCACGCCGAAGCCGGCGTCCTGCAGGATGTCGCGGGAGAACAGGGCGTTGCGGCTGATGCCGGTGCCGCCGTCGAAATAGCCGAACAGGTTGACGCCCTTGGCCTGGGCCGTGCGCGGCAGGTGGCGCACCACCGGCGCGCGCTGCCGCTGGCACAGGGCCGAAAGGCTCAGGCTCTGCGCCCCCGGGACGCCCAGGCGCGCGTAGAAGTAGGCAAGCCCGGTCATGACCTGCCCTTCATGCCGGACCGGCGCGTCCAACAGGGCGCGCACCTCCGGGGTCAGGAACAGATCGTCGAGATTCCAGCGCACCAGCCACAGCGAGATCGCCAGCAGCAGAAGAAACAGCGTCCGGTCGTCCTGCAGATCGAAGGCGGCGGCGAGATCGGGGTCGCGGCCATGCATGCCGGCGTAAAAGCGCGAGATCAGCCCATGGCGGTCGATTCCCGCCGGTGCGTTCAGCTCCTCCACATGCCGCGGCGCCAACGCCTTCTTGGGCAGGCGGGCCTTGCCGAACATCCAATGGGTCAGATCGCACAGAGCGTCCGTCCCGCCGCCCGCCGCCATGTCCGCCGCCGGCCGGTAGGCCGAGAACAGGCGCGAGCGGAAGTTGCCGGCGGCGTCCTCGTCGCCCGAAGCCAGATAGGCCGTCACGTCGGCCGGCAGCGGGCACCAGGCATGATCGGCCAAGCCGAAGCGCTCGGCATGCAGCACCAGGAAACGGGTCAGGTCGGCGGCGCTGCGCAGATGGAAATTGGGCGCTTCCTGCAAGCGGTGGAGCTGGTGCGCCAGAAAGCTGCCGACGGTCAGCTCGGCCCCCTCGAAGCCCTCGGCGGGGCGGACCAGCCGCGCATCCTCCGACCGGTCGCGTCCGCGCTTGGTCTGGCTGGCCGCCTTGGACAGCGCGTTCACGCACAAGGCCTGGCGCTCCGGCGTCATGCCGGACAGCGCCTTGTCGATCACCGCCCGGCGGAGATTGGTGACGAGCGGAGCGCCCGGGATCGACGCCGTCGTCCCATGGATTTTGACGTCCACGCGGCAGTCCTCGGTCGACAGCAGGCCCTCGGGCAGGGGAATGTTGAAAGCGAGAAAGCCGTTGCGGCCGGACAGGTTGGTCAGCGCCTTGTGATGCTCGTTGCAGGCATGGGTGCCGAGAAAACGGCCGTCGACGTACAGATCGACCAGGCATTCCTCGGCAGGATTGCTTTGGTTGTGCAACCAGCCGTAGATCTTGCGGCTGGTGACGAACTCCAGCCGGCCCTGGTAGGTGGCCCCCTCCTGGGTAGCGGGCCTGAACGGACTGAGCGCGTTCATCCCGCCTCTCCCGGCACGGCGGCCCGCCCGCAGCAAGGGCGATGCCGCGTTGAAGCGCACCGGAACAGGCTCAACCGGCAGACCGTCGGGGATGCGAAGACAGTCAGAAGAAAGTTAGAGACCGAAGTATTTCTCGGCATTGTGTCAGCCATACCAACAAAGGAATATCCTTAAGCGGCATGCTAGCAAAGTTGCTTACGGCTTGGTTAGGAATTTTGCATCAGGTTGCAACTTTGAAACACGTTCGTTGCGCGACGATGCATGCTTAGATAGGCCTGAGACGGCAAGCGGACCGGGAAAAGGATGCATCCTCTCCCCGATCCGGGCTCAGCCGGCCGGCAGGATGAACCCCTGGGGGGGCCGGCCGGCTTGGTGCAGCGACCACATGACCTGATAGGCACGCTCCAGGTTGCGGGCGAAGCGGCGGCTGTCGAACAGCGGCGCCGTCATCCGCCCCTCTTCCAGCCGCTTGCGGAAGCCGGCGCGCCGGTCGGGATCGCCGGCGAGCGCCACCGCCAGATCCTCGTAGTCGGCCATCGACCGCATCACCGTCTCCGGCAGGCCGGCGGCGTTCAGCAGGCTCGCCGCCACCCGGGAGGCGAAGGTCCCGCCCAGGCAGGTCACCACCGGGCAGCCCGCCCACAGCGCGTCGCTGGTGGTGGTGTNGGGCAGCCCGCCCACAGCGCGTCGCTGGTGGTGGTGTGACCGGTGTAGGGCAGGGTGTCGAGCGCCAGGTCGGCGACGCGGTAGCGGGCGATGTGCTCGGCCAGCGGGCGGGGCGGGGCGAAGACCAGCCGGGCCGGGTCGACGCCCCGGGCCTCGGCCGCGGCCTTCAGGTTGCCGGCGGCCAGCGGGTTGGCTTCGAACAGCCACAGCACCGATCCCGGCACGCGCTTCAGGACGCGCATCCACAGGGCGAACATGGCGGGGCTGATCTTGTAGGCGGTGTTGAAGGCGGCGAAGACGACGCCGTCCTCCGGCAGGCCGCAGTCGGCCCGCGACGGCACCGCGTCGGGCAGCGGGCGGTGGCGGTCGTTGATCTGGTAGGCGTCGGGCAGGATCGCCAGCCGCTCGGCATAGAAGGGCTGGTGCTCCGGCGGGGTGACGAAGCGGTCGCCGATCACGTAATCCATGTGCGGGCAGCCGATGGTGCCGGGATAGCCCAGGTAACTGACCTCGACCGGCGCCAGCCGGCGCGACAGCAGGTCGAGCCGGGTCTGCTTCGTGTAGCCCTTCAGGTCGACCATGATGTCGACGCCGTCGTCGGCCATGCGGCGGGCGACGGCGTCCAGCGGCACGCTGCGGATGTCGCGGAAGCGGTCGAAGGCCTTCACCAGCCGCTGGCGCATGGCGCTGCCGTCGTCGGGGCCGTAGGAATAGGCCAGCACCTCGAAGCGGTCGCGGTCGTGCAGCTCGAACAGCTCGGCCGCCAGATAGGCGGTGGCATGCTCGTGGAAATCGGCCGAGACATAGGCGATGCGCAGCCGGCCGTCGGGGCGGGGGGTGACTCGCGCCGGCATCGGCGGGGCGGAGGGGCGCTTGACCAAGCGGTCGTAGAACAGCCGGGCCGAGCGGTCCTGCTGGGCCGGCGTGGTCTCGATCGACAGGGTGGCGAGCGGGATGACGACGCCGCCGTCGCGGTCGATGGTTTCCCTCACCCGGGCGCAGAGCCGGTCGTAATCGTCCCAGTCGCACAGCGTCTGCATCAGGTACAGGTGATAGCACAGCGCTTCGGTCTTGGCCGGGGTGAGGGCCACCGCGCGGGTGTAGGCGATCTTCGCCTGGCCCAGCCGGCCCAGCTCGCGCAGGGCGTGGGCATAGCCAAGCATCGCCTCGGCATGGCCGGGCTCGACGGCCAGCGCCCGGCGCAGCGCACGCTCCGCCTCCGCCACCCGATGGCTTTCGCGCAGGGCCACGCCGAGGTTGGTGGCGGCGAGCGCGTCGACCGGCCGCAGTCGGAGCGCGCGGGCGAAATCGGTCGCCGCCCCGTTGCGGTCGCCCAGCGCCAGCCGGGCGGAGCCGCGGTTGACGTAGGCCTCCGGCGTGGCGGGCGACAACTGGGCGCAACGGTCATGCGCTGCCAGGGCCTCGCCCACCCGTCCCAGCGACTGCAGCACGGTACCGAGATTGCCGTGGCTGTCGGCCAGTTCCGGCCGCATGGCGATCGACTGGCGCAGAATGGCTTCCGCTTCCTGCGGTCGACCCTGCATCATCACCGCCACGCCCAGAAGCTGGGCGACCTCGCCCGTTCCGGGGACTGCCTGCAGGATCGCCCGGCACAGTTCCTCGGCCTCCGCCATCCGGCCCGCGTGGAAATGCCCCAACGCCAGCCGCATCGCCTCGTTCAGCGTCATCGCAGCGTCCCTTCAGCGGGGTTCGGGGTGGCCTGCCCTCCGGCATTCGCCGCCACTTCGGCCGTCACCCGGTCCATCACCTCGGCCCAGTCGTTGGACGTTGCCTGACGGAACAGGCGCATGGTCGGATACCAAGGGCTGTCGAGCCGGTCGCGCATCCAGCGCCAGTCGGCGAACCATTTCAGCACCACCCAGGTCGGCCGGCCCATGGCGCCGGCCAGATGGCAGACCGAGGTGTCGCAGGTGATGATCAGATCCAGGTTCGCCATCACCGCGGCGGTGTCGAGGAAGGCGTCCGGGCCGGCGTCGAAATCCGCCCCCAGCTCCGTCACCGCCACCCGGTCGCGCAGCCGTTCCAGATGGTCCAGGCCCGATACCTTCTGCAGGCTGTAGAGCCGGACACCGGGCAGTTTGCCCATCGCCTCGAAGCACTCCAGCGGGATCGACTTGCCGGTCTCGTTGCCGTGCCAGTTGATGCCGACGCGCAGGGCCGGGCGCTTGCCGCCCTCCAGCCGCTCCAGCCGCTCCGCCCAGCCGGCCTCCAGCTCCGGTTCGGCCCGCAGATAGGGCACCCCGCCGGGGACGCTGTCCGGCGTGGTGCCCAGCCGGTGCATCAGGCTCATCAGCGAGATGTGGTAATCGTAGGGCGGCAACGGCTCGCCGAAGGCGAACAGCCCGTCCAGGTCGGGGGCGGTCGACAGCACGCGCTTGAGTGCCGGCTGGCATTCGTAAAGCACCCGCGCGCCCATCCGCTTCAGCATGCAGGCATAGCGGATGTACTGGAAGGAATCGCCCAGGCCCTGCTCGAAATGCACCAGCAGCGTCTTGCCCGCCAGCGGCTGGGCCTGCCACAGGACGCCCGGCATGTCGCGCTTGCGCCAGACCGGCTGCTCCAGCCGGCCCTCATAGGCGACGGTGCCGTTGGGATAGTCGCCGGCCATCAGCAGGCAGGTGCCGAGATTTTTGCGGTATTCCGGCTTGCCGACGTCGATGGCGAGCGCACGCCGGTAGTTCAGCGCCGCGTCCTGCGGATGGCCGAGGCTGAGGCTGACGGCGCCCAGGTTGTTGTGGTTGACCGCCACATCCGGCTCGACGGCGACCGCCAGCCTATAGGTGGCGTGCGCCCGCTCGCCTCCGCCGATGAACATGAACAGGTTGCCGAGTGTCAGCAGCGCACCCGGATAATCGGGCTTCAGCTTCACCAATTCCTTGAAGGCGATCAGCGCATGCTCGATGTGGCGGCGGTCGAGCAGGATGCCGCCCAGCGCGTTCAGCGCGTCCGGATAGTCGGGTTTGAGCCGAAGGGCCTGTTTCAGCGCGTCCATCGCCTCGTCCGGCCGGCCGGCGGCGCGCAGGCACAGGCCGAGGTTGCCGTGCAGGGCGGCGATCCCGGAGTGTTCGGCGATCAGGCGGCGGAAAGCCGCGGCCGCATCCTCGAAGCGGCTGGCCTGGAACAGGACGGCGGCGCTGTTGAACGCTTCGATGAAGGCGGGCGAGAACTGGGAAATGGCAACCCCCGGCGCTTGGCCGCGCAAGACCCCCGATGCGCGGAACCGGGGCTTCTTACCCCAAGAGCTTGGCCATCAGCAATAAAGGGCTGGCAAAGGGCGGCGATCGGCCCTTTCCACCGCCTTATCCCTGCGGCTTCCGGCCGATCGCCGTCCAGGAGATCTCGTTGACCCAGGCGAGGCGGACATCCTCCAGCCCGGCGGCCGTCATCAGCCCCTCCACCTCGTCGCGGCGCCAGTAGTTGGCGATCTTCGGCAGCATCTGGTCGAACACGATGGAGCGCAGATGCGCGAAGTCGAAGCGGCGGATCAGGCGGAAATACTCCAGCCGGTCCAGACCCAGCCGCAGCGCCAGCCACAGCAGGGCGGTCGGCGGCAGCGACAGCGCATGGACCAGCCCGATCGGCAGCCGGCTGAACAGCGCCTTGCGCAGCGGGTCGGCGAAGCGGACGATCCAGCCGTTGTTCTCGCGGCCATAGACCCAGACCATCACCTGTCCGCCCGGCTTCACCGCACGCACCATGTTGGCGAGCGCCGTCTCCGGATGGGCCAGATGGTGGATGACGCCGATGGAGAAGGCGAGGTCGAAGCGCTCGACCTCATCCAGCTCATAGGCGCTCTGGCGGCGCACCTCCATGGCCGGGTGCGGCGCCAGCGTGGCGCGGGCCGAGGCCAGGCTGCGCTCGTCGATGTCGATGGCCAGGCCGCCGGCGGCGCCATAGCTCATCGGCCAATGGCTGTTGCGCCCCATGCCGCAGCCGACGTCGACGAAGCTGAGGCCGCGCCAGTCCTCCGGCTTGAGGAAAGGCGTCCAGCGGCGGAACTGCTCCTCGTAGATGTCCTTCAACTCGGCATAGCGGCCCCATTCGTAGCCGAAGCGGTCGGCCGACCCGCTGTGCACCGCGGACGCGGCGTCGGGGGCGGGGGAAGAGGGCGGCGCTTCGCTCATCGCGGCGGTCCGGTGTTGTGGATCGGGAAAATGGGCTATCGGTAGAAGCCACGGGGCGGGCTTGTCAAGCCGAGCGCCCGGTTGCGGCATCGTCGCACCAGCGCCGCCACATCAGCCGGTAGGCGGTCTCCAGGTTGCGCATGAAGCGCCCCTCGTTGCACAGCGCCGACGCCCGCACCCGCTCGCGCATGCCCATGCGCAGCCGCATCAGCCGGGTGAGGTCGCCGGCCAGACCGGCGGCGATGGCGGCATAGCGGTCGGGGGTGACGGCGACCAGCTCGGGCAGGCCGATGGCGGCCATCAGGCTGGCGCCGACGCGGGCGGCATGGCGGGACCCTGCCAGCGTCACCAGCGGCGCCCCCATCCACAGCGTGTCGCAGGTGGTGATGGTGCCGTTGTAGGGATGCGGATCCAGCGCGATGTCGATGCGGTTGTAGGCGGCCAGATGCCCGGCGGCGTCCTTGATGAAACCGACGAGATCGAGCCGGGCCGGGTCGATGCCGGCGGCGGCGAAGCGCGCCCGCACCATGGCGGCGGTGTCGGGATCGGACAGCGGCCGGTCCTTCAGCAGCAGGCGGGAGTCCGGCACCCGGCGCAGCACCTCGGCCCACAATGCCACGGTGCCGTCGGTGATCTTCGACAGCTTGTTGAAGGACCCAAAGGTGACGTGTCCGGTGGCGCCTGCCGGCAGCGGCACCACGGGCGGTGCGGAGGCCGGCGGGCGGAAGCACAGGAAAGGGGCCGGCAGCCGGACCAGCATCTCCACCGCGTGGGCGTCGGCCGGGCCGACCGGGTCGCTGATCGGGTCGACGATCCGGTAGCCGATCGATCTCATGCCGGTGCCGTTTGGATAGCCCAGCCACGTCACCTGCACCGGCGCCGGACGCCGTGCCAGCATCGGCAGCCGGTTCAGCCCGGAATGGCCGGCGAGGTCGACCAGAATGTCGATACCGTCGGCGCGGATCCGTGCAGCCAGCGCCTCATCGTTGAGATCGCCGACGGTGCGCCAGCCGTCGGCCTGCGCTTTGAAGCGGGTGGTGTGCGCGTCTGCCTGGGCATCCGGCAGGATCGAATAGCAGATGATCTCGAAGCGGGTGCGGTCGGCCGCTTCAAACAATGGGGTGAGGAAATAGCCGCCCAGATGTTCGCGGAACTCGACCGAGAGGTAGCCGATGCGCAGCCGCTTGTCCGGATCGGGACGATTGGTGTGGGGGGCTGCCAGCGGCTGCCGGTCGTCACGATCGCCGAACCGTTCGTCGAAGCGCCGGTGCTCGGCCAGCAGGTGCTCGCCGGGCAGGTCGAGATAGTTGAGGCACAACAGCCGCTGGCTGGCGACGCGCGGATCATCCGGCATCTGCGCCTCGGCTTGGCTGAAGGCCGATATCGCAGCCTCGGCGCTTCCGCACAGCTGGAGCGCCACTCCGAGATTGAACCAGACGCCGGCGCTCTGAGCGGGGTTGGAGCGCAAGGCGCGCTCCCAGCAGCGCACCGCCTCTTCCAGCCGCTCGGCGCCATAGGCCGCAGCCCCCAACCCGACCAGGGCCTTGTCATAGAGCGGTCGCAGCGCGAGCGCGATGCGCAGGGCGGCGGCGGATTCGACCGGCCGTTTGAGGTCTCCCAGAACGATGCCGAGGTTGTTCCACAACTCGGCGGAGCTGCCGTCCCGCGCCAGCAAAGCCCGGTACAGCCGCTCGGCCTCCTCCAGCCGTCCGGAGGTCAGGGCGGCCAGGGCCTGCTTCATCACCTCACCCACGGACAAGGACGCCGTCGTGGGAACCGGAACGGAATCGAGCATGGGCACGCGCTTCAGCCGGCCAGGCGGGCTTCGACCTGCTCGCACAGGTAATGGTAGAGGCAGATGTGGACCTGCTGGATCAGTGGGGTAGAGCGCGACGGCACGTCGAGCAGGATGTCGCTCAGGCCCGCCATCTTGCCGCCGCCCTCGCCGGTCAAGGCGATGGTGGTCATGCCCAGCTGCTTGGCCACCTCGAAGGCGGCGATCACGTTGCGCGAGTTGCCGCTGGTCGAAAGACCGAGGATGACACCGCCCGGCTCGCCATAGGCCTCGGTCTGGCGCGAGAAGACGGTGTCGTAGGAGTAATCGTTGCTCCAGGCGGTCAGGACGGCGGGGTTGGAGCTAAGGCAGATCGCCTTCAGTCCACGCCGCTCCTTCAGGAAGCGGCCGACCAGTTCGCCGGTGATGTGCTGGGCGTCCGACGCGGAACCGCCATTGCCGCAGACCAGCAGCGCCTTGTTGGCGCCCAGTGCCGCCGCGACCGCATCCACCGCCGCCTCGACCCGCGCCGGATCCAGGCTGTCCATGGTGCGCCGCAGGACATCGATGGCGGCGGTGAGGCAGCCGTGCAGCGAGGGGGAGGAGATGGCCTGGGAGTCCATGGGGCGGAACACCTTATGCTTGGACGATGGTGCATGGCGCCGGGAGGAGGCTGCGGATGGTCGTCCCCTTCTTTACGCCTGCGCGGCCAGTGCATCCTATGGATCGCGGGGGCCTGTCAACTGCAAGCCGCGCAATGACGGCTTTCCCAGGCTGCCCGGAACGCCTATTTTCGCTCCTATGCCCCGACGGCGGGGCGAGCATGCCAAGGGTGGCCTATGACGACGCGGACGGTCCGGCTGGGCCCCCTCAGCGTAAAGATGTACTGCGCGATCGGCATGATCGCCGTGTCCTGGGCGCAATTGGAAGACATGGTGTCGCTGTGCATGTCCCGCCTGCTCGGCACCGACCACACCGAATTCCTGCCGATCGCCTCCAACATGCAGGTCAAGGCGCGCTTCGACGCGCTGAAGTCCATCGCCGGCCTGCGTCTGCCTGCCGACGAGGCCAAGGCCCTGATCGCCCGCTGCGACGAAGCCTTGGAACTGGGGCGGGAGCGCAACAAAATCCTGCACGGGTCCTGGATCCAGGGCGAGACCGACGACGTCGCCATCCGCCTGAACTACCGCGCCCACGGCCGCATTTCGGCCGACGCCCCCGTCATCTCCGCCCGTGAGATCGCCGAGATCAGCGACCGCATCACCATGCTGACCGAAGCCTTTGCCCAAGCCCTTCAGCGCCTTGGTCTGCTCGACCCCAAGAACCCGATGCGCAGCCCCGTCCGTCCGCCGGAGAAAACGGCCGGAGCGTGAGGCCGCCCCAACGGTGGGCAGCCCTGTTGCAAGTTCGCCCCGGTTCCATGATCTTTCCGCCTCTCCGGCATGACGGCGAACCTCGATGCGGTTGCGATGAGCCTGACCCAGCAAATACTCGCGCGTGCCGTCGAACGGCACCGCGCCGGTGAGACCGACGGCGCTGCCCCCCTCTACCGCCTCGCCCTTGCCCTCGCTCCGGACCAGCCGGACGCCCTTCACCTTCTGGGCTTGCTGACGCGCCGACAGGGCCGCCTTGCCGATGGGGTGACGCTGATGGCGCGCGCGTTGCGGGTGGCGCCGGGTCTGGGGGCTGCGCTCGGCAACCAGGCCCGTGCCCTCATCGACCAGGGACGGCTCGAAGAGGCGATGGCCCATTTGCGGCGCAAGCTGGCGGTCGAGCCGTCCTGCCGGGAGACGCTGGTGCAGCTGGGTGGCGATGCCCTGGCCAGAGGAAGCCTTGACGAGGCCGAGCCGCTGCTGCGGCGTGCCCTCGCCCTGGGCGGAGACGGGGCGAACGGCCGGGCCAAGCGTGCGCTGGATCGCTGCGCCACCGCGCGGGTCTTGAGTGCCGAGGCTGCCGCTCCCTCCTTGCCGCCGGGGCTGGTGGTGCGTGGCGTGTTCCGCGACAGCAGCGGCTACGCTTACAAGGTCCGCCGGTTCGTGCATCATCTGGTCGCCGCCGGCATCCGGATCCGGCTGGTGGATCTGAACCATGGCGATGTCGACTTGCTGCCCGACGGGCAGATCGCCCCCCTGCTGGACACGCTCCACCAGCCAGTGCGTGCCAAAGCCGTCTTGAGCTTCACCACGCCGCCGGCGGTCGAGGCGGTTCCCGGGCTGAAGACCATCACCTACACCGTTTTCGAGGCCGCCCAGATCTTGCCGTCCTGGGCGGCATACAGCCGCCGCCACGACCATGTCGTCGTGGCGACAGAGTCCTCGCGCGCCGCATGGCTGCGCGCCGGCCATCCAGCCGACCGGATTCACCTCTGTCCCGAGGGGGTGGAGGCGGTGCCGGAAGGGCTGATCCATCCTCTGCCCCTGGTCGATGGAGCCGGACGGCGGCTGGCGGATTTCCCGGTGCGCATCCTGAACGTCTCCGACTTCAACAGCCGCAAGAATCTGGTGGGACTGCTGCGGGTCTGGTTGCGGACGACCCGGCCCGGCGATCCGGCCGCGCTCGCCTTGAAGCTCGGCAAGGGGGGCCGCATCCTGGAGGGCTTCCAGGCGCTCTTGCAGCAGGCCGTGGCGGAGACCGGCCGCAGCCTGCCGCAGGCGGCCCCGATCTTCCTGGTCGAGGCTCTGCTGTCGGATACGGAGATGCTGTCGCTTTATGCCAGCGGTACCCATTACTGGAGCATGTCGCATGGCGAGGGCTGGGATTTGCCGATGACCCAGGCCGGAGCCATGGGCCTCACCCTGCTGGCTCCCGATCACAGCGCCTATCAGGCCTATGTGGACGGCCATGCGGCCCATATGATCCCCAGCTGGGTCACGCCCGCCTTTCATGGCTATCAGGGCCAGGACTGGTGGACCCCCGACGAAGGCGAGGCTTCCCGCCTGCTGCGTGCGGTGATCGACGATCCCGCCGGAACCCGCCGGTCGGCGCAAAGCCACCTGCTGGATCAGTTCAGCTGGAAGAAGGCGGCCGACCGGCTGGTAGCGCTTTTAAAGGAACTGGACGCCCTGTGATGATCGTCTCGCCGTCGGGTCCCTCTACGCTGTTCTGCTGCTTGGCTCCGCCCGACTATTACCGCCGACCGCTGTTCTCGGAGCGCGAGGTGTTCTGCGGCCCCGGCTGTCCGACAATGGAGACTGGCGACGGCTTCTCCTCGCTCAACACGCCGGCCGGCGAGTTCGATTTGGCGACCGTCGTCGCCCGGTTGCCGGCGCACCAGCGCCCGGAGCTGATCGTCGTCAAGGCGGATGCCAGCCGCGACAATCTTCCCCGTGGGCTCGACCGGCTGCCGGGCACCAAGGTGCTGCTGGTCGGCGACACCCATCATTTCGCCAGCCCCCTGCGCACGCTGCTGGCTTATGGCGCGATGGAGAGCTTTGACGCGGTGGTGCTCGACCACACCCGCCAGCATGCCCATGTCTTTCTGGAGGCGGGCTTCGAACGCGTCTATTGGATTCCGGCGGTCGACTATGCCCTGCGCCGACGCGACATTCCTGCCGGTGCCACCCGTCCCCTCACCTTCGTCGGGCAGGTCGGCGTCTATCACCCCTGGCGGCGCCATGTGCTGGAACGGCTGGTGGCGGCCGGGCTGCCGCTGGCCGCGATGCGGGCCGCACCGGAAACGGCGGCCGACATCTATGCCGATTCGCAGATCACGCTGAACGTCTCGCTGAACGGCGACCTCAATCTGCGCGTTTTCGAAGCGCTGGGCGCCGGAGGCTTCTTGCTGACCGACGCGCTGTCGCCCGACGCCGGGCTGGAGCGCTGCTTCACCCCCGGCCGCCATCTCGCGACATACCGCTCGCCGGACGAGTTGGCGGAGCTGACACGCCATTATCTCGACCACCCCGAGGAAGCGATGGTGATCCGTCGGGCCGGGCAGGCGCATTTGCTGGAGGTCCACAGCCCGCAGGTCAAGCGCAGCCAATTCCTCGCGGCCGTGTTCGACGACCGCGTCGATCCGGTGCTGGAGGTGCGCTCCGAGCGGCGGGGTTCCGGGGCGCTGCCAGCCTTCGGCGCCCGCTTCCGCCGCCGAATGGAGGCCTATGAGGCGCTGCAGTGCCTGCAACTGACGGCCTCGCATGTGAGCGTCCATGGTGGGGACGTGGAGTTGCTGGCGATGACCCGCGACCTGGTGCGCGTCGGTTTCGCCGATCCGCGGGAAGACGCCGCCCCCATCGTCCTGCCGCTGCCCGCCCCTGCCGGCACGGTGCGGGCCGAGGCGGTGACGGTGATTCCATGGGGGGTGCCCTGGTCCGGCATGAGGCCGGACACGGAGCTTGGCAGGGCGGAGGTCGACGGGCGGATGGCCCGGCTGCCGGGCGCCTTCGTCCTCTGCCCTACCGCCTCGGCGCGCGACCATGCCGCGGCATCCAAACATCTGGCCGGCTGGGGCTTCGCCTCGGCCGAGAGCGGCGGCATCCTGTTTCATTGCACCGACCCTGTACGCTATGCCGCCCGTTCACTCGCCGACGCCACGCTGCCGACAGCTCTCCGGCATGCCCGCGTGGCGGCGCTGGAGCCGCATCTGGCGACCGCCGATCAGGCCATCGGGACGGCCCGGCTGGCGCTGGCGCTGGGGGATGCCGCTTTGAGTGAACGTGCCCTCCAACGCTGCGTGGCCCTTGACCGCCAGCGTCCGGATGCGCTTGCCGAGCTTGCCCGCCTGTGTGCCGCCGCCGGCCGCGCCGCCGAAGCCGCCATCTATGCGAATGAGGCCCGCCGTGCCGCTTTGGCGGCATCTCCCACTCCCATCGACCTGCTGCCGGAGCTTGATGCCGACACCCTTGCCACGCAGGCCGGCGGCCATCCGGGGCTGGAGCGCTACCGCACGCTGTTCCGGCCGACGGTCGTTCCCTCGACCGGCGAGCGCCGCCGCATTCTGGTGGTGACCAACCTGTTCCCACCGCAGGAGTTCGGCGGTTATGGCCGCAAGCTGTGGGAATTCTCGGCCGAACTGATCCGCCGCGGTCATGAGGTGAAGGTGCTGACCGCCGATGTGCCCGACCTCGCTCGGCCGGGCATGGCCGGAACCGAGGACATCGAGGCGCATGTCGATCGCTCGCTCACCCTCTACGGCACCTGGAAGGACGGCCGCGCCGTTCTCCACGACGATCCGGCCCGCGGCGCCGCCCTGATCCGTTCCAACATCCGCCGCGTGTTGGAGACCGCCCGCGACTTCCGCGCCGAGGCCTGTCTGGTCGGAAACCTCGATCTGCTGGCAAGCGAGTTCCTTGACCCGCTGACCCGGCAGATGGGGGTTCCGGTGCTGCATTGTCTGGGCAACCAGCATCCCGGCTACGCGCCGGAGGCGGCACCCCGCTCCCCCCTCTACCATGCCGGTCCGGCCAGCGGCTGGGTGGCCGAGCGGCTGGCCGCCGCTGGCTATGGCCTGTCTTCCACCCTCATCCATCCCGGTGCACGGGTCGATTACTTCCACCGCGCGGTGATGCCGGCGACCGACCGGCTGCGCATCGCCTTCGCCAGCTTGGTCGTCAATTACAAGGGGCCGCAGACGCTGATCAACGCGCTGGGGATCCTGCACACCCAAGGCATCGACTTCGACTGCACGCTGGCCGGGGAGGCTCCGGACGTTGATCTGCTCGCCCGCTGCCAGGACTATATCCAGCGTCACGGCATGGCCGGCAAGGTCAGGTTCGCCGGCTTCCTGGACCGCCGCGGCCTGTCCGACCTGTTCGCCTGCTGCAACGTGCTGGTCTTCCCCAGCGTCTTCCAGGAACCCTTCGGCATCTCGCAGGTGGAGGCGATGGCCGCCGGCCTGACCGTGATCGGCAGCGGCACCGGCGGCAGCGGCGAGGTGTTGCGCGACGGAGTGGATGGCCTGCTGTTCCCGGCGGAGGACCATGAGGCTCTTGCCGGCCGCCTGCGCCGTCTGGTGGAGGACCGGGCCGGCTGGTTGCGCCTGGCGCTGTCGGGTCGCGACCGTGCCAGGGACTTCACCGTCGCCCGCTCGGTCGACCGCATCGAGAAGGTGTTCGAGGCGCTGATCGCGCACAAGACAGGAGCGTGACGCTATCCTGACGGGGCGACAGACAGGGTTGGAAGCCCAAGGCCGGAAAGGCGAGGGTGTAGATGGATGAGCACAAATTCCAGCAGGTGGTCGACGCCATCGCCCGTGCGCTGGCCGGAGATTCCGCAGCACTCGACCGGGAGCTTTGCGCCATCGAAGCCGGCGGCGACCACGAGGGGCTCTATGCCGCCCTGGCGCTGCTGATCTCAAGGATCGGCGACAAGGCGGAAAGACGGCGACTGACCGAGGCGCTGATCGATTGGCGAAGCGGCGACGAAAGGCTGTATCTTGCCCTCGCAAACCGGATGGCCTTCTCCGGCATGGGCATCCTCGAGCGCGACCCGGCGATTGCTCAGCATGGAATAGCCCTGCTTACCCAGGCGCTTGAGCGTGGGCGGCCCTCCTCCTCGCGTCTGCAGATCCACGCCAATCTGGCGTTCCTGTTCAATGAGGTCGGGCGGTGCGCTCTGGCGGAAGCGCATGGCCGCGCTGCGGCCGGCTGTCCGAACGCCATCTTCCATCTCTGGCTTGGCGAGGCCCTGTTCCGGCAGGGCAAATATACCCGTGACGCGCTATGCGCCATCGATCTGTCGTCTCTTGCCATCCGTCGCGCCGGAGCCGCCTTGGCCACGGTGGATGCCGCTGATGCTGCGTTCCCCTTCAGGCCGACGACCGCGCATGTGCTTCTGGCATCGGTGGATGCCGCCTATTTCAAGCGCTACGCCGCCGCACAGATCCTGAACCTTCACGCGCTGGGCTCGGCGGTGGCGGTCCATTACCACATCCTCAACGCCGACGACGAGGTCGAGAGGTTGGTCGCGCGCCTGCGGGAGGTCGTCGGTGCCCTGCCGCTTACCATCACGCGTGAAAGCTGGGAGCGGCGTGGAGACGCCGTCGACAAGCCTTATTATGCCTCCTCCCGCTTCCTCATCGCGCCCGAGGTGATGCTACGACACAAGGCGAACGTCATCGTGTGCGATGCCGACGTGCTGTTCCGGGAAAAGCCGGAGGATATCGTCAAAGCAGCGGGGGAGGCCGATGTCGCCCACACCGATTACCGCGGCGAGCCGCTGTGCAGCCGCTACAATGCCTCCTTCGTTCATTTCCGCCACAGCCGGAGCGGCTATCTGACGCTTCTGATGATGGCCGACTTCCTCAGGACCAACTTCGGGCGCTGCTACATCTGGATGATCGACCAAGTCGCCCTGTTCGCCTGCGTCGAACGCGCGGCCCAGCTGCTGGGAAGCGAGATGACGCACGCCGCATGGCCGGACACCGTGCTGCCGCCACGCCTTGGGGATTCGCTTCCGCTCATCCTGACCGGGGCGCTCGCTGGAAAGCACGGCAACAGCCCATACAGTGCTATGCGCGAACAAATCCTGCGGGCCAGCGGCTTTTGAGAAATGCGGCTCTGACCGGTTGGGCCTAATGGATGGTATTGCACAGGCTTTGGTCCATGGGCCATGGCATGGGGCAGGGTCGGTGAGAAAAAAGGTCCGGGTTCCCCTCCTCTTTCGATAGGGGAATGGAAGGTTGTAGAGTGACGGAGCCGCAGCCCGCGGCGCGGATTTCCTGCCGGCCATGACGACCACCATCACCGACCTGTCCGTTTCCCCGGCCGGCGTTCCGGCTGGCATTGCGTCCACCTGTTCCTGCCTGCTGTGCAGCGCCGCCGGCTGGAGTGCCGCCCCGATCGCCACAGGGCCGGAACCGCAAGGAGCGCCGCAGGGCGCCGCCTCCGTCACCGTTTCGGCCCTGCTGGCGCCGGGAACGCCGCGCTGGGGCGGCGGGGTCGGCAGCGGGGCGACGGTCAGCTACAGCTTCATGGAACGGGCGCCGTCCTACGCTTCGGGCACGGACTCCACCGGCTTCGCGCCGCTGTCCGGCACACAGCGCGACGCGGTGCGCCAAGCCTTCGCCGCCTGGAGCGCCGTCGCCAACATCTTCTTCGTCGAGACCTCCGACGGCGCCAACAGCGGGCAGGGCGGCTCGATCCGCCTCGGCACCAACCGGCAGGGTTCCAGTGCCGCCTACGCCTATTATCCGACCGGGTCGCTCTATGACGGCGGCGGCGACGTCTACCTCTCCAACACCGCCGCCACCAACGCCAGCCCGACGCCCAGCAGCTACGGCTACCTGACGATCCTGCACGAGATCGGGCATGCCATCGGGCTGAAGCATCCCGGCAACTACAACGCCACCGGCGGCGGGGGCGAGCCGCCCTACCTGTCCACGGCCGAGGACAATTACCGGTACACCATCATGTCCTACAACCGGCACCCCAGCCTGGGCCTGAACGGGCTGGCGACGGGGCCGGCGCTCTACGACATCGCGGCGGCCCAGTACCTGTACGGCGCCAACACCAACACCCGCATCGGCGACGACCGTTATGTCTTCGCCGGCAACGGCGTCGCGGTCACCCAGGCCATCTGGGATGCCGGCGGCACCGACGGCATCGACGCCAGCGGGCAGGTCTCGGCCGTCACCATCGACCTGACGCCCGGCGCCTTCAGTTCCATCGGCCCCAACGGGTCAGGCGGGCTGGCGGTGGGCAATGTGGCGATCGCCGCCGGCGTCACCATCGAGAACGCCGCCGGCGGCAGCGGCAGCGACATCCTGATCGGCAACGGCGCCAACAATCTGCTGGCCGGCGGGGCCGGCGACGACACGCTGACCGGCGGGGCCGGCGACGACACGCTGCAGGGCGGCGGCGACATCGACACCGCGGTCTACAACGGCAGCCGCTCCTCCTACACCGTCACCGTCACCGCCGACGGCGCCACCATCTCTGGCGTCGGCGAAGGCACCGACACGCTAACCGACGTCGAATACGCCCTGTTCGCCGACACCCGCATCAGCCTGATGCCGCCGGCCGTCGTCGCCAGGCCCGGCCGGGTTTCCATCGGTTCGTCGATCGGCCTCGCCGGGCTGGTGACGGCGTCCGATCCAACCGGCGGCCTCGTCACCCAGTATGAGCTGGTCGACAATACCAATGGCGCCGGCTCCATCATGGTCGGCGGGGTTGCCCAGGCGACCGGCGCGGTGGTGCCGCTGAGCGCGGCCGCCTTCGCCGGCATCACCTTCGCCGCCTCCGCCCTGACCAGCCTCGACGAGTTGTCGGTGCGCGCCTACAACGGCGTGGCCTGGAGCCGCTGGGTCGGCTTCACCATCGCCTCGCGCCCGGCCAACCGGCCGCCGGCCGTCCAGGGCGACAAGACCCTGACCGCCCTGGAAGGCGGGTCGGCCATCGCGCTGGGCATCAATCGGCCGAGCGACCCGGACGAGGGGGACGGCATGACGGTGACGCTGGCCCGGCTGCCGGCCGCCGGCACGCTCCGGCTGGCCAACGGCACCGCCGTCA
Organism: Azospirillum endophyticum; assembly: GCF_016595245.1. GTDB lineage: Bacteria > Pseudomonadota > Alphaproteobacteria > Azospirillales > Azospirillaceae > Azospirillum > Azospirillum endophyticum. Next base: position 78,998 of record NZ_JAENHM010000069.1, read on the forward strand.
CCGGTGGAATGACGCTGGGTGCGGCCGATCTGGCCGGCCTGACCTATCAGGCGCCGGCCAGCACCCCGGGCTCGCCGGGCTCCTTCGCCTACACCGTCACCGACAGCCAGGGTGCCGTCAGCGGCCAGACCGTGACCTTGCGGGTGACCTCGCTGGCCGAGACGATGGCCGGCTTCGACCCGTTGGCCTACCTCGCCTCCAACCCGGATCTGGCCGCCGCCTTCGGCACAGACGCGGCGGCCGCGCGCGAGCATTACCTGCGCTTCGGCCGGGCGGAGGGACGGGCGACCCAATCCTTCGACCCGCTCTCCTACCTTGCCGCCAATCCCGATCTGGTGGCGACCTTCGGCACCGATCCGGCGGCGGCGAGTCGGCATTATCTGGCTTTCGGCCGGCGGGAAGGGCGGCCGGCGGGCAGCTTCGACCCGCTCTCCTATCTGGCGGCCAACCCCGACCTTGCGACGGCCTTCGGCAACGACAGCGTGGCGGCCACGCGCCATTACCTGTCCTACGGCCAGCGGGAGGGGCGGCCCACCCGCTTCGACGGTTACGGCTATCTGGCGTCGAACCCGGATGTGGCGGCGGCCTTCGGGATCGACCCCGCCGCCGCCGCCCGCCATTACGTGACCTCCGGCCGGATCGAGGGGCGCGGCATCACCTTCGACGGCCTGGGGTATCTGGCCGCCAACTCCGATCTCGCAGCGGCCTTCGGCACCGACACCGCCCAAGCCGCTCGTCACTACATGCTCTATGGACGGCGCGAAGACAGGCGCATCGGCTTCGACACGCTGACCTATCTGGCGGCCAACCCCGATCTGGCGGCTCGCTTCGGCAACGACCCGGCACGGGCGGAGGAGCATTACATCCGCTCTGGCAGGCTGGAGAACCGGGCGATCAGCTTCAACACCCATGATTATCTCATGGCCAACCCCGACCTCATGAGCGCGTTCGGCGCCAACGAGCAGCAGGTGAAGCTCTATGTCGTCCTCTACGGCACCACGCCGAGGCGCGACGCCGCCGGCTTCGACCCGCTGAGCTATCTGGCCGCCAATCCGGATTTGGCCGCAAGATTCGGCACCGATACTGCCGCCGCCACCGCCCATTACCAGTCCGGCGGCCAGACGGAAGGCCGGCCGACCCGATTCAACGCGCTCGCCTATCTAATGGCCAACCCCGACCTCCAGCGCGCCTTCGGCAGCGACCAGCAGCAGGCGCTGGTCCACTTCATCACCTACGGCCGCAACGAACTGCGCCCCAACCCGATCGGCTATGCCCGTCCGCAGCCGGCCGGATTCGCTGCGGCGGCTGAGGGGATTCTGGCGGTGGGGATGGCGTAGGTCGCCGTCTGTCACGATCCGGAAAGAGCCGATCAGAACCCCGTCTCGCGGATCAGCACCGACGCGGCGATGCGCCAGAAGCGTTCGGCGATGCTGCGGGCCTCGCCCGTCACGCGGACGATGCCGCGGGTGACGCGCTCCGGCCCTTCCCGTCCGGTGCCGGAGGCGGCCGGGTCGACGTCCAGGGTGATGCGGTAGACCGCTTCCACCGGGGCGAGCGCGCTGCGGCCGCCTGCGGCATGCTGCTGGCCGGGTTGCGGGCCACCCTGTCCCTCCACCGCCACCGGGCCGCCATTGACCGAGGCGAGCGCCGGCACGTCCAGCACCGAGACGGCGACCGGATCGACCGCGCGCAGCTTCGCCGCGCGCCGGGGGGCGAGAGGGTCGTCGGGGTGGAACCGCGCCCCGGCTCCCGGGCTCAGCCGGTCGAAATCGCCCTCGCCGACATAGCCGACCAACTCGCCGGTCCCCGGCGCCACCACCATCGCCAGCGGCAGCTTCGGCCCGATCCAGCGGCCTGGCGTCAGCGCATCCTCCATGTCGCGCACGGTGCCCGCTAGCGGGGCCCGCACCACCAGCCGATCGCGGCTGTCGAGAAGCCCCTGCCGCTCGGCCAGGGCGGCGGCCAGATCCTCTTCCATCGCCCGCACACGGTCGAGCTGCTCGCGGCTGGCGGTCAGGCGGGCGATCTGTTCCTGCATCCAGTCGATGCGCAGCTCCGCCTGGCGCAGCTTGCCCTCCAGGTCGGGAGCGGTCAGGCGGAACAGCGGCTGGCCCTCCACCACGCCCTGGCCGCGGGCGATCAGCGTTTCCTCCAGACGGGCCGGGAACGGGGCGTAGACGGTGGCGAAGCCGGATGCCCGCCAGACCACCGGCACCGACACGGTGGAGGTCACCGGCAGCAGAGTCAGCCCGGCCGCCGCCGCCAGCCCGGCCAGCGTCAGCCCGGTGCGCAGGTTCACGCGGAAGCGGTCGCGCAAGCCCCACCAGGCCTTGGCCTCGGTCAGGAAGGGGCGGGCGACGAACCAGCCGATCTCGATGGCGAACAACAGGATCCCCAGAACCTTGATGGCGACGTGGTAGACCAGCAGCGCGATGCCGAGGAACAGCACCAGCCGGTAGACCCAGGTGACGTAGGAATAGACCAGCAGGATGCGGCGGCGCGCCGCCGGCATCTCCTCCGGCGGGGCCATGCCGAGCCCGAACAGCCATTCCCGCAGCTTCCAGCGCGCAATGGCGAAGGCGCGTTCCTGCAGGTTGGGCACGTCGAGCGCGTCGGACAGCAGGTAATAGCCGTCGAAGCGCATGAAGGGGCTGAGGTTGATCGCCAGCGTGGTGATCCAGCTGACCGTCGCCAGGAAATAGGCGGCGCTGCGCAGCGGCCCGTCGGGCAGGAAGCTCCAGGCCAGGGTGGCGAAGACGGCGATCGTCAGCTCGGTCACCATGCCGGCCGCCCCCACCGCCAGCCGCTGCCGGCGCGAGACCAGCCGCCAGGCGTCGGTGGTGTCGGTGTAGAGCACCGGCCACATCACCAGGAAGGCCACCCCCATGGTCGGCACCCGGCAGCCGAAGCGCTTGGCGGTGTAGGCATGGCCCAGCTCGTGGCAGATCTTGGTGCCCAGCAGCGTGACGCCGTAGAGCGCCAGCCCTTCGGGAGAAAAGAAATGCTGGAAGGTGTGCAGGAAGGCGTCCCACTGCCGCGCCACCAGCAGCCCGGCTAGGACGGCGGTCAGCAGCACCAGGACCATCCAGGTCCGGCTGTAGAGCGGCGCCACCAGCCCCATCGTCGCCGACAGGAAACGGTCCGGCCGCAGCAGCGGGATGCGGAAGAACAGGTAGTTGTGGACCAGCCACCAGAACCAGCCGGTGTGCCGCGCCGCCGACTGACGCGCCAGATAGGCGGTGTCGACGGTGACGGTCAGGTTGTTGGCCGCCAGGAACTGGTAGAAGCCCATGACGTCCTCGGGCGTCGGCTCGAACAGGCTGTCGCCGGCCACCGCCGCGGCGATGGCGCGCGGGTTGGCGTGGTGCCAGTGGGCGATCAGCGCGAAGGCTTCCGGCCCGATGCGGAAATAGCGGTTGCGCACCGGATCGTGGATGGTCCAGCCCGGCGCCCCGTCCTGCCCCGCCGGTGCCGGCAGCAGCGCCAGATCGTCGCGCAGCCCCGGCAGCCGCAGGGAGGCCAGCGGATCGGCGGGGGCGGAAGCGACGGCGCGGAGACCGGCGGGGGGGATGGCGATGGACACGGGAGGACGGCGTCCTTTTCGGGAAAGCGATTCAGGAATGGCGTGGACGCATGGAGCGGAGGCGGTGCGACACCCGCATCGCCGTTGACGGCTTGGCCGGAGAGGCCCAGGTTACATGTAACCGATGACAGGAGGCCGCCATGCCTGCAATCCGCCGGACCTCGCGCGAGAAGGTGAAGGCGCATCGCGCGCGGCTCCGGGCGCAGGGGTTGCGTCCGCTGCAGATTTGGGTCCCCGACATCCGCAACCCGGCCTTCGTCGCCGAAGCCCGGCGCCAGTCCCTGGCGGTCGCCCGCAGCCCGCGGGAAGCCGAGGACCAGGGCTTCGTCGATGCCGCGGGCTGGGGATCTCTGGATGACGGCGAATGATGCGGGGCGAAATCTGGACGGTGGCCGGCGGAGCCGGCTACGCGGGAAAGCCACGGCCGGTCGTCATCCTGCAGGACGACCGCTTTTCCGGCACCGCCTCGGTCACCGTCTGTCCGTTCACGATCGATCCGACCGACGCGCCGCTGTTCCGCCGGCTGGTCGAGCCGACCGGCGGCAACGGACTGGCCCAGCCTTTCCGGATCATGGCGGACAAGATCATGACGGTCCCGCGGGCCAAGGTCGGGCACCGGGTCGGCACGCTCGAAGCCGCTCCTCTGGCCTGGATGGGCAAGGCCGTCCTCGTGTTCCTCGGTCTGGCCGGAAGCGGCCTTTCCGAAGAGGGGGCGGCATCCGGTCAGGCTCTTGCCGAGTGATGAAAGGGGCGGGCTTGCCATCCCCGGTCCCTCCCCTCAAATCCCCAGCGACTGGCGCAGCAGGGCCAGCGGGCGGCGGAACAGGTAGAGCGCCAGCGGCACGCGGTCGCCCAGGATCTTGGCGGTGCCGCGCAGGCCGATGCGCGGCGGGGCCTCTCCTGCCTCCAGCGCCGCCTTGACGCGGTAAGACAGCACGCCGGCGGACGACAGGCCGGCCTCGTAGCTGGCATGGACCAGCCGTGCCTGCAGGGGATGGAGCGGATCGACGTTCAGGAACAGCTCCACCAGGGACCCCGGCTCCAGCACCAGGGCGTCGCCGACCGGCACCATGATGTCGATCTCCGGGGCCTGTGGGTCGGCCAAGGTCAGCACGCGCTCGCCCACCGACACCGGCTTGCCCAGCCAGTCGTTGACGTCGGTGAAGACGGCGATGCCGGCGCGGTCGGCCTTCACCGTCACCCGCTCCAGCATCTCGCGGGCGAGCGTCATCTCGGCGCGGCGCAGTTCCACCTGGGCGCGGAGCTGGGCGACGCGGGCCTTCGTCTGCGGGTCGGCGAAGGCGGCCTGGGAGGCGCTCAGCAGCTCGGCCTCCGCCTGGGTCAGGCCCTTGCGCGCCACCTCGAAGCGGCTGCGCAGGACGGTGGACTCGAAGCTGAACAGCGGCTGGCCGGCCGCCACCGTTTCGTTCGGCTGCACATGGAAACGGTCGATCACGCCGTCCAGCGGGGCGGCGACGATCACCGGGTTGCTGGTTTGGATCTCCGCCGGGGCCAGGGTCGACATCGGCACCGGGATGGCCAGCGCGCCGGCGATCAGCAGCAGGACCAGCAGAGGCAGCAGGGCGCGGCGCAGCCCTTGGCTCTTCGCCCGCTTGCCCGACAGCGCCCACCAGGCATGGCCGTAGCCTTCCGCCAGATGGCTCAGCAGCAGGATTTCGCCGTCGGTCCAGGGCTCGTCGCGGCCGAGCCACAGGCCGGCCGGCGGCGGGGCGGCCTTGGCCCGGCTGTCCGTCGCGGCGCCGGGCATCCCCTCCCGCGGGGCTTCCGGCTTGCGCAGCGGGCACCACAGCACCTGCGCCGGCCCCCATTCGCCCCAGGCGGCGCGGACGGCGGCGGGCAGGGCGGCGGGATCGACGACATGGACGACCTGGGCCTGAGCCCCGGCGGCGACGGCGCGCACCGCCGCCTCCAGCCATTGGGCGAAGGGGGCGTTCGGCTCCAGCACCGCGATGTTGGACACCGCCTCCAGCGTCGCCCGTCCCCGCTCGCCCACCGTCAGGAAGGCCGCCTGCCGGTAGGCGATCAGCCGGCGGGTCTGGTTGACGATGTGATAGCGCAGCTCCGGCGCCGTAGCCTGCCGCCAGGCCTGCCGCTGCAGCTCCAGCAGCATCAGCAGGCCGTTGACCGGCTGGGGGGCGCCTTGCGGCCCTCCTTGCGGAGCACCCTGGGGAGCCGCTTGCGGCGGTGCCGTCTGCTGGGGCGGGGTTTGGGCCATGGCGACGCTCATGGCCTCGCCGTTCCGGACTTGGGAGTTCCCTGGGGAGTTCCCTGCAACGACGACACCACCGGTTCCGGGAAGATGGCGGTGCCGCTCATGCCGGCGATCATGCCGGCCGGAACACCCTCGCCGGTCAGCTTGGCGGTCACCTTCACCGACTGGCTGGCCGGGTCGACCTTGGCGCCGGGCAGCACGACCTCGCCGGGGAGGGTGGCCCCGGTTTCGTCGACCCGCAGGTCGAAGCGCTGCCCCGGTTTCAGCCACACCAGCCAGGAGGAGGGGACGATCAGCTCCACCTTCAGGTCGCGGTCGGACAGGATCTCCAGCAGCGGCGCGCCGGCGGCGACCGACTCATGCTCCTGGATGCGGCGCTCGACCACCCGGCCGTCGAAGGGGGCCTTGATGTCGCAGCGCCGGGCCTGGACCTCGGCCTTGCGGACGTCGGCGCGGGCGACCTGGGCCTTGGCCTCGGCCAGCTGCACCTCCGCCTCGCCGATGGAACGCAGGCTGTTCAGCCGCCGGTTGACCCGCGCCGTCACCTCCGCCGCGTTCAGTTGGGCGCGGGCGCCGTCCAACTCCGCCTGATAGCTGGCGCAGTCGAAGGCGACCAGCAGGTCGCCGGCCTTGAAGCTCTGGCCGGCATCGACGCCCATGCGGGCGATGCGGCCGGGGATCTCGGAGGAGAGGACGGCATGCCGCCGGGCCTCGACCAGGGCGCGGACCTGCCCCTGCGCGGCGTCCTGGGCGGCTGCCGGGGTGGAGGCGAAGCCCCCACCCAGCAGGGCGATCAGAAGGAAGGCGGCGCCGGCGGCACCGGGCCGAGCGCCGTGGCGGATCACAGCGCCGCGAGCCGGCCGGCGGGCCGGCTGTCGGACTGCTGCTTGTCGGACTGCTGCTCTTGGGCCGAAAGGGTACGAACGGTGCATTCCCGCTGACTATCCTTCATACGATGGCAGAACCGCTCAGCCGCGGCGCGGTCGGCGAAACCGCCTGCACGCAGCTGCACGATGGTCTTGCCGTCTTGGGCACGCCGGCTGGAGGCATACAGGGCGCCAACCCCGTTGCCCTCCGTTCCCAGGCGTTTGGCGATCATATCCCATTCCTGCTCGGCAAGCCTGTGGCTTGCGTAAGCCCCGAGATCGGCCTGGATGACGGGAGAGGAGGACGCCATCGCAACCGAGGCGGCGGCCGGGGTTGCGGTTTTTACGGCCGAAGCGGGTGGCGGAGCGGCCCCTCGAACCGGAGCGGGAACCGGGGCAGCGGCAGGAACGGAGGAGGACGCAGGCGCAGGCGAGGCGGCGGAAGCCGGGACCGGAGCGGCACCGTCCTTGGCGGCAGCCTTGGGCGCGGCCATCAGATCCTTCACGCGCAGGACGCTGTTGGCGCGCTCCTGCCAGGAGGACAGGCCCCGGCCCACCGCCTGGGTCAGGGTGGGCAGGTCGTCGGCGGCCACCGTCTCGGGCAGCGGGTCGACGCCGGCCGAGACCATGACGCGGGCATAGGCGTTGTGCAGGTCGGCCAGCACCAGATCGCGGCGCAGGTCGGACAGCAGCGCCGTCACCTCCGATTGGATCACCCCCAGCTCGCCCACCTGCCCGGCCTCGCCGACATTGGCGTATTGCGAGCGGATGCGGCCGTCGAGGTCGGCCTGCTCGGCGGTCAGGGCGAATTCCTGCTTCAGTTCGCCGAACTGCAGCACCGCCACATGCACCTGGCTCAGCACCGCCATGCTCAGCGCCTGGCGGCGGAAGGCGACCAGCTCCTCCTGCGCTTCGGCATAGGATTTGGTGGCGGGGGCGGAAACCAGGTTGATCAGGTTCCAGCTGATCCGCGCGCCGTAATCGGCCCAGCGCTGGTTCACCAGGAAGCTGTTGCTGTCGTAGCGCAGACCGGCGTTGAGGTCGATGCCCGGCAGCAGCTTCAGCAGCGACCGCCAGGTCTCGTCGGCGGAGATGCGCTGGTTGTAGCTTTCCTCCAGCAACTCCGGCCGGTTCAGCAGGGCGTAGGTCTCCAGCGCCTCGGCGCCGACATCCAGCTTGGGCGGCGCCTGCATGACGCTGGCCGCCGGCATCTCGATCTCGAACGGCTCGCCCGGCGGCAGGCCCATCAGCGCGCCCAGCTGCGACTTCGACGCCGCCAGCTCGCGCCGCAGCGACTGCAGCTGGCGCAGCGTCTCCACCAGGGTGCGGGTGTAGTTCAGCGCCTGCAACGGGGCCTGGACGCGCAGCGCCTCCAGCGTGCGGGCATCGCGGCGCGCGCCCTCGACCCGCTTCTCCAGCGGCGCCATCCGCTTCAGCAGCCGCTCGGCCGCCACGGCGCGCCAGTAGGCGGTGCGCACATCCTGCATGATGCCCTGGACGACGCGGCGGCGGCGTTCGTCGGCGATCAGCACCAGGTTGGCGTTCTGCCGCGCCCGCAGGTAGCTGACGCCGAAATCCAGCACGTTCCAGGTGAAGGCGAGGTCGCCGGTGCGGCGGTGCCTGTCGGTGGCGGTGGTGCTCTCGCCCGTCCGCCGGCCGGTGGCGAGGTTCAGGCTCTCCGACCCGGCGTCGTTGTTGCGCCCGCTGTAGCCGGCCGCCGCCACCACGCGCGGCAGCATGTCGTAGCGGGACAGGTCGAGCTGGTCGCTGGCGACCGCCATCTCCATGACCTTCACGCGTTCGTCGAGGTTGTACTTGATGGCGCGGGCCATCGCCTCGTCCATCGACACCGCCTTGGTCAGCGGTTCCTGCGGCGCCAGCACGACGCTCAGATCCGTGCGCACGCGCGCCAGATTCTCCTCGGACGTCAGCGGCTCCGGTTTGACCGCGCAGCCCGCGGCCAGCAGGGATGCCGTCAGGACGGCGACGGGAACCACCGAAGAAAGCAAGCGGCGGCGGAGTCGGGCGGTCGAAGTCTTCATGGCGGGAGCAATTCCGTTCGGCGGAAAAGGGATTGGGAGAGGAAAGCGATGCTGGAAAAGGGAGGCCGGGAAGGGCCGGACCGCCGTCAGGCGGCCCGGCTGTCGGGCAGGACGTGGCTGGCGAGCGCCGCCAGCAGGCCGGCGGCGTCGGCCGGGCCGCCATGGGCGCGGGCGACCTGACGGGCGAAGCCGGGGGAGGCCGGCATGATCTCGGCGCGGGTGTCCGCTCCGCGCTCCGCCGGCTGGCCGGCGCCGCCGGCCGGGATGCCACCACCATCCTGGGGAGCATCCTGGTTCTGTGGCGGCTGGCCCTGTTGCTCGCCCTGACCCTGTTCGCCCTGATCCTGCTGGCCTTGACCCTGGGTCCCGGGCTGTCCGGTCGCCGGGCCGCGACCCGGCACGGTGCCGGGAGCATTGCCCTGCTCCTGGCCAGCGCCCTGACCTCGGCCCTGGCCATTGTTGGGGCCGTTGTTCGGGCCATTGCCCTGCGTGCCGGTTTGGCCGGGAGTGCCCGTACCCGTGTTGGCGCCGGTCCCGATGCCGGCGTTGGTCGCTCCGGGTGTGCCGCCGGTGCCGAGGCCGGCACCCGGACCGCTGCCCAGGCCGCCCAGACCGTTGCCGCCCAAGCCGCCGCCGAGGCTGCCACCCAGGGCAGCGCCCAGCCCGCCGCCGAGCCCGTTTCCTCCCAGCCCGCTGCCGGAGCTGCCGAAACTGGACGAACTGCCGCCGCCGACGCTGTTCAGCGTCACCGAGCGGCCGGCGTCGGTGCTGGACGAGTTGCCGCCGACGCTGCCCAACGTCACCGAGCGGCCGGCGTCGGTGCTGGACGAACTGCCGCCGACGCTGCCCAGCGTCACCGATCGGCCGGCATCCGTGCTGGATGCGCTGCCGGTAAGGCCGTTGCTGCCGGAGCCGCCGCTGCCCGGCAGGCTCGGTCCGAACCCGCCGATGCCGAGGCCGCCCGGCAGGCCGTTGGAGGGCAGGCTGGGAGCGGACGAACCGCTGGAGGACGGGCCGTTGGACGAGGATCCGCTCGCCGAACCGCCCGACAGCGACGGGCCGTTGCCGCTGCCGGTGACGGGCGTGGTGATCGCCGGCGTGTTGGTCGTGTTGATGGGCGACGTCGTGGCGCGGGCCACCGTTACCGTCACCGTCGCCGCGGCCGGAGCGTTGCCGGCGGCGTCGCGCGCTTCCACGGTGATCGACCGGCTGGTTGCCGTTCCGTCGAAGCTGGGGTCCGAGGCGCTCGACCGCAGGCTGATCGCCCGGATCGCCGCCTGGTAATCGGCCGCCGAGGCCGAGCCCGACAGCACGATGCTGTTGCCGGTGCGGGTCGCCGTGATACCGGTGGGCAGCGCTCCGATCACCAGCTCGTCACCGCTGCGGGCATCGGTCAGGCTGATGGTCACCCGGTCCAGCGCCGAGGCATCCGACAGCGAGACGGCGGCGCCGACCGACACCGTGCCGCCGGCGCTCAGCGTCGCGCCGGAGCTGGCGAGGACCGTCGGGCTGCGGGTGTCGACCGTCCAGGTCAGGATGCCGGACTGGGCGGCATTGCCGGCAGTGTCGGTCACCATGGCGCGGACCCCGTGGGTGCCGTCGGCCAACGGGGTGGTGACCGTGAAGCTCCAGCGGCCGTCGGTGTCGGCCGTGGTCGTGCCGGCCGCGACGCCATCCAGGATGATGGTGACCGTGCTGTTGGGCTCGGCGGTGCCGGTGAAGGTCGGCGTGGTGTTGCTGGTGATGGCGTCGCTGCTGGAACTGCCGGTGTCGCTCGCCCCCGACAGTGTCGGCGCGTCCGGCGTTGTCGGTGCCGCGGTGTCGACCACCACCGTCAGCCCACCCGAGCTGGTGGAGACGTTGCCGGCCGGGTCGGTGGCCTTGACGGTGAGGGTGTGGGAGCCCGGCGCCAGCGGCGCGGCGGGGGTGATGGAATAGTTGCCGGCGCCGTCCGCCGTGGCGGTGCCCAGCACCGTGGTGCCGTTGGTGTCATACAGTGTCACTATGCTGTTGGGCTCGGCGGTGCCGGTGAAGGTCGGCGTGGTGTTGCTGGTGACGTTGTCGCTGTTGGAGCTGCCGGTGTCGCTGCCCGCCGTCATGTCCGGCGCGCTCGGCGCGTCCGGCGCCGTGGTATCGATCATCACCGCCAGCCTGCCCGAGACGGTGGATGCGTTGCCGGCCGCGTCGGTGGCCTTGACGGTGAGGGTGTGGAGACCCGGCGCCAGCGGCGCGGCGGGGGTGATGGAATAGTTGCCGGCGCCGTCCGCCGTGGCAGTGCCCAGCACCGTGGTGCCGTTGGTGTCGTACAGCGTCACCGTGCTGTTGGGCTCGGCGGTGCCGGTGAAGGTCGGGGTGGTGTTGCTGGTGACGTTGTCGCTGTTGGAGCTGCCGGTGTCGCTGCCCGCTGTCATGTCCGGCGCGCTCGGCTCGTTCGGCGCCGTGGTGTCGATGACGATCGCCAGCCTGCCCGAGGTGGTGGAGACGTTGCCGGCCGCGTCGGTGGCCTTGACGCTGAGGGTGTGGGAGCCCGGCGCCAGCGGCGCGGCGGGGGTGATGGAATAGTTGCCGGCGCCGTCCGCCGTGGCGGTGCCCAGCACCGTGGTGCCGTCGGTGTCGTACAGCGTCACCGTGCTGTTCGAGTCGGCGATGCCGGTGAAGGTCGGGGTGGTGTTGCTGGTGACGTTGTCGCTGTTGGAACTGCCGGTGTCGCTGCCCGCCGTCATGTCCGGCGCGCCCGGCTCGTTCGGCGCCGTGGTGTCGATCATCACCGCCAGCCCACTCGAGGCGATGGAGACGTTGCCGGCTGCGTCAGCGGCCTTGACGGTGAGGGTGTGGAGACCCGGCGCCAGTGGCGTGGCGACGGTGACGGAATAGTTGCCCGAGCCGTCCGTCGTGCCGGTGCCCAGCACCGTGGTGCCGTTGGTGTCGTACAGCGTCACCGTGCTGTTGGGCTCGGCGGTGCCGGTGAAGGTCGGCGTGGTGTTGCTGGTGACGTTGTCGCTGTTGGAGCTGCCGGTGTCGCTGCCCGCCGTCATGTCCGGCGCGCCCGGCTCGTTCGGCACCGTGGTATCGATGACGATCGCCTTGTTGGCACCCAGCGAGGTCGCCGCCCCCGGCGCTGCCAGGGTCAGCACGGCGTTGTGACCGGCCGTGTCGGCGATCGTGCCGCCGCTCAGCGCCAGCGCGGTGGTGGAGACGTAGTCGAGGTCGGCCGAGGTGTCGCCGGCCTGCACCGTGTAGGTGAAGGTCAGCGTCCCGGTGCCCGAGCCGCCGGAATAGGTTGCCGTCCGCCCGTTGCCCAGCCCGAGCGCCAGCGTCGGCGTGCCGGTGACCGTCACCGCCTCCGACAGGTTTACCTGGATCGAGATGGTGCTGCCGGCCTTGTAGCTGCCGTCGGCGGTCGAGGAGGTGACGCCCGTCACCGTCGGCGTCGTGGTGTCGATCACCACCTCCAGCGCGCCCGAGACGCTGGAGACGTTGCCGGCCGCGTCCCTGGCCTTGACGGTGAGGGTGTGGGAACCCGGCGTCAGCGCCGTGGTGGGAGTGACGGAATAGTTGCCCGAGCCGTCGGTCGTGGCGGTGCCCAGCACCGTGGTGCCGTCGGTGTCGTACAGCGTCACCGTGCTGTTGGGCTCCGCCGTGCCGGTGAAGGTCGGCGTGGTGTTGCTGGTGACGTTGTCGGTGCTCGAGCTGCCGCTGTCGGTGCCCGTCGTCATGTCCGGAGCGCTCGGCGCGCCCGGCGCCGTGGTGTCGATGACGATCGCCTTGTTGGCGCCCAGCGAGTTCGCCGCCCCCGGCGCCGCCAGGGTCAGGAGGGCGGCCAGGCTGCTGGAGCTGTCGGCGATCGTGCCGCCGTTCAGCACCAGCGCGGTGGTGGAGGCGTAGTCGAGGTCGGTCGAAGTGTCGCCGGCCTGCACCGTGTAGGTGAAGGTCAGGGTGGTGCCGCCCGATCCGCTGGAATAGGTGGCGGTCCGCCCGGTGCCGAGCGCCAGGGTCGGCGTGCCGGTCACCGTCACCGCCCGGTTGAAGGTGACGGTGATCGAGATGGTGTCGCCGGCCTTGTAGCTGCCGTCGGCGGTCGTCGCCGACACCGAGGACACCGTCGGGTTCACCACGGCGGTCAGCACCGCGTCGTTGCCGGTGCCGCCCACATAGCTGACGGTGTAGATGTCGCCGTTGCTGGTCATGTCGGTGCCTTCGGCGAAGGTGCCGAAGGTGCCGGACGTGCCGGCGATCGCATCGCTGCCGTCATTGTCGATGATCCGGTAGGCCGCCCCGTTGGTCAGCGTATAGCCGTTGACCCGGCTGAGGGTGAGGGGGCCGCCGTTCAGGCTGACGGTGCCGTTGACCACCACCTGGTCGTAATCGGTGCCGCCCACCCCGCCGCCGCCGCCGATCTCGGCCGCCAGCGTGCCGCTCAGCCGCAGGTTGCCGTTGATCGTCAGCGTGCCGATGCCGTTGTTGGTCCCGGCCAAGCCCGGCGCCAGGGTGGCGCCGTCGGCGATCGTCACTTGGTTGGAACCGGAGGTGAAGATGCTGCCGGTGCCGCCCAGCGTCGCCCCCGACGCCACCGAGACCCCGCTGGTGCCGCCCAGCGCCCCGGTCACCAGCAGCGTGCCGGCCGATACCGTGGTCGATCCGGCGTAGGTGCTGGTGCCCGACAGGGTCAGCGTGCCGGTCCCGCTCTTGGTCAGGCCGTGGCTGCCACCGATGGCGCCCGACAGGGTCACGGCGACGGCGCTGTCGATGGTGGCGCCGTTGACGCCGGTGTCGAAGTCGTTGTCGATGGTGCCCGCCCCGGTCACCGTCAGCGTGCCGCCGTTCAGCGTCACCGTGCCGCTGCCCAGGTTGGCGTCGCCGGTCACGCTCAGCGTGCCGCCGTCCCGCACCGTCATTTTGCCGGCGAAATTGGTGCTGTTGTTTCCCGACAGCGTCAGGGTGCCGGTGCCGTCGAGGTTCAACATGCCGGTGGTGGTGCCGGTGATGGTGCCGGAGAAGGTGGTGGAGCTGTTGTTCACCCCGGTGGTCAGCGTGTTGGCGCCCAGCGCGACCGTGCCGGCTCCGGCGAGCGAGCCGATGGTCTCGTCGTTCGACAGCGTCAGGGTGCCGTCGCTGGCGACCGACACCGCGGTGAGGTCGCCGATCGCCGAACCGCCCGACAGCGTCAGCCCGCCGGCCGACACGGTGGTCGACCCGGTGTAGGTGTTGGCCCCCGACAGGGTCAGGGTGCCGGCGCCGGTCTTGGTCAGGCCGCTGGCGTTGGTGGAGGAGATGATGCCGGAGAAGATCGTGGAGGTATTGTCGCCGCCGACCGTCAGGCGGTAGCTCAGCACCACGTTGCCGGCTCCGGCCAGCGAACCGATGGTCTCGGTGCCGCTGCCCAGCGACAGGGTGGCGTTGCCCGCCACCGTCACCGCGCTGGTATCGCCGATCGCCGAACCGCCGGCCGCCGCCAGCGTACCCGTCGAGACCGTGACGGCGCCCGTGTGGGTGTTGGTGCCCGACAGGGTCAGGGTGCCGGCGCCCGACTTGGTCAGCGCCCCCGCCCCCGACAGCACGCCCGACAGCGTCGCGGCGGCCGAGTTGCTGATCGTCGACCCGGACGATACCGCGATGGCGTTGGCGATGGTGGTGGCGCCAGTGATCGACAGGGTGCCGCCCGACAGGGTCGTCGTGCCGGTCCCCAGGCTGGCGGCGTCGGCGATCGACAGCGTGCCGGACGACACCGTGATGCCGGTCATGCTGTTGGTCCCGCCCAGCACCAGCGCGCCGGTGCCGCCGTTCGCCACCGTCAGCGAGCCATTCGACACCGTGCCGCTCAAGGTCAGGCTCTCGGTGATGGTGTTGTTGACCGTCCGGGCCGTGCCGCCCAGATCCACGCTGCCGGTGAAGGTCAGCGCCGCCGAACCGGACATCGTCATCGTGCCGCCCAGCACGAGGTTGTTGGCGATCGTCCGCGCGGTGGAGCCCGAGCCGCGCAGCTTGCCGCCGTTGACGGTCAGCGTCCCGGTTCCCACCGCGGCATCGCTGCCGAACTGCAGGATGCCGCTGCCGAGCGTCGTGCCGCCCGTGTAGCTGTTGGTCCCGGAAAGCCCCAGGACATTGCCGGCGTTGGTGCTGGCGATGCTCAGCCCGCCCACGCCGGAGACGGTGCCGCTCAGCGTGACCGAACCGGCCGAGACGTCGATGGTGCCGCCGCCGCTACCGAGCGTGACGCCGGTTCCGCTGCTGAAGACCGCCGTCGAGGCCAGCGTGCCGCCGTCCAGCGTCAGCGTCGTCTGGCCCAGGTTGGTGGACGCCCCCACCGCCAGGGTGCCCGCGGACACCGTGATCCCGCTGACACCGGAGCCGGAGCCGTTGTTGGTCCCGGACAGCGTCAGCGTCCCGCTGCCCGACTTGGTCAGCGTGCGGGTGTTGCCGGTGATGTTGCCGCTGATCGTGACGGCCGCGTCGGTCTGGACCTCCGCAGATCCGGTCAGGGCGACCGCGTTGTCGATGGTGGTCGCGCCCGTGACCTGCAGCTTGCTTCCGGCTGCCAGGGTGACCGCACCGGATCCCAGATTGCCGTCGGCGGCGATGCTGACCGTTCCCGCGGAAACCGTCAGAATCGAATAGCTGTTGGACCCCGACAGGGTCAGCGTGCCGGCCCCCGTTTTGGTGAGGTTGCCGCTGCCGCCAATGACGCCCGACAGCGTGACCGCGACGGCGGTGTCGACCGTGCCGTCGTTGGTTCCCAGTGTTACGGCATTGTCGATCGTCCCCGCTCCGGTCACCGTCAGCGTGCCGCCGTTCAGCGTCACGGTGCCGCTGCCCAGGTTGGCGTCGCCGGCGACGCTCAGCGTGCCCTCCCGCACCGCCGTGGTGCCGCTGAAATTGGTGCTGTTGGTGCCCGACAGCGTCATCGTGCCGCTGCCCATCTTGATCAGGTCGCCGGCGCCGCTGAAGCTGCCGGAGAATTCGGTCGAGGCGCCGGAAGACCCGACGGTCAGCTCCTTGCCGGAAGCGACGGCCACGGTACCGGCACCGGCCAGCGAGCCGATCTCCAGCGCAGCGGCGCCCACCGTCAGCGTCGCGCCGGTTCCCACCGACACCGCGCTGTTGGCGTTGATCGATCCGTTGATCGTCAATCCGCCAGCGCCGACGGTGGTGGCGCCGCTGTAGCTGTTGGAGCCCGACAGGGTCAGCGTGCCGCTGCCCGTCTTGGTGAAGCCGCCTGATCCGCCGATCGCGCCCGCCATGGTGGCGTCGCTGCCATAGGTGGCGGTCAGGACGATGCCGGTGTCGATGGTGACGTCGGTGAAGGAGGTGCTGTTGCCGGTCACGGCACCGACGGTCTCGCTGGCGCTGACCCGGAACGCACCGGAGCCGCTGAGGGTGACGGAGCTGGAATCGCCGATCGCCGACCCGCCCGATGCGGTCAGCGTGCCGGCCGAGATCGCCCAGTTGCCGGTATGGGTGTTGGTGGCGCCGAGCGTCAGGGTGCCGCCACCCTGCTTTTCGACCGCGTGCGAGCCTGAGACCACCCCCGACAACGTCACCGCGCTCGCGTTGGAGATGATCGCCGCATCGTCGTTGATGGCGATGGCGTTGGTGACCGTGGTGTTGGCGCCGGTGATCTTCAGCGTCGAGTTCAGGGTGACGGCGCCGCTGCCCAGATTGCCGGAGCCGGTCACCGAAAGGCCGTTCGTCCCGCTGACCGTGGTGCCGCCGGAATAGCTGTTGCTCCCGCTCAGCGTCAGTGCCGGACCGCCGGTCTTGGTCAGAGACCCGCTGCCGGTGATCGTGCCGGACAGGGTGGCGCCCGTGCCGTTGGTGAGGCTGACCGTGCCGCCCGACGCCCCCAGCGTAAGATCGTTGTCCACGGTGCCGCTGAGGCTGTTGAGGTTGAGCGTGCCGCCGTTCAGCGTGACCGTGCCGGTGCCCAGGTTGTTGTCGGAGCCGATCCGCAGGGTGCCCGCCGTCACGCTGACGGTGTTCAGCCCGGTGCCGCCGGTCGCCGTGTTGTTGGTGCCGCCGAGCACCAGCGTGCCGGCCCCGCTCTTGGTCAGGGCCGAGGCGACGGTGCCGTCGTCGGCCAGGGTGGAGTTGATGGTCAGCGTGTCGCCCGTGGCGACGCTGACGCCAAAGCTGTTGCCCAGCGTGAAGCCGTTGCCGGTGATGGTGATCGACCCGTTGTTGGTGTCGCTGTCCATCGCCAGGGTCACGCCGCTGCGCACCGTCAGGGTGCCGGGCAGCGTGATGGTGCCGCCCAGCGTACCGGCGAAGCGGATGGTGACGTTCCCCGACACGTTGTTGGCGAGGTTGATCGCCTCCTGCAGGTCCAGGCCGCCGCCGTCGGCCTTGTCGGCCGCATAGCTGCCGACCGGCGCGCTGCCGTCGATCGCGGTGACGTCGACCACCAGATCGTTTGTCACGCTGATGCTGAAGGTCTGCTCATAGGTGGCGGTGCCGTCGCTGACCTGCACGCGGACGGAATAGCTCTGCCCACCGGTCAGAGTGGCGGCGTCGTTCGCCCTCAGCGAGGTGCCGGAGATGTTGAACAGGGCGTTGTCGGTGGCGCCCATGCCGGCGACCAGCGTGTAGGTCAAGGTCTGGCCGGTGTCGGCATCGGTGGCCGACAGGGTGCCGACCACGCCGTTGGTGCCTTCGAAGATGCTGACCGCGCTGTTGGACAGCGCGAGGGCCGTCGGTGCGTCGTTGATCGAGGTGGCGGTGATCACCGTGTCGGTATTGGCGCTGCTGCTGCTCGTGCCGTCGCCGGCGGTCAGGCTGAAGGTGGTCTGCACCGTGCCGCCCGGCACCACCTGGTTGGCGGTGGGGGTGAAGACCAGCGCCCGCAGCAGGGTTTGCAGGTTGCCCGGCGTGGTGGCGGTCAGGGTGTAGCTGCCGGCCGTGCCGGTCAGCCCGCCGCCGGCGCTCGACAGCGTGCCGTTGGCCGCGGTGTAGGTGATGGTGACGGTGAAGCTGCCGGTGCTGTCGTCGGCATCGGCCACCGTCACGCTGGCGAAGGGCGTGGCGGTGGCGTTGTCGTCGACGGTGCCGGCGGTGGTGAAGGTGCCGCCCAGGGCCGGAGCCTGATTGACCGGTCCGGTCAGCACGATGTCGTTGCTGTTGCTGCCGGCGGCATAGCTGATGGTGACCGATCCGCTGTTCAGCGTGATCGCGGTGCCAGAGGCCAGCGAGGTGAAGGCGCCGGTGACCGCATCGCTGCCGTCGTTGGTGACGATGGCGAAGCTGTCGCCGCCGGCCGACTTGGTCGGCACATAGGCGCCGGCGACCGACAGGGTGGCGCTGCTGACATCGACCGTCCCGGTGACCGCCACCTGATCGTAGCTGCTGGAACTGGCCAGATCGACCGACAGGATGCCGCCGGACTGGATGGTCAGCCCGCCATTGATGGTCAGGGTGCCGACGCCGCTGTTGGTGCCGGCGATGCCGGGTGCCAGCGTGGCGCCGGACAGCAGGGTGACCCCCCCGTTGATGATGCCGGTTCCTGCCAGCGTGGAACCGCTGCCGATGGTGACGCCGCCGGCCGCCGCGCCGTTCAGCGTGCCGGTGACGACCAGCGTGCCGCTGTTGGCGTTGACGCTGGTGGCGCCGCTGTAGTCGTTGCCGCCGCTCAGCGTCAGGGTGCCGGCACCGGTCTTGGCGAAGCCGCCGCTGCCGGTGATCTTGCTGGCGATGGTCAGCGTGTCGCTGGCGCCGTTGGTCAGTGTCAGGGTGGTGCCGGACGCGACGGTGATGGTGCTGCCGGTGATGGTCAGGCCGCTGGCAGCGTCGGCGTCGATGGTAACGTTCTCGCCGATCGCCAAGTCCGAACCCAGCGAGATGGTGCCATTGGCAAGCGCGCTGCCGAGCACGATGGTCTGGGTGCCGGTCTGCCCGGCGGCGATGGCGACCGCCTCGCGCAGGCCGACGCCGTCGGTCACGTCGACGGTGCCGCCGTCGCCGGTGCCGGTGACGTAGATGAAGTTGGTCGTCACCGTCACGTCGGCGGTGGTGGTGGCACCGTGGCCGTCGTTCAGGCTGAAGCGGATCGTCGCGTCGCCGGCCGGCGTGTCGTTGCGGTAGTTGATGCCGCTGAACAGGTTCGACACCATGGCCGTGGTCGCCGCGCTGTTCAGCGTGATCGTCAGCACGCCGTTGGTGTTGGTGTAGCTGGCGAAGCTATCTCCGGTGGCCTGGGTGTAGTAGCGCAGCGTTCCGCTGGTCGCGCCCGTCGGGGTGTCGACGAAATAGATGGTGCTGAACGCGAACACGTCCGCCGACCACGCGCCGCCGGTGGCGCGCTGCACGGTCAGGGAGCCGCCGCCCCAATTGGCGGCGTTGTTCTCCGCATCGGTGACGCTGGCGATCCCGGTGACGCCGCTGAAGGTGTCGAGGAACACGGTCCCGCCCACCCCACCCCAGCTTTTGGTGTCGCCGTTCAGGTCGCTGATGACCGGGGCGGCGTTGTTGCCCGACACGGTGATCCCGACGCCGGTCGAATCGGAGATGTCGCCGTAGACCGGGCCGTTCCAGTTGTCGGCCGAGGTGATCCTGTAGGTGGTGCCGCCCGTGGACGTGCCGCCGTTCTTGTCCAGCTTGGCGTTTAGGTTGGTCTTGTCCGTACCCGTCAGCGTTACGGTGAAGCTGGTGGCGCTGGTGATCTCCACCGCACCGCTCAGGGTGACGGTTCCGCCCTGGCCGGTGACGGTCAGCTTCGACAGGTCGATATCGTTGCCGGGGCCCGGTTGGTGCACCAGGTTGGTGCCTGTCACCGTCAGCACGCCGGTCGTGGCGTCGTAGCTGACCGAACTGACCGTCGGCTTCTGCGTGTTGGACACGGTGATGCCGTTGCCGGTCAGGTCGGCGGCGGCCGACTGGGTGCTGTTCCAGTTGGCGGCGGCAGCCAGATTGTAAGTTGTGCTGTCCTGGGAGCTGGTGCTGTTCTTGTTCAGCAGCCCTTCCACATAGGTCTGGTCGGTCGCCCCCAGCGTGATGGTGAAGCCGTTGGAACTGGGGGCGGAGGTGACCGAGGAATTGGAGGTCAGCGTATAGGTGCTGCCGCCCTCGCCGGTCAGGGTGAGCTTGGTGACGTCGATGGTGGCGCCGTCGGTGATGTTGGTGCCGGTCACCACCAGCGTGTTGGTGTTGGCATCGTAGATGGCGGACGTGATGGCGGGGGCAGTGTCGATGACGATGGCCTTCGCCCCGCCCAGCGACGACCCGTTGCCGGTCGCCGGCAGGGTCAACGTCGCGTCGTTGCCGGTCGTGTCCTTGATCGTCCCGCCGTTCAGCGCCAGGGCGGAAGTGGACTGGTAATTCAGATCGGACGAGGTGTCGCCGGCCTGGACCGTATAGGTGAAGGTCAGTGTGTTGGTGCCCGATCCGCCGACGTAGCTGATCGTCCGGTCGGTCGTTCCGGTTTCCAGCGTCAGCTGCGGCGTGCCGGTGACGGTCACGGCCTCGGAGAAGGTGACTTGGATCGAGATGGTGCTGCCGGTGCCGTAGGTGCCGTCGGTGGTGGACGAGGTGACACCGCTGACCGTCGGCGCGACATCGTCGGTGACGGTCAGGCTGGCCGTGTCGGTGGCGGTGGAGAAGGCGGTGGCGGCTCCGTTCGTGGCCGTCGTCACCTTGCTTCCCGCCGTGCCCGTCGATCGATCCCAGGCGCGGAAGGTAATGGCACTGGACAGGGTGCCGCTGTACCCGCTGTTCGCCTTGAAGAACAGGCGGCTGTCGGCGTCGGCCGCCAGCAGCAGGGCGCTGGTGTTCGACACGGTGCCGACCGCGGTCCAGGTCGTGCCGCCGTCGGTGGTGTAATACCAAGTGCCGGAGGTCGTGTCTGTCGCGGTGATCGCCATGCCGGGCGAATCGCCGTCGCCGTCGCTGAAGTTGGCGACACCCGTCGTGTTGACCAGGGTCGACACCGGGGTGCCGGCGGCGCCGGTCGGCACGGCGGTGGAGGTGGACAGGGGCTGCGAGGTGAGGACGGGCGACTTGGTGGCGTCGAGCACCGGGGCGGCGGTGTTGCCCGGGCGAATGGTCAGGGTCGCGGTCGACGGCGACGCGCCGGAGATGTCGTCCGTCGGAGTCACGGTGACGGTGCGGTTGCCGGCCGTCGGCGTCCCGGCGACGTTGCTGTAGAGGATCTGCCGCAGCACCGTCTGGTAGTTCGCCAGCGACGCACCGCCGGACAGCGTCAGCGTCGCGCTGTCGTTGCCCGTCACCGTGATGTTGTTGAGCCGCGCGGCGGCGATCTGGACCGTCGTCAGGGCGAGCTTTTCCGATCCGCTGTCCGCGATGCCGGTCAGCGCCACCGTGATGCCGGTGAGGTTGAGTTCGCTGTCGGGCTGGGTGATCGTCGCTGCGCTGTCGAACAGGGTCACGTTGGTTGCGGCGCCGTTGGCCACCGACACCGTGTTGTTAGTGCCGCCAGCGTTGCCGTTCAGGTCGCTCGCCGGACCGATGCCGGCGACGCCGGCATTGGTGTAGGAGGACTCATAGGCGCCCATGTCAACCGTCCCCTGGCGGATGCGGTCCATGCCGCGCACGTCGGTGGAACCGGTGGCATAGCTGCTGTTGCCCTGGTTGAGGGCGTTGGAGGCCGTCGAGGCCAGGCGGAAGTCGTTCCCGGCGAAGTCGACGAAGTTCACCGTGCTGAGATTGCTGTTGATGATGCTGTTCGTCGTTGCGGTGATGGTGCCCACCGTGTTGGCGTCGTAGCCGTTGCTGTCGGAGTTGCCGAGGATGATGGAGTTTCTGATGTTGACGGTCGGCGCGATAGCACTCATCGAACTGTTTTGTTCGACCGTCACACCCCCCGTGTTGTTGACGATTGTGTTGTTGATCAGATTGACGGCATAGGCCGAGGTGCCGGTGTCTTCATTAGAATGAATGGTGATGGGGGAAGCCGTATTGGTGTAAAATAGGGAATCACGTATTGTAGCAGATACGGAATTTCCCGCCCGCGCCAAGTGATCTGAGCTGTTGATAAGAACGGAAATAAACGGATTATTATAGAATATGCTTCTCTCCACGGTCAAAGAAAGAGTGTTGTCTCCGGGATCGGCATCTTGGATAACGATTGCCCCGGCATTATTGTTGATGAAGCTGTCATGGACGATGCTATCGCGCAAGATGATGCTGATAGCCGCACCTTGGTCGTTGGCCGCTGCGACGACGGCACCGTCCGTGTTGACGAACTCCGTCTTCTCGACGGTGAGTGTGGTCGTGCCTGCAGTCCGCGCATCAATAGAAAACGCCGACCAACCCACCGTGCTGTCGCCATCGATTTTATGGTAGTTGCCCTGGATCGTGATGCTTTTGGTCACGGGAGTCAGGGCGCCGGTCAGCGTGATGTCCGCCGTCAGCACAATGATGTCGCCATCCGCCGCGTTGGCGATGGCAGTGTTCAGCGCAGTCTCGGTGGCGACCTCCGTGGTTCCCAGGACATGGTCGTACCCGTCGGCTTCTCCGGCACCATAGAGGGCGGCCGTTTCGATGGAACCGAAGGCCGTTTCCAGCACCCAGTCGCCGCCCAGCCGGGCCGCGCCCGTTTCGTTGATCGAAGCCGCCACGTCGGCCCTGGTGGCGGCGGCGATCGCCGCAACGAAGCCCTGACCGGCATTGGTCGCCACGTCGCAGCCATACAGCAGCAGATCGCCGTTTTCGGTGAGGGCCGACCCCAGCGCCGCGAGATCGGCACCGCGCGCTTCGGCCGTCGCCGTGTCGAGGGTGAGCGCCCCCAGGTAAATCCGCCCCTCACCGCCATGGCTGATCACATGCACGGCGTCATAGCCCGTATGGGTCTGCGCCCACTGCGCCATCTGCGACAAGCCATCCTGGCCACTGTCCAGCAGCACGACCTCGACGCCCGCCGTCACCCCGTTCATCAGGATCTGCCGATCGGCGACGTTGGATTCGATGAAGGCGACTTCGCGCTTGCCGTTGTTCAGCGCCGGGTCGGCGGCACGGACCTCCGCGGGAGGGGCGGTTGCCGGGGTGGTGCCGACGGCTGCTGCGGACGCTGCTGCGGCGGCGAGCGCGTCGTGCTGGGCCTGATCGGCCGTGTGGTCGGCTACCGCCGGGTCGGTGGCGTGGTTTGTCGCCGCCGGGTCTGCGGTTGCCGCACCGGCGGCGTCGAACATGAACCGCTGTTCCAATGCGAAGGCCAGCAGCGGTCTGGTCACCGCCGCTTCCGCCTTGCGTCCTGCCGCCTTGGTCTTCGCCGTGCCCTTCGCCCGCGTGAACATCGACTTCATCACCACACCCGCCAGCAGCCCGAAAATCGGGAGTTCGAACCAATCATTGATTGATAGAAAAGAAATTCACTAGGCACAACGGGAGAAGATGTGCCGAAATGTAGCAAGTCATACAGGATTATTCTTAGAACTTGGCAACTTCAGAACGAGAACCCTTTGACAAGTTCGGCATTAGGGCCGCAAGTCATGACCCCTCCGCACATGGCGGCGGCGAAGAGTGTCGTGATGAATGGGATGCTTCGCTGTTCTCGTTGCGCGCGCATCGGGGAATTTGGCGGGATGATATGGTTGGTATCGTTAACAAGACGTATAAGATTTTCCAGGACAGGGGACGGTGGCGGAAGAGCCTGTGTGCTGGTGAAGACGGCGCTGTGGAAAATCATCGGGAACGCTTGGCTCTTCGCAGGAGCGTCACACCCGCGCGAGTCGGGGATCCTGCCCGCACAACCGGTTGCATGTTTCGGATCCTGGCATGACTCCCGTTTTACGAAATATTGGAACGGAGATTGTCAACAGGGGAGTTGTCTTGCGTCACCCCGTTTCATCGATAGGATGGCAGAGCCTGAAAATTTTCCTGCCCAATTGATATGCCTCTGCGTCATCACCGCCAATCGTACGAATGTATTGCGACGGAACAGCTCAATTCATACGGAGTGTAAGGTTTTCTAGGGCAGCCGGTCCGAAGATTTATCCGGGGAGACAATCCGTACATTGTGACAGAAATGCAAATCATGCGATAAATTGCTACAATGAACATACTTAATAGAATATGCTTGATATATGAATTCTAGTTCGGCAAACATCAATCGTAGAGTTTTTCAATCTAATTGTGCGTAGCGGCAAAGCTCGCCACAAAGGGGGAGATTTTTATGGATCCGATGATCGGTATGATTTTCATGGTGCCCTGGAACTGGGCTCCGATGAACTATCAGCTCTGCCAGGGCCAGCTTCTGACCGTGCAGCAGTACGAAGCGCTTTATTCCCTGATGGGCTTTGTCTTTGGCGGCAACGGCAGCTCGAACTTCAACCTGCCGAACCTTCAGGGCCGCACGCCGATCGGCACCGGTGTCCTGAACACGTCCCAATATACCCTGGGCAACGCCGGCGGCACGCAGGCGACGACCCTGTCGCAGACGCAGTTGCCCGCCCACACCCACAGTTCCACCTTCATCCCCGTTGGCGGTGGCGGCTCCGGTACCCCGGGGTCGGCGACCGGCTCGGTGACCCTGCCGGTTTCCGGCAGCCTCTCCGGCGCTCAGGCCACCGGTACGATCGCGCCCAAGGCACTGTCGACCCAGACATCGGGTGGCGCCAATCTTCCGAGCACCACCAACAATGTCGTTGGCCGCCCCTCCGGCACCTCGGCGAACTTCTATCAGCCCAATGCCTCGGACCTGACCCTGCAGAGCACGAACGCCACCCTCACCGTGAGCGGCGGCACTTTTACCGGCAGCGCCACGGGCGACGTCACGCTGTCAGTGACCGGCGGCGGTGGCGGCATCACCGGCGGCACCGTGTCGATCGCCCCAGCTGGCCTGAACGCTCCCTTCTCGAACATGCAGCCTTACTTGGCGATGAGCTTCATCATCGCCGTGAACGGCCTGTACCCGGACCGCCCGTGACCGAACTGCGAACCCTCTCGTCCGCCGACTTCACCCCCCATCTGAACAGCGTCTTCACGCTGGTGTCGGAAGAGGGGCTGGAGATCGCCGCGACCCTGGTCGTTTCCACGGAATACCCGCGCAACACCATGCGCGGGGCCGCCAGGACGGCCTTCGACCTGATCCTGGAATGCCCGGTGGACGGGGTGCCGCATTTCAACGGCGCCTCCTTCACGATCACCCACCCGGTGATGGGCAGCGTCGGACCGCTGTATGTCGAGCGGGTCGCCTCCGCCGCTTCCGGCCCCGACGTGGCGCGGTTCCAGATCATCTTCAACTGACACCGTTCGCCCTGCCCCTGCCCCTTGCAGGGCGGGGCAGGGCGAACGATCCCAATCGAGGGACTGCCGACGCATGGCTGGTTTCGCCGGATCCTTCGCCCTGCCGGGCAACCTGTCGCTTCGCTTCGTCACCCCGTCCGACGAGACCTTCCTGCTGGAGCTGTTCATCGAGGCGCGGCCCTGGCTATCCTGGGCGCAAGGCGACCGCGACTTCCTGCGCAGCCTGTATGAACAGCAGTACAAGACGATGCGTGCCGGGCAGGAGGCGATCTATCCCGAGCATGTCGACCTCGTCATCGGGAAGTCCGGCGACCGGGTAGGCCGGCTGGTGATCAATCTCGGCCATGCCGACTGGCGGGTGTCGGAACTCCAGATCCTGACCAGGGCGCAGGGCAAGGGCATCGGCTCCGACGTGCTGCGCGGCATTCAGGCGGCGGCGGCCAGCATGCTGGTACCGATCACGCTGTCCACCCCGATCGTCGGCTCGCATGGGCGGCAGGTCTATGAACGGCTGGGCTTCCGCGTCACCGCTGTCGATCCCCCGCACTTCCACATGGCCTGGGCTCCGACGGGCCACCCGCTGCACGCGGCCCTCGGCGCGATCCCGGTGACCGCAGACCCGCTTGCCGGATTCGCCCCTCCCGGCAGGCCCGCCTCTCCGGGCGCGGCGGCCTGACCGCCCGCCCGATCATCCGGTTGCGGCTGTGATTCCCCTGTCCTCCTCACCCCGGTTTCCCGTCGATGCCGTTTTGCCCGGCCTGCTCGATGCCCTGCGCCGGCATGGCGGCGCGGTGCTCCAGGTGCCGCCGGGCGTCGGCAAGACGGTGCGGGTCCCCCCGGCCCTGCTGGAGCAGCCCTGGCTGCCCGGCCACCGCATCGTCGTGGTGACCGCCGACGGGCTGGCCGCCCGCGCCGCCTGCCTGCGGATGGCCGCCCTGCTGGGGGAGGAGCCCGGCTGCACCGTCGGCTTCCATACCCTGTCGGACAGCGTGACCGGTCCCCGCATGCGGATCGAGCTGCTCCCCGCCATCCTGTTCCTGCGCCGAATCCAGGACTCCCCCGAGCTGGCCGACGTCGGTGCGGTGCTGTTCGATTGCTTCGGCGGACAGCGCACCGACGGGTTCCCGGGTGACGGCCTGTTGGGTGCCGCCTTCGCGCGAGAGGCACGCGAGGCGCTGTGCGGCCGCACCCTGCTGCTGGGAATGACGGCGGCCGCTTCGCCGGCGGCTTCCCTGGCCTCCCTGCTGGGCGGCGGGACCGGGCCGGTCCCCGTGGTGAGCTGTGCGGGTGCCGGCTTCCCGGTGGAGATCCGTTCCCTCGACGCTCTTGCACCGGGTGCCGCCCCGGGTGCCGCTGTGGAGATGGCAATGGCGGCGGCGATCCGGCGTGCCCTGCGGGAGGAGCGCGGCGGCGTGCTGGCCGTCCTGCCCGACGGCGGTGCGGTCCGCCGGGTCGTCGCCCTGCTCTGGGGTTTGGAGGAGGTCGGTCCGGACATTCTTCTCCTTGCCCTCTGTGACGAGGCGGCGTCCGACCTGCCGGCCGCCGTCTCCCCGGCACCGCCCGGCCTGCGCAAGCTGGTGCTGGCCACACCGTCGGCCGAGGCGGGGCTCGGGATCGCCGATGTCCGCATCGTGGTGGATTGCGGCCTGACCCGGTTGCCGCGCCACGACCGCCGCCGCGGCATGGCCCACCCGGTCACGCGGCCCGCCGGCCGCAACGCGGCAGAGCGCCGGGTCATCGCCGCCGGCCGGCAGGAGCCGGGGGTCTGCTACCGCCTTTCACCGCCCTGTGCTTTGCCGGAACTGCCCGCCCCCGAACCGCCGCCGCTGGAACTGGCCCTGGAGATGGCTGCCTGGGGGGAGAAGGGCATCGACGCCCTGCCTCATGGCGCCCATGCATCCTCCCTGCTCGCCCTGCTGGGAGCGGTCGGCGTCGGCGGGGCAGTCACCCCGCTGGGACAGCGCATGGCCCGGCTCAGCCTGCATCCCCGGCTGGCCCGGCTGATCCTATGCGGGGCGGAGATCGGGCTGGGCGGGCTCGCCTGCACGGTGGCCGCGTGGCTGGCGGAACCGGACCATCCCAGCGGCGGGGACGGCGCCGACCTGCGGGGACGGATCGACCGGCTGCTCACCGGCGAAGACAGGGGGGACTGCGACCCGGAACGGGAATGGCCGATCCTGGAGCGGGCGCAGGCTTGGCGGCGGCGGATCGGCATCCACCAGCCGGTGGAGCGCAGCGGCTGCGACCGGATCGGGGAATTGCTGGCGCTCGCCTATCCCGACCGTGTCGCCCGCCGCCGATCGGCCCTGTCGGACGATGGCGCGGCGCTTTACGGCTTGGCCGACGGCAGCCTCGCCCGCCTGCCGGCCGGCGATCCGCTGGCGGCGGCGGACCGGCTGGCGGTCGCCTTCCTCGACGGCTCCGCGGACGCTCCATGGATCGCCTTGGCGGCCGCCTTGCCCGAACCGGACCGGCAGCGGGATGTGACCCCATGACCATGCAGACGCCCCAGCCGCAGCTCCCCCCCGCAACCCCCACCCTCGCGGAGGTCAAGCGGTTCCTGGTCGAGCATCCCGATGATCCCGACGGTTTGAACTCGCTGGGCGTCCTGCAGAACCAGGGGGGCGAGCGCGAGGCCGCCATCCTGCAGTACCGCCGTGCCCTGGCCGTGGCGCCCGACCATGCCGTGGTCTGGAACAATCTGGCCCTCATTTCGACGGCGACGGGCCGGCATGCTCAGGCCATCGCCTGCGCCCGCGTGGCGGTGGCGCTCGCCCCCGACAACCCGACCGCCTGCCTCAGCCTGACCGCGGCGCTGTACAAGTCGGGCGATTTCGCGACCGACTTCACGGTGCTGGAGCGGCTGATCCGTCTGGCCCCCGACGATTCCAGCCTGCCCTGGGGGCGGGCGCAAATCCGCCTGCACCAGGGCGACTATGCGCAGGGCTTCGCCGATTACGAGGCCCGTTACTGGCTCCGGGAATATCATTACCGTCTCCACCGGGGGCCGCGTTGGGACGGCGGGTCGCTGGACGGGCGCTTCGTCATGGTGACGCTGGAGCAGGGTTTCGGCGACACGCTGCTGATGGCCCGCTACCTGCCGATGCTGAAGGCGCGCGGCGCAAGGCGGGTGATCGTCGAGCTTCGCGACGAGCTGCGCCGCCTGTTCGCGGCGCTGGAGGGGGTGGATGCCTTCATCGCCAAGGACGCGGCGCCGACGCCGATCTACCATGTCCACACCTCGATCATGAGCCTGCCGCTGCGCTTCGGCACCACCATCGACAGCGTGCCGCCACCGGTGCGCCTGACCGTCCCGGACGAGGCGCGGGCCAAGGCCGCAAGGCTGCTGGGGCCGGAGGACGGCCGGCTGAAGGTCGGCATCGTCTGGTCGGGAAGCGACGCCTTCGCCGACAACGCGATCCGTGCCACCTCGCTGGAGCGCTTCCTGCGTTTCGCCGGGATCCCCGGGGTGCGCCTCTACAGCCTGCAGAAAGGGCCGCCGGAGGAGGAGCTGCGCGCCCTTCCCGCCGGCACGCCGATCACGGCGCTGGGGCCGGAGCTGGAGGATTTCACCGATACCGCGGCGGTGGTGGAGCGGCTGGACCTGGTCGTCATGACCGACAGTTCGGTCGCCCATCTCGCCGGTTCGCTCGGCACCCCGGTGTGGACCCTGATCCAGCATGTGCCCTACTGGGTCTACGGGATGACCGGCGCGACGACCCCCTGGTACCCGTCGATGCGCCTCTACCGCCAGGGTCCCGAGGAGGATTGGGAGCCGGTGTTCGACGCGGTCGAACGGGATCTGCAGGCCCTGGCCGCGCGCCGGGCGGCGGACCTGCTTGAGCCCTGCGGCAATCCTTGACGACGAGAGGCATCGATGTCCCAAACCTCCCCCCCCGCTTCCGTGCCCACCCTATTCCAGACCGACCTGTTCATGCCCACCTACCAGCCGCGCGAGGGCGCGAACTGGTTCTTGTCGGTTTCGCCGCTCAATCTCGGCGCCGGCTACTGGAGCGGCGGCGTCCTCATGCAGAACCTGGCGGTCCTGGCGCGCAAGGAGGCCGAAGGGCGCTCCAGCACCTGGATGTCGCTGTCGGCCCGCGAGGTCGAGAGTCAGGAACTGGGATGCCGCGCCGCGGTCGGGGACACGGTGGTGATGGGGCTCGGCATGGGCTGGGCGGCGGCCAATGCCGCGCTGCGCCCGGAGGTGACGTGGGTCACCGTCGTCGAACGGGATCCCGAGGTCATCGGACTGATCGCCGAGCTCGGCATCTTCGCTCAGTTGCCGCCCGAAGCGGCGGCGAAGATTTCGGTGATCGAGGGCGACGCGCTGACCTACACCCCGGCCACCCCGGCGGACACGCTGCTGGCCGACATCTGGATGCCGCTGAACGTCGAAGGCCGGGTGGCCCAGGTCCAGCGCATGACCGCCAACACCGGGGCCGCGCGCGTCTATTTCTGGGGCCAGGAGATGGACATCGCCCGCCGGGCCGGGGAACTGGGGCTGGAGCCGCTGGATGCCGCCGGTCTCGCCCGCATCGTCGACGAGTTCGCCCTGCCGCTGATCGGTCCGGAGATGCCGGACTATCCGGCAATGGTCGCGGTGGCCGCGGGGAAATGGCTGAGGGATGTCGACTGAGGGAGGGCTCCGTCCCTATCCGGCGGCGTGACCACTGAAGGGCAGGGAGAGGGTGGCTGCACAAACGGCGGCGCTTGCGCTATAACCGGGGCGACAACCCTCGGAACAGAGATTGAGTCCTCCGATGCGTGCCTGCACCCGTTTCACCCGTACCACCGCCCGGGCCGCCACTCGGACCACCGCCGTCGCGGTGCTTGCGCTGTCCACCATGCTGGCCGGCTGCCAGACCGGTTCGATGGGCAGCAAGGAGGGGTTCGGCACCGTCGGCGGCGCCGTCGCCGGCGGCCTGATCGGTTCGCGCTTCGGCGGCGGTTCGGGCAAGCTGGTGGCAGTCGGCATCGGCACGCTGCTGGGCGCCTTCGCCGGACGGGAGCTCGGCGCCTCGCTGGACCGCGCCGACCAAGCTTATGCCGACCGCGCCGCGACCCAGGCCTATGCCGCCCCGATCGGCCAGCGAATCAGCTGGAACAACCCGCAGTCCGGCAACCAGGGCGTCATCGTGCCGGTGCGCGACGGCTATGACGGCTCCGGCTCTTACTGCCGCGAGTTCCAGCAGACCATCGTCGTCGGCGGCCGCACCGAGCAGGCCTTCGGCACCGCCTGCCGCCAGCCCGACGGGTCGTGGAAGATTGTGGGGTGAGGTACGGAGCGGCTTTGACTTCATTGACGCCACCCGACGCCGCTTTGTAGCATTAGGCGTTGCCATACCGGCTGCCGTCATTGCTTTCCCGTCCGTTGCCGGTAACGGACCGTTTGCCTGAAAGCGGAATAAGGACCTTATGGCCGAAAACATCCCCTTCAAGCGTGTGCTGGTCACCGGCGGCGCCGGTTATGTCGGAAGCGCATTGGTTCCGCGGCTTCTGGCGGCGGGCCATCAGGTCGTGGTGTATGATCTGATGCTGTTCGGCACCGACGTGCTTCCCAAAGACGATCCGGCGCTGAGCATCGTCAAGGCCGACATTCGCAACACGGCGGACTTCGCGCGCGCCGTCGCCGGAGCGGACGCCGTCATTCACCTCGCCTGCATTTCCAACGATCCCAGCTTCGAACTCGACGAAGCGCTCAGCACAACCATCAACTACGATGCCTTCGAGCCGATGGTCCAGGCCGCGCGTGACGCGGGTGTCCGACGCTTCATTTATGCGTCCAGTAGTTCCGTCTATGGGATCAGCGAAGCCGCCGACGTGACGGAGGAGCATCCGCTGCTGCCTCTGACGCTCTACAGCAAATACAAGGCGATGTGCGAAACGGTTCTGGCCCGTTACCAAGCGCCAGACTTCACCTGCGTCACCATCCGGCCTTCGACCGTCTGCGGCTATGCGCCGCGGCTGCGTTTGGATCTGACGGTCAACATCCTGACGAACCACGCCATCAACAACCGCAAGATCACGGTCTTCGGCGGTGAGCAGATGCGGCCGAACATCCACATCGACGACATGGTCGACCTTTATCTGCTGCTGCTGCGCCTTCCGGCGGAGACGATCGCCGGCAAGGTGTTCAACGCCGGTTACGGCAATCTGAAGGTTTCCGAGATCGCCGAGATCGTGCGCAAGGTGGTGATGGAGGAGTTCCCGGACCTGGGGCCAATCGACATTGTCCGCACGCCGACCGACGACAACCGCTCCTATCACGTCAATTCCGACAGGATCAGGCAGGCCATTGGCTTCGAAGCGAACCGGTCGGTGGAGGATGCCGTCCGGGATCTGTGCCAAGCCTTCCGGGACGGAAAAATCCCCGGCAGCCTGACCGACGATGCCTATTTCAACGTCCGCACCATGAAAGCCTTGGCACTCGCATGACCTCGTCGCCCCCCCAGCGCCCCGTTGCCGTCGTCACCGGAGGATGCGGCTTCATTGGCAGCCACATGGTCGACCTCCTTCTGGAGCAAGGCTATGGCGTGAGGGTGATCGACAATCTTGCCGGCGGGCGGCTGGAGAATCTCGCCCATCACGCCGGAAGCCCGGATCTGACGGTCGAGACCCGGGATATCCGCGCCGTCGCCCTGGATGATTCTCTGTTCCGGGACGCGCGACACGTCTTCCACTTCGCCGGCATCGGCGACATCGTGCCCTCCATCGAACGTCCGGTGGACTATATGGACACGAACGTCATGGGCACGGTGCGCGTGCTGGAGGCGTCGCGCCACGCCGGCGTGGAAAAGTTCGTCTATGCCGCATCCTCCTCCTGCTACGGCTTCGCTGCCGTGCCCACGCGGGAAGACCATCGCATCGCTCCGCAGTACCCCTATGCCTTGTCCAAGAACCAAGGGGAGCAGGCGGCACTGCATTGGCACCGGGTCTACGGCCTTCCCGTGAATTCGATCCGCATCTTCAACGCCTATGGTCCGCGTTCCCGCACATCGGGAGCCTATGGGGCCGTGTTCGGCGTGTTCCTGCGGCAGAAGCTGGCCGGTAAGCCGTTCACGGTGGTGGGCGACGGCACCCAGAGCCGCGATTTCATCTTCGTGACCGACGTGGCCGCCGCCTTCCTTTGCGCCGCCCGCACGAACCGGGCCGGCGAGGTCTACAATGTGGGCGCAAACGCACCGCAGACCGTGAACCGGCTGGTCGAACTGCTGGGCGGCCCGGTCGTGAACATTCCCAAGCGCCCTGGGGAACCCGACTGCACCTGGGCCGATACCGCTAAGATCCAGACGGAGTTGGGTTGGCGGCCGGCGGTCAGCTTCGAAGCTGGGGTGGCAAAGGTGTTGGAGAACATAGAGTACTGGAGCAACGCGCCAGTCTGGGATCCGGAATCCATTGCCAAGGCCACCCAGGCTTGGTTCGGCGCACTCGGTCGCGTGGACTGAGCGGCTGCTTTGTAGAGTTTGGAGTGTGTCAGGCGCTTCGACAGGCATCTGACACACTCTGAGGGAGCGACCGGCTGGCTCAGATCGCCTTTTGACTTTGCGGATCGAATTGCCCAGGGCTGGCCATCCCCTGTTCGATCAGTGCGGCGATGTCGTCCGTAGCGGCTCGATTTTCCACCAGAAGCTTCGAGCGCAGGCGCAGCGTTCCATCGACCAAAGCCGCGTGGTCGGCGTTGCGGATGGCTTGAAGAACGGCATCCGGCTCCAGCCGTTCAATGACGAGACCGGCGCCATACTCGCGCAGGAGTTCACCCATGAACCCCCAGCTCGCATCCAGCAGTGTCGGTAGCCCGGCGCTGACATATCCGGTCCAGCGGTTGCAAACGCCGACCCGGCGGTCGGAATGAAAAGTCTTCTGATCGTTGCACAGCCAGCCGAAGCGGTAGGAGGACAGCCGCGTCAGCAGGTCGGCGTAGTCGAGGCGCCGGCTGTAGATCATGGGTGGCGCGGCGTACCGTTCCAGATAGTCGGCGAAGATGGCATCGCCGGATGTATCGGCGTGAGACGAATTGAAGATGTCGGCGGTCAACCCTCCGTCCCGGCAGAGGGTTTCGATCAGCGGAAGGAAATTGTAACCGATCGGAAAGCTGCGCAGGAAGGTGCTGGAGGGAAGGAAGCCGGCATACACCAGATCCGCAAGCGGGGCTCCGTTGGACGGTTCGGGACCTTCGACCATTTGCGGGAAAACCAGCCGGTAAGGTGCGCGCAGGCGAGCCTGCACCCGATCCCACTCCGCTCCGCCCCGTTTGGAAAGAGTAAGGTCCAGCGTTTGCCCAGCGATCAGTTCTGACTGTCTCAGCCAGGCGATGGAGGTGGCGTTCAGTCCGAATAGATTGACCAGGTCGTTATCCGGCCACAGGACCGTGTAGTCATAGAATTCCTGGATGACCGTCGCTTCCGGCAGAACGTGTTTGATCAGCATCCCCAAGTAGTTCTTGTAGATGATGCTGCGCACATACACCACGCGCGGGCGTTGACGTTGGAGGACCAGCACCAAGGCCGCAAGCGACTCCCGAAGGTCGAAGGACAGATAGGGACCTTCGTTTTTCACGCCACCGACCTCCCGCCCGAGAAAGAGCTGAATGGTCGCTTCCGGCCGCAGCCATTCGGCAAGCTGTCGGTCGTGAAGGATATTGGTGCTGCAGCAGCTCACGATCATCGCTTTGACCGGCCGCTGGCTTGCCTGATCTGCCAGCATCTCCACCATGGGAGCGGACAGTTCCCGGTACCGGGGATTGGTATGGACTGTGATGATGCGGTCGGGTGGAATGCCGGCGGCCACTGCGGCGGCCCGCATCTCCATTTCGTACACGCTGTGGGCGAGCAGGACCCAGTCGAAGGCCAGTCCGGCCGTCTGGGCGGGCTGATAGACCGGATAGCCGTGGAAGGTCCCGATGTCGAACGCCATCCGGTCGAGGACTCCGACGACGACGATCCCCGGGGGCAGATGCTCCAGCAGGCTTCGGGTCAGGGTACCGGCTCCGTACAGCATGACGCGGCCGTTCGGCAAGTCGGAACAGAAACGCTTCAGGAGTCCGGGATCGCGCGGGGCGCCATACCAGTGGAGCAGGTCCCGGACCAGGGACCCGGCATCGCCGGCGGTCGTTGCATCTTGCGAAGCGGCGGCTCTCCACAGTTCGTCAAGACTCTGCCCTGTGGGAAGGTGGCCGTCTAAAACGGTCATCGAGCCGGCCTCTCATCAGCGGAAAGAAACGTCAGCAGCGAAGCGATGCAGCCATCAAGGGTTTCCAGAGGGTCCAATGGATGGACATCCAGTTCCGCGGCAGCACGTCGTCCGTCCATCAAGGTGTGGAGCGGCGGCGGTTCCTTCAGGAAGCCGGCGGCTACGCTGTCCATGGCTTGCACCAGATGCGGCGGGGCGCCCACCCGGCGGGCGATGTGACCGGCCGCGTCGACATAGGAGATCTCGGCGGACGACGCCAATTGTACGATCCCCGTCGTCCTGCGTTCGATCATCGCGCGCAACGCCTGCACCACCTGGGCGACCGGCAGGGGAGCCAGCGACATGTCCCGAGCGGCGGCGATCGTCTCGCCCCGTCGCAGGCGCTCGACCCAGCCGGTCAACAGCGCCATTCCCGGTTCGACCACCTTGGACAGCCGGAGCACGCCGGGCGCGACCATGCCGGGCTGCCCAGCCAAGGCGAGCACACTTCGCTCGGCTATCGCCTTGCTGCGACCATAGGCGGTGGTTGGGCTTACCGGAGTATCGGGGGACGGAAGCGGCTTGCTGCCGTCGAAAACCTGATTGGTCGAAAGCAGCACAACGTAACAGCCACGCGCCGCCAACGCCTTCGCCAAGGCGGCCGGGCCGTGCGCGTTGATCCGCATCGCCGCATCGGGGTCTGCGTGGCAGGCATCCAGTCGGGCCATGGCCGCGCACAGGACGGCGGCAGTCCAGGGCCGGGCAAACACCGAACTCCATGTGGCGGAGTCGCCGAGGTCCAGGTGAAGGCGACGCTTGCCATCCGCATCGTGCCGGCGGGTCGTCGCCACGACGACGCTGCCAGCGTCGGCCGCTTCGACGAACGCCCGCCCGATCATGCTGTCGCCGCCGACGACCAGGCAAGCGCCTCCCCTATCATTTCCCAGGTCCGGGCGGTCTTGAAAGACGGGCGTCATCAGTGTTCCTCCATCCGCATGCCCACAATCAGGAGGGGCAGGCAGAGCCGCGTCTGCGGGAAGTGCCTGTCATTCGAAATAAATGAAGCCGTAGTCTCCATCGTATCCGGCCTGCTTGGCGATCCATGCCCAACTCTGCGGGTCATGGAAGGATTGGCAGGTCAGCTGCCAATAGAGGAGGTTGGCTTTTTCCCGCTCGTCCCTGAACGATTCGACCATGAAGTACTTGCGCGCACTGCGGCCGACCCGCTCCGCTTCGGCCAAGGCGTCGAACACCCCCTCGACCGGCAGGTTGTGCAGGGTTCCCAGCGAAATCACGAAGTCGAAGCTGTTGTCCGGGAACGGCAGCGCGCGGGCATCGGCCACCGCCAGCCGAGACCGGACCTCCGCTTTGCTGTTGGCGACGCCGTAGGTGGAGATGTCGATGCCGAACACCTCGACGCCTGGAACGGCCCGGGTGAATTCGTGAAGCAGGTAGCCTTTGCCACAGCCGATGTCGAGGATGCGATCCCCCGATTTCAGTCCGTAATGGGCGGCGATGCACTCGGCCACCGGCAGCCATCGACCATCGTAATGGTAACCACCGTAGCCATACTGACGTTCGCCGTCCCAATAATCGCGCCCGAAGCGCCGCGCCACCTGGGCGCAGGCGGCCTTGTCGTGCTCGACGACGCGCTGCACGTAATCGCGTTTCGTGCTGCTGTGGAGCGTTTGGATGAAGTCGATCCAGGCCATGGGCGCATCTCAGGAGGATTGCAGGGATGGAATCTGGAGGGATTGGACCCGCCAGATCCGCTCCAGCCGGTCGATGTCGTCCTCGCTGTGCAGCGCGAAGCCTTCAAGCGCCGTATGCAGGGACGCTCCGGCAGCCAAGACGCGGCGGTAGATGGCGACGCGCCGTTCAGGCCGGCGCGGCAGCATGAACAGGGTGAAGGCGATAACCCCCTCAAGCGCCGGCAACTCTTCCAGCACTTGGTTGAGCATCATATAGCAGCCGGGCATCGCGTACTCGGTGGCGCTCAGCTTGTAGACCAGGCCGTGACGCTGGGCATAGTCGCGAATCACCAGGTTCTGGACATGCTGAGCCGTCCGGTTGCCGAACACCGGCCGGCAGCCGATGTAGCCGCGGTAGCCGCGCCTCTCCACCTTACTCATCGAAGCCCCCCGGCAGGCGGTAGTCCATGCCGATCCGGCTCATGGCGCGCAAGGTGATGGGCTCGAAGAACTCACCCAGCTTTTTGTCGGCGTAGGGGGTGAACACGCCCTTGAACCGGCAGTTCATGCTCCACCGGGTCTCCGCTTCGCCGTTCTCCCGATTGCCGTGGGCCAGGTTCTGGTTGAACAGAAGGTAATGGCCGTAGGGAACTTCCATCCATGCGATCTCAGGCTCGACGGATCGGTAGATGTCTTCGGCGCTGCGTTCGGCGAAGCTGTGCAGCCGCTCGCTCAGGTCCGCGTTCGGGCCCAGCGGCAGCAGATACATGGCCTTGGTTCCATGACAGTCGACCAGCGGCACCCACAAGACGGCTTCGAACGGTGAATCGCCCGACCAGACGTCGGCGTGGATCGGTAGCAGGGATGCTGTATCGCCGGGAAGCTGGACCGACAGGTTGACGCGCCGCTGCATCGCCAGTTCATTGCCCACCACCGTCGACAGCGCCTGCCGGGCCAGGGAGAAATAGGCCGGTCGGAGCCATGGCGCGGCGGCCATGGCCTCGATGACGGACAGGCGCAAGCCGTTGAGGCGGTCGGGCCCGACATGCTCGTGGATGCGGTCGAGCAGAGCACCTTCCTTCCCATCCGGCGGAGGGGCGATGCCGAGAGCGCTGCAGGCCGCCGCCGCCACATGGGTGCGGATTTGGTCGAGTGCGCCGCG
This sequence comes from Azospirillum endophyticum, assembly GCF_016595245.1. Taxonomy (GTDB): domain Bacteria; phylum Pseudomonadota; class Alphaproteobacteria; order Azospirillales; family Azospirillaceae; genus Azospirillum; species Azospirillum endophyticum. The sequence continues at coordinate 115,934 of NZ_JAENHM010000069.1, forward strand.
ATTCTCCACCGGGGCGATCAGGTACCCCTGTGCGGCGAAGCGCTCTGAGAGATTCCGCTCCTCCGGCGTCAGGAACTCTCCTGCCGGAAACTCTGATCCACTCATCCTGTGCTCTCCCGGCGCTTGATCGACCATGACGTCATGAAGCGGGACCTTACGGTCTAGACCTCACCGGTTCAGGGCTTTGTGGATGGCGTCGGCGACCTGAGGGGGTTGCAGGCCCGCAAGTTCGAGCAGATGGTCCTGCGAGCCGTAGCCTTCCGGAAAGCGATCGGGAAGCCCGAGGCGCAGGACCGGCTTCAGGCAGCCGGCATCGGACAGGGCTTCGACCACGGCGCTGCCCAGGCCGCCGATCCGCGTGTGCTCTTCCAGCGTCACCACCAGTTCGGCCCCGGCGGCCGCGGTAAGCAGCCCTTCGGTGTCGAGCGGCTTGATCGTGTGCATGTGCAGCACGCCGCAGCCGATCGTGTCCAGCAGGTCGGCCGCCGCCAGGGCGCGGCTCGTCATCACGCCCGTCGAGACGATCAATACCCGGTTGGCCGGGCGCATGAGGATCGCGCGGCCGATGGCAAAGCCGGCGTCCGCCCGCGAAACGACGGGATCGCCGCCCTTACCCAGGCGGATATAGAGCGGTCCGTCCCAGGTCAGGGATGCTTCCATCAGGCGCCGCATCTCCTCGGCGTCGGACGGGGCGACGATCGCCATGTTGGGCAGGGGGCGGAGCAACGCGATGTCGTCGGTTGCCAGATGGGTCGGGCCGAGCGGGGCGTAGACCAGACCACCGCCGCTGGCGATCAGGCGGAGCGGCAGGTTCTCCAGGCAGGCGTCGATGCAGATCTGCTCCAGGCAGCGGCGGGTCAGGAAAGTGGCGATGGTGTTGATGTACGGGATGAACCCGTCCATGGCCATTCCAGCCGCCATCCCGATCACGTAGGCCTCGCTGACGCCTTCCATGAAGAAGCGTTCTGGCATCTCCTCCTTCATGCCCTTGAGCACGCCAGGGGAGAGGTCCGAACCGATGAACAGCACGCGCGGATCGCGGCGCGCCAGTTCATGAACCATGGCAAGGGCGGTCTGTCTCATCGGGCGGTCTCCAGGGCTTGGCGCATCCGGGCCACGTCGGGGGCCTCGATCCTGGCCTTGTGGTGCCACAACGCCTGCCCTTCGGCGAAGTCCAGGCCCTTGCCCTTGACCGTGTGGCAGATCAGCATGGACGGCCGGCCGGATTCGAAGGGCAGCGCGGTCAGCCGGTTACGCAGTCCGTTGACGTCGTGCCCATCCACCTCGGCGACGGCGAAGCCGAAGCTGCGCCATTTGTCGGCCAGGGGCTCCAGATCGAGCACTTCGGCGACGGAGCCGTAGGACTGGAGCTTGTTGTAGTCGACGAGGGCGACGAGGTTGTCCAGCCGGTGCTTGGAGGCCGCCATGGCGGCCTCCCACACAGACCCCTCGTCCAGTTCGCCATCCCCCATGACGACGAAGGTACGGCTGGGGCGGCGCTGCAGCCTTGCGGCCAATGCCATGCCCACCCCCAGCGCCAGCCCGTGGCCGAGTGCGCCAGTCGACGCTTCGACGCCGGGCGTGTGGCCGCGCTGCGGATGTCCGCCCAGCATGGCGCCCGGCCGGCACTGTTCCTTCAGCGCCTCGACCGGGAAGAAGCCCTTGTCCGCCAGCACCGCGTAGAGGGCGAGGCAGCCGTGCCCCTTGCTGAGGATGAAGCGGTCGCGGTCCGGCCAAGCCGGGTCGTCCGGACGCACACGAAGGACGTCGTCGTACAGCACGCGCACGATCTCGATCAGGGAGAGCGTGGAGCCGACATGCCCCCGGCCACCGCCTTCCAAGGCGTCGATGACCAAGCTGCGCAGATAGCGGGAACGGGCATCCATGGGCCTTCGCGCCTCCCTTTTCCAATTCTCAATCATTGCCGGCGCTGTTGAAGGCTGCCGGCCAGTCCATCGGATCGACGTCCAGGATATGGACGACCCGGTCCAAAAGCGCCTCCGCCTTTGCCATCTGGATGCGCTTGGCATCCTCCCAGGATCCGCCGGCACCGGCATGGACACGGTGTGCCCAGCGTTCGGGCAGGAAGTCACTAAGCACGATCAGACACCAGCGCAAGCCGAAAAACCCCACTTGAGCCGCCAGCCGGACGGGGAAGGCAGGATCGGTGCCGTAAATGGCTTCCGCCGCCGTCAGGAACCGGCCGCGCCCGTCGCCGGACAACTGCATGCCAGGGTGCCACAGGGTGTCGGCCACCAGCTTGACGGGGTCGTCCCAGCCGAAATACTCGAAGTCGAGGAAGACGATGGTGCCGTCCGGCCTGCACAGCGCGTTGTGCAGGCCGAAGTCTGACGGCGACAGCGTAAGCCCATGGAGCGGCACCGTTCGGTCGGGGGCGAGCCCGGCCCGGTCGTACAGCGTGTCCAACCGGGTCCGCAGCCGTGCGAAAGCCGGGGTGAGGGCTTCGCCCAGCAGGCGGGCGAGCCCGCCGTTGCCCGGGGCCTCCGCCACCTGGGCCAAGCGCGGACGCCGGACTTCGATCTGGCGAAGCAGTTCGGCAGCGGACGGACATGCCTCCACCGCCTGGGGCAGTTCCGCGGCTCCGGAAGCATGGCGCAGCCCGTGCAGCCGCTCCAGGAATGCGATCATGGCGGTGAGAGGGGGGCCCAGGACATTGGCCGTCGGTCGGACGCCGTCGATCCATTCGAGCAGGGCGGCATCGGCGTCCGGATCGGACCCCAGCAGCCGCGGCACCGCCGCTCCATGCGTGTGCAGGAAGGACAGGGCCGCCCGTTCATGTCCGAGCCGATCCGGGCCGCCGATGCCGCGGGGCGGATAGAGTTTCAGGGCGCAGGGCCCCGTCTCCGTCTCCACCCGGTAAAGCCGACTGTTGCCGCCGTTGCCGGCCTGGCGAAGGGCAAGGACCGGGCCACTGGCCAGACGGGCGGCGATCTGCGCCAGACCAGAGGGATCAGCGCCGGGATGGTGCGGGAAGCAAGGCGGCAGCGACATCGGACCACGAACGGTGGGCGTGAAAGGGACCCGACGGCAGCCGGTCGGCGCCGTGAAGCAGAAGATGACGGCTGACCGGCTCCGGAAACCCTGGCTCTCGAAACACCTCCTCCAGATCGTCGACGAATGCGAAGCATCCGAGCGACGCTATCCGCGCGATCTTGTCGGCGCGGGTGGACTCGAAATAAACATCATCTGTCCCGATGCCGCCGGGGCCCCCTCCGGTCAGGCCGTGGCGCAGCATCCAGGCACGCGCGGCATCGCGCAGGTTGGTGCCCTGCGGATCGGCGAAGGCGGTTTCCGTCTTGTGGCTGACCACGACAATCCCAAATCCGGCTGCCCGGCAGCACTCCAGGAAGGCGAAGGTACCGGGCGCCAGTTCGGCTCCATCGATGCCAGGACCGTAAACCCGGGCCTGGAGAAGGCTCCATTTGGCCTCGCCGTCCTCCATCGCGCGGACATGTTCGCGCACGTGCGGTTTTCCGCCTGAAAAATTCGGGGGAAGCAGCCCCATGGACTGGCCGATCCGGGCGAAGACGCGGTCGTAGAGAATGATGGTGTTGTCGAAGTCAAGGCCGATCAGTCGTCCCAAGGCCTTCCCCCGGTTCACCCCATCCTCCCCGGCATGCCCCGCCCATCGGCCGCCTTCCATCCCATGGCGAGGTCGAGCAGCGCATGGCAAAGGCTCAGATGCGTGATCTCGACGAAGCCGTAGGCCGAAGACGGCACATACAGGTTGATGTCGCCGCTGCGGCGCAATGGGTTGTCGGAGCCGAAACCGCTGAGCGTGAGGACCGCGCAGTCTTGCGCCCGCGCTGCTTCCACCGCCTTCAGGATGTTGGGCGAACGACCCGAACTGCTGATCGCCACCAGCAGGTCGCCGGGTCGGGCATGAAGGCCGACCTGCATGGCGAACACGTTTTCGTAACCGAGGTCGTTGCCGAGGCAGGTCAGCGCCGCGGCATCGTTGAAGGCCATGGCGCGCATGCCGCCATTCTTCGAAAAGTCGATGGCGAGGTGGCTGGCGATACCGGCGCTGCCACCGTTCCCGACGATCATCAGCTTGCCGCCCGCGGCATGTGTGGAGCGGGCCATGTCGATTGCCCAGCCGAACGCAGCCGCCAGAGGGATGGGGGTCCCGGAAATTTCAGTCGCTTCGGTGGCCGCCGGTAGGGCGCCGAGAACCTCGAAATAGGCGTTTATGCGCTCCTGCACAGTCGAACCCTCATTTCAGCAAGGCGGTGATGAACTTGAGCAGCGCCGGCTTCTCGACGGCACTGCGGTGGCCGATGATGTTGACCTTCATCGCTCCGGCGGCATTGCCGATGAAGCCGATGAGCGACATTGGACCGCCCGCCGCCACCAGCGGTGCCGTTACGCTCAGGAAGGCGTCTCCCGCCCCCATCGTATCGACCACCGTGCTGGTGAAGGCAGGAATACGGTGCAGGCCTTCCGCCTTGTCGAAGGTGACGCAGCCGTGCTTGCCGTGGGTAATGATCAGGCGCGAACAGTCGACGCGCGATGGCAGAACCTCGCTGGCAATGTCCATGATGTCGCTGAAACGGTCCATGACCGCCAGCCGGGCCTCCGGCGCATCGATGCAGACATAGTCGGCACGTGGATAGCGGACGATCAGGTTATAGCCGAGATTGCCGCTGTTGGTCTGGGCGTTGACCGCAAGAAAACGGGCGTGCCGGCTCAACAGATCGATGAGGCGGGGCGTGATCATGCCGTGGCCGAAGTCGGTGACGATGACGAGGTCGTAGTCGCCGGCCGCCTCGATGTGGCGGGCGATCCAGTCCTCCTCCGCCCCAGCCACCGTTGTGTCGTCCATGTTGTAGACTTCGAACATCTTGCGCATGTACCCGTTCTCGACGAAACGGGTCTTGCGCGTCGTAGGTTTGCCCCGGCGCGCCAGCAGATTCAATCCGACGTTCGGTTTGACGCTGCGGCGGATCAGTTCCTCATGGCTGTCCTGGTCGCCGATGCAGGTCACCACGTCGACCGAACGGCACATGCCGGCGACATGATTGGCCGCGGCGATGATCCCGCCGGCGAAAAGCTCGCGATCGCGAAACCGGGTGACGAGGATATTCTCCTTGGGCGACTTTGCCATCCCTTCGACATACTGGTAGTCGTCGATGATGGTGTCGCCAACCAGCAGCACCCGATAGTCCTTGATCCGCTCGATCAACTCCAGGATCTGTGGCAGCTTGTCCTGGTGACGCATCTCCGCCAGATAGCTGTTCAGCTCGGGATTGTAGACACCGAGATAGCGATTGATGAGGCTGGACGAACTGAATGTGATGTCGTCGGTGAAGATGATCCTGCCGCCATAGGCCTCGACCGTCATGCGCTCCTGGACGATTCCGCCGGTGACGTCCTCTTCGGCATTTGCGTAATCCGACCCCTTCACATAGATGTCGGGGCGAAGCAGATTCAGCACGGGTTCTGCGGTGGGCTCTTCGTTGACGCCGACCCAGTCCACCTGCTCCAGCGCCGCCAGCATCTGGGCGCGCAAACTGTCGGTGAAGACTGGGCGCCCCGGTCCCTTGTTAACGTGGCGGTCGGCCGTGGTGGTCACGATCAGCATGTCGCCGTGCCGCCGCGCCTCTTCCAGGTGGCGCACATGTCCCAGATGCACCAGATCGAAGACGCCGTGGGCGAGGACGACCCGGCGGCCGGCAGCCCTGGCCTGCTCGGCGATGCGGGCCAGATCGGCCAGGGAGCGAATCTTGTCACGCGAGGTGCGCCGGTCGGCTCCGCTGAACGGCAGGGTGTCGGCGGTCATGCTTGCAAAGGTCTCCGCGTGCGATCGATAAGGCCATCCGGCTGTCGAAGTCCGGCAAGGTGGCGGTGTCCGGCCATCGGCGCAAGCCAGAATTCAGGCGTTTTAACTTTCTCCGCCTGCTCGCTAACAATCTGTTAATTCATCCGCCCCGGCCTTGGAAAGGAAAGGCGGTCTCACAGGAGACGCGCGCCAGACGCGAAATCCGGACGCCGATGAAATCTATTGGTTTCGGAGGGAGACGGGTCCTATGATGCCCGCCATTGCCAAACTGCCGATGCTCCCAAATCATGGCCTATTCCCCCGAGGATTGCACGCGCGATCCGGTCAACCAGCCCCTGATCGACCTGCGCGACCGAATCGGGTTTGCCCGGCTGGGCATCATGAACAATCAGGTTTGGCACGAGGATCCGCGGCGTCTCGTTTTCACCCTGGCCCGCTACAAGTTCGTTTCGAAGATGCTGCGGGGGAAAGAACGGGCGGTGGAGATCGGCTGCGGCGATGCCTTCGGGTCGCGCCTCGTCCGGCAGGAGGTGCGGAACCTGCTGGTGGTCGACTACGATCCCCTGTTCATCGCCGATGCGCAGGCCCGCATGATCCCTCCTTGGGAATACGAGGCGCGGGTGCACGACATCCTGGCCGGTCCGGTGGAGGGGAACTTCGATGCCGCCTATAGCCTCGATGTCCTGGAGCACATCCCGGAAAGCGAAGAGGACCAGTTCATCGCCAACATCACGGCCTCGCTGCAGCCGCATGGCGTGTTGATCGTCGGAATCCCATCACTGGAATCCCAGGCGTACGCCTCCTCCGCCAGCAAGGCCGGCCACATCAACTGCAAGTCCGGCGATACGCTGAAGACCGTGATGGAGCAGCATTTCCACAACGTCTTCGTCTTCTCGATGAACGACGAGGTCGTGCACACCGGCTTCTATCCGATGGCGCATTATCTTCTGGCCGTTTGCTGTTCAAAGAAGGAGGCTGGGGACTTCTGACCCCTGCGTCGGCGATGGCACACCTCTACAGCAACCTGAAATTCCTGCGATTCCGCGAACAGCTCGATGCGCTTGCCGGCGACCGGCTGGCGGCGCCCGTGCACATCCGCATCAAGCCGACAAACCGCTGCAATCACAACTGCTGGTACTGCGCCTACCGGGTGGACAATCTGGCGCTGGGCGAGGAGATGGATGTCGGCGCCTCGATTCCCCTCGATGTGATGTATGGTATCGTCGAGGACATCGTCGCAATGAAGGTGCGGGCGGTGACCTTCTCGGGTGGCGGGGAGCCGCTGCTCTACAAAGGACTGCCCGAAGTCATGCGGCGCCTGTCCGCCGGCGGCGTCAAGGTTGCGACACTGACCAACGGATCGAATCTGAAGGGTGCGATGGCCGATGCCCTGGCCGCATACGGGTCCTGGGCGCGGGTGTCGCTCGACGCCTGGGACGACGCCAGCTACGCCGAGGCTCGGGGGGCACACGGTGACGCCTTCACCCGGCTGATGACCAATCTGGAGGCCTTTGCCGCACGCGGATCGTCCTGTGTGCTGGGGGTCAGCTTCATCATCAGCAAGCGCAATGCGCCCCATCTGGCGGCGGTCTGCGCCCGCCTCCGCGATGTCGGCGTCAACCACGTCAAGATCAGCGGTGCGGTCGTCTCCAACGACCGGGACGAGAACAATGCTTATCACCGGCGGATTCGCGCCATGGTTTCCGGGCAGATCGATCAGGCCAGACGGCTGGAGACCGACGGATTCCGCATCGTCGACCATTACCACGAACTCGAGGACCGCTTCGAGAAGAGCTATGGGAGCTGTCCGTTCCTGCAGTTCCTGACGGTCATCGGCGCAGACGGCGGTGTCTACACCTGCCAGGACAAGGCGTACACCACCGGCGGACGGCTGGGCCTTCTGAACGGCCGCCGCTTCAAGGACTTCTGGTTCTCCGAGGAAAACCGGCAGCGGCTGCGCGCCATCGATCCGTCCATCCAATGCCGGCACCATTGCGTCGCCCATCGCAAAAATCTGATTCTGCACGACTATCTGTCACTCGATGAGCGACACGCCGAATTTGTCTGAGTGCCGGCCCTTTCAGAGAAGCTCCTTCACCCTGGGTGTTCTTGGAGTGCATCGATCCGAAGGCGCAGGCTTCGGATGCTCGGCCAATGACGGCGCCGCCGGCCGGATATGGCGCACTCAATCTTCGCTATGCCGTCGCTTGATTCATGGCTCCAAGCCGGGTACGCCGACTGCAGGACGGGAGGGGAGCTGTGGATGGCCATGATGCGCGATTTTCATATGACCTTCATGCTCTCGATGAATCATGCGGTCGTTCATACCGGATCCTTTCCCATGACTCTTGATCTTCCCGCCACCGGGCGTTCAAAGCGGAAGGCTGCATATTGAGGTCCGACATGAATCAGCCGCGATCCGCAACCCGGTCCATCCCGTTTCCGCCCTTCCCGGCATCGCTCCTGGAATTCGGCGGGCACGATGCTTCGATCTCGATGGACGAGCTGTCCGACCGCATCGTTGCCGACGCCTTCGCTTGCGAAACACCACCTTGCGACTTTGACATGACAGTCGCCTATGTCCAGGCGATGGCGCTCCCTCCAGGGCGCTATTACCTGTATGGCACCGGGCAGCTGACCCGGGCGATCCTGCCCCATCTGGCGGCCAAGCCGGGCGTGACCGTGGCTGGATTCCTTGACCGCAACGCTCCGGCGATCGTCCATTTCGCGGGGGCCGAAGTGATCGTGCCCGACGACCTGTCGTCACGGAGCTTCGATTATGTCCTGCCGGTCCATCTGCTCGACGAGGCGGAGATGGTCGGGCGTCTCCGGACATCCGGGATTCCTGCCGACAAGATCCTGCGGATCCAGTCTGATCCCGGCTACCGGCGATTCGCCGTCGCCGGATTGATGGCCCGTCACGACATCGACCGCCTAGGGCGGATGGACGCTTGCATCGTGTCGACGCTGGCCCGGCAGTGGTCAGTGGTGCCGCATTCCGTCCTGGCCCGACTGTTCGATCCGACACGGACGATCAACCTGTTCTATGGCAACGAGGGGCACACCGCGACCTTCAAGGACGACGTGTTTCCCGTCATCGATTGCCGCCGGTCGCTCGACGCTCTTCTGACGGCGCTGCGTCGGTTGCAGCCACGGGTCATCTACCTCAAGGCCTCCACCCACTCGCACACCGAAGCCCTGACGCTCATTCTGAAGCGGGAGTTTCCCGACACTCTCCAGATCAACGATCTGAACGACTGGTCGGCGCTGTTTTCCGACGATTTCCTGATCCATGGCCCCCTTGCTTATTCATCCGAAGCCGCACGGGCCGCACGCTTCGCCAACTACTGCGCCGGCCAGCAAGCCGACTTCGTCATCTGCAAGAGCGGCGGTGCGCGCTGGGAATCCCTGGCGGCTGAATTCGACCGGCCATGCCGGACCTATTTCCCGACGCTGCCCGCCACCCCCTATCCGGTAGCGACAGCGACACCGCGCCCGCTCCGGGACGAGGTCCGGGTGCTGTTCGCCGGCAGCATCGGAGCGGAGGAGCGGGAGGAAGACCCCAGGCCGACTCAGGGCGGTAACTTCCTGCGTTACCTGCGGACGCTCGGCAGTGCGGCAGGGGTGTCGCTGGATGTGTTCAACAGCGGGCATTTCGACACGCTGACCGATGGCCGTTTCACTTATCTTCGCGACCGGCTGGTTGCTCTCGGCGTGCGCTATCATCGGCTGACGCCTTTTTCCGAAATCGCGGTCCGGGCTGGGGAGTGGGATTACGGGCTTGCCGCGTCCCATTATGCCGAGGACCGCATCGAAAATGTCACGCGCGTCGGTCTTGGCAACAAGTTCGTCGGCTATCTCTCGGCCGGACTGCCGGTGATCATCGACAACCGCTATGAATTCGCCCAGGCGCTGGTGAGCGAATTCGAAGCCGGCATCGTCGTGGATCCCGCCGACATTTCCCAGCTGCCGGAGATGCTGCGCAACGCCGACCGTGCGCGGCATCGGCACGGCGCACAGCGTCTCCTCGCCCACATGATCGAATGCAACCGACGGGTCTTCGACGATTTGTCCGCCCTAGTCGGGCCGTCCTTGGCACCAGTGTCAACGTACGCGGAGGCCGCTCCATGAACCGTCGCATCCGCTTCGTCGATTTTCCCCGGCAATATGCCGAAGAACGCGACATGATCATGGCTTGCGTCGACGAGGTCTTCTCGTCCGGCCAGTTCATCGGCGGACCGAAGATCTTCGAACTGGAGGCTGATCTCGCCGCCTATGCCGGAAGCCGGGAGGCAGTGGCTCTCGGTTCAGGGACCGACGCTTTGCTGCTGGCCCTGCTCGGCATCGGCATCCGGCCGGGCGATGAGGTGATCACCGTTCCAAATTCCTTTGTCGCATCGGTCGGCGCCATCGTCCATGTCGGTGCCCGCCCGATCCTAGTCGATGTCGACGACGACCTGAACATCGATCCGGATGCCGTCGAGGCCGCCATCACCCCGCGCACCCGCGCCATCCTGCCGGTTCATCTGACCGGCCGCATGTGCCGAATGGACGTGCTGCAGGATATCGCCCACCGGCATGGGCTGGAGATCGTCGAGGACGGCGCCCAGGCCTTCGGCGCGCGCTACCAGGGACGGATGGCCGGCACCTGGGGCCGCGTCGGCGCCTTTTCCGCCCATCCGCTGAAGAACCTCAGCGCCGCCGGCGATGCAGGGTTCCTGACCACGGACGACGCTGAACTGGCGGCGCGAGTCCGCCGTCTCCGCAGTCATGGCCAAGTCGACCGCGACACCATCATGGAATTCGGGGTCAACGCGCGGATGGACGTGTTGCAGGCCGTGATCCTAATCGAGCGGTTGAAGACGCTCGACACCATTCATGAACGGCGGCGTCGCAACGCCCAGCTCTACCGCCGGATGATTCGTGCGCATGAAGTCGAACTCCCGGTCTGCCGGCCGCAGGAATACAACGTCTTCCACACCTTCATCATCCAGACGGACAGCCGCGATGCGTTGCGTGCGCATCTGGAGCGCAAGGGGATCGGCACCCAGATCCATTACCCGACGCCGATCCACTTGCAGCCGGCGGCAAGTGGTTTGGGCTATCGGTGGGGAGCGCTGCCAAAGGCGGAACGGCAGGCCGACCGGATCCTGACCCTTCCCATTCACCAGCACCTGTCGGAGGACGACATCGCCACGGTGGCCGACGCGATCAATGCATTCTTTGGTGCATGAGCCGCTCTTATCGAATTCCGCAACCCCGATGTGGACAGCGAGACGCCCATGAACGAACGTCGGCCGTATTTCCCGATCGACCAATTCAGCCTCGACCGGGATTTTCGGCGAAACCCGCTGATGGCTGCAATCAAGCTGGCGCGCTACAAGTTCCCGGCCAAGATGCTTTCGCCTCAGGATCGCGTGCTGGATCTGGGCTGCGGCAACGGCCTAAGCAGCATGTTCTTCGCCTCGCACGCCCGCGAGGTGGTCGGCATGGATCTGTTCGCCGACATCGAGCGGGTGTCGGGAGAGATGCAGGCGCCCAATCTCCGCTTCGTCCAGGGCGATATCCTCGATCCGCCCGAGGAACTCGGCGAGGACATGTTCGACGCCATCGTCTCCATCGACGTCATCGAGCATTTCCATAAGGATGATGGTGAACGGATCGTCGCACGCTATGCTGATCGGTTGACCGAGCGGGGCATGATGATCCTCGGCACGCCAAACCGGCTGTCCTCGGCCTATCGTTCGGAACAGAGCCGGGCGGCGCATTTTCACGAATATGAACCGGACGAGTTGCGGGCGCTGTGCGATAAGTATTTTAAGAGAACATTAATGTTCAGCATGAACGATGAAGTCGTTCACACGGGATTCGCAAAAATGTCGTGGTTCTTTTACGTGCTGTGCTTCAAATGACCGACCTGCCCGCCGAGCGTCAGCGTTTGGCCGATGTGGCCGAACGCCACCAGCCGATTGAACTCGACCGCATGATCCTCGACCGTTACGCCGGAGAACTGGCGACATGGTTCCGGGGCGAGTCTTGCCTCGACATCGGCTCGCGCGGTGGCTGCCAGACAGAGCATGTGGTTCGCCATTTCCCGTCCGTCGTTGCCATCGATGCGGTTGAGGAGCATCTGCTGGACCTCCGTCATCGCTTCCCGCAAATCCGCACGATCGTCAGCCTGATTGAGGAGTACGACACGGAGGAGCGGTTCGATTGCGCGATCATGATCGGCTTCCTGGAGCATGTGATCGATCCGGTCGGCGTCCTGACGAAGTGCCGGGAGTTGCTGAAGCCGGGCGGACGCCTGATGATCGGCGTGCCGAACGCCCGGTCCCTGCATCGCCAGATCGGTGTCGCCATGAACATGCTGCCCCGTTGCGATGCGCTGACCGAGAGCGATCACAAGATCGGGCACCGGCGCGTCTATTCCTGGGACAGCTTGCGCACCGACATCGTGGCCGCAGGGCTCGATATCCGCTCCATGTGGGGGGGGTTCCTGAAACCTCTCAACTCCGCCCAGATGGCCAAGCAATTCTCGCCGGAGCAGATCGCTGCCTTCTATGAGGTCGGCCGCCAGTATCCGGATCTTTGCAACTTCATTCTCGCTGTTGCCGAACGTTCGGCTCCATGACACTCACGGTTTTTAGCGACGCCGTTTCCTGGGAGCAGAACCTGCGCCGCGTCCGTGAACCGAAAGCCCTGGCATCCTTCGCCTATGCACAGGCATCCGCCCTGTTGTACGGCAACGGCACCTGGGCGGAAGCCGCGGTGCTGGAGGAGGAGGGGCACATCGTCCTTCATCCCTATCTGCGGCGTCCGATCCCTCAATCGCCGCATCGGAGCGATCTCGTATCGGCCTTCGAGTTCGGGGGATTTTGGTGTAGCGCCGAGGATCCGGTGCTTCGGGCAGAGTTGCTGCACCGCTTCGCCCTGCGTTTCGGTGATTGGGCCAGCGCCGAAGGGATCGTGACGGAATTCATTCGGTTGAACCCGTTTCTGCCTGATGATGGGATCGAGAAGGGCGGCTACCAACTGCGCTGGCATCAGGATCACGTTGTCCTGCAGCTGGACGGCCCCATCGACACGCTGCGACAACGATACAACCGGGCACGCGGCAAACAGGTGCGCCAGGGGCAGCGCAACGGACTCACCCTGGAACGGGTGGACGACCCGACAATGCTGTGCCGGCTGCTTCATGCCAACCTGACGCGGCTTTCGGCCAAGCCCTTCTATTTCTTCCCCATCGAGTTCCTGCGCGCCCTCATGCCTGTCTCCGTGGTCTTCCATGTCCTGGGGCCGGATGGGTCGGTGATCGGCGCGCATATGTACATTGTGGACGGTGATGTCCTGTTCGCCTTTTTATGCCACGCCGATGCCGAAAGCTGGGGGCTGCGCCCGAACGACTTCGCGTATGACGCCGTCATCGGCTGGGCGGTTGAACATGGCTTTCGCACCCTGCATCTTGGCGGTGGTGCCGAGGAACTGTTCCGCTACAAGCAAAGCTTCGGCCCCGATACCATTCCCTACCGTCAGGCCAGGCGCGTCTTTCTGCCCACCGTCTACCGCGACTTGGCCGACGGCGACGATAGCCGCTTCTTTCCCACCTATCGTCGATCCTGATGAACGCCCCCGCCAAACCCCAGCCGGCCCAGCGGAACGGACAAGCCGTAAGGAGTGCAAGGATGATAGAAGAACTCCCGACTCTCGCCGATTGGGACGTGGTTCTGGTGTGCTGGTACCCCCACTCGGGCGGCCGCTGGTTCAATCGTGGACTATTGTCGCGCCATCCCGGCATCGTTCTTAATGAATACTTCACGCCTTGGCTGAACCATTCGGTGGATGCCATTCTTGGCCTCGACAAGACCACACAGGTCCACAAGACGCGGTCAATGAAGGGGCTGCGTGAAGAGTTCGACATCGTCGTCCGATCGGTCGAAGCCGCGCGGCGCGCCGGTCTGGTCCAGTATTTCACCGACAAGCGGGCGATGGTTACCCGCGACGCGCCCGGACGGCTGGCCGCCGGCGCCCTTCCGGTCGGCAGTCATGTCGGTGTGCCGGATTTCGCCCTGCTGCTCGACATCCTGCCGAAGCTGCGGATCATCCAACTCATCCGCGATCCGGTGGGCTGCTTCGGGTCGCTGAAGACACGGCGCGAACTGGACGGCGACCCCTATCACGCGGGAGCGAGTTGGGTTCAGCTGAACGCTGCCATGCGGACCTTCTTCGAGGCACCGGAACGGGCGGCGCACCACCGCGTCGTGCGGATGGAGGATCTGGCGAACGACACCGAGGGCGAATTGCGACGGGTGTGCAACTGGCTCGGCCTGCCTTTCGACGAAACGATGCTGGACGGCAGGGGCGAGTATCACGGGCGCAACGAGGGAGCGGAGGTTCTGTCCGGCGTGACCCAGGCGGAAACCGACATCATCCGCCGCATCACGGCGGGTGAGGCATTGGCCTATGGTTACATCGGCGCGCCGGACAACCGGCCGTCATGAGCGGAGCGGAAACGATGGCACGGTCCAACACCATCTGCGACAGCAAATATGATCGCCGGAAGCTATTGCTGCATCCGAAGCGCATCGGCGCGCTGCTGGAAACAGGGGATGCTTGGCCGATCACGGTCAACACCGGCTTCACCACCTATTGCAACCACAGCTGCGTCTGGTGCAGTTCGGCCTACACGACCCGTGTGGCGCCGTCGCTGAAGGGGCGCGATAAGCTGATCATCCAGCCCGACGTCTGGATCCGCAACATCCGCATCCTCGCCGAGCGGGGAACCAGCGGCTTGATCATCGCCGGGCAGGGTGAGCCGCTGCTGCATCCGGCAGCGAACGACATGCTGGAGGCCGCTGCCGACGCCGGACTTCGTTATATGCTGTTCAGCAACGGGCAGCGTCTTAATCCGAAGCTGTACGAAACCTTTTTCCGGGGAGCGGCGGCGATCCGTTTCAGCGTCGATGCCGGAACGGAGGCGACCCATACACGCTGGCATGCGGCGGAGAACGCCAACGGCCGGGGGCGCGCGGACTTCAACCAGATGATCGACAACATCCGTGCCCTGGTCACGGAAAAGCGGAAGCGTGGCGCCCGGTTCCCTGACATCGGTTGCCAGATGATCTCCTCCAAATTGACCGAATCCGATTTTGAAGCTTTCGCAGAGCTGTTTTCGGACATCGGCGTTGACTACATCGCCTACAAATCCCTGCAGCGGAACATCAGCAACCAGGGGATCAGCGTCTCCTCGCTCGACCTGCACGAAACCGAGGAGGAGCGTGCCGAACAGGCGCGGCGAATGCTGGACCGCCTGCTGGCCATCAAGGCCCGCTTCGAACGTCCCGGCTTCGAGGTCCATGTGAAGGTCGAGCAGATTGCCTCGGCCTATGTGAAGGAATTCAACGGAGCGGAACGCTACAGCCGTTGCCGCGCCCACCCCCTGGTCCCGATGATCGAGCCGGATGGTAAGGTCTATCTCTGCATCGACCACGGCGGCAACGACGACTTTGTGATCGGCAACATCTACGACGACGACATTGCGACGATCTGGGCTTCGCAGCAGCGCCGCGAGGTGATCAGCCGCATTGATCTGAAGGGGAAATGCCCGGCCGGCTGCTTCCTGGACGAAGCCAACCACATTCTGGATCAGATCGCCGATCCCGATCCACATCTCCACCCCATGCTGATCTGACCTCACGGCGACCGAGCGCATTCAATGGAAACTCCACTCAACCGGATCCCGACTGCCGCCATCGCCGATCTTTTTCCGGCGGTCGGCGCGGTGGGACCACTCGTCCTCAATGCCCATCTGCTGGATTTCCGGCCGGAACAACTGCCCGTCCTGGTTCCCTACGAACACCTCACCCTGGCGGCCTTGGCCCGCCATATAGCGCCAGAGCGGATTCTAGAGATCGGAACGGCACAGGGCCGCGGGACCTTTCTGCTGGCCGCCAACACCCCCGACACCACGCGGATCGTCACCATCGACCTGCCGCCGGAGCAGCGGGACGACTATACGCAGGCGTGCCTGAATGGCGACAACGACGTCAGCCGGCTCTATCGCGGCACAGCCTACGAGCCGCGCATTGACCTCGTGCTCGCCGATTCCACCACGCTCGATCCGGCTGCGTTGCGTGACCGTTACGGCGCCATGGATCTGATCCTGATCGACGGCAACCACAGCTTCGAAGCCGTAAAAGCCGATACCGAACTGGCGCTGAAGGTCGCGACGGAGGATGCGCTGTTCATCTGGCACGACTTCTACAGCTTCCCGGACTATGTGGCCGACAGGTCGGGTTTGCGCGGGGTGTTCCCGTTCCTGAACGGATGGAACGGCGGCGGGCGGTTGCAGTTGCGTCATGTCATGGGGACCTATTTCGTGCTGGGAAGGCGGCGTTGGCCGGAAGGCACCGACCGGCAGCTTCTTCAGCCTGGTGACGGCGGTCCGATCTTCGGCACGCGCATCGCCCGTCTTGCGGACACGGGCACCCCCGCATGACCCATCCCTATGCCGACCCGCTCGCCCCTGACTTTCCCACCGATGCGGAAATCGAACGGCGCTACGCGCTGCATCTGCTCGACGATCCGAATGGATCGCTGTCGATGGTCTCGCCGGAGATCGCTGCTCTGCGCGGCCGTTTGGAGGCGCTCTATCAGGACCCTCATAGCGGAGCCGAAGCCCGCACAGTCGAACGGCCGATATGGCGGCGGCTGTACCGGCTGGTTTACGGTTATTGCGGACGACGTGGGCGGGCCTTCATCAACACGGTCAACCGTCAGGCGCAAGAACGCCCAACCGTGGTCTTCGTGGCCCCCTGGCCCAACTACAAATTCCTGCGGGAGGCACAAGCGCTGCGCGCCCGCGGGGTGGCCTGCTATCTGATCGCCTTGCGCCATGACCATGTCATCACGGAAATCCTTGAACGGCAGGAATTCCGCCATGCCTTCGACGGCATCCATGAGGTTCGGCGCAACGCGCTGATTCTGTTGGGCTTACTGCGGCAGTTGCGGCCGGCGGTCTTCCATGTTCACGGCGAACCCTGGACCCAGGCAATGGTGCGCACCGTCAACGATGCCAAGCGCGGCGCCGCCTGTGTCGTCGAGTTGGAGGATATCTTCACCGTCTACGCCGAGCGCGGCGTCATGCACCGGGTTTGGTCACCGGACAAGGTGGACTTCGCCTATGCCATGGAGGGTTATGCCTGCCGGCATTGCGACGGCGTCGTCTATCCTTTTGCCGCCGGCGTGCAGACGGAACTGGAGGAGCGGCACGGCACCCGCTTCGCCGGCCTCGACCTCCCATGCTACCCCAGCTTGTCCTTTACGGATTTTGGCAGCGGCAAGGAATCGGCAGCGGATGGCCGCCTGCGTGTGGTCTGGGCCGGCAATGTCTGGCTTCCCACCCCCGGCTTCCCGGAGGAGCTGTTTCCCTCCGCCGGGCTGCCCAGGGTGCTGAGAAAGCTGCTTGATGCCGGGATCGGCTGCGAGATCGTCATCGATCCCGGCCGCGCCACGGCCTTTGAAACACCGCCTTGGTCGATTTACACGGAGTTGCGGCAATACGGCCATTTCCGGCTGGAGGCGGGGGTTGCGCCGGCGCAGCTCAGCCGCCGCCTCTCCACCGCCGATTTCGGCCTGCAAATGGCCGCCTATGATCCGGCACGGCTGCTGGTCCGCCCGAGCAAGCTCCGGTTCCAGATTTCGACCAAATTCTTTGCCTATCTGGAAGCCGGCCTGCCGGTCATCGTCAACGCGGAGTTCGCATTCATGGCCGATCTCGTCGAGCGCCACGGCATCGGGCTGGCGGTCGGCATTTCCGAACTCGACAGCCTGGCTAACCGCCTCCGACGATTCGACCGGGCTGCGGCGGTGGAGAACATCCGCCGCTTCAACCGCGATCAGTCGATGGAGCGCGCCATCGGCCGGCTGATGGCCTTCTACGGCAGCTTGCCCTCGGGCCGCTGGCGCCGGATGGCGGGCGCCACCATGACTTGACGGTCGCCCCGACGCTTGCGAATGCGCTAAGCTGGGCCAGAAAATTCAGGAACATCCATGGCCATGACGACCCATATGGCAGATACGCCGCCGACCGAAGACCTGATCGTCCAATGGCGCGAGCGGATCCGGCAGACCACCTTCGCCAATTACCATTTCGAGATGGGGTTCGCGTTGTGGCGCACCGGCAGTCTCGACGTGGCGGCCGCTGCCCTTGAGCGCGCCTTGGAGATTCAGCCCGATCTGGCCAAGGTCGCCCCGCTGCTGGCCCGCATCGAAGAAGCGCAAGGACACGGCACCGCGGCACAACAGCGCAAGGGCGCGGTGCTGAACCGCGACCCATTGCTATGGAGCCGGGGCTGCGTCGCCCTGGCCTTGTGCCATGCCCGCGACGGCGCGTTCGATCAGGCCGAACCATGGCTTGAGCAGGCCCGGACGGTGACGCCGGATGACCCGCTTCTGCTGGCATGCAGCGGTCTGCTCCAGGCCCGTCAGAATGCGTGGCTGCCGGCCTGTGCCAACCTGGACCGGGTGACGGCAGTCGCCGGCGTCGAGACGGACGAACTGGCGGGCGAACTGGTCGACTCGCTGGAGTTGATGGCACGTCACCGCTTCCAGGATTGGTCGCCGCCGCAGCCGGACAAAACCGTGTTCGCCCTGGCCGCCGCCCGTACCGTCCTGCGCCTTGATCCCCGAATGACTGCACTGCGCGGTCTGATCATCCGCTGCCTGTTGCGGCTGGGCCGCTATGCGGATGTGATGCAGGAGTTTATCGAACTGCCGGTGGAGCAGGCAGCCGAAAACGGCAACCGCATGCTGGCCGGAATCGCGCTCTTCTCACTCGGACGATATGAGGAGGCGACGACCGCCTTCGAGGCGTGCAGCGCGCTCAATCCGAACGAAGCAAGGCCGATCGCCTACCTGGGGCTGATTGCCTTGGCGACCGGAGGGAACGACCGCGCCTTGGCAAAGCTGGACGCAGCCCGATTCCAGGCTCCGGATGATGCCTTCGTGCTGTCGTGCTACGGGTTGGCGCTGCACGCCCAAGGTCGGTTTGCCGATGCCGTGCAAATCCACAAAGCGGCGTTGAAGCTTGCACCTGATGATGTTTGGGCGCGCCTCAACCTGGGCTTGGCGTTGGACGCCCTTGGGGATGTGAGCGGCAGCCACGATGCCTACTGCACGGCATTGGAAACCGGTGCACCTTTCTGCTTCGCCACGCTCGACCAGCGGCCGTTTGGAGCAGAGCTTCTAAAGGAGCGCTTTGCATCGCTCGGCTTTCCCTACAAGGCCTCTTGATCCGGCGGTATCCTTTCAAGCCAAGCCTTTGTTTCGAAGCCCTTTTTGCACGAGATGCTGATGGTAACCTACCTCCTTCACGAGCCGGCCTGCCCGTTGTGTGGGCATCACGATCGCGAGCCTCTCGTCCCTACGGTCAAGTTCAGCGACCATGGTTACGCAACGGTGCTTCCCGCCGTGTCGGTTTCCGTCTGTCTGAATTGCGGACTGATCCATGAATTTCCACAGGTTAACCTAGTGGAATCAAAGGACTACACGGAAAAGCATTACTACAACCAAACCAACCGCATTGCCGATCATGACGCCATGCAGCGCCGGCTCAACCCGCTGCGCTGGGAAGTTCTGCAATCCCGGCTTCCATGGTCAAGCATCAATCGCGCAATCGACGTGGGAGCCAGCGGGGCCTGGTCCGCCTGGGTAAAGCAGCAGCATCCGTCTGCAAGCAGCGTCCTGGTCGAACCGTCGGCCGAGGCGATCGCTTGGTGCCGCGCGGAATATCCGGAAGTGGAGGCGCATCACGCCATCATCGAGACATACCGGGACCCGGTCGGTACCTGCGATCTGATTACCTTCTTCTATTCGCTTTACATGCTCAGCGATCCTTTGGAAACGCTGCGCCGCTGCCATGATCTGCTGTCTGAAGAGGGGCGGCTGGTCATCTGTATCTCGCATGTGCTGCTGGAGACGAAAATCTGGGGGCATGGCCGTGTCGTTCCCTGGGTCGACATGGAGTTTTTCGTCCGGGGCGCCCCACTGGTCTATTATTCACGGCACAGTTTGGCCCGCATGGTCGAAACCGCAGGCTTCCATGTGCTGGAGACGCTGGTCGACCAGTTGCCGACCGAATCGGAACATAACGGCCGCCAGGAATACTATCTGATCGCCCGCCGCCGGAAGCCGGACGACCCGCCGGCCCAACCGCTGTCAGCCCCGGAGCATGTGGCATGGTCGCGGTCCTTTGTGCTGGATTTTTGCCGGCGCGCCTCAGAAAAATCCGTGGCCTTGCTGTTCCAAAGCCGCCCGATCAACCGCATTCACCTCGTCTATGACGATGCCATCTACCGTGACTGGGTGCTCGACATCCTGCGCCCGCATGGGGTGCCGGTCGAGACGCACCGGCTCGATCCGGCCAACTCCGGCATTCCGGACGGCGTGAGGGACGAACCCGGCGTGGTTCTGCTCAACTCCAGCCCGGTGGCGATCGGCGTCGGCAAATTCAACGCCGCTGCCCGTCACGCCCATGCCGCCGCCTGCGTTGCGCCATGGAAAGAGGGACAATACGGCTATTACGCGGATGTCGAGAACGGGAAGCGGGTTTTCACCAAGGCCTTCCTGCCGATCCGCGACCATGGGGCCGACATCTTTCCATTTGATGTCCACCCCATCGATCTGGTGCATCCGGCTCCCGCATCCGTCTGAAACGGGGAGTTTTTGCGGGAAGTGGAGCTTCCCGCAAAACTTTATCGAAACTCGATGTAGTGAGTGAGGTATTCCGAAAAAGTCAGGTTGCGCCGTGGGTCAATTCTATAACGCGTATCCGGCGTTACGAAAGTCAGGCCAAAATGCTTGATTACACTGGAATGAATCGGCATTTGCGGATCGATCATCTCGAACAGCGAATCATGAAGAGAATCCGGCAGCGGAGCGAATCCCATCATCTGCAGCATCTGGTTGGTCATGTGGATGAGGGACACATTACCAACATGATTCATCGTAACAAAGGTTCTCTTTGTCTTGAAATTATCAACGACGAAGTCAATGATTTTGACATCAGTCGACTCTTCCTTGGCGATCTGGGTATCGATGCTTCGCTTGAGAATGCCGTCGACATCAACGATGTCCGGAATGTTCAGGTCCAGATAGCGTCGGATAATTTCCTCGGTCGATAGCCCCTGGCGCATCTGGCTGAGCACGAAGCTGTCGCCATAGGCGTAGATAGCGTCCGACTGACCGAAACCAGCTTCCCGGCTCGGATCCTCGAGCCTCTTCTCATGGGCGTGCAACGGCCAAAGAGCGTGGAACACAGGATAAGGGTAGGAAATCTTCTGCACATGATCCGGTATACGCCGGAGAAGTTCACGGTATCCTTCGTCATTGCCCCAGTCAGCCCAGCCGGGAGGGTGGTAGATAAAGACGGATGCCTCGTTGAGTTCTTCATCGGAAATGTTGAAATCGGACATGATTTTCTGATTTCGATGAGTCCGATAGGCCTTCATCCGATAGGTTTTCTTAAACTCATCGGATTGCAAAAGCAGATATTGGATGCCAAAGCTGATGCACGTCCCAACGAGAATGCACAAAGGGCGGGTGTCTTGCGTTTCGTTCCGGAGCATAGTGGAAGTCCGTTGTCAAAATTCTTAAATGGGCACTAAAGCAGATTCAAACCGCTTCAGCCTGCCATCTTCTTCTGGATAAGGTCGATCAACTCTCCGACATTCTTCAGACGATCCGCTTCTAATGGGCCGATGGTAATGGAAAATTTCTTCTCGATCGCAAGAAGCAAACGAACATGAGACAAAGAATCCCAACCATTGACATCCTCGGCGACCGTCTCATCGTCGATCGTGATACCCGGATCGAAAAATACGGACTGCATCACCTCCAGCAAAAGAGTGGACACATTTTCACGTTCCATAGACTTGTCCATGAGATATCCTGATATTTTGGTTCATTGTCAGATAACGCTCAAGATTTTCCCCGCGCGCGATTTTTCCGCTGGTGGTCTTGATGAGCCAACGCGGAGCGACGAGCTCGGCACGTACGGAAAGATTAAGCCCCCGCAGCAGCGTCGATTTCAGAGCACGCACAACAGCGCGGCGAGCGGCAGGATCGGGGTCCGCGCATTCAGCCAACACCACCACCTCTTCGCTCATCGTCGCCTGGCTCATCAACCCGAGGGCGACAAGGCGGCCAGGGATGACCCCCTCCACCGTGGCGGCAAGCGCCTCGATGTCATGGGCATAGTAATTGCGTCCGTTGACGATGATGACATCCTTGCGCCGTCCGGTAATGAACAGCTCGCCATCCTGGATGAAGCCAAGATCGCCGGTCAGGTACAAGCCGTCCTGAAAGGCCGCCGCCGTGTCCTCCGGGGCGGAATGATAGCCGGTGAACAAGAAGGACGCGCTCAAGGCGATCTCCCCGACCCGCCCGGCCGCCAAAGGCTGCCGCGCGTCGTCAAGAATATGCACCGCCATCCCGTCAATCGGCTTGCCGACCGACAGAAGCACAAGGGAATCGTCCTCGTCGCCCGGCTCGATCCTGCCGAACGCAAGCGCCTTGGCGGAGGCCATCAGGCGGACAGGTGGGGCGCCCAGGGGCGACTGGGTCACTGCAAAGACCGCTTCGGCCATGGCGTAGCAGGTCGTCAGCCGATCCGACCCAACTCCCCAGGAACCAAAGCGCTGGAGAAACTGATCGAAGGTCGCCGCCTTGCAGGGTTCGGAGCAGTTGATGAAAGCCTTGACCGAGCCAAGATCGTACCGCTCATCCGAGCCGACCGCCAATCTCAGGTGGTTGAAGGCGAAATTGGGCAGCCAGACATGGGTTGCCTTGGTCTCTTCGATCCATCGGAACAGGATTCCCGGCTGCCGCGCCCATTCCATTGGGTCGAGCAGGACGATCGGGATCCCCAGCACCAGCGGCATGACGAAACAAGCGACCAGCCCCATGTCGTGGTAGAGCGGCAGCCAACTGGCGATCCGGTCGGCGACACCAAGGCCGATGGCGGCTCGATACGCCTCGACCTGTTCGAGAACCGCCCGATGCGTCAGCATCACTCCCTTACGCAGGCCGGTGGTGCCCGAACTGAATTGGAGGAACGCCACGTCGTCCGGTCTGACATCCGGCCATTCGAAGGGCCGGGTGTCGGCCGGCACTTGGTCAGGGTCGACGATGACAAGCTCTTTGGAGCCGGCGGCGGCGATCACCCCGCCCTGATCGGCGGCGGCAACCACCAGGGCGCGGGCACCGACCCGGTCGAACATACGGCGCAGACCGGGCCAATAAACGTCCGGGCTTTGTTTTTCGGTCAGCGGCGCCAGAATGGACGGCACGCAACCGGCAATCAGCGCGCCGACAAAGGCTTGGAGCAGATCGGGTGTATGGCGCAGCACAATCAGCACGATATCGCCGGGCTGAAGGCCGCAACGCCGGAAGTGGTGGGCGTAGGCGGTCCCGCCGTCCAAGACGTCCCCGAACCTCAGGACGGTCGCCATGCCATTGCGAACGAAATGACAGAACACAGTGTCGGAGCGCGTGCCATGGGCGCGCAGATGATCCAGCACGGTGTCCATGCCGAAAAGCTCCTTAAGGTGGTATTCGTTCGGTATGGTGAACGTTCGGCTTGATGTTTGGAAGTGCCATACCCGGTGGTTCCGCACAAGCGCTTTGCCGTTAGGATCCCGGTTGAAGCTCCCGATTCACGGCGCTACCGTTCGCCCGAGCCTTCAGATACTTTGATGGCAAACCGGCTGGGCGCCTGTTGCGGTTGCCATCGGCTGGGCAAGTTCATGGACTAACAATGACCGACATTCCCTATCTCAATTTCTACCGCAAACATGACGTATCGCCAGTCGTCCAAGACATCAGCAATCTGGCAACCCATTTCCAGCGACGAGATTCTCTTTACCGATTTCTCGGCATCCCCCCTGCCTTCGTCGCCAACCGCCGCGTCATAGAATTCGGTCCCGGCTCGGGTCACAACGCTCTGTTCACTGCCAGCCTGCGGCCCAGCCACTATGTCCTGGTCGACGGCAACCCACGGGGAGTGACGGAGACTCGCCAGAATCTCGCTCGGCATTTCGGCGATGATCCAAGCCTGACGGTCATCGAAAGCACCTTCGAGGAATTCATGACGGACGAGCGGTTCGACCTCGTCCTGGCCGAGGGGTTTTTGCCGCATGTGTCCGATCCGCTGGCGCTGCTCCGCCGGTTGGCGCGCTTCGTTGCTCCGGGGGGCGTCCTTGTCATCACCACGGTCAGTCCGGCCTCGATCCTGTCGGAAAATCTACGTCGTCTGATCCGAACCGGCATTGTCGCGCCGAATGCCGAGCCTGCCGAGCAGATCGCAACGCTTCTGCCGGTTCTCGGTCCGCATCTGGCGACACTGAAGGGAATGAGCCGCTCGCACGAGGATTGGCTGATGGACAACATCGTCCAACCGGTCCGCCACGCCAAGCTTTTGCCGATCCCGCAAGCAATCGCCGCACTTGCCGATGAGTTCGACGCCTATGGCCTTTCCCCGGCCATCGCCACCGATCCTCGCTGGTATAAGGATGTGCATGGTGACGAACGCGGCTTCAATGCCAGGGTAACCGCATGTTGCGAACGCCGTGTCGCGGCCTTGATCGACTACCGCTGCGACCCGGCCGACCATGACGAGGCGACCGGTCGCGCCATCGAGACCGAGTGCATGGCACTGTGGACCTGCATGAACGCGATCGAGACAGAAGACTGCGTCGCCCCGGCAATACCAGCCTTGCCCATCCTGGAGCGCTTGAGCCGGCTTCTGCGGCCACTTCTTCCGAAGACCGCCGAAGCCCTGGACGAGGCCAGCGCCTGTTTTGCCGGTCACATCCCCTTGTCGGAGATGAGGTTGTTCCCATCGCTGTGGGGACGCGGACAGCAGTATCTCAGCCTAATCCGTCGTCCTGAATGGCCACGCTAGAATCAGGAGATGCGGACGTTCACTCCCGACACTTCCTGAATACTTTGATCTTACCCGCGCTGTCGGCTTTGATCGTCCGGTACCTTCCTTCCAAGAAACCTCACACCGCCAACACCGGATAGCCCTCCGGCAGATCGACCACCTGCGGCTCCGGCATCGGCCCCAGCTCCGCCACCATCGCCCCCCAGGACCACCCGACCCCGAATCCGGCCATCAGCGTCTTCACCGGCCCGGCCGCCAGCAGCCCCCCCATGCTGTGGCAGATCGCCAGCGGAATCGAGGCCGAGCTGGTGTTGCCGAAGCCCTGCATATCGATGACGAACCTGTCGGCCGGCGCCTTCACCTTTTTCCGCAGATGCTCCAGCATGAAGGCATTGGCTTGGTGCAGCACGAAGCGGTCGATGCCGTCAATGTCGGTACCGGCATGCTCCATCGCCTCGCGCAGCAGCGGCGGCACGGCGCGCAGCGTGAAGGAGAAGACCTCCGCCCCGTTCAGGGTCAGGCGCGAGTCGCGCTCCAACTGGGCGGCAGCTTCCTCATCGGCGACCCGGCCGGCGGTGCCGACCGTCGGGATCAGGCTATGGCGCTTGCCGCCGGCCTTGACGAAGATGTGCGGCGCGCCGGCGCCGTCGGTGCCGATCACCACCGGGATGGGCGGGGCCGCCGCGTCGACCTCCAGCGCCGTCGCCGATCCGGCGTCGCCGAACAGCGGCAGGGTGGCGCGGTCCTCCGGATGCAGGTGGCGTGTGGCGTTGTCGCCGCACAGCACCAGCGCACGGCGGGCCGTCGACCCGCCCAGCAGCTTCGCCGCGATCCACAGGCCGTAGACATAGCCCGAGCAGCCCAGCGGCACGTCGAAGGCCGCCGCACTGGTCGGCAGCCCGAGCCGGTGCTGCATGATGCAGGCGGTCGCCGGCAGCACATAGTCGGCATCCTGCGAGACGAAGACCAGCACCTCCACCGTCGCCGGGTCCCAGCCCAGCTGCGCCATCAGCCCCTCCGCCGCGGCCATGCAGAGGTCGGAGGCGCAATAGGGCGGCGGCAGCACGCGGCGTTCCTGGACGCCGATGGTGGCGGCCAGCTTCCTCGCCTCCTCCACCGTGAACATGCCGGGGTCCTCGACGAAGGAATGGCGCTGGAGCGGCACCACCGCGCGCAGGCCGGCGATCCGGATGCCCTCGATGATGGCTTTCATGACAGTCCTGTCCTTCGCGTGTTCGCGGCCCGGCGGGGGCCTCTTCGGAAACCGGTGGCCGGCACCATAGCGCAGAGTGGGGCCGGATTGGTTTCCGGATCCTTGATTGCGGACAATTACGGCGCGGAGCATCCCCGTCCAAGCCCCATCCGCCGCGCAATCGAAAAAGCCGCAGCGGGGAGGGCGCCGCGCTTATGCTATGGTCCCCACTTTCCCGCCACCGAACCGGATTTCCCCGCGATGACCGCCGCCTACAACCCGATGGACCTGACCGGCCGCCGCATCCTGGTGACCGGAGCGTCGGCCGGAATCGGCCGGGCGACGGCGGTGGTGCTGGCGAAGCTGGGAGCGCGGCTGGTGCTGAACGGCCGCGACGAGGAACGGCTGGCCGAGACCGCCGACCGACTGGACGGCGACAGCCACGCCATCGCCCCCTTCGACCTGTCGGACCTCGAAGCCGTGCCCGGCTGGATGAAGGGGCTGTGCGCCGACGACGCCTCCTTCGACGGCATCGCGCACTGCGCCGGCATCCAGACCCTGCGGCCGATCCGCATCTTCTCCGCCGCCTTCTTCGACGAGGTGATGCGGGCCAACCTGGGCAGCGCGTTGGCGCTCGCCCGCGGGCTGCGGCAGAAGGGCTGCCATGCCGAACGGGCGGCGATGGCGCTGATCTCCTCCACCGCCGCCACGGCGGCCTCGCCGGGCAACGTCGTCTATGCCGCCAGCAAGGGCGGCATCATCGCCGCCACCAAGGGGCTGGCCGTGGAACTGTTGGGCGACGGCATCCGCGTCAACTGCGTGGTCCCCTCCATCGTCGAGACCGAGCTGATCGAGCGCGGCAAGCAGAAGCTGACCGCCGAGCAGTACGAGCACCTGCGGACGCTGCAGCCGCTGGGATTCGGCCATCCCGACGACATCGCCCACATGATCGCCTATCTACTCGCCGACACCAGCCGCTGGATGACCGGGTCCATCGTCACGGTGGACGGCGGCCGCACCGCCTGAGCTCCGCAATGGATGACCGGACGCCCGAAAACCGCTGGTTCCACCTCTGCACCACCGACGACCTCGCCGGTCCCAACGCCTTCGTCACCACGCGGGTGGGGGCGGTGCCGCTGGTGGCGCAGACCATCAAGGGGCGGGTGGTCGCCTTCCGCAACGTCTGCACCCACCGCTTCGCCGTGATCCATGGCGAGCCGTCAGGCTGCGGCCCGCTGCGCTGCCCCTATCACGGCTGGAGCTTCGACGCCGACGGCGTGCCGGTGGGGCTGCCCTTCAACCCGACCGACTTCCAGCTTGAGGCCGAGGGGCGCCGACGCCTGGCCCTGCACCCGGCGTCGCTGGCCCGCTGCGGCCGCTTGGTCTTCGTCCGGGTGGCCCTCGACGGCCCATCGCTGGAGGAGGAGCTGGGCACGGACCTGTTCGCCCGGCTGGCCGCCCTGTCCGAAAACTTCCCCCACCGCGGCGACGCGCTGGAGCCGGCCGAGGATTGGGAGCGCATCGAGGTCGCCAACCTGCGCCTTCATCTGGCGCCGGGCGGGGCGGCACTTGTCCTGCACAGCGCCGCCCCGCCCGGCGCCGACCGGCGCTTCTCCCGCACCGCCACCCGCCATCCCGCCATCGCCGATGCGGAGCTGCCGGTATGAGCACCGCCCTGCACCCCGGCATCATCCCCGAGCCCGGTGCCTTCCTGCCCCACAGCCATTTCTGGACCGGAGAGGCCTTCGCCCTGGAGCGCGAACGGGTCTTCGGCCGCTGCTGGCTCTACATGGGCGTGTTCGACGACACCGACGTCCTGACCGCCGAGATGGCCGGGCTGCGCTTCGAGCTGCAGCGCCGTGGCGCGGCGATGGAGGGCGTCTGCCGCGATGGCGAGCGGGTGCGGCCGCTGCAGGTCGACCACTGCGGCGGCCTGGTCTTCGCCCGCGTGGCGCCGGAGGAGGGCAGGAAGAGCGGTCCGACCCTGGCTGAGCATCTGGCCCCCTATGGCGAGCGGCTGGCGCTGATGTCGACCAATTGCCTGAACCCGCAGCCGCCCGTCGGCATTCCGTTCCAGGCCAACTGGAAGGCGCTGGTCGAGAACACGATGGACGATTTCCACGGCTCCACCGTCCATCCCGACACCATCCACCCTGCCGTCCATCCCGACTGGCAGAGCCATCTCGTCACCGAGCGCCACGGTGCCAACAGCGACTCCCGCTGGCTGTTGGCCGACGGCACCGCCGGCTGGTGGGCGAAGCTGGACGCCAAGCTGCGCATGCGCCGCTTCGCCGAAGAGTCCGTCTACCGCCACATCTTCATCTTCCCGAACTTCTATCTGGCGAGCTTCTACGGCGCCACGGTGATCCCGCACCGGGTCGATCCCGTCGCCCCCGACGCCTCGGTCCTGCGGTGGCAGCTGTTCCTGCCCACCACCCGATTGGAGACGGCGCGCGAGCAAGCCTTCCACCGCTCCACCGCCGCCTATCTCATCGAGTCCGCCGGCAGGGTGATCGCCGAGGACCGCCCGGTCTGCGAGGCGGTGCAGCAGGGGCGGCCGGGCATCGCCGATCTCCCCGGCTTCACCGGCATCTATGGCCGGCGCGAGCGCCGCATCCTCGACTTCCACCAGGCGATGCTGCGGCAACTGGGAGAGCGGGCATGAGCGGAACGCTGACCTTCATCGAGCCGGCCGAGGAGCATGCCGAACTGCTGCTCGACTGGCGCACCCGGCCAGACATCGCCGGCCAGATGCTGACCAAAGTCCCCTATGACGTGGAGCGGCAGAAGGCGTGGCTGCGCCGCTGTGCGGAGCGTGACGACTATGTCCACCGCATCCTGTGCGTCGACGGCGTGCCGGCCGGCCATGTCTCCATCACCGTGACCGAACCAGAGTGGCGAATCGCCACCATCGGCGTGCTGATGGGCGAACGGGCGGGGCGGATGGGAGCCGCCCCGCTGAACTTCGCCTACATGCTGAATCATGTCTTCTTCGCCATGGGGCTGCGCAAGGTGGTGAACCACATCCTGGGCACCAACAGCCCCCGCCTGCTGAAAGGCCAGCCGATGATCGGCTACCGCCCGGTCGGCGTGCTGAAGCGCCAAGTGGTGAAGGACGGCCAGGAGATCGACCTGCACATCTTCGAAATGCTGGCCGAGGACTGGCTGGCGGTGCGCGACCGGTTCAGAATCTACCAGGACATGGACGGGCGGGAATGGCGGTAGGGAAAAGAGCCGCCCGGCGTCCCTGATGCCACCCCCGCCCGCAGGACTGCCTCACCCCCGCAGAACCCCCAGCGGCGCGCCCTGGAAGCCCGGAAAGCTGCGCGCCGCCGGCGGGCCGATCAGTTCCGACAGCACCGTCCGGTAGTCGGTGGTGACCGCCAGATCGACGCCGCGGTCGAGCTGGTGGCTGGCCAGTCCCGGCCAGCGGCCCAGCAGGCGCCCGCCCGCCACCCGGCCGCCCAGCACCATCATGGCGCCGCCATGGCCGTGATCGGTGCCCTGGCTGCGGTTGCCGCGCAGGCGCCGGCCGAACTCGCTCATCACCACCATTGTCAGGTCGCGGTCGTAGCGCTGGGTATCGGCATGGAAGGCGGCGATGGCGCGCGACAGCTGGCCGACGGCGTTGGCGAAACGCCCCTGCTGGTTCTCATGGGTGTCCCAGCCGCCGACATCGACACAGGCCGCCCGCAGGCCGATGTCCATCTTCAGCACGCGCGCCACCGTCTGCAGGGCGCGCCCGGCCTCGGTCTCCTCATAGACGGCACCGCCTTCCGCATCATAGGCGGCGACCTTGCCGCCGGCCTCCCGCGGCAGCCGCCCGTCGACCGTCGTCAACCCGTCGAGCGCCGCCCGCGCCGTCCGCTCGTAGGAGCCGTCGCCCTGCCGATACAGCGCCGCCAGCACCGCCGCCGCCTGCGGCCCGCCGGGAGGGGCCAGCCCGCCGCGCAGGTCGGGCACGGCGAGCGCGCCGCCCATCCCGGCCAGGGCGGCGGCCGGCGCCGAGGCGGTGCCGATGGCCGGAACACGTCCCGGCTCTCCCTCACCACGCCCCTCCTCGCCCAGCCAGCGGGCGACCCAGCCGCTGCCGGTACGGGCGAGGTCCTCCTCGCGGGCGATGCCGCGCTCCATCAGGTCCTGGGCGACGAAATGGCTGCGGGTGCCGTCGGTCAGCCCCACTGCATGGACGATGGCGAGCTGACGACCAGCATACAGGTCGGCCAGCGGGGCGGCGTCCGGATGCAGGCGGAAGTCGAGGGCCGGGGCCAGCGTCTGCTCCAGCCGGATGCCGGCCTTTTGCCCCTCGGCCATCACCCGCAAGTCCGGCGTCCGGGCGGCGTGATAGTCGGGGTCGTCGGCCGGCGCCACCAGCGCCAGCATATCCGCCCCGCCGCGCAGGAACACCACCACCAGCGTGCCGGCCGGCGCTTCGGCACCGACTCCGGCCGAAGCATCGGCGGCAAAGGCGAGGCTGCGGATTCCAGGCAGTCCCGTCAACCCGCAGCCGGCCAGACCGAGACCGGCCGCCAACCCGCCCCGCATCATGCTGCGGCGTGAGATCGTCATGGCATGTCCTCCGTCAACGCTGATTGAAGCGCGGCGCCATCGCCACAAAGGCGGCGACGCGGCGCAGCCGGTCGTCGCCGGCCTTGGTGCCGGGCGCCAGCAGGACGTCGGCCGCCAGTCCCATGCCGGACAGGATGGCGGCGGTGGTCGCCGCCTCCGGCTGGCCGTCCTGCAGGATGCCTTGCCAGCGGTCGACTGCCGCCGCCGCCGGCAGTGGAGCCGGGAAGCGGGCGGCGAGGTCGATGGCCCCGGTCTCCCACCGGTTCTCCGCCAGCCCGAGCAGCAGCCCCCAGCGGCGGCGCATGGCGGCGGCTCCCAGCCACGCCTCCATCCGGTCGGGATGGCCAGTCGGGGCGGGCCAGCCGAACAGCCGCTGGCCGCTGCCGTCCAATTCGCCCAGCAGCGGATTGGTCGGGACGAGGTCGATGCCGGCGCCGCGGGCGAAGGAGGCGACCAGTTCCAGCGGGCGCTTCACCTTGGCGTCGCGGATCCCGGCGAAATCGGCCGACAGCGCGATGGCGCGGACGACGCGGGCGATCTGGTCCGGCTTGCTGCGGTTCTCCGTCCACACCCGCGCCGCCAGGGCGACCAGCCCGGCCGGCGGGTCGTCGGCCACCAGCCGGCGGCACAGCGCGGTGCAGACATGGCGGGCGGTCGCCGGATGGTCGGCGACGAGGTCGAGCACGCGGTGTCCGTCAGCCATCGGCGACTGGAAGGGATCGAACTCCCGTCCCAGCACCCGCTTCTGGTAGCCGTCGTGCCAGCCCTCGACATAGGTGAAGCGGCCGGTCACCGGCAGCTTGGCGTCGCCGCCCAGCCCGGCGCCGTCCTCCAGCGTCCAGCCGGTGAAGGCGCGGGCGGCCTCGTAGACATCCTGGTCGATATAGCCGTCGGGCGTGCCGCGCACGGCCCCCGGCACGTCGCGCCAGCGGTTGTACAGCGCGTTCAGATAGGCGCCGCTGCCCAGCGTGTGCAGCTCGAACAGCTCGCGGGCGTAATTCTCGTTGGCGCTGCCGGCGCGGGACGAGCGGTTGTTCAGATAGACCTGCATGGCGCTGCTGGTCGCCACCGCCTCCAGGAAGGCGCGGAAGTTGCCCAGCGCATGCCGGCGGATGACGTCACGGTCATAGACCGGCAGGGCGGCCGCCACCGCCGGCTCGCCCGCCGCGTTGACGTTGAAATGGTTGTGCCAGAAATCGACCAGAACCTCCCGCAGCTGCCAGTGGCTGTGGACGGCACGGATCAGGGTGGCGGCGGCCACCTCCAGCCGCGGCCTCTGCCGCTCCGGCCCGGCGACCGCCGGACGGTTGGCGGCCAGCGACCACAGCGACTCGATCGGCTGGCCCAGGCAGGCCAGCGGCCGGTCCTCGTCCACCGCCTCCCAGCCGTCGCCGGCCGGATAGCGGATGCGCAGCTTCGCCGCGGCGAGATGGCGCTCGACCTCGGGATCGTCAGTGTCGTTGGGGGAAAGCTGCCGGTCGAGCCAGCGGGCCAGCCAGTCTCGATGATCCGGGCGATCCGGCTGGGAACTTCCGGCTTCGAGATCCGCGGGTCGCGGACCGAAGGCGAGCCGGTTGAGGGCAATGACGGCAGGAAGAGCGGAAGACGGATTCGGGACGGCGCCGCCCATGGTGGATGAACCTCCGACGACCAAAGCCCCCCACGCGATGGTGACAGACCACCGGACCGCCGGACAGTGACAAAAAGCGGGATCGCCGCCCGCGTCAGCCCATCATCCCCCGCCACACCGCGTGGAACTGCTGGAGGCGCTCCTCGTTCAGGCCGAGCGCCGCCGGGCGGTCCGTCTGGCGGCAGCCCCGGAAAGCCAGTTCCGACGCCTCCTGGTCCTCGCGCAGCAGGGCGACGTTGAGGTCGCGGGCGCCGTCCTCGATCAGGCGGCGGGCGGCGGGGCCGCCCCTGCCGGTATCGCCCTCCGGATCGGCCAGGAACAGGCGCAGCGTCAGCGCGCAGCGGTCGGGGCCAAGCGGGTCATAGGTCTGGACGCTCATCACCGCGCCACGGGTGAAGCCGATCTCCAAGTTGGGGAAGATGTGCAGGTGGTCGTAGTCGCGCAGGATCGGGCTGGGGCGGAAGCCCAGCCGCTCCGACACCCCGTCCCACCAACGCGCGCTCTTGTCCGACACTGACGTCACGCCGCGGGAATGGGCGCCGTCATAGTCGCAACGCCAATCGCCCTTCACCAGTTTGCGGAAGGTGGTGGGGTGGGTGAGGTCGGCATGGTAGACCTCCAGCACGCTCTCCACCCCCATCTTCCAGTTGGCGGCCCATTCCATCGATCGCTCGTCGAAGGGGCTGACGAAGATCTCCGAGGCGTGGCGCAGCACATCGGCGTAGACGCCCAGCCAGCCGTCGAGATCCGGCCCCTCCGCCGCCACCCGCAGGAAGACGAAGCGGCCGCACACCCCAACCGCCACCGGCGTCAGGGCACGGCCGCAGCGGCCCTCGCGATCGAGACCGAAATTCGCCTCGTTACCGGGAATGCCGTAGGGCACGCCGTCGCGGTCGAAGGTCCAGCCGTGATAGCCGCAGCGCAGCATGCCGTTGCCGCGCGGCGCCCGGTGGATCAGGGCGAAGCGGTGGGTGCAGACGTTGCGGAAGCCCCGCAGATCCCCGTCGAAATTCTGCACCAGCACGTCCAGCCCGCCGATCCGCCGGGTCAGATAGTCGTTGGGCCGGGCAAGGTCGTCGGTGAAGCCGGCGAAGACCCAGGCATGGCGGAAGACCCGCTCCTCCTCAATCCGGAAAATTTCCGGGTCGTGGTAGGCGGCGGGGGCGATGCCGGGGACGGCCTTGGCGGCGACGAAGGGGAGGGGGCTTTCCATGATGCGCGAAGGGTATCCCGCTCCCCGCCGGCCGGTCCAGGGCACAGCGGGTCGCAGGCCCCCTCTTCCCAGGCTCTCTTCTCAGGGGCGGAACAGCGTCGCCTCGATGCCGCGCAGGCCGGTGGCGTCGCAGATGTAATAGGCGACCATGGCGCGGCCGTCCGGCAGCACCGCCGCCCAGGGATAGCCCAAATCCGGCGCCGGCCCGTCGTCGCGCAGCACAAGTTCCGGCACCTCGTCGGGCTGCTGGCGGCGCGGGTCGTAGAGGCGGGCGCGCACGCCGTAGGGCGCATGACGATAACCGCCGACCAGCAGCAACCGGCCATCGGGCAATGGGCAGGCGTCATAGGGATGGCCGACCACCGCATGGCGCCGCCACGGCTCCCAGCTGTGGCCCAGGTCGGTGGAACGCGAGGTCGCCAGATGGTCGTCCAGCCCGGTGGTGCGGTGGAAGGCGTGCAGCACGCCGTCGGAATCCAGGTGCAACGCCGTCTCGCAGAAGCCGGCCCTGGCCTCGGGGTCGAGGGCGATGACCGCCCGATGGACCCAGCTTTCCCCCCGGTCGGTGGAGGCGAAGAGATGGCTGGCATAGGTGCCGGTAGTGGGGTGGTGGGTGTAGCCGGTCTGCAGGATCGTGCCGTCCGGCGCCTCCACCGCCCGGCCGCGCACCGCACCGCCGTAAAAAGGCCGCTGGCCCGGCACGATGTCGGGATGGCCGGGCAGGGGAGGCAGGTCGCGGTGCGCGGTCCAGCTCCGCCCGCCATCGTCGCTGTGCCGGCTGTAGCCGCCCCAGAACAGGTAGAGGTCGCCGGTCTTGAGCGGGCTCCCCGCCAACCCGAAGCCCAGCGCGCGCAAGGCCTCCCCGTCGGCCGCCGGCACCGGATACCAGCGGAAGCCGGTCAGCAGGATGCGGCCGTCGCTTAAGCTGAGCAGGCTGGCGTCCTGGTCGGCCGCCTGCGGGTCGGGGGGCAGCACCGTCTCCTCCCCCAGCACCTCCGCATCGGGGCCGAGCCGCAGCAGGACGGTCTGCGAGCGGGAATCGAGATGGTCGACATGGTTGAACCCGGTCTCCCCCGCCCGGTACTCCGCCCCGCGCAGCCAGCGATGGTCGCGCGCCTGGCGGAAGGCCAACAGCACCGATCCGTCCCGCGTCGGGGCGAGCGACGGGAAGGACGCATAGAAACGCGGGTCGCGATACAGCACGCGATGCTCGGCACCGGTCATGGCCATCGGGTTCCCCCTGCTTCCTCTTCAACAACGGCCTCTTTAACGACGGCACCGGCCTCCCGGCGGCCTCATTATTCCATACCGGAAATCGAGGCATAGCCGAGCTGGTAATACAGCCGGATCACCGCCCGCAAACCTTCCCCTTCCAGGCTTTCGACGTCGAGATCGGCCAGCTTGGCCAGATTGACGTTGAAGTCCCAGCGCTGTTCCGGCAGCCCGTATTGCCGTTGCGTCAGGCGGTTGGAAACACCCTGGTAGAACATCCGCCGCATCATCCAGCGCCGGCTCAGCCGGTCGGGATGGATGAAATGGAACACTGCGGCGGATGGAACATAGTAGGTCGCGGCACCAGCCGCGCGGATCTCGTTGAAGACGACGCCTTCGTTCGTCAGCAGTCCGTCCCCCTTTCGGCCGAGGCCGGTGGGGAAGGCGCGACCATCCATCAGCCGCTTGCGGAAGGCGCAGTTCCCTTCACCGAACCACTCCTTCTCACGCAAAAAGCGGGATTCGCTGTCCCATCCCCAGCGGCACGAGAAAAAGTGCAGCATGTCGTCGGCCAGCCAGTCCGGCCTGGACAGCGCCCCGAAATCCGGTTCGACCTCGCCGGCGACGATGTCGACGGCATCGCCCAGGCGGTGGAACGGTTCCAGCATCCGCTCCAGCCATCCTTCGCAGGCCCGCTCGTCGTCGTCGATGAAGACGATCAGCTCGCCCGCCGCCTCGGCCACGCCGCGGTTGCGGGCGAAGCTGACCCCCGGCCGCTCCTCCAGGACATAGCGCAGCGGCACACCCCGCAGGGCGAAGGCGGCCTGCCGCCGCTCGACGACCGGCCGTCCTTCCGCCAGGACGGAGTTGTCGATCACGAGGATTTCATGGGCAATGCCCGGAGAGCCACCCACCCGCTGGCCGATCAGGCTTTCCAGGCAGGCATCGAGCAGTCCGGGACGCCGATGGGTGCAGATGACGATGCTGGCGGCGACCGCCGGGCCGCCGGCGTTCGGGTTCTTGGCGTTAGGGCCACTGGCGTTAGGATCGTCGGCGCCGAGGCACTGGGTGGTCGACATGGTGGTCCGCTTGTCAATGATCGGCATGGACGATGCGCAGGTCCGGCAGGCCCCAGGCGGTCACGCCCATATCCCTGGCCATCATCGCCAGTCCTTCCGTCTCAATGTAACCGCGGTGGCTGTAGGAAGGGAAACACAAGCCCTCCCGGTGCAGATCCGCGCGCACCAGCAATGCCGTGCCGCCCACTCCGTCCAGCGGCACGATCGCTTCGCCGGCGAAGGCGTCCAGATAGAGCCGGCCGGCACCGCGCGGCGGCTGGAAGATGCCGTCGACCAGATGGCGCGGATCCTCTTCGCCTCCTTCTTTCCCAGCCACCCGGAAGCTGTTGAGGTCGAAGGTCCGGCCGTCGGGCCGGACGCAGTGGGGAACGACGATGTCGCGCCCGGCGGCGAGCAGGCGGGCCAGCAGCTCCGGCGGATAATCGACCAAGTCGGCGTCGAGCCACAGCACCCAGTCCTCGTCCCCCAGCGCGCCGGACAGCAGCCGGTTGCGCGACCGTGCCAGCAGTTCGCGGCGGCGCCGCTGGATTTCCGGCCTCCAGCGGGGAATTTCAGGCCGGAAGCCGTACCCATGGCGCAGCAGGGTCACGCGGCGGTAGCGCTGCCGCAGTTCCGGCAGCCGCTCGGCCAGCCAGTCATGCGTGCCGTCGCCGCTGTCCCCTTCCAGGAAGCCCAGAGACAGGCGGGACCGATCGTGATCGAGCCGGCCGAGCAGTTCCAGGTAGCGCGGCAGGTGGGCGACGGCATCCTTCACCGGGGTCAGCACCAGCACTTTTTCCGGCAGTGCCCCGGCAATCGCCGGAGCGGCCGAAGCGAAGGCCGCCACCGCCTGCCGATAGCCCTCCACCGGCAGGCGCTTGCCCATCTCCTCCAGCAGGGCCCGGCAGCGCTCACCGCCGAAGCGGGCGGTGGAGAGCTGCCATTGCGTTTCGAAATGCGAAGCGGCGAAGGTGTTGCCGCCATGGACGACGTAGGTGTAGAGCCGCGGCATATCCATCCGGACGACCCGGGCGCTGCGGCGCAGCTCTTTGACCACCGGCGTGTCCTCGCCCTGGCGAAGCGCCGGATAGCGGGGCATCACCGCCTTCTCGCACAGCAGCGAGCCCTCCCAGTCCCGTTCGGCGGACACCGCCAGCCGGGCTTGCGCCGGCCACCAGATCATCCAGCGGCCGAGCAGGCAGGCATGGGCACCGGCGGCGGCCAGCACCAGCTGCTGCATCTCGAGCCGGCAGGGGTCGTACAGGTCGTCGTCGTCCCACTGGCAGACATAGCGGCCGGCCGCATGGTCGACGGCGATGTTGCGCAGCTCGCCCAGCGTCAGCCCGCCGGGCTGATCGCCAAGCCGCTTCCCCGCCTCCACCCGGACCGCCTCCACCCGGACCAAGCGGATGTTCGGGCAACCCGCGGCGCCGATGGCGCGCTCCAGCGGGTCGTCCTGCGGCAATGCCGGGCTGTCGCAGACGATGACCAGTTCGCGGTTGGGATAGGTCTGGCGCGCGAAGCCGTCGATGGCGAACTCCAGCGGCCCCGCCCGTCCCCTGGTGACCATCAGGCAGGAGATCAGCGGCAACCCCTCGGCCTTGGCCACCGGCGACCGGGCGTTTTCCGGCCGCCCGTCGGTCACCACCGCCGCGACCTGCCGCGGCAGGTCCACGCCATGCCCGGCGCCCTCCCGGAACCAGGTGCCCTCCCAATAATGGATGGCGTAGGCCCGGCGGGTCGCCTGCTCCCAGAAGACGGGGTCGAACAGGCGGCCGCTCCAGCACTCCTCCTTGGTCACGGGATAGAGCAGTTCCGGCGGCAGCACCGCCACCGCGGCAGTTCCCTCCGTCCCATGCGCCGCTTCATACTCGGCATGGGCGCGGGTCAGCAGGAAGGGGCCGGTGGCGTCCAGCACATCGGCGCAGTGGCGCGCCTCGACCAGCCGGGCCAGCAGATGGTCCAGGAAGGGATGGTCGGGCACCGACGCGAGGAAGGACGGGCACAGGATGCGGGGCAGACCGCGCTCCACCGCCTTCGCCAGCCTGCCATGCTCCTCCGGCTCCAGCCCGACGACGAAGCCCGCCCCGCCCGGCAGACTGTCCAGCAGCCCGTCGATCGGGCGCAGGCATTCGAAATCGAGGTCAGCATAGACCCCGCCGAAACGGCGCAGGATCAGGTAGCGCGCCAGATCGATCCGCGAGATGGGGTTGGCATAGCCCCGGAAGACCGGCAGCAGCGCCGGATGCTCCTCGGCGATGAAGCCTTCGATGTCCTCGTCGGTCCAGAACCGGTAGGCGAAGCCGGGATTGCGCTCGATCCAGCTACGCCGCAGCGGTTGGAATCCCGGTGGGATGTCGCGTGTCTTCCAGGTCTGGTGGATCAGGCGCGGAATGGGGGAGCAGGAAGCGGTGCGCATGGAGTCCGACGGTTATGGCGCATGAACCGATAAGCATTTTGCGGAAGCGGCTCAATGAGAATGGTCGCCCGGCGGAAATCGGTCACATCTCGTTTCATTCGACAAACGCCTATGATGACTCAATCAAAGGTGTATCACACCCGTAATTCATGACGCGCCCGGACTATGAGGTTCCGTCCGATTTCATCCGGTCAAAGCTGCAGGCCTCCTGCCGAAAAGGCATCCTTTCCTCCTTGCGGATGACTGGACGCGGACGGACGGCTGCTGGTAGGCCATCTCCGGTACGTCCCCCTGCCCCCCTGCGGCACCTGCAAGAACGTAGGCCAGCATATGCCCGGACACCGTCCCTTCCGCCTTCACCGCCCCTGGACCGTGCTCGGCAGCCGGGAGCTGCTCGACGCCGACCCCTTCCTGAAGGTGCGGGTGGAGACGGTGGAACTGCCGGACGGCCGGCGGATCGACGATTACTACCAGTTCGACCAGCCCTCCTTCGCCTGCATCTTCGCCGAGACGGCGGACGGGCGGATCGTCACCTACCGCCAGTACCGCCATGGGCCGCGCAAGGTCGGGCTGGTCTTCCCCGGCGGCCACCTGTCGCCCGGCGAGGAGCCTTTGGCCGCGGCGAAGCGCGAATTGATGGAGGAGACGGGGATGGAGGCCGACGGCTGGACCGACCTCGGCGCCTACATCGTCAACGCCAACCAGGGCGGGGCTTGGTCGCACATGTTCCGCGCCACCGGCTGCCGCCACGTCGCCGAACCGGTGGCCGACGACCTGGAGGACACCGAGATCCTGTTCCTGACGCGCGCGGAACTGCTGGAGGCCATCGGCCGCGGCGAGATGCACCTGCTGACCCAGATCGCGCTTGTCAGCATGATCTGGCAGGCCGACATCGCCCAGGCGGTGTCCCGCCCGCAATCGCCGGACACGGTCTCGCCGGATACGGCCCGTTGAGGAAAAGCCCAATGACCCGATTCATCCCCCTGACGCTCATCGCCGCCCTGATCCTGCCGGCTTCGGCACTCACGGCCGCGTCCCCGGCCGCCGCCGAGCCGATGAAGGGCCGCTACGAATTGCGCTGCCAAGACCCGCAGACCCGGCAATGGACCGTCGCCGGGCAGGTGACCGATCCGGAGATCGTCGACCCGTCCGCCACGGCGGGGAAAGCCGCCGGGCGCGTGGTGCGCGGCACCGGGACCGACGGCAAGCCGGTGACGCTGCCCATGCCGTCCGACCGCACCTGCATGCTCAGCGCGCGCTGATCCACGACGGCGGCACCCCACCGAAGAGGCCCAATCGAACGGGGAACCGACCGTCAAACTGTAACATCCCCGCTGTAGCTTCCCGACGCTCGCCAAGACCAAGGCCGCGCCGAACGGACCCCACCGGCCCGACGGCACGGCGCACGCCAGCCGCTTGCCCTGATGAGGGTTCGGGAGACATCCGCCATGACCGATCTGTCCGTCCACCTGCCTGAAACGTCGCGCCGTTCGGTGCTCCGTGCCCTCGCCGGGCTGCCGCTGCTGCCGGTCGCCGGCATCGGTGCCGGCGAGCTGCTGTTCGCCTCAGGCGCCGAAGCCGCCGCCGCCAAGGGCGCGCCGGTCGCCGTCGAGTTCGTCGGCATGGCCGCCCCCACCACCGCCGCGGCGCAGGCCAAGACCACGGTCGACTCCAGCATGGTCGTGACCTGGGCCGACGGCTCCAAGCAGAGCTTCGCGCTCGGCTACCAGCCGCTGTTCATCACCGGCGATCACGTTCCGGACGGCAAGGGCGGCACCATCCTGGCCGGCGGCTATGTCGACATCAACGGCAAGCCGATCATGGACGGCTCGCTGGCGACCCCGGCGCAGTTCTTCTCCGACTGCCCGGACGGCTGCAACCTGCTGGCCCCGATCCCCGGCGCCAAGGTGGCTGGTGTGACCGGCAACACCCTGTTCGCCGTCGTCCAGTTCGAATACACCACCCGCGATTCCAAGGACGCCTCGATGTACGGCAAGCTGCCGTCGCCGATCGCCGTCCTGACGCTGGACCAGAACAAGGAGACCGGCGCGCTCAAGCTGGTGCAGTACCACAATGTCGACACCAGCCCGGTGCACGGCCTGTGGATCACCTGCGGCGCCAGCCTGTCGCCCTGGAACACCCACCTGTCGAGCGAGGAGTACGAGCCGGACGCCGCGGCACTCGACGACCAGTTCCGCGCCTACAGCAAGAACCTGTTCGGCGATGAGACCAAGGCCAACCCCTACCACTACGGCCATTTGCCGGAAGTGACGGTGAACCTGGACGGCACCGGCAGCATCAAGAAGCATTACTGCCTGGGCCGCATCTCGCACGAGCTGGTGCAGGTGATGCCGGACGAGCGCACCGTGCTGATGGGCGACGACGCCACCAACGGCGGCCTGTTCATGTTCATCGCCGACAAGGCCAAGGACCTCTCCGCCGGCACCCTCTATGCCGCGAAGATGGAGCAGGAGCCGGGCAAGGACATCGACAAGGGCGGCGCCTTCGCGCTCAAGTGGGTCAAGCTGGGACACGCCACCAGCGACGAGATCAAGACGCTCGCCGACAGCCTGAAGGCCGCCGACATCGTCGAGGTGAAGAAGGAGGATCCGAAGGACCCGTCCTTCACCGCCATCGGCTTCAGCGGCAAGACCCAGTGGGTGAAGTTCAAGCCGGGCATGGTGAAGGCCGCCGCCTTCCTGGAGACCCACCGCTACGCCCCCACCGTCGGCGCCACGCTGGCCCTGACCAAGCTGGAAGGCGTCACCGTCAACGCCAAGGACAAGACCGCCTACATGGCGGTGTCCTACATGTACAAGTCGATGAGCGACGGCAAGAGCGGCATCAAGGTCGACACCATCAACGCCGGCGCCGTCTACCAGCTGCCGATGAAGGCCGGCCAGACCGACATGGCAGGATCCGCCATCGCCAGCGACTGGGTGCCGGTGCATTTCAGCCCGGTTCCCGCCCTGGTCGGCCGCGACCTCGCCACCCCGGACGCGCTCGGCAACACCGCCGACGCCGACCGGATCGCCAACCCGGACAACCTGAAGTTCTCCGAGAAGCTGCGCACGCTGTTCATCGGCGAGGACAGCGGCTGCCACGTCAACAACTTCCTGTGGGCCTACAACGCCGACAGCAAGGCGCTGACCCGCATCCTGTCCTGCCCGGCCGGCGCGGAATCGACCGGCCTGCAGGCGGTCGACGACGTCAATGGCTTCTCCTACATCATGAGCAACTTCCAGCACCCCGGCGACTGGGAGAAGGGCCTGCACGACAAGATCAAGGACAGCGTCGCCGCCCTGATCGACGATGCCTACCGCAACCGCCGCAGCGGCGGCGTCGGCTACATCCACGGGCTGCCGCAGGCCGTCTGATGGGGGCCATTTGACGCCTGGCCGACGCCGGACGGACGATGAAGAACGCGGCCGGTCGCCCGGCCGCGTTTTTTCATGCCCGCATCGAAAGAAGTAATACTACCGCCAAATCGCGAAGCGACGTTCTTCTTGGAAGTGGTAATCACCAAGCGACCTGAGACCAATCGGTGATCTTAACACCTCGTTAACTGGGTGGATGGCTCAATAAGCTCATCAGAACGGGCAGAAGCCTCCACCACGAATACAGGGATCGCCGCCATGTCCAAGACCGATTGCGCCGCCAACGTCTTCGCCTCTGCTTCCCTGCACCTGGATGTGGTCGATGAGTTCATCGCGATCACCCAGTCGAAGCTGAACGGCGCCGGCAGCGATTTCACCCGCGACAGCCTGAACGACCTGCTGTCGGGCTTGGCCGAGCAGCGCGAGACCTACCGCGCCGCGCTCGCCCTCTCCCAGCCGGCCGACCAGCCCGTCACAGCGCTCGCCGCCTGATCCGACCGCTCTCAAGCCGCTCCGACTGCCGCCCCCCTCTTCCGCGAAAGACCGCCATCATGACCGCTCCCATCGCCGCCCCCATCGCCAAGGACGTCCTCGCTTCCGCCACCCTGCATCTGGAGGTTCTGGAGGAGTTCATTGCGGTCGTCCGCCGCCGGATGGCCGCCGCCGAAGACGCCTTCGCCCGCGACAGCCTGACCGACCTGCTGCTGAGCCTGACCGAACAGCGCGACAGCTACCAAGCCTTCCTCCCGCTCGTCGCCGTCGAACCGGTGTGATGCCGGCAATCCTCGATCCGGCGATCCCTGACGGTGACCGCCGGTATCCGCGGCGACCGGCGCGGCGGCACATGCCGCCGAAGCTTCCGATCCTGACAGGTCGGGATCAGAAGCTGTCGACTTGATGCCTCAAAACGCCTTCAGCTTCTTCCAGGCGAACACCACCATGCGGGCCAGCAGCCAGCCATGGGTGAAGCGGGAGATCTGGGTCTCGCCATAGCTGCGGTCGGCATAGCGCACCGGCACCTCGACGATCTTCAGGTTCTGCTTGGCACCGCCGAAGATCAGGTCGAAATCGCCGAAAGGATCGAAGTCGCCGAAGTAATGGCGGTTGGCGACGATGGTCTCGTAATCCTCGCGCCACAGAACCTTGGTGCCGCACAGCGTGTCGGTGAAGCGCTGGTTCAGCAGGAAGGAGAAGATGCGCGCAAAGGCCCGGTTGGCCAGGAAGTTCAGGAAGCGCATCGCCTCCGGCGCCATCGGGTAGACCAGCCGCGTGCCGTTCACGAACTCGCCGCGTCCCGACACCATCGCCTGGTAGAATTTCCCCATCGTCTCCGGCGGAACCGTCAGGTCGGCATCCAGGATGATCAGGATGTCGCCGCGCGCCACGGCGAAGCCGGCGCGCACCGCGTCGCCCTTGCCCTTGCCGGGCTGCTTCATCACCTTGATGTCCCAGTCGGAATAGGCGTCGCGGACGCGCAGGCACTCCTCGTAGGTGTTGTCCTGGCTGTTGCCCTCGACATAGATCACCTCGATGTCGGGGGCGAAGCGGGGCAGGCGGCGGATGGCGTTCTCGATGTTGCCGCGCTCGTTGCGGCAGGGGATCAGCACGGTGACCGAGGCGGGCCGGCCGTCCACCGTCACCGCCTCGACGGTGGGCTGCGGGCGGGCGACGACATAATTGCGCACGCAAAGCCGGCGGATGCCCGGCAGCGGCGCGACATAGCGGTTGACCAGCGTGCCCAGCCCGAACAGCCGCTTCGGGATCAGCTGGCGCCATTCGCGGCGCACCGGCTCCCAGCCAGCCAGATCCAGCAGGTTGACGATGTCGCTGGTGGATAGCCAGTTCTGCTGGCCCTGCGGCATGCGCATTCCCAGCTTCTCCGCCGCCCACAGGATCGGCTCCCAGACGCGGGAGTGATAGCTGACGATGATCCGGGTCTTCGGGGTCGCGACCCGGCGCAGCAGGCGCAGCGTCTCCTCGATGTCGTCGAGGAAGCCGATGGTGCCTGACAGCAGGATATGGCTGAACGGCCCTTTCACGGCGTCGATGGTCGCCGGATCCTCGGCGTCGGCGGCGACCAGCTCCAGCTGCGGGTGGCGCGCCTTCGCCACGGCGATGGTCGCCGGGCTGAGGTCGATGCCGACGCCGCGCGCCGGCTTCAACGCCGCCAGCGTGTCGCCGACGCCGCAGCCGATCTCCAGCACCGTCGCCCCCTCCGGGATCAGGAAACGCAGATAGGCGCGGTCGGCCTCATGGAAGGCACGGTTGCGCCCGGCCCAGCGGTCGCGCAACGGGGCCATGGCGTCGAACAGCCCGCGAATCCGCTGCTGGCGGGGGGAGAGGCCGCGCGTCTCGGCAGCGAAAGCGGCGGCCACGGGAGCGGCCAGAGAATCTGATTGCGGAAGCGTCGGGGTGGACTGGTCGGTCATCGCGGGAAATCCGTGGGAAAGGCGTCGGCTCCGCCAGGGGAGGTCCGGGCGGCGGTCTCGTTGCGCAACAGCAGCCAGAACAGGCCGCCGGGCAGCGACAGGACGGCGATCGACAACCCGATCAGCAACGAGACCAGAAGGGCCGCGTCGGCATCGAAGCCGAGCAGCGCGAAACCGGCGACCATTGCCCCCTCGCGCACGCCCCAGCCGCCGAGCGAGACGGGCAGGGCGGCGGCGACGATGGCGGCCGGCACGATGGCAAGCC
Source organism: Azospirillum endophyticum (assembly GCF_016595245.1). Lineage (GTDB taxonomy): Bacteria > Pseudomonadota > Alphaproteobacteria > Azospirillales > Azospirillaceae > Azospirillum > Azospirillum endophyticum. Next base: position 160,041 of record NZ_JAENHM010000069.1, read on the forward strand.
CGTCCAGCCAGCCGAGCGGCAGGCCGACCGAGCGGGCGAAGAGGACGGTGGCGGCGATGGTGGCGAGATGGACGCCGATGCTGTGGCCCAGCGCCGCCCAGGCGGCGGAGGTGCCGGCCATGGCGCGCAGTTGCGCCACCGCGCCCCATGCGGTCCGGCCCAGGGCTCCATCGCGCAGCCGCTTCGGAAGAGGCAGCCGGTCGCGCGGGATGCGCCCGGCCAGCAGAAGCAGCCCCATGCCCACGGCCAGGACCAGCGCCCCGGCCAGCACGGTGCCGGCGACGGCGGGCGGCGCCACGGCGGCCAGATGCGGCAGCCCGATCAGCCCGATCAGCACCACGCCCAGGAGCGCCATCAGCCGGTCGACCAGCAAGGCCAGCATCACCGGGCCGGCCGGATGGCCGAGCCGCCAGGTGAACCAGCCGCGCAGCAGGTCGGCCCCGACCGATCCCGGCAGGATCTGGCCGAGGAAGCCGCTCGCCATCTGCAGGCGGAAGGCGGTCCAGCGGGTCAGGGAGAAGCCGGCGGCCCGGCCGACCGCCCGCCACCGCTGCGAGGCGAAGGGCAGCGTCAGCGCCTTCATGGCGAAGCCGGCGGCGAACAGCCACGGATCGGCGGCCGACAGGCGGGAGGCGATGCCCGGCCAATCGGCCCCGGCGGCGAGCGCGCCCAGGACCGCGACCGTCACCGCCAGCTTGGCCAGCATCGGCCACCGCCGTCCGGCCGACTTCCCCGGACCGGTTTTGCCCGGTTCCGGACCCGGCTCCGGGCCGGGGGCAGGATCGGGCTTCGCCGGCTGGGCGAAGGGGGTGTCGAGAAGAGCCTGAGCCATCATCCCCGCATGGAAATCCGGGTGCCGCGGGACAGCGGCGCCGAACGGGCCGTTGTAACGGCTCACGCCCAGCTTGTCACCCGATCAGGCGGCAGAGGGCAGGCGGCAGAGGGCAGCGGGAAAAGGAATCCGGCTCACCCCATCCCGGCGGCGGCCAGCATGGCACTCTCCGGCTGCAGCCCGGCCGCACGGGCAGGGACGGGACTCAGCGCCCGGCCCTCCTGCCGTCCATGCTGGATGTAATGCCACATCGCCGCAGTCAGGTCGCCGCCGGTGGCCGCCGCGACGTCGCCGTTGGCGGCCAGATAGGCCGAGGCGTTGAAGCCGGTCGTCCGTCCCTCTGCCCGGCCGCTGGTAAGGTAATGCATCTCCGCCGCCGTCCGGTCGGTGCCGAAGGCGGCGGCCAGGTCGCCGTTGGCGGCCAGATAGGCCGTGGGATTGAAGGTGACCGTCCGCCCCTCCGCCCGGCCGCTGGTGAGGTAATGCATCTCCGCCGCCGTCCGGTCGGTGCCGAAGGCGGCGGCCAGATCGCCGTAGGACGCGATGTAGGCCAGCGGATCGAAACTGGCCGCCCGTCCTTCCGCCCGGCCGCTGGTGATGTAGTGGATCTCGGCGCTCGTCCGGTCGGTGCCGAAAGCCGCGGCGAGGTCGCCGTAGGACGCGAGATAGGCCAGCGGATCGAAACTGGCCGCCCGTCCTTCCGCCCGGCCGCTGGTGATGTAATGGGCGGCAGCGGCATCGCCGTTGGTTCCGAAGGCGTTGGCGAGATCGCCGTAGGACGCGATGTAGGCCAGAGGGTCGAAATTGACCGTCCGCCCCTCCGCCCGGCCGCTGGCGGTGTAATGGGCAGCGCCGGCGGCGGCGTTGGCACCGAAGATGGCCGACAGGTCGGCATAGGAGGCGATGTAGGCCAGCGGCGAGAAGGCCGGCCCGGACGGGGCGACGGGCGCGCCGCCCGTGCCGACCGCCGAAGTAGCCCCGCCCCCCGATCCTCCGCCCATCCCGGGGTTGGGGATCCCGGGCACCGTCAGCGGCGCGTATCCCATCCGCGCCCAGTCCAGGTCATGGATGCCCAGCGCCGCGGCCGCCCCGGCGCCGAGCCGGAAATCGCCGGCCGCCGGATTGGCGAACAGTCCCGACGACACCGTGTCGCCGCCGGTCAGCCCGCGGATCCCCTGCAGCAGGTTGCCGGTGACGCTGTAGGAGCCGGGGGTCCAGAATTCCCAGTAATCCACGCCGGTGGAGGAGGAAATGGCGTTGCCGGTCACCCTGTTGTTGGCGAGAAGCCCGATGGTGCCGGCGCTCGGCACCCATTCCAGCCGGATGAAGCGTTCGCGTGGGTTGGTCAGGGTGGCGAAATTGTTGGTGACGGTGTTGGAATCGCCGCCATGGATGAAGACACTGGCCCAGCCGGTGTTCTGGATGAAGTTGTCCTGGACGGTGACACCGTTGGCCATGTCGTCCAGATAGATGCCGAAGCTCTTCTGGCGGTCGAGCCAGCCCGACCCGTCGGTCGCCAGCCCGCCGACATCGCGGATGTCGTTGCCGCGGATGATCGTGCGGGTATCGACGTTGGACCGGCCCAGCATCTCGATGGCGCCGCCGTCCGCGGTCTCAGTCATCGTGTTGTAGAGGCGGTTGTATTCCACCACCGTATCGGTGTTGACGGTGGCGCCGTCCCAGTTCTTGATCGAGATGCCGTAGCGCGTGCTGTTGCGGATGTCGTTGCCGGAGATCAGCGTACCGCTGGTGCCGTAGAGCTGGATGCCGGCGACGTCCTTCAGCACCTCGCCGATGTCGGAGAGGATGTTGGCGCTGATGCGGTTGCCGTTGCTGCCGTAGGTGACCTTGATTCCGCCGGCCCCCAGATGCTCCATCCGGTTGGCCTCGATGACATTGCCGGACGAGCCGGTCAGCGTCATCGCGGTGCCGGCATTGACGAAGCGGTTGCCGGCGATGCTGTTGCCCGACGCATTGGTCAGCGTCAGGGCCGAGCCGTCCCAGGTTGTATCGGCGAAGGTCAGCCCCTGCAGGGTGACGCCGCTCGCCCCGTTCAGCGCCAGCAGCGTGCCCAGCCGCGCCACCACCGCCCCTTGGGCCAGGAGGGTGCCGGGGTCCTGCGGCTTCACCACCAGCCGGCCGGTCTCGGCCTGCCAAGCGAATTCGCCGGCGTCGCGAATGAAGGCGTCGTCGTTGAGCAGGCGATAGGTGCCGCCGCCGCGCAGAGCGTATTTCACCCCTTGCGTGAAGGTGATCGTCCGGCTGCCGGCATCGGCGGCGGCAACGCCGACGATGTTGTCGGACAGCCGCTCGGTGTCGAAGGTCTGGACCATCGTGCCGGGCTGGATCCCAGCGGCCAGCACCGCCGCCATCGCCCCGTCGCCGGCGCCGACGCGCAGGCTGGTCTTGCTGGCGCCGCCGGCCGCCGCCTCCAGGACCGACCACCCCGACTTGGCGTCGCCGGCGTTCCAGTCGCCGGTCTGCGCCACCTTCTGCCGCACCCCGCCGATGGAGAGGTCGAGCCCCGTCGCGGAGGTCGCCGCGGCATAGAGACCGCCGCCGATGGCGGTGAAGCCGCCGACCCGCTCGCCGCCGCTGAAGACCGGCGTCTCGCCCGGAAAGGCCATGATGCGCACGCCGTTGTCGGCCCCGGTCAGCGTGACCGTGCGCGCCATGGCATAGGTGCCGCCGCGCACATAGGTGTCGCGGATGCCGGTCGCCCGCATCGCGCCCTGGGCGCGCTCCAGCGTGGCGAAGGGACCGTCGGTGCCGTCGGCATTGGGTGCCGCCAGACGTCCCGACCAGGAATCGTTGCCGTTGGTCGCGACGTAGAATGCCTGCTGCGTGTCTGTCATTGCCGGATTGCCTTGCCGATATGCCGGCAATCTCACGCCATCGACACTTAATAAAGAGGTACAACTATCCTTTCGAAGGTACACTTTCGCGCGGAAATGCGGTGTTCATTTCGTGACAAATGCTTACGCCTCTGCAGTTGTCACTTGCTCACCCTGTACGTTCCTATCCCGCTCAACCCGGTCAGCGCAGCTCCACCCGCCGCTCCTCCCGCAGCATTGTCTCGTCGCCATGGCGGACGGTCACCGTCACCCGGTAGGCCCCCGACGTCCAGGGACCGGAAGCGGACTTCTTCACCTCCGAGCCGAAGAACAGCACGGCCAGCGGACGCGGCACGGCGCCCTCGTTGCGGAACAGGCGGCGGCCGTCGGGGCCGCTCACCTCCAGGGTCACCCGGTCGCCCTGCCGCCCGCCCATCAACTCCGCCCATACTCCCAGCACCGGAGTATCGGCCGGCAAGGACCGGCCATCATGGCTCCCGCCATAGCCGCCATCCCGCGCCACCTCCGCCCTCGGTGCCTCGGGCGCGAGACCGGCGCCGAGCAGGGCGCTGGGCCGGTAGGCGAGGGTACGACGCGCCTCGGCGCTCCACAGCGTGCCCGGTGGAACCGGTGCGGCCCCCTGATCGGTGGGGCAGGCCGGCGCCTCGCCGGTCCCGGTCTCCTTGCCGGTATAGGGGTCGAGGGTACGGCCGTCATGGCGGATGCCGAAATCGACATGGGGGAACTCGGTCCTGCCCGACAGCCCGACCTGGGCCAGCGGCGTTCCCGCCTCCACCCGGTCGCCCAGGCTGACTGCGATGCTGCCGCGCTTCAAGTGGCTGTACTGGGTTTCCCAGCCATTGCCATGGTCGACCACCACCGCATTGCCGGCCTCCCGCCCGGCCGGCGCCCCGCCGCTCTGGCGGATGCTGACATCTTCCATCCCGTCGCGCACGCGGGCCACCGTGCCGGCGGCGGCGGCCACCACCGCCACCCCGCGCCGCATCGCCTCCAAATCGGTCAAGCGGAAATCGGTGCCCTTGTGCCCGTCATAGGTCAGCCGTCCGCAGGCGAAGTCCCGCATTCCCGGCCCCGGATCGGCATCGACATAGTTCTGGACGAAGCAGTCCGCCCCGATCCGGCAGCGCACCGGCACTTCCAGCACCGGCGCACCGACGGGAAGGGTGGCGGCAGGATCGGCAAAGGCCGTAGACGGTAGGAAGGCCAGGGTAGCGAGACCCCAGTGATATCGGACCGGCACCCTCAACCAAAATCCTTGCCAAACCCCTCGCACAATGCGGCTCCATTTTGCTTGATCGCCCCCAACAGGTGGGATGCCGAAGGACATGGGCCAATCTCTAACGGCTCCCTTTTGCAATAGACATTGCAAAGAGCAATAATTTTGCTATGCACACGATCAGATACACCGCCGCCGTTTTGAAGGCTTTGCGTCGGATACCACGCAATGTCGCGGATCTGATCCGTCAAAAAATGCAGGAAGTAGCAGCAGAATCAGCAACGACCCGAAGCGTAAAGAAGCTCAAGGGCCGCGACGGCTATCGGCTCCGTGTCGGAGACTGGCGGGTCGTCTACGACATCGAAGATGGGGCTCTGGTGTTGATCGTGATCGATGTTGGACCGAGAGGAGGCATTTATGACTAGTCCGGCGCAGATCATCCGCGACGGCAACGGCAAAGCCGCCTTCGCCGTGCTGCCTATTGCCGAATATGAACGCCTGCTGGAGGCCGCCGACGAAGCCGCCGCAATCCAGGCTTACGATGCCTACCGAAGTTCCTCTCCGGAAACCTTTCCCGACGAGGTCGCAGCACGGCTGCTGGAGGGAGAGCATCCTGTGAAAGTGTTCCGCGACCACCGCGCCCTGACGCAGACCCAACTCGCCGAAGCCGCCGGCCTCAAGCAGTCCTACGTCTCGCAGATCGAGGCCGGCACGCGGAATGGCTCGGTAGACGCCTTAAAGCGCATCGCCGAAGCTCTGCGCGTGGAGTTGGACGACCTGATCTGATCTCTTGCACCTCTTATGCGACGGCGCATAAGAGGCACCGCGTCCGAAATCCGCCCCGTCCTTATCATCCCAAGGCCACATCGCCAGCCGCCATACTCCGCTCCGCATCTTCATCACCGACGGCAGCAGGACGGGACCGACAGCATGGCGAACAGCACCTACACCGGCCGGGGCCAGACGGTCGTCGTCATCGACAGCGGCTGGTCGCCGACCTGGGAGAATGCCGCGCGCGTGGTCTACCAGCACGACTATGCCGACAACGACGCCGACGCGCGCAATCCCAACGCCGACACCCATGGCGGGCTGGTGACGTCCCGCATCCTGTCGCAGGCGCCGGACGTCGACATCATCGCGCTGAAGGTGATGCCGGACGGCGCCACCACCGCGTCGGGGACGGCGATCGAGCAGGCGCTGCAATGGGTCGTCGCCCATGCGTCGGACTACAACGTCGTCGGCGTCAACCTGTCGCTGGCCGGCGGCTCCGCCTCGTCGGAGACGACGACGATCCTGTCGGACGAACTGGCGAGCCTCGCCGCCAAGCGGGTGCTGGTGTCGGCCGCCGCCGGCAATGCCGGGCAGAACGGGACGGCGACCGACGTGTCCTATTTCGCCGCCGATCACAACAGCATCTGCGTCAGCGCGTCGGGCGGCGACGGCACCATGCCGGGCTGGGCCCAGCGCAATCCGGGCATCACCGACCTCTGCGCCGACGGCACCGACATCCGGCTGACCGATCTGGCCGGGCGGACGCTGACGGCCAACGGCTCCTCCTTCGCCACCCCGACGGTGACCGCCGCCGTGGCGCTCGCCCAGCAGGAGGCCGTGGCCCTGCGCGGCAGCGCCCTGACCCAGGACGAGTTCCTGTCGCTGGCCAGGCAAACCGGGACGCCGATCGCCGGCACCGGCTACACCGACCTCGACACCCAGGCGCTGCTGACCAAGATCGGCCAGCTCTATGGCACGACGGCGCCGGACCCGGCCCCGCATCCCGGCGCCCCGGCGACCACCATCGCCTCCATCCTGGTGAACGCCAAGGGCACGGCGGCGGCCGGGGTGAACGCCCATTTCACCCTGCTGGTCGACGGCCATGCCGTCGGCGGCGCCACGGTGGGCAGCGCGGCCAAGAATTACGCCTTCACCGCCACCGTGTCGGCCGACAGCGCCCACAAGGTGCAGGTTCAGTACGACAATGACGGCTTCGCCGGCGGCCAGGACCGCAACCTGTTCGTCAACAGCGTCAGCGTCAACGGCCACGGCTATGCCGCCACCGACGCCGCGGTGACCTACGACAAGGGCGCGCTCGACGGGCGCGACGTGGTCAAGGGCCAAAGCGGGATGTGGTGGAACGGCACGCTGGTGGTCGCCGCCGAAAAGAGCCTGTTCGCCGCCCAGGCGCAGGTGGCGGAGCTTCAGGCCAGCGACCTGCTGGGCCACGCCGTATCGGCCGATGCGGCATCGCATGGGACATCGAACGCGGTGGCCGATGTCGCCGGCTGGACGCCGGAACTGCTCCCGGCCTTCCAGTATGCCGACCATGGCCTGCACGCCTGGTACGACGGCCACGACATGGCGCATGGCATGGCGGCGTAACGAGGCCGATACGGATGGGAGCCCCTCTTCCCCGCTCACGCGCAAACTTTGTTTGCGCTGACGCGACAGGCGGACCTCCGGTCCGCCGAAAGCGGGGAGAGGGGGATTTTACCGGATTACGGCCTCACCGCTCGTGCATGGCCTCCTGGGCGCTGCGCGAGAGGGGGGAGAGCAGGTAGTCGGCGATGCGGCGGCGGCCGGTCTTGATCTCGGCGGTCACCGTCATGCCCGGCTGCAGCCGCGTCTGCCTGCCGTCGACATCCAGCGTGTCGCGGTCGAGCGCGATGCGGGCGGCATAGACCGACCCCGCCTCCGGCGTCTTGGCCGCGGACTTGTCCGTCCCCTTGTCGGCCTGCTGCTGCTGTTGCACGGCGTCGCCGGACAGCGAGGCGACGCGGCCGGGGATCAGCCCGTATTTGGTGAAGGAGAAGGCCTCCACCTTGACCTCGGCGACCTGTCCAGTCTGGACGAAGCCGATGTCCTTGTTGGGGATGAAGGCCTCGACCTCCAGCCGGCTGTCCTCCGGCACGATGACCATCAGCGGCTGGGCGGTGGTCACCACGCCGCCCACCGTGTGCACGGCCAGCTGCTGGACATAGCCGTCGACCGGCGCCGTCAGCCGCAAGAGATCGACCTGCTGCTCGGCCTTGGCGAGCTCCTGCTCCAGCGAGGCGGCCTTGCGCTCGGCCTCGGCGAGGCTGGTGTAGAGCTGGCGGCGGAACTCCGCCTCGGTCTGGCGGCGCTGCTCGGCGGTGGCGGCGATCGAGGCGTCGGCCTCCGTCAGCTTGATCTTCTGGACCAGAAGCTCCTGCTCCTGCCCGACCAGGTCCTGCTGGAGCTGGAGATACTGGAAGCGGGACGAGGTGCCGCGCTTCGACAGGTCGTACAGCGCCTCCGCCCGCTCGCGGATCAGCGGCAGGGTGGCGTTCAGCTTGGCGATGGTCTGCACCACGGTGGCGCGGTCGGCCTCGCGCCGGGCCTGCTCGCGGTCGAGCGCCGCCAGCTTGGCGCGCTGCTCGGCGACCTGGCTGGCAAGGAGCTGGCTCTGCATCCGCGCCAGTTCGGGCGACAGCCCGGCCGGGGCGACGAAGCTGCCGTCCGGGGCGGCGCCGGGAGTCCCGTTCGCCACCTCCAGCGCCGCCCGCAGCCGTGCCGCCTCGGCCCGCGCCGCCGACAGGTCGGAGCGGATGCGGCCGCGGTCGGCGGCGGCCTCGGTCGGGTCCAGCTCGATCAGGGTCTGGCCGGCCTTGACCAGCTGGCCGTCCTCCACGTCGATGGCGCGGACGACGCCGGTCTGCATCGGCTGGATGGTCTTGGTCCGGCCGCTCGGCACCACCCGGCCCTGCGCCACCGCCACCACGTCGACATGGCCGAACCAGGCCCAGGCGCAGGCCGCGGTGAAGGCCAGCATGATGACCGCGGTGAAGGTCCGCGCGGTGGGCGAGGGCGGACGTTCCAGGATCTCCAGCGCGTCGGGCAGAAAATCCATCTCGTCGCGGCGGCGCTTCGGCGGCCGCCCCTGGAGTTTGGTGGGCGGACGCGGACCGCCGGGAGTGCCCGGCGCGTTGGCGGGCGGCTGGATGCCGGGAGGGGTGGCGGGGATGGTCTTCACCGCGGCGGTCGTCTTGCTCATGGCGTTCATTCCCCCTTTAGCCCGCGACCCGCTGTTCGATCAGCCCGTCCGCGGGCAGGGCGCCCGCGCCCGGCAGCTGCCCCATCTGACCGCGGAACAGAGTCGCGTAGCGGCCGCCGCGGCGCAGAAGCTCGTCCGGCGCGCCGTCCTCGACGATGCGGCCGCGCTCGATGGTGACGATGCGGTCGGCGACGGCGACGGTGGACAGGCGGTGGGCGATGATCAGCACGGTGCGGCCGGCGCAGATGCGGCGCATGTTGGCCTGGATGATCCGTTCGGATTCATGGTCGAGCGCCGAGGTCGCCTCGTCGAAGATCAGGATGCGCGGGTTGGTGACCAGCGCGCGGGCGATGGCGATGCGCTGCCGCTGCCCGCCCGACAGGCTGGCGCCGCGCTCGCCCACCACGGTGTCGTAGCCGTCGGGCAGCTCGACGATGAAGTCGTGGGCGCCGGCCAGCTTCGCCGCGGCGACGACGCGGACCATCTCCATCGTCGGGTCGGTGAGCGCGATGTTCTCGCGGATGGATCCCGAGAACAGCACGTTGTCCTGCAGCACCACGCCGATCTGCCGGCGCAGCCACACCGCGTCGGCGGTGGAGAGATCGGTGCCGTCGACCATCACCCGGCCGCGCTCCGGCACATGGAAGCGCTGGAGCAGCTTGGCCAGCGTGCTCTTGCCCGAGCCCGACGTGCCGACGATGCCGACCACCTGTCCCGCCGGGACGTGCAGCGACACGTCGCTCAGCGTCTCCGGCCCGTCATGGCGATAGCGGAAGGTGACGTGCTCGAAGGTCAGGTCGCCCCGGATCGCCGGCATGGCGGCCCGGCCGGCGCTCTGCAGCGGTTCCGGCGCGGTGTTCAGGATGTCGCCGATGCGGTGCATCGACAGCCGCACCTGCTGGAAATCCTGCCATAGCTGGGCGATGCGCAGCACCGGCTGGACGACGCGGCCGGCGAACATGTTGAAGGCCACCAGCTCGCCCACCGTCAGGCTGCCCTCGATCACCAGCTTCGCCCCCAGCCACAGCACCAGCATGGTCGAGATCTTGGAGACGAACTGCACCGACTGGCTGGCGACGTTGTTCAGGTTGCCGGCGCGGAAGCCGGCACGGACATAGCCGGACAGCTGGTCCTCCCAGCGCCGCTGCATGCGCGGCTCGACCGCCATCGCCTTGACCGTCTCGATGCTCGACACCGTCTCGACCAGGAAGCTGTGGTTCTCGGAACCGCGGGCGAACTTCTCGTCCAGCCGGCGGCGCAGGATCGGCGTCGCCACCAGGCTGATGGCGACATAGACGGGGAAGGATGCCGCGACGATCGCCGTCAGCATCGGGCTGTAGACCATCATCACGCCGAGGAAGACCACGGTGAACAGCAGGTCCAGCACCAGCGTGATGGTGGAGCTGGTCATGAAGTTGCGGATCGTCTCCAGCTCGCGCACCCGGGCGACGCTGTCGCCGACCCGGCGCGTCGCGAAATAGCCCATGGGAAGCGACAGCAGCCGCTGGTACAGCTTGGCCCCCAGCTCCACGTCCAGCCGGTTGGCGGTGTGGGCGAAGGTGTAGGTGCGCAGCCCCCCCAGCACCGCCTCGAACAGGACGACGGCCAGCATGCCGGCCATCAGCACGTCGAGCGTGCCCAGGCTGCGATGGACCACCACCTTGTCGACCACCACCTGGAAGAACAGCGGCGTCACCAACGCGAACAGCTGGATGAAGAAGGAGGCGAGCAGCACCTCGCCCAGGATGCCGCGGTATTTCCAGGCGACCCCGCCGAACCAGCGGGCGTCGAAGCGCGGCTGGCCCATGCCCAGCGTGCCCTTGCGGCCCAGGCAGATCAGCCGGCCGCTCCACAGCGGCTCGAAGGCGGCGCGGTCGAGGACGCGGGTCTGGTTGGTCGCCGCGTCATGCACCAGGACGCGGTCGTTGCCGGCCTTGGCCAGCACCAGGAAGCCGCCGTCGGGACCGGGGACCAGGGCCGGCAGCGGCGTGCGCTCCAGCCGCTCCCATTTGGTCTTCATCACCCGGGCCTTGGCGCCCAGCCGGTGGGCTTGGCGGACCAGCCCGGTCAGGTCGGGGGATTCGCCGCCGCAGGCATGGCGCACGCCGTCGTAGTCGGCCGGAATGCCCAGGATGCGCAGCGCCGAAACCAGCCCGGCGATGCCGGGATCGAGACGGGGGCCGGGATTGGGGCCGCTTTGCGGACCCTGGGGAGGCGGGGCTGGATGGGGGCCTTCGGCCTGCGGCTGACCTTTGGAGGAGAGGGGGGGAGAGGGGTCCCGCGCCGGATCGACCGGCGATCCGTCTCGCATCTGTTCCATGAAGGCTTCCCGGTTCCGAAACTCTAAGGGGCGGCGCCGAACGGTTGCGGCACTCCGAAGGTGAGGATCGCCTCTCCCCGCGGCCACCCGAACGATGGGGTACCCCGCATCGTTGGCGAACAAAGGAGGCAACCAAACGGGGTGGGCAAAGGGGGTGGACAGGAGAGAGTGCCTCTCCCCATGGCCGATCCCCGTAAGCGATCCCTGCGGCCGATCCCGGACCGCGGCTTTTCCTGGACCGGGTGCGGTGCTTGGGAGTAGGCATGCGGGACCAAGGCCGGACCGCCGGGACCGGTGCCGTTTTCCCTTTCGCCGGACACCACCCGCATTGTTGCCGATCTCCCAGCTCCTGCGCCTTCTGCTCCTGCTGCTGACTCCCTTCTGGCTGTCTCTGGCGGTGGAAGGGCTGGGCCTGCAGGGGTCGATGCCCTCGCTGCTGTCCAACTGGCGCCGCACCCCGGAGGCCGACGCCACACTGACGCCGCAGACCGGCTGGCGGGAGCGCGCCTATCTGGCCGCCAACCCGGACGTCGCCGCCGCCGTCCGCAACGGGCAGATCTCCAGCGGCTATGCCCATTACGTCCGGCAAGGCCGCGCCGAAGGCCGCCAGGGCGGCTTCGCCGAACCAGCCGCGAAGCCGGCGGAGACGCCGGCAGCGGGAATTTCGGCGGAAGGCGTCCAGGCGGCCCAGCCTGCCATGCCTTCGAACTCGGCCCCGCCGGCTCCGATCCCGGTCCCTCCGGTCCCGGCAGCCAAGCCCGAACCGCAGGACGGCCCTCCCGCCCTGCGGACGGAACCGGCGGTGGAGATCCTGCGTCCCGGCGTCAAGCCGGTCCCCGAGGCGCCCGCCCGCCCAACAGGGATCCAGGCCGGGGCCCAGCCTGGGGCAAGCACCGCGACGCCCCGCCATGTGGAGCGGATCCGCACCGCCAACGGCGGGGACGGGCTGCGCGTCGTGCTCGACCTCGACCAGGACCCGCGCTTCGAGACGCCGGTGCGGCGCCCCGACGGCCGGCTGGAGGTGACGCTTCCCGGCACGCTGTGGCAGGCTCCCCCGGCCGGCCGGCTGCCGGCGACGACGCTCGGCTACCGGGCGGAGCGGACCGCCAGCGGCACCCGTCTGCTGTTCAGCGACGAGGACGGCGGACCGGGCGGCAATGCCAAGGGAGACGGCACCAAGGGGGAAGCCGTCCGGCTGATCTCCGTCTCCACCCTGGCTCCGGACAAGGATCGTGGTCACCGGCTGGTGATCGATGTGGCGCTGCCCTCCATGGCGAGGGCCGACCGCAAGGCCCGCTGACGCCTCCCTGCAGACTTCCCGGTTGTCTTCCGCGGACGGATCGGTTAGCTGTCGAAACGTCGCCAGTCGCACTGGCCGTAAGCGTTCGACGTCATTCAACGCACTCAACGATCCTCACCGGTCGGAGTGCGTTCGCATGATCGGATGCCCGTCGACCGAGGACCAGTGTGGAGCACACCATGGATCCCCAGCCGACACGCGACGCGGCCTGCGACTTGGCACGCGACCAGACTCCAAATCAGATCATCGCCCCGGCGCCCGACCCGTCACAGGGTCGTCTGTTCATCCTGGCCGCCATCCTTTTCCTCTCCTATCTCTGCGTCGCCATCTCCCTTCCCGTCACCCCGCTGTTCGTGGCCGGGACCTTGGGGATGGGCAATTTCTGGGCGGGACTGGGCGTCGGAAGCGCCTTCCTCGCCACCATCCTCACCCGCGGCTTCGCCGGCACCCTCGTGGACGGCGGCGGGGCCAAGCCCGCGGTGGCCCGGGGACTGGCGCTCTATATCGTCGGCGGGCTGGTCTCGGTCGCCGCCGGGATGCTGCCGCACCTGCCCTGGCCTGCCTTCTGCGTGCTGGTCCTGGGCCGCCTGCTGATCGGCCTCGGCGAAAGCCTGGTCGGGGTCGGGGTGATCGCCTGGGGGATCGGCATCGTCGGACCGCAGCGGTCGGGCAAGGTTCTGGCCCTGGTCGGGGCGGCGCTGTACGGCGCCTTCGCGGCGGGCGGTCCGCTGGGGCTGGCGCTGCTCGACGGGATCGGCTTCGCCGGCACCATGGCGGTTGGCGCCCTGCTGCCGGCGCTCGGGCTGCTGGCGATCCGCCGGATGCCGGGGGTCCCGGCGCATCCCGACGCCAAGCGCCCGCCGTTCCGCAGCGTGATCGGCCGGATCTGGCTGCACGGCGCCGTCGTCAGCCTGCAAGGCATCGGCTTCGCCGCCATCGGCGCCTTCTTCTCGCTGCACTTCGTCCATGAATCCTGGCCGTTCGCCGGGCTCGGCCTGACCGCCTTCGGGGTCGGCTTCGTCCTCGTCCGCTTCGCCTTCGGCCATCTGCCGGACCGCATCGGCGGCCTGCCGGTGGCGATGGGATCGCTGGCGGTCGAGGCCGTCGGCCAGATGCTGGTCTGGAGCGCCGGCGATCCCGTCCTGGCCCTGGCCGGCGCCTTTCTGACCGGGCTCGGCTGCTCCCTGGTCTTTCCCGCCATGGGCCGCGAGGTCGTCCATCTCGTGGAGCCGCATCTCCGGGCGACGGCGCTCGGCGCCTTCGCAGGCTTCCAGGACGTGGCCTATGGCCTGACCGGTCCGGTGGCCGGGCTGCTCGCCGACCGGACCGGCTATGGGGGCGTCTTCCTGCTCGGCGCAACCGCTGCGGCGCTCGGCTTCCTGACCGCCGTCTCCATGCATCATCGGGCTCGGATCGCGGCCGGTACCAAGCCGGCCGGATAAGGAAAGGGCGGCCCAAGGCCGCCCCTTCCGATCTTCCCGCCATGTCCTCCGGCACTACCATCGAAAGGATGGCCGGGCCGGATCGTCAGGCGGGAAGCTCCGTCCGCTGCCGGGTGGACAGTCCGCCATCGCCGGACGCCAGCAGGCCGGAGGCCATGCCGGACGAAGATCCGTCGTAGAACCCGCCGCCGATCCCCAGCGACTGCGCCCCGGTCATCCCGGCCGCCAGCATGGTGACGGCGATGGGAGCCTCTCCCTCGCCCGCGGCCATGGCGGCCGCTGCGGTGGAGGTGCTGCGCTTGATGTAGGCAAGCTCGACCGCGGCGGGGCTGGTACCGAACTCCGTGGCGATCTCCGGATTGGTCGCCAGATAGGCCGCCGGGTCGAAGGCGGTCAGCGAACGGCCCTCGGTGTAGCCGTTCCGGACATAGTGGATTTCGGCCGCCTGGACGTCGGGACCGAAGGCCTGGATCAGGTCCGGGTTGCTGGCGATGTAGCGCAGCGCATCGAAGCCCTGGGCCGGCCGGCCTTCCGCCTGGCCGAACTGGATGTAATGCTGGGCCGCGGCATTGGCGTCGATGCCGAAGGCAAGCGCCACGTCGTGGTTGGCCGCTAGGTAGTTGTAGCCGTCGAAGGTGACGCTCCGCCCCTCGGCATAGCCGCTCTGGATGAAGTGGCGGGTGCCTGCCTCGGCATTGGTGCCGAAAGCCGCGGTCAGGTCCGGATAGGAGGCGATGTAGGCCAGGCCGTCGAAGTTCGGCGACCGTCCCTCGCTGTAGCCGGACTGGATGTAATGCCGGGCCGCTGCGTCCGCGTCGGTACCGAAGGCCCCGATCAGGTCAGGGTACGAGGCGGTGTAGGCCAGCGGGTTGAAGGTCACCGTCCGCCCCTCCGCCTGCCCGGCCTGCAGGTAATGCTGGGTCGCCGCCTCGGTGTTGGTGCCGAAGGCGGCGATCAGATCCGGGTAGGAGGCGATGTAGGCGAGCGCGTTGAAGCCGGCCGGCAGCCCGCCGGCGGCCGGTGCCTGGGGCGTGGTGGAAGCCGGATCGGCGGACGGCGCCACCTGCAGGGCGATGGACTGTGCCGCGACGCCGCCATGGCCGTCATCGACCCGGTAGGCGAAGGACCCGGCATTGCCCGCCATGCCGTCGGCGGCCAGGAAGGTCAACGCCGGCAGGTCGGCCGCCGTCAGGGTCTGGTTGACCGCCACGGCGCTGCCGTCGGCCATCCGCACGGTACCGCCGCCGGGCAGGCCGGTCACCGTGACCGTCAGCGCGTCGCCGTCGGCATCGGTGGGGGCAGCGATGCCGAGCGACACCGCCGTCCGGTCCTGGGCACTCACCGTCTTGTCGGCCTGGACCACCGGGGCGCTGTTGACCGCCGGTTCCACGACAGGCTCCGGCGAGGAGGTGACGGGCGGCGGCGGGGGAGGGGGCGGCGAGACGACCGGGGCGGCCTCCACCGTCAGGCCGATGGTCTGGGTATCGACGCCGCCATGACCGTCCTCCACCCGATAGGCGAAGGACCCGGCATTGCCGACGGTGCCGGTCGCCGGGGTGAAGGTCAGGGCGGCAAGCTGGGCGAGCGTCAGGCTCTGGTTGGCCGTCACCGCGGTGCCGTCGGCGAGGGTCAAGGCACCGCCGGTCGGCAGGCCGGTCACCGTCACGCTCAGCACATCGCCGTTGGCGTCGGTCGGGGCGGCGATGCCGAGCGCCACCGGACCCGCGTCCTGCCGCGCCGTCACCGTCTTGTCGGCGTCCGTCACCGGGGCGGCGTTCACCGTCAGCGTTACGCTCTGGCCGGCGCTGCCGCCATGACCGTCGGCGACGGTGTAGGCGAAGGAACCGGCGGCGCCGACCGTGCCGGCCGCCGCGGTGAAGGTCAGGGCGGCGAGTTGGGTGGTCGTCAGGCTCTGATTGGCGGTCACCGCCGTGCCGTCGGCCAGCCGGATGGTGCCGCCGGCCGGCAGGCCGGTCACCGTCACCGTCAAGGCGTCGCCGTTGGCGTCGGTCGGGGCGGCGATGCCGAGCGCCACCGGGGTGGCGGCCTGGGCCATGACCGCCTTGTCGGCTTCCGCCACCGGGGCGGCATTCACCGTCAGCGCCACGCTCTGGCCGGCGCTGCCGCCATGACCGTCGGAAACGGTGTAGGTAAAGGACCCGGCATCGCCGATCGTACCAGCCGCCGCGGTGAAGGTCAGGGCGGCGAGCTGGGCGGTCGTCAGGCTCTGATTGGCGGTCACCGCCGTGCCGTCGGCCAGCCGGATGGTGCCGCCGGCCGGCAGGCCGGTGACGGTTACCGTCAGCGCATCGCCGTCGGCGTCGGTCGGGGCGACGATGCCGAGCGCGACCGGCGCAGCGGCCTGCGCCGTCACCGTCTTGTCGGCTTCCGCCACCGGAGCGCCGTTGGCTTGAACGATGGTGACGCTGCCGCCGCTGCCGACCTGGAACTGGCTGGCCGCGAAGCTGCCGGTCAGGGTCACCGCCAGATCGGTGCCGACCCGCAGGGTGGTGGAGCCGGCGCCCGTCTCGACCTGCATGGCGGAAAGGTCGGCGCCCGTCATCACCAACCGGTCGCCGACGGCGGCGTCGGCGATGGTGACCGCACCGGCAGTGCCAGCGGCGATGCGGATGACGTCGTCGCCGCCGTTGCCGATGACGGTCGCCCCGGCCCCGACGGTCAGGTCGTCGGCCCCGGCGGTACCAGTCAGGGCGACCCGGCCGAAGCCGACGGCGCCGGACAGGTCCACGGTCGCTCCGGTCCCGGACGCGGCGACCGCAAGCGCGTTGCCGTTGCCGGTCAGCGCCAGCCCGGCCAGTTGCGAGGCGGCGAGCGTCAGGGTGGCGTTGCTGCCGGTGACCTCGATGGCCTCGATGCCGGACATCGCCACCGCCGACAGGTCGGCGCTGCCGGCGATGCGCAGGGTGTCGGACGCCGCGCTGCCGGCGATGACCTCGAAGCCGGCCGCCTGAACGCCGGTCAGCGTGACGTCATGCGCCTTGCTGCCGGTCAGCTCCAGCCGTTCCACCCCGGCCAGCGTCATCCCCGTCAGGTCGATCGCGGGGGAGGCGACGTCGGTATAATATTCCAGGTCGTAGCCGTTGTAGCTGCTGAGATCGTCGGAATGGATCTCGAGCGTGTCGGTACCCTCGCCGCCGTCGAAGCTGACGGTGCCGGCGTCATACTGGCTGACCACGATGTAGCGGTCGTTCCCGGCCTCGCCGAAGATCTGGTCGGCCTGGGCCTGGCCATAGCTGCCGGCGCTGACGATGCCGGCGAGGATGGTGTCGTCGCCGTCGCCGCCATGGATGGTGTCGCGTTCCCAGTCGCCCTTCAGCAGGTCGTTGCCGTCCCCGCCATAGATCAGGTCGGCACCGCCGCCGCCGGCCACCGTGTCGTTGCCGGCATCGCCATGCAGCTCGTCATTGTCGGCACGGCCATAGATCAGGTCGTTGCCGCCGCCGCCGAACACGGTGTCGTTGCCGTCACCGGCCTCCAACGTGTCGTTGCCGGCACCGCCATGCTCCAGGTCGTTGCCGCCATGGCCCCAGAACCACACCGCGGTGTCGCCGGCGGTCAGGCTGTCGTCATGCTCCGATCCGACCCAGCGCTGGATGTCGACGAAGGTGTCGCCGGCGGCCTCGCCGGTGTTGTTGGCGCCGTTGGTCAGGTCCAGCGTGATGCCGGTGGTGGCATTCTCGTAGGTGACGATGGTGAAGCCGTTGCCACCGACATAATGGTCGCCGCCCAGCCCGCCGTTCAGCGTGTCGCCGGCCGACTGGCCGCTGTTGCCGCCGCCGACCAGCGTATCGTCGCCGATCCCGCCGACCAGGCTGTCGTTGCCGGTGCCGCCGACGATGCTGTCGTTGCCGGCACCGCCATTGATCGTGTTGCCGGTGTCGTCGCCGACCAGCGTGTCGTCGCCGTCGGTCGGCGTGCCGGTGTAGGCCAGCCGGTGGACCCAGGATCCGGTGTCGGAGACGGGCAGGGCCGCCCGGATCGGACCGGTGGTCACGTCGAGCTCCCAGGAGGCACCCAGCGACGGATGGCCGACCGGGTGGCTGGCGGCGGCAACGCGGGCGCCGGTCGCCTGGGCGAGGGCCGCGGCGAAGCGGCCGCCGTCGGCGCCGGTATCGCAGGCATGGATCAGGATCTCGGTACCCGGCGCCTGCGGCCAGGAGTGCCTGTCCGTTTCGAGCGCCGCGATGTCGAGTGGACGGACCCCCAGCCGGACCGCGCCCGGCTCGCCATGGGCCAGAAGATGGATGGCGGGGGGGCGGCCGGCGAGTGCGTCGGCCAAGGCCTTTCCACCATCCTCGTCGGCCGCCACCCGGACGATCCGGACGTCGGACCGGCAACGGTCGAGCAGCAGGTCGAGGTCGTCGAGGCTGGCGTCCGCAATCAGTACGTCGCGCACGGATGGTCCTCCTTCGTGGCCGCAGGACGAGGGCGGCGGTATTTTGATGACAGAAATATTGGTTGGGCCGTGTGGCCGTCCTCTACCAAATGTGAGGAAGAGAACGGCTCTCACAACCCGATAAGTCGGGGTATCGCCGGCAAGAATGGGCGATCACTTGCAGGAAATCTTAAGAGTAGGAATGCGATTTCAGGACGTTGCTTTGGATCGACGCCACATCCGGCCGTGATTGATCGGAATTTCCTATTTGCGGGAACGAGACCTTTAGAGTGCACGAAAAAGAGGTAAATCTGGGCCGTGTCGCGGCAAGACTCCAAACCATGAAATCATTATTTACATTCATGATTTCATGAATAGAGACGCGTAAGAAAGCTTATGGAAAACGGGCATTATCCCGTTCACTCTCCGGCGCGTTCCACCACGGCTTGGCCACGGGAGATGTCGGCCACCAGCCGGATGAACGCGTCCGCCCGGTCACGGGGAAGCGTGACGTGAAGCTGGACGCCGTCCGCGGTGAAGCCGGCAGTCTCCGCCCGCGCGCCGGGAAAACTGCCGAGGCCGGAGCGGATGCGCGCCTCGTCGGCGAAGGCGCAGGCGACGGACAGGATGGCGTAGGCGACGATGGGCTCGCGCTCCGCCGCCTTCAGGCAGCTCGCCGCCGTGCCGCCATAGGCGCGCACCAACCCGCCCGCCCCCAGCAGGATGCCCCCGAACCAACGGCTGACCACCACCGCCACCCGGTCGAGATCCTGGCCCTCGATGGCCTGAAGGATCGGCCGCCCGGCCGTCCCGCCCGGTTCGCCGTCGTCGCTGAAGCGATAGACGTCGCCGACCCGCAAGGCCCAGCAATTGTGACCGGCATCCGGGATGCTGGACGCGGCGATGAAGCGGCGCGCCTCCTCCTCGCTGCCGGCCGGGGCGGCCTGGGCCAGGAAGCGGCTTCTCTTGATCTCCTGCTCGAACCGTTCGGGCTTGATGAGGGTGAACATCGCCGCCTACAGCACGAAATCGAAGGCGGAGAAGCTGTAGTTGGCGATGTCGACCTGGATGCGGAAATCGGCCGTCCGGTCGCCGTTCACGTCACCCTCGATCAGCGTCGCCGAGCCGGATGCCTGATAGCGCAGCTGGCCGGCCGCGGTGAAGCCGGCGGTGCCGATGAAGGTGAAGGCGTCGTTCCCGGCGATGCCGGCAATGGCGTCGATCTCCGACAGGTCGATGCGGTCACCCTCGGCGCCGGCGGTGGCATAGCTCGCCAGCCCCTTCAGCGCCTCCGCCGCCACGACGGCGCCGTTGAAGTTGAGGATGACGTCGGGAGCGGCCAGGGTGGATTCGTTCAGGTTGCGGATGGAGAAGACGTCGGCGCCGGCACCGCCGTCCATCAGATCGGCGCCATGGCCGCCGACCAGCGTGTCGCTGCCGGCGCCGCCCAGCAGCACATCCTCGTAACCGGTGACGGTGTCGTTGGGGTTGACCGAGATCTCGTGGCTGCGGTCGGAATAGACGTCGCCGAACAGCACGTCGTCGCCGTCACCGCCGCGCAGCACGTCGCCGCCCAGCCCACCGTAAAGCGTATCGTTGCCGCCGCCGCCGTCCAGCCAGTCGTTGCCCGCCCCGGCATCGAGCCAGTCGTTGCCGTCCTCGCCCAGCAGGGTGTCGTTGCCGACGACGTCGATGAGGTCGCCCCGCATCAGGTCGTTCCCCGGCCCGCCGAACATCAGGTCGTTGCCCGCCCCACCCTCCAGTTGATCGACGCCGTCGCCGCCCAGCAGGACGTCGTTGCCGGCATTGCCGAACAGCGTGTCGCTGCCGCCCAGCCCGGCGATGGTGTCGTTCCCCGCCCCGCCGCCGATGGCGTCGCCCTGGATCCCGCCCACCAGGTAATCGTTGCCGGCCGAAGCCGAGACCGAGACGGTCAGCCCGGTCAGCGACGGCTGGGAGAAGCCGACCAGCGAGCCGACCGGATAGATCCCGTCGGTGGCCTGCAGCAGCTCGATGCCGATCAGCGTGTCGGTGCCGTCGGGTCCGCCGACCATTAGAGCGCCGCTGGAATCGATCGAGAGGGAGTAGGAGGCGATCGCACCGGTCAGCACGAAGCTGTCGATCCCGGCCAGCCCGTCCACTGCGTCCGTGATTGGGTTGCCCAGCGCGTCATAGGCGGCGCTGCCGCTCAGCGTGTCGTTGCCGACCGTGCCGGTCACCGCCACCGGCATTCCCTGCGGCACCCCTTGCGGCGCCCCTTGCAGCAGCAGATCCGCCGCCCAGACGGGGACGGCGAGCCGCTCGCCCAAGCTCACGGTCGGATGAGCGATCGGGCTTGGACCGGGACGCAGCATCCGGCCCTCGCGCAGGCCGAAGCCGATGTAATGGGCTTCGGCCGCCGCGGCATTGCCGCCGGTGGCCGAAGCCACGTCGGGGTTGGCGGCCAGATAGGCGGCCGCGTCGAAGGTCACGCCACGCCCTTCCCGCCGCCCGTCGCTCAGATAGTGGCGGGTGGCGGCCCTGCCGTCGGTGCCGAAGGCGGCGATCAGGTCGGGATAGGAGGCGATGTAGCCGAGCGCATCGAAACCGGTCGCCGTCCGTCCCTCGCGCAGGCCGAACCGGGCATAATGGGTCAGCGCCGCCACCGGGTCGGCCCCGTAGGCGGCCAGCACGTCCAGGTTGGAGGCGAGATAGCCGTAGGGGTCGAAGCCGGCCGTCCGCCCTTCGCGGGCACCATAGGCCAGGTAATGCCGCAGGGCGGCGTCGGCATTCACGCCGACCGCCGCCAGCACGTCCGGGTTGGCGCCCAGATAGCCCAGCGCGTCGAAACCGCCGAGGCTCCGCCTCTCGTTCCGGCCGTTCCAGGCATAATGGGCCGCCGCCGCGACCACATCGTCGCCGAAGGCGACGGCGAGATCGCGGTTGGCCGCCAGATAGCTCCGCGCATCGAAGGCGAAGGCTGCCGGAGCGGCGGTGCGGCCGTCGATGGTGAGCAGTTCGACGTCGGTCAGGGTGTCGGCGCCGCGGCTCGACACCACGCCATAGCGCCGGCCGCTGCCGTCGAGCGCCACCACCACCGGCGCCTCCGCCCGGTAGGCGCCATCCTGCAGGGCATAGCGGCGCGGATCGGCACCGTAGACGGCACGGTCGGTGCCGCCGCCGCCGTCGAAGCTCCGCCCGCCCGGAATGCCCAGATGGACGCTGTCGTTGCCGTCCGCCCCGACGAAGCCGTCGATCTGCTGGAAGACGCGGGCACCGAGCCGGTCGAGCGTCCCGCCGGTCAGGGCGACGTCCAGCCCCTCGATCCGGTAGCGCAGGGCGCCGCCCGGATCGCGGTCGGTCAGGCCGGTGAAGCGGACAGCCGCCGCCGTCCCGCTGCCGGCGGCGGCATAATCGAGCGTGGTGGCGTGCGTCCGGCCGGCGACCTTGCGGGTGATGGTCTGGCTGCCGGCACCGGCGGCGATGGAGGAGGCGTCGGGCAGGATGGTGAAGGCATCGGCGACGAAGCCGTCCGCCAGCCGCGCCTCCCCGGACTCAAGGGCAAGATCAAGGGCGAAGCCCTGCCCCGCCGCCAGCCGTGCCATGCACGCCCCCTACCCTCCGCGGGCCCTGCCGGTCAGATGACCTGGAGATAGGCCGGATCGAGCGCGCCGTGGCGGAACGGGATCCAGTCCTTGTGGTCGGCGCGGTACTGCAGGCCGTAGGGGTTCTTGAAGAAGATCTTCTGCAGCGGCTGGCCGCCTTCGGCGCGGGTGCGCTCCAGGTCGATCAGCGGTGAGGAGGCGAACACCTTCTCCCACAGCTCGGTGTTGTCCACCTCGCGGCCGGCGTTCTTCACATAGTCGCGCGCGGTGTCGCTGAGCTGCCAAGCCTCTTCGACCATCGCGTAATAGTCCACAGTACCCTCGGCCATGGCCTTCGAACTCCAACCAGCGTTGCACAGAGTTTCCGCTCACATAGCGCATTTCCGGCGGCAAAGGAACCACCTGCGCTGTGCTGCGGTTGAACGCGGCCGGACCGCCCGGCCGTGACCCGATGAGAGGACGTCCGATGGGGTGGCACCCCGATGGCACGACGCTCCGGTTGCACGACGCTAGAGGCTGTTAGGGACTCGGGGTAGCCGCACGCGGTGTGGTTGCCCAGATATTGGAG
>NZ_JAENHM010000007.1 GCF_016595245.1 Azospirillum endophyticum
GGATATTCGCTAGAGAAAGTTGCATCTCGTTCGCAGAAGCGAGATCTGTGCATGCCGTAGCCCGCCCCGGGAGAGGGAGGGGACCCACGAAGTGGGGAGGGTGAGGGGCAAAGCAAGGATCCCGAACTGCATGGTTCCTTGCACCACCCCTTACCCCTCCCTCTACTGGGGCGGGAGAGGGAGTTGCTTCCTACCTCAGATCTTCTCCAGCACCGCTTCGGCCGACGACACCTCGAACTTGCCGGGGGCCTCGACGGCGACGTGGGTGACCTTGCCGTCCTCCGCCACCAGGGCGAAGCGCTGGCCGCGGGTGCCCAGGCCATAGCCCGAGCCATCCATCGTCAGGCCGAGAGCGGTCGTGAAGGTGGCGTTGCCGTCCGGCAGCATCGCGACCTTGTCGCCGACCGCGCCCTTGTCACCCCAGGCGCGCATCACGAACGGGTCGTTGACCGCCAGGCAGATAATGCTGTCGACGCCCTTGGCCTTCAGCGCGTCGGCCTGCTGGACAAAGCCCGGCAGGTGCTTGGCGGAGCAGGTCGGGGTGAAGGCGCCGGGGACGGAGAACAGGACGACCTTCTTGCCCTTGAACAGCTCGTCCGTCGTCACTTCCTGCATGCCGTTGTCGGTCAGCCACTTCAGCGTGACGGACGGAATGGTATCGCCAACCTGGATGCTCATCGTCTCTAACCCTTCCCGTTTTTGGGCCCGTCCCGTATTTGGGTTTGACCCGTTTTCTGGGTTCGACCGGACCGTCGTTGCGGGTCCCGGCCCCGCATCCCTTCTATCCCCCGCGGCGAAGGGCCGCAAGGCGTGGTTGGCCCGGCAAAGCCGCGGGATCAAGCCTTCTTCACGAATTCCGACTTCAGGTTCATGGCGCCGATGCCGTCGATCTTGCAGGCGATGTCGTGTCCGTCGACCCCGTCCACCAAGCGGATGTTCTTCACCTTGGTCCCGCCCTTGACCACCAGCGACGATCCCTTGACCTTCAGGTCCTTGATCACCGTGACGCTGTCGCCGTCGCTCAAGGGATTGCCGTTGGCGTCGCGCACGCCCTGCCCGCCCCCGGCATCCGCGGCGGCAGCCGTATCCGGGTTCCATTCATGCCCGCAGTCGGGGCAGTTCCACAGGCTCCCGTCATGATAGGCATTCTCTGAATTGCACTGCGGGCAGTTGATCTGATCGTCCATCTTCGTCCTCTTGGCACGGGAGCCTCCTCCCGGAGGCGCCCTGTTACCGCAGAATAGCCGCAACAGCCATAGGCCTTTTCTGACTTGGCCGGACAGCCAATCAGGACGCGCGGCCGGCCGCCTTGCTCAGCGCTTCCAGCACCGCACCGTCACTCAGCAGTTCCGGAAGGGCGATGCCGTCCGGCGCGCCGGGTCCATAGACGATGTTGAAGGGGATGCCGTACCGGCCATGGTCGGCCAGGAACTTCGCGATCGCCGCATCCGGACGGGTCCAGTCGGCCCGCATCGCCACCACGCCCGACTCCTCCAGCCGCTGGGCGACCTCGCCGCGATTGAGAACCAGCTTCTTGTTGGCTTGGCAAGTGATGCACCAGTCGGCGGTGACATCGACGAAGACCGTGCGGCCGGCGGCGACATGCTCGCGGATCGTCGGTTCGGCGAAGGGCACCCAGCGCGCCTTGGAGTCGCCGGCCACCGGTGCCGCCCCTGCCGACGGGCCGACCACCGCCGGCATGGCGAAGGCGACGATCGCCAGCACGCCTGCCAGCATCGGCCCGGCGGCCCGGGCGGCGCCGCGCGCACTCCGCCCCACCCACAGCGCCAGCACCAGCGCCGCCATCAGCAGCCCGACCGTGGCGGCGGCGACCTCGCCGATCTGCGCGGTCAGCACCGACAGAAGCCAGAGCGCCGTCAGCATCAGCGCGAAGCCCAGCACGATCTTCAGCGTCGCCATCCAGCGCCCCGGCCGCGGCAGCCAGCCGGCCACCCGCGGCCAAGCGGCCACCGCCAGATAGGGCAGCGCCAGCCCGACGCCCAACGTGGCGAAGATCGCATAGATCTCGACCGGCCCCTTGGACAGCGCGAATCCGACCGCCGTGCCCAGGAAGGGCGCCGAACAGGGGGTCGCCAGCAGAGTCGCGAACATGCCGGTGGCGAAAGGGCCGGCCAGCCCGTCGCCGCCCAGCCGGTCAGCCAGGACGCGCGGCAGCGGCACCTCGAACAGCCCCCACAGATTGGCGGAGAACAGCGTGACCAGCACGACCATGAACACCAGGAACAATGGCTGCTGGAACTGGATGCCCCAGCCGACCGCCCCGCCCGCCGCCTTCACCCCCACCAGCACCGACGCCATCAGCAGGAACGAGGCCAGGATGCCGGCCGCACTCGCCAGGAAGCCGGCACACACCGCCGCAGGGGCGCGGCCGCCATGCTTGACCACCGACATCAGCTTCAGCGACAGCACCGGCAGGACGCAGGGCATCAGGTTCAGGACCAGCCCGCCCAGCAGCGCCACCCCCAGCATCGCCGCCAGCCCGGCCCCGCCGCCGCCGGAGGCGCCGCTGCCGGCCGATGCCGTCACCGGCGCCTCCACCGCCTTGTCGCCGTCGACCAGGGTCAGCGTCATCGCCCGACCGGACAGGTCGAGGCCCGGCGACGGATCGGTCACCGCCAGCGTCAGGCGGACATGGCGGTCATTGTCGGAAAAGACCGCCTTGGGAGCGGAGAAGGTCAGCGGCGGATCGGTTTCGACGAACAGGTCGGGTGTGACGAATCCGTCGATGGCGGTCGCTTCGACCTCCAGCGCGCCACCCTTGCCCTGCACCGACTCGATGCGCAGCAGCCCGTTCGGCCCCTTCGGCACCAGCGCCTGGGCGCGCGCGACGTCGTTGGCGACCTCGCTCGGCCCGGCCGGTCCTGCCGGCAGCGCCAATGCGAGGTCCAGGGTCTGCGGCACGCAGATTTCCGAACAGACCAGGAGCTCCGCGCTCAGCGCCAGATCGACGGGCTTGCCGGGCGTGGTCGGCGTGCCCTGGATCGGAAACAGGACCGCGGTGTCGTAACCCGCCGTCTCGAATCCCAGGACGGAGAAGCGGTGCGGCGCCGGATAGGACAGCGTCGCCCCACCCAGGTTGTTCGACCGGCTCCAATCCAGGCGCGGGGCGAATCCGGCGTCGCCGGGAGTGCGCCAATAGGTCTTCCAGCCCGGCTCCAGCCGCAGTTCGAGCCCGAGCGGCAGCGCCGTCAGGTCGCCGGTGGCGCGCACCGCCGACACGAGACGCGCCTCGACCTGTCCGGCCTTGACCCAGGCGCCAACCCCCTCTCGACCATCCACATCCTGCGCGAAGCCGGATACGCCGCCGCCGGCCAGCATGGCCGGGAGCAGCAGGAGGGCGAGGACATGTCTTTTCATCGCGCGCACTGTTCTCTTCCCTGGAAGGGGCGCATCCGCGTCCCCGACACCCTATATGATAGCCCATATAATGGTGACAAAGCTCGGCCGGTGCTGTCACACTCCGGTGAAAGCGTCGCCAGAGCGCCAACCACAACCGACCGTACGGACGGAGGCGGGCTTCCGCACCGGACCGACGACAAGGATTATCGCCCATGCCGCGCCTGACCAAGTCTCCGGACTCCAGGACCACGGAATCGCTGACCGGCCAGCTGCTGATCGCCATGCCCGGAATGGAGGACCCTCGTTTCCAGCGTACGGTCATCTATGTCTGCGCCCACAATGAAGACGGCGCAATGGGTCTGGTGGTGAACCGGCTGTTCGGGTCGATCACCTTCGAGGATTTGCTGGAACAGCTCGACATGGATATTTCGCAGCCGGTCAACAATCTGCCGGTGCATTACGGCGGTCCCGTCGAGTCGGGCCGCGGCTTCGTCCTGCACTCCACCGACTACGTCCGCGACGGCACGCTGGTGGTGAACGACGAGGTGGCGCTGACCGCCACCATCGACATCCTGCGCGCCATCTCCGAAGACCGCGGTCCGCGCCGCAACCTGCTGCTGCTCGGCTACGCCGGCTGGGGACCGGGTCAACTCGACGCGGAATTCCAGGCCAACGGCTGGCTGAACGTGCCCTGCGACGAAAAGCTGCTGTTCGAAACCGATCTGGATGCCAAGTGGGAACGCGCCATCGGCAAGCTGGGCGTCAGCGTCTCGATGCTGTCGGGCGAAGCCGGCCACGCGTGAGTGGCCGGTCCCCAGGTTGGTTGAGAATCGAAGCGCCGCCCTCTCCAGGATAGGCGGAGGCTCAGGTCTTCTCAGCCCACCGCGCTGCCGCGGCATCATCGCTGTCCTTCGCCTCGACCCAGCGCTCCCCTTCCGGCGTGGCTTCCAGCTTCCAGAAGGGGGCCTTGGTCTTCAGCCAGTCCATCAGGAAGCGGCAGGACTCGAAGGCCGCGTCGCGGTGAGCCGACGCGGTGGCGACCATCACGATGCGGTCGCCCGGCTCCAGCCGGCCATGGCGGTGGATCACCAGCACGTCGTCCAGCGGCCAGCGGCGGCGCGCTTCCTCCTCGATGGCTTCCAGCTGCTTCTCGGTCATGCCGGGGTAATGTTCCAGCGTCATGGCGCTGACCGCGGCCCCCCCGGCGATGTCGCGCACCAGCCCGACGAACATGACGACCCCGCCGATGCCGGTGCGGCCTGCCGTGAAGGCGGCATATTCGGCACCGACGTCGAAATCCCCGGCCTGGACGCGAATCGCCATGGCGTCAGCCCCCCGTCACCGGCGGGAACAAAGCGACCTCGTCGGTCGCGGATATCGGGTGGTCGTAGGGCACATGCTCCTGGTTCACCGCCACCTTGACCACCTTGCTGTTGGCCAGCGCCTCGGCGTGGCGGGGGCTGCGGGTCTTCAGCCAATCGACCAGCGCACCGGCGGTGCTGACCTCCGGCGGCAGCTCCACGATCTCGGTCGGCACGCCGATCTTGCTGCGCAGCCAGGCGAAATAGAGAATCTTCATCACGCGACCCCTACAGGAATTCTTT
Source organism: Azospirillum endophyticum (assembly GCF_016595245.1). GTDB lineage: Bacteria > Pseudomonadota > Alphaproteobacteria > Azospirillales > Azospirillaceae > Azospirillum > Azospirillum endophyticum. The sequence continues at coordinate 4,965 of NZ_JAENHM010000007.1, forward strand.
GAAAGGCAGGAAATCGACGGTCATGCCGGGTTCGACCCGGGCGAGGTCCTCCGGCAGTTCGATCAATCCCTCGGATTCGACGAGGGACGACAGGACGCCGGCGCCGTCGCGCGGGTATTTCGTCGCCTCCAGCGCGCCATCGTCGGCGCGGGTCAGCGATCCGCGCAGGAACTCGCGCCGGCCCGGCTTCTTCTTGTGGGCGAAGGTGGCACGAACCGGGATCGGCCGTGGCGTCTCGTCCATCGCCCCCATCAGCCGCAGCAGGATCGGACGGGCGATGCGCAGGAAGGTCACCACCACCGCCACCGGGTTGCCGGGCAGCCCGACGAAGACGGCGTCGCGCACGCGGCCCAGCGCCACCGGCCGGCCGGGCTTGATCGCCAGCCGCCAGAAATCCAGCCGGCCGTTGGCCTCGACCGCCGGCTTGACGTGATCCTCCTCCCCGGTGGACATGCCGCCGGACGTGATCAGCGCATCATGGCCCATGGCCGCCGCCGCCAGAGCGTCGCGAATGGTCTCGAACCGGTCGGGCAGGATTCCGAGGTCGGTGACGGCACAGCCCAGCCTGCTCAGCAACGCGATCAAGGCAAAGCGGTTGGCGTCATAGACGGCACCGGGCTCCAGCGCCTGCCCGGGCTGGCGCAATTCGTCGCCAGTGGAGAAGACCGCCACCCGCAGGCGGCAGCGCACCGCCAGCGCCGCGTGGCCGAGCGAGGCGGCGAGCGCGATGTCTTCCGGCCGCAGGCGGCGCCCGGCGGCCAGCACGACCGAGCCCTCGCGCACATCCTCCCCCGCCAGCCGCCGATTGACGCCGCGACGGATGCCCGCCGGCAAGGTGACGGTGGCGCCGTCGCTGCGGCAATCCTCCTGCATGAAGACGGTGTCCATGCCGGCCGGCATCGGTGCGCCGGTGAAGATGCGCACCGCCTCCCCCCGCATCGCCGGCCGGCCCAGCCACTGACCGGCGGCGACCCGCCCCGTGACCGGCAGCACGGTCGGCGCATCGGCGGCCCCAGCGGCGACCCCGGCAGCGACAAGATCGTCGAAGAACACCGCGTATCCGTCCACCGCGGCGTTGTCATGCGGCGGCACGTTGAAGGGGGCCACCAGATCGGCGGCAAGCACCCGGCCCAGCGCATCGGTCAGCGTTACGGTTTCGGTCGCCGTCACCGGCCCGATCCGTCCGGTCAGCAGCGCCAGCGCCGGATCCACCGCCATCATCGGCCCGCCGAAGGCGAAGCAATCATTGTCGAGTTGCACCATGGCCGCCACTCTAGTCCGCTGCGGCGCCGGGTGCGAAGAGGGAAAAGGCGTGGTTTCCGGGACGTGGCATTCAGCCGCCGAACAGGCCGGGGATTTCCTCCACACGGGTCAGCAGCCTGTCCGGCCGCCGTGCCGCCAGCGCATCGCCGCGCGCATACCCCCAGGTCACCGCGGCACAGCCGATTCCAACTTTTCGCGCCGCGTCGATGTCGCGAACCTCGTCGCCGATGGCGACGGCCTGGTCGGCCGGAACTCCGGTCATCCGCAGCATCTTGCGGAATTTTGCCGCCTTGCCGAACAGCGAGGCGCCGCAGCCGAAATGGGCGACCCGACCGGCCGCCTCCGCCCCCAGGATGCCGCGGATGTTCTCCACCGAGTTCGAACTGACGATGGCGACGGTCACGCCACGGCCATTCAGCACCCGCAACATCTCGGGCACACCGTCGAACAGCCCGATGCCGTCGATGTCGCGCGCCATCAACTCGCGCATATGGTTGGCGATGAAGGGAAGCTTCCAGTTCGATACGCCCAGGTGCCGCATGATCTGCCGCGCATCGTAGCCGCGCAGACGCTCGACCTCGCCGGCCTGCACACGGTTGAAGCCATAGCGGTCGGCGACTCCGTTCAGGACGCCGACGAACCAGGGGAACGAGTCGGCCAGCGTGCCGTCGAAGTCGAAGATCGCCAGCCGGTAGTCACGGCGTTCGAGCCCCTGCGGCCCGTGGGAAGGTATGGTGTCCATGCCGTGTCTCTTGCCGCGTCGAACGGGCGACGGCGCAGCCTCACCTCAGGCCGCAACGCTCCACCACGAAGGCAGCGACCGCCTCCGCGTCGTTGAGATCGAGCACCGGCACGGTGCAACCGGGGACCGGGCTGTCGCTGGCCACCGCGACGATGGTCGGATCCTCCGGCGCGATCAGCGGCTTGTCCACATCCGCCCGCCAGACTTCGATCTTCTCATGGCGGTCGCGCTTGAAGCCCTCGATCAGCAGCAGGTCGACAGGAGCCACCTTGGCAATCAGCTGATCGAGCGTCAGTTCCGGCTCGCCATCGCGCAGCTCGTGCATCAGCGCCCAGCGGCGGGGCGAACTGACCAGAACCTCGGTGGCACCGGCCAGGCGATGATTGTGGCTGTCCTTGCCGGGATGGTCGATGTCGAAGCCCTTGTGGGCATGCTTGACCGTCGAGACCCGCAAGCCCCGGCCCGTCAGCGCCGGGATCAGCCGCACCATCAGCGAGGTCTTGCCGCTGCCGCTCCAGCCGGTCAGCCCGAAGATTTTCATGTCGGAAACTCTCAGCCGGCGCTGCGGGCGGAACGGGCGGCCCCGGGCTTCGCCGGCTGCTCGGCCATCATGTGGGTCAGTCCGGCGCGCATGTAATCCCATCCGGTGTAGAAGGTCAGGGCGGCGGCGATCCACAACCCGACCGTACCGATGAAGGTCACCGGCAATTCCGCCGGACCATAATCGCCGACGATCAGGAATCCCAGCGCGATCATCTGGATGGTCGTCTTCCATTTCGCCAGCCAGGTCACCGGCACGCCGACATGCAGGCCGGCCAGATACTCGCGCAGGCCCGACACCAGCACCTCGCGCAGCAGGATCACCACTGCCGGCAGGATCGACAAGCCGGTCAGCCGATGGAAGCCCGCCAGCATGATCAGCGTCGCCGCCACCAGCAGCTTGTCGGCGATGGGGTCCAGGAACTTGCCGATCACGCTTTCCTGCGCCCAGGCCCGCGCCAGATAGCCGTCGAACCAGTCGGTGATGCAGGCCGCGGCATAGAGCGAGCAGGCGGTGTAGGCGGCCCAAGCCTCCGGCACGTAGAACAGCCCGACCACCACCGGGATCACCGCGATGCGCGACAGGGTCAGCAGGTTGGGCAGGCTGGTCAGCATGACGGAAAACTCGAACCGCTGGAGGATGTCGCCGCACGGCGCCCGTGGGAGAGCCGGCTGTTTGCAGATGCCCGCATTCTAACCATCGGGATGGAAGTGATCGTATATCTTTTTCGCAACGGTCCGATTGATCCCCTCCACCGCCTCCAAATCGGCAAGCCCGGCGCGCGCCACCGCCGCGCCGCTGCCGAAATGGTGCAGCAGGGCTTTCTTGCGGGCGGGTCCGATGCCGGCGACCTCGTCGATCGGCGACTTGCCGATGGCCTTGGTCCGCTTGGCCCGATGGGTGCCGATGGCGAAGCGATGGGCTTCGTCGCGCAGCCGCTGCAGGAAATACAGCACGGGATCGCGCTGCTCCATCTGGAAGGGCGGGCGATTCTCCATGAAGAAATGTTCGCGCCCCGCATCGCGGTCCGGTCCCTTGGCGATGCCGACCAGCGTGACGTCGTCGATGCCCAGTTCCGCGAACACCTCCAGCGCGACGTTCAACTGCCCGAGGCCGCCGTCGATCAGCACCAGATCGGGCCAGCTTCCCAGGCTACGCTCCGGGTCCTCCTTCATCGCCCGGCCGAATCGGCGGGTCAGCACCTCGCGCATCATGGCGAAATCGTCGCCGGCCGCCCCTTCGTTCCGGATGTTGAACTTGCGGTAGGCGTTCTTGATGAAGCCCTCCGGCCCGGCGACGATCATGCCGCCGATGGCGTGAGCCCCCTGGATGTGGGAGTTGTCGTAGACCTCGACCCGCTCGGGCGGTCCGTCCATGCCGAAGGCGGCGGCCACCCCCTCCAGCAGGCGTGCCTGGCTGGAGCTTTCGGCCAGCCGCCGCCCATGCGCCTCGCGCGCGTTGGTCAGGGCATGCTCGACGATCCGCCGCTTCTCCCCGCGCTTGGGCTCCGCCAGCTCGACCTTGTGCCCGGCGCGCACGGCCAGGGCCTCGGTCAGCAGGTCCAGCTCCGGCAGCGCGTGGCTGACCAGAACCAGCGGCGGGGCGGCCTTGTTCTCATAGAATTGGGCGATGAAGGCGGCCAGCACCTCGTCGGTTTCCGCCGCCTTGTCATGGCTGGGGAAATAGGCCCGGTTGCCGTAGTTGCGCCCGCCGCGGAAGAAGAAGACCTGGATGCAGGTCACCCCGCCCTCGGCATAGGCGGCGATGACGTCGGCATCCTCCACCACCCCTTCGACATTGATGTCCTGGTGGGCCTGGATGGCGGTCAGCGCGCGGATACGGTCGCGGTAGCGCGCCGCCGTCTCGAAATCCATCGCCTCGGAGGCCGCCATCATGCGGTCCGCGAATTCCGTCTGGATGTCGCGGCTCTTGCCCGACAGGAAGGCGCGCGCCTGGTCCACCTGCGCCTGGTACTCCGCCGGGCTGACGCGGCCGACGCAGGGCGCGGTGCAGCGCTTGATCTGGTACTGCAGGCAGGGGCGGGTGCGGGCGGCGAACACCGTGTCGGCGCAGTTGCGCAGAAGGAAGGCGCGCTGCAGCGCCGTGATCGTCCGGTTCACAGCGCCGGCCGAGGCGAATGGACCGAAATAGTCGGCGTCGCGCCCGCGCGCGCCGCGATGCTTGGTCAGCTGCGGATAATCATGGTCCTTGGTAATCATGATGTGCGGAAAGGTCTTGTCGTCCCGCAACAAAACGTTGTAGCGGGGCATCAGCTTCTTGATCAGGTTCGATTCGAGAAGCAGCGCCTCCACCTCGGTGTGGGTGTTGACGAACTCCATCGTCTCGGTCTCCGCGACCATGCGCTGGAGCCTGACCGGCAGCTTTCCGACCTGGGTGTAGTTGGTCACCCTGCGCTTCAGGTTGCGCGCCTTGCCGACATACAGGACCGCCCCGTCACCCGCCAGCATGCGGTAGACGCCCGGAGTCTGCGGCAGGGTCTTCAGATGCTCCCGGATGATCTCGACGCCCCGGTCGATGTCGGCCGGGCGCCGCTTCGGACGCGCGGCCACACCGGCGTCAGCCGGTGCCTCGGCGGCAGGAGCGCTCGCATCGCCTCCGGCGGCATCGGCCGAAGGGGAATCCAGGGGAGCGGAGGAATGCGTTTCGGACATGACCAGAATGTCGTCGACCGGCCGTCCCGGGTCAACCGTTGGGCACATGCCTTGCGCATGCGGAGCGACTCACCCCTCCTGAAGAATATCCACGAAACCTGTGGATAAGTTTGTCGATAACGGAGTGAGTAGCCCGTTCGGAGCCAAGCGCCGCAAGGGATCGCATGCCTCCGCCTATTTTTTGGGCATTTTACCTAACTCCTTGATTTCCTTAGGTCAGCTTCAAGTCAAGCAGGGCATTCGACGCGTAGCTACAAAATTGTCGCAGGGCTGCAGGCGCCTCTTGCGCGGGGTGGGGCACCTGTGTAAAACGCGCGGTCGCTTTCGCCGCACCGCACCAACGGGGTCTTGCCCCGCTCCCCGTCCCCGCACTCGGCGGGGTCGCCCTCTCCATGTTCAAATCGTGTAACCGGCGGCTATTCGTTGGGGACGAAGCCATGCAGCGGCTGCGCCCATCCCAGATGCTCCCCGCCGTCCAGCGCGATCATCTGGCCGGTCATCGCCGGTGCGGCGATCAGGAAACGGATGGCGGCGCAAATCTCTTCCGGCGTGGTGCCGCGCTGCAGGGGGGTCGCATCCCACTGGGCGGCGAACTCCTCCTCCGTCTGGCGATCGTTGCGCAGGGTGGGACCGGGACCGATGCCGTTGACGCGGATGCGCGGCGCAAGCGCCAATGCCATCGTGCGGGTCAGCGCCCATAGCCCCATCTTCGACAGCGTGTAGGAAACGAAATGCGGCGTCGGATTCCAGACGCGCTGGTCGATCACGTTGACGATCAGCCCGCCTTCGTCCTCCGGCAACCGTGACGCGAAATCCTGCGACAGCACGAAGGGTGCCCGCAGATTCGCTTCCATATGGGCGTCCCAGGATTCGCGGGTCACGTCGGCGACCTCGTCGCGTTCGAAGCGGGAGGCATTGTTGACGAGCAGGGTCAGCGGGCCCAGCCGCTCGGTTGCCGCCGGCACCAGCGTCTTGACCTCCGCCTCGCGGTCCAGGTCTGCGGCGAAGGCCATGGCGCGGCCCCCTGCCCGCTCGATCTCCGCGACGACGGCATCGGCCTCGGCGCGCGAGCTTCGGTAGTGGACGGCGACGTCCCAGCCCTGTTTCGCCAGATCGAGCGCGATGGCCCGCCCGATGCGTTTGCCGGCCCCGGTCACCAGGGCCGCTTTCCTCTTGATCTCGACCATGGCGCCATAGGTACCTTGCCGTCGCCGCCGGTCAAGGGGCGAGAAGGCCGAAGGGCGAGACCGGAGGAGAGGTTGTAGGGAGGGGAAAGCCGGCGATGTTGCGCGAAGCCTTCGAATATCTGACCACGCCCTGCCCACCGCTGGCCCGCCGTTTCGGTTACCTGTCGGAGATGGTTGCGCTCGGCGCCCGCTATCGCCGTCAGAGCCGGGCCTGGGCTCCGCATGTCGCCGCTTGCCACCGCTTCGTCGATCAGGCGATGCAGCGGACGGATCCGGGCGGGCGGGCGCTGGTCGCCGGATCGGGGCTGCTGATCGAAATCCCGCTCGACGCGCTGGCCGCCCGGTTCGACGAGGTGGTCCTGGTGGATATCCTGCACAGCCGTGCCGTGCGCCGGCGCGCGGCGAGCCTGGCCAACGTCCGCCTGGTGGAGACGGACGTCAGCGGCGCGCTGGCCCCGCTTGCGGTGGCGCTGGACCGCGGCGCCCCGCTGCCCACCGGATTCGAACCGCCGACGCCGCAGGACGGCCCGTTCAGGTTCGCGGTGTCGTGCAACCTGCTGTCCCAGTTGCCGCTGCTGCCGCTGGAGGCGGTGGAACGGCACGCTCCGGGCATCGGAGAGACGGAGCGGCTCGCCTTCGCCCTGCGCATGGTCCACGGCCATCTGCGCTGGCTGGCCGCCGTCGCCGAGCGCGCGGCCCTGTTCACCGACATCGATGCCTCGTGGCTCCACGGCGGCAGCGTGACGGAGGTCGAGGATTCGACCTGGGGCCTCGCCTTGCCCGCCCCGGACATGTCCTGGCTGTGGGACATCGCGCCGGCACCCGAGCAGGACCGCAGGCAGGACCTGCGCCACAGCGTCGGCGGCTGGTTCGATGTGCGGACTGTGACGAGTGTCCTCCCGTCCTGTTGAGGGAAGCTGAAACCTCAGACCTGACAGACGGGAGAGCGCCCATGTCCACCAGCGATCGCAACCGCGCCGGAGACGACCGTTCCATCGATGATCGGCGCAGGGACGACCGGAACATCGGCAACGCGACCGGCCCCAGCGACAGTGGCGGCATCGACGAACGCGAAATCCCCCTGGACATCCGCGAGACGCGCGACCACCCGGATGTGGACGAGGAAATCCAGGGCTTCCAGCGCATCATCGGGCCCGGCGCCGGTGGCCCCATCGACCAGCCGGACGAGGATTTCGGCATTCCCGGCAGCGAGGAGGCCGGCGGCCTCGGCACCGGTCCGCTGCCGCCGCGCCAGCCCGACCATCCGCCGGGACGGACGGGCGGTGACGGCGACGACCGGATCGTCTCGGATCGCAATGTCGCGGTGGACGGTGCGCGGGACCGCAAGTGATCGGGACGGCGAACTGTTGTCCGACAGGCCGCGCACAGTGTCCTGCGGCAATAGTTCGCACCTCCGTTGATTGAGTCAGCTGATACGGAAATCGTCTGGCGGCTTTGCGTGGGCTGCGCTTCTTGGGGCAGTGGCTCTGCCCTATCTTAGGATTCACAAAGCAAACGAACCCAAGGGAGTGGACGTCTCTCACCTCACGTGGAGATTCCCAAAGCCATGAACACGTTCACCAACGACCCGCGCGACCTCCGCACCCACGACGAAATCATGCTGGCCGCCCGCCAGATGCGCGCCGATTACCTGCGCGAGCTGTTCGGCAAGCTGCGCGCCAGCCTGTCCGGCGCCCGTGCCGGCCACGGCACGGCGCTGCCGAGCGCGCGCTGAGACCGGCGGCTCCGTCGGACAGCGGGGCTCATGCCAGGCAAGGAAACGGCACCGTGCACAGCTGCGCGGTGCCGTTTTCGTATCCAGCCCCGATCGAACCGCCCTACCCGCGTTCCGACCCCGGTGCCCCCGTGCTCCACAGCAGCCCGAGCACCAGTCCCTTGCAGCGCGGCAGAAGGAGCAGCGACAGCAGCACGGTCAGCAAGGGCCAGACCGCCAGGTGAACCCAGGTCGGCGGCTCGTAGGTCTGCTCGACCGACAGCAGGGATGGGATGACGATGTGCCCGACGATCAGGATCGTCATCCAGGGCGGCGCGTCATCGGCACGCAGGTGGCCGTAGGCCTCACCGCAAGCCGAACAGTGATCGACCGGCTTCAGAAAATTCCGCAGCAGCCTGCCACGGCCGCAGTTGGGGCAGTTGCCGATCAGGCCGCGGACCGAGGCGAGAAACTTCGATGGAGCCGTTCCGGTTCCTGCGATCATGACCACTCCTTCCGTGTTGCCCGCAATATAGGCTCTTTGCGGACAGACCACATCCCCGATTGCGGACAGGGCGGTCATGCCTGCGTCCTCGGTCTCCACACTTCCGCTGCCGAGTTGACGGCGGCGTCCGCGCGGTCTAGGGGAAGATCTTCGCGTTCCGGAGACTTGAGCCATGTCCTTCACCCGCCTGTTGTGCACCGCGGCGGCCCTCGCCGCTTTCGTCGGCCCGATCGCCGCGCCGGTTTCGGCGATGGCGCAGAGCAAGACCGTAACGATCACCGCCATCGTCCAGCATCCGGCGCTCGACGCGACCCGCGACGGCGTGGTCGAGGCACTGAAGGACGCCGGCTACGTCCAGGGCCAGAACCTGAAGGTCGAATACCAGAGCGCGCAGGGCAACCCGGCCACCGCCGCCCAGATCGCCCGCCAGTTCGCCGGCTCCCGCCCCGACGTGATCGTCCCGATCTCCACCCCCTCGGCCCAGGCGGTGGCGGCGGCGACCCGCGACATCCCGGTGGTCTTCACCGCGGTGACCGATCCGGTGTCGGCGCAGATGGTGAAGTCGATGGACAAGCCCGGCGCCAACATCACCGGCCTGTCCGATATGGCGCCGGTGGGGGCGCATGTGGCGCTGATCCGCGAGATCCTGCCGCGGGCCAAGCGCATCGGCGTCCTCTACAACCCCGGCGAGCCGAACTCCGTCGTGCTGGTCAAGGCGCTGAAGGACGAGGCGGCGAAGGCCGGCCTGAGCGTCGTCGAGGCCTCCGTGCCGAAATCGTCCGACGCCCAGCAGGCGGTGCGCAGCCTCGTCGGCAAGGCCGATGCCGTCTACATCCCGCTCGACAACACCGTCGTCTCGGCGCTGGAGAGCGTCATCGCCGTCGGGCAGCAGGCCAAGCTGCCGATCTTCTCCGCCGACACCGACAGCGTCGCCCGCGGCACGGTCGCCTCGATCGGCTTCGATTATTTCCAGGTCGGCAAGCAGACCGGCGCCATCGTCGCCCGGGTCCTGAAGGGCGAGAAGCCGGGCGATATCCCGGTGACGCTCGCCAAGGGCACCGATCTGTTCGTCAACCCGAAATCCGCCGCCGCCATGGGCGTCACCCTGCCCGACGCGGTGGTGAAGCGCGCGACCAAGGTGGTCGGACAGTAAGGCTCCCGCCTCCGACCATCCCTGCCGGCAAGACTTCTTCAAAAGCACCGCAATGTCAGAAATCGCCCTCTTCGGCGCCATCGAGATCGGCCTCGTCTATGCGCTGGTCGCCATCGGCGTCTATCTGTCCTTCCGCATCCTCGACTTCCCCGACCTGACGGTGGACGGAAGCTTTCCGCTGGGGGCGGCCGTCTGCGCGGTGCTGCTGATCGCCGGAGTCAACCCGTGGCTCGCCAGCCTCGCCGCGGCGCTGGCCGGGGCGGCGGCCGGGCTGGTCACGGCGACTCTGAACGTGCGCTTCAAGATCCTGCATCTGCTCGCCAGCATCCTGACGATGATCGCGCTGTTCTCCGTCAACCTGCGGGTCATGGGGCGGCCGAACGTGGCGCTGCTGATGCAGGATACGGTGCTGACGCCCTTCTACGGGCTGGGGGTGCCCGACCACATCGTCCGCCCCCTGGTGGTCGGCGCCATCGTGGCGGCGGTCGTGCTGCTGCTGGCCCGCTTCCTCTCCAGCGAATTCGGGCTGGCGATGCGTGCGACCGGGGTGAACGCGCGGATGGCTCGGGCACAGGGCGTCGATACCGACGCCCATGTCTATGCCGGCATCGCCCTGTCCAACGCCCTGACCGGTCTGGCCGGCGCCCTGTTCGCCCAGACCAACGGCTTCGCCGACGTCACCACCGGCATCGGCACCATCGTCGTCGGGCTCGCCGCCGTGATCGTCGGCGAGACGGTGCTGCCCGCCCGCGCCCTGGCCCTGGCCCTGGTCGGCTGCGTCGTCGGTTCGATCCTCTACCGCCTTGCGGTCCAGCTGGCGCTGTCGGCGGACTCCATCGGCCTGCAGGCTTCCGACCTCAATCTGGTGACCGCGGTGCTGGTCGCCGTCGCCTTGATCCTGCCGCGCCTGAAAGCCAAGGCATCCCGTAGCACCGCCCGCAATCCGGGAGCCGCCAGATGATCGCCGTCGAGGACATCCACGTCACCTTCGGGCGCGGCACGCCGCTGGAGAAGCATGCGCTGCGCGGCGTCGACCTGAGCATCCCGGAAGGCCAGTTCGTCACCGTCATCGGCTCCAACGGCGCCGGAAAATCGACCTTCCTCGGCTCGCTGGCCGGCGACGTCCTGGCGGAGCAGGGGCGCATTTCCATCGACGGCGCCGACGTCACCCGGTGGGACACGCCGCGCCGCGCCGGTCTGGTCGCCCGCGTCTTCCAGGATCCGATGGCGGGAAGCTGCGCCGCCCTGACCATCGAGGAGAACATGGCGCTGGCCGCCGCCCGCGGACGCCGCCGCGGCCTGGGGCTGGCGCTGGGCAGCGACCGCCGCAAGGGCTTCCGCGACCGCATCGCCGCGCTGGGGCTGGGGCTGGAGAACCGGCTGCACGACCGCATGGGCCTGCTGTCCGGCGGCCAGCGCCAAGCCGTCAGCCTGCTGATGGCGACGCTCGCCGGCTCCAAGATCCTGCTGCTCGACGAGCATACCGCGGCGCTCGACCCCGCCACCGCCGACTTCGTCCTCGACCTGACCCGCCGCATCGTCCGCGACAACCGCCTGACGACGCTGATGGTCACCCATTCGATGCGGCAGGCCCTGGATTACGGCGACCGTACGCTGATGCTGCACGAGGGCCGCGTCGTCCTCGACGTGGCGGGCGAGGAGCGCGCCGGACTGGACGTGCCGCACCTGCTGGCCCTGTTCGCCAAGCAGCGCGGCGGGGCGGAGATCAGCGACGACAGCCTGCTGATCGGCTAGGCCCTCACCGTCCTCGCCTCGGCCTGTCCTTCGCCCGCGTCCTCCCGGTCGGCCTCGAACAGCGACTGAAGCTCGGCGGCGGCATCGCGGGAGGTCTGGATCAGCTTGGTCTCGTCATTGTGGACGGCATGCTGGCGGATCAGCGTGCGCTCGTCATGGGCACGGAAGGTCTCGAGGGTCCGCGTCACCTCGCCTTCCGCCATGCCCATCTGCCGCAGCACGTCGCCGGTCAGGCGGATGCTGGAATCGAAGGTCTCGCGCACGATGTGGGTGACGCCGCGGTCCATCAGATGATGGACGTGCCGACGGTTTCGCGCCCGGGCGAAGATGGTCAGGTTGGGGAAATGGCGCTTCGCCATCTCCACCACGCGCAGCGACTGCTCCATGTCGTCCAACGCCACCACCAGGACTTGCGCCTTCTCCGCCCCGGCGGCGCGCAGCAGTTCCACGCGCGTGGGGTCGCCGTAATAGGCCTGGCTGCCGAACCTGCGGACGAAATCGACCTGGGCCGCGCTGCTTTCCAGCGCGGTGAAAGGGATGCCGCGCATCCGCAGCACGCGACCGACGACCTGCCCCACCCGGCCGAAACCGCAGATGATGACCGGCGGGTTTTCATCGGGCGGGGTGTCGTAGGGACGTTTGGGCTTGCCCGTCAGCAGACGCGGCGCCAGCCAGCGCTCCTCCGCCGCGAACAGGAAGGGCGTCGCCAGCATCGACAGCGTGACGACCAGCATGGCCGCCGACGCCTGCTCCCCGGCCATGGCGCCGCCGCCGACCGCCAACCCGAACAGCACGAAGCCGAATTCGCCGCCCTGGCTCAGCACCGTCGCCATCCGCATGGCTCCCGCCCACGGCACGCCGGAGAGGCGGGCCAGAACCATCATCACCACCGCCTTCACCGCCAGCAGCGCCAGCGCGAGGCCGAGGAAACGGATCGGATGCGCCAGCAGGGTCGGCACGTCGGCCGCCATCCCGACCGAGACGAAGAACAGGCCGAGCAGCAAGCCCTCGAAGGGTTCGATATCGGCCTGCACCTCGTGCCGGTATTCCGAATCCGACAGCAGGACGCCGGCCATGAAGGCGCCCAGCGACATCGACAGCCCGGCCTCCTCGATCAGCACGGCGGTGCCGATGACGATCAGCAGGGCGGTGGCGGTGAAGATCTCCGGCGCGCCGGCCCGGTCGACGGCATGGAAGATCGGGCGCAGCAGATAGCGTCCGCCGATCAGCACCAGGGCGACCGCGACCACCGCTCTGGCCACCGCCAGCCACGCGCCGTCGGCCTGGGGAACGCTGCCGGTGCCCAGCAACGGCAGCAGCGCCACCGCGGGGATGATGGCGAGATCCTGGAACAGCAGGATGGAGAAGGCGCTGCGCCCCGACTGGTTGGCCAGCAGCCCGCGCTCCGCCATCATCGGCAGCGCCATGGCGGTGGAGGACAGGGCGAAGCCGAAGCCCAGCACCACGGCCGTCGGCCAAGGGAGCCCAAGCCCAACCGCGCACAATCCTGCGATCGCGGCACCGGTCACCGCGACCTGCGCCCCACCCAGACCCAGCACTGATTTCCGCATGACCCACAGGCGGGCCGGCCTCAACTCCAGCCCGATCAGGAACAGCAGCATGACGACGCCGAGTTCCGAGGCATGGGCGATCGCGCCCACGTTGGTCACCAAACCCAATCCGGCCGGTCCGACCGCCAGCCCGGCGGCAAGATAGCCGAGCGGCGCACCGAACCCCAACCGCTTCGCCACCGGCACGGCGACCACCATCGCCGCTAGCAGCACAACCAACGTCACCAGCTCCGCCATAGTCCCCGCCACCCGCCTGTCGAGGGGGGCACTATGGCGCGATTTCAGCAGCCGATACCAGACACTTGACCATCAGTCTGGCCATACATCTTCATGCAATTGATTATTCGGCCGCCGACGCTACGCGCGAACGGTTGGACGGCGGGTTGCCGCTGGCCGCCCAGCGGGTCAGCAGGAGGATGGCGACCACGACGCCGACATAGGCGATCAGCTGGGCTTCCGTCGGACGGTCGGTGTAGCCGACCAGGACATGCAGGGCCTGCCCGACGAGGCTGTTGTCGCGCAGGATGCCGGACGTGTCCCACAGCACGGTTCCACCCGACATCAGGATGCCGCCCTGCGCCAGGAAATTGACCGCCGTCGCCGCCATGCCGGCGGCCAGCAGGGTCAGCAGCCAGGTGGTGGTGGCGAACAGGTGACGCGTCGGGATCTGTACCAGCCCGGCATAGAGCAGGACCGAGACCAGCCCACCGAGCGCCACGCCGCCCAGCCCACCGGCCGCCACGGTAGCGATGCCTCCCTCCTCGGAAGCCAGGATGCCGGTCAGGAACAGCACGATCTCCGAGCCCTCGCGCAGCACGGCGACGCCGATCACAATCGCCAGCGCCGCCAGCGATTTCTCGCCGCTCTGCACCGCATGTCCGACCGCTTTCATGTCGCGCGCCAGTTCACGGCCATGCTGCGCCATCCAGGCGTTGTGCCAGGCCAGCATGACCACCGCGATCAGCAGGACGGTCGCGTTGAACAGTTCCTGCCCGGTATCCGCGAACATCGAGCTGATCGCGTCCGCGAAGGCGGCGACGATGCAGGATCCGACGATGCCGCCGACGATGCCGAGCGCGATCCAGCGTCCGCGCCCGGGCACTCCCTGGGTCGCGGCCAGCACGATGCCGACGATGAGGCCCGCTTCGAGGACCTCGCGAAAGACGATGATCAGACTGGCGAGCATGGTCGTCTCCGGTACGGGGCGGTCTGCCTCAAGGCTGCGTCACTCGGCGATCACGGCGCCCTGCGCCGTCGCCTCGTGGAATTCACCGAAGAAGGGATAGCGCCCCGGCTTCAGCGGACCGACCATGACCTTGATCTGCTTGCGGCCGCCGACGATCTTCTCGACCTTCATCTCGCCGCTTTCGAACTCTTCCGACGTGGCGTCCTGGTTGTCGACCAGCAGGGTCACCCGCTTGTTGGCGGGGATCTTGACCTCGGCCGGCTCGAACTTGTGGTCCTTGATGACGATGGTCACCGCATCGTCGGCCCGCGCCGGGGCGGAATGGATCAGGGCGGCGCCGGACAGGGCGACGGCGCAGGCGGCGGAGAGCAGGGAGACACGGCGCATTCGCGGAAAACCTCGGGGGCTGATAGGCCTTTGCAGCTGAAAATCATTCTCACCCTAGTCTTCCAGGGTCAAATGAAAAGGCCCCTTCGGCGTCCGCAACGCACCTGCGACGGAAACGCGCACCCTCCCGGGATGCGGCCGTCTTCAACCGTCGCCTCGTGACTTGAGCCCCTGCCCGCCTACTCGGCTTCCGATGATCCGGGGAACTGTTCCAGTCCATCGGTGATGTCGTAGTAATCGGCCTTCCCGGCCACATAGCCGTGCCGCAGCGTCGTCAGTCCGGTCGGCTGATCCAGGCTGCCGGCGGCGATCTCGATCTCGGTCTTGCCGTCGCCCTTCCAGAACAGGGAGGAACCGCAACGGCCGCAGAATCCGCGTTCCGCGATGTCGGAGGAGCGGAACCAAGCCAGCGTGCCGTCTGCATCGAAGGTGACGGTGTCGCGCGGCACGGTGACGTAGGCGCCGATATGCCCGTGGAAACGGCGGCACTGTCCGCAATGGCAGGTCACCACCCCATCCGGCCGTTCGGCCAGCAGGAAGCGCACGCCGCCGCACAGGCAGCCTCCGGACAGCGCGTTACCCCGTTCCGTCATTCCACGACCTCCCCCGTGCTGGTCCGGCGTTCGACGCCGTCGTCGCCGATGTCGTAATAGGCACCCTTTTGGTCGACGAAGATGTGGCGCTCCACCCACAGTCCGGACGCATCGTCGAGGCTGCCGGCGGTCACGGTGATGCGCGGCCCGCCCTCTCCTTCGGGCTGGCCAACCGCCTCCCAGAACAGTCCGGCGCCGCAATGCGCGCAGAAGCCGCGCCGCGCCCGGTCGGAAGAGGCATACCACGTCAGCGTCGCGTCGTTCAGCAGACGCAACGCCGCACGCGGCAGGCCGGTGTAGGCGCCGACATGGCTGTGCTGGCGCCGGCATTGCGGGCAGTGGCAGAAGGAGATCGGCTCCGGATGGATGTCGATGGCATAGCGCACGCCGCCGCACAGGCAACCGCCGGTCCAGACCCGCTCCCCCTCCCCGCCCTTCGTCGCTTCGCCCACCCCTCAGCCCCGCCAGAACGGCTTTTCGGCTTCATGGTCGGCGTCGGCGCGGGAGATGCCGATGTCCGACAGCAGGTGGTCGGGCAAAGCCTCCAGCGCCCGGCGCTGCCGGCGGCGCTCGTTCCAGGTCGCGAGGCGGTCGAACAGGGCGACGACCTGCTGGCCCAAACCGGTGCCCGCCGGAAGCGGCTTGCGGACGAACAGCTCCGCGCCGGACATAGAAGAGTGCGTTCCCTTTGCCATGATCCGTTTCCCTTGGCTGGATGGGGAGCGGGGCTTCGGCCTCGCCGCTCCGGTTGTCAGATCGCTTGTGGACTTGAGAATGGTGCAGAGGCGGCTTGCCGACAAACGACCCTTTCTCATAGAATCGATTAGCTCTTCTAATCCGAAACCACCCCCCGGTCCGGTTCTCTCATGTCCCGCCGCCTGCCTCCGCTGAACGCGCTCCGCGCCTTCGAAGCCGCTGCCCGCCATCTTTCCTTCACAAAAGCCGCCGACGAGCTGCATGTGACCCAGGCCGCCGTCAGCCACCAGATCAAGGCGCTGGAGGAGTGGCTCGGATTACCGCTGTTTCGCCGAATGAACCGGGCGCTGGCGCTGACCGAAGCCGGGCAGAGCTATCTGCCGCCGGTGCGCGAAGCGATGGACACGCTGTCCCAGGCGACCGACCGGCTGATCCGCGCCGACAGCAGCGGCACGCTGACCATTTCCACCATGCCCAGCTTCGCCTCGAAATGGCTGGTGCCGCGGCTGATGCGTTTCCAGAAGCGCCATCCGGAGATGGACGTGCGGGTCCACAGCACGGCGCAGGTGGTGGATTTCGCCCGCCACGACGTCGATCTGGCGATCCGCTTCGGCAACGGCCTGTGGCCGGATCTGCGGGTCGAGCGGCTGCTGACCGAGGATATCTTCCCGGTCGGCCATCCGTCGCTGCTGTCCGGCAGCCGGCCGCTGGTGAATCCGGACGATCTGCGGCACCACACGCTGCTGCATGACGACTACAACATCTCCTGGGCGGTGTGGTGCCGCTCGGCGGGGATCGAGGGGGTGGACACCGAACGCGGCCTGCGGTTCGACGATTCGTCCTTCACGCTGCAGGCCGCGATCAACGGCCATGGGATCGCGCTGGCCCGCGGCGTGCTGGTGGCCGACGACATCGCGGCCGGGCGGCTGGTCCGCCTGTTCGAGGTGCGGCTGCCGGGAAGCCTCGCCTACTACGTGGTCGCGCCGCAGCATTATTTTTCCCGGCCCAAGGTGAAGGCCTTCCGCGACTGGCTGTTCGAAGAGGCGGAGGCGGTCTGAAAAGCGCCGCCTTGAACGGCTTGCGGGCGTAACGGACCGCTCCTATAGTCCGCGCCCATGAGCGCGACCCCGCCCCCCGACACGGTCTTCCCGCACCGCCACCTCCTCGGAATCGAGGGGCTGCGGGCCGGCGAGATCACCCGCATCCTCGACCTCGCCGATGGCTATGTCGAGCAGAACCGCCGCCCGGTGAAGAAGTCCAACCTGTTGGACGGCCGCACGCAGGTGAACCTGTTCTTCGAGAACTCCACCCGCACCCGCACCAGCTTCGAGCTGGCCGGCAAGCGGCTGGGGGCCGACGTCATCAACATGTCGACCGACAGCAGCTCGGTGAAGAAGGGGGAGACCCTGATCGACACGGCGATGACGCTGAACGCCATGCACCTGGACGCGCTGGTGGTGCGCCACGCCGATTCGGGCGCGGTCAAGCTGCTGGCCGACAAGGTCAACTGCTCGGTGATCAATGCCGGCGACGGCCACCACGAGCACCCGACCCAGGCCCTGCTCGACGCGCTGGCGATCCGCCGCCGCCTCGGCCGGCTGGACGGGCTGATCGTGGCGATCTGCGGCGACATCCTGCACAGCCGCGTCGCACGCTCTAACATCCACCTGCTGAACGCCATGGGGGCGCGGGTGCGCTGCGTGGCGCCGCCGACGCTGCTGCCCTCGCAGATCGAGAGGCTGGGCGTCGAGGTCCACCACTCGATGAAGGCCGGGCTGCGCGATGCCGACGTGGTGATGATGCTGCGCCTGCAGACCGAGCGGATGAGCGGACAGTATGTCCCCTCCACCCGCGAATACTTCTACTTCTATGGCCTCGATTACGAGAAGCTGGAGGTCGCGAAGCCCGACGCGGTCATCATGCATCCCGGTCCGATGAACCGCGGCGTGGAGATCGATTCGGAGGTCGCCGACGACCTCAAGCGCTCGATGATCCTCGATCAGGTGGAGCTGGGCGTCGCCGTGCGCATGGCCGTGCTCGACCTGCTGACCCGCGAACGCCGACAATCCGACCTTGCGGGAGCCGCCCGATGAATGCGCCGACGCCTCCCCGCATCGTCTACCGCAACGCCCGCCTGCTCGACCCGGCAACGGGACTCGACCAGCACGGCGACCTGCTGATCGACGGCGAGACCATCGCCGATTTCGGCCCCGGCCTGTTCGGCGACTCCATGCCCGAGGGCGCGGAGGTGATCGACCTCGGCGGCCAGTGCCTCGCCCCCGGCCTCGTCGACATGCGCGTGCTGATCGGCGAACCCGGCGAGGAAGAGAAGGACACGATCAAGAGCGCCTCGCGTGCCGCGGCGGCCGGCGGCATCACCGCCATGGCGCTGCTGCCCAACACCGATCCGGTGCTGGACGAGGTCGCCGGGCTGGAGTTCATCGCGCGCCGCGCCCGCGAGGTGAAGCTGGTCAAGGTCTTCGCCTACGGCTCCGCCACCCGCGGCACCGAAGGCAACGAGATCACCGAGATGGGCCTGCTGGGCCAAGCCGGCGCGGTGGCCTTCACCGACGGCACCAAGGCCATCGTCAGTGCCAAGACGATGCGCCGGGCACTCAGCTATGCCAAGACCTTCGGCAAGCTGATCGTCCAGCATCCGGAAGAGCCGTCGCTGGCGTCGGGCGGCATGATGAATTCCGGCGAGATCGCCACCCGCCTCGGCCTCGTCGGCATCCCGCGCGAGGCCGAGATCATTATGATCGAACGCGACCTGCGGCTGGCCGAACTGACCGGCGGGCGCCTGCACTTCGCCCATGTCTCAACGGGTGAATCCGTCGACCTGATCCGCCGCGCCAAGGCGCGCGGGCTGACGGTGACCTGCGACACCGCCCCGCATTACTTCGCCCTGACCGAGACCGACGTCGGCGACTACCGCACCTATGCCAAGGTTTCCCCGCCGTTGCGCGGCGAGATGGACCGCCGCGCCATCGTCGAGGGTCTGGCCGACGGCACCATCGATGCCATCGCATCCGACCATGTGCCGCAGGACCAGGACCAGAAGCGCTTGCCCTTCGCCCAGGCCGCTCCCGGCGTCATCGGGCTGGAAACCCTGTTCCCGCTGACGCTGGAACTGGTCCACAAGGGCAGGATGCCGCTGTTGAAGGCTCTGGCTTGCGTCACCGCCAACCCGGCGGCGATCCTCGACCTGGCCGTCGGTCGCATCGTCAAGGGCGCGCCGGCCGATCTCGTGGTCTTCGACCTCGATGTGCCATGGCGGATCGACGTCAGCCGCTTCCAGTCGAAATCGAAGAACTCGCCCTTCGAGGACCGCCCGGTCCAGGGCCGGCCGCTGCGCACCATCGTCGACGGCCGCACCGTCTGGCAGGCGGAGGGCTGATCCGGTGCCGACACTCGTGCTTGCCGCCCTGCTGGGCTACCTGCTGGGCTCGATCCCCTTCGGGCTGGTGCTGACCCGGATGGCTGGCCTCGGCGATATCCGCCAGATCGGTTCCGGCAACATCGGCGCCACCAACGTGCTGCGCACCGGCAACAAGCCGCTGGCGCTGGCCACCCTGCTGCTCGACAGCGGCAAGGGCGCCATCGCAGCATTGCTCGCCCTGTGGTGGGCCGGGCCGGAAGCGGCAGTGCTGGCCGCCGGCGGCGCCATGCTGGGCCACAGCTTCCCGGTCTGGCTCGGCTTCAAGGGCGGCAAGGGCGTGGCGACGGCACTGGGCGTGCTGCTGGCGGTGTGCTGGCCGGTCGGACTGCTGGCCTGCCTGACCTGGATCGTCATGGCGGCGCTGTTCCGCATCTCGTCCCTGTCGGCGCTGACCGCGCTGGGCATCAGCCCGCTGACCGGCTGGTATTTCGGCGGACCGCTGGTCGCCGGCCTCTGCCTGTTCATCGCGGTTCTGGTCTTCATCCGGCACGAGGCGAACATCCGCCGCCTGGTGAAAGGCGAGGAGCCGAGGATCGGCGCCGGCAAGAAAAAGGCGGCCTGAACGGGCGGCACCGGAAGGCGGCGGGGAGGAAACTTCCCGCCGCTTCTGTTTTCAGCTCCTTGATTCCGTTGCCTTTGCCCCTGCCTCCCTATCCCTTTTCGTCCAGCCGGGGAAAGACAACCGGCGTGGCCATGCGCTATGCTGCACGGCAATCCGGGGCACGAACAAGCAACCCGGCAGGAGAGCCGGCGGCTGGCGCCGGCGAAGACGAGACGCTGAGGGAATCGAGAATGGACACTCCGCTGTGGAGCCCGAGTGAGGAGCGCATCGCGCAGGCCAACCTGACCGCTTTCCGCGAGGCGGCGAATGCGCGATTCGGACTGCGGCTGGACGATTACGACGCGCTCTACAACTGGTCGATCGCGGAGAAGGAGCGATTCTGGCGCTTCCTGTGGGAATGGGCCGGGCTGACCGGCGACCTCGGCGCCGTCGATCTGCTGGACGGCGACAGGATGCCCGGCGCCCGCTGGTTCCCGGAAGCCAGCCTCAGTTATGCCGAGAACCTGCTGGCCGGTGCGCCCGACGAAAACGCCGTCGTCTTCTGGGGCGAAGACAAGGTGAAATATCGCTGGAGCGGAGCGGAGCTGAAGGCCACCGTCTCCCGCCTGCAGCAGGCGCTGAAGGCCAAGGGCGTCGGCAAGGGCGACCGCGTCGCCGCGATCATGCCGAACATGCCGGAAACCTTGGCGGCGATGATCGCCACGGCCAGCCTGGGTGCCGTCTGGTCCTCCTGCTCGCCCGATTTCGGCATCCAGGGCATCACCGACCGCTTCGGCCAGATCGAACCGAAGGTGGTCTTCGCCCCCGACGCCTACTGGTACAACGGCAAGAGCCACGATGTCCGCGCCAAGCTGGCCGAAGTCCTGAAGGACCTGCCGACCGTCGTCGCCACCGTCATCATCCCCTATGTCGACAAGGCGCCGGACTTGTCGATGATCCCGGCCGCGGTCGGATTCCAGGAATTCATGGCGCCCCACGCGGCGAACGAGCCCAGCTTCGAACGGGTCGCTTTCGACCACCCGCTGTTCATCCTCTATTCCTCCGGCACCACCGGAAAGCCGAAATGCATCGTCCACGGTACCGGCGGCGCCCTGCTGCAGCATGTAAAGGAGCATCGGCTCCACTGCGATCTCAAGAGCGGCGACCGGCTGTTCTACTTCACCACCTGCGGCTGGATGATGTGGAACTGGCTGGTCACCGGTCTGGCCAGCGGCACGACCCTGGTCCTCTATGACGGATCGCCCTTCGCTCCCAGCGGCAACATCCTGTTCGACTATGCCGATGCGGAGCGGGTGACCCTGTTCGGCACGTCCGCCAAATTCATCCAGTCGCTGGAGAAATCGGGGCTGGAGCCGATCAGGACCCATTCTTTGGTAAGCGTACGGACGCTGACCTCCACCGGATCGCCGCTGATGCCGGAGAATTTCGAATTCGTCTATCGCTCCATCAAGCAGGACATCCACCTCGCGTCGATCAGCGGCGGCACCGACATCATGTCCTGCTTCGTTCTGGGCAATCCCATCTCCCCGGTGTGGACGGGCGAGATCCAGACGCGAGGCCTGGGCATGGCGGTGGAGGCGTTCGATGACAGCGGCGTCGCTGTCCGCGGCGAAAAGGGCGAACTGGTCTGCACCCGCCCCTTCCCCAGCATGCCCATCGGCTTCTGGGCCGATCCGGACGGATCGAAATACCGGTCCGCCTATTTCGACCGCTTCGCCAATGTCTGGGTCCACGGCGACTTCATCGAACAGACCGTGCATGGCGGCTGGGTGATCTACGGGCGGTCGGACGCCGTGCTGAATCCGGGCGGCGTGCGCATCGGCACGGCGGAGATCTACCGGCAGGTCGAACAGCTGCCGGAGATCATGGAGGCGGTCTGCATCGGCCAGGAATGGGACGGCGATGTCCGCGTCGTGCTGTTCGTCGTCCTGCGCGAGGGCATGACGCTGGACGAGGCTCTCGCCGCCACCATCCGGAAACGGATCAAGGACAATTGCTCCCCCCGCCATGTGCCGGCCAAGATCGTGCAGGTCACCGACATCCCGCGCACGCGCTCCGGCAAGATCACCGAACTGGCGGTACGCGATGCCGTCCACGGCCGTCCGATCAAGAATACGGAGGCTCTGTCGAATCCGCAGGCGCTCGATGAGTTCCGCGAACGGACGGAACTGAGCGGGGCATGAGGTGACTGCGGCCCTGTTCCTCGACCTGGATGGCGTGCTCGCCGACTTCGACCGCGGCGTCGTCGCGGCCACCGGCAAGCGGCCGGAACAGCTGGCGATGAAGGAGATGTGGCGGGCTCTGTCCCGCCACACCGACTTCTTCGGCACGCTGGAGTTCATCCATGACGCGCAGGAGCTTTGGCAGTTCTGCGCCCCGCACCAGCCGACCATCCTGACCGGCCTGCCGCTGGGCAGCTGGGCGCCCGAGCAGAAGAAGCGCTGGGTCGCCCGCATGCTGGGGACCGATGTTCCCGTCATCACCTGCATGGCCCGCGACAAGGCCCGTCATGCCAGTCCAGGCGCCATTCTGGTCGACGACCGCGAGAAGGCGCGTGACCCGTGGGAGGCGGCCGGTGGCCGCTTCATCCTCCACCGCAACGCAGCGGAAAGCATCGCCGAACTGGTGAAGCTGGGGTTCTGACGGGGAGAGGAGGCGCGGGAACCGCGTCCTCCGCCCGCCTGCCGTGGCGTTACTCCGCCGCAGCGGTCCTGGTTTCCCGGCTGGTCTTCCACAACGACACCACCACGCCGCCGCCGATCAGGGCGAAGGTGACGCCCAGCGCGATCAGCGGATCGGGTTTGCCGAAGAATTGCGTGTAGAAAATCTTGCCGCCGATGAAAACCAGCACCAACGCCAGCGCATATTTCAGATAACGGAAGCGATGGACCATCGCGGCGAGCGCGAAATACAGCGCACGCAGGCCGAGGATGGCGAAGATGTTGCTGGTATAGACCAGATAGGGATCGGTGGTGATGGAGAAGATCGCCGGCACGCTGTCCACCGCGAAGACCAGATCGGCCAATTCCACCATGATCAGCGCCAACAGGAGCGGCGTGGCCGCCCAACGCACGGCACTGCCGCCATCCGCCGTCGCCACGGGCTCCTTGACGACGAAATGATGACCGTGGAAGCGGTCCGTGACGCGCATATGACGCTTCAAGAACCGCAGCACGGCATTTTCGCCGAAGTTGGTTTCCTCGTCTTTCGCGAACAGCATCTTGATGCCGGTCAGCAGCAGGAAGCCTCCGAAGACATAGAGGATCCAGTGGAATTCCGATACCAGGGCGGCGCCGGCACCGATCATCAGGCCGCGCAGGACGATGACACCCAGGATACCCCAGAACAGCACCCTGTGCTGCAACTCGCGGGGAACCGCGAAATAACTGAAGATCAGTGATATGACGAAGACGTTGTCCAGAGACAGGCTTTTTTCGACGAAGAAGCCTGTATAATACTGCAAACCGGCCTCGCCGCCCATCGACCACCAGACCCAGCCGCCGAACAGCATGGCGACTGCGATGTAGAAGGCGGAGAGCTTCAGGCTTTCGCCGACCCCGATCACGTGGTCGCGCCGGTTGAGAACACCCAAGTCCAACACCAGAAGCGACAGAACGATACCAACGAAGATAAGCCAAACCCATACCGGTTTTCCCAGAAACTCCAGGAGAACCGGCGCAATAACGCTGTCCATTGCAAAACCCACTTGATGACGCTGCGTGAGCGGTGAGATCAAGCGGTTCCGACATCACGACCGACGCCTCGATCGCCAGAGGGGCCCGGATCCGAACTTCCTCGCAGATGGTGTCGCCGAGCCGGTCGTCAAGATGGTCCAAACAGCGCAAGTGTCGGCAAAAGCAAAACAACCGCACCGCGACTTCCCCTCGCCTTCGCGAGTCGCGCGCCCGGTATCGGTCGAGGGGGTATGAGGTTACGGAAAACTGCGGCCGATACGGTCCGACCGCCGTCGGGACTCGGCTCTTGATGCAATGCCGCCACAGATGGCAAACGAATGACGGTCAAGAAAAACACCAGCGGTTGCCCAATCCCTGTTCGCTCTTGTGCGGATGGTGCCGTTCTGCCAATAACTCCGAAAAACCGAAACCAAACCGAACAAATGGAGTTTTGCATGAACCAGGCCGAGCTGATCGAAACCGTTGCCACCAACGCCGGCATCAAGAAGGCCGACGCGGCCAAGGTCGTTCAGACTGTGTTCGAGGGCATCTCCGGCGCGCTGGGTCGCGGGGAAGATGTGCGCCTGGCCGGGTTCGGCATCTTCGAGGTGGCTGAGCGCGCCGCCCGTGAAGGCCGCAACCCGCGGACGGGCGAAGTCGTGGCGATCGCCGCCTCCAAGGCTCCGAAGTTCAAGCCGGCCAAGCAGCTGCGCGATCTGGTCAACGGCTGATACGCCTGCAACCACGCCCCAGGGGAGCGCAGCCATGACCATCGATCAAACAGAACTGCAATCGCTGACCGCGAAGGTCGTCGCCGCCTATGTCGGCAACAACTCGGTGCCGGTCCACGATCTGCCTGCGCTGATCAACAGCGTTCAGGTGGCATTCCGCAATCTGGGCGACGACAAGCAGGTTCCGGCCAAGGCCGAACTGGTTCCGGCGGTCGCGATCAAGAAGTCGGTCACGCCGGAATACATCGTCTGCCTGGAAGACGGGAAGAAGCTGAAGATGCTGAAGCGGCATCTGAAGACCGTCTATGACATGACGCCGGACGATTATCGTGCCAAGTGGGGGCTTCCGCCGGAATATCCGATGGTCGCCCCGAACTACGCCAAGGCGCGTTCCGAGATGGCCACCAAGCTCGGACTTGGCCGCAAGCGCGCGGCTGCCGAATAATCGGCCGCCACATATCGTCGAAGAAAAAGGCACGCCCCAGGCGTGCCTTTTTCTTTTGCCCTGTCGATGGACGGGCCAAGGCCATGGACGGGCGGGAGGCAACGGAGATGTCGGCTGCCGAAGCGCCGGACTTACAGCCGGACTACCCCGTTGCGATCGACATCCTATGACCAATGTTCGGGTGGCGAAGCGGGTCGGCCTTCCCATCTAGGGTTCCGGTATGGTTGATGGGTCCCGGGCGGTCCTATCCCCCTCCTCACCGCAGAGGCATAGCCGCCTCACGCTATCCCAACCGGCCGGTGGCCTATGTGCCGCCGATCCATTCCGGGAGTGCGGTGTATCGGCGGTGACCCGCAAGGGCCTCACCCAGCCGATCGGAGAGGCCGCCCTCGCCCGGACGTTACCTGGCCGGAAGTCATAGGTCATAGGATTGCCTCCTCTCCCAGACTGCCGGTGCGGGTGGAAGAAGAGCCTGGGTATACGCCGAAAAACACCCGGAACACGCCCTTTACAGGGTTGATCGGTCGCATTTTCGCGGCCACATTAACAGTGTCAAAAGGACGCAGTTCCTTACGACACCGGGCAAAATACAAAATCCTTACAAACCAAAACCAGCCAAAGCCGAAGCGACGGACGATATTCCTGCGTCCGCCGATGGAGCATCGCCTCTAAGGCGACCCCCGCCATGGGCCCCGACATGGGCCGGCCTTCGAAAAGAGGCTGCCCCAGGAAGCGTTGGAGAGGAGGCATTCGCGTGCTGAAGAAACTGCTGACCGGTGAAAACGCCAGCTTGACCCGCTACATCGAGGAGTCCAAGCGCTTTCCCATTCTCGCGCCGGACGTCGAGCGTGACCTCGCCGTCGCTTGGCGGGAGCGCGGAAGTCCGCAGGCCCTGGAACAGCTCGTGGGCAGCCATCTCCGCCTCGTCATCAAGATCGCCCGCGGCTTCGGTGGCTACGGCCTGCCGCTCGTCGATCTGGTCGCCGAAGGCAATGTCGGCCTGATGCAGGCCGCCCAGAAATTCGATCCGCAACGGGGCTTCCGTTTCGCCACCTACGCCACATGGTGGATCCGCGCCGCCATCCAGGAATACATTCTGCATAGCTGGTCGCTGGTGAAGATGGGCACCACCGCCGCCCAGAAGAAGCTGTTCTTCAACCTGCGTCGCCTGAAGAGCCAGATGGCCGAATTGGAGCAGGGTGACCTGTCGCCGGAGACCGTGGCTACCATCGCTGCCGAACTGGACGTCCCGGAGACCGAAGTGGTGGAGATGAATCGCCGCTTGGCCGCCAATGACAGCTCGCTCGATGCCACACTGTCGACCGACGGCGAAACCAACTGGCTGGAACTGCTGGCCGACGATCGCCCGACCCAGGACACGATGCTGGCCGATGCCGATGAGCTGGCGTTGCGCCGCCGGCTGGTCGGACAGGCGCTGGACCGGTTGGATGCCCGTGAACGCCGCATCCTGTTCGAGCGCCGCCTGAAGGACGATCCCTCCACGCTCGAGGCGCTGAGCCAGCAATTCTCGGTTTCCCGCGAACGGGTCCGCCAGATCGAGGTTCGGGCGTTCGAAAAGCTCCAGAAGGCCGTTCTGAGTGCTGCCCAGGCCCTGCGCCGCCCGGCCACGCCGATGGTGGCCTGACCGGCCCCGTAACCCCATTCCCCTATCCGGGGCCGCGGCTTCGGCTGGGGTCTAATGTGAGGCCGCCCCCCGGTCGACCTCACATCGTTCCCGCGGGCCCTCGGGCTCGCCTGTTGCCTCCAGACCTGTCACCTCGATGCCGGCGGCGCCCTTGGCTCCGCCGGCATTTTCTTATCTGGATGCAGTTCCGTTCTGTCCCGACTCTCCGGTTGCCTGGCCCCTGATGCCGGGCGGCGGGTGCCGCTTGGCCGAAAGCCTTATCCCGACCGCGCAGCATGGGAACGACCGCCTGCCGTGTAGGGTTGTCTGCGAAGCCGCCGTCCCATCGGCGGCGGGGTGCGGGGAAGAACCTGCGAGGCATCGGCATCATGGCAACAGCACACCGCCGCGTCGGCATCTGCGGCACGGCCAGCAATGACTGCGCCGGAACGGAAGCGGGAGACGGCAACCGCTCGGTCCTTGCACTGCCCGTGACGATCCGTCCAGCGGTGCAGGACGATTTGCCGGACCTGGAATGGTACGGTCTGCACACTCCCCATCGGGAAATCATCACCGGGGCCTTCCGGCTGCAGGAACGCGGCGACGGCGCCATGCTGCTGGCCGACGTCAACGGCTTCCCGGTCGGGCAGATCTGCATCGACTTCCTGCGCAAGCGGCCGAGCGGCCGCGCTACCCTATGGGCCCTGCGGGTGTTCCAGCCTTTCCGTGGTCTCGGGATCGGCGTCCGGCTGCTGCAGGCTGCCGAGCGTGTGGTGATCCAACGCGGGGTACCTTTCGCCGAACTGGGCGTCGACCGCGACAATGCCGGGGTCCTGCCCTTCTACGAGCGTCTGGGATATGAGCATTGCGGCCGTGAGCGCGGACAGTTCCTTTATCACACGCCGGCGGGACGGCTGGTCCGCGTCGCCATCGATCAGTGGCTTCTGCACAAGCGCCTGCCGGACGATAAGGCCGCTGCCGGCGTGGGCTCCGACGGCAGCCGCAGCTTGAGGCTGGCCAAAGAATAGATCGGATTGCGCAGAATCGGCCTCGATTTCACAGCTGTGTCCGACCGCCGAACCCGCCGGCCGCTATTCCGCGGCCAGCGGCATGCCGCTTCGAACCGGTACCAGCCGCGCCGGCCTGCGGCGCGGCAGAAAGATGCGGGCGCCGTCCAGTATGCCTGCCAGTTCGCCCATCGCGTCGGTCGCCATGCACGACGCCACCGGAGGAAGCCAGCGGTCGAGCAGCTGCGCCGCCACTTCGGAGTCGCCGCCTTGAACGGCAGCTAGTGAATCCAGCAGGGCCGCCTCGTCGACGCTGATCCGGCTGCAGGCGGGGCAACGGATCTCCGGCTTGCGGGCACCGGCCACCGCGAAGGTGCCGAGCAGAGCGAACAGGGGCAACAGCGCCGTGTTCGGCACGCCTGCGACATTCAGCCCGATGCGCATCGACGCCATGGCCCCGGCGGTGCCCGCGCGGAACCACTGGCGGACGCCGGTCAGAAGAGCCCGTTCGGCCGTCGTCAAATCCATCACCGTCCAGGGCGACGACCGCCCCACTTCCTCGGTCCCGCACATGCCGATGCTCCTCATTCCGGTTGCAGGACCATACTACCACCGCTCGTCATTTATTGCGAGTCATTCTTAATTGCGTTTTTCCCTGTGACAAAATTGGCCCGGCCGTGACGGCGGGAGTGCTGGAAAGGTCGCGTTAACGAACCACGGCAATCCTGAACCGACTCGCAGTACAGGGGGATCGCTGGGCATGAGGCGGAGGATTCGGGGGGCTGTTCTCGGACTGGTCGCGGCAATCGGACTTGCTGTTGCGGGAGGCCTGACGGTGGCCCATCCGGCAGCGGCGCAGATCGTCCTGAAATCCGCTTATGGAGAGGCATCGCTGGCCGGACCGGCCAAAGCGCGTGGTGCCATTGTATGGAGCCATGGTCGTTCGGTGGATTCCGAGGATTCGGAGGCCCCTACCCCACTCTACATGAAAGCGTTGCGCGACGCCGGCTGGGATGTCTACCGGCTGGACCGCATGCGCGTCAGCGACACGCTGCCCAACAGCTCCCGCGCGCTGGCCGGCTACTCGGAGGCGCTGAAGGCCAAGGGCTACCGCCGGGTCGCCCTGACCGGCCAGTCCTTTGGTGCCTTCATCTCCTTGATCGCCGCCGGGCAGACCAACGCCATCGACGCCGTCGTCGCCACCGCGCCAGCCGCCTTCGGCAACTTCACCGAGGCCTTCGACAGCTATCGCGAGAACGCGGCCCAACTCTGGCCGATCCTGCGCGAAGTCCGCCGGGCGCGGGTGATGATGTTCTTCTTCCACGGCGACGACTTCGATCCCGGCGGGCGGGCCGATCCCGCCCGCAACATCCTGTCCCAGCGCGGCTTGGGCAGCCTGATCGTCGACCAGCCTGCATTGCTGACCGGCCACGGCGCCGCCAACACCGGCCTGTTCGTCCGCCGCTTCGGCTCCTGCATCGTCCGCTTCGCCGAGGAGCCGCCGACCCCGGCCGACCCGCCCTGCGACGAGTCCTGGGGCCGCAGCCCCAGCGCGGAGATGCTGCAGGCGGCGGCCCTGCCCGCCAATGCCTCCGGCTCCGCCAAGGGCAACGACGCCACGACCGCGCTGCGCCCCTACATGGGCATGTGGTACGGCAGCTACATCAATGGCCGCGAAGTCGCTCTGTCGGTGGAGAAGGCGGAAGGCGACGCCGTTTATGCCGACTATGTGCTCGGCGCCGGCATGGAAGCCGACCAGCCTTCCGAGCGGGTACGCCGCAGGGGCCGGGTCGAAAACGGCGAACTGGTCTTCGACGAAAAGGGCCGCAACATCCTGCGCTACCGCATGCGCCCGGATGGCCGCATTGCAGCCAGTTGGCTGGACAAGGACGGCCACGGCCGGCTCGACACCGTGCTTCGTCGGGTGAACTGACGTTTCCGTAGCGGCGGGCGCTCAGCCCTCCGCCAGGAAATTGCGGACGATGGCGATCTGCTCGTCCGTCATCAGGGACGGGGCATGGCCGGTGTTGGGAAATTCCACCACGCGCACGAGACCCGCCGCCCCGGGTCCGCGTTCCGCCATCCGCTCCGCCGTTTCAGCACTCAGCAGGTCGGAGTCGGCGCCGCGCAGCACCAGCACCGGGCAGCGCACACGGTCCCACAGAGCCCACAGGTCGACATCGCCGATGGGCGCCGTTTTGAACGCCTCGCCGATGGTCGGATCATAGGCCAGGCGGAAACGGCCGTCGGGCAGCGGCCGGGCGCTGTGCTCGGCCATATGGCGCCAGCATTCGTCGCCGATCGTGCCGAACCCCATCAGGACGAAGCGCAGGTAGGATTCCAGCGCCGGCAGATCCTCGAACACCGGGTCCTTGCCGACGTAATCGGCGATCCGCTGCAACCCTGCCTGGGCGATGAAGGGACCGACATCATTGATCACCATGCGGCGGATCGGACTGTTGGACTGCGCCGCCAGTGTCATGCCGATCAGCCCGCCCATCGAGGTGCCGACCCAGTCGACCGTCTCCGCCCCCATGCGGGCGATCAGCGCGACCATGTCGGTGCAATATTGCGGATAGCCGTAGAGCGCGGGCACCGGCAACCAATCGCTGCGCCCACGCCCGACGACGTCCGGGCAGGCGACGCGCCAGCCATCGGCCAGCGCCAGAGCCAGCCTGTCGAAATCGCGGCCGTTACGCGTCAGCCCGTGGACGCAGACCGCCGTCCGCGCGGCATCGTCACGCCCCCACTGGGTGTAGGCGATCTTGTGGAACCCGGCGGCGCTGAGGCCGAGGACGTGGCGTTCGGACATCGGCACGGGCGGGGACTCCTGTTCAGGTTCGACGAGACTTATCCCTTTTTCGGCGATTTGGCGGCGCGTGGCAACTCCGCCTCCGCGGCGGCGCGGATCGCCGACAGGGCCGACGACGGCTCCGCCACCGAACGGTCGAAAGGATGGTTGAGCGCGTCGTAATTCCGGCGGATGACGCGGACATAGTTGCGGGTCTCGTCGTAGGGGGGAACGCCCTTGTAGCGGTCCACCGCCCCCTCGCCGGCATTGTAGCCGGCCAGCGCCAGCGTCACGTCGCCCTGGAAATAGGCCAGCAGCCAGCGCAGGTACTTCACGCCGCCGGTGATGTTCTCCTTCGGGTCGAAGACGTTGCCGACTCCGAAGCGGTCGGCGGTGTCCGGGATCAGCTGCATGAGCCCGGCAGCGTCCTTCGGCGACACCGCATCGGTGCGGAAGGCGCTTTCCGCCTGGATCACCGCCAGGACCAGCGCCGGGTCGATCCCGTATTTCGGAGCGATGGTGTTGACCAGCGCCACCACTTCGGCCGGAGGCGGTCCGACTTCGCGCACCGGACCGGCACCGGGGCGGCACCAGGGCCGGATACGCCCCATCCGGCCGGGAACATAGTTCACCAGCCGCCGGGCCTCCGGGTTCCCGCGCGACGCGGCGGCGCGCAGCCATGCGGTGCCGAGCCGCCGGTCCTTGCGCACCCCCTTGCCGAACAGGTAACGGCGGGCCAGGCGGAAGGCGGCACTGGCGTCGCCCTGCTCCGCCAGTTCGCAGTCGGTGGATTTGGTCTTCAATGACGGCGGCGACAGCTCGGCCACCGCCTTCGGCTTGGCCGCGGATTGGGCATCCGCCGCCGCGGCGATGGGGGCGGACGCGGCACCGGCACCCCACAGCGCCAGTGCAATCAGCGGCACCATCGCGACACGACGAACCAGCAAACCTCGACCCTCCTGCGAACCCGCTTCATCCTAACGGGAAGCGCAAGTATGGTGATGCAACTTATTGCGGACAAGGGGCGCCGGGGGTCACGGTCCCCGACGACGGCGACCCTGCTTCTTCGGGGCGCCTTCTGGAATGCCCCGGCCCTGGCGGGCGCTGCTGATGCCGATGCTGCCGGGAGTCTCCAACCCCAGATCCATCGCCTCGAGCCGGCGCAGTTCGTCGCGCAGGCGGGCAGCCTCTTCGAACTCCAGGTCGGCGGCGGCCGCACGCATACGCTTTTCCAGATCGGCGATGACGGTCTTCAGGTTGTGCCCGACCAGCTCGGTGGAGTTCATGCCGGTCTTCACCGTCACATGGTCGCCGCGCTCGAACACGCTTTCCAGAATGTCGCCGATGGCCTTCTTCACCGATTCCGGCGTGATGCCGTGTTCGAGGTTGTAGGCCATCTGCTTCTCGCGGCGGCGCGCCGTCTCGTCGATGGCGTATTTCATGCTCTCGGTGATCTTGTCGGCATAGAGGATCGCCCGCCCATCGATGTTGCGCGCCGCACGGCCGATGGTCTGGATCAGCGAGGTCTTCGACCGCAGATAGCCCTCCTTGTCGGCGTCCAGAATCGCCACCAGCGCGCATTCCGGAATGTCCAGCCCCTCGCGCAGCAGGTTGATGCCGACCAGCACGTCATAGGCGCCGAGCCGCAGGTCGCGGATGATCTCGATGCGCTCCAGCGTCTCCACGTCGGAGTGGATGTAGCGCACCCGCAGGCCCGCCTCGTGCATATATTCGGTCAGCGCCTCCGCCATCTTCTTGGTGAGCGTGGTGACCAGGATGCGATAGCCCTTGGCGACGACCTCCTTGCACTCGCCGATCAGGTCGTCGACCTGGGTCTCGGTCGGGCGGATGATCACCGGCGGGTCGATCAGCCCGGTCGGGCGGACGAGCTGCTCGGTGAAGACGCCGCCGGTTCGCTCAAGTTCCCACGGACCGGGAGTCGCGGAGACGAAGACCGTCTGCGGTCGCATGCCCTCCCATTCCTCGAACTTCAGCGGGCGGTTGTCCTTGCAGCTCGGCAGGCGGAACCCGTAGTCGGACAGGATCGTCTTGCGCGCCAGGTCGCCCCGGTACATGCCGCCGATCTGCGGCACCATGACGTGGCTTTCGTCGACGATCAGCAGGGCGTCATTCGGCAGGTATTCGAACAGCGTCGGCGGCGGCTCGCCGGGTGCCCGGCCGGTCAGGTAGCGCGAGTAGTTCTCGATGCCGGCGCAGGCGCCGGTCGCCGCCATCATCTCCAGGTCGAAGGTCACGCGCTGTTCCAGCCGCTGGGCCTCCAGCAGCTTGCCCTCGGCGCTGAACTCCTCCAGCCGGATCTTCAGGTCCTTTTTGATCTGGCCCAGCGCCTGGTTGAGCGTCGGCTTGGGAATGACGTGGTGGCTGTTGGGGTAGACGCGCACGGCCTCCAGCGATGCCAGCTTCTCGCCGGTCAGCGGATCGACCTCGTGGATCGCCTCGATCTCATCGCCGAACAGGGAGATGCGCCACGCGCGGTCCTCCATGTGGGCGGGGAACAGCTCCACCGTGTCGCCGCGCACCCGGAACAGGCCGCGCCCGAAGGAGGCGTCGTTGCGCTTGTATTGCAGTTCGGTCAGCTTGCGCAGCAGCTCGGGCTGGGAAATGATCTCGCCCTTGCGCAGGTCGACGGTCATCTCCGAATAGGTCTCGACCGAGCCGATGCCATAGATGCAGGACACCGAGGCGACGATGATGACATCGTCGCGCTCCAGCAGTGACCGCGTCGCCGCGTGGCGCATACGGTCGATCTGCTCGTTGATCGAGGATTCCTTCTCGATGTAGGTGTCGGTCCGCGCGACGTAGGCTTCCGGCTGGTAATAGTCGTAGTAGGAGACGAAGTACTCCACCGCGTTGTTCGGGAAGAACGACTTCATCTCGCCGTAGAGCTGTGCCGCCAGCGTCTTGTTCGGCGCCAGCACCAGCGTCGGCCGCTGCATCGCCTGGATGACATGCGCAATGGTGAAGGTCTTGCCCGATCCGGTGACACCCAGCAGCACCTGATCCTTCTCGCCCTGCTGGAGGCCGCCGGTCAGTTCCTCGATTGCGGTCGGCTGGTCGCCGGCAGGCTTGAATTCCGACGAGATGACGAACTGCTTTCCTGCCTCCAGCTTCGCGAGCGGCTTGGCGGGAATGGCGGACAGGACGGGACTTGCCATGGGGCGGCGATCCGATCAGAAGAAGGGTACGGAACGGGAACCGATTATATGGCCGTAACGCCCCCGTCTGTCGAGCGCAGGCTGGGCGGCACTGCGCCCCACGCATGCGGGATGCAGTGTCGACCCGAACCCAGCCTACTGCTGTCCCAGCGCCTTCGGGTTCGAGATCCCCAGCCGCGCCTCTACGATGGCTTCGAGCGAATCCATCAATACGTCCTGGCCGTCCTGGTCGAAGTCGCCGGCGGCGATCTCGATGCAGAGCCTGTGCTGCAGCGCCTCCACCCGCCGGCGCAGCTCGTCGCCGGACAGCGCGTCGTCGGCGTCCTCGCCGTAGAGCAGGGCGAGGGCGTCCAGCATGGAATGGCCGGCGGCGTCCAGCCCCTTGAACTCCCGCTCGGCGATGTCGAGCGCATTGGCGACCATCAGCGCGGCGAAACGCGCCTCTGGCGCCACATGGGGAAGAACGTCGCTGCGGAAGGTGGAGGCGGCGATCTGCAGCAGCCCGCGGGCGTCGGGATTGGCGCGCATCAGGCCACCTTCTCCACGGCGCCAGGCGCCATGCCGGCCGCTGCCATGCCGCCGATGGCGCGGAGATGGCGCAGCATGTCCATCTCGATCTCCGGCAGCATCCGTCCGGTCAGCGCCAGTTCCAGCGAAGGCTCGGCGTCGGAGCTGTGGCGCAGCCCCTGCTCCACCGCGATGGCCGCCCAGCGCAGATAGGCTGCCGTCTCCCAATAGGCGACGCGCGCCGGATCGACGCGGCGGCCCGAAGTCTCCTCATAGCCGGCATAGAAGTCCGCCCGGTCGGCGATGCCGCCCGCCTCGCGGTCGAGCCGGCGGAAGCGCCAGGAGCGGGCACAGAACCAGCCGAGATCCTCCATCGGATCGCTGAAGCCGGCGAACTCCCAATCCAGGATCGCGGCCAGCGCCCCGTCCTTGACCAGATAATTGCCGGTGCGGAAGTCGCGATGGCACAGCACCACCGCCCCCGGCAGCGGCGCGTTGACCTCCATCCAGCGCAGCCCCCAGGCGATCACCGGATCGCGGCGCGCCAGGTCGCCGAACCAGCGGCGGTACTGCGCCAGCGTTTCCTGCGCCGGGCAGTCCGGCGCGTCGCCCAGCCGGTCGAGCCCCTCGGTCTCCGGCGTGATCCGATGCAGCAGGCCGAGCTGCCGGCCAAGCTCGCGCGCCAGCTCCGGCTGGGCCGCTTCCGAGCGGGTCACCGCATGGCCGGCACCCAGCCCTTCAACCCGGCGCATGATGTAGAAGTCATGACCCAGCACCGCCGGGTCGTCGCAGGCGATCAGCGGCTCCGGCGCCATCACCCCGGCGGCGAAGGCGGCGCGCAGCACCACGAATTCCCGCAGCTTGCCGATGCTGGCGGAGATCCGCCCGCCGCCCTCGGCCCGCAGCACGCAGGCATGGCGGCCGGCCAGCGGTCCGCCGACGATGTCCAGCGTCACCGCAAGGTTCAGGGAGATCGCACCGCCGCCGAGCCGGCCATCCTCCGTCACCGTGACACGGGATGCGCCGGCCTGCGTGGCCAGCCAGCTCTCCAGTCGGACCCGGTTGTCGCCCGACAGCAGCGAAGGCGGGAATTGGTCGGACGCTTTGACGACGTGCATGGCGTTCTCCCTCGAAGGATGGCTGGCGCGTTGGCTCGCGCGTCTTTGTCCGTTTGAGCCGCCGATGGTAGGCACGAACCGCTGTTGCCGACAAGTTTCACCTTGGTGGGAAAAGCGATACCACCCCCAAAAAAGTCGGCCCCTCCCCCGCCGGGCAGGCGGGAAAGGGGCCGGTGTCGCAGATGGGGAAATGAGACCTTACGCGGCGACCGGACGGTTCGCCCCCTGCTCCTGACCGGCTTGGTTGGCCTGCTGAGCGGCGGGAGCCGGCGCCGGCTTGGCCTCGCGGACCGGCAGCATGTCACCGATGCCGAAGGCGACGGCCATCAGGTTCGGCACCGCCATGGCGGCGAGCAGCACCGACCACAGCTCCAGCGACAGGGTGCCCAGCGGATTGACCAGGGCGGCGGTGGCGGCCGAGGCGACCAGGGCGGCGGAGAGCCAGGCTTCCGGCTTGGCGCAGAAGCGGCCGGCGGTGCGTTTGCCGCCCTTGGCGGTCACCCGGAAGGCATCTTGGCTGCGGAACAGGCCGCGGACGACGGCCAGGGCGACCGTGGTGGACAGCGCCATGCCGACGGCGCAGGCGCCCAGGCTCTCCTTCCAGCTGTTGCCGGAGGCGTAGCGCGAGGCCAGCAGGCTGGAACCGGCACGCAGGACCAGGGCGCCCAGCACGGCGGCGGTGGCGGCCACCGGCGGCAGGTGCAGCGGCAGAACCAGCGAGGCGAAGGTCCAGACCACGGCGGCGGCGGCGGCGAACAGGCCGACGGCGTCGGACCACCAGCGGATCCAGTTGGTGACGTAGCCCAGCTTCTGCCGCGCGCTCAGTTCGGCCGCACCCGGCAGGAACTTCTTCCAATGGGCGCGGACGATCTGGGTCGAACCGAACACCCAGCGGTCGCGCTGCTTGCGGAACTGCATGAAGTTGTCCGGGGCCAGGCCGGCGCCGAGACGCTCGTCGGTGTAGGCGGCGCGGTAGCCGGCCGACAGGATGCGCAGGCCAAGCTCGGTGTCCTCGCAGATGCCGGCTTCCGACCAGCCGCCGACCTGATCCATCGCCGACCGGCGCAGCATGATCATCGTGCCGTGGCAAATGAAGGCTTGGCTCGACACGCCCTCCTGCATGCCGACGTCGAAGAAGGGACGGTATTCGGCGGTCATGGCGGATTTCAGCGCCGTCTCGTGGCCGTCGCGGTGTTCCTGCGGAGCCTGGACGATGCCGACCGACGGATCGGCGAAGGTCGGGGCCAGCTTCGACAGCCAGTCGGGCGACACGGTGTAGTCGGCGTCCAGCACGGCGACGATCTCGGCGGCCGGATCGGTATGGCGCAGCGCGGCGTTCAGGGCGCCGGCCTTGAAGCCGGAGATCTTCTTGTACCAGTGGAACTTGAACTTCGGCCCCAGCGCCCGGCACATCTCCTCCACCGGGCGAACCAGATGCTCCTCCTCGGTGTTGTTGATCAGGACGACGACCTCGTAGTTCGGGTAGTCGAGCCGCGACAGCGAGGCCAGCGTGGCGTTCAGCACGTCCGGCTGCTCGCGGCAGGCGGCGACGTGGATGGAGACCATCGGCTTGTGGTCGACGCTGGGCACGGCATGCGGCAGCAGCGCCGGGGCGCGGCCGGTCAGCAGCCGGCGGGCGACATCCACCAGATCGGCGAAGGCGACGCTCATCATCAGGGTGCCCAGCGCGAAGGCGGAGCCCCAGGTGGTGACGGCACCGAAGGTCAGATATTCGGAATAGGCGCCGGCGACGGCCGAACCGATGGCAAAGCCGATGATGTTGGCGCCGAGCGAAGCGGCGAGCGCGAAGCCGGCGTTGGTC
This sequence comes from Azospirillum endophyticum, assembly GCF_016595245.1. GTDB lineage: Bacteria > Pseudomonadota > Alphaproteobacteria > Azospirillales > Azospirillaceae > Azospirillum > Azospirillum endophyticum. Next base: position 41,826 of record NZ_JAENHM010000007.1, read on the forward strand.
CGGCGGCGGAAGACGGCGAAGGCCGACAGGGCGAGGCCGACGGCCACGGCGATGCCGGCAGCGACACGCTCGCCGTAGGGGGCGGCGACGGCACCGGTCATCGACCATTTCGGCTGGCGGTCGGCATCCAGCACGCCCCAGGTCGGGCCGGGCGAGCCTTCGATGGTCGACTTCCAGATGCCGTCGAAGGCCTCGACGACGTTGTAATGGATGCCGAGGGCGTTGGCTTCCGCCGCGAAGCCGCGGACGACGGCGGCCTGGGCCTCCGGCGTCGGATAGGCGTCGTGGAAGTTCTCGCCGCCCGACGGCCAGCCGACCTCGCCGACGAACAGCGGCTTGCCCGGATGGGACTTGCGCACGGTGTCGAGCCGGTCGCGGATCCAGGTCAGCGCGTCGGAAACCGGAACGCCTTCCCAATAAGGCAGGACGTGGACGCCCATGAAGTCCGATGCCTTCACCGTGGCGTCGGCCTTGACCATCTCCGACCAGACATCGGCGGTGCCGACCTTGATGTTGGCCGGAACGGCGGCGCGCACCCGCTTGATGTAGGAGGCCAGTTCGGCATCGGTCAGTTCGGCGCGCAGCAGCGTCTCGTTGCCGACGACGATGCGCTTGATGCCGCGGAATTCCTTGGCGAGCGCGATGCCGTGCAGCACCTCCCGCTCGTTGCGGGCCTTGTCCTTGCTCAGCCAGATGCCGAGCGTGACGTCCAGCCCCTTGGACACCGCGATCTCCGGCACCTCGCCCTGCGAGCCCAGCGTCGAGTAGGTGCGGACGCCGTCGGCGAAGCCGACGATGGCGGCCATGTCCTTCTCGATGTCCTTGCGCGGCACCACCGGCTGGTGGTTGGGGTCGTAGTTGCGGCCGGACGGCGAGTAGGACACCGATTCGATGCGGCCGGGCTCCGCCTCCACCGGCGTCGGCGCATTGCGCCATGACCAGAAGGACGCGTGGCCGGCGGTCACGGCCAGCAGTGCGGCGGCGATGGCTGCGCGCCGGATCGAGTTCTTCGGGTTGCTCATGGGGAGTTCGCGTGCCCTGTTGCTGGGTGGCCGTTCGCCACCGGACAGCCACACAAACGGGCGGACCGACTTCCCTATTCCCTCGCTTCCAAAAATTTTTTGTGCAGTGCGGAGAGCGGAACCCCTGCCGGCGGCTCCTGTTGGACAACGTCCGGTTTCTCAATGCCCAAGCCACAGGAGAACGCCCCATGGCCACCCGCCACGAAGACAGCCCCGAACACAAGAAGGCCCATGACCTGGCCGAGCAGGCCCTGGACAAGGCCGCCGGCGGCGACCCCCGCAAGGCGCGCGACCTGATCGAGGAAGCCAAAAGCATCGATCCCAAGATCGGCGAGGAAATGGCCCGCGAGGCCGCCGAGGATCAGAAGAAGGCCGACAAATACGTGGGCAAGACCGACAAGTAAGCGATGAGATCTCCCTCTCCCGCCCCGGGAGAGGGTGGCCGCGAAGCGGCCGGGTGAGGGGTGGTTCAAGAATCGAAGCGCTCTATTCTTGAACCACCCCTCACCCTTCCCAAGCTGCGCTTGGGCTCCGAAGTCGCTCGCAAGCCTCGCGACTGCATTCCGCCTACGATCGCCTTTCGGCGCTCGTCCGGCCTGCGGCCGTCGGCTCCACGCCCTCTCCCGGGACGGGAGAGGGCGCTTCTACTCCGCCGCCAGAGCCTCCGCCGGCACCGGCGGGGTCCAGCGCAGGACAGGCTTGCGGGCCGCGGCCGTCTCGTCGAGACGCCGCCGCGGCGTCAGGCGCGGAGCCGCCTGGAAGTAGGCGACGTCACCCGACTTCGCCCGCTCGGCCAGCGCACGCAGCGCGTCGACGAACTGGTCGAGGCTGGCCTTGCTTTCCGTCTCGGTCGGCTCGATCAGCAGGGCACCGTGGACGACCAGCGGGAAATACATGGTCATCGGGTGGAAACCCTCGTCGATCAGCGCCTTCGCCATGTCGAGCGTGGTGACCCCCGTCCCCTTCAGGAACCGGTCGTCGAACAGGCACTCGTGCATGCACGGCCCCTCGAAGGAGGCCGTCATCACGTCCTCCAGCCGCGCCATGACATAGTTGGCGTTCAGCACCGCATCGCCCGACGCCTGCCACAGCCCGTCGGCGCCGTGGCTCAGCATGTAGGACAGCGCGCGGACGAACATGCCCATCTGGCCGTGGAAGGCCTTCATGCGGCCGAAGGCTTGGCCGTCGCCGACGGTCTCGACCAGCGCGAAGCCGTTCGCTCCGTGGGTGACGTAGGGCACCGGGATGTAGGGCGCCAGCGACTCCGCGAACACCACCGGCCCCGACCCCGGACCGCCGCCGCCATGCGGGGTGGAGAAGGTCTTGTGCAGGTTGATGTGCATGACGTCGATGCCGAGGTCGGCCGGACGCACCCGCCCGACGATGGCGTTGAAGTTGGCGCCGTCGCAGTAGAAATAGCCGCCGGCCGCATGGACCGCCTCGGCGATCGCGATGATGTCGCGTTCGAACAGGCCGCAGGTGTTGGGATTGGTCAGCATCAGCCCGGCCACGTCGGGACCGAGCTTGGCCTTCAGCGCGTCCAGATCGACGCGGCCATCGGCGGTCGCCGGGATGGCGTCGACGCTGTAGCCGCAGGCGGCGGCGGTCGCCGGGTTGGTGCCGTGGGCACTTTCCGGCACCAGGATCTTGGTGCGGCCGCTATCGCCCTTCGCCTCATGCGCGGCGCGGATCGCCATGATGCCGCACATCTCGCCATGGGCACCGGCGGCGGGCGCCAGCGTCACGGCGGCCATGCCGGTCAGCGTCTTCAGCCAATAGGCCAGCTGGTCCATCAGCTCCAAGGCACCCTGCACGGTGCTGACCGGCTGCATCGGATGCACGTCGGAGAAGCCCGGAAGCCGCGCCATCTTCTCGTTCAGGCGCGGGTTGTGCTTCATCGTGCAGGAGCCCAGCGGATAGAATCCGCTGTCGATAGCGTAGTTCTTCTGCGACAGGCGGGTGTAGTGGCGGACCACCTGCGGCTCGGCGAGGCCGGGCAGACCGACCTTGGCGCGCGGCTTCACCGCACCCAGGCGGGACGCCACCTTCGGCGCCTCCGGCAGGTCGACGCCGGTGCGGCCGGCGCTGTCCTGTTCGAAGATCAGCGGCTCTTCGATCTGCAGGCCGCGGTTGCCGGTGACGGTGCCGGTCACGCCGTCGAACGAGGCGGCACCGGCCGGAATGGCCGACGGACGGCCCTGGTTGTTCATGCTCATGCCAGAGCCCCGGATTCAAGAATTTCAGTGAGCGCGGCGGCGAAGGCGTCCATGTCGGCATCGGTGTTGGTCTCGGTGACGGCGACCAGCAGCAGATCTTCCATTTCGCCCGGATAGAGGCGCGACACCGGCACGCCGCCGAGGATGCGGCGCTTGGCGAGCTCCTCGACCACCGCGGCGGCCGGCTTCGGCAGCTTGACGGTGAACTCGTTGAAGAAACCGTCGTTCAGCACCTCGACACCCGGAACCGCCGCCAGCTTGTCGGCCATCTGGACCGCCTTGGCATGGTTCAGCTGGGCCAGCTGCGTGATCCCCGCCTCGCCCAGCAGGCTGACATGGATCGAGAAGGCCAGCGCGCACAGGCCGGAGTTGGTGCAGATGTTTGACGTCGCCTTCTCGCGGCGGATGTGCTGCTCGCGGGTGGAGAGCGTCAGCACGAAGCCGCGGCGACCGTCGGCATCCACCGTCTCGCCACACAGGCGGCCCGGCATCTGGCGGACATATTTGTCCTTCACCGCGAACAGCCCGACATAGGGGCCGCCGAAGTTCAGGGCGTTGCCGAAGGACTGGCCTTCCGCCGCGACGATGTCGGCGCCCATGTCGCCCGGCGGCGTCAGCAGCCCCAGCGACAGCGCTTCCGTCACCACGACGATCAGCAGCGCGCCCTTGGCCTGGCAGGCGGCGGCGAGATCGGTGTAGTCGCGGACATGGCCGAACACGTCCGGATTCTGCACGACGACGCAGGCGGTCTTGTCGTCGACCAGCGCCAGCAAATCCTCGCCGCCGGTCGGGGCGGCCGGGAGAGCGACAGCCTCGAAGCCGATGAAGCGGGCATCGGTGGTGGTCACGTCGCGGTAATGCGGGTGCAGGCCGCCGGACAGGATCGCCTTCTTCCGCCGGGTGATGCGGTTGGCCATCATCACCGCCTCGGCACAGGAGGTGGCGCCGTCATACATCGAGGCGTTCGCCACATCCATGCCGGTCAGCAGCGCGACCTGGGTCTGGAATTCGAACAGGACCTGCAGCGTGCCCTGGCTCACCTCCGGCTGATACGGCGTGTAGGCGGTCAGGAACTCGCCGCGCTGGACCAGATGGTCGACGGTGGCCGGAACATGGTGGCGGTAGGCGCCGGCGCCGAGGAAGCTCGGCACCGACCCCGCCGGCACGTTCTTCGCCGCCATGGAGCCGAGCAGCCGTTCGACCTCGAGCTCACCCATATGGTTGGGCAAGCCCCCGATCGGGCCGGCCAGCCGGGCCGCCTCTGGAACATCGCGGAACAGGTCTTCGACCGATGTTGCGCGGACGGCCTCCAGCATGGACTGCCGGTCGGCCTCGGTCAGGGGCAGGTAACGCATGTCAGTGGGCTTCCTCAACGAAGGCCTTGTAGGCCGCTTCGTCCATCAGGCCATCCAGTTCCGAGGTGTCCTTCAACTGGATCTTGAAGAACCAGCCTTCGGTCTCGGCCGCGCTGTTGACCATCGAAGGGTCGTCCACCAGGGACTGGTTGGCTTCGACCACCGTGCCGGAAACCGGGGCGTAGACATCGCTGGCGGCCTTCACCGACTCCACGACGGCGGCTTCCTTGCCCTGCTCCAGCACGCGGCCGGCCTCGGGCAGCTCGACGAACACCACATCGCCCAGCTGGCTCTGGGCGAAATCGGTGACGCCGACGGTGGCGACGTCGCCGTCGACCTGAACCCACTCGTGGTCCTTGGTGAATTTCTTGGTCATCTGAAGGGTTCCCTGTTCCTGAAGATGTTCGTTGGCAGGTAGTTCAAGACTTCTTGGAACCGTCATCCCCGCCTTCGCGGGGATGACGGCCGAGAGAGGTGCAGCTTCGTCAACCCCGGTAATAGCGTTGCGGCACGAAGGGCGTGGCGGCGACGCGGGCGGGCAGCGGCTTGCCGCGCACCACCAGCGTCAGCGGCGTGCCGACCGCCGAGTTCGCGATGTCGACATAGCCCATGGCGACCGGCGCGCCGGCGGTGGGGCCGAAGCCGCCGCTGGTGATCTCGCCGATCACGGTGCCGTTGGCATCCTGGATCTCGGTGTGCTCGCGGGCCGGCTGGCGGCCATCCGGCTGGATGCCGACGCGGCGGCGCGCGGCGCCCTCGGTCAACTGGTGGTGGATGATGTCGTAACCGGGGAAACCGCCCTCGGCGCGGCGGCGCTTCGGCAGGGTCCATTCCAAGGCACCGTCCACCGGCGTGGTGGTGGTGTCGATGTCGTGGCCGTAGAGGCAGAGCCCGGCCTCCAGCCGCAGCGAGTCGCGGGCGCCCAGCCCGATCGCCTCGACCTCCGATTCGCCCAGCAGGGCGCGCGCGATCATCTCGGCGTCGGACTTGTCGCAGGAGATCTCGTAACCGTCCTCGCCGGTGTAGCCGGAACGGGTCAGGATCACCGGTACGCCCTTGAAGGTGGCGGACAGGTAGCTCATGAACTTCATGGTGGCGGCTTCCGGCACGAAGCGGGCCATCACCTCGGCCGCCATCGGACCCTGGAGCGCCATCAGCGCCAGATCGTCCAGCAGTTCCACCTCGGCCTTGCCGGCCAGCTTCTCGCGCAGATGGGCGACGTCCTGGTCCTTGCAGGCGGCATTCACCACCAGGAACAGGTGGTCGCCGGCATTGGTCACCATCAGGTCGTCGAGGATGCCGCCCTGCTCGTTCAGGAACAGCGTGTAGCGCATGCGGCCCTGCGCCAGCCCCTTGATGTCGCCGGGAACCAGCGTTTCCAGGGCGCCAGCCGGATCGGCGCCGGTCAGGCGGACCTGCCCCATGTGGGACACGTCGAACAGCCCGGCCTTCTCGCGGGTGTGCTGGTGCTCCTTCAGGATGCCCAGCGGATACTGCACCGGCATGTCATAGCCGGCGAAGGGGACCATGCGGGCGCCGAGCTCGACATGGAGCGCGTGCAGCGGGGTGGTCTTGAGAGCGGTTGCGGCCTCAGTCACGCGGGTCCTCCGACAGGGTTTCAGCGCCCGCGCCGGGATCGGTGCGGGATGCTGCCCCCTCTGTCTTGGACCTGAGAGATTCACCGCCGTCCGGTCGAGCCGGGCACCCGGTTTACTCCTTCGGTGAGTCGCGGCGGATGAGCGCCGAGGCTGCTTTCCAGAGTTGCCTTATCCCCTTGCGGTCCTTTTGCCTGAGAGTTTCCGGGGGCGGTTGCTCCTTCGGCGCCGCCCGCGGATCCGGCCGTTTCCGTCGGTTCCACGGGCGATCTCTCCCGCGAGGGATCATCGGCGTGTATGCGACGCACCTTGTCGCGAACAGGCAAGTTTGTCAATTGGCGGATCCGGCGCTGACCCGCCCCGTCTTCAACCATCATCCCCGCGAAGGCGGGGATCCAGGCATCCAGATCAAGCGGTTGATGCGGCTGGATTCCCGCCTTTGCGGGAATGACGGTCGAGAAGGGAACATTCCGGCACCGATAAACAGCCGCGTTTACTTCTTCACCTGCGTACGATTGAAGGTCAGCTGCTCCGGTGTCAGCTGGAACCCCAGATAGATCTTCCAGTCCTTGGCGTTGGCATCCTTGGGCAGCGGGATCTTCGGCGTCAGTTCCTCGCGGGTGCCGGCCCGCGGCTGGCCGGGGACGAAGGTCACGTCGGTGTCGAAATAGGCCTTCGACACCAGCGTGTCGTCCGGCTGGGCCAGGGCGACGAAATACTGGTACTTGGCCGTGCTGCCCTGAAGCGCCGGACCGCGTTCCGCCACCAGATAGACGTTCACGTTCACGGTAACGCCGCTGCTGGTGTAATCGCAGCTGCCGGTGAAATCGGTCAGGGCGGCGCGCGACTCCAGATCGGTCAGATCCTTGCCGCCGGGACGGAACACCGTCACTTCCTGCAGGTCGCGGACGATGTTGACCTTCGGGCAGGCCAGCGCCGCTTCCGACGGGCTGGTCGGCCCCATGCCGGAACAGCCGGAAAGCACCAGAACGGCCCCGGCCGCGAGCAGCGCAGGGCGGCCCATCCCGAAGCGGGACGCCAGCGGGCTTTTCCGGGCGGGGGTTCCTATATTACGGTCGCGGCGGTCCATCGGTTCGGCCTGATCGGTTAACGGGCTGTTGGACCACGACTTTAGTGTCCCAGCTTGACCGGCACAAGACCGCGCGGCGGTTCTATCCCTTGTGACCGTCCGGCGCAGGACCACCTAAGGGCGACGTCTTCTACGCAAGGGCGGAACAGCGCATATGACCACGACCTCTTTCCCGGCCATCCGGCCCTTGACGATCCTCCTGGCGGCACCGCGCGGCTTCTGCGCCGGGGTGGACCGGGCGATCCAGATCGTCGAGACGGCGCTCGACCGCTTCGGGGCGCCGGTCTATGTCCGCCACGAGATCGTCCATAACCGTTTCGTGGTCGAAAGCCTCGAAGCCAAGGGCGCCATCTTCGTCGACGAACTGACCGAGGTTCCGGACGGCCGCCCGGTGGTCTTCTCCGCCCATGGCGTGCCGAAGTCGGTTCCCCAGGCAGCGGAGGCCCGCGGCCTGTTCTACCTCGACGCCACCTGCCCGCTGGTCAGCAAGGTCCACCGCGAGGCCGAGCGGCATTTCGAGGACGGCCGCCAGATCGTCCTGATCGGCCATGCCGGGCATCCCGAGGTGATCGGCACCATGGGACAGCTCCCCGAGGGCGCCGTGGTGCTGGTGGAGACGGTGGCCGACGTCGCGACGCTGGAGGTGAGCGACCCCGACAATCTCGCCTTCGCCACTCAGACCACCCTGTCGGTCGACGAGACGACGGAGATCCTCGCCGCCCTCCAGTCCCGCTTCCCCGCCATCGCCGGGCCGAAGAAGGAAGACATCTGCTACGCCACCACCAACCGCCAGGCGGCGGTGAAGGCCATCGCGCCGAAGGTGGACGCGCTGCTGGTGCTGGGCGCGCCGAACTCCTCCAACTCCAAGCGGCTGGTCGAGGTGGCGAAGACCCATGGCTGCCCGGCCGCCCAACTGGTCCAGCGCGCCGCCGACATCGACTGGACCCTCCTGGACGGCGTTGCCCGCCTCGGCATCACCGCCGGTGCCTCGGCACCGGAAGTTCTGGTGGAGGAGGTGATCGAGGCTGCCCGCGCCCGCTTCGACGTGACGGTGGAGGAACTGCGCACGGCGACCGAGAACATCGTCTTCAAGCTGCCGCGCGCGTTATCGGTGGAGCGGGAGGTGGTTTGAGGGGAACTGCGATTGCGCAGTTAGCCCCCCACCTATCCTCCCCCGCTGGGCGGGGGAGGAACTGTCGCCCGCTCTCCCGCCTCACCACTTGTCTCCTCCCCCGCCCAGCGGGGGAGGATCAAGGTGGGGGTCTAACTTTTGTAGAACTCCGACCCACACTCATCCCTCCGCAATCGCAAGCAAGCCGTCCACGTCCACCACGTTCTCCAGCCGGTCCGCGACCCCATCCAGCGCCCGTTCCACGGCCACCCCATAACTCAGCTCGGAGCCGCCGGCCCCCAGCCCACGCAGATACGCCGCGCGGAAGCCGTCTGCCGTGAACAGGCCGTGCAGGTAGCAGCCGGCCACCCGCCCGTCGGCCGATTCCGCCCCATCGGCCCCGCCGACGGCAAGCTCCAGCATTGGCCGCGCCCGGTCCGCCCCGTCGGTGCGGCCCATATGCATCTCGTAGCCCGCCACCGCCGCGCCGGTGCGGCGCTCCGTACCACGAGCTTCCTCCAGCACCTTCGGCCCCTTCAGCACCGTCTCGACATCCAGGAGCCCGAGCCCGGCGGCCTCGCCGGGCGGGCCCTCGATGCCGTCGGGATCGGCGATGCGCCGGCCCAGCATCTGGTAGCCGCCACAGATGCCCAACACCCGGCCGCCGCGCCGCCAATGGGCCAGCAGGTCGACGTCCCAGCCCTGCGCCCGCAGAAAGGCGAGGTCGGCGATCGTCGCCTTGGTTCCGGGCAGGATCACCAGATCGCAATCGCCCGGCAGCGGCTGCCCCGGACTCACCATGGTCAGGGCGACGCCCGGCTCCTGCGCCAGCGGATCGAAATCGTCGAAGTTGGCGATCCGCGACAGCATCGGCACCGCGACGCGCAGCGCTCCGTCGCCGGCATCCCGCGGCCGGTCGAGCGCCACCGCATCCTCCGCCGGCAGGGTCGCCGCCTCGTGCAGCCAGGGCACGACCCCGAATCCACGCCAGCCGGTGTGGCTTTCGATGATCCGCAGCCCTTCATCGAACAGGCGAACATCGCCACGGAACTTGTTGATGAGAAATCCCTTGATCCGCTCCTGTTCAGATTTTGGTAGAAGTGCGTGGGTGCCCACCAGACTGGCGATCACGCCGCCGCGGTCGATGTCGCCGACCAGCAGGACCGGGACATCCGCCGCGGTGGCGAAGCCCATATTGGCGATGTCGCCGGCCCGCAGATTGACCTCCGCCGGGCTGCCGGCCCCCTCCACCACCACGATGTCGGCCTCGGCCCGCAGCCGCTCGAAGCTGTCCAGCACGGTGCCCAGCAGCTCGCGCTTGCGGGCCTGATAGTCGGCGGCCCGCGCGGTACCGACCACGACGCCGCGCACCACCACCTGGCTTCCGATATCCGACTGCGGTTTCAGCAGCACCGGGTTCATGTGGACGCTGGGCGCCACGCCGCAGGCCCGCGCCTGCAAGGCCTGGGCGCGGCCGATCTCGCCGCCGTCGCCGGTCACCGCGGCATTGTTGGACATGTTCTGCGGCTTGAATGGCCGGACGGTCAGGCCGCGCCGCACCAAAGCCCGGCACAGCCCGGCCACCAGCAGCGACTTGCCGACGTCGGAGCCGGTGCCCTGCAGCATGATCGCCGCAGATCGCCTTGCCTGTCCCGGCATGGCGTTAGAACTCGATGCCGGCCTGGGCCTTCACCCCGGCCTCGAACGGATGCTTGACCAGCGTCATCTCGGTGACGAGGTCGGCGGCGGCGATCAGTTCCGGCTTGGCGTTGCGGCCGGTGATGCAGACATGCAGGTCGGGCCGCCGGGCGGTCAGCGTCGCCAGCACCTCGTCCAGGGCCAAGTAATCCATGCGCAGCACGATGTTCAGCTCGTCCAGCACGATCAGGCGATAGCGCGGGTCGGCCATCAGTTCCTTGGCCTTGGCCCAGGCGGCTTCAGCTGCGGCGATATCGCGGGCGCGGTCCTGGATAGCCCAGGTGAAGCCTTCGCCCATCGTGTGGAAATCGACCAGATCGTCGAAGCGCTCCAACGCCACCGTCTCGCCGGTGGACCAGGCGCCCTTGACGAACTGCACCATGCCGACGCGCATGCCATGGCCGACCGCGCGCATCATCAGGCCGAAGGCCGCGGTCGACTTGCCCTTGCCCTTGCCGGTGTGGACCATCAGCAGGCCCTTCTCCACCGTCTTGGAGGCCAGCGCCCGTTCCTGCAACGCCTTGCGCCGTTTCATCTTCTCGGCATGGCGAAGATTCAGGTCATCGGCGTCGGTCATGTGGAGGTTCCTTTCACGAACATCGGCAGACCGGCGACGGTCAGCACGACGCGCGGCGCCACGGCCGCGATGGATTGATGCAGGCGGCCGGCATGGTCGCGGAAGCGGCGCGCCAGCGCATTGTCGGGGACGATGCCAAGCCCGACCTCGTTGGAGACCAGGACCACCCGACCCGGCAGAGCCGGCAGAAGCTCCACCAGCGCCGCGGTCTCCGCCGCGATGTCGGCCTCCGCCATCATCAGGTTGGTCAGCCACAGCGTCAGGCAATCGACCAGGACCCCGGTGCCCCCGGCGGCATGACGGCGCAGGACGCCGGTCAGATCGCGCGGCTCCTCCACCGTCGTCCAGTCCGGGCCGCGGTCGTCGCGGTGCTTCGCCACCCGCTCCGCCATCTCGGCATCCCAGATCCGGGAGGTTGCGATGTAGACCCGCGGTCCGCCGAGCGCCGTCACCACCCCTTCGGCGTAGCGGCTCTTGCCGGAGCGGGCGCCGCCCAGCACCAGCGTCAGATCGGCGGTGATTCCCTCTACCGTCATTCCCAGGGCGTTCCGTCGCGATGGTGATAGGCGCCGTCGCGCCACACCATGTCCTCGTCGGAATAATCGATCTCGTCGCCGGCACTGCGGTCGCCGACCTCCAGATAGCTGGCCGGGCGGTCGCTGCGGTTGATCAGCCGGTGCCCGTCGGCCACGCCCTGCGGGAAGCCGGCGCACATCCCGGCGGTCAGCAGCGTCTCGCCGGCGTCGGTCACCAGGGTCAGCTCGCCCTCCACCACATAGACGAACTCGTCCTGACGGCTGTGCCAGTGGCGCAGGGCCGACGAGGCGCCGGGCGCCAGCCGGGTCAGGTTGACGCCGAAATTGCTCAAACCCAGCGGATCGCCCAGCACCACCCGGTGTCGCCCGGCGACCTGCGCCCGGAAGGGCTGCGGATAGTCGGTGGCTCCGGTTTCGGCGGTCAGGGCCGACGGATCAAGGACTGGCGGATCAAGGACCGGCGGGTTCGGCACAGGCGATCTCCGGTTTGGCGTTGCGGGTCCGGACTGTCGCAAACCGTACCGGCGGCGTCAAACGGCGCAATCCTCCTTCGGATGCGGAGGTGCGGATCAGGGTTGCCGGGACAGCAACTGGACAGGGGCCCCCTCGCCCACCATGCTCATCGCAAAGCAAAACCACAACCTGCGATCCGATGCCGACCCTGGAAATCATCAGCCGCCACCCGACCGGCACGCCGAAGGCGCCGCCGCTTCTGTTCGTTCATGGTGCCTTCAGCGGTGCCTGGATCTGGGATGCCAAGTTCCTGCCCTGGTTCGCCCAGCGCGGGTGGGAGGCCCATGCCGTCTCGCTGCGCGGCCATGGCAACAGCGATGGGCGCGACCGGCTGCATGATTTCGGCATCGCCGATTACGTGGACGACGTGCTGGAAGCGGCAAGCCGCCTGTCGGCGCCGCCGGTGCTGATCGGCCATTCGATGGGCGGCATGGTGGTTCAGCGCGCGCTGGCGAAGCGCCGTTTCCCAGGCGGCGTGCTGATGGCCTCGGCTCCGCCCCATGGGCTGCTGTCCTCCACCATGGGGCTGGCCTGGCGGTCGCCCTATGTGTTCCAGCAGATGTCGATGCTGATGACCTTCGGCGAAAAGGCGATCAACCCGGACGCCATCCGTCGCGCCATGTTCTCCGACAAGATGCCGGTCGCCGAGGCCGCGCAATACGAGAGCTTCCTGCAGGAGGAATCGCGCCGCGTCATGCTGGACATCGGCGGCTGGATTCCTTTCCCCGTGCTGCCGCCGCGCGACATGCCGGTGCTGGTGATGGGGGCCGAGGAGGATCTGCTGTTCCCGCGCGCCGAGGTGGCCGCCACCGCGATGGCGCTGGGCACCAAGCCGGTGTTCATGCCGGGCATGGGCCACGCGATGATGCTCGAACAGGATTGGCAGACGGCCGCCGAGCGCGTCGAAAGCTGGATCGCGGCAACCCTCGGGGCGGAGGTCGGGGCGGCGGAGATGGCCTGAGGCCGCACCCCACCCCTTACCCGTGCCCCTTCGGCCGCTCCGACCGCGAATAGTTGCTGAAATGGCCCTCCTTCGCCGCCTGCCGGCGGGCCGACTGGACGATGGCGCCGGACTTGCCCTCCGGCGCCACGTTCGACAGTTGGCGGGTCAGATCGGCGCTGCCGCAGGAAGGGCAGACCGCTGTTTCGCCGGAACGGACCAGGGTCTCGAACCCTTGGCCGCAAGCCTTGCAGCGGTAGGTGTAGAGCGGCATCGGAGCCTCACGGAACGGATCGCATCGTCCCGAGTATCCCGCAATATCCATATCGATGAAATGGTTTTATTGCGCCGCACAAGGCCGTGATCAGGCAGCGGCCGTCAGGCGGCCCGCCCGCCGAAGTCGAATCCCGCCGCCTCCACCGCCTGCTGCACCAGTTCGGCCGGGATGCCGCCGACGATCACGACGGTCCCGGTGGCGAGATCGACAGTCACCGCGGCATTGGGGGCCGCCTTGGTGATCGCGTTCGAAACGGAGCGGGCGCAGCCGCCGCAGGTCATCCCTTCGACCTTGTACGCATCGGTCATCACTGCCGGCATCGCCACGGGCTTCCTTACAGAGGGGGTCAGCCGCCGGCATGGTGCGTCCGCACCACCGCGCTGACCGGGACAAGAACGAAGCCACGCTTTCGCACATCCGGCAGCCAGGACGCCAGAGCTTCGATTGTCGCATCATGGGGATGACCGATGGCGACCGCATAGCCCTGACGCTTCGCCACCTGCTCGGTCTTGACCAGCTGGGCCTTTACCGCGGCCACCGTTTCCTGGTTGTCGAGGAAGATGTCGCGGCCGACCCAAGGCATCTTCAGCTCCTGCGCCAGCCCGATCCCGGCGCTGTTGGGCGTGGTCCGGCTGTCCAGCCACAGCAATCCCCGGCGGTGCAGCTCCGCCAGCACCGGCGCCAGCGCCGCGCGATCGGCGGTGAAGCGGCTGCCCATGTGGTTGTTCACCCCGACATAGCCGTCGAAACTGTCCAACGCGGCGCGGAACCGCTTCACGACTTCGCCCTTGTCCAGCGAAACCAGCAAGGCGTTCGGGCCCGGATCCGCCTTCACGCTGGGCTCCATCGGCATGTGCAGCATCAGCTCATGCCCGTTGGCGCGGGCCGCCTTCGACTGTGCCGACAGGTCGCGGGCATAGGGCAGCCAGGACAGCGTCAGCGGACCGTGCAGCCCGGCCATCCGGGCCGATCGCTTGCGGTCCAGCCCCATGTCGTCGATGACGATGGCGATGATCGGCTTGCCCGCCGGCACTTCCGTCGGCAGGGCGTTCTTGCGCCACAGCGCGGCGTTGCCCGACGGCGCCTGCACCGGAGGCTGGGCCGGCGGAACGGGTGGCGGCAGCATCGCCACGGTGGTGGCGGGCGGACGCGCTTCGGCTTGGGCTTGTGCCTGGGCCGGCTTTTCCGGGATGACGTGCTCCGCCCCGTCTGCGGTATGCTGAGCAGGCACCGGGGCATCCGGCTTGGCCGCCGGCACCGATGGCGACGGCGAGGATGCCGATGGCTGGACCGCGGCCTGCTGGACGGGCGCCTGCTGGGCGGATCCGGCGCCGGACCGTCCGCCGGTCAGCGTCGCCACCCCCATCGCCACGGCGAACACCGCCGCGACGGCGGCCAGGGCCAGGACGAAGGGATTCGACAGAAACGGGGGAAGGGAAAATTTGCGGGCCTTGGAAGGCGCCTTGCGGGCCATGGTGACGATGTCCATCCTGCGACCGGGGCGGCGCACAGTGGCACCCCGCCATTGCGACCGCAATTGCCCAATCGGCACAAAGTCCGTGGGGCGCCCCGCATCCATCGACGGCCGAACCATCCCGTGAAGCCACCCTCAGGAGCCCGCCCGATGCGCCCCATCCTCGTTGCCGCAGCGTGTCTCCTGACCGCCGCATGGTCCTCCGTGCATGCCGCCGGCGGGCTTCAATGTCCGGCCAGCCTGACGGTCCAGGCGCAGCCCGACGCGCCCGGCGGCTGGTCGCCCTACCCCGGCCGCGACAGTCACGGCTTCGTCGGCATCTCGCTGGTCGAAGGCGACCGCGCCGACCAGATGGCCTCCGCCGCTCCCGCCACCCTGGCCCCCGACCGCGAGACGCGGCGCGGCCGCAGTCTCGTCCAGGTCTGGGAATTCACCGGCGGCCGTCGGGAAAACGTCTTCCTGGTCTGCCGCTACCGCGACACCCAGGCGACGCTCGCCGCCGACCTGCCCCGCCAGATCCGCCGCTGCACCCTGACGCTGGAAACCGACATCCGCGGCGCCGTCCCGGAGGTGCCGAAAACCCCGCCGCAACTCGACTGCCGCTGAGGGAAGCTCCTTGCTCCGGTCCCTCCCTGCCCTGAGCCCACTCTGCCGGAATTTGCGCCGAAGCTGGAAATCCGCCCCCTCAGCGGCTAGGGTGTCGGTCATTGGAACAGGGCCGGAACGGCCCGGACGGTCTGGTGGAAGGCGGAAGGCGCATGCTGCTGCTCATCGATAACTACGACAGCTTTACCTACAACCTCGTCCATTATCTGGGCGAGCTTGGCGCCGACGTGCAGGTCCGCCGCAACGACGCCTTGACGGTGGAGGAGGCGATGGCGCTCCGCCCCGACGGCATCGTGCTGTCCCCCGGCCCCTGCGATCCCGACCGCGCCGGCATCTGCCTGCCCCTGATCGATGCCGCCGCCAAGGCCCGCCTGCCGCTGTTGGGGGTGTGCCTGGGCCACCAGTCCATCGGCCAGTCCTTCGGCGGCCGGGTGATCCGTGCGCCGGTCCCCATGCACGGCAAGGTCGACAACATCCTGCACCAGGGCCGCGGCGTCCTGACCGGCCTGCCCAGCCCGTTCCGGGCCACCCGTTACCACTCGCTGATCGTCGAGCGCGACAGCCTGCCCGCCTGCCTGGAGGCGACCGGCGAGACCGCCGACGGCCTGATCATGGCGCTGGCCCACCGCGAACTGCCGATCCACGGCGTGCAGTTCCACCCCGAAAGCATCGAGAGCGAGCACGGCCACAAGATCCTGCAGAACTTCCTGGACCTGACCCGCCCCCGTCTGGAGAACGCGGCATGAGCGGCGACCTGACCGACATGAAGGCCATCCTGGGCAAGGTCGCCACCGGCGCCGCCCTGACCGAGGCCGAGGCCGGCTTCGCCTTCGACATCATCATGTCCGGCAACGCCACCCCGTCGCAGATGGGCGGCTTCCTGATGGCGTTGCGCGTGCGCGGCGAAACGGTGGACGAGATCACCGGCGCCGCCCGGGTCATGCGCGCCAAGGCGATCCCGGTCGAGGCCCCCCCGGCCACCATCGACACCTGCGGCACCGGCGGCGACGGTGCCGGCACCTACAACATCTCCACCGCCGCGGCTTTGGTGGTGTCCTCCTGCGGCGTGCCGGTCGCCAAGCACGGCAACCGCGCCATCTCTTCCAAATCCGGGGCCGCCGACGTGCTGGGCTCGCTCGGCGTCAACCTCGACTGCGACTTCGCACTGGTCCGCAAGGCGCTGTGGGACGCCGGGATCGCCTTCCTGATGGCGCCGCGCCATCATCTCGCCATGCGCAACGTCGGCCCGACCCGGGTCGAGCTCGGGACCCGCACCGTCTTCAACCTGCTGGGCCCGCTCGCCAACCCGGCGACCGCCAGGCGGCAGGTGCTGGGAGTCTTCTCCAAACAGTGGGTGGAACCGCTGGCCCAGGTGCTGAAACGACTCGGTTCCGAAGCGGCCTGGGTCGTCCACGGTTCCGACGGGCTGGACGAGATCACCACCACCGGCCCGACCACCGTCGCCCAGTTGAAGGACGGCGAGGTCACGGTGTTCGAGGTGACGCCGGAGGACGCCGGCTTGGCCCGCGCCAGGATCGAAGAGCTGAAGGGCGGCGACGCCCAGGTCAACGCCGAGGCGATCCATGCCCTGTTCGACGGGGTGCGCAGCCCCTACCGCGACATCGTCCTGCTGAATTCCGCCGCCGCCCTGCTGGTGGCCGGCAAGGCCGCGACGTTGAAGGACGGCGTCGCGCTGGCCGCCGATGCCATCGACAGCGGCGGCGCCCGCGACCGCCTGCGCCGGCTGGTCGCCATCACCAACGAGGCGATTGCCTGATGAGCGACGTTCTGACCCGCATCAACGACGACAAGCGCGCGCTGGTCGCCGCCCGCAAGGCCGCCCGGCCGCTGTCGGAGGTGGAGGCCGCCGCCAGGGCCGCCAACGAGACCGACCCGCCCCGCGGCTTCATCCGGGCACTCGGCGCCGCAGTGGAAGCCGGCCGCTATGGCCTGATCGCCGAGATCAAGAAGGCCAGCCCGTCCAAGGGACTGATCCGTGCCGACTTCGACCCGCCGGCTCTCGCCCGCGCCTATCGCGAGGGCGGGGCGAGCTGCCTGTCGGTGCTGACCGACGAGCCCTATTTCCAGGGCAGGGACGAGTATCTGGTGGCCGCCCGCGCCGCGGTGGATCTGCCGGTGCTGCGCAAGGACTTCATGGTCGATCCCTATCAGATCGTCGAGGCCCGCGCACTGGGCGCCGACTGCATCCTCATCATCATGGCGTCGCTGTCGGACGCCCAGGCGGCGGAGATCGAGGACGCCGCCATCGCCCAGGGGCTGGACGTGCTGGTCGAGGTGCATGACCGCGCCGAACTGGACCGCGCGCTGCTGCTGAAGACTCCGCTGCTGGGCGTCAACAACCGCAACCTCAAGACGCTCGCCGTCGACATCGCGACGACGGAGGAGTTGGCGGCCAACGTTCCGGCCGACCGCATGCTGGTGGCGGAAAGCGGGCTCTACACCCCCGCCGATCTGGCCCGCATGGCGAAGGTCGGGGCGCGCTGCTTCCTGGTCGGCGAATCGCTGATGCGGCAGGCCGACGTGACCGCCGCCACCCGCGCCCTGCTGGCTCCGGTCTGATCCGATGCCGGCTGTCGCAATCGCCGCGGAAAGCCCGCGCCAGGACGCGGTGGTCGCGCTGGTGGCGGCGCTCGACCGCTATCTGCTGGACCTCTATCCGGCGGAGACCTGCCACCTGCTCGACATCGGCGCGCTCGAGGCGCCGGACCTGCGCTTCTTCGTCGCCCGCAAGGACGGCGTTCCGGCCGGCTGTGCCGCCCTGCGCGTCGATCCTGCCGGATACGGCGAGGTCAAGCGGATGTATGTCGATCCCGCCGCGCGCGGCCATCGCATCGGCGACCGTCTGCTCGCCCGGCTGGAGGAACAGGCGCGGGCGGAAGGTCTGACCGCCCTGCTGCTCGAATCCGGCGTCCACCAGCACGAGGCGCTGGCGCTCTATCGCAAGGCAGGCTTCGCCGAGCGCGGACCCTACGCCTGCTACGAAGACAATGGCGTCAGCGTCTTCATGGAGAAACCCTTGCGGGAGACCGTCCGATGACCGGCTTCACCCATTTCGACGCCGAGGGCAAGGCGGTGATGGTCGATGTCTCCGACAAGGCCGACACCGAACGCACCGCCACCGCAGCGGCCACCGTGCTGATGCAGCCGGAAACCCTGGCGCTCATCCTGCAGGGTGGGGTGAAGAAGGGCGACGTGCTGTCGGTCGCCCGGCTGGCCGGCATCATGGGGGCGAAACGCACGCCGGACCTGATCCCGCTGTGCCACCCGCTGATGCTGACCTCGGTCAAGGTCGACCTGTCCTGCGATCCCGCGCGCAACGCGGTGGACGTCACCGCCACCTGCAAGCTGAAGGGCCAGACCGGCGTGGAGATGGAGGCGCTGACTGCCGTCACCGTCGCCGCATTGACGGTCTACGACATGTGCAAGGCGGTGGACCGCGGCATGACCGTCACCGACGTCCGCCTTCTGCACAAGGCCGGCGGCAAGAGCGGGGAGTGGGGCGCCTCCACCACCGCTCCGGCCGGAGCCTGACGCCATGATCTCCGTCGCCGAGGCGCGCGCCCGCATCCTGACGGCCTTCGCCCCTTTGCCGGCGGAGACCGTGGCCTTGCCCGACGCCCTGGGCCGCGTGCTGGCCGAGCCGGTGATCGCCCGGCTGACCCAGCCGCCCTTCCACGCCGCCGCCATGGACGGCTGGGCGGTGCGCGCCACCGACATCGCCGCCGCGACCGTGGATTCTCCGATCCCGCTGCGCCGCATCGGCGAATCCGCCGCCGGCCATGCCTTCACCGGCAGCGTCGGCCCCGGCGAGGCGGTGCGCATCTTCACCGGCGCCCCCCTGCCCGACGGCGCCGACGCCGTGGTGATGCAGGAGGATTGCAGCGCCGACGAGACCGCCGTCCGGGTCGGCCGCGCCGTGGTCGCCGGCCGCTTCGTCCGCGAGGCCGGCTTCGACTTCACCATCGGACAGGAACTGCTGCCCAGGGGCCGGCGCCTGACCGCCCGCGACATCGCGCTGGCCGCCGGCGGCAACGTGCCCTGGCTGTCGGTCCATCGCCGGCCGCGCATCGCCATCCTCGCCACCGGCGACGAGATCGCCCTGCCCGGCGACCCGCTGGGACCGAGCCAGATCGTCAGCACCAACGCGCTCGGCCTCTGCGCCCTCGTCGCCGCCCAGGGCGGACTCGCCCACAATCTCGGCGTCGCCAGGGACACGGCCGACAGCGTCGCCGAATTGGCGAAGGGCGCGGCCGGCTGCGACCTGCTGGTCACCACCGGCGGAGCCGCCCAGGGCGATTACGACCTCGTGCGCGACGTGCTGGCCGAACGCGGCGTGGCCTTGGAGGTGCAGGCCGTGGCGATGCGGCCGGGCAAGGCGCTGATGTTCGGCCGGGCCGGATCGGTGCCCCTGCTGGGGCTGCCCGGCAATCCGGTGTCCACCGGCGTCACCGCCGTCCTGTTCCTGCGCCCGATCCTGCGCCTGCTGCAGGGATTGCCGCCGGAGGACGAGCGTCCGCCGCTGCGGGCCCGCCTGACCACCGCGCTGAAGGCCAACGACCGGCGCGAAGAATACCTGCGCGCCACGCTCGCCGCCGGTCCGGACGGTGTCCTGACCGTGACCCCTTTCGCCCGCCAGGACAGCGCGATCACCACGCTCTACGCCCAGGCCGACTGTCTGGTTCCCCGCCCGTCCCATGCCAATCCGGAACCGGCCGGCGCCATGGTGACCGTGCTCCCTTTGACCGATGGAGCGCTCAGCCTCTAGACTTGGACAGAGCGTTCGGACGGCCGGCTGAACAGGTGAACAGCACCCGAAAAACCGTTTCACGGTGTTCCAAATGTTCCACTCAAGTTCTAAAACAAGCCGATGGGGGGCTTGACGCGCGGAAGGAACCAAACTAGAACATGGAGCAACGTTTAGTTTTTGTTCCATCTTCAGTCTGGCGACGGCCGGGAGGCATCCATGCTCACGCGCAAGCAGCACGAATTGCTGCTGTTCATCCACGAACGGCTTGGCCAGGGCGGTGTCTCGCCGTCGTTCGACGAGATGAAGGACGCCCTGGGCCTGAAGTCCAAGTCGGGCATCCACCGCCTCATCACCGGTCTTGAGGAACGCGGCTTCATCCGCCGCCTGCCCCACCGCGCCCGCGCGCTGGAGGTTCTCCGCCTTCCCGAGGGCCTGGACGCCTCCCGCAACCGGACCGCGGCTCCCAAGCCGAAGTTCCAGCCCAACGTCATCAAGGGCGATTTCGCCTTCGCCGGCCGCGACACCGCTCCGCCCGCCCCGACTCCCGCCGCCGCGAACGAGACGGTGCAGCTTCCGCTCTATGGCCGCATCGCCGCCGGCACGCCCATCGAGGCGCTGCGCGACAACAGCGCCTTCGTCGACGTTCCCGCCTCCATGCTGACCGGTGGCGACCATTATGCTCTGGAGGTTTCCGGCGACTCGATGATCGAAGCCGGTATCCTCGACCACGACACCATCGTCATCCAACGCTGCGATGCGGCGGAGAACGGCACCATCGTCGTCGCTCTCGTGGATGAAGGCGAAGTGACGCTGAAACGCCTGCGTCGCAAGGGCAACACCATCGCTCTGGAACCCGCCAACGCCGCCTACGAAACGCGCATCTTCGGCGCCGATCGCGTCCGGGTGCAGGGCAAGCTGGTCGGTCTGGTCCGCAAGTACTGACCCCATGTCCGGGCTGGGGGGCGGAGTGGAGGGCAAGCGCGCCGACTCCTACCGCCCCCCGGTCCAGGGCCGGTCTCCCCTCAGTCCCCGCACCGTTTCCAGCCGTACCCCATCCGTCGTGACGGTCAGCGTGTGTGCGCCCTCATGCCGCAGCGTCCACCGGTCGACCACCCACTCCGCCCGGCACCCCCGCGCCACCGCTGCCGTCAGCACCACGTCCGCCGTCCCGCAATCCTCGTCCAGCGCGTCCGGCAAGCGCGGCAGGGCGACCGTCTTTCCGCGCACGCGATACAGGCATCCGAGGGCATCGCAACTCAGCGACCGTTCCCCCTCGCTCCATCCTCCCGCCGCCGGCCAGGGCTCCGCCGCCGTCCGCTCGCCGTCCCGCTCGCGCCAGGTCTCGGTCAGCCGGCCGCCCCCCTTGCCCGAGGCGCTGAGCCGCCCGTCCGGCGTCCTGACCGCCATCACCGTCCCGTCGCCGGACACCAGCACGTCCGGCCTCGCCGCCAGCATCGGCGACGCGAGCCCCGCCAGGATGGGCAGCACTCCCACCCAGCGCCACCGCCGCGTCCACACGCACAGCCAGAGTCCGCCCAGCACCAGCGCCGCGAACCCCTCCCCCGGCATCGCCGGCACGGTCAGCGAAGCCCAGGGCAGGCGACCGAAGAATTCCGCGGTCCAGATCACCGCCCTGTCGCCCCAGTTCATGGCGATCACCGCCGGAGCCTCGAACCCGAACGGCAGCAGCGCATAGGCGATCAGGCTCCACGGCATGACCCAGAAGGAGGTGATGGGAATGGCGATCAGGTTCGACAGCACGCCGTAGAAGGCGATCTGCTGGAAATGGAAGAGCGAGAAGGGCAAGGTCGCCAGCGTCGCCACCACGCTGGTCAGCAGGATCCCGCCGACATAGAACAGCCCGCGCAAGACCCATCCCGCATCGCGCCGCCATTCCGCCAGCCTGCGGCTTCCGCGTTCGAACGCGGCGATCAGCGACACCACCGCGGCGAACGACATCTGGAAGCTCGGCCCCAGCATTCCTTCCGGGTCCATGGCGATGGTGACCAGCCCGGCGAAGGCGACCAGCCGCATGCTCAGGGGATGGCGGTCCAGCATGATCGCCCCCATCACCATGCCGGTCATCAGCACCGACCGCACCGTCGGCAACGGCGCCCCGACCAGCATCGTGTAGGCGAGCGCCGACAGGATGCCGAACAGCGCCGCGATCTTCTTGATCGGCCAACGCAGGGCGATATAGGGCACGGCGGCCAGCATGGCCCGCACCACATAGAACAGGATGCCCGCGGCGATGCCCACATGCAGGCCGGAGATCGACAGCAGATGCGCCAGGCCGCTGTTGCGGAAGTCGTCCAGCGTCGATTCCGGAATGCCGAACTCCTCGCCGTTCAGCAGGGCGGTGGTGACGCTGGCTTCCACCGGGTCGCCGATCGCCGCCGCGACCCGCTCGGCGATGGCCCCGCGCGCCCGTTCGAAGGCGATGGTGACCATGCTCCACCCCGTTACCGGCGCCGCCTCCACCTGCTCGGCGGCCCCCGTGGCGAATCCGGTGGCGCCGAGCCCCATGAACCAGGCCCGCCGCTGGAAGTCGAAGGCTCCGGGTTCGGCCGGCGCCTGGGGCGGCAGCAACGTCGCCCGCAGCCGGACCACCGATCCGGGAGCCGGAGCCGGGTGCCGGTCCGACAGTCGGATCCGAAGCGCCGCCGGCGTCCGCTCCGGCGGCAGCCGGCTGACCGTCGGCTCGCGCAGCGTGATGCGCGTCGCTCCCGGACGCCGCTCCACCGCCATCACCCGTCCGGTAACGGTCGCCCCTGCGATGCTGCGGGTCAGGATCGGCGCCGCCATCCGGGCCGTATGCGCCTGCGCCACCAGGAACCCGGCCGCTGCCGTCAGCAGCGTCAACACCAAGCCGGCAAGCGCGAACCATCGCCGCACCGCCAGCAGCAGGCCCGCACATCCGGCCAGTGCCGCCGCTCCGATCCACCACGCGGGCTCCTGCCGCAGGTCGAAATACAGCGATACCCCCGCTCCGAAGGCAACAGGCAGCCACAGCACCCAGCGCTCCCCCTCGGCCTCCGCCACTGCCGCGAGTCGCCTTCGCGTGCGCACCAGCAGGCCCCGCCAGCGTCCGTCGATCGCCGGGGGATCGTCCGACTCCTCCTCGGGCCAGCCTGCGGCCGTCACCGGTAACGGATTCCCGCCGCAGCAATGCCGCCCGCGTACCTCTCAACAACCGTCCATGCGCGCATCGCATTGCCTCCAAGCCGGGGGGCTGTGTTAAACCTCGGTGTCGAACCACCGGCGCATCATACCAGCGCCGAACCGGAAATTGAGAGACCGATGACCGTCGTCACCCGCTTCGCTCCGTCGCCGACCGGCTTTCTGCACATCGGCGGTGGCCGCACCGCCCTGTTCAACTGGCTGTACGCCCGCAACACCGGCGGCAAGTTCCTGCTGCGGATCGAAGACACCGACCGGCAACGCTCGACCCAGGCGGCGGTGGACGCCATCATCGACGGACTGCAGTGGCTGGGCCTGGATTGGGACGGCGACGGCGTGAGCCAGTTCGAGCGCAAGGACCGCCATGCCGAGGTGGCCCACCAGATGATCGCCGCTGGCAAGGCCTACCGCTGCTATTGCAGTCCGGAAGAGCTGGAGGAGATGCGCGCCGCCCAGAAGGCCGCCGGACAGCCGATGCGCTATGACGGCCGCTGGCGCGACCGTCCCGAGTCCGACGCCCCTGCCGGCGTGGCGCCGGTGATCCGGTTGAAGGCGCCGCAGGAAGGCCAGACCGTCCTGAACGACCTCGTCCAGGGCGAGGTGACGGTGCAGAACGCCCAACTCGACGACCTGATCCTGCTGCGCGCCGACGGCACGCCCACCTATCTGTTGGCCGTGGTGGTGGACGACCACGACATGGGCGTCACCCATGTGATCCGCGGCGACGACCATCTGACCAACACCTTCCGCCAGATCCAGATCTTCAACTCGATGGGCTGGGACCTGCCGCGCTTCGGCCATATCCCGCTGATCCACGGCCCCGACGGCGCCAAGCTGTCCAAGCGGCATGGCGCACTCGGCGTCGATGCGTATCGGGACATGGGCTACCTGCCGGAAGCGGTTCGCAATTACCTGCTGCGGCTCGGCTGGTCGCACGGCGACGACGAGATCATCTCGACCGAACAGGCGATCGAGTGGTTCAACCTGGAGAGCATCGGCCGCTCGCCGTCGCGCTTCGATTTCGCCAAGCTGGAGAATCTCAACGCCCACTACATGCGGCTGGCCGACGATTCCCGACTGCTCGACCTGGCCGCGCCGCGGTTGGAGGCGGAACTCGGCCGCGCCCTGACCGACGCCGAGCGCGACCTTCTGACGCGGGCGATGAACGGGCTGAAGCAGCGTGCCCGCACGGTGGTCGATCTGGCGCAGAGCGCACGTTTCTACGTGGCGCCGCAGCCGCTCAGCTATGATGAGAAGGCATCCGCCCTGCTGGACGAAAGGGGCCGCGGGCTGTTGAAGGAACTGGCGGCAGCCTTCGCCGCAGAGACCGACTTCACCGCGGCGGCTCTGGAGGCACAGGTCCGCGGCTTCGCCGAGGCGCGGGGCGAGAAGCTGGGCAAGGTGGCGCAACCGCTGCGCGCGGCGCTGACCGGGTCGACGGTGTCGCCGCCGATCTTCGAGGTGGCTGAACTGCTGGGTCGGGAAGCGACGCTTTCTCGCATCCGCGATGCAGCGGGTGCAGCATGATGGTCATTTCCGTGCGTTGCCATCAGGCAGCCATGGAACTATGCTGCGCCGACGAAAAAAGGGCGCCAAGCCCGACCCTCAACGATAAGGACGTGCCGAGATGACCCAGATTGAGGACGGCAAGGATACCGTAACCCTCATCGACAATAAGACGGGCAAGCAGGTCACGATGCCGATCATGCACGGCAGCGTCGGGCCGAGCGTGATCGACATCCGCAAGCTCTACGCCGAGACCGGCTATTTCACCTACGATCCGGGCTTCACCTCCACCGGCAGCTGCGAGTCGGGCATCACCTACATCGATGGCGACGAGGGTGTTCTGCTGCACCGCGGCTACGCCATCGACGAGCTGGCCGAGCATTCGACCTTCCCGGAAGTCTGCTTCCTCCTGCTCAACAATCATCTGCCGACCGCGGTCGAGCGCACGGAATTCGAGAACATCCTGCGCCGTCACTCGATGGTGCATGAGCAGCTGACCAAGTTCTACAGCGGCTTCCGCCGTGACGCCCACCCGATGGCGATCATGTGCGGCGTCGTCGGCGCCCTGTCGGCCTTCTACCACGACTCGCTGGACATCAACGATCCGACCGCGCGCAAGATCGCCGCGCACCGCCTGATCGCCAAGATGCCGACGATCGCTGCGATGGCCTACAAGTACTCGACCGGCCAGCCCTTCATGTATCCGCGCAACGACCTGTCCTACGCGGAGAACTTCCTCTACATGACCTTCGGCACGCCCTGCGAGCCGTTCAAGGTCAACCCGATCCTGTCCAAGGCGATGGACAAGATCTTCATCCTGCACGCCGACCACGAGCAGAACGCTTCGACCTCGACCGTCCGCCTCGCCGGTTCGTCGGGTGCCAACCCGTTCGCCTGCATCGCCGCCGGCATCGCCTCGCTGTGGGGTCCGGCCCATGGCGGTGCGAACGAGGCCGTGCTGAAGATGCTGGAGGAGATCGGCTCGGTCGAGCGCATCCCCGAGTTCGTCCGCCGCGCCAAGGACAAGAACGACAACTTCCGCCTGATGGGCTTCGGCCACCGGGTCTACAAGAACTACGACCCGCGCGCCCAGGTCATGCGCCAGACCTGCCACGAGGTTCTCGGCGAGCTCGGCATCAAGGACGAGCCGCTGCTGGACATCGCGATGGAACTGGAGAAGATCGCCCTGTCGGACGAGTACTTCATCGAGAAGAAGCTCTATCCGAATGTCGATTTCTATTCGGGCATCATCCTGAAGGCGATGGGCTTCCCGACCAGCATGTTCACCGTGCTGTTCGCGCTGGCCCGCACCGTCGGCTGGATCAGCCAGTGGAAGGAGATGATCGAGGACCCGGTGCAGAAGATCGGCCGTCCGCGTCAGCTCTACACCGGCGACGTCAAGCGGCCGTTCGTGCCGCTGGCCGAGCGTGGCTAACCGGCCCACAGCCCATATCGGAATGGGCGGCTCCAACGGAGCCGCCCAGGACCCGACTGCGTACATCGTTCCGGCCCGGCGGGTGCGTCTGCGCCCGCCGGCCAACGACAACCGGGCACCGCTTGGCTGGCGGGTCCGCCGGATGATCGTTTACCTGCTCATCCTGGCCCTGGTTGCCGGAATCGTCTTCATCTGAGGCGACGGTTCAGCTTTCACTTTCCAAAGCGAATCCTTCGTCGATCCAGCCCGCCACGCCGCCGATCATCAGCTTGACCGGCCGCCCGATCCGCGCCAAACGCAGGCCCGCGCGATCCGCCCCGTTGCAGTGCGGACCGGCGCAATAGACCACGAACAGCGTTCCCTCCGGCCATTCCGCCATGCGTCTCTCCGTGATCTTGCCATGCGGCAGATGCAACGCCCCCGGCACATGCCCTCTTGCGTAGGCCGCCGGTCCGCGGACATCCAGCAGGACAAAATCCGGTGCCTCGGACTTCAGGGACTCACACACGTCCCAGCAATCGGTCTCCAGCGACAACCGGCCGGCAAAATGGATCGCCGCCTCCATGGACGGCGCCGCGGGAATTTCGGTAACGAGACTGGCCATAGGATCCTCTCGGCAATCGCCTGACTGGGGGAGATGGCCTTATCATCCCCGTCGCACGTTCGGCTGGAAAGTGGCATGACTGCCAGCTATCGTACAGTTCATGCCAAAAGCCTCGTCCCCGCTGGCCGTCGCTCTCGCCTATGACGGCCTTTGTACCTTCGAGTTCGGCGTCGCCGTCGAGGTGTTTGGCTTGCCGCGCCCGGAACTCGGACCGGATTGGTATCGCTTCGCCGTGGCGGCACTCGATGCCGGTCCGCTGCGTGCCATGGGAGGCATTCGGATCGAAGCAGACGGCGGGCTCGACCTGCTCGACCAAGCCGACGTCATCGTCGTTCCCGGCTGGCGCGGCGCAAGCGAGCCGGTCCCCGATCCCCTGATCGACGCGCTGCGGCTAGCGGAAGCCCGCGGCGCACGCATCCTGTCGATCTGCTCCGGCGCCTTCGTACTCGCGGCCGCCGGACTTCTGAGCGGTCGCCGCGCGACCACGCATTGGCGATATGCTGCGACGCTGGGGAAGCTCTATCCGGATATACGAGTGGTTCCGGACGTGCTGTATGTGGACGAGGGCAATATCCTGACCTCGGCCGGCAGTGCGGCCGGCATCGATCTCTGCCTGCATCTCGTCCGCCGGGACTTCGGACCGGAAGCGGCGAACAGCGTCGCACGCCGCTTGGTGGTCCAGCCCCACCGTGAGGGCGGGCAGGCCCAGTTCATCGAAACCCCGGTCCCCGTCGCCCGCGAAGGCGCCCGTCTGGCCCCGCTGCTCGACCACCTGCGCCAGACGCTGTCGGAGAACCATAGCCTGTCGAGCATGGCGTCCCGAGCCGGCATGAGCCTGCGAACCTTCCTTCGCCGCTTCCAGTCGATGACCGGCACCACCCCCGGGGACTGGCTGCTGATGGAACGGTTGTCACGAGCCCGCGACCTGCTGGAATGCAGCAGCCTCCCGGTGGAGGAGGTGGCGACCCGGGTCGGCTTCGGATCCGCCGCCACCCTGCGGCACCATTTCCGCCTGCGGTTGGGATTGAGCCCGGCAAACTATCGGGCACGCTTCCGTCGCGTGGCGGCGGAGGAGCCTGAGAAAATAAAATGAGGCGCAGCCGATACCGGCCACGCCCCAGTCGAAGACCGGTAGGTCAGCGAAACTCTACTTCCGCTCGATCAATTCGACCTTGTAACCGTCGGGATCTTCGATGAAGGCGATGACGGTGGTGCCATGCTTCATCGGGCCGGGAGGACGCGGGATCTTGACGCCTTCGGACGCCAATTTTTCGCAAGTGCCGTAGATGTCCGGGACGCCGAGCGCGATGTGGCCATAGGCGGTTCCGATCTCGTACGGCTCCTTCTGATCCCAGTTGTGGGTCAGTTCCAGAACGGCCGTGTCGGACTCCTCCCCGTAACCGACGAACGCGAGGGTGAAGCGACCGCCTTCATAGTCGTTGCGGCGCAGGAGCTTCATGCCGAGCAGCCGGGTGTAGAAGTCCAGCGACTTCTCCAGATCCAGCACGCGCAGCATCGTGTGCAACAGTCGGAATTCGCTCATGGTTTCTGTTCTCCCGTTCCAGGTTCGCCCTTTTGGGAGCAGTTCGCTCGCTTCTCCGTGACGACATCGAGGATGGTGCGGGCAGCGCGTTCGCTGGGCGGCGTATCGCCCTGCCCCAGCCAGCGGGCGACCTCGGCGACGCCGTCGATCTGCTCCTGACGCGCCGTGGAGTCATCCAGCAGGCGGCCAAGTTCGGCCGCCAGTCTATCCGGTCGGCAATCCTGCTGCAGCAGTTCCGGCACCAGCATGTCATCGCGCATCAGGTTGACGAGGTTGACATACTTCACCCGGATCAGACGGCGATAGAGTGCGACCGTGATCGGGTTCAGCCGGTAGGCGATGACCGTCGGCAACCGCGCGAGCGCCAGTTCCAGCGCAACGGTGCCCGATGCCGCAAGTGCGACCTCCGCCGCAGCGAAAGCGTCGTATTTTTCCGTGTCGCCTTCCACCATGACGGTTCGAACCGGCCAATCGGCGATGGCAGCCGCAACCCGGTCGCGCACCGTTGCCACCGTCGGCACCACGACAATCAGATTCGGATGAGAGGGGCGCAGCAGGTCGAGAGTCGCGCGGAAGTCGGGCAACAAGCGCGACACCTCGCCTTTTCGACTGCCGGGAAGCACGGCCACGATGCGGTCGGTCGCAGCGATCCCATGACGCAGGCGGAAGCCAGCACCGTCCCCCTGTCCAGCGCCGCCCTCGACGACCGAATGGCCGACGAAGGTGCAGGCAAGCCCTTCCTTCTCGAAGTAGGGCGGCTCGAAGGGAAGCACCGCAAGCAGGTGATCGTAGATGGCCGCGTATTTGGCGGCACGTTTCGGCTTCCAGGCCCAAACGGTCGGCGCGACGTAGTGAATCAAGGGGATGGCGGGATCCGCCGCGCGCACCTTCTTCGCCACGCGCACCGTGAAGCCGGGGGAGTCGATACCGACCACCGCATCGGGGCGCACATGTATGATCTCCGCCACCGTTTGATCGATGCGGCGAATCAGGTTCGGCAGGTGGGGCAGCAGTTCGAAAATCCCGAACAGCGTCAGCTCGGCCATGGGAAAGAGGCTGACGAGCCCCTCCGCCATCATCCGTTCGCCGCCGATACCGACGAAGCGCACCCGGCCGCCGGTCAACCGCTTCGCAGCCGCCATCAGCCGTGCCCCAAGGGCGTCGCCGGACGGCTCGCCGGCGATCAGGAACAGGGTCGGACCATTTTCCGCCATGGCAGGACCATTCATGGCGGGATCTCGATACCGACGACAAACAGGCCGAGGCGGTCCGCCGCCTCCGCCACTCCCGGACGGTCGATCAACAGGCTGCCGCCCGCCTCGACCGCGATGCCGCGCAACCCGGCGGCGGCGGCCCGTTCCACCGTGGTGACGCCCATAGCCGGCAGGTCGATGCGGCGATCCTGTTTAGGCTTCTTCACTTTGACCAGCACCCCGCCGGGACCCGGCCGCGCCAGACCGGCACAGCGTTCGAGCATGGCGTCGGTACCTTCGATCGCCTCGACCGCCAGAACGATTCCCTGCTGAACCACCGCACCCTGACCGACATCGAGCGTACCCATGGTCCGGGCGACCGCGACCGCCCGCGCGATGTCGCGCTCGGCTTCGGCGTCCGGAGCGAAGCGGCCGACCGGACCCGCGACGGTCAGCAGGTCCTTCAGCAGATCATGCAGCCCGACGACGCGAAATCCGTCCTCTTCGACTTCGCGGACCACGGCACGAAGCAAGCCGTCATCACCCAGCGCGCGGGTACCGACGCGGGCGAGGAAACGCGCGGTACGCCAGTCCGGCATGAGTTCGGTGAAGGAAGGGCGTTTCACCGGGCCGGCCAACACGACCTCTCCCACCCCCTCGTCATGCAGGCGGCGCAGGATCGTCCCGGCGGCACCGAAGCGGCTCCAGATATGGGGCAGCCCGGCGACGGTCTCGGGATCAGTGTGTCCGTCGAAGGCGACGATGAAGACCTCACGCCCCTGCCCGCACACAGCGCTGGCGATGCGGGCAGGAAGCGTCCCGCCGCCAGCCAGGATCGCCAGCTTCGGCCCCGCGGGCCTGGATGTGACTGCCTGTGAAGTATCGGCCATCGGCCGGTCGCCTCAGCCTTCGCGCGGCTGACAGAGAGACCGGGCTTCCTTGGCGCGGATGAAGGACAGCACGTCGGAAATCAGCGCACGTTCACCGAAATCCCGTCCAACCCCCTCCACCCGCTCGGCAAAAGTGCCTTCCGGGCCGAACAACATGCGGTATGCGGCGCGCAACGCATGGATGTCGTCCTTCTTGAAGCCGCGGCGCTCCAACCCGACCAGGTTCAAGCCGGCGAGGCGGGCGCGATCGCCCATGACGAGACCGAAGGGAATCACGTCGTTTTCGACGCCCGACATCCCGCCGATCATCGCATGGGAGCCGATGCGAACGAACTGCCGAACCGCCGACAGACCGCCGATGATGACATAGTCCCCCAAGGTGACGTGGCCGCCCAAGGTGGCGTTGTTCGCCATGATGACATGGTCGCCGACGACGCAATCATGCGCCACATGCGACCCCATCATGAATAGCCCGTCATCGCCGACGCGCGTGATCATCCCGCCGCCCTCGGTACCGGGATTCATCGTCACGTGCTCGCGGATCTGATTGCGAGCGCCGATGACCAGTTCCGACGGTTCGCCGTGGAACTTCAAATCCTGCGGGCGGTGGCCGATGGACGCAAAAGGATAGATGACGGTTTCGGTGCCGATGCGGGTACGCCCATCGACCGCCACATGCGAAACCAGCCGAACGCCATCGTCCAGCGTGACGTCGGGACCGACGACGCAGAAGGGGCCGATATCAACCCCCTCCCCGAGCTTGGCCGCGGGATCGACGACGGCGGACGGATGGATGGAGACGGTCATTTTTCGTCCAGGATCATGGCGGAATAGACGGCTTCAGCGACGAGAACGCCGTTGACCTTGGCCTCGCCCTTGAACTTCCAAACGTTGGCGCGTTGCCGCTGCTTGGTGACGTGGATGTGGATGGTGTCTCCAGGCGTGACGGGGCGGCGGAAGCGCGCCTCGTCGACGGTCATGAAATAGACCAGCTTGCCTTCCGCATCCGGACCCAGGGTCGCCACCACCAGCACCGCGGAGGTCTGGGCCATCGCTTCGATGATCAGCACGCCCGGCATGACCGGGCGCGACGGGAAGTGACCCTGGAAGAAGGGCTCGTTGATCGTGACGTTCTTCACGCCGGTGGCGCCTTCGCCCAGCGTCACATCGATCACCCGGTCGATCATCAGGATCGGGTAGCGATGCGGGATCATCTGCATGATCCGCATGATGTCGATGTCGTCGATCTTCTTGCTTTGCGCGTTGTTGTCCGCCGTCACGTCCATTGCCCGGCCGCCCGCCTTTCCACCAACCGATAGAGTTCAGCATTCCCCTTTCCGGGGAATGGGCACCACCGCCCCGATGAGGAACACCGGTGCCTTCTTGTTTGCTCCGCCTTCTTGCCCCATTTCCGCGGCGATCGCAACCGCCGCAGCCCGGAAACGGACAGGGCCGCCACCATCCCCACAGGATGGCGGCGGCCCTGATCAAGCCGGCATCACGGCTTCGGAACGTTCAGGGCAACCTGCGGCAGCTTCTTGTTGACACGCTCCATCACGGCGTCGGTGACATCGAGCTGGGTGTCGACGAGAACGAACTGCTGACGGGCCAGAACGAGGTTGGCGCCGCGTTCGCGGGAAATATCCGCCACGACCTCTACCATCGTCTTGTGAACGACGGCCATCGCCTCGTTCAGGCTGGTCTCCAGCGCCCGCTTGCGGGTCTGGACGGTCTTCTGGACGTCCGCGACCTGCTTTTCGAAATCTCGACGCTTGTTGGCAAGAGCTTCCGGCGACAGGACGGTCTGCTGCTTGCGCAGTTCATCCTCGTTCTTGCGGAGCTTGTCCTCCAGCGCGGAGATTTCCTTCTGATAGGAATCCCGGAGCGATTCAAAGGACTTGGTGATGCCTTTCGATGCGCTGGATTCCTGCATGATCTTCTGCACGTCGATCACGGCAATGACCGGCGCCTTCAGCTCCGCTCCCGGCGCCGGCGCCTCGGCCTTGGGCGCCGACTGGGCCTGGGCCTGGGCGGAGGTCGCGGCAAAAAGGAGACCGGTGGCGGCAACGACCGACAGGACGGCGACGCGGATCGGCGTCTTCGACAGGATGGATTGCATCTTAGAACCTGGTTCCGAAGCTGAAGCGGATGAGCTCTTTTTTGTCGTAGCCTTCCTTGCGGATCGGCAATGCGACATCGAGCCGGATCGGGCCGAACGGCGACTTCCAAGACACGCCGGTGCCGACGGAAACGCGGATGCTCTCGTCATCCTTCACGTTCGGATCGCTGATATCGGCCTTGCCCAACGTACCGACATCGGTGAAGGCATGCCCAAGCAGACCGAACTCCTCCGGCAGGCCGAAGGGGAAGCTCATTTCCACCGAGGCGCGGGCATAGCGGGTGCCGCCGAGCGCATCGCCGGTCGTGATGTCGCGGGGACCGATACCGGCGGTGTTGAAACCGCGCAGCGTATCGCCGCCGATGAAGAAGCGGTCGCCCAGATCGACCTTCTTGCCGAGACCGTGGATGTAACCGATCTCGCCCGTCGTGCTGAGCACCCACTGGTCTTCGCCGAGCGGCAGATAGTAACCACCGGCCAGCTTGTTCCGCAGGAAACGCACCGAACCGCCGAGACCGGCAATGTCGTTGGTCAGCCGGATGAAATAACCCTCGGTCGGCGTCAGCTTGCTGTTGCGGACGTCATAGGTCAGTTCCTGACCGATCAGCGAGGTCATGCGCTCGCCGCGCTGTTCCTGAATGTACTTCGACGCGGTGGTCGGCACTTCCTCGATCAGCGTGTCCTGCAGCTGGTAATAGACGCGCTGGCGCAGGCTCTCGGTCAGCGGATACCCCAGGCGCAAGGCGAAACCGGTATTCTTCTCGTTGAACGAGCTTTCGTCCTGGTAATTGTACCGCGTCCGGAACAGATCGACACCGGCCGACAGATCCCGGTCCATGAAGTACGGCTCCGTGAAGGAGACGTCGTACAACTGGCGCCGACCCGACAGCGTCGCGCCCAGACGCAGGTCCTGACCGCGGCCGAGTAGGTTGCGCTCACGGATCGAGAAGTCACCCAGAGGACCGTCGGAGGTCGAGAAGCCGGCACCGATGGAGATTTCACCGGTGGACTGCTCGGCCACGTCGACGTTCACAACCGTGCGGTCCGGAGCGCTGCTTTCGGACGTGGTGACGTTCACGCGCTCGAAGAAGCCGAGGTCCTTGATGCGCTGCTCGGAACGCTTCAGCTTCGACGAGTTGAAGGGGTCGCCCTCTGACAGCAGCATCTCGCGGCGGATCACCTTGTCGAGCGTGCGGACGTTGCCCGAAATATCGATGCGGTCGACGAAGGTGCGCGGCCCCTCGTTGATCTCGTAGGTGATGTCGATGGTGTGAGTTTCGCGGTTGCGCGAAATCCGCGGCCGGACGTCCACAAAGGCGTATTGCAGGTCGCCGACGGCGTTCGTCAGCTTGGTGATCGTGTCTTCGACCTTCTGGGCGTTGTACCAGTCGCCCTCGGTCGTGTTGACGCTGTCCTGCAGAACCACGGGATCGAGCTGCTTCAGCGAGGTCTTGATGTCGACCTTGCCGAACTTGTAGCGCTCGCCTTCCTCGATGGTGAAGGTGATGAAGAAGTCGGACTTGTCCGGCGTCAGCTCGGCCACCGCCGAAACGACGCGGAAGTCGGCGTAGCCTTCCCTCAGATAGTAGCGACGCAGCAGATCGCGGTCGTAGTTCAGGCGGTCCGGATCGTAGTTGTCATCCGACGACAGGAACCGCCACCAAGCCGTTTCCTTGGTCTGGATGGTCTCGCGCAGCGTCCCGTCCGAGAAATGCTCGTTGCCGATGAAGGTGATGCCGCGCACGCCGGTGCGCACGCCCTCGTTGATCTCGAACACCAGATCGACGCGGTTCTGGTCGAGCTGGATGATCTTCGGTTCCACCGTGGCGCCGAAGCGGCCCTGGCGCCGGTAGATCTCCTGGATGCGCTGGACGTCGGACTGAACCCGGGTGCGCGTGTAGACGACACGGGGACGCAGCTGGATTTCCTTGTCCAGCGTCTCCTTGTCGATGCGCCGGTTCCCCTCGAACGCGATGCGGTTGATGATCGGGTTCTCCGCCACCGTCACCACCAGCGTGTCGCCCTCGCGCTTCAGCACGACATCGGCGAACAGGCCGGTGTTGAACAGCGACTTCAACGACTGGTCGATCCGGTCCGGATCGAACGGGTCGCCGGGCTGGACGGTCAGATAGGAGCGGACCGTGGAGGTTTCGATTCGCTGAGTGCCTTCGACCCGGATGTCGCGCACCGTACCGCCGCTGAAAACCTGGGCGACCATGGACCCGGTCCCCGCCGGCGCCCGCCCGGGCGAGGCGGCGTTTTGGGCGAGGGCGACAGACACCGTCGTCATGGCGCAGCCGGCCAGCAGGCCCGCCACCAGAACTTTGCTCGACACCGGCAAATCACGCTCCCTGGCAAGGGGCTGGTTTTAGGAAACCAGTCCCCGGAAGAAATCGACCACGCGCAATTGAACAAGGTCGTTCCACGTGGCGAAGACCATGAGCGTTAATACCAAGGCCAATCCAATTCGGAAACCGTATTCTTGCGCTCTCGCTCCGAGAGGCCGGCCGAGCAGCTTTTCGATGCCGTAAAAAAGCAGGTGTCCACCGTCCAGCATCGGCACCGGAAACAGGTTGATCAGCCCCAGATTGACCGACAGGAAGGTCATGAACCACACCAGGGGATACCAGCCGGATTGCGCCACCTCGCCCGACATCTGGGCGATGCGCAACGGCCCGCCCAACTCTTCCGTTCCGCGCGATCCTTGGACCATCTGGCCCAGTGCGGTGAAGGTGCCGGTGACCATGCCTGCGACTTCTCGTCCCGCCTGCCAGACTGCGGTCAGCGGGTCATGACGCATCATCCCGACGCTGCCACGGCTGATACCGAGCAACCCGATCTGGTGGGCATTGCCGAGTCGGTCAGTCACGGACTGGGAATCCGGCGTCGCCGTCAGGGTCATCACCCGGCCGTCGCGCTTCAATTCGACGGCCAGGGGCTCTCCCGGACGGATCGAGACGATCTGGCGAATTTCCTCGAATCGCTGCACGCCGGTGCCGTCGACCGACAGGATCAGGTCGCCCGGCTGAATCCCGGCACGCTCCGCCGCACTGCCCGGCTGCACGCCGCCAACGTCCGGCGGAGTGAAGGACTGGCCAGCGGTCATGAACAGCAGAGCCAAGACGACAATGGAGAAGACGAAGTTGGCGATCGGACCGGCCGCGACGATCGCCGCGCGCTGCCCCACCCGCTTGTGGTGGAACGAAACTGCGCGCTCCTCCGGGGACATGGCGGTCAGATGAGCGCCGGGCGTGCTGGCGGGATCGGCATCGCCGAACATCTTGACGTAGCCGCCGAGCGGAAGCGCGCTGAACTTCCAGCGTGTGCCGACCCTGTCGGTGAACCCGAACAATTCCGGTCCGAAGCCGATGGAGAAGGTCTCGATCCGCACGCCGTTGCGGCGCGCGACCAGATAGTGACCAAGCTCGTGCACGAAGACGAGCACGGTGAGGACCAACAGGAAAGCCAGCACCGAAGTCCAGAAACCGCCGATAACGTCCATATCAACCCTTGCGCCTTCCAGCGCCTCGAACGCGGATCATCGGCTGCCAACCGCCGTCGCACCGATGGCCGTCACGCGGCCGGCGGCTTCCCGCCTCGCATCCGCATCGGCCTCCCGCACGGCGGCGAGATCGCGCAGCGGGCGGTGGGGCAACGCCGCCAACGTCTCCTCGACGATGCGTTCGATGTCGAGAAAGCCGATCCGGCGGTCGAGAAACGCCTGAACGGCCACCTCATTGGCGGCACTCAGTATAGTAGGAGCGCCCCCACCGCTTTGCAAGGCGGCCCGGGCCAGCCGAAGTGCCGGGAATCGCACGGGATCCGGCGCTTCGAAGGTCAGCGTCGCCGCCTTGACCAGATCCAGCCGCTCTGCCGGGGTGGCGATGCGCGCGGGCCAGCCGAGGGAGTAGGCGATGGGTGTGCGCATGTCGGGCGTTCCGAGCTGAGCAAGGACCGAACCGTCGACATATTCCACCAGCGAATGAACGACTGACTGCGGGTGGACCAGCACATCGATGCGGTCTTCAGGAATGCCGAACAGGAAATGGGCCTCGATCAACTCAAGTCCCTTGTTCATCATCGTCGCGCTGTCCACGGAAATCTTGGCGCCCATCTCCCAGGTCGGATGGGCCACCGCCTGTTCCCGTGTCGCCGCGGCCATGAACCCGCGGTCCCTGGTGCGGAAGGGGCCGCCGGATGCCGTCAGGATCAGGCGTGCAACGCTGTCGGTGCGTTCGAAGTCGAAAACCTGGTAGATGGCCGAATGCTCGCTGTCGACCGGTAGAAGCGTGGCGCCGTGCGTCTTCACCTCTTCCATCATCAAGGCGCCGGCACAGACCAGCACCTCCTTGTTGGCGAAGGCGACGATGGCGCCCCGGCGGACCGCGGCGAGGGTCGGCTCCAGCCCGGCGGCGCCGACGATGGCGGCCATCACCCAATCGGCCGGACGCTCCGCGGCCGCAGCCACTGCGTCCGAACCGGCGGCGACCTCGATCCCGGAGCCGGACAGCAGATCTTTCAGTTCGGCGTAGGCGGCAGGGTCGGCGACCACGGCCATGCGGGCATTCAGCTGCCGGGCCTGCTGCGCCAACAGGGTGACATTGCGGTTGGCGGTCAGCGCCTCGACCGGAAAGCGCTCGGGATCGCGGGAAACGAGGTCCACGGTCTGCGTTCCGACCGAGCCCGTGGACCCGAGGATCGTCACGCTCCGCGGCGCATCAGGCGCCGCTTCCGCTTTCACCACCATGACAGAACCGTTCCAACAGCCGCGTGGAACAAGGCCAACACCGGGGCTGCGGCTAGTAGCCCATCGATGCGGTCGAGGATGCCGCCATGCCCGGGAATGAGCTGGCCGCTGTCCTTCACATTGTAGCGCCGCTTCAAGGCCGATTCGAACAGGTCACCGGCTTGGCCGACGACAGCGACGGCGGCACCCAAGACCAGGGCGATATCCGGACGCGACGCCCCGAAGGCAAGCGCCACCAGCCAACCGAACAGGGCGGACGACGCCATGCCGCCGATCAGCCCGGCCCAGGTCTTCTTCGGGCTGATTCGCGGCGCGAGCTTTGGGCCGCCGATGCTGCGTCCGGCGGCATAGGCGCCGATATCGGTCGCCCAGATGGCGATGAGCACGAACAGGAAAAGGGAAAGCCCGACGTCCGGCAGATCGCGCAGCCACATCAGGCCGGCCATGCCGACAGCGACATACAAGACGCCGAAGCCCAGCAGCCCCCGGTCGGGGCCGCCGCCGACGACGGCGGTCAGAACGGCGAAGGCTGCCGCAGCCCCCAACGCGGCGGCTGGGCCGGCGGCGAGCTGCACCATCAGCGCGACCACGATGCCGATCGCAGCCATCAGCCGGGCCGGCAGACGCCGGGCGCTGGGGACGATGTTGGTCCATTCGGAAACGGCGACCACCGATCCGAAAGCGATCAGGGCATGGAAGACCCATCCGCCGAGCCAGACGGCACCCAGCACGACCGGCGCCATCACCAGAGCCGACAGGACGCGGACCTTGAGGTCCCCGGCCCTGGACGTGGTTGGCGGCGCGGCGGCGGAAACTGGAGTGTCAGTGGGATCCGGCGGTGGTGGCGCCGAAGCGGCGTTCCCTTCGGTGGAACTCTTCAATCGCCGCCTCCAGATCGCGCTTGGTGAAATCGGGCCACAGGGTGTCCACGAAGACCAGCTCGGTGTAAGCCGCCTGCCAGAGCAGGAAATTGCTGATCCGCTTCTCGCCGCTGGTGCGGATGATCAGGTCGGGGTCGGGAATGTCGGCCGTGTAGAGCCGCGCCGACAGCGCGCTCTCGTCGATGGCCTCCGGCGTCAGGCGACCGGCAGCCACCTCTTCCGCCAAACGGCGGGCAGCCTGGACGATCTCCAGACGGGACCCGTAGCTGAGCGCGACCACCAGGGTCATCACCCGGTTGTCGCGGGTCATATCTTCGGCATTGTCGATCAGCCGGTTGATGTCGGCGGACAGGCGGGACCGGTCGCCGATGACACGCAGGCGGACGCCCCCCCGGTGCAACTCGGCGACTTCGCTGCGCAGGTAGAAGCGCAGCAGACCCATAAGGTCGCTGACCTCCTCTTCCGGCCGACGCCAGTTCTCCGAAGAAAAACTGAAGATCGTCAGAGTGCCGATGCCGAGTTCGCGCGCCGCTTCCACGGTGCGGCGGACAGCGTCCACGCCCTTCTTGTGACCGGCGGTGCGCGGCAGGCCGCGCGCCTTGGCCCAGCGCCCATTGCCATCCATGATGATGGCGACGTGCGTCGGGGCCGTGTTGGACCGGTTGTCGTCCGCGTCGCGCATTCCGGTTCAGACCTGCATGATTTCCTTTTCTTTTTGCGCAAGCGAATCGTCGACCAGCTTGATGTACTGGTCGGTCAACACCTGCACCTTGTCCGACTGGACCTTGTGTTCGTCCTGGGTAATCTCGCTGGCCTTTTCGGCCTTCTTAAGACCGTCCATTCCGTCGCGACGGATGTTGCGAACGGCAACGCGCGCATGCTCGGCGTATTTGTGCGCGACCTTCGCCAGTTCGGCACGGCGCTCCTGCGTCAGGTCGGGTAGCGGAACCCGGATGACCTGGCCTTCGGCCTGCGGGTTCAGGCCCAGGCCGCTGTCGCGGATGGCCTTCTCGACCGCCTTGGCCAAGCCGCGGTCCCATACCTGGACCGAGATCAGGCGCGGCTCCGGAACGGAGACCGTCGCGACCTCGCGCAGGGGCACACGGCTGCCATAGGCCTCGACCGTCACCGGCTCCAGCAGGTTGGAAGAGGCGCGGCCGGTGCGCAGACCGCTGAGTTCCTTGCGAAACGAGTCAAGCGCGCCTTCCATGCGGCGCTTCAGATCCGATAGGTCGGGCGCAGCCACGGGCCTACTCCCTTTCTTCCGTTATGATGGTGTACTTGCCACGGCCCTGCATCACTTCGGCGAAGGCGCCGGGCGTGTGGATCGAGAAGACCAGGATGGGAATATGGTTCTCGCGCGACAGCGCGATCGCCGAAGCGTCCATCACCTGGAGTTCCTTGGTCAGGACGTCCATGTAGGTGAGGCGTTCGTAATGCTCGGCCGTCGGATCCTTCTTCGGATCGGCGGTATAGACGCCGTCGACCTGCGTCCCCTTCAGCAGGCCATCGCAGCCCATCTCCGAAGCGCGGAGCGCCGCGGCGGTGTCGGTGGTGAAGAAGGGGTTGCCGGTACCGGCGGCGAAGATCACCACCCGGCCCTTTTCCATGTGGCGAACGGCGCGGCGCCGGATATAGGGCTCGCAGACCGTCGACATGGGAATGGCCGACTGCACGCGCGTGCTGACGCCCATCCGTTCGAGCGCGCTCTGCATGGAGAGCGCGTTCATCACGGTGGCGAGCATGCCGATATAGTCGGCCGAGGCACGCTCCATGCCGTTCGCCGCACCCTTCACACCCCGGAAGATGTTCCCCCCGCCGATGACCAGACAGACCTGGACGCCGAGACCGATGACCGTCTTCACCTCGTTGGCGATGCGGTTGACCATCTCCGGGTCCAGGCCGTAGTCGCGCTGACCCATCAGCGCTTCGCCCGACACCTTGAGGAGGACCCGCTTGTAGCGGGTGCCCTCGGCCGGTGCGGTGGTCCCGGTGGCTTCGACCATGGGGGGAACGCTCCCTTGCTGTTTCGGAATGCGGCAGACGGACCTAAGCGTTCGACCTTACCGGTCTCAGCCCTGACCACCGGCGGCGGCGGCGACTTCGGCGGCGAAGTCCGACTGGGCCTTCTCGATGCCCTCGCCCAGCGCGAAGCGGGTGAAGCCGGTGACCTTGACCGGAGCGCCGATGTCCTTGGCGGTGTTCTCCACCACCTTGCGGACCTTGGTCTCGCCGTCGATCACGTAGGTCTGCTCCAGCAGGCAGACTTCCTCGTAGAACTTGCGAACGCGGCCCTCGACCATCTTCTCGATGATGTTCTCCGGCTTGCCCGAAGCGCGGGCCTGTTCGGCCAGCACGTTGCGCTCGCGCTCCAGCGAGGAGCTGTCGACATCGGCGATGTCCAGCGCGTCCGGACGGGCGGCGGCGATGTGCATGGCGATCTGCTTGCCCAGCTCGGCGAGCTTGGCGGCGTCGCCGGTCGACTCCAGGGCGACCAGAACGCCGATCTTGCCCAGGCCCGGCGCGATGGCCGAGTGGACGTAGCTGACCACCACGCCGGCCGAGACCGACAGGGTGACGGAGCGGCGCAGGTTCATGTTCTCGCCGACGGTGGCGATCAGGCTGGTCAGCTCGTCCTGGGCGGTGTGCGAGGTGCCCGGATAGGCGGCGGCCTTCAGAGCCTCGACGTCGCCGCCAGTGGCCAGGGCCAGCTCGGCGCACTTGGCGGCGAAAGCCTGGAACTTGTCGTTGCGGGCGACGAAGTCGGTCTCGGCGTTCACCTCGACGACGGCACCCTTGGTGCCGGCGGTGGCGACGGCGACCAGACCCTCGGCGGCGACGCGGCCCGACTTCTTGGCGGCAGCGGCGAGGCCCTTCTTGCGCAGCCAGTCGACGGCGCCCTCGAGGTCGCCCTGCGTCTCGTTCAGCGCCTTCTTGCAGTCCATCATGCCCGCGCCGGTCTTCTCGCGCAGATCCTTGACGAGCGAGGCGGTAATCTCGGCCATGTTGCGCCCTCTTCCTTCCAAGCGATCCGGCAGGCGGATCGGATTGAGTCACAAAGTCAAAACGGGTGGCAACCCATCAAAAAGGCAGCCCATAAAAAAGGCAGCCGGGCCATAGGTCATAAGGCCCGGCTGCCCTTCAACCGTCAGGGTCAGGCCTGGGCGGCGGTCTCGGCGGTCTCTTCTTCCGGCAGCTGCTCGGCCGGGGCATCCTCGGCGGCGCCGACATCGATGCCGGCAGCGCTCATCTCGGCCTGCAGGCCGTCGAGCACCGCGCCGACCGTCAGGTCGCAGTACATCTCGATGGCGCGCAGCGCGTCGTCGTTGCCGGGGATCGGGAAGGCCACGCCGTCCGGATCGGAGTTGCTGTCGAGGACCGCGATGACCGGGATGCCGAGCTTGTTGGCTTCCTTGACCGCGATCGACTCCTTGTTGGTGTCGATGATGAAGATGACGTCCGGCAGGCCGCCCATCTCCTTGATGCCGCCCAACGCACGCTCCAGCTTGTCGCGCTCGCGGGTCAGCTCGAGGATTTCGCGCTTGGTCAGGCCCGAGGTGTCGGCGCCCAGACGCTCTTCCATCTCGCGCAGGCGCTTGATCGACTGGGAGATCGTCTTCCAGTTGGTCAGCATGCCGCCGAGCCAGCGGTGGTTGACGTAGTACTGGCCGCACTTGGCGGCAGCCTCGGCGATCCGCTCCTGAGCCTGGCGCTTGGTGCCGACGAACAGGACGCGACCGCCGCCGGCGACGACGTCACGCACGGCCTGCAGGGCGCGGTGCAGCATCGGGACGGTTTGCTCGAGGTCGATGATGTGCACGCCATTGCGCACGCCGAAGATGTACTGGTTCATCTTCGGGTTCCAGCGGCGGGTGTGGTGACCGAAGTGGACACCGGCTTCCAGCAGCTGGCGCATGGTGAAGGTGGGCATGGTCATGTGGAAAAAATCCCTTTTTCCGGTTGCTCCGCCGCGGGCATTGTCGATAGCGCATGGAAACCATGGCTGAAGACACCGGATCGGGCCATCGGGGTAAAACCGAGGGTCCGCCAGCCCGCGTGAGGTTTTGACGACGGCGCTTACATAGCTCTCTTGCATCACTTTGGCAACAGCGACGCGGAGACGGTGAGTCTTTTTGTCGTTGCGATCCGTTCGCCTTGTTCTCAGCACTCTGGAGCGGACGGATGTTTGGCCTTGCCCACTCCCGTCAAGCCGGGTTTCCCCGGTTCGACCGAGACGATGACGCCGGCAAGGAACCGCGCCATATCCGGAGCGGTTGATCCGTTGGCCGCTTGCAGACCGGCGGTGTAGCGTAACGTAGTCATTGTTATTTCGGTGGACGACTCAGATGACTTTGGATGCAAAAGCCCTGTCCGTGGTGGAAGGCGCCGCAGAGCAATATATGGCGGCGCAGGGGATTCTGATGTCCGCGGTGGCCAAGCTGGGCAGCACCGTCGACGGGGCGATGAATATGTTGCCCGAGAGTATCCGTGGCTCGCTGCACGATTCGCTTCGGTCGGCGCTGGATCGGGCTTTCAAAGTGGCGATCCTGAACATGGATGACGAGACGGGGAAGGAAGCTTCCAAAGGTCTTTACAAGTTGCTGGGGGCAGCGACCGGTGCGGCGGGCGGCTTTTTCGGCGCACCGGGGATTCTGGCGGAATTGCCCGTGACCACCACCGCGATCCTGCGGTCGATTGCCGACGTGGCCCGATCCAAGGGTGCGGATCTGAAAGATCCGGCGGTGCAGCTGGCCTGTCTCCAGGTCTTCGCGTTGGGTGGACCGTTGGACGACGATGACGAGGCGGATGCCCTCTTCGTCGCTTCGCGAGTCGGGGCGAACATCGCCGCGCCGAAGTTTGCCGAAATGATCACGAAAATCGCGAGCCGCTTCGCGATAACGCTGTCGCCCAAGATCGTCGCGCAATCCGTACCGATCGCCGGGGCTGTGGCCGGCGCCGGGCTGAACCTCACCTATATGTCCTTCTACCAATCGATGGCCGCCGTGATGTTCACGCTGAAGCCCGTCGAGGCGGAATTCGGCCAGGAAGCCACCCGACAGAGCTTCATCGATGCGATCAACACCATCAAGGCGAAGAAAGTCACCGGTAAGACGAAAATCTTTCCGTAATTGGAAAAGGCCGCGCTTTAACGGCGCGGCCTTTTCCAATCATTACGAATGTTCCGGCTTTAAGCCTGCGGCACCGACGGAGCGGCGATTTTCGGCTTCGGCAAGTCGAGCTTCAGGTGCAGTTCCCGCAAGCGCGCGGTGTCGACCGGCGCCGGGGCCTGCATCAGCAGGTCTTCGGCCCGCTGGTTCAGCGGGAAGGCGATGACCTCGCGGATGTTCGGCTCGTCGGCCAGCAGCATGACGATGCGGTC
Source organism: Azospirillum endophyticum (assembly GCF_016595245.1). Taxonomy (GTDB): domain Bacteria; phylum Pseudomonadota; class Alphaproteobacteria; order Azospirillales; family Azospirillaceae; genus Azospirillum; species Azospirillum endophyticum. Next base: position 85,082 of record NZ_JAENHM010000007.1, read on the forward strand.
GATGCCCGGGGCCGAACCGCCATGCGGCGGGGCGCCCAGCTTGAACGCGCTCAGCATGCCGCCGAACCGGGCCTCGAGCTCCTCCGGCGGATAGCCGGCGATCTCGAAGGCCTTGTACATCACTTCCGGCAGATGGTTGCGGATGGCGCCCGAGGACAGCTCCACGCCGTTGCAGACGATGTCGTACTGGTAGGCCTTGATGTCGAGCGGGTTCATCGTCTCCAGCGCCTTCAGGCCGCCCTGGGGCATTGAGAAGGGGTTGTGGCTGAAGATGACCTTGTTGGTCTCCTCGTCCAGCTCATACATCGGGAAGTCGACGATCCAGCAGAAGCGGAAGGCGTTCTTCTCGATCAGGTCCAGTTCCTCGCCGATGCGGGTGCGGGCGAAGCCGGCCAGCTTGGCCGCCGGGCCGGGCTGGTCGCAGACGAAGAAGATCGCGTCGCCGTCCTCGAGACCGGCCAGTTCACGCAGGGCGGCCTGGGCCGCCTCCGGCACGAACTTGGCGATCGGCCCCTTGCCGCCGCCGGCTTCCATGACGATGTAGCCGAGCCCCGGCGCACCCAGTCCGCGGGCCCAGTCGTTCAGCTTGTCGAAGAAGCTGCGCGGACGGTCGGAGACCTTGGGCGCGCGGATGGCGCGGACGACGCCGCCCTTCTCCAGCGTCTGCTTGAAGGCGCGGAATTCGACGTCGTCGCGCTTGAACACCTCGGTCACGTCGGTGATGACCAGCGGGTTGCGCAGATCCGGCTTGTCGTTGCCGTATTTCAGCATCGATTCGGCGAAGGAGATCCGGCGGAACGGCAGCTGGTCGATCACCGGCTTCGAGTCGCGGCGGAAGCCGCCGAACTCTTCGAAGATGCCGTGCAGCACAGGCTCGATCGCCGCGAAGACGTCTTCCTGGGTGACGAAGGACATCTCGAAATCGAGCTGGTAGAACTCGCCCGGGCTGCGGTCGGCGCGGGCATCCTCGTCGCGGAAGCAGGGAGCGATCTGGAAGTAGCGGTCGAAGCCGGCGACCATCAGCAGCTGCTTGAACTGCTGCGGCGCCTGCGGCAGGGCGTAGAACTTGCCGGGATGGTTGCGGCTGGGCACCAGATAGTCACGCGCGCCTTCGGGCGAGGAGGCGGTGAGGATCGGCGTCTGGAATTCGGTGAAGCCCTGGTCGATCATGCGGCGGCGCGCCGAGGCGATCACGCGCGAGCGCAGCATGATGTTCTCGTGGATGCGCTCGCGGCGCAGGTCGAGGAAACGGTAGCGCAGGCGAACGTCCTCGCCGGCGTCGGTGTCCTGGTTGACCTGCAGCGGGATCTGCTCCGCCTCGCCTTCCGCGGTCAGCTCGGCGATCTGCAGTTCGATGCGGCCGGTGGGCAGCTTGTCGTTGATGGTCTCGGCCGTGCGCTTCACCACCTTGCCGGTGACGGTGATCACCGATTCCAGCTTCAGCCGGTTCGCGACCTCGAAGGCCGGGTTGGAGGTATCGACCACGCACTGCGTCAGGCCGTAATGGTCGCGCAGGTCGATGAACAGCAGCTGTCCATGGTCGCGCTTCCGGTTCATCCAGCCCGACAGGCGGACGGTTTCACCGGCATTCTCTTCACGAAGCTGGCCGCAGGTGTGCGTGCGGTAGGGGTGCATGGGTCGAAACACCTTGAAAAGGGCGGATTCCGGCGGAAAAAGCGGTCCGACACACCACACCGGACGCGCGCGAAAGTCAAGCCGCGAGAGGGCGGCGCGCTGGCCCGCAGGGACGGCAATGGAACGTTTGAAACAGTATGCACCATCCTGCGTCCCCCTGTTCAACCGTTCAATCCACCGGCGTGCCGGCCGTTCGGACCGATCCTATCATCCTTGCCACCACAAGGTCAGACGAACGCGAAAAATCCGCCCCCGTCCATCCCACCTCGCCGTCGCATCCATTTTCCGGCGCGTGCCCTGCTCCGCACGTCGGCGGACTTTCATGCGCCCGTTCGGTCGTGTATGAAGCAACCATGACGCTCATCACGACAACCGACGCCCTCCAGGCCTTCTGTCAGTCGCTGGCAGGGACCGAATACATCACGGTCGACACCGAGTTCCTGCGGGAAAAGACCTATTGGCCGCAACTGTGCCTCGTCCAGGTCGGCGGGCCCGACGGCGCGGTCGCCATCGACCCGCTGGCCGACGGCATCGACCTGGCGCCGCTGTTCGCGCTGATGAGCGACCCGTCAGTGCTGAAGGTGTTCCACGCCGCCCGCCAGGACGTCGAGATCTTCTGGCATCTGTCCGGGCAGATCCCCCATCCGCTGTTCGACACCCAGGTCGCGGCGATGGTCTGCGGCTTCGGCGAGAGCGTCGGCTACGAGACGCTGGTGACCAAGCTGGCCGGCGCCCGCATCGACAAGTCCAGCCGCTTCACGGACTGGTCGCACCGGCCCCTGACCGACCGCCAGCTGACCTATGCCCTGTCCGACGTCATCCACCTGCGCCCGGCCTATGAGAAGCTGAAGCGCCGCCTCGCCCGGTCCGGCCGATCGCATTGGCTGGAAGAGGAGATGGCGATCCTGACCGATCCGCGCACCTATCAGGTCGACCCGGACAGCTCGTATCTGCGGCTGAAGGTGCGGACCAACAAGCCGCGCTTCATGGCGATCCTGAAGGAGCTGGCGGCGTGGCGGGAGCGGGAGGCGCAGCGCCGCGACCAGCCGCGGTCCCGCGTGCTGCGCGACGAGGCTCTGCTGGAGATCGCCGCCCATGCCCCCACCACGGTCGACGACCTCGCCCGCACCCGCGGACTGGGCCGCGGCTTTGCCGAGGGGCGCCAGGGAACCGACGTACTGGCCGCGGTACAGGCGGGGCTGGACCTGCCTGAGAGCGCCCTGCCCCGCGTCGAACCGCGCGAGGAGGCGCCGCCCGGCCTGCAGCCCATCGTCGAGCTGCTGCGCGTGCTGCTGAAAATGAAGTGCGACGAGAACAATGTCGCGGCGAAGCTGGTGGCATCTTCGGCCGATCTGGAAGCGCTGGCTGCCGATGACGATGCAGACATTCCGGCGATGCAAGGATGGCGGCGCGAACTGTTCGGCAATGATGCGCTTGCCTTGAAGCACGGAAAGATCGGACTTGCGGTCATCGATCGCCGCGTCCGCATCGTTCCTGCTGGCGAACCACGTCCGGCTGCGGCATCGACCGATTCGGAAACTTGACCTTTTCGAATGGCGTCGCTTCGATGACTGCGATGCCTTTTGCAACCGTCCGGGCGCCTCTTGCGCCCGGACTTTTGTCTTAAGGGCTTTTTAAAGAAAGTTACCCTTAAGATCGTTCGGCTTCGCAGCATCAAACGGACCGGGAGCATCCTGGCCGGTCTGCGGGCCGACCAATCCGGCTGGGTGGAATCTCCCGGCGGAAACCAAAAGGCTGCCGGGCAAAGAGCGGTCGACGACATGGGTGGTTGGCAGGCGCGATGCTTGTTGTGGGAGTGAGCAAGGTATGAGCAGGTTTGGCGGCAGACCACCCATTGGACGGGACCGTGTCCGGCTTTCCACGACGGAAAAGCAGGCCGCCGTCGCCGCCGCCAAGGATCAGAAGCCGGACTTCGACAACGACAAGCTTCTGAACCTGCTGCGGTCGGCGAAGAGCGAGCTGCAGGGCATGCGCCTGATCCACATGCATCTGTCGCTGCTGAAGGACCGCGACCCGACGAGCCAGATGATGGTGCGGTCCATCATCCAGGAACTGGCGAGCAAGGCTTCCTACCTGCAGTCCTTCAACATCTCCAACGGCGACGTCATCATCCTCTACAAAGGGCTGAAACTGACGGGCGTGACCGACGTCTGCCAGACGGTTGAGCAGGTCTTCCTGTCGAAGACGACGCTGACCGGGCCGAATCCTTATAAGGAATATTCGCTCTATTCGATCATGGAACTGGCGTTGAACTTCATCAACGTCATCCGCTTCATCGAGGAACTACAGGCACACGAGACCGGCAGCCACACCACCGAGACCAAACCGCCGATCCCGCTGGAAGAGCTGGGCAAGCTCGAACGCTCGATGCAGATGTTCGACCTGTCGCCCTTCCTGTTCAACCAGGGCATCGCCAACATCGGCACCGGCGACGCGGAGATGGAGTATTTCGAACTCTATATCTCCATCAAGCTGCTTCAGGAACGGCTCTGCCCCGACTACGACATCACCGCCAACAAATGGCTGTTCAATTACTTCACCGCGAATCTTGACCAGTCGGTGTTGCGCGCCTTGAATCATGGGCTGAGCTTCATGCGCGGACGGCGGATCGGCATCAACATCAATCTGTCCACCGTCATCTCGACCGGCTTCGTGAAGTTCGATGAACGCCTGCCGATCGATTTCCGCGGGCAGGTGGTGCTCGAGGTATCGAAGGGCGACCTCATCGAGAACCTGTCGCTGTTCAACGAGGTGGTGGAATTCGCGCAGGACCGCCGATACCAGATCGCGGTCGACGGGCTGAACCCGTTCTGGGTGACCAATTTCGACCTGGAATATCTCAACGCCGACTATGCGAAGATTTTCTGGTCCAACGACATGCTGGAGATGGACCCGTCGTTCGAGAAGTATTTCCGCGACCGCATCGCCGAGCAGGACCGCTGCAAGTTCATCCTGGCGCGCTGCGACAGCGTGACCAGCTTGGTCTATGCCCACAAGATGGGAATCAATCTGGTCCAGGGTCGCGCGGTGGACAACATCATGCGCAAGGGCGTCAGCGTTCGCGAGGCGATTGCCCACGCCAAGGTCGATTGACGCCCAAGACGGTCGAATGCGCCGGTCAGGGCTTGCGGGGCGCCTGACGCAGCAGCCCGTCGGTCCAGCCCGGGGGCAGCGAAGCCAGCAGCCAGACCGCGGCCAGCATCGGCCAGGGGAAGGCGATCCGCGCCGCGTTGCGCTCCAGGCCACGGCGGATGGTCCGGGCGGCGGCGTCCGTCTCCATCAGGAAGGGCATGGGGAAGCGGTTCACCGCGGTCATCCGGCTTTTGACGAAGCCGGGGCAGATCACCGACACGCCTATCCCCTCCCCGGCCAGATCGCCGCGCAACGCCTCGCCATAAACCCGCACCATCGCCTTGCTGGCGCAATAGGCCGGCGCACCGGGAAGGCCGCGGAACCCTGCCAGCGACGCCATGACGGCGATCTGCCCACGCCGCCGCAGGCGCATCGCCGGCAGCAGCGGATGGATGCTGTTCAGAACGCCGTCGATGTTCACCGCCAGGATGCGACGCGCCTGCTCCTCCGTCTCGCCGCCATCGCCGGTGCCCGCCGACATGCCGGCATTGGCGATCAGCAGATCGACGGGCGTTGCGGCATCGATGCGCGTCAGCCATCCGGCCATCGCCGCACGCTCCGCCACGTCGATCACCGCGGTTTCGACCCGGCCGCCGGCCGCCCGGCAGCGCTGCGCCACCGCCTCCAGCCTCACGGCGTCGCGGCCGGTCAATGCCAGAGCCACGCCGGGAGCGGCATAGAGGAGCGCCAGGGCTTCGCCGATGCCGCTGGAGGCGCCGGTGATGACGATGGAACGCGGCTGCTTCATGAAGTCTCCACCCTGTCCGTCGGTCGCCCCACGGCGCCGAAGCTTGTTGTGGGGTGATGTCACGTTTATGGCGTCCTGCCTTTCCCATGAAACGCAGGACGCCATAGCTTTATGCGTGACGATCGGATCGCGCCAAATCGATTCCGATTTGGCGCGATCCGATCTATAAGCACGACATCCATCGACACCCCTTTTCAAACGAGGCCGCCTTTGCCAGCCCATCGTCCCGTCATAGCCAGCATGACCGGTTTCGCGCGCGTCGACGGGCATGGCGACGGCTTTTCCTGGACCTTCGAAGCCAAGAGCGTCAACGGCCGCAGCCTGGACCTACGCTGCCGCCTGCCCTCCGGCTTCGACGGCGTCGAGGCGGCGGCCCGTGCCGAACTTCCCAAGCGCCTGGCCCGCGGCAACGTCAACCTGACGCTGACGGTCAACCGCGCCCAGGCGGTCTCGCAACTGCGCATCAACCGCGAACTCCTCGCCCAGGTGATCGAGATCGCGCGGGAAATCGAAGGGGCCGGTGCCGCCGCGCCGCGGCTGGATTCGCTGCTGGCTGTCCGCGGCATCATCGAACCGGTGGAAGAAGACGAGACCGGAGCCCGCGAACGCGTCGAATCGGCGTTGAAAGGCGATCTGACCAAGCTGATCGGCCAGTTGGTGGTCAACCGACTCGCCGAGGGCGCGCGGATCGCCGAGGTGCTGAACAGCCATCTCGACGAAATCACCCGGCTGGTGGATGCAGCGTCGGCCTGCGCCTCCACCCAGCCCGAGGCGCTGCGTGAGAAGCTGCGCACCCAGGTCGCCGCGATCCTCGGCTCCTTCCCTGCACTGTCGGAAGATCGTTTGGCGCAGGAGGCGGCGATCCTGATCGGCAAGGCGGATGTCCGGGAGGAGTTGGACCGCCTGCGCGCCCACCTCCAGGCCGCGCGCGACCTGATGGCGGAAGCTGGTGCGATCGGTCGCCGGTTCGATTTCCTGTGCCAGGAGTTCAACCGCGAAGCCAACACACTGTGTTCCAAATCGGCGGATGTCGAACTGACGCGCATCGGCCTGTCGCTGAAGGCCTCGATCGAGCAGCTTCGCGAACAGGTCCAAAACATCGAATGACGAGCGGCATCGGATGAACCGATACCGGATGAACCGGTCCCAAACGACCGGCAACAGCGAGTGAGCGCAATGGCTGCGACCAACCCCTCCCCGATCCACCGGCGTGGCCTGATGCTGGTGTTGTCCTCACCGTCGGGCGCCGGCAAGACCACCATCGCCCGCGGCCTGCTGGAGCGTGACGCCGGCATCACCATGTCGGTGTCGGTGACCACCCGGCAGATGCGGCCGGGAGAGGTCGAGGGACTCGACTACTACTTCATCGACCAGCAGCGCTTCGACCGCATGGCGGAGACCGGCGACCTGCTGGAGCATGCCCGCGTCTTCGGCAACTGCTACGGCACGCCGCGGGTGGCGGTGGAGGATGCCCTGGGCGCCGGCCGCGACGTGCTGTTCGCCATCGACTGGCAGGGCGCGCAGCAGCTGGCCCAGAACGCCCGCGACGATCTGGTCAGCGTCTTCGTCCTGCCGCCTTCAGTCAGCGAACTGGAACGCCGCCTGCGCGGCCGCGGCCAGGATTCGGAGGAGGTCATCGCCAACCGGATGGCGAAGGCGTCCAACGAGATCAGCCACTGGCCGGAATACGACTACGTCATCGTCAACAGCGACGTGGACGAGAGCATCGCGGCGGTGGAAGCGATTCTGCACGCCGAGCGGTTGCGCCGCCGCCGTCAGATCGGCCTGCCGGAATTCGTGCGCAGCATCCAGGATACCCTGTAACGCCGTCAGGCCTTCCGGTCCACCCTGCAGCGCAGGGGCCGGCCTCATGCCGTTGCCGGTCCGTTACCCGATCGGAAACGGCTTGGCCCGCACCTTGATCTCATGGTCCGGGGGCCCCTCGGTCCCATCCGGCTTCTTGCCGCGGTAATAGCCTTTCTGCCAGCGTTCCTGGGCGGCGGTACTGCCCGGAGTCTTGAGGTCGCTGTTGAACTGGCTGCGCGACGCCGCCCAAGCGCGGTACTGCGCGGCCATCTCCTGGTCGCTGTCGAGATCGCGGATCTCCGGCGTCAGTCCTTCCACCAGACCGCGCTGGATCGGCATCAGATGGGCGAAGGGTTCGCCCTTCTCCCAAGTCACCGACACGCCGGGTGCGGTGAATTTCCAGTTCATGGTGAAGGGATAGGGCGACCAGTCGGTCTCTATGATGCCGGACAGGCCGAGGATGCCGTGCTTCGGATGGTTCAGCGGCCCGGTGACCATCAGATTGATGCCCGGCGGCGTGCGGAACAGTGCCGCGACATGGAAGGTCAACACGCCGCTGCCGAAATGGCTGGCCGGCTGCAGCGGATGCGGCTCTTCCGCCGTAATCGTGATGGCGTCCAGTCCGACGCCACCATTCCACATCGCGGTCACCCGCACCGGGCAGCAAACCTCCCATCCGTGCATGCTGGCGATGTTGAGCGGCAGGCACCGGTAGCCGTACTGCTCCGGCAGGGCGTCGATCCAGTCACGCGTCGGGCGTGCCGGGCGAATGTCGGGCATTGCGCCCGAGAGCGGGTATGCGATCAGCGTCATGGCGTCGCATCCTGCCAGATTTCTTATCGGGTGTAACCCTGATGCTGGCTATGGTCACAACCATCCACGATCCCGTTCGGATTATCCCTAAGCCGAGATTAGGGATTGCGCATGTGAACCAGACTTCGGCATAAGCGATCTCTAAATTAGATATTTTCAAGTGCGGACGGCCACATGCACCATCCTGGGGTGGCGTCGTCGCATCTGAAGTGGAACCGGGCGATGATCGGCAAATTTCACAGCATCAAGACAAAGCTCCTGATCCTGCAGGGGCTGTTCCTTGTCACCATCCTGGTGGCCGGCATCTGGTCCGCGACGTCGAAGCGCGAAACCATGGTCGAGGGTTACCGCAATTCGATCCAGGCGGTGGTGCAGACATCGCTGTCGATCATCAAGGCCTATGACGCGCGCGCCGCCAAGGGCGAGTTCAGCCGGGAGGAGGCGCAGATCCGCGCCAAGGGCGCCCTGCGTGCCCTGCGCTTTTTCGGCAACGAATACATGTTCGGCTACGAGTTCGACGGCACCAATGTCTTCCACGGGGTGCGCCCCGACCTGGAAGGAACCCGCAAGCTGGCGGATTTCAAGGACAGCAACGGCGTTCTCGTCATCCGCGGACTGATCGACTCGGCGCGGACCGGCGACGGAACCCTGATCTACAACTTCCCCAAGGCCGGTGGGACCGAACCGATGCCGAAACTGGCCTATGCCGCGATCTATGAGCCGTGGGGCTGGATGATCGGCACGGGCGTCTATATCGACGAGGTCGATGCCGCCTTCCGCAGCACGCTGATCGAGACGCTGGCGGTGACGGTGGCGGCGGCGCTGCTGCTGGGGCTGGTCGGCTTCCGCCTCGTGTCGCGCATCGGCATGGGGCTGGACGGCATCGCCACCGCCACCGGCCGCATCGCCAAGGGCGATCTGGTCGCCCGGGTTGCCGGCACCGACCGGGGCGACGAGGTGGGAGCGCTTGCCCGCTCGGTCGAGACCCTGCGCCTCAGTGCGATCGAAGCGGAAGACCTGCGCCGCCGTCACGCCGCGCTGGAGAGGGAAGCCGAAGAGGCCCGCCGCGCCACCATGGCCCGTCTGGCAGACGAATTCGAGGGCACGGTCGGCGCGCTGGTCCAGGCCGTCGCCGAATCCGCCGGCCGGCTGACCCACACGTCGGGCGCCATGAGCAGCGGTGCGGAACAGACGACCAGCCTGATGGACGTCGCCGCCCGAGCCGCCGAGACGACATCCGGCAACGTGCAGGCGGTGGCCGGCGCCACTGAGGAACTGGCCGCCTCCATCCGGGAGATCGCCCAGCAAATCGCCGAGTCGACCACCGGCTCCGCCCGTGCGGTGGAGGATGTGCGCCGCACCTACGCCCTGATCGAGCAGCTGGACGGCGTCGCCAAGCGCACGGTGGAGGTGGTCGACCTGATCCGCTCCATCGCCGAACAGACCAACCTGCTGGCCTTGAACGCGACCATCGAGGCCGCCCGGGCCGGTGAGGCCGGCAAGGGCTTCGCGGTGGTGGCCAACGAGGTGAAGAGCCTCGCCAACCAGACCGCCAAAGCCACCGACGACGTCCAGGCGCAGATCGCGGCGATGACCAACGCCACCTCGTCCGTCGTCGAAGCGATGCGCGGGGTCGGCGGCGTCATCGAGACGGTGAACACCGTCGCTTCCAGCATCTCCGCCGCCATCGAGGAGCAGGGAGCCGCGACGCGCGACATCAGCCAGAACGTGAACGAGGCCGCCCAGGGCGTCACCTCGGTCTCCAACAGCCTGACGAAGGTGTGCAGCCATGCCACCGCCACCGGCCAGGCTTCGGCCGAGGTCGCCGCGGCGGCCCGCTCGGTCGGTGAGCGGGCCGACCGCATGCTGGGCGAAGTCTCGGCCTTCGTCGCCCGCATCCGCCAGGGCTGAAGAGCAGCCGCCGGAACGGCACCGCACCGGATGCATTCGGCAACAATCCGCGCTATGGATGAGGTCGGCCAATCGACGGACAGACTTCCATGACCGCCCCCTTCCCCGCCGTCCCCCCTCTCTCATCCGACCGCCGCGGCTGGCTCGACGAGGCGCTGCGCAGGATCGAGGCGGATGTGAACCGCTCCGCCGATACCCACCTGCTGCGGCTGCCGATTCCGGCGGCGCCGGGGATCACGCTCTACCTGAAGGACGAGTCGACCCATCCCACGGGCAGCCTGAAACACCGGCTGGCGCGATCCTTGTTCCTCTATGCGATCTGCAACGGCTGGGTCCGGGCGGGCACGACGGTGATCGAGGCGTCGTCGGGATCCACCGCGGTGTCGGAAGCCTATTTCGCCCAGCTTTTGGAACTGCCCTTCGTCGCCGTGGTGCCGCGCAACACCTCGCCGGCCAAGATCGCGCAGATCGAGTTTTACGGCGGCCGCTGCCATATGGTGGAGCGGGCGTCGGATGTCTGTACCGAGGCGCAGCGGCTGGCCCAAGAGTGCGACGGCCATTTCATGGACCAGTTCACCTACGCCGAACGCGCCACCGACTGGCGCGGCAACAACAACATCGCCCAGTCGATCTTCGAGCAGCTGGCGCAGGAGCCGCATCCGGTGCCGGACTGGATCGTCTGCGGTGCCGGCACCGGCGGCACCTCCGCCACCTTCGGGCGCTATGTGCGCTATCGCCGGCTGCCGACCCGCGTCTGCGTCGCCGATCCGGAACATTCCGCCTTCTTCGACGGCTTCCGTGACAACGACCCCAAGGCCTGCGTCGGCCGCGGATCGGGCATCGAGGGGATCGGGCGTCCGACGGTGGAGCCGTCCTTCCAGCCGACGGTCATCGACCGGATGATCCGCGTGCCGGATGCCGCCAGCATTGCCGCGGCCTGGGTGCTGCGCGAGCGGCTGGGCCGCGCCTGCGGCGGCTCCACCGGCACCAATCTGGTGGGATCCATTGAGCTGATCGCCGGGATGATGCGCGACGGTCGGCAGGGCAGCGTCGCCACGCTGATCTGCGATCCCGGCGACCGTTACATGGGCACCTACTTCAACCGCGACTGGCTGGCGGCAGCCGGGCTGGACATCGACCCGTGGCGCGAACGGATCGATGGATTCTTCCGCACCGGGGCCTGGAGCGGCGCCGGTTTGGAAATGGCCGAGCGGTGATGGCGGAGCCCAAGGCCATGACCCGCATGCGGATCCGCATCGACTTCGAAACCGGCGGTTCGATCGGTCCGGGCAAGATCGCGCTGCTCGAAAGAATCCGCGAGACCGGCTCCATCTCCGCCGCCGGGCGGAAACTGGGGATGTCCTACCGCCGGGCCTGGCTGCTGGTCGACGACCTGAACCGCATCTTCCGCGAACCGGTGGTGAGTGCGGCGGTCGGCGGCAAGCATGGCGGCGGCACGGTGCTGACCGCGTTCGGCGAACAGGTGATCGACCATTACCGCGCGGTCGAACGCGAGGCCCATGTGGCGACGGCCCATCGGCTGGCGGCGCTGGCGGCGGGCACCAATCCGGACTACGGCGCGGACAAGCAGGCGGACGACGGGAGTTTCGCCGGCGATCCCGGGGTGGGGCCCGGGTGCGGGCCGACGGAGTGACCGGGTTCCGCAATGAAAAAGGCCGGGCGCATTGCCCGGCCTTTTTCCTTCCAAACCACCCTGCCCCTACGCAAATGCCTTGTACGCAATCAGCGTGAAGGTATCGCGTACTCCCGGCAAGGTCTGGACGTGCTCGGTCACGAAGCGGCCGATGTCGTCGTCCTGCTTCAGGTAGCACTTCATCAACAGGTCGTACTGGCCGGAGATGGAATGCACCTCCGACACCTGTTCGACCAGCTGGACGGCCTGATCGGCGACACCATAGGCCTTGCCGAGATCGCATTTGACCATGACGAAGATGGTCTGCACGGGCTCAGCCCTCCTGCGACGGTTCTGTCTGGGAGGACGGACGCGGGCGGGCCGACCGCAGCATGAAGGCCGGCATGTGGTCGCCGAAACCGATCACCGCCACATCGTCGTCATCCTCGTCGCGGCGGCGGCGGCGATCACGGTCACCACCGCGGCGCGGTTCGTTGCTGCGGCGGGATTCGGCGGCGGCCAGCGATTCGCGGGGTTGACGTTCCTCACGCACCGGACGCTCCTCGCGGGCGGCACGCTCCTCACGCATGGGGCGTTCTTCACGAACCGGACGTTCTTCGCGAACGGGACGCTCCTCGCGGGCGGCGCGCTCTTCACGAGGCGCGCTTTCCTCGCGCGGGGCGCGCTCTTCACGGTCACCACGGGGCGGACGCGTCTCCGACCTGGCGCTACGGCCACCACGGCCGCGACCACGCCCACGGGAGGTGCCGTCCTCCTCGCCGAACTCGGCCGTCTCCAGGCCGTCGATGGCGATCATGGGAATCTCCCGCTTGATAAGGCGCGTGATGGCGCCGACCAGTTTGGTGTCATCCGGCGTGGCCAGCATGAAGGCGCGCCCCTGCTTGCCGGCGCGGCCGGTACGGCCGATGCGGTGGACATAGTCGTCGGGGGTCAGCGGCACGTCAAAATTGAAGACGTGGCTGAGACCCTGGACATCGATGCCACGGGCGGCGACGTCGGAACAGACCAGCAGCGTGATCTCGCCCTGCTTGAACCGCTCCAGCGTCTCGGTGCGCTTGGACTGCACCATGTCGCCGTGAAGCGCGCCGACATTGAAGCCGTGGCGCTCCAGCGACTTCTGCAGCACGGCGATGTCGCGCTTCCGGTTGCAGAAGATGAAAGCGTTCTTGACGTCCTCGGTCTGCAGCAGATGGCGCAGCGCCCTGCGCTTGTCCATCTCGTGGACCAGCGACAGCGCCTGCGTCACCGTTTCCGCAGGCGAGGCGGGCGGGGCGACGGAGATCTCAACCGGCTCGTTCAGGAAGGCGTCGGCCAAGCGGCGGATTTCCGGCGGCATGGTCGCCGAGAAGAACAGGGTCTGGCGGCTCTTCGGCAGCTTGCTGACGATACGCTCGATATCCGGGATGAAGCCCATGTCGAGCATGCGGTCGGCTTCGTCGATGACGAAGACCTTGATGTCGTTCAGCATGATGTTGCCGCGCTCGAACAGGTCGATGAGACGACCTGGAGTCGCGATCAGCACATCCACGCCCCGGTCGAGCTTCTTCACCTGTTCGGTGAAGGTCTCGCCGCCGATCAGCAGCGCCATGCTGAGCTTGTGGTACTTGCCGTAGGTCTCGAAGCTTTCCGACACCTGGGCGGCCAGCTCGCGCGTCGGCTCCAGGATCAGGGACCGCGGCATCCGCGCGCGGGCACGGCCCGACGCCAGGATGCTGATCATCGGCAAGGTGAAGCTCGCCGTCTTGCCGGTGCCCGTCTGCGCGCAGCCCAGCACGTCGCGGCGTTGCAGGACACAGGGAATTGCCTGTTCCTGGATGGGAGTCGGTTGGGTGTAACCCTTGTCCTCGATAGCGCGCAGGACGTCAGGGCCAAGCCCAAGTTCCGAAAAAAGCATCCAACCTGTTTCTGTTCTGGAGTGCGCAAATCGAGCGTCCGACGCCCGATGCCTGGATGAGGCGAAAGAATAGGAAGTCAAAGCTGCATGTCAATAGATCCGATGTTCCGTTACCGAAAATTGGCGCGAAAACACGCCGCGTTGGAGAAATCCGCTCCCTGCGCTACGCTGTCCCCCGGCAGCGCCGCGAGTCGCGACGCTTGCCGGCACCCCGCCCGGGGGCTGCCTGCTTCAAATGGAACGGTCGAGAGCATTCGATGATTCTTCGTGCCCAGGACTCGGTGCTGCTGGTGGTCGACGTGCAGGAGCGGCTGCTGCCGGCCATCCACGAATCCGGCCGCGTCGTCCGCAACGCCGGAATGCTGCTGAAGGCGGCGGCCGCCCTGTCGGTGCCGGTGCTGGTCACCGAACAATACCCGCGCGGCCTGGGGCCGACGGTGGAGGCGGTGCGCGCCGACCTGCCGGCCGGCACTCCGGTGATCGAGAAGATCACCTTCGGCTGCACCGGAGAGCCGGCCTTCAACGCGGCGGTCGGGGAATTGAACCGCTCGCAGATCGTGCTGTGCGGGACGGAGGCCCATGTCTGCGTGATGCAGACGGCGCTGGGGCTCCGCCGGCAGGGACACGCGGTCTATCTGGTGGCCGATGCCGTGTCGTCGCGCACCCCCGCCAACCATGCCATGGCGCTGGAGCGGATGCGGGACGCCGGCGTGACCATCGTCACCACCGAGATGGTGCTGTTCGAGTGGATGGAACGGGCCGGCACGCCGGTCTTCAAGGTCATCAGCGCGCTGGTCAAGTGAGCGCAGGAGAAGCCGCATGTCCGAACGCCGCCCTGGCCTGATCCTGCTGCCCGGCATGCCGCTGGACGCCGCGCTCTGGGACCATCAGATCCGCCATCTCGGCGAGGTCGCCGCCCCGCAGGTCGTCGAGTTGTCGGATTGCTCCTCCGTCGCGGCGATGGCCGACAAGGCATTGCGCGAAGCACCGGAGCGCTTCGCCGTCGCCGGCCTGTCGATGGGCGGTTATGTCGCGCTGGAGATCCTGCGCCGCGCACCGGAGCGGGTGGAGCGGCTTGCCCTGCTCGACACCAACGCCCGCCCCGACACGGCGGAGGCGACGGCAACGCGGCGGGAGGCGGTGGCGCTCGCCCGACAGGGACGCTACGGACAGGTCATCCGAGCCGCCCTGCCCCGCCTGATCCATCCTGACCGCCTGGCCGACGAGACCTTCGTCCGTTCCGTCCTGGCGCAGATGGAACGGGTGGGCGTCGACGGCTATGCGCGGGAGCAGGAAGCGATCATAGGCCGGCCCGACAGCCGTCCGGCCCTTGCCGCCATCCGCTGCCCGACGCTGGTGATCTGCGGACGCCAGGATGTCCTGACGCCGCCCACCCTGCACGAGGAGATGGCCGACGCCATCCCCGGCGCCCGGCTGGTACCGATCGAGGATTGCGGCCACCTGTCGGCGATGGAGCAGCCGCAGGCGGTCACCGCGCTGCTGCGGGACTGGCTGCTGCGGGACTGACCGCCCCCGTCAATCCCGCGTCAACAACCCGGCCTCAGCAATCCGGCCGCCCACAGATCAGGTCGGCCCGCTGACTGGGGAACAGCGAGAAAGTCATATCGCTGATCAGGCTGCGGAAATCCGGATCGTCCGGTCCCTGCGGCCGGTCCAGCCAGCCGGTGGCCGAGGTCAGCGCGCCACCCGACCGGCAGAACGCGCCCTGCACGACGATGGGTCCACCCGGCGGCGAGGTCGGGATCGGCCCCTCGGTGCAGAGGGAGGAGTTCAGCATGTTCTCCGCCACGTTGAAGGCCAGGACCACCTTGTAGTCGCGCCGGGCGGTGTCGTTGGGCGTGGTGGTGAGATTGGTCTTCACGCCCAGCACGCGGTCCTGCATGTGGGGCAGCACCGTCGCGGCGAAACGGTCGGGCGGCAGGCCGAAGGGATTGCCGTGCAGAACCACCCGCAGGTCGCGGTTCCCCGCCGCATAGGACACCTCGCTCCGCGTATAGGCGGATGACGGTTCGCTCGCCACGACCCGCTCGTTGGTGCAGGCGGCGAGAACCGAGGCGCCCAGCAGAAGGGTGGCGAGCGATGGGAGCAGGCGCATGATCGAATCCGTCCGTTGAGAGCGTTTTCCCCGATATGGGGACCGTCGTGGTCCGGGGCGAGCGGACCGGCAGCTGGACCATCCATCCACGCCGCCTCTCCTTCAACAGTCGAATTGGCGGAAACTCCGGCGCCTAAACGTCGATGTCGTCGGCCTTCACGAACTTCGCGTTGTCCTGGATGAACTTGAAGCGCAGCTCCGGCCGCTTGCCCATCAGGTCCTCCACCAGCGTCCGCGTGCGCTCGCATTCCGGCTTTTCCTCCGGGTCGGCGGCGTTGGGGACCACCACGCGCAGCAGCGAGCGCTTGGACGGGTCCATGGTGGTGTCGCGCAGCTGGGCCGGCATCATCTCGCCCAGGCCCTTGAAGCGGCTGATGTCCGGCTTCTTGCCCTTGAACATCTTCGACAGCAGCTCGTCCTTGTGGGCGTCGTCGCGGGCGTAGACCTGCTTGTTGCCGTGGCTCAGGCGATAGAGCGGCGGCAGGGCGAGGTAGAGGTGGCCCTCCTGGATCAGGCCCGGCATCTCGCGGTAGAAGAAGGTCATCAGCAGCGAAGCGATATGGGCGCCGTCGACGTCGGCGTCGGTCATGATGATGACCCGCTCGTAGCGCAGCTTGTCGGTCGAGAAATCCTTGCCGATACCGCAGCCCAGCGCCTGGGTCAGATCGTTCAGCTCCTGGTTGGCCTTCATCTTGTCGACCGACGCGCTGGCGACGTTCAGGATCTTGCCGCGCAAGGGCAGGATGGCCTGGGTTTCGCGCTGGCGCGCCTGCTTGGCGGAGCCGCCGGCCGAATCGCCCTCAACCAGGAACAGCTCGGTGCCTTCCGGGGAGTTGCGCGAGCAGTCGGCCAGCTTGCCGGGCAGGCGCAGGCGGCGGGTCGCCGACTTGCGCGTCATCTCCTTCGACTGCTTGCGGCGCGCCCGCTCCTCCGCCTTTTCGATCAGGCGTTCGAGCAGGCCGTTGGCGCTCTGCGGGTCGCCGGACAGCCAATGGTCGAAATGGTCCTTCACCGCGGTTTCGACGAGGCGCTGCGCCTCCGCCGTCACCAGCCTCTCCTTGGTCTGGCCCTGGAAATGCGGTTCGCGGATGAAGACCGAGAGCAGGACGCAGGCGTCGCCCATCACGTCGTCGGCGGTGACCTGTCCGGCGCGCTTGTTGCTGGTCAGCTCGCCATAGGCCTTCAGGCCGCGGGTCAGCGCGGTGCGCAAGCCCGCCTCGTGCGTGCCGCCCTGCGGAGTCGGGACGGTGTTGCAGTAGGTGTGGGAGAAGCCCTCGTCGTCGTCGGGCCACGCCACCGCCCATTCCACCCGGCCCTGGCCGTTGGGGAAGTCGAGCGCGCCGGCGAAGGCGGCCGGCGTCAGCGTCTTGCGGTCCTTCAGCGCGGCGTTCAGGTAATCCTGAAGCCCGCCGGGGAAATGCAGGGTCTCCGACGCCGGCGTGGTGGCGTCGACCGACAGCAGGGCCGGGTCGCAGCTCCAGCGAATTTCGACGCCGCGGTAGAGATAGGCCTTGGAGCGCGCCAGACGGTACAGCCGGTGCGGCTCGAAATGCGCGGTCTCGCCGAAGATTTCCGGGTCGGCGTGGAAGCGGATGGTGGTGCCGCGACGGTTGACGTTGCCGCGGTGGGCCAGCGGCCCCTGCGGCAGGCCGCGGCTGTAGTCCTGGACGTAGAGCTGCTTTTCGCGGGCGATCTCGACGGTCAGCCGGTCTGACAGGGCGTTCACCACCGACAGGCCGACGCCATGCAGGCCGCCCGAGGTCTGGTAGACCTTGTTGGAGAATTTGCCACCCGAATGCAGCGTGGTCATGATGACCTCCAGCGCCGACTTGCCCGGATATTTCGGGTGGTCGTCGATGGGAATGCCGCGTCCGTTGTCGCGCACCATCACCGTATAGTCGGCGCCCAGTTCGAGGTCGATCCGGCTGGCATGGCCGGCCACCGCCTCGTCCATGGCGTTGTCCAGGACCTCGGCCACCAGATGGTGCAGCGCACGGTCGTCGGTGCCGCCGATATACATGCCCGGCCGACGCCGGACGGGCTCCAGCCCCTCCAGGACTTCGATATCCTGGGCGGAATAGCTGTCGGCCTTGGGGGCCGTGTTCTCGAAAAGATCGCTCATGATGGGATGATAGGAATTTCGTCAGGGGTGCGCAAGCGCATCCTGTGCCGCTTATACTGCGTTGCCACAAGCTTTTGTGGACGAAATTTTCGTGACGGCGGAGGAAGCATGAGCGCAGCGGACGGATACGAATTCGACAACGGCCCGGCACTGCGGGCCATTGCGATGCCGGCGGACACCAACCCCAACGGCGACATCTTCGGCGGCTGGCTGCTGGCCCAGATGGATCTGGCCGGCGGCACGGTGGCGGTGCGGCGCAGCCATGGCCGCGTCGCCACCGTCGGCATCGAGGCGATGACCTTCCACAAGCCGGTCTTCGTCGGCGACGAGGTCAGCTGCTTCGCCCGGATCGAGAAGGTCGGCCGCACGTCGATCCGCGTCCGCATCGAGACCTGGGTACGGCGCGAGCGCTCCGGCTCCGACCCGATCAAGGTGACAGAGGGGATGTTCACCTACGTCGCCATCGGCGAGGACCGCAAACCGCGCGAAGTGCCGCCGGAGTGAAGGTCCTCAGGCCGCCGGCGCCTTGACGAAATGCTGGTGGCCGTGGTCGCACTGGCCGCGGGCATGCTTGTCGTCGCAGCTTTCCGTAGAGGTCAGGCCGATCCAGGCATGGAGCGTGGCGGGGTCGAAGCCGGCCTCGTGGCGGTCGCCGACTTGGATCAACGGCCGGCGGATCAGCTCGCGATCGGCCAGCATCGCGGCCAGCGCGGCGGATTCGTCGAGGTCGCCGGGCTTGACGGCACCGGACTTCACCGCGGCGGCGCGGCGGTTGAACCAGGCGTCGATGTCCTTGTCGCCGAAAAAGGAACGGAGATCGGCTGCCGTCAATTCGGCCGTGGCGAGGTCACGCTCGACCAGCGAATGGCCTGCGGCGTTCAACTGCTGCTTCTGCTTGGCGTTCACCGGGCAACCGGCCAGTCCATAGAAAATCACCTCGGCCATGGGGCACTCCGCTGCTGGATGGGTGGTCCTGTGCGGGAGGGCAATCAGGACCGATTTCGTCCAGTCTAACGGCAGTGCGGCATGAAAAAGGGCGCGACAGAATGCCGCGCCCACATTTTTTCTATGGGTATTCGACAGCGAGCGGAGGGGTCACTTCTGCAGACGCTTCAGCGCATCCTCGACATACTGGTTGGTGTAGGTCTTGGACAGGTCGATGCTGGCCGAGGCGACCGCCGGATCGAAGGCTTTCAGCACCTTGAGAGCGGCATCGGCGCCATCCTGGGTGAAGCGGCCGTCGGGCGAATAGGTCGGCTTGGAATGCTCGAAGGCCTGGGCATAGAGCGACTTGTTGCCGAGGAAATACTCCTCCGGCAGAACCTTCAGCACATCCTCCGTGCTGGCCTTGTTCAGCCACAGCATGGTGCGGACGAAGACGTCGGCCAGCGCCTGGGTGGTCTTCGGATTTTCCTTGATGAAGTCCGGCTTCATGTAGAGCACGGCAGCGGGATAGGGGCCGCCATAGACGTCCATGGTGCCCTTTTCCGTCCGGGTGTCGGCGAGGATGGTGATGTCGCCGTCGGCCTGGGCCTGGCTGATGACCGGGTCCAGGTTGACGATGGCGTCGATCTCGCCGCGTTTGATCGCGGCGATGGCGCTGGGGCCGCCGCCGACGCCGATGACCGAGGCATCCTCCGGCTTCATGCCGAGCGAGGTCAGGACATAGTTCAGCATGAAGTTGGTGGAGGAGCCGGGGGCGGTCACGCCGACCTTCTTGCCCTTCAGGTCCTTCACCGACTTGACGGTGCCGGACTTGTTGACGGAGGCCAGCACGATGCCGGGATAGCGGCCGAGCTGCGTCACCGCGACGATGGGCTGGCCCTTGGCCTGCATCTGGATGGTGTGGTCGTAGGCACCGGTCACCACATCGGCGGAGCCTCCGACGAGCGCTTGGAGGCTCTTGGCGCCGCCGCCGAAGTCGCTGACCTCGACGTTCAGCCCGGCATCCTTGAAGTAGCCGAGCCGCTCCGCCAGCGTCAGCGGGAGGTAATAAAGCAGCGGCTTGCCGCCGACGGCGATCTTGATGTCGGTCTTCTCAAGCTTGTCCTGAGCGGCGGCCAGACCTGCCGTGCCCAGAGTCAGGGCGACCGCGGCGGCCGCGATCAGCGATTTGAACGTCATTGGTTGCCTCCCTTTTAAATTTCCCTATGGGATTTCAGTGCTGCCCGCCGTGGTTGTCCTGCGGGCGCCAGTGCAGAAGCCGTTTCTCGATCATGGTGACGGCGGCATCGATCAGGACGACGAAGATCGTCAGCACCAGCATGCCGGAGAAGACGCCGACCGTGTCGAACACGCCCTCCGCCTGATGGATGCGGTAGCCGAGGCCGGCGGCGGAACCCAGATACTCGCCCACCACCGCGCCGACCATGGCGAAGCCGACGGCGGTGTGCAGCGAGGAGAAGACCCAGGACAGGGCCGAGGGCAGATAGACGTGCCGGAACAGGTCGCGGGAGCTGGCGCCCAGCATGCGGGCGTTGGCCAGCACCACCGGGCTGACTTCCTTCACCCCCTGGTAGACGTTGAAGAAGACGATGAAGAAGACCAGCGTCACCCCCAGCGCCACCTTCGACCAGATGCCGAGCCCCAGCCAGAGCGCGAAGATCGGCGCCAGCACCACGCGGGGCAGCGCGTTGACCGCCTTGATGTAGGGGTCGAAGACGATGGAGACCAGCGGAGCGCGGGCGAACCAGAAGCCGAAGGCGATGCCGGCCACCGTGCCGATGATGAAGGCCAGCGCGGTTTCCAGCAGGGTGATGCCGAGATGGTACCAGATGACGCCCGAGGCGAAGTCGGCCCAGGTGCGGGCCAGCACCGCTCCCGGCGTGCCGAAGAAGAAGGGGCTGAGGATCTTCGTGTCGGTCAGGACGTGCCAGATCAGGAAGAAGGCGATCAGGACGGCCAGCTGCAGCAGCAGGATGACCGGACGGCTGGGCAGGCGTTTGGCGTGGGATCTCATGATGTCGTCACCGCAGCTTGGTCTGGGCGTAGCCCTTCAGCACTTCATCGCGCAGCTGTGCCCAGATCTCCTGGTGCAATGCCAGGAACTGCGGGGTCATGCGGATTTCCGCCACGTCGCGCGGACGGTCCAGCCCGATGCGGTATTCGCCGATCAGCCGGGCCCCCGGACCGGCGGACAGCACCAGCACCCGGTCGGACATGGCGATCGCCTCCTCCAGGTCGTGGGTGATGAAGACCACCGACTTGCGGTCCGCCGCCCAGAGGTCGAGCAGCTCGTTCTCCATCATCTGGCGGGTCTGGACGTCGAGCGCCGAGAAGGGTTCGTCCATCAGGATGATCTTGGGATCGACGATCAGCGTCTGGGCCAGCGCCACGCGCTTGCGCATGCCGCCGGAGAGCTGGTGCGGGAAGCGGTCGCCGAACCCCTCCAGCCCGACGCGCGACAGCCAGGGCAGCGCGCGCTGCCGTGCCTCGGCCCTGGAGACGCCGCGGAACTCCAGCCCGGCGGCGACATTGTCCAGCGCCGATTTCCACGGCATCAGCGCCTCGGCCTGGAACATGTAGCCGGCCTTCGGATTGATGCCGGTCACCGGCTGCCCGAAGGAGAGCGCGCGGCCCTCGCTGGGTTTCAGCAGGCCGGCGGCGACGTTGAGCATCGTCGACTTGCCGCTGCCGGTCGGGCCGACGATCGATACGAATTCCCCGTCGGCGACGGTGAAGCTGGCACCCTGTACGGCGGTGTAGGAGCGTCCCCGGCCGTCGGGTGAGGGAAAGGTGCAGGTCACGCCTTCCAGCTGGAGGGCGGGCGCCGCGGCGGCGGCCTCGGCCATGTCGGTGTGGTCCTTGTCGTTCGAGCAATGCGCTTCGGCGGGCAATGCGCTTCGGCGGGCGACGCGCTTTGATTGGACGACCATACTGTCCGAACTGAAGCCTATCGGCAACCGCTTGAGATCTCCGTAGAATCCGAAAGGAGCCATTCCGCAAACGCACCGCTTACGGTGTCAAAGAAGGGACGCGGGCCCTTATCGGTTGCCGGGACGCCTCACCGTCCAGCATCAATGCTCCGATCTATGGCATAGATCGAAAGCCAGCCCTTTTTCCTTCGCGGAGCCGATATGCCCACGCTGCCGAAACGCCCGTTGATCGCACTTGCCGTCCTGGCCGCCCTGCTCGCCGCGTGGCTCGGCTTCGCCGCCTGGTACGATCACAGCCGGCGGGCGGACGAACGGCCGACCACCTACAGCGCGCTGATCGAACAGGCGGGGCGGGGCGAGATCGCGTCCATCACCTTCGCCAACGGCTCCGGCCATGCGGTCGCCGCCGATGGCGGCCGCTATCGTGTGGTCATGCCGGTCACCGACGACCTGCTGAAGGAGATGCGTGCCCATAAGGTCGCCATCGCCTTCGACGAGGGCCCCGGCGGATTGATGGCACAGACGGTGAGCGTGCTCGACCGCGTCGCTCCCTTCCTGGTGGTGGCCCTGCTGATCGGCGGCCTGCTGATGAGCGGCGGACAGTTCTTCGGCATGGGCCGCGCCACCCGCGTGCGGCCGGAGGATACCAACACCGTCTTCGCCGACGTGGCCGGCGTGGACGAGGCGAAGGAGGAACTGCGCGAGACGGTACAGTTCCTGAAGGACCCGCGCCGCTTCGCCATGGCCGGCGCCCGCGTGCCGAAGGGCATCCTGCTGGTCGGCCCCCCCGGCACCGGCAAGACGATGCTGGCCAAGGCGGCGGCGGGCGAGGCCGGCGTGCCTTTCTTCGCCGCGTCGGGATCGGATTTCGTCGAGATGTTCGTCGGGCTGGGCGCGGCCCGCGTCCGCAGCCTGTTCAAGACCGCCCGCGCCAACGCCCCCTGCATCCTGTTCATCGACGAGATCGACGCGCTGGCCGGCAAGCGCGGTGAATCGACCAGCCATTCCGAGCGCGAGCAGACGCTGAACCAGCTGCTGGTGGAGATGGACGGCATCGTCGAGGGTGGCGAGGTGGTGGTGATCGCCGCGACCAACCGGTCGGAAATGCTGGACGCCGCGGTGCTGCGCCCCGGCCGCTTCGACCGCCACATCCATGTCGGCCTGCCCGACGTCGCCGGACGCGAGGCCATTCTGGGCGTCCATGCCGGGCGCCTGACGCTGGCGCCCGACGTCTGCGCCCGCACGGTGGCGCGCGGCACGCCGGGCTTCTCCGGCGCCGAACTCGCCAACCTCACCAACGAGGCGGCGCTGTCGGCGGCGCGCCAGGGCCGCGTTATCGTCACCATGGCGGATTACGAGGCCGCCAAGGACCGCGTGCTGATGGGCACCGAACGCCGCAGCCTCGCCCTGACGGCGCATGAGCGGCGGCTGATCGCCGTCCATGAAGCCGGCCATGCGCTGGTGTCCCTGCGCTGCCCGCAGGCCGACCCGATCCACAAGGCGACGATCATTCCGCGCGGCGGTGCGCTGGGCATGGTGGTGCGGCTGCCGGAAGGCGACCGCGTCTCGGTTTCGCGCGCCAAGCTGATGGCCGACATCGCCGTCGCCATGGCCGGCCGCGCGGCGGAGGAGCTCGCCTTCGGTTCCGACCAGGTCACCACCGGAGCAGAGGCCGACTTCCGCGCCGCCACCGACCTCGCCCGGCGGATGGTCACCGCCTGGGGCATGAGCGAGGAGATCGGCTTTGTCGCCCATGCGGCGGCCGAGCCGGGCGCGCGGTCCGAGCGCACGGCTTGGCGCATCGACGAGGAGGTCCGCCGGATCACCGACGAAGGCATGGAACATGCCCGCCGGCTGCTGCGCACCGACCGCGCCGCGCTCGACGGCATCGCCCACGCCCTGCTGGAGCGCGAGACCTTGACCGGCGGTGAAATCGCCGAACTGGCGGACCGCCAGGAGGAGCGCGCCACCGAGGCGGCCTGAGATCGGGCCGAAACCGGGGCTTTCCCGTCCCGCACTGCTGCATGGGGCATACCCAGATCGATCGGCCCGACACAGTTCGGGCGATATGAGAGGCGCGATGACGAGGCCGACCGCACGGTTCCGAGGACCGCGGCGGCCCTTCTTCCCGCCCTCCCCTTCCTTCCGGCACGCTCCGGCGGGATACCGTCGATGCCCGTGCCCCCCTTGTTGATCGTTGACCGCAATGGGCGGCGAAATTGCGACGGCTGCTGCAGCGAGCGGAGTGGTAGCGACCGGCCCAACCGCCTGAACAGCGAGCTGGCGAAGGCCGGGTTGGAGTCTCCCTTCGAACAATTCGAGGCAGGACACGAGCAGCGTGACGACGTCACGGTGTTCCGCTTCGGCGTTCGGATGCAAATCCGCCTGCGGAAGGGGGACGCGGCAGCCGAGCCGCTTAAAAGTCCTGGACCGTTTACGCGGATCTGTTACAGAGATGTCACTTTTGGTGACAGGTTGTGACTTCATAGTACCGGAAGTAGCGAAAACCCATCGCTATCGCTTAAAATTTTAGGCATTCTGGGGTATGTTGCACCCGCTGGTGTGGTGATTGGGGAGAGCACGGCATGGCAGGTCCGACGATCGTCGTGGTCGAAGATGAGAATTCCCTGCGGTCGGACATGGTGGAATACCTGTCGAGCTGCGGATTCAATGCGATCGGCGCACGCGACGGGGCGGAACTGGACCGGCTGATACAGACCCGCAATGCCGCCATCATCATCCTGGACGTGAACCTGCCGGACGAGGACGGGTTCAAGATCGCTGCCCGGCTGCGCGAGGGCCATGGGGCCGGCATCATCATGGTCACCGCCCGGAATTCGACCGTCGACCGTGTCGTCGGTCTGGAGATCGGCGCCGACGCCTATCTGGTGAAGCCGATCGAGCTGCGCGAGTTGGAAGCGCAGGTGAAATCGCTGCTGCGTCGGCTGAGCGAGCGCGCCGCCGAATCGACCACCCAGCCCCACAATGGCGCGGCATCGGCCGAAGCTGGCTCCGATGGCTCGGAAGAGGCGCGCTGGTCGCTTGATCCCACGGAGTGGAGCCTGACCAACCCGGCCGGCATCCGCATCAGCCTGACCAGCATGGAAATGAAGCTGACCAGCCTGCTGGCCACGCAGGCCCGCAAGCCGGCGACGCGAGACCAGATCTCGCAGGCACTCTACAATCGACGCTGGAATCCGGAGGACCGCTCAATCGACACCGTGGTCGGCCGCCTGCGCCATAAGGTCGAGGGCGCCATCGGCGGCCCCGCTCCGCTGAAGTCGGTGCATGGCGTCGGCTATGTCTTCTCCGCGCCGATTCGGGTGGTGGGGGCGGTACAGAGCTGACTTGCGACAAGTCCGGCTGCCCAGGCGCGGACCTCGAGGCAGAAGAAGCCGCGGTCGATATCCATCGAATCGAACTCAGGATCGACGGCATCCGCGCCGGCTGATGCGGCGGCACATGCCGCAAAAGCTTCTGATCCCGACAGGTCAGGATCAGAAGCCGTCGGCATAAGTCACCCCGTCACATCGGCAACAAAACCCGGAAGGTCGATCCCCGGCCCAACTTGCTGTCGACCGTGACGGCGCCGCCATGCAGAAGGACGATCTGCTGGACGGTGTGCAACCCGATGCCGGTTCCCGGCACACCGGACGCGCCCGACCCGCGGAAGAAGCGGTCGAACAGGCGGGGAAGCTCCGGTTCCGGAATGCCACGGCCGCAGTCCGTCACCTCGATCACCGCCAGGGCGCCGTCGGTGTCGCCGTGAAGGTGGATCGGTCCGTGCGGCCCAGAATATTTGACGGCGTTGTTGACGAGGTTGCTCAAGACCAGCGCGATCAGGTTGGCGTCGATCTCCGCCCGCCGCGGCAGTCCATCCAGGGTCATCCTGAATTCGCGATCGGGATAGGCGACGCGGAAGGGCCGGACGACGTTGCCGATCAGCCCCGGCAGGTCGACCTCGGCCCGCTCCAGCACGAGGGCATTGCTCTGCAGCCGTTCGTCGGTCAGATGCGAATCGATCAGCCCGGTCAGGCGCTGCACGCTGCCGCGGATGACCGCCAGCCGCTCCAGCATCTCGGGCTCCACCTGTCCGGCCCGCATCGCCAGCAATTGTGCGGCGCTGTCGATGATGGCAAGCGGTGTGCGGAATTCGTGGCTGACCATGCCCAGGAACTGGCGCTGCTGGTCGCGTGCGAGCAACTCGCGCTCCAGTGCCCTTTCCACCCGCTCCTTCGCCAGGATCAGCGCCTTCTGGTTGGCGGCGAGTTCGACCGTACGCTCCTCCACCCGTTGTTCCAGCGAGCGGTTCAACGCCACCAGCTCCTCGTACAGGCAGACATTGTCGAAGCTGATGGCAACGCGGTTGCAAAACAACTCGAGCAGCCGGTGCTCGTCCGCTGTGTAGGGTTCCGAACGCTCCAGCCGGAAGACCGTTACGCCATGTTCACGCGTGCGGAAGGCCAGAACGCAGCGATCGGCGTAATAGCGATTGCACTGTGTCTCCAGCGTATCTGCCACTTCCTGGGCGGCGGTGTCGGACAGTATGTCGCCAGCCGGCATGCCGATACCGTGGGCGAAAGCCCCCAGTCCCGCGACGACGGTGATCGTTCGGCGACCGTCGCCGCGTTCGATCGCCCGACAGGCCAGCACCGCCGGCGCTCCGCCGTGATCGACGACTTGTGCGACCTGCTCCGCCAGACGTTCGACGAAGACCCGCATCGGCCGCATCTCGAACAGCGGCGCGGAAGCGCTGAGAATCCGCTCCAACCCCTGTCTGTTCCGCTCGATCGTCACGATGTCGCGCCAAGCGCGCAACGCGCTGACCAGGGTGGTGAACAGGCGTTGCGCGGTCAGCTCGCTCTTGGCCTTGTAGTCGTTGATGTCGTAGCCGACGATGATGTCCCGCTCCGGCGCCTGCCCCGGCTGACCGGTGCGCAGGATGATGCGCAAGCGACGATTGCCCAGTTCCTCCCGGATATGACGGACCAGCTTCAGGCCCGCGTCGTCGGTTTCCATCACCACGTCCAGCAGGGCGACCGGCAGGTCCGGCCGCTGGGCGAGAACGGTCTTCGCCTCCTCCGCCGACAAGGCGCTCACCACTTCGAAGGGACGTCCGTCGAAGTCGAAATCGCGCAGGAGCACCGCCGTCATCGCGTGGACCTGGGGATCGTCGTCCACGACCAGGACGGGCCATGGTGGTCCGGACGGCCGCCGGAAGCATGCCGCCGTCGCGGGGCCGTCCTCCGGCCCGAACAGCAGCTCGTCGTCCAGCCCCCCGCCCCTCTCCGTCATCGACCGCCCCCATCACCTTGGCGCATACATCCAAGTATTTTCACAATGGAACCACCGTGCGTTACCGGTTCCAAGACCGATCCGGCGGATTGGCGGCATTGGTTGCAATTTGTCGCATATGAACGAAGACCGTCGTGACATATAATGAAAACTGTCTTAAGACTTCATTGCGCCTGACCATAACGGAAAGTCCCGAAAGCCGATATCGGGAGCGCGCTGATCATGGCATCCCAGCCTTGCCGGTCCGAATATGCTCGATTCTCTTTCAATTCCCAGCGGAATGCCCGCCGGGCATGCATCTCCTGCCGGATTGCCAGAGTTGGGATGCGGATGGGACGCCGGACACCGGCTCGGCACCGGAACATGATATATCATCTACCATGAAGGGAAATAATATAAGACTTCATCTCGAATGGGTTGTTGAGTGACTGGCCACGACCGTTACACTACTCTCGCCCCCAGCCATTCCTCCTCATGACAAGGACCGCCTGACTCCGATGACCCCTGCCGGCTTCGAACAGGATACACAGGCCGGCGCAAACCCAGATGCCGCACGCATCGGACGCAAGGCCGTCTCATTGGCGATTCTGTCCTTGCTGGCCGTCGCCCTCGCCCTCACGGCCGCCCTGCTGGTTTTCGCAGCCTATCAGTACCGCAGCCAAGTGATCGCCGAGGCGGAGAACCGCAGCATCGCCATCGCACGCCTCCTGGAGGAGCATGCGGCCAAGACGCTGAGCATGCATGCCGCAGCCCTATCGCAAATGGAATGGATGGTCGATGATCTGGGATGGGACCGGATCGACAACTCTCCCCTGCTGCATGAGCGCCTGAAAGCCATGGCATCCCTGCCGGTGGAGGTGCAGTCCTATTGGATCATCGACGAGAACGGCCGAATCCGCGCCAGCAGTTTCGAATGGCCGATGCGCCCGCTCGACGCATACGATCGCGAATATTTCCGTGCCTTGGCCAGTCCCGGCGTGAAGCCCGGCGATGCCATTCACATCGGCCCGCGGCTGAGCGGCAAGATGCGCTCCGAGATTTTCTTCACCATCAGCCGACGGATGGAGTTGCCCGATCACCGCTTCCAGGGAGTGGCGCAGATCTCCCTGCGTCCCGGCTATTTTGCCGACTTCTACCGAACGGTTCTGCATGGGTCGCATGACGTGATCCTGTTGATGCGCGAGGACGGGGAGGTCCTGGTGCGCAATCCGTTGAGCGCCCCGCCCGACCGTATCGACATCGGCCATTTCCCGGAACTCATCACGGCACCCGAAAAGGACGGCGTCTTCCGCGCCGTGACTCCCCTCGACGGGGTCGAGCGGATGATGACCCGACGTAAGATTCCCAATCTGCCGATCTACGTGCTCTACGGCACCGATGTCGCCTCCATCGAGAAGGCATGGCGCGATAGGGTGTTGCCCTATGCATTGTTCGCGATCCCGGCGTTCGGCCTGCTGTGCGTGCTGGGCGGCATCGCCTTGCGCCGGTCGCGGCAGGCCGCCGCGGCGCAAGAGGCTTTGCGCCGTGCCAACGCGGCGCTAGAAGGCCGCATCGCCGAACGCACACGCCACCTGGACCAGGCACTGGCCGACAAGGAGATGCTGCTGCGCGACATCCACCACCGGGTGAAGAACAACCTGCAGGTCATCCTCAGCCTGCTGGAATTGCAGGCGCAGCGCGCGCCCGAACTTGAAGCGCCCTTCAGCGAGGCGCTGACCCGCATCAACACGATGGGGCTGATCCACGAGCAGATATACCGTTCGACCGGTATATCGGCAGTCCGGCTCGACAATTTCGTCGACGCGCTGGCGGGGCATCTCAACAGCTTCCACAGCCGCCCCGGCCGGACCATCGTCATCAGGCATCGGGTGGAGCCGCTCAGCCTCGACCTCAACCGGGTGGTCCCCTTTGCCTTGATCCTGAACGAGGTGGTGTCGAACGCCTTCAAACATGCCTTCGCCGACCGATGCTCCGGCACGATCGCTATCGCCGTGACGGCAGAAAACGGATCCCTGCACCTGACGGTCGAGGATGACGGCACCGGTGCCTCCGAGCCCGAAGCTGCGTTGGTTCCGGACCGGCGGTCCATGGGCATGGATCTCATTCGGGCGTTCACCCGGCAAATCCATGGCGAGTACCACTTCACCAGAGAAGGTGGCACGCGGTTCGATCTCGTCTTTCCGCAGCAGGACGGCGACGCCGCCTAATCTAAGCGCTCCGGACTCTCTCCGATGGCTTACGGTCGGACTCGCCTTTCAAATCGACATCGATTTCACGCGATCGGCTTCAACGCTTGGAACGTCTATCCGAGCCGGACTTGTCGGAGCCGGGCTTATCAGAGCCGGGCTTGGCGGGACTTGGATCGAGGGCGACGGGCTTGGAAGGGCCGGCCGTCGCGCCGTTCGTGGGGGCCTCGCATTTCGGCAGCTTTTCGGCGATCCCGTATGCAAGTTCGCGCCGTCTCAGTTCAGCCAGGATTTCGTCGGGAGCAATGTCGAGGTCCGCCAACAGAACGACCAGATTATACAGGAGGTCGGCCGCCTCCATCACCAGCGCACCGCGGTCGGCACGCATGGCCTCGATCGCCACTTCGATCGCTTCTTCTCCCACCTTGCGCGCCATGCGGGCACGCCCTTGCTCCAGAAGCCTTGCCGTACGGGAAGCTTCGGGAACGGCCGAAGGGTCGCGCCGCAGGGTTTGCACGGCGTCATACAGGCTGCGGAGCGGATCGGGACCGATGTATTGAACCATGAACCTGAAGTCGTTTTTTGAACGGACGCTGTCAAGGCGTTGGTTGGCTGCTCGAACAAATTACCCGGTGGCCTGCAGCGATCGGCGGCAATGCCGACAATAGCTAATAGTTTGCGTCACTGATTGATATTGATATTGACGATTTGCCAAAGGAAACCTCTGTATAGCTGTAATTTTTGCAGCATCCAGCAATGCAAAGGTCGCGTATTTGGCATTGGGTATACCAGTATATAGTCTCCTCAACAGCCCGATGGAGACGAACATGACCAACACCACCTACCAATCCGGTACCGACAACCACGCTTCGGCCGACGCCCTGCATGCGGTCGCCGAATTTCCGGTGGCCTGGTTCGAAGCCACCCCGGCCTATCTGGTTCTGCGCCCGCTCGGCGCCTTCCTCAGCGAATGGGCCGCCGCCACGCCGGCCGGCATCGTCCTGACCCTGCTGAAGCGTTGATCACCGGCCCATCCCGCAATCCCCTATGTAATTGGAGACGATCATGAGCATTCTCAGCCTCCATCACGGTGACCACGGCGTCCATGGCGATACCCCGGCCCTGCACCCGGTGCGCGATTTCATCGCCGACTGGCTGGAAGCCACACCTGCCGCCATCCTGCTGCGTCCGGCCGGCGCATTCCTGACCGAATGGGCGAAGGCCACCCCGCTGGCGATCCTGTTCCGGTCCCTGCACCGCTGATCCTGGCGCAAAACAAAAAATACCGGTTCCAAAAGGCGACCGCGGCACAGCCCGAACATCCGGGCGGCCGCGGCCTTTTCTTTTCAAGGCCTTGCTTTTTCCGGCTTTGCTTCAAGGTCCGCCACGAACATCCTCGACCAGCATTTCCAGCCGCGACAGGTCGCGCACCACCAGCGCATCGGCGCGGCGCTCAAGCATCCCGTCACGGGTCAGGTCGCTCAGCACGCGGGCGACGGTCTCACGGGTGGTGCTGACACGGGCAGCGATGTCGGAATGAACGGGAATCGGGGCGATCACCGCGGAAGCCCCTTGCCGCGAACCGCGCTTGGCCAGACGCAGCAGCTCCGCGTGGATGCGGTTGTTGGCGCCG
Organism: Azospirillum endophyticum; assembly: GCF_016595245.1. GTDB lineage: Bacteria > Pseudomonadota > Alphaproteobacteria > Azospirillales > Azospirillaceae > Azospirillum > Azospirillum endophyticum. The sequence continues at coordinate 115,923 of NZ_JAENHM010000007.1, forward strand.
AGGGTGGACAGTTCCATGATGCGATCGGTGGCGCCGCGCAGCTTGTCGCACAGGCGCAGCATCATTTCCATCGCCAGTTCCGGATGGGCGGTCACCAAAGCCTGAAAGGGCTTTGCCGGCAGAAAGGCGACCAGCGCCCCATCACCCAGCGCCACGACGGACGCGGAGCGCGGACGGCCATCCAGCGCCGACATCTCCCCCACCAACTCTCCCGCCTCGATATCGCTGAAGCTGATTTCGCGTCCGCCGGCGGAATGGCTCAGCACCCGTACCCGACCTTCCACCACGAAGGCGACGTCGCGGGTTTCCGCCCAATGGTCGATCAACTGCTCGTCGGCAGCGAAACGGCGCCAGCGGCACTGGCGCGCCACCACGGCCCGCTGTTCGGCTGTCAGCAGGCGCAGCAGGTCGATACGGTCGAGCCCGACGGCCGGCGCCTCCGGTTGGCCGGACGGCTGGCCAGCGACCCGGTTGGCGGCCTGGCTGTCGGATGTGGTCATTTCGGCCTTCCGCGCGGGACTGTTCCGGCATCGCCCCGGACTGTTCGTTGCCCCAAAGAATAGCGTGACCTGCGCAAAGGTGGAAGGCGCTGTGACCAATGGCCGGTGTCAACCCTCCGTTAACGCCGAACGCGCAGAAGAGGACGACACCTCGCCGACGCGTCCCCCCGTCCGCGGTCTTCCCTGTTGCCGGAGCACCGACCATGCCCAGCCTGTTCCCCGTGCCCACCGCCCGCCGCATCGACCAGCAACGGCTGTTCTCGGTCGCCCTGATCCCCTTCGCCGCGGCCATCGCCATGGCGAGCACGGTCGCCGCCACCGGCTTCACCGCCAGCCCTCTGGGCGAGACGAGCAGCACGCTGGGTTTCCTGCTGGACTTCATCAAGCTCTGCTATCTCGCCGTCGCGATGGCCCATCTGTCGGGCGCCATCGCCGACCGCACCTGCGGCGGCATGGCCGCCGGACTGTCCATGGACGAGTTCGACGCGCCGGAGCCGATGTCCCGGGACGAGTTCTGGCGCGCCTTCCCCAACCATGTCGACGGCGCCGCCATCGCCGGCGCGCTCACCCTGCTGTGCGTGATCGCCGGATCGCTGGTCGGCTGACCCACCGCCCACCAAACGGCAGTTGAGAGCGGACCGCGCTTGCCCCACTATGGCACGGACAGACGATCGGCGGATGGGCAGGCGTGAGCGGAGATCAGACTGAACCGAAGGCCTCCGGAAAGGCCCAGGTCAAAGCCCAGACGAAGGCCCAGGAAAAGGCTGGCGCAAAAGGCCAGCCGGCCGAGCCGGCGCGCCACCGCCGCGAGGGCATCGGGTTGATGGGGCGCCTGCGCGCCTATTTCCTCGCCGGCATCCTGGTGACGGCCCCGATCGCCATCACCGTCTATATCGCCTGGTGGTTCGTTTCCCTGATCGACGGCTATATCCGCCCGCTGATCCCCAGCGCCTACAATCCCGAGAACTACCTGCCCTTCTCGATCCCCGGCATCGGCGTGCTGGTGGTCATCGTTGCCGTCACCCTGATCGGCGCCTTCACCGCCGGCTATGTCGGCCGGCTGGTCCTGGGCGTCGGCGAGGGCGTCGTCGGACGCATGCCGGTCGTCCGCTCCGTCTATGGCGGGGTGAAACAGATCTTCGAGACGGTGCTGGCGAAGAAATCCAATGCCTTCCGCGAGGTGGTGGCGATCCAGTACCCGCGCCCCGGCGTCTGGTCGCTGGGCTTCATCACCGGCGGTGCCCATCCCGAGGTGCAGCTGCGGCTGGCGGGAGAGGCGGAGGACATCGTCAACGTCTTCATCCCCTGCGCGCCGCCCACCGCCGGATATCTGGCGATGGTGCCGCGACGCGAGGTGACGGTTCTGAACATGAGCGTGGAGGACGGGCTGAAGCTGGTGATGTCCGGCGGTATCGTCGTCCCGCCCGAACGCCGCCCCATGCTGGTGGAACGACCGGCCGGCGGCGATGGCGCCCAGACTGGTGACGGGGAGGATCAGCCCGACCGCAAGGTCTTGGCAGCCGCGTCGCGTTCGAAGAGGTAGAGCAGGGTCCGCAGCGCCTGACCGCGCGGGCTGGCAAGATCGGGGTCGCGCTCCACCACCAGCCTGGCATCGTCGCGCGCCACCGCCAGCAGGTCGCCATGCACCGCGAGGTCCGCCAGCCGGAAACCGGGGAGGCCGGACTGACGGGTGCCCAGCACCTCACCGGCGCCGCGCAAGCGCAAATCCTCCTCGGCGATGACGAAGCCGTCCTCGGTGTCGCGCAGGGTCTTCAGCCGGGCCCGCGCCGTCTCCGTCAAGTTCGAATCGAACATCAGCAGGCAGCTCGACGGCTTCTCGCCACGCCCGACCCGGCCGCGCAGCTGGTGGAGCTGGGCGAGGCCGAAGCGTTCGGCATGCTCGATCACCATCACGGTCGCTTCCGGCACGTTCACGCCAACCTCGATCACCGTGGTGGCGACCAGCACGTCCAGGCTGCCCTCGGCAAAGGCGGCCATCACCGCGTCCTTGTCCGGCCCGCGCATCTTGCCATGGACCAGCCCGACGCGGTCGCCGAAGGTGGCCCGCAGGAAGGCATGGCGCTCGGTCGCGGCGGCGAGGTCGCTCTGCTCCGATTCGTCGACCAGCGGACAGACCCAATAGACCCGTGCGCCCTCCGCCACCTTGCGCCGGATGCCGTCGACGACCTCCTCCAGCCGGTCGAGCGCAATGGTGACGGTCTGTACCGGCTTGCGGCCGGCCGGCTTCTCGGTCAGGCGCGAGACGTCCATGTCGCCATAGGCGGTCAAGGTGAGCGTGCGCGGAATCGGCGTCGCCGTCATCACCAGCACGTCGACCGCACGCCCCTTGGCCGACAGCTGCAAACGCTGGTGGACGCCGAAACGGTGCTGTTCGTCGATCACCGCCAGCGCCAGGTCCTTGAAGGCGACATCCTCCTGGAACAGGGCGTGGGTGCCGACCAGCAGCGGAAGCTCGCCGGAAGCAAGCCGGTCGAGCACCGCCTGACGGGCCTTGCCCTTGTCGCGCCCGGTCAGCAGGCCGATCTCCACCCCCGCCGCCTTGCACAGCGGCGCCAGGCTTTCGGCATGCTGGCGGGCCAGAATCTCGGTCGGCGCCATCAGGGCGGCCTGGGCACCGGTTTCCACCGCATTGAGCATCGCCATCAGCGCGACCACGGTCTTGCCGCTGCCGACGTCGCCCTGCAGCAGGCGCAGCATGCGCCGTTCGGCCGCCATGTCGGCGTAAATTTCCTCCAGCGACGCCGCCTGCGATCCGGTGAGGGAGAAGGGCAGCGCCGCCAGCGCGGCGCGGCGCAGGCTGCCGTCGCCCCGGGTCGCCCGTCCCGCCAGCCGCCGCTGGCTCGCCCGCACCAGCATCAGCGCCAGCTGGTTGGCCAGCAGCTCGTCATAGGCCAGCCGGCAGCGGATGGGAGCCGTGGCGGCCAAGTCCCCCTCGTCCTCCGGCGTGTGGGCGCGCTTGAGCGCGTCGGCCCAGTCCGGCCATTGCCGGCGGGACAGCCATGCCGGGTCCTGCCATTCCTCAAGCGTTGGGACGTCGCCGAGCGCCGCGCGCACCGCCTTGCGCAGCGTCTTGGCCGGCAGCCCGGCGGTCATCGGATAGACCGGCTCCACCAGCTCCAGATCGTCCTTCGCATCGACCGGGACGACGGCGTCCGGGTGGGTGATCTGGGCGGTGTCGTTGAACCACTCCACCTTGCCGGAAACCACCATGGTGGTCCCCGCCGGGATCTGCTTCGACAGCCAGTCGCCGCGGACATGGAAATAGACCAGCTCCAGCACGCCGGTCTCGTCGGTGCAGCGGATCTTGTAGGGATGGCGCGGGTTCACCGGCGGCGCATGCGAATCGATTCGCACCGTCAGGGTGGCGATGCGACCGTGCGGTGCCTGCGCGATCTTCGGCGAGAAGCGGCGGTCGACCACGCCGCAGGGCAGATGCCACAGCAGATCGACCACATGGGCACCGGCCAGCTTCTCCACCAGCTTGCCCAGCCGGGGGCCGAGGCCGGGAAGGGCCGTGACCGGTTTGAACAACGGAAACAGGATGGCGGGACGCACGGGCGGGACGCTACCGGGGAAGCCTTCGACGGTCTCCAGAAAGCCGGGTGGGCAAGGCCGCGTCAAGAGCCCACGTCAAGGGGCGGCGCCGGAGAGGCTGCGGCGGGGCGACCGGATGGGACACGGGAAAGGCGGGGGAAGAAGGAACGGCGGAACGCACCCGAGGCCAGGGGGCCTATGGTGGGGGGCAACGTCGGCCTTGGATTTGGCTCGGACGCGCTCCGCCGATAGGTACCGTCCGGAGGCAAACGGGAGAACCGGACGGTCAATCCGATGGCAGGGAACCATCGGGAAGAGACACCAGATAAGAAGACGCTCTACAGTGACGGGCCGGTGTTTCAGGGGGGCTGGCCCGACCGCGTCACAAGAAGGACATTAGCCCGGCCGCCCTGTCCTCAACCTGACCCGACCATGAAATCCACGTCATGAACCGGTGGGTCGGGCCGATCCTTCAGACCGCTTCTTCAGGCCGGTGCGCCGGCCTCGCGGAGCTGGACCGCGGCAGCCAGCCGATACAGTTCGTCGCCGTCCAGGATGATGACGATGCGGCCGTCGTTCAGAAGGGAGACTCCCCCCACCCCCGGCACGTCGGCAAGGCCTGGATGGCTTTCGCGCACGAACAGGTCGCCACGGCGCAGGAGCTTGTCGATCTCCAGCCCGATGCGGCGGTTGCCATGGCGCAGCACCACGACGAGACACTGTCCGGAACCGGTCGGCGGCCAATCCGCCTCGGCGGGAAAGCCCAGCGCATCGGCGAGCCGGACCACCGGCAGCACCCGTTTGCGGCGCAGGACGGTCCAGCAACCGGAAACGCGGTGGAAATCCTCGGCCGCGAAGCCGCAGACCTCCTCGACGAAGCGATCGGGAATCGCCAGCACCTGATCGTCAACCTGGACCAGCAGGGTGCGCAGAATCGCCGCCGACAGCGGCAGGTCGATCGTGAAGGCGGTGCCCGCCCCTTCCCGCGTACGGATGGCGATGCCGCCGCCCAGCCGGGTGACGGCGTTGCGCACGACATCCATGCCGACCCCGCGGCCCGATGTCTCGGTCACCGTGTCGGCGGTCGAGAAGCCGGGAGAGAAGATGAAATCGCGCACCGCGTCCGGCGACAGGACAAGGCTGTCCTCCTCGCCGACCAGCCCCTGGCGGACCGCCTTGGCCCGCACCGCCTCGGCGGCGATCCCCCGGCCGTCGTCGACGATCTCCAACACCACGCGGCTATTGCGCTGGAAGGCGCGCAAGGAAAGCGTCGCCTGGGCCGGCTTGCCGGCCGCCTCGCGGCCGGCGGGCGACTCGACGCCATGGTCGACGGCGTTGCGGACCATGTGCATCAGCGGGTCGTGGAGCATTTCGACCATGCTCTTGTCGATGCGCACCTCGCCGCCTTCGGTGACGAAACGAACCGACTTCCCCTGCACCCGCGCCAACTCGCGGACGACGCGGGGGAACTGGTTGAACAGGGTTTCGATGGGCACGACTCGCAGGTCCAGCGCCGCTTCCCGCAGGCGATCGACGGAGCGGCTGAGCTGGGCGTCGAGATCCAGCAGGTCGCGGCGGTGATGTTCGACCGCCTCCCACAGGACGCGCAGGTCGGGGTCGCCGGCACCGAGCCGCTCGGTCAGGGCGGCGAGCGCGCTCTCTATCCGCAAATCGTTGGCGGTGGCATTCAGCTCTCCCGACAGCAAAACCATGCCGTCGATGCGCGCCATGAAACGGTCGATCGCCTCGCCGGGAACGCGCAGCACGCCGCCGCCGGGCGACTGTGCCGGGCGGGCGGGCGGAACGGCAGGCGGAGTGGGGAGCGGACCGGCCGGCGGCGGGGTGCCGGGTGCCGCGGCAGGACTGCCGGCGGGCTGCAATGCGGGTAATCCGGGCGGGCCCAGCGGCGGAGCGGCAACGGCGGCCGTTTCCCCACCATCCTCATCCGGATCCGGAGGGGTGCAGGGCCGGATGCGCAGGAATCCGCCGCCGGGATCGATGCTGGCCAACGCATCGGCCAAGGCGGGAAGCTCTTCCTGGGAGGCGACCAGCACACGCAGCCAAGTTCTGCCGTCGATGAACTCCGGCCAGTTGGTGATCGCGCGCACCTTGCTGCCCATCCACTGGACGAAGCCCGATGCGACCTCCGGCGAGGTTTCCAGGAAGGCGGTGACTTCGTAGAGCCGCATCGTCGGATCGGCGATGGCGGTGCGCAGATCGGCGGCGCCGTCGGGCGAAAGGAAACGCAGCAAACCGGGATCGAGCCCGAAAGCCGACAGCTCGTCGGCGGCCAGCGGCCGGCGCGCCTCCCCGGCTTCCCGTTCGGCGGAGACGGCGTCGACGAAGGCGCGCAGGCGCCCCTCCAGGGCGGCGGCACCCTCGGCGTCCAGATCCTCGGCCGGCTCGCGCGCCGCCCGGACCCCAAGATCGCCGAGCGCGGTGCGGGCATCGGCCAACAGGACGGGCCAGCCGGCATGGCCGGCATCGGGGGCGCGGCGCATCACGTCGGCCAGCACCCGCAGCAGGGTGGAGGCGCGCGGCAGGCGGATGATCTCCAGTGTCGCCGCCATGCGGTCGAGCAACCCAGCAGTTTCGGCGGCAGCGGACGGATCGGCCAAAGCCGCGGGGACGGCCAGAAGCGCGTCGGCGCGGGCAGTTCCCTCTGCGAGAAGCTGGGCATTGTGGTCGGCGAGCAGGGTCGCCAGGATCGCCGCGCCGGCATCCTTGCCGGTCAAGCGGCCGATGCGGGCACTGGCGGCGGCGACCGCCTGAAGCTCACCGAGAATGGCGTCGGGGTCGCGGGCGGCCAGCGCCTCGCGGAACTGGCGAAAGGTATCGGCGAAGGGAAGGAAGTTCAGCCGCTCGCAGGCCAATTCGAGCCGGTCGGCGGTATCGTCGACGTCGCGGACCCCCTCGCCGTCCAGGCTGTCGAGGTCGAGCGCCCGGGTCAGCGTCGCCATGCCGTCATGCAGCAGCCCGACGAACAGGCCCAGCATCCGCTCGCTCTCATGCAGGCGGACCGGCGATGGAGGTGCGGAGGCGGGCTTGACGACGGCTCCCTCACCGCCCACGGCGTCGAGCCGTGCCAGCAGACCGGCCGGCACCTGCCCGTCGCGGCGGTCGCGCATGCCGGATTCGGCCAGTGCGCGCAACGCGTCAAGCGCCTCCAGCAGCGGGGCGGCGACCTCCCCGGTCAAGGCCAGCGCACCGCTGCGGGCACGCCCGAGAATGGTCTCCGCCCGGTGCGCCACCGCCTCCATGGCGAAGAGGTCCATGGCGCGGGCCGCCCCCTTCAGCGAATGGAAGGATCGGAAGAGGGCGGCGATCCGCTCCGCCTCCGGCCCGTCGCCGGGGGTGGCGGACAGCAGTTTTTCCAGCAGGTCGAAATGCTCGCCGGCCTCGACGCCGAACTGCCGCCACAGGGTCTCGATCAGTTCGCTGCTCATGGGTCACCGCTCACGGGAGAAGGCGCAGCACCGGGAGGTCAGGGCCTAACGGGCGGCGGCAAGCCGGCGGCACGGCGGATGGCGGCGATGATGTCATGGCCCTTCTTGTGGGCGAGGTCGAGGCTCATGGTGCCGGACGGCTTGGCGATGATCTCGACCGCCCCCAACGCGCGCGCCTCGTTGGCCTCGGGCGAGCCGACCTGGGCGACGGAGGAGATGATGACGACCTTGGCGCGCGACATCAGCGACAGGTGCTCCATCACCTCCAGCCCCGACATCTCGGGCATCTCGATGTCGAGCAGGACGATGTCCGGCTTCAGGCTCTTGACCATCTCCAGAGCCACCTTGCCGTTTTCGGCCGCGCCGACGAGGGACAGCTCGTCGTCCGCGCGCACGATGTCGCCGATGATGGTGCGCATCAGCACCGAGTCATCGACCAGCAGGATCGTCGGCTTCGCCATGGGTGGGAACATCCTATCTTTGCAGCGCCTGTCGGCTTCCGGATTCGTTGCGACTATCGGGAAAGGGTGAAGAGGACGTTCAGCTTGCGGGCGATCACCGCGACCGGCAACACCTCCGTGGCGACGCCGGCGCGGATCGCGGACCTGGGCATGCCGTCGACCGCGCAGGTCGCCGGATCCTGCACCAGGACGGGGAAGCGCCGTTCCGCGAAGGCGGTTGCGCCGGCGGTGCCGTCGTCGCCCATCCCGGTCAGGACGACGGCGACGGGCGACTCTGCCGCCTCCGCGGCGCTGCGGAACAACCGGTCCGCCGAGGGATGGTAGATGGCGCCGGCGGGATCGGCGGCATGAAGGGTGAAGCGCCCGGGGGCGCTGCGTCGCACCGTCCAGTCGGCGCCGCCGCGCAGGATGGCGACGGCCCCCGGCTTCAGGGCCGCACCGTCGCCGCCCTCCTCCACCGGCCGGCCGAGCGAGCGCGCGAGCGAAGCGGCGAAACCGGTGGTGAAGCTTGCCGGCATGTGCTGCGCAACCACCAGCGGACAGGGCAACGGGCCGAGTGCGCCCAGCAGTTCCACCAGTGCCACCGGCCCGCCGGTCGACACGCCGACCACGACGAGGTCGGGACGATGGCCGTGGCCGCCGGGATGCGGAAGACGGGACGGCGGCGAGAGCGGTTCGGGAATCGCTCCGGCTGCGGGCGCCGGAGCCGAAGCAGGTACGACCTCTGCGGTCTGGTCATCGCTCGACGTACCGGTCGAGGCCATGCGCCAGCGCCCCCAGTGGCGCACCTTCTCGGTCAGCTGGCGCTCGATGGACGCCATGTCGAAGGTGACGAAGGAGCTGTTCTTGCAGACGAAGTCCACCGCTCCGGTCTCCAGCGCACGGATGGTGGCGGCTGCGCCCTCCGACGTCTCGTTGGAGACCATGATGCAGGGGGGGCCCTTTTCCGCGGCGATGGCCTGTACCGATTCGATGCCGTCCATGATCGGCATGTTCAGGTCCATGGCGACGACATGCGGCTTCAGCTTGCGCGACAGGCGCAACGCCTCCGCCCCGTTGCGCGCCTCGCCGACGATCTCGATGTCCGGCGCCAGCTCCAGCATCTTGCGCAGCGCGACGCGAACGAAGTTGCTGTCGTCGACCACCAGCAGGCGGATGCGCGGATCGGTCATGGCGCAGCGCTCCCCACCGGTACGGTCCCGGCAGGCAGCGCCATCTTGGCCCCGGCCGCAGCCGCGGTCAGTCCCTCCGGCCGCAGGACCGGGATCAGGGCGTGGTCGAGGCGGATGACGGCGGCGGTCAGACGGTCGGACAGCGGGTCGACATCCTCGGCGGCGATCTTGCGGATGCGCTGGATCTCGTCGGCGATCACCGCCACGGTGCCGCCGTCGATCTCCACCAGGATGGCGATGCCGGGCGCGGCGGAGGTATCGCCGACCGCCCCCCGCGACAGCAGCCGGCGCAGGTCCAGGACGGGCAGGATACGGCCGTCCACATCGGTCAGCCCATCGAAGCTCTCCGCCCCGGCCGGCAGGCGCAGCCGGTCGGAGAACTCCACGACACGGCGGATTTTTTCGAACTCAAGCGCATAGACGCGCGCCGCGACCACCAGGGTCAGGAAGCGGCGGTAGAAGCGACGCGGCAGACGGCTTTCCGCCATGTCGTCGTCGGGATCGCCGCCGTCCGGCACGAAGCGGCCGACATCGTCGAGTTGATCGCCCAGCATGCGCGCCACGCTCCTCACGTCGAGCCAGGTTCCATCGTAATCTACGATCCGGGCAGGCGCCCCGGCCTCGCCCGCACGCAGGCGGTCCAGGGGCACGCGCACCACGCCGCGAACCCCGTCCACCCGCACGCCGACGGGGCCACTGGGTGTCCGCAGGACGACCGCATAGCCGCCGGGCCGCTCTCCAACCCCCAGCGGGTCGGTCACCAGCACCGACCTGTCCTGCACCCGCGCCACGCCGCGGACCAGCGATGGCGCATGGGGCAGCGGGTGCAGATCGCCGACAGGAAAGACCAGCAGCAGATCGGCCATCTCGATCGCCTGTGGGCGGCCGGCGACCTCCACCATGAGCAGGCGGATCCCGGCGCGTTCGCGGGAGGAGTCGGGAGGGTCCGCCACACCGCCGGTGAGCGCGCCCGCATCCATCGCTCCGGCCAGCCCGCAGAGCCCGGCACCATGTCCCAGTTCCATCAGGTCGGGGTCGAGCAAACGCAGCGAACGGCCACCATGGTGCAACCGGCCGGCCACCGGAGTTCCGCCGTCTTCCGGTTCCGTCGCGGACAGGGTCACGCGCTCCGCCGGCAGGGTCCCGCCGATGCGGCCGGCCCGCAGGGCGAGCAACCCGGCCCCCGCACGCAGCACGATCATCAGCCCGCCGCGCCGCCCCCCTCCCCAGGCCAGCCGCAGCGACGGATAACCGGTGACGTCCAGCACCGGCAGGAGGCGGCCGGCGACATTCGCCACGCCCTCCAGCTGCGGCGGGGAAAAAGGCAGCCGGGTGATGCCGGTCGGCTCCGCCACCTCCTCGACACGGTCGGCCGGGACGGCGAAGGGCGTGCCGGCGATGTCAAAGGTGAGGAATCCGCAAGGACTCATGCGGCCTTCCCCCGGCGATAGGCGAGCGCGCGGTCGCCACGGTGGCGTTCGAAACCGTATCCCTCGGCCAGCCGGTCGGTGGTGCCGAGAACCAGCCAGCCTCCCGGCGCCACCGCGACGGCCAGCAGGGCGAGCGCCCGTTCCCGGCTGTCATCGTCGAAATAGATCATGACGTTGCGGCAGGAGACGAGGTCGAAGCCGGCGGCCGGCGCCCCGTCCGGCAGTTCCTTGTCCATGAGGTTGTGGCGGCTGAACCGGACGATCCGCCGGGCATCGGCGTGCACCCGCCGGTGCAGCGGCGCCTCGCTTCCCAGCGGCACGAACCAGCCGCCATATTCGGCCGGCATTTCCCGGAAGGGTCCCAACCCCTTGCCGCCATAGCAGGCGTTGACGGCCTGTCGCATGGCGATGCGGCTGATGTCCGTGCCGAGAATCTCGACGGTCCAGTCGGTTTCCAGCCCATGCCCGGTGCGGCGAGCCTCCCCGGCATCGGCCAGAGCCTCCAGCGTCACGATGGCGAGCCCGTAGGCCTCCTCCCCGGTGGCGCAGCCGGCACTCCACAGCCGCAGGACTCTGGCCTTACGCCGGTCGGCGATCAGGCGGGGAAGCAGATGGCCGCGCAGATGCGCATGGTGCGGCAGATCGCGGAAGAAATAGGTTTCGTGGATCGTCAGGTTCTCGATCAGGCTGAGCCAGTCGGGGCTGTCGGCCGGCGCCCTTTCGATCCGCGCCACCCATTCCTCCAGCACCGGTAGCGGCATCGCCGCCAGGATGCGTGCCAGCTTGCGCTCCAGCGGGCGGTCATGCCGGATGCCGGCCTTGCGACGGACATCATCGAGCAGCCGTCGCACCAGACCATGCAGCGGTCCGTCGTCGGCACCGGAGGCGGAAGAAGCGGCGGCGCCCGTCACGGCGCCCGGAAACGTTCGGCCAACCGCCGCGTCTCGTCGGCGAGCCGGGAGAGATGAACCATGGTCGCCGTAATCTCTTCGGATGCGGCGGCGTTCTTGGACGCGACGGTGCGGATGTTGCCGACATTCGATTCGATTTCGACGATATGGTCCTGCTGATGGGCCATGGCCGAGGCGACCGACTGAACCATGCGGTCGATCTGGCCGACCCGCTCGGCGATGCCGTCCATCATCTGCACGACCTCGGCCGTGGCGGCCATTCCCTCCCCGGCCATCGCCGCGGCGGCCTCGACGATCTCGGCGATCTGTCGGGCGCTCTCCACCGCGTTGTCGGCGAGCTTGCCGACCTCCTCGGCGACGACCTCGAAGCCCTTGCCCTGCTCGCCGGCGCGGGCGGCCTCGATGGAGGCGTTGACCGACAGGATGTTGGTCTTCACGGCGATCTGGGTGATCGCCTCGGTGATGCGGCCGATGCGGCGGCTGTTGTCGCCGATGGTCTGGGAAACGCGGACCAGCCGCGCCATCTCGGCCTTGCCCCTGTCGGCGAAGCCGGCGGTGACCCGCGCCATGTCGGAGGCGGCGCGCGTGCTGTCGGTCACATCGGCGATGGCGCGGACCGAACGGCCGACCGCGTTCACCACCCGGTCCAGATCCTCCGTCTGGATGGCGGCACCGTCGGCGACCTGCGCCACCGCGGTGCTGGCCTGTCCGGCGGCGACGGCGACCTGAGCCGCCTGCTGGCCGATGTTCCTGAAGGAGGCACGGGCCTCCTCCACCAGCGCCGCCATTTCGGCATAGCGCCCGGGCAGCGGTGCGGCAGGCGGCCTGCCGTTCTCCGCCTCCTGCGTCAGGCGGCGGAGAGCGGCGTGGAGCATGTCCTCGGCCCGCGCGATACCGACGAGCGCGGCGGCGACCGACCCCACCTGATCGCCGCGAACCGGCAGCGCAGCGGAGCCGTCGACAGAGTCGGCGGCAGAGTCGGCGGCGGAGTGGTCGGACACTCCATCGGCAATCCGACGGGCGGTTGCCTCCAGCCGCGCCATCGCATCCGAGAGGTCGAGCGCCAGAACGAGCCCGGCCAACAGCGCGATGATGAGCGCGCCGCCTGTGACCAGCCACACCGCTTCCAGCGTGATATCCGGAACGGCGCGTGGCAGCAGAAGAGGAATCAGGGCTGCGGCGGATGGCAACAGAACGGCGATGCCGAAACGGGGAAGGATTCGCAAGCTGGCCGGAAGGGACATCGCTGTAAAGACTCCTTACGAACGACCAGCGGCTCCTCATGAGACTCTGCGGACACCGCACTCTGCCCTTATGACTTGCCGGATGCACCCCAACGGAAGCAAGGTGATTCCGGCGGATGCCATCGAATGGCCCAGTTCACGCGGACATCCGCGGTCCGCCCCTCCGCTCAACCCGGCGCCGCCCGCAGGCGGCCTTGACTGGACCTCCACCGGCATGTCGATCGCCACCCGCATCGCCCTGGGTTTCGCCGCCGTCCTGCTGCTGACGCTTGCCGTTGCCGTCGTCGGATGGACCGGCCTGAACACCTATGCCTCCCAGGTGGAGACCGCTGCCCGGACCACCCGCCTCGACACGCTGCTGTTCAGCGCCCGGCAGGAGGAGGCTCGCTATCTGCTGGACGTCGACCCCTCCGCCAGCCGTCGGGTGCGGCAACTGACCGATCAGATAAGATCGGAGGCCGAAGCGCTGCTGGCCCTGGCGGACCATGCCGTCCCCCCCGATGCTTTGAAGGAGGCATTGGCGAAGCTCGCGGCCTACCGAAAATCCTTCGACGAGGTGGTCGAACTGGAGGTCGACCGCTTCGCCAGCCTCGCCAAGCTGCGCAAGCAGACAGCGGCCCTGTTGGTGATCGCCCAAACGCTGACGCGTGATCAGTCGGCGCGCTATGCCGACGCCCTGGCCCGGGTGAAGGCCGATCCGGGCGACCGTGCCGCGGTGACGGCGCTGGAATCCTCGGCGCTGCTGGTGACCATCGCCGGACGGTTGATCCAGGACACCCGGGGCGCGCTGCTGGACGTCCAGCAATTCCTGATCGACCATGGCGGCTCGGGCCGCAATTCCCTGAGCGCCAGCATCGACCGGCTGCTGACCATCGTCGGAGATGTCCGCAAGGCGGCCAACGACGACGATGCCCTACACGAATCGGAGAAGTTGACCGCCTCGATCATGGGGGTGGAAACGGAGTTCCTGCTGGTGGCGGACATCGTGGTCCGACGCAATGCCGCCCGCGACGCCATGCGTGAGGCCGCCAAGATCGTCAACGACCAGGTGACCCAGCTCGTGGCTGCGCAGACGGCGGAGCGCGAAGCCGGCCGGTCGCGCGCCATGATGCTTCTGTCGACCGGCGCATTGGGTGCGCTGGCCATCGGGACGCTGCTGTCCATCCTGATCGCCCGCAGCCTGACCGCCCCGATCGCCGCCACCACGGCTGCCGTCCGCCGCCTGGCGGAGGGAGATCTGACGGTCGCGGTGCCCGGCACCGGACGGCGCGACGAGCTGGGGTCCATCGGCCGGGCCGTCGCCACCGTCATCCAGAACCTGCACGGTTTGCATGGCGAGATGCACAGGCTGTCGGGCAAACCGGTGGATGCCTCCGTACCGGCCGACGGAGCCCCGCTCGCCGCTGCGGCCTTCCATGGCGCCTATGGCGAGATGGTGGCCTTGCTGCAGGAAACCGGCGCCGCCTTCCGCGTGATCGGCGAACAGGCGACCCAGGTCGCGGTCGCCGCCGGCCAGGCGAGCACCGCCATCGCCCATGTATCGGATGGGGCCTCGGAACAGACCGGCGATCTGGATCAGGTGGCGACCGCCATCGGCCAGTCGGCGCGCGCGATCGTCCATGTGACGGACAGCACGCGCGACGCCTCCGACATGGTGAAGGACGCCGCCGATTTCGCCGATGGCGGCCGGGAGGACATGGCGCGTCTTCTGCGGGTCTCGCAGACCATCGCGGAAAACAGCCGCCGCATCGGCCGCATCACCGAGGCGATCACCCAGATCGCCGTGAAGACCAACATCCTGTCGGTCAACGCCTCCATCGAAGCCGCCCGTGCCGGCGAGCAGGGCAAAGGCTTCGAGGTCGTCGCCGAGGAGGTCGGCAAGCTCGCCGACAACGCGGTGGAGAGCGCCCGGCAGATCGCCGAGATCATCGAAGCCGCCGCGGCGCTGGCCGAAGAAGGAAAGGCAGTCACCGAGCAGGCGAGGCGCCGGATGGACGGGCTTGCCGAACGGGTCGACCGCATCGACGGCGCCTTCCACTCCGTCGCTGTCGCCATGGAGGAACAGCAGTCCTCCGTGCGCGAGATCGAGAGATCGGTGGAGAGCGTGCGGACCGTCGCGTCCAAGAACGCCGCCGCATCGGAGGAGATCGCTGCGACCATGGTTCATCTCTCCCGGCTCGCCGACGAGACAAGGCGCCAGGTATCCCGCTTTCAAGTCGGTTGAAGCAGGCCGGCCGAAGCTTGGCCTTTTTCTGAACTTATCCGCCGCTGGCGAGATGGAAGCGCGATCCGACCTTCGGAATTCGGCATTCCTGCGCCGGGACCATAGAGTCCGAAGTGGTAATTCTTAATCCCAGCCGGAGATATCTGGCATTTAAAGTTCTTTTAACCCTATTCCGCGCCTAATTGGCTCGCGGGGGCGCTCGGTCCCGAGAAGACGCTCTTCCGAACATTTGACCCACACGACACCAAGGGAGTTCCCTATGCCCGCACACAAGGTCGCCGATGAAGTCCGCTTGGCCAGCCGCATTCATGCGCGCCTGTTGGACGCCTTCATCGACTTGACGGAGCGGGAACTGGCCGGACTTGCCCCGGGCTTCGCCGAAGAAAGCCTGACGGAGGCCCTGGAGGCATTGCGCGCCGCCCGCAAATCCTATGGCACGACCGCCGGGGTGATGGTCGTCTCGAACCTGCCGCTGCCGCAGGCCTCCAACGCCGCCTGACCCCGGGGCACTTTCCGGCACTCGGTCAGGCGATGACCGTCTTGCGGGTCCGTGGCTTGCTCGCCTTGGGGGGCGCGGCAGGCGCGGGCTCTGCGACCGCGGTCTTCACCACCGTCCTCGGCTTGGCATTGGTGGTCTTGCGCGGAGCCTTCACCACCGCAACGACCGGGGCGATGTCGGCAATGGGGGCCGTTTCGGCCAGGACCGCGCGTTCGGCATGGAACCAGTGGTCGGCGTCCCGGCCATCGGGACATCCCTCTTCCAGCCAGATCGCATAGGCGCGATCACGAACGCGCTGTTCGACATCCAGGCTCATCATATCTCCCCGGGGGAATGGTGGTCAGGTTTGCTGCAATGCAAAGAGTGCCCAATTCCCGCAATGCGCGCAAGCAAGCGGATCGTTATCGGCCCTCGGCTTCAATCCCCCCTCCTCTGCCGTCACTCCGATGAGGTTTCGCCATGGTCGGGCTGCCGGCCCTGCTGGACCTCCCGCCATTTGGCGACATTGCGGTTGTGATCCGTCAACGACTTGGCGAAGACATGGCCGCCGGTGCCATCGGCGACGAAATACAGGAACTCGTGCCGCTCCGGCTTCATCACGGCCTGGATCGAGGCCTTGCCGGGATTAGCGATGGGGCCGGGGGGCAGGCCGGCGGCGACATAGGTGTTATAGGGGGACTCGAACTTCCAGTCGTTGCGGGTCAATGCCCGCCCCAGTTCTCCGCTGCCGTCGGTCAGCGCATAGATCACCGTCGGGTCCGACTGCAGCTTCATGCCGGCTTCCAGCCGGTTGACAAAGACGCCTGCGACCTTCGGCCGCTCGGCGGTGATCCCCGTTTCCTTCTCGACGATGGAGGCGAGCGCCAGCGCCTGCTGCGGGGTTTCGAACGGCAGGTTCTGGTCGCGTGTCTTCCAAGCCTCCGCCAAGGCCTGGCTCATCGCCGTCTGCATCCGCTCGATCAGGGCGGCGCGGCTGTCGCCATACGCAAAATGGTAGGTCTCCGGCAAGATGGAGCCTTCCTTCGGCGGCTTCGCGACCTCGCCGGTCAGCACCGTCTCCCGTTGGAGCAGCGCCATCACCTGGGCGGAGGTCAATCCTTCCGGAACGGTGATCCGGTGCACGACGGTGCGGCCCTGGCGCATCTGCTCCAGGACTCCTTCGATGCTGATTCCGGCAGGGAACTGATATTCGCCGGCCTTCAGATCACGGAAGGTGCCGGTCAGCTTGGCCGCGGCGACGAACACCAGCGGCGCACCGATCACGTTGGCATCACCGAGCGTGATGGCAATGGCCTCAAGCCCGCTGCCGCGCGGGATGATGACCGTCTCTGACTGCTCCAACGGTCCGGGAGCCGAATAGCGCTGGTATCCCCAGACGCCGATTCCGCCCGCCGCACCGAGCACGAGGACCAGCGTCCCCGTGAAGATTCGGAGACCCCAGCCCATCGCTCACCTCTTGGAAGGCTATAGACCGCAACGCTGCCGCAGAGCTTCGCTTACGCGAATTCCTTGAACACCAGCGAGGCGTTGGTGCCGCCGAACCCGAAGGAGTTCGACAGCGCGGCGCGCACACGGCGCTCCTGCGCGACCTTCGGCACCAGATTGACGCCCAGGCAGCTCTCGGAGGGATTCTCGAGATTCAGCGTGGGCGGCACGATGCCGTGGTTGATCGCCTTGATCGAGTAGATCGCCTCGACCGCACCGGCCGCCCCCAGCAGGTGGCCGATGGCCGACTTGGTGGAGGACATCGCCAGGTTATCCATGGCGTCGCCGAACAGCCGCTTGACGGCGCCCAGTTCGATCTCGTCGCCGAGCGGCGTCGAGGTGCCGTGGGCGTTGACGTAATCGATGTCGGACGGGTTCAGCCCGGCACGCTTCAGCGCAGCCTTCATGGCGCGGAAACCGCCATTGCCGTCTTCCGCCGGAGCCGAGATATGGTGCGCATCGCCCGACATGCCGTAACCGACGACCTCGGCATAGATGGTGGCGCCGCGCCTCTTGGCGTGCTCCAGCTCCTCCAGCACGACGACGCCTGCACCTTCGCCGATGACGAAGCCGTCGCGGTCCTTGTCATAGGGACGCGAGGCCTTCTCCGGCGTGTCGTTGAAACCGGTCGAGAGTGCGCGCATGGCGGCGAAGCCGCCGACGCCGAGACGGCTGACCGCCGCCTCCGTGCCGCCGGCGACCATCACGTCGGCATCGTCCCACATGATCAGGCGGGCGGCATCGCCGATGGCGTGCGCGCCGGTCGAGCAGGCGGTGACCACCGCGTGGTTGGGGCCCTTGAAGCCGTGCTGGATCGAAATATGGCCGGAAGCCAGATTGATCAGGCAGGCGGGGATGAAGAAGGGCGACAGACGTCGCGGACCCTTCTCATTCAGGGTCACGGCACCGTCGGCGATGCCGGGGAGACCGCCGATGCCCGAACCGACCATGACGCCGGTCCGCTCGCGCTCTTCATCGGTCTGGGGAATCCACCCCGAATCCTTGATTGCTTCCTGCGCCGCGGCGATGGCGAAGAGGATGAAGTCATCCATCTTGCGCTGGTCCTTCGGCGACACGAAGGTGTCGGCGTCGAAGTCGCCTTCACCCGTTCCGCGCGGAACCTGCCCGGCGACCTTCGAGGCCAGGTCCGAAGCGTCGAACCCCGTGATGCCGCGGATTCCCGACGTCGCGGAAATCAGCCGCTCCCAGTTCAGCGTGTGGCCGACGCCGAGCGGCGTGACCATACCGAGGCCGGTGACGACGACACGTCTCATGAGGCTGTTCCTTGACCTTTCCTCGGAAAAAAGTCGACGATCAAATCGTCGACGGCCAGGCCCCGCAATGCTGAATTCGCAATAGCGGTTCGCCTGGCCCTCGGGGGCTCAATGCCCGCGGCCCGATCAGGCGGCGGCGTTGGCCTTGATGAAGTCGATGGCATCCTTCACCGACAGGATCTTCTCCGCGGCGTCGTCCGGGATCTCGACACCGAACTCCTCCTCGAAGGCCATGACCAGCTCGACGGTGTCGAGGCTGTCGGCGCCCAGATCGTCGATGAAGGAGGCGTTCTCCACCACCTTCGACTCCTCGACACCCAGGTGGTCCACAACGATCTTCTTCACGCGCTCGGCGATGTCGCTCATCTTTTAAGACCTTCCAATCCTTGAAACCGCTCGGGATAATCCGGTCGGAGCAACACGCGAAGAACGTGCCGTCCTGCCGCGAAAAGCCCCGTCCGATAACACATTTCAACAGCCTTGACCAGCACCCGCGAGGGAACCCGGTCAGTGCCGTTCTTCACACAAGACGATGCCGTCCCGTCAGATCCTCATCAGATCATGGCCATGCCGCCGTTGATATGCAGCGTCTGGCCGGTGACGTAGGCGGCCTCCTCGCTCGCGAGGTACACGACCCCGGCGGCGATCTCCTCCGACTGGCCCATGCGGCCGGCCGGAATGGCGGGGAGCAGCTTTTGCTTCTGCTCGTCGTTCAGGGCGTCGGTCATGGCCGTGGCGATGAAGCCCGGCGCGACGCAGTTGACGGTGATGTTGCGCGAGGCCAGCTCGGCCGCCAGCGACTTCGACATGCCGATCAAGCCGGCCTTGGAGGCGGCGTAGTTGGCCTGCCCCGGATTGCCGGTCACGCCGACGACGGACGTGATGTTGACGATTCGGCCCCAACGGCGCTTCATCATGCCGCGCATCGCGGCCCGCGACAGGCGGAAGGCCGCCGTCAGATTGACGTCGATGACCGACTGCCAGTCCTCGTCCTTCAGCCGCATCGCGATCTGGTCGCGGGTCAGGCCGGCATTGTTGACGAGGATGTCGATCTTGCCCAGCGCCGCTTCGGCGTCCTTGAACAGCTGCTCGGTCGCCGCGGCCTCGGACAGGTTGCCGGGCACGACGAAGGCGCGCTCGCCCAGCTCGGCGGCCAGAGCCTCCAGAGGAGCGACGCGGGTGCCGGACAGCGCGACGGCGGCGCCCTGGGCATGCAGCGCACGGGCGATCGACGCACCGATGCCGCCGGACGCGCCGGTGACGAGGGCCGACTTGCCGGTCAGGTCAAACATGGATGGCCTCACGAGGCTGATGTGTCACTGGGCGGAGTTGGTCACAGGGTCTTCAGGAACGATTCGACATCGGCCGGCGTGCCGACCGGCACCGCCGCCATATCCTTGTCGATGCGCTTGGTCAGCCCGGCCAGCACCTTGCCCGATCCAACCTCGACCAGCCGTTCGACGCCCTGCTCCTTCATGAAGAGGACGCATTCGCGCCAGCGGACCATGCCGGTCACCTGTTCGACCAGCAATTGGCGGATGGCGTTGGGATCCGACACCGCCGACGCGGTGACGTTCGCCACCACCGGAACGACCGGCGCGGAGATCGTTACGCTGGCCAGGGCCTCCGCCATCGCGTCGGCGGCCGGCTGCATCAGCGGGCAATGGAAGGGAGCGGACACCGGCAGCCGGACCGAACGCTTCAGGCCACGTTCCGCCGCCAGCGCAATGGCACGGTCGATGGCATCGGCGCTGCCGGAGATCACCACCTGCCCGACCGAATTGTCGTTGGCGATGCTGCACACCTCGCCCTGGGCGGCGTCGGCGGCGATCGCCTGCGCCTGGTCCAGGTCGGCGCCCAGCAAGGCTGCCATCGCGCCTTGGCCGACTGGAACCGCCTTCTGCATGGCCTGACCGCGCAGCTTCAGCAGGCGAGCGGTATCGGCCAGCGAAAACGCGCCGGCGGCACAGAGCGCCGAATATTCGCCCAGCGAGTGGCCGGCGACGAAGGAGGCGTGCTTGGACAGGTCGACCCCGCCTTCGCTCGCCAGAACCCGCATCACCGCGACACTGACCGCCATCAGGGCGGGCTGCGCGTTCTCGGTCAGGGTCAGGTCGGCCTCGGGACCTTCGACCATCAGCCGCGACAGCCGCTGGTTCAGCGCGTCGTCCACCTCTTCAAAGGTGTGACGGGCGACTTCGAACGCCTCGGCGAGTTCGCGGCCCATGCCGACGGCCTGGCTGCCTTGCCCCGGAAAGACGAACGCCCTGGTCATGCTTCGGTGAAACCCTGGATGAAAGCGCCCCGCCCCTGCGGCGGCACCATGGATTGGGCGACAGTCATACCCTCACTTTTGAGCAAGTCAAGCGACGCGCGATGACCAAAGCGACAACGATGCGATAAAACGCCACGTATTGAGGCAGAATGCCCACGAAAAACCGCCGGGCCGACCGGGTTGTTCGTGGGCATGCCGCGAGGTCGGACAAACCGGATCTTGCGCTGTTGCCCGCATTGCAAAGCAAAGACGGATGGTCAGGCCTTGCCGACCAGGGCCACCCGCGTCCAGGGTCGCAGTTGTGCCACCCCCTCGAGCATCATCGGACCGAGCAGTCCGGAAACCAGCGCCACGCAGAAGATCACGCCGTCGCCTGCATCCATCCGGTGCAGCACCACCCTTGCGCCGGCGGCAAACAGCGCATGGTGAAGGTAGATCGCGTAGGACGACGCGCCGACCGTGCGGAAGACGCCGCTGGAGGGCATGGCGTGCAACAGGGTCACGGCGCCGCCCATGCCGCACAGCAGGGCCACGCCGCTGTTCCAGCCGAAATGCGGCAGGTGCCCCCACAGGGACGCCTGGTGCAGGAGCACGCCCAGTGCAAGCGCCGCTCCGGCACCACCCAGCAGAATCCGACGGGGAACCATCGCACGGAATCGCGTCACCCCCACCCCCAGCAGGAAATGCGGCAACAGGAAGCAGGCTTCGTTCACCGAAAACGGGTTCGACTCGACGTGTATGGTCATGCAGGCGGCTACCGCCACCGCCATGACCGTGGCAAATCCGCCCGGCCGGTCCATCAGATGGGCGGCATCGAGCAGCGCCACTGTGGAGAAGATCAGGAACAGCGCCTGCAGATACCAGAAGTGAGCGTAGGGAAAGACGTAGATCCGCCACAGCGAATCGGGAACGAGGGTCCCGTTGGCACCGGGGGCATGGGTCTGCAGGAAGAAGAACAGGGCGGAGACCACCAGAAACGGAAAGCCCAACCGGCGCAGCTTCTTGACGAAGAAGGTCTTCAGCCGGTCCGCTCTGGCCGGGTTGAGGGCGTAGACCAGCCCCGAGATAAAGGTGAAGAGAGGCATCCTGATCAGCTCGAAGCTGTCGGTGGCGTAACGGTAAATCGACCCGTCTGCCACCTGCATGCCCGCTCCGGGGATGCCGACCACGTGGTAGGCGACCAGCAGGATGCAGGCCAACCCCCGTAGTTCCACGACATGGTATGGCAGTGTGTTCTTGCGCATGGCTACTCCAGGCACCGGACTGGCAATGCCGCAGCGGAGCGGCCGGACCGGTGTCCGGACCGCCAGCTCCGCCTTGAACGGCTGGCGGAACATGGCTCCTGCTCGTTTCCATTGCACTTCGGTCAAATGCGCCGGACCGTATCCCAGGCGATAGCCACCGTTGCACCGGCGTTACCCAGCACTGCCGAAAGGGCGCGGCGGGGCTCACCCGGGCGGTTTCCTATTCCATCGATAGATTTTTCCGGAGGCGCCGCAGGACAGGCCGGATTTTCGCTTGCTACCACGACCGGTCTGTGCATACTGCGCCGCTTCATAACTCCTTGCCGGCGGTCCGCCGTCGGCTAGGCCCGGGCAGCTGATCCGAATCCATGAGGGATGGGGCGCAGCGCCGGACCATGAACAGCCATGGGGAGTGCAATGGCACTTTACGAGTGCGTGCTGATCGCGCGCCAGGACATTTCGGCCGCCCAGGCCGAGCAGCTCTCTGAGCAGTTCGCCCAGATCGTCCGCGACAACGGCGGCACGATCGCCAAGAGCGAATACTGGGGTCTGAAGACCCTCACCTACAAGATCAAGAAGAACCGCAAGGGTCACTACACCCTCTTCAACATCGATGCGCCGTCCGCCGCCGTCGTCGAGATGGAGCGGAACATGGGCATCAGCGAAGACGTGCTGCGCTTCATGACCGTGCGTGTCGACGAGCTCGACGCCAACCCGTCGGCGATGATGCAGAGCCGCAACGAGCGTGGTGATCGTGGCGAGCGTGGTGATCGTGGTCCGCGTCGCTTCGACGACCGTGGTCCGCGTCCGCCGCGCCGTCAGGAAAACGTTGCCGCCGCCGAAGGGGAGACCGCGTAAATGTCCGACAAGCAGACCACGGGCGCTCCGGCCCGCACCGGCGGCGCCCGCCGCCCGTTCTTCCGTCGCCGCAAGACCTGCCCGTTCTCGGGCGCGAATGCTCCGGCGATCGACTACAAGGACGTCAAGCTGCTCTCCCGCTTCATCTCCGAGCGCGGGAAGATCGTCCCGAGCCGCATCACCGCGGTCTCGACGAAGAAGCAGCGTGAACTGGCCCGCGCCATCAAGCGCGCCCGTTTCCTGGCCCTTCTCCCCTACGTGGTGAAGTAAGCCCGGCAACGGCCGAACTGTTTGGGTGAAGGTTCTTAAGGGGTTTCCATGGCCTTGGGTCCGGCCGTACCGCTGGTGGTCGCCGTCGGCGGCGGTCTGGCAAGCGCGTTCTTCTACCTGTCGGTCACGTTCGGCGGGATGGGTGCGCTGATCCTGGGCTATCTGGCTCCCCTGCCCCTGTTCCTGACGGGATTGTGGCTGGGGACTCCTGCGGTGGCGTTGGCCGGGCTGGCCGGTGCCGCCGCGGTGATGCTGGGTACCTCCGGCAGCATGCTGGTGGCACTGTCCTATCTGGTGACCGGAGCCGCTCCGGCGATCCTGGTGGTGAGGCAGTCGCTGTTGGCCCGCGCGCGGGAGGATGGAACCCTGGAATGGTATCCGCCTGGCCGGGTCCTGATTGGCCTGACCGGGATGGGTGTGGCGGCGTTGCTCGCCGCGGTGATCCTGACGCTCGGAGAGCCCGGTGGGCTCGAAGGGCTGATGCGGCAGACCCTGGCCCGAGTCGTCGAGCCGGCGTTCCGCTCGCAGGGCCAACCGGCCCCGGATCCCGAGGCATTCTGGGTGGCGGCCGTCCTGCCGGGGCTGGTTGCGGTGTCATGGCTTGTCATGACGATCGTCAACGCAGTGCTGGCGCAGGGGGCGCTGATGCGGTTCGGCCGCAACCGGCGCCCTGCCATGCGTCTGGCCGAGCTGGAATTGCCCAACTGGCTGGCGCCGCTGTTCGCGGTGTCGGTTCTGGCGGCATCGGTCGCACCGGGAACCATCGGATTCCTGGCGGTCAATCTGGCTCTGATCCTGGCAGTCCCATTCGCCTTCGCCGGGCTTTCGGTGGTTCATGTATTCGCCAGCCGTCGTTCGGCGCGCACGCTGA
Organism: Azospirillum endophyticum; assembly: GCF_016595245.1. Lineage (GTDB taxonomy): Bacteria > Pseudomonadota > Alphaproteobacteria > Azospirillales > Azospirillaceae > Azospirillum > Azospirillum endophyticum. Next base: position 139,642 of record NZ_JAENHM010000007.1, read on the forward strand.
TCCTGGTTGGCTTCTACATGATGCTGTTTCTCTTCGGGTGGCCGATCCTGCTTTTGGTCGGCCTGGGCATGATCGAGCAATGGATCGGGCTGCGCCGCCGGTTTTCCCCCGCGGCCCCCGGTCAGGAGGACGAGTGATGGAAGTTATTCTGCTGGAGCGGGTCGAGAAGCTCGGCCAGATGGGTCAGGTCGTGAATGTGCGTCCTGGCTTCGCCCGCAACTATCTGCTGCCGCAGCGGAAGGCCATGCGCGCCACCAAGGCGAACCTGGCCGTCTTCGACAAGCAGAAGGCCCACCTTGAGGCCGTCAACCTGGAGCGCCGCAAGGACGCCCAGCAGGTTGCGACCAAGATGGACAACGTGACGGTCGTCGTGATCCGCCAGGCCGCCGAGACCGGCGTCCTGTATGGCTCCGTGACCACCCGCGACGTCTCCGACGCGCTGACCGCCGCCGGCTACAAGACCGACCGCAAGCAGGTCCAGATCGACACCCCGATCAAGACCCTGGGTCTGTTCAAGCTGCGCGTCGTCCTGCATCCGGAAGTGTCGATCACGGTCACGGTCAACGTCGCCCGTTCGGCCGAAGAAGCCGAACTGCAGGCCCAGCGTGGCGGCATGGTCACCGCCGCCGACCTGCGTGACGACGACGACGAGGAAGACACCTTCGTCGAAGAGACTGCGACCGAGGAAGAGGAGGGCTGATCGCCCTTCCGCTGCTGATCCCCCGAAACCAGTTTCGGGATTTCGGCAGTACCGTTACGCCGCTCGTCCGGAAACCGCCCGCCCCGATCCGGGGTCGGGCGGTTTTCCGCATTCAGGCCCCGGGGCGCGACGGGCCGCATGCTCCCGCGCACACATCCGCAATGCCAAATTGGGTAGCAGTCCTGACCGATTGACGGATTGTCGCACCCCTTCCCGCAGGCCATGCTTGGAAAAGCACCGCGGAAGGAGTTCGGCATGCTGCTGGTTCGTCTGCTCGCCGCCGCCAAGGGCGACGGAACCCTGAATCTCGTTACGGCCGATGGGAAGCATCATCGGATCGGGTCCGGTCCCCCACACCTGACCCTTCGTCTCCATGACCGCAAAGTCGAGCGTGATCTGCTGATCAATCCGCGCCTGCGGTTCGGCGAGGCCTATATGAACGGCCGCTTTTCGATCGAAGGCGGGACCATCTACGATTTGCTGAAGATGCTGATGAGCGGCACCGAGGTGCAGGGCGCGCTCGGCCGGGCCGTGGAATCGCTGTCGCCGCTGCTGCGCCGTGTCCAGCAATACAACCCGATGCAGCGGTCGAGGCAGAATGTCGAGCATCATTACAATTTGTCTCGACAGTTCTATCAGCTCTTTCTTGACCGCGACATGCAGTATTCCTGCGCATACTTCCCGGAGCCGGGGGTATCGCTGGACGAAGCGCAGGAAGCCAAGAAGCGTCACATCGCGGCGAAGCTGCTGATCGTGCCGGGCATGCGGGTGCTCGACATCGGCTGCGGTTGGGGCGGCATGGCGTTGTATCTCGCCCGGCACACCGGAGCGCGGGTGACCGGCATCACCCTGTCATCGGAACAGCTGGCGGTCGCCCGCCAGCGGGCGGAGGAAGCCGGGCTGGCTGACCGCGTCACCTTCGAATTGCGCGACTACCGCGAATTTGCCACCGCCCACCGCGGTGCCTTCGACCGCGTCGTCTCGGTGGGGATGTTCGAGCATGTCGGCGTGCCCCATTACCGCGACTATTTCGATGCGGTGCGCGACATGCTGAACGACGAAGGCGTGGCGCTGATCCATTCGATCGGCCGGCTCGACGGCCCCGCCAGCACCAACCCCTGGATTCGCAAATACATCTTCCCCGGCGGCTATTCCCCTGCCCTGTCCGAGGTGCTGCCGGTCATCGAACGCTCCGGCCTGCTGGCCACCGACCTGGAAGTGCTGCGCCTGCATTACGCCGAGACGCTGCGCCACTGGCGAGACCGTTTCCTCGACCGCTGGGACGAGGCCAAGGCGTTGTACGACGAGCGGTTCTGCCGAATGTGGGAGTTCTACCTGGCTGGCGCCGAACTGGCTTTCCGCCTGCAGGGCCACATGGTGTTCCAGGTCCAGGTCGCGCGGTCGCTGGGCGCAGTCCCGCTGACCCGTGACTACATGCTGAATGCGGAGCGGAACCTTGCTGCCGCATCGACCGCCCAACCGGCGGAACTGCGGGCCTCGCGCACGCCGGAGTCGGCGGCCTGACCGTCCCGGGCGCCGGATTTGCCGCTCGTGCAGGACATTCCCCTGCGCAAGGCGGTCATTCCGGCCAACCGGTAATACCAATTGATCATCATGGCCGCGCGCAGGGCCGCCTTGCAAGCGGAATCATGCGACATCGGCGCCCGAACCACCGCCGCGCCTTCCTTTTCGTCACGGGGCGATGCTATATAACCGCGACCGATTTCCGCCCGGGGTACCGGGGAGCCACCCATGCGGCATGCTCCCCGGCAACAAGCGCCCGCTGGACGACGCGCCCGGCTCCCAAGGAATGACAACGCCCTTACCCGTTCGGGGAGATCTCGCACCCATGACCAAGATCAAGGTAGCCAATCCGGTCGTCGAACTCGACGGCGACGAGATGACGCGCATCATCTGGCAGTTCATCAAAGACAAGCTGATCCTGCCCTACCTCGACATCGACCTGAAGTACTACGACCTCGGCATCGAGAACCGCGACAAGACCGATGACAAGGTCACCGTCGAGTCCGCGAACGCCATCAAGCAGTATGGCGTCGGCGTGAAGTGCGCGACCATCACCCCGGATGAAGCGCGGGTGAAGGAATTCAACCTCAAGAAGATGTGGAAGTCGCCGAACGGCACGATCCGCAACATCCTGGGCGGCACCGTCTTCCGCGAGCCGATCGTCTGCTCCAACGTTCCGCGCTACGTGCCGGGCTGGACCAAGCCGATCATCATCGGCCGCCACGCCTTCGGCGACCAGTACAAGGCCACCGACTTCGTCGTGCCGGGTCCGGGCAAGCTGACCATCAAGTGGGAAGCGGCCGAGGGCGGCGAGAAGATCGAGCATGAAGTCTACGACTTCCCCGGCGCCGGCGTGGCGATGGGCATGTACAACCTCGACGAATCGATCGAGGGCTTTGCCCATTCCAGCTTGATGTACGGCCTGGAGCGCGGCTACTCGGTCTATCTGTCGACGAAGAACACGATCCTGAAGGCCTATGACGGTCGCTTCAAGGACATCTTCCAGAAGATCTTCGACGAGACGTACGCCGAGCAGTTCAAGGCCAAGGGTCTGGTCTACGAGCATCGCCTGATCGACGACATGGTCGCTTCGGCCCTGAAGTGGGAAGGTGGTTTCGTCTGGGCCTGCAAGAACTACGACGGCGACGTGGAGTCGGATGTCGTGGCGCAGGGCTTCGGCTCGCTCGGCCTGATGACCTCGGTCCTGGTCACGCCGGACGGCAAGACCGTCGAGGCCGAGGCCGCCCACGGCACGGTGACCCGCCACTATCGCGAGCACCAGAAGGGCAAGGAAACCTCGACCAACCCGATCGCCTCGATCTACGCCTGGACCCAGGGTCTGGCCTATCGCGGCAAGTTCGACGACACCCCGGACGTCGTCAAGTTCGCCCAGACGCTGGAGCGTGTCTGCGTCGAGACCGTCGAATCCGGCTACATGACCAAGGATCTCGCCATCCTGATCGGCCCGCAGCAGCCGTGGATGACCACCAAGCAGTTCCTGGACAAGCTGTCGGACAATCTGGAAAAGAAGATGGCCGCCTGGTCGTAAGGCCAGCGCATTCTTCATGGGGTGCGACGCCGCGTCCGGGTCAAAGCGGACGTTGGCTCGGCTAGGGTTCGAGCGGGGAGTTTCGGCTCCCCGCTTTTTTCTTGCCCGATTCGAGAAAGGACCCGAACCGATGTCCAACGATCTGTTCCGCGTCGCCGTGATCGGCGCCGGCGAGACCGGAACGCCTCTGCTGCGCAAGCTGCTGGCCGCGCCCTTCGTCGAGCTGCTCGGTGTGGCGGACCTCGATCCCGAAGCGCCGGGCATGCGCTTGGCGAGTGATCGCGGTGTGAAGACCACCACCAGCTTCCGGGATCTGGCGGATTTGGGCGAGCGGCTGGACGTGCTGATCGACGTCACCGGCGTGCCGGCGGTGCGCGATTCCCTGCGCAAGGCGATGCAGGACACCGGCAATCATCACACGGTGATCGTCCACGAGACGATCGTGCAGTTGATGCTGTCGCTGCTGGATGGTCAACTGGTGCGGTTGAAGCACGACACGCAGGAGTATTGAGACGGAGGCGGGTTGCAGCCTCGGCGAATTGCCTCATGATGGGCGGAGGGCGCCCGTCGCGGCACCCGCCCACCATGTCAGGAACTGCCATCGATGGAACTCGGCATTCTGGTCATCGCGGCGTTCGTGCTGGTCGTCATCCTGGCGATCACCAGCGTCCGCATCGTCCCCCAGGGCTTCAACTTCATCGTCGAGCGGCTGGGCCGCTATCAGGAAACGCTGCATCCCGGCTTCAACGTGATCTTCCCGGTCATCAGCTCCGTCCGCGCCAAGGTCGACATGCGCGAGACGGTGGTGGACGTGCCGTCGCAGAGCGTCATCACCAAGGACAATGCCGCGGTGACCGCCGACGGCGTGCTGTATTTCCAGGTGCTCGATCCGATGAAGGCAACCTACGAGGTCAACGACCTGCAGCGGGCGATCCAGACGCTGGCGATGACCACCACCCGCACGGTGATGGGCTCGATGGATTTGGACGAGCTGCTGAGCCAGCGCGAGGCGATCAACGCCAGCCTGCTGCGCGCGGTCGACGAGGCCACCGCGTCCTGGGGCGTGCGGGTCACCCGCATCGAGTTGCGCGACATCACCCCGCCGGAAGACATCGTGCAAGCGATGGGCCGACAGCTGAAGGCGGAACGCCTTCGCCGCGCCCAGATCCTGGAAGCCGATGCCGAGAAGGAAAGCCAGATCCGCATCGCCCAAGGCAAGCTCGAGGCCGCCAAGCTGGAGGCCGAGGCCCGCGAACGTCTGGCGGAGGCCGAGGCCAAGGCGACCCGGCTGGTCTCGGAGGCGGTGGCACAGGGATCGAACCAGGCTTTGGGCTATTTCCTCGGCCAGAAATACATGGAGGCGCTGAAGGCCTTTGCCGCCTCTCCCAACCAGAAGACCATGATCCTGCCGGTGGAACTGGCCGGTGTCGCCGGGGCCCTGGCCGGATTGGGCGATCTGGTCCGCGACGCCACTCCGCCGCGGACGCCGCCCTCTCCTGCGGCCGCTCCGCGCAATCCCTGGTCGGTTCCCCCGACCGCGACGTCGTCCGGCGCGGAGTGAGCGGATGTCGCCTCTGCTATGGGGAGCCTTGGGCGCCGTGCTGATTGCGGCGGAACTGGTGATCCCCGGGATTTTCCTGATCTGGTTCGGCGGGGCGGCGCTGCTGACCGGCTTGGTCACGGCCCTGTGGCATGATTGGGGGCTGGTCAACGAGGCCGGCTTCTTCACCATCGCCGCCGGTGCGGCGGTGGCGGCCGCCATCGTTCATGCGCGCCGCCGCAACGCCTCGGCGGCAGGCGATGCCGCGCGGATCAACGACCGCGCCGGCCAGCTGGTCGGACGGGCGGTGACGCTGAGCGATCCCATCGTCAACGGGCGGGGGCGGGTCTTCGTCGGCGACACGTTGTGGTCGGTCGAAGGGCCCGACCGGCCGGCCGGGACGGCGATGCTGGTCGCCGGGCATCGGGGAATGGTCCTGGTGCTGCGCGATGCGGTGGAGGGGCGGTAAGGTCTTCCCCACGCCGCCACCGTCGCGATGCCCCAACAAAAAAGCCCGCCTCTCCCCCGAGAGCGGGCTTTTTTGAATAGCGTAGCGAGCGATCAGGCGGCGCCGACGTTGCGCTCTTCGTCACGCTTCTTGCTGCCCGATGCCGGCTGATAGGCCAGCGCGGCGTGCTCGGCGCAATAGGGCATGCCGTTCAGGGCCGTCTTGCCGCAGAAATGGAAATCCTGGTGCTTGGGGTCGCCGACCGGCCATTTGCACATCCGCTCGGTCAGAGCCAGGATGGTGGCGCCGCGCGTCGGCTTCTTCTTGATGGGCGACGGCCGGCCTGACAAGCCCAGGCGGTGGGCCTTGCCGATGACCGCGTTGCGGGTGATGTCCCCCAGAATGTCGGCGATCTCGCTCGCGCTCAAACCCTGGGACCAGAGGTCCTTGAGCTGTTGAATCCGTTCGTCCGTCCAACTCATCCCCGAGTACTCCCGATCCGGTGTCCGGTTATGCTGTGGCAAACAGGTCACGGTCTAGTGCCGTTTTCCATAAGCCGCAACATTTTGTGCCAGCCGGTGAGAAAGCTACCAGATGACGGAGGTCGACGATAGGGGGGCGCGGCAACATTCCTGTTGATAAGTTCGTGGGTAAACTCACGAGTTCAGCGCGCCGTAGACCTCCTCGGCGATGCCGGACAGGGTGTCCCGATCGGCCTCACCCGCGACGGCGAGCGCCAACCCATTGTCCTGCCAGTACAAAGCGCGCACGCCGCCATCCTGGGCGAAACGGAACGCCGAACCTGAGGTGTTGGGAGAGGGGCGGATATACAACGTGATGCGACGCCCGGCCGCATCCTCGTACATGTACATTGCCACAGGTCCAACGGAATCGGCCAGAAGGCGCCCGCCGATCAACTCGTAACCCCCTCTTGTGACTTTTGGGCAACGCATGTTCTTGCCCAGCCGCTTCGACAGCCAGTTCACCAGATGCGCTTCCTCGTCGACGCCGATCTCGACCGGATGGCGGACTTCGACGGAGAAGACGCGGTGGGCGGCGACGGCGTCGGCGATGAAGGCGGCGGTCGGCGGCTCGGTCCGCCCGCCCATGCGGTCGCGCAGCAGCCAGCCGCTGGTCCCGCCAGCGACGAACACCAGGAGGGAAGCGGCCACCGCCATGCCCCACCACGTCCCCCTGCCCCCGCGCGGCGCGGCGATCGCCGACGGCTCGCGCACGGTGAAGGGAGGGGTCAGGCGGTCGGGCAGCGGCTGGTCGATCAATGGTCCGAAGCTCTGGCCGAGCAGCGAGCGCTGGACGCGGTAGCGGTCGAAGCGCTGTGCGACATCGGGATTGTCGGCAAGGTGGCGTTCCACGTCGGACAGGCGCTCCTCCGGCAACTCGCCGTCCAGCCAGGCATGCAGCTCGGCCTCGGTCACGGGATTGCGGGTGCCGCTCATCACTTGATCCTCCTGACGACCTGCTGGGTTCCACCCTCCAGCAGGACCCTCAACCTTTCGCGCGCCCGGGCCAGCCGCGACATCACCGTCCCGATCGGCAGTTCCAGAACCTCCGCCACCTCGCGGTAGGACAGCCCCTCCATCCCCGTCAGCAGCAGGATGGTGCGGTGCTCGTCGGTCAGCTGGGCGAAGGCACGGACGAAATCGCGCACGGCCCCGCGGTCGGCCGGCGGCACGCTGAGCGCAAGGTCGTCGGCCAGATCCTCCACCGGCACCTCCGCCCCGCGCCGGCGCCGGCCGCGCTGGCTGGAGATGTGCAGGTTGTGCAGGATCGTCATCAGCCAGCCGCCGAGCTTCGACGGGTCGCGCAGCGCATGGCGGTTGGCCAGCGCCTTCTCCACGCAGTCCTGCACCAGATCGTCGGCGTCCGGCCGGTTGCCCACCAGGGCGGTGGCATAGCGCCGAAGCCGCGGCACATGCGCGGCGATGGCGCGGTCGTCGATGTCGGGCGGGGTCATCGCCAGTCCTGGAAGGGGGGGTGGTCCGGAAAACGCGTCGTCACCGGTCATGACGCCCTGCCCCGCCGCTTTATTCCCAGTGCCGGCATGCGATCACTGCCCCGGCGACGAGAAGCCGGCCTTGCCGTCGAAATTGCTGAGATTCTCGGTCTGGGTGAAATCGATCCCGGCATCCGCCAGCCGGCCCAGCAGGTCGACGATGGCGGCGTGCTGCACCGGGCCGTGCTGCGCCAGGAAGCGGCAGCGCCAATGGTCGGTGCAGAAGACGTCGGCATTGCCGTCCGGCCAGACCCGCTGCGAGCGGTTGGAGATGCTGGTCAGCTTCAGCGCGTCGGTCGACAGCGGCAGCACCAGCTCCGCCAGATCGTCGGGCAGCCCGCCGGACCATTGCAGGAAGACGTCGACCCCGACCAGTTCCTTCAGGGCGCGCACGCGCGGGGCCAGCCGGTTGAGGCCGTCATAGGTCGGCCGCGCCGTCGAATAACCCACCGGCGGCATGGTGACCGGGGTCTGGCCCAGCCGTTCCACCACCGCCTCGGCGAAGGCGGCGGTGCCGGCCCGCACCCGGCCCAGGCCGCGGGCGTAGATGTCGGCGGTGTGGATGCCGTCCTCGATGGTCTTCAGCCACGCATTGTGGATCCGTGCGGCGATGTCGCCCTGGCCGATATGGACCAGCATCATCACCGCCGCCATCAGCAGGCCGGACGGGTTGGCGATGCCCTGCCCGGCGATCATCGGGGCCGAGCCGTGAATCGCCTCGAACATGGCGCAGGTCTCGCCGATGTTGGCGGAGCCGGCCAGCCCGACCGAGCCGGTCAGTTGGGCGGCGATGTCGGACACGATGTCGCCGTAGAGGTTCAGGGTGACGATGACGTCGAAGCGCTCCGGCTGGTCGGCCAGCCGGGCGGCGCCGATGTCGACGATCATGTGGTCGGCCTTGATCTCCGGATAGTCGGCGGCGATCTCGTAGAAGATCTTCAGGAACAGCCCGTCCGTCATCTTCATGACGTTGTCCTTGACGAAGGCCGTCACCTTTTGCCGGTGGTTGGAGCGGGCGAAGTCGAAGGCGTAGCGGACGATGCGCTCCGATCCCGGCCGCGAGATCAGCTTCACCGACTGGATCACGTCGTCGGTCTGCCGGTGCTCGATGCCGGCGTAGAGGTCTTCCTCGTTCTCGCGGATGATGACCACGTCCATCCGCGGATGCCGGGTCCGCACATAGGGATGGTAGGACACGCAGGGCCGCACGTTGGCGAACAGCCCCAGCGTGGTGCGGGCGACCACGTTCAGCGACTTGTTGCCGTATCCCTGGGGCATGGTGATCGGCCCCTTCAGGAAGACCCGCGTGCGGCGGATCGACCCCCAGCCGGCGGCGTCCAGCCCGCCGGGATGGCCCCGCTTGTAGACGGCCTCGCCGGCCGGAACCTCTTCCACCTTCAGCCGCGCGCCGGCCGCGTTCATCACATATAGCACCGCGTCCGTGATCTCTGAGCCGATGCCGTCGCCGCGGGCGACCGTGACGGGGGTGATATCGCGCATGCACTCACTCCAAGGGGACGCGCGACCGTAGACGCAAACAGGGGCCTTTTTCAATGGTTGGAGGCATGGCCGAAGGTATGGCCGAAGGTAGGGGCGCACGCCGTTGCCCGGACGGACGGCGGGCCTGCCGGGGCGAGGGATCGCACGGTCGCGGCCGGCGCAATGTCGGGTGGCGCAATACAAATCATCACCGCTTATTGCTTGCTTGGAGCGCCGAAGTTCCGCTCACTGCGGCACCCATGCCGAGGACCCGCCGCAGCCCCGCGCGGGCCCTCCCCCGCCGTCCCGCCAGAGCCTTCGGACCCCACGCGACATCATGAGCGACGCCCCCACTCGCAAGCCTCCCGCCGGCCGCGGCCGGACCCTGGTCGCGTCGGCGATGATCGGACTGATCGCCGGCATCGACAATCTGGGCAACGGGCTGGCGGTCGCGGCGCTGCTGTTCACCGGACCGCTGGCGTCCGGCCTGGGCGCCGGGGTGGGCGTGGTGCTGCTGAGCGCCGCCATCCTGGCGCTGGTGGTCGCCCTGCGCAGCACCCAGCCGAACTCCGTGGCCCTGGTGCAGGAAACCGGGGTCGCCATCCTGGCCGCCACCGTCGCCGCCATGGCGGCGGATCTGGACGGGGCACCGGAAGCGGCGAAGGTGGCGACGGCCTTCGCCATCCTGGGCGGCAGCACGCTGGTGACCGGGCTGCTGTTCTGGCTGGTGGGACGGCTGCGGCTGGGCAGGCTGGTCCGGTTCTTTCCCTATCCGGTGGTGGCGGGTTTCCTGGCCGGGTCGGGCTGGCTGCTGGTGGAGGGCGCGCTGGCGATGGTCAGCGGGCGGCACGGGCTGGGCGCCGGGCTGTCCCGGGTGACGGAGCCGGCGATGGCGGTCACCGCGGCGGCGGCGATCGGGCTGGCGGTGCTGCTGATGCTGGCGATGCGGCGCAGCGGCAGCCCCTTCGTCATGCCGCTGGTCCTGCTGGCGGCGGCGCTGGCCTTCCATGCCGCCCTGCCCCTGCTGGGGTTGAGCATGGAGCAGGCACGCGGCTGGGGCTGGCTGCCCGGCGGCGCCGGGAGCGCCCGGTTCAGCCTGCCGATTCCCAGCGAGATCGTGGCGCTGGCCGACTGGAACCGGGTGGCAGCGGCGCTGCCGGCGATGGTTTCGGTCGCGGTGCTGGGCATGCTGGGCCTTCTGCTGAATGTCAGCGGGATCGAGCTGGCCCAGGGGCGCGACATCGACGCCGATGCCGAGCTGCGCTCCACCGGCGCCGCCAACCTGCTGGCCGGGGCGCTGGGCGGACCGTCCGGCTATGTCGGGCTCGGCATGACCCTGCTGGCCGGGCGGCTCGGCGCCGCCGGGCGCGGGGCCGGGCTGGCGACGGCGGCGGTGATCCTGGGCGGACTGTCCGTCGCGGGATGGCTGGTGTCGGTGACGCCGGTGTTCCTGACCGCCGGGCTGGTCCTGTTCCTCGGCGTCGAACTGTTGCAGGAGTGGCTGGTCGAGGCGCGCCGCCGGCTGCCGCGGACGGAGTGGCTGATCGTGCTGGCCGTGGTGCTGGCGATCGCCGGGATCGGCTTCATGGAAGGGCTGGCGCTGGGTCTGGCGGTGTCGCTGGCGATGTTCGTCTACAGCTATTCCCGGCTGCCGGTGATCCGCGGCCGCCACAGCGGGTCCGAGCTGCGGAGCCGCGTCGACCGCAGCCCGGCGGCGAGCCGGCACCTGACCGGCGCCGGGGCGGCGATCGAGGCGATGCAGCTTCAGGGCTTTCTGTTCTTCGGCACCGCCGAGCAGATCGTCGCCCCGGTCCGCCGCCGGCTGGAACAGGCCGGCGCCCGGCCGCTGCGCTTCCTGGTCATCGATTTCAGCCACATCAAGGGCATGGATTCGGCGGCGGCCGGGGTGTTCCGCCGCATCCGCAACCTGATGGAGGGAGCCGGCGCCACCCTGGTGCTGAGCGCCCTGCCCGCCGCCGTCGAGGAGGCCTTCCGCAGCGGCGGCCTCGATCCCGACCGCGATCCGGTGCTGCGCCGGGCGCCGGACCTCGATCATGCGCTGGAATCCTGCGAGGAGGCGCTGCTGGCCGAGACGGCCCAGGGTGGCGGAGCCGCGGCGGCGGACACACCGCTGCTGCGCCAGCTGGAAGGCCATCTGGAGCTGCTGAGCGGTCCGCATCCCCGGCTGGCCGACGCGGTGGCGGCACTGGATACCCTGCATCTGGAGCCCGGCGAGCTGCTGATCCGGGCCGGCGAGGCGGCCAGCGACGTCTTCATCATCGGGCGCGGCCGGGTGAAGGTGCAGATCACCCTGCCCGACGGCCGGCCTTTGCGGCTGCGCACCATGACCGCCGGGGCGGTGGTGGGCGAGATCGCCCTGCTGCTGGGCCAGACCCGCGGTGCCGACGTGGTGGTGGAGACCCCCGCCACCATCCACCGCCTGACTGCGGCGACCTTGGCCCGGCTGGAGCGCGAGGATCCGGAGCTGGCGCTGGTGCTGCACCGCATCCTGGCGACGACGCTGGCCCAGAAGGTGACGTTGGCGAACCGGCTGATCGAGCAGGCGGCGGGGTGAGGCGGCTTTCTCAGGTCCGGCGGCGAATGGAACGTTTGAAACCGCCTGAACCGTTTTCCCGGCACCGTTGCAGTGTTCACTCCGCCGCGCCGGTCAGCGGCGGCGGGTGAACGCCCCCTGCCCGCCGCGCCGTTCCAGCGCCGAGCCGAGATTCGGGAAGGCCTCGTCGGGGTTGAGGGTCCAGGGATAGACGCCTTTCGGCCCGTCCGCCTCCGGCCGGGCGAGGATGGCGGCGACGGCCTTGGGGTCGGGCGGCATGCGCTCGCGCAACGCACCGGGGACGGAGTCGTCGTCGAAGGCGAAGGCGGACTCCGCGGCCGGGATGGCGTCCCCACCGGTCCGGGGAGCCGGGGGCGGAGCGGCGGGCGGGCTCTGCTGAACGGAGGCGGCGAAGGCGGTGGAAGGAGCGGCGGCGGAAGGAGCGGCGGAGGCGTCCTTGCCGTCGAGATCCTTGAGCAGGCCGAGCCGTTCGGCCAGCCAGCGCACGATGGAGGGATCGCCGGCCGAGACCAGCCGTTCGATCTGCTCCGTCACCTGGGCGCGGAGCGAGCCGAGCCGGAGATCCGATTCCCGGTTCAGCGCCTGCCGCTCCCACCAGACGCGGACACGGAAGGCCTGCGCGCCGTAATAGGCGCGCCACAGCGTGGTGCGGCTGCAGCCCATGGCACGGGCGACCTGCTGGAAGGAAGCGCCGCGCGCCAGCATGCCGGCAGCCATGATCCACTGCTCCTCGTGGAAGCGCGAACCGGGCACGAGCGAGCCCTCCGGCGGAACCGGCGGCTCCTCGGCCCAGCAGGGGAAAGCGGCGGCATTGATGGCGGCGGCATGGTCGGCGGGGTTAAGGCAATCGGCAGGCATGAGGCCCTCCATGGCTAATCTGGTTCTTATTCCTATAATGGCCAGGAGATTCAGGCAATAATAGGTTTTAAATCCATGGCACTCTCGGGTATAGACCCAGGCGAGCGCCGGAGCCATTTCGGCCTTGGTGACCGTCGGGAAGGCCGCCCGCCCCGTTGGCGGCGCGACCGTTCCTGAATGTTGAGACGAGACCTTAGTGCGAACGGCCGTGCTGCCCCGCTCCGCGACATTTCCCGCAACTCAAAATGTTCGCATACCCATCATTCGCCGCACGCACCGGAGCCGCCGGGTGTATCCTTCCCCTCACCGTGACCCGATCCTCCGTTCCCGCCCGGCCGGCACAGGCACCGCCGCCGCGCCCGTCCGCCGGATCGGGCCGCCCCCGAAACACCGCGGACCGCCCAGACGCACCTCCTGCCGGGCCGGTCCGGGACGTGGGAGGAGTTCCGCCATGGCGAACCGCTGGTACATGCCCGAGCATCGGATACCGCTGGCCGACCTGCTGGTGGTGCCGAAGGACATCCGCATCCGCCCCATCGACGTCCGCAGCCTGGGCGAGGCGCTGGCGCTGGGATGGCGCGACTTCCTGGCGGCGCCGACGCAGCTGCTGTTCCTCGGCGTCATCTATCCGCTGGTCGGGCTGGTCGCGGCGCGCGCCGCCTATGGCGGCGACCTGCTGCCGCTGTTCTACCCGCTGGTGGCCGGCCTCGCCTTCGTCGGGCCGCTCGCCGCCGTCGGCATCTATGAGCTGAGCCGGCGGCGGGAACGCGGGCAGCCGGTCTCCTGGGTCGATGCGCTGGGCGTCTTCCGGTCGCGGGCGATCTGGTCGATCGCGGCTCTGGGGCTGCTGATGCTGACGCTCTATGTGCTGTGGCTGGGAGCGGCGCAGATCGTCTACGAACACACGCTGGGCCGGCTGGAGCCCGAGAGCGTCGGCGTCTTCGTCCATCTGCTGTTCACCACCCCGGAGGGCTGGCAGATGATCGTGCTGGGCAACGCGGTCGGCCTGCTCTTCGCCCTGGCGACCCTGGCGCTGAGCGTGGTGTCCTTCCCGATGATGCTGGATCGCGAGGTGGACTGGATCATCGCGATGCAGACCTCCGTCCGCACGGTGATGGCGAATCCCGTCCCGATGATGCTGTGGGGCGCGATCGTGGTGGCGATGCTGGCGATCGGCTGCCTTCCGGCCTTCGCCGGGCTGGCGGTCGTGATGCCGGTTCTGGGGCACGCGACATGGCACCTGTACCGCCGGGCGGTGGGGTGATCGCCATCGTCATGGCAGCCGCCCTGCCCGGTGTCAGGATGCCACCGGCGCGGCGAAGGCGTAGCCGCGGGAACGGAGGGTCCGCAGCGGCAGGACTTCGCCGGCCTCGCTTTCCACCTTGCGGCGGAGCCGGTGCAGCAGCAGGTCGATGCCGCGGTCGTCGACCGCGAGGTGGGCGGCCAGCACCCGCCGCTCGATCACCGCTTCCGGAGCGTCGAAGAAGGGGGTCAGCAGTTTCACCTCGACCTCGCTCAACGAAATCGCCGTGCCGCCCGGCGTCAGCAGGCGCCAACGGGCGGCTTCCAGGCGCCAGGGGCGCGCCTCGGTCGAAGGCTGGCCGCCGCGCCGCCGCATGACCGCGGCGATCGCCGCCTCCAGTTCGCGCATGTCCAGCGGCTTGACCAGATAGATGTCGGCCCCGGCGTTCAGGCCGAGGATGCGGTCCTCGACCCGGCCGCGCGCGGTCATGACCACCACGGCGATCCCGGGATCGCCGGGCCGTTCATTCGCGGCCAGCCGCCGGGCGATCGAGACGCCGTCCTCCTCCGGCAGGCCGAGGTCGAGGAGGATCACGTCGGGACGGCGCTCGGCGATGGCCTCGTCCATCGCCCGCCCGCAATCGGCGGCCCGCACGGTGAAACCGCGCGCCCTGAGATAGGCGACGACCTCCTCCGCCAGATCCGCGTGATCCTCGACAACCAGCACGTCCAGCATGGCCGGCGGTCCCTCCCTCTTGCTCATCCCGATCCTTACAACGCCATTTTCCAGGAAAGCGCTCAGGCGAACGCCCCATCCGCATCGGACGGCCCGATGTCCGGCAAGCGCAGCCGGATCGTGAAAAGCGCGCCGCCGCCGGGACGGTTGCGCACGCCGACCGTACCGCCATGGGCGGTCACGATGTGGCGGGTCAGATGCAGCCCCAGACCGGCCCCCGGAATCCGTCCCGTGGCGGCGCCGCGCTGGTATTTCTCGAAGATGCGCTCGCGCTCGCCCTCCGGGATGCCCGGTCCGCGGTCGGCGACGGAGAAGACGGCATCGTCGCCCTCGCGCCGGAGCGCGACCTCGATCATGCCGTCGGACGGCGCGTATTTCACCGCGTTCTCCATCAGGTTGGACAGCGCGATGCCGAGAAGCTGCTCGTCGCCGGCCAGATCGGGCAGGTCCTCGGCGGCGACGCATAGGCGATGCTGCGGCGCGGCGGCCTGGGCCGCCTCGGCGATGCGGCAGACCAGTGCCCCCGGATCGAACAGGCTGGAGCGCAGCATCAATCCCGCCCCATCGATCCGGTCGTCCAGCAGGCAGGCCTCGATCATGCCGTTCATGTGGCGCACCGACCGCTCGATCCGCAGCAGGCGCTGCCCGGTCGCTTCGTCCGTGGCGGTCAGGCCCATGGTCTGGGCGGCCGTGCTGATCACCGCCAGCGGTGTGCGGAACTCGTGGCTGATCATGGCGAGGAACTGGCGCTGGGCCTCGCGGGCCGCCCGCTCCAGCGCGACCGAGGCGTCGGCGATCTCCTTCTCCTTGGTCAGTTCCTGTTCCAGCTGCTTGCGGCCGGTGATGTCGTTGACGGCGAGAAGACGGGCCGGCTGCCCCTGGTACTCGATCGGCACCATCGACACCAACGCCCAGAACCGGTTGCCGGCGCCGTCCAGCATCCCGGTTTCGGCATTCTCCACCCGTCCGTCGCGCTCCAGCATGGCCAGCAGGCGGTCGCGGTCGGCGGGGTCGTGGTAAAGGTCGCTGCCTCCCAGCTGGTCCCGCGCGCGGCGGTTGGCATAGAGCGGGGCCGAGCGGACCGCATCGGTCAGGACGATGGCGAGCGGCACAGCCTCCAGCGTCTGGCGAAGCTGCGCCTCGCGGTCCTGCAACGCCGCGTTCGCCCGGTCGAGAGCCGCCGTGCGCAGGGCGACCCGCTCGGCCAGTTCGGCCTCGTTGCGGCGCAGCGCGGTGACCAGGGCGCGCTGCGCCCGGTCCTTCTCCACCCGCAGCAGACGCAGCCGCGCCGCCTTCATGGCGCCGAAGAACAGCATTTCCACCATGGGCGCGTAGACCGGAAGGAAGTAGGTGGCGTCGGTCCACGGCACGACGCCGGCATTGCGCAGCGCCGTCAGCACGTTCCCCGCGGCCAGCGCCGCCCAACCGGCGATCATGAAGCGTGCCGCGCGGTATCCGGCGAGCCAGGACTGGATGCTGGCGGCGAGGCCGGCAGCCAGGATCAGCAGGGTCAGGTTGCGCGGTCGCAGGACCACGTCGAGTTCGAAGTCGCCATCCAGGAACAGGTCGTAGACGACCAGCAGCGCGGTGCCGAGCAGGACGGGCGTGGCCAGGACCGGAACGACCCAGCGGGCGCCGCGCCGCGCCGGCAGCGCCGCGAACAGGAAGCCGATGCCGAACACGCCGGAAATCACCAGCCAGACGAAGGGATTGCCGCCGCCGATCGGCAGATGCCGCCCCCACAGGAGCGCATCGAGTCCGGTCATCGCCAGGATGTGCCCGGCGGTCGCGAAGGCGGACACCCCATAGAAGGCCAGCGCCAGGCTGGGAAGCGCCGCCGCCAGCACCACCGCGCAGCCGCCCAGCAGCAGAACCACGGTGACCAGGGCGGCATGGGCCAAATTCTCGACCTGTTCGGTGCGGATCAGGGCGGCCGGCCGCCACAGATCGAGCGGCACGGCCATCGACCCGCTGGTGACGCCGCGGAACCACAGGGTGTGATGCCCGGCCGGCAGATCGACGACGGCGGCATTCCGGCGGAACGGCAGCGACCGCGGGACATGGTCGCCCAGCACGGCGATCGGCTCGGCCGCCGGGCTCCAGGAGCCCCACACCTCCATCCGGTCGAAATTGGGAACGTCCAGCGTCAGGATGCGCCGTCCGGCGGACTGGGGAGCGACATCGATGCCGGTGCGCAGCCAGAGGGCGTCGGCGGTGATGCCGAGGCTGTAATCCTGCGACAGCCGGGGCGACGGGGTGAAGGGATCCGCCCCGGTGCGGCCGCGCAGATCGCCGATCGCCAAGCTGCGTCCGGGATCGCGCAGCATCATGAAGTCCGACAGGTCGACACGGTCCCGCCCGTCGACCAGCACGGGGTCCGCTGGCGCCGCCGTGGCCGGCAGCGCCAGCCACAGGAGGCCCAACGGGAGGGTTACCGACAGGAGGATGGCGCGCAGGGCGGCTGTGCCGCCTGCGGCGAAGCGGCGCCGGCTCATCCGCGACGCTCTCCCTCCAGGCCGCGCAATCCTTCGGCGACTTCCCGGATCACGCCGTCCCAGTCTCCGCGCGCCGGCTGCCGGAACAGCCGAAGCGTCGGGTACCAGGGGGTGTCGGCACGCCCCAGCAGCCAGCGCCAGTCCGGCACATGCGGCAGCATCACCCAGGCCGGCCGACCGAGCGCCCCCGCCAGATGGACCGGGGCGCTGTCGACCGAGACCAGCAGGTCGGCATGGGTCAGAATCGCGGCGGTGTCCTCGAAATCGGCGATGGCATCGGACAGGCGCTCGATCCGCATTCCCCGCGGCGGCGTGGATGCCTGATCGGCGGCGGGCCCCTTCTGCAGCGCCAGGAAGGTCGTGCCGGTGCTTGCCAGAGGCGCCAGCCGGTCCAGCGCCATCGACCGGTTCGCGTCGTTGAGATGGGTCGGGCGACCGGCCCACACCAGCCCGACCAGCGGCCGGGGCAGGGATTTCAGCCGCCGGCCCCACCGCTTCACCCGCACCGGATCGGCGGCCAGATAGGGCGCCCACTCCCGGTCGAGGCCAGGCAGGTCGGACAGCTGCAACCCCATCGCCATCGGCAGGCTCATCATCTCGCAATGGGCGTCGAAGGGCGGCGGCAGGCTGCCGCGCAGCACGAGTTCATCGGCCCGGCCCCAGTCCATGCCCGTCAGGCGCCGGGCGAAGCCGACCTGTTCGTGGTTGATCTGGAGAACGATGCGCGCCTGGCTGCGCCGCTTGGCCCAGGCGACCATGCGCAGGAACTGGAAGGTGTCGCCATAGCCCTGTTCGTCATGGATCAGCAGCGTCTTGCCCGGGATGGGCCGGCCGTCCCAACGCGGGCGCTGCATCCTGCGTTCGAGCGGCATGGTATGGACCATGTTGTAGCGGTAGCGGTATTCCCGCCAGCCGCGCTCGAACTCCCCCATCAGCAGCAACAGTTCCGCCAGCTCGAAGCGGATGGTCAGGTTGCCGGGCAGGCGGTCGGCCATCAGCGTATAGATGTCCAGAGATTCGCCGACGCGGCCCTGGATCCGCAGCGCCACCGCCAGCAGATGCCACAGCCCGACGGCTCCGCCGCCATCCGCCAGCGCCTGCCGGGCGCAACGCTCCGCCTCCTCCGGCCGGCCGGCCTCCAGATGGGCGCGCCCCTCCGCCTCCAGCTCCGCCGCGCTCTTCATGACGGGCCGCCCTCCCCGGTCTCGGCAGGTGCGATGCGGTCGGCATCGGCGTACCGGCCGAGGATGGCGAGCGCCACGGCATCGGCCGGATGGAGGACCAGGGCCCGCCGCGCTTCGGCCCGTGCCTCGGCGGTGCGGCCGAGGCCCGCCAGCGCCCGGGCCCGTCCGGCAGCCAGCCCGGGATAATGGGGGGAGAAATCGCGCAATGCCTCCAGCCAGGCCAGAGCCTCGTGCCAGCGTCCGCGCGCACCCTCCAGCGCCGAGGCGTTGATATAGGCGTCGCCCAGATGAGGATCCAGATCGACCGCCCGCCGCAGCAGGTCCAGCCCCTCGTCCGGCCGCACCGCGGCGACCAGGCCGCCCAGGTTGCTGCAGGCGTCGGCATAGTGCGGATCGAGGGCCAGCGCCGCGTCGTAGCGGGATGCCGCTTCGGCGGGACGGCCCAACAGGCGCAGGGTGTTGCCCAGGTTGTTGTGCCCTTCGGCGAAACCGGGGGTGAGAGCCAGCACACGTTGCAGGCAGTGGGCGCTGGCGGCGAGCTTGCCGGCCTGCTGGAGAATGATGCCGAGGTTGCTCCAGGCGCCGTCGAGCGTCCGGTCGGCGGCGACGGCACGCCGTGCCGCCCGCTCCGCCTCCGCCAGCCGCCCGCGGCGCCGGCAGAGTTCGGCGAGGTTGCTGGCATAGGCGGCGGGCACGCCGGGCACCGCAACCGCCTGCGTCAGCAGATCGATCGCCAGATCGGCCCGGCCCGCGCCATCGGCGATCAGACCCAGCAGGTGCAGCGTGTCGCACTGGCCGGGCCAGACCGCCAGCACTTGGCGGCAGAGGATTTCCGCCTCCTGCACCTGTCCCGCCTGCCAGTGGCGATAGGCGAGGTCGATGGCCGTTTCCACCGGGATGCCCTGCGGTTGCGACTGCGGCGGCGTGGTCCGGCCGGCCGCCGGCCCTCCCGGAAATCCGCCACGCGCCGCCTTGCCCGTCCTGCCGGTCTTCCGCGTCATGGCCGCCCTATTTCCTGAGCTGCTTCAGGGCGGCATCCACCCCTTTCAGCGATATCGGGATGTCCAGCGCATTCCGGTCGGCGCCGACGAAGCGCATGGTCATGCGGGCGCCGCGCCGGATCTGGTCCAGCGTCGGCTGGTCCATGTCAGCCACCGCCCGGCAGCCGCCGGGCTGGCAGCTCTCGTAGGGCAGCGTCACCGGCTTGCCGGCGTCGATGGACATCCCCAGGCCCGGCGCCAGCAGCACGCCGATCGGCACCGTCACGATCATCCGGGGGCGACCTTCCGGTCCGAAATAGCCGAGCCGGATGTTCAGCAGGACGGTGTTGGCCGGCATCGCCACGGCATACTGCTCGACATAGCAGACCTCCCGCTCCCCTTCCTTCACGCATTGCCTGTTCCACAAGGGGGGAGCGGCGGCTTCGTCCGCCGCCGGCTTTCCCTGGGCGAAGGCGGCGCTTCCGGCGACGGCCAACAGGCCGGCTAGTCCGGCTCCCTTGAGGATGTTCATCACAACTCCACAGAGATTCGTAGAAAATTGACCCTTCTCTCCAAATAAGAGAGAAATCTTTCAAAACCTTTCAGGCGCTTTCATTGTATTTCCGTCACCGTAAACAGGTCGTTAACAAACTTAACCGGATGTTGGTTCACTGAATTCTAAATTGCACTCCAGATTGATTCGGATTGTCAGAATTTGTTTCTGGAATTTGGCAGTCGATATCGAATAAAAGCGAATGAACATCCCACTCAGCGGTGACTCTGCAACCAGGAGTCGCCAATCCAAGTTTACCGATGTGTTCATGACAGACCCCCTATCTCGGCGGACCCGCAGCGTCGCGCCGGCCGAACGCGACCGGCACGGCTGAACCGGGATACCGGTCCGCAGGCCGCCGTCGTCCGCCACCGGCACCCGCAATCACTTCATCGCCCGCTCACGCGCCCGGCGGCCCTCCCATCGCGTCCTCCCCCGGGAACGGACAGCCGTCCTGCCGCCCAATGCCAAGCCCCCGACGCACGAAAGCCACGCCCATGACGTCGATCGTTCCCGCGCACAGGAATGCCACTCTCCGCCGGACGCTGCTGACCGGCGTGTCCCTGATCGTCATGCTCGGCGTCCTCGGACCGATGGCGACGTCTCCGGCCACGGCGCAGTCGACCACCACCGTCTCGTCGTCCGTCAGTTCGGTCCAGACGGTCACGGGCGGAAACAGCCTGTCGATCACGTCGACCGGCACGATCTCGCACACGCTGTCGTCGACTGCCGGCGTGGTGGCCACCGGCACGATCGGGTCCATCGTGAACCAGGGCGTCGTCAAGGCGGATTACGGCGTGAGCGTCGCCTCCGGCGCCTCGATCGGCACGATCGACAACAGCGGCACCATCGGCCAATCGGGGCGCGCTCTCTTCATCTCGGGCGGGACAATCGGCACGATCAGCAATTCCGGAACGCTCACCGGCTATTCGGTGTACGGAGACGGCATCTATGTGACCGGTGCTGCCAGCATCGGGACGATCGCCAACACCGGAGCCGTGCTGGCGCCGCAAGGCACGGCCTTCAACCTCCTCCTGGGCGCCACCGGCACAATCGGCTTGATCGTTAATTCGGGAGTGACCAGCGGCGCGAATTCCTTCTTGAATTTGGCGGGAGGAACGATCGGGTCGTTCGTCAACAGCGGCACCTTCATTCCCAACACCGCCTCCAGCAACATTGCGGTTGGCATCAACGGGACGGGCGCCGCGATCACGTCCTTCACCAACTCGGGCACGATCGCGGCCGGCGGCGCCATCGGCGTCACCACCGGGTTGATCGGCACGCTGATCAACAGCGGCCTGCTGCAAGGTTCGTTCAGCGGCGCCCAAGCGGTCTATGTCAGTGCCAGCGGCACGCTGACTTCGATCGCTAACACAGGCACGATCGCCGGCAACATCGCGAACGCCAGCACGCGCCCTCTGACGATCACCGGCGGAACGGGGACCGTCTACGGCTCGTTGCTCGGCCGCGTGGGCGGCAGTTCCGTCTCCACCATCACGTCCGGCGGCGACCTGACGCTGGCCGGCAACACATTCCTGAACAACAACATTTCCGTCAACTCCGGGGCGGGCACGGTCACCAACACCGGCACCCTGTACACAGAGCGCGCCACGACGATCACCGGCGCCTACAACCAGGGTGCGGCAACGCTCATCGCCGGTGTCACCAACGGCTCCACCTATGGCGCCCTGTCGGTCAGCGGCGCGGCGACCCTGACCAACGGCTCCATCGTCATGGAGGCGGCGCGCACCACCCTGGCCGGCAACCCGACCCTGGCAGGCGGAACCTACACCATCGTCAGCGCCGCCACGACCGGCACCGACTACACCGGCGTCAGCGTGACGGCGCCGGGATTCGACGGCACCGTCGCCAGCAGCACCACCATCAGCGGAACCCTGAACCGCCTGCTGGTGACGCTGACGCCGACCACCCGGCTCTATTGGGACGGCGACGCCGTCGGCAATGCCGGCAACGCGGCGGTGGACGGCGGCAGCGGAACCTGGAGCAGCGCCGCGACCAACTGGACGAAGGCCGACGGAACGAACAACGGCATCCTGTCCGGCGCCACCATCACCCCGTTCTTCCAGGGCACGGCGGGAACGGTCGGCGTTTCGGGGACCGTCGCGGCGGCGGGCCTGTCCTTCGCGACCGACGGCTACCTGCTCACCGGCGGCACGATCCGTCTGACCGCATCGCCGTCGACCATCACCACCGACAGCGGGGTCGGCGCGACCATCGCCTCGGTCCTCACCGGCTCGGGCGGGCTGTACAAGGCGGGGGCGGGTTCCCTGTTGCTTTCGGGCACGAACAGCTTCTCCGGCGCCACCACCATCGTCGGCGGCACATTGACGGTCGGCGGCGGCGACGCGCTCTCGGACTCGGCGGGGGTGACGGTCAATACCGGCGCCGCTTTCCAACTCGCCGCCAGCGAAACCATCGGCGCGCTGTCCGGCGCGGGCAATATCCTGCTCGGCGCCAACACCCTGACGGTCGGCGGCTTCTCCGGCACCACCATCACCGGGTCGATCTCCGGCACCGGCGGCAAGCTGGTGAAGACCTCCGGCACCACGCTGACGCTCGCCGGGACCAACGACTACAGCGGCGGCACCGACATCACCGGCGGCACTTTGGCGGCGACCAGCGCCCTGCCATCCAGCGGGGCGGTGACGGTCGCGTCCGGCGCGGCGCTGAAGATCGACACCAGCCAGACCATCGGCCTGCTGTCGGGCGCCGGCGACATCCTGCTCGGCGCCAACAGCCTGACGACGGAGGCGGCCACCGACGCCACGCTGTCCGGCTCGATCTCCGGCACCGGCGGCTTCGTCAAGGCGGGCGCCGGCACGCTGACGCTGGCAGGGAGCAACAGCTACAGCGGCGGCACCAGCATCACCGCCGGCAGGCTGCACGTCACCGGCACCATCGGCGCCGTCTCCATCGCATCGGGCGCGACGCTGAGCGGCACCGGCACGGTCGGGGCCATCGTCAACAGCGGCACCGTCGCGCTGGGCAGTTCGGTGCTGACCTCGACCGGCAACATGACCGGCACCGGGGCGATCACCGTCACCATCGGCCCGTCCGGGTCCGGCTACATCGTCAACGCGGTCAACACCGCCAACTACGCGCCCGGCGCCGGCACCGTCACCATCACTCCCACGCTGAACGGCGCCACCGTCGCCGACGGCACGAAGATCGCCCTGATCCGCGGCAACGGCGGCGGAACGGCCCCCGACTTCACCGGCACCACCGTCACCGTCGGCGGCAGCGGATCGGCGACCTGGATCGCCGCCGCCGGCACCGCCTATGTCGGATCGGTGGATATGAACGGCTACGCCATCACCGCCAACGACACGGTGCTGGTGGCGTCCGTGGCGTCGCCGCCCTCCCCGCCGCCGCCTCCCCCGCCGCCGGTGGTGGTCTCGCCCCCGGTGGTGACGCCGCCCGTGGTCACGCCGCCCGTGGTCACGCCCCCGGTGGTCGGGCCGACCACGCCCGACGTCACCGGACCGACCACCCCCACCACCCCCGTCGCCCCGACCACCGGGGTGATCGACATGTCCAAGCCGACCTTCACCAACGAGGACGGCGCGGTCCGGACCACCAGCATCACCTTCGACGGCGGCACGCTGAAGCCGACGGCGCCGCTGACGCTGACGCAGGCGGTGACGGTCGAAGCCACCAACGGCGTCATCGACCCGAACGGCTCGACCGTCACCCTGTCCGGCCCGGTGGCCGGGGCGGGACGGCTGACCGTGACCGGTTCCGGATCGCTGGTCGTCGCCAACAGCGCCACCAACGACGGTGGCATGGCCGTCCAGTCCGGCTCCCTGACGGTCGCGAAGGGCGGCAGCGTCTCGGGACCGGTCACCGTCAGCGGCGGCACCGTCGTCGTCGGCGAGGGCGGGTCGATCGCCGGCGCCCTGACGCTGGGCAGCGGCGGCTCGGCGAAGGTCAACGGCGAGGTCGGCGGCCGGGTGACGGTGGCGTCCGGCGCGACGCTGGGCGGCAGCGGCCGCATCGGCGGCGCCACCTCGGTGTCGGGCATCCTGGCGCCGGGCAATTCGCCGGGCACGCTGGTCTTCACCGCGCCGGTGACGCTGAACGCCGGGTCGGTCTATCAGGCGGAGATCGACGGCACTGGCACGGGAAGCGGGGCCGGGAACCACGACCAGGTCGTGGTGCGCAGCGCCAGCTTCGCCGCCGGGGGGCGCCTGACGCCGGTCCTGCGCGGGATCGCCGGCTCCGCCACCAATGCCTTCAGCCCGGCGCTGGGCCAGAGCTTTACCGTGGTCACCGCCGACGGCGGCCTCAGCGGCCGCTTCGACCGGCTCGACCAGCCGGCCGCCGGGCTGGCGGCGGGCACGCGGCTGGACCTGATCTACGGCCTGACCACCGCGACCCTGGTGGCGACTCCGGCCAGCTACGCCAACCTCGCCGCGGCGGGGCTGGGCCAGACCGCCAACCAGCGCAGCGTCGGCGCGGCGCTGGAAAGCATCCGTCCGGCGGCCGGCGGGCAGGCGTCGAACGCCACGGGCCAGGCGCTGTTCGAGGCGCTCTACCCCCTGGCAGGCGACCGGATCGCCCCGGCGCTGGACCAGCTTTCGGGCCGCATCCATGCCGACACGCTGGCTGCCGAGCGGGTCAACCGCCGTATGTTCGGCCGCGCCATCGAGGCTCGCCAAGCCGCCGGGCGCAGCGGGCCGGCCGTGGCCGAGGGCGTCGGCGGCGTCGCCCAGTTCGTCTTCGACGGCGAGGCGCGCTCCGTCGCCGGCCTGCCGGAAGCGGCGGGAGACACCGGAACCGGTGGCGGCGCCGGCAGCGACACCAGCTTCTGGGGCCGTCCGATGGTCGCCTGGGGCCGCAACGGCGGCGACGGCTCGGCCACCCGGTCGACCGGCGGCTTCCTGGTCGGCACCGACCATGCCTTCGATCCGGCCTTCAAGGCGGGCATGGCGCTGGGCTTCCTGCGCACCCGGGTGAAGGGCGCCGACGGGATGGGCGAAGGCACCGTCGACAGCTATCAGGCGACTCTCTACGGCAGCTGGATGCCGGGCGCCTTCTTCGTCGACGGCGCGCTCGGCTACGGCTACAGCCGCACCGAGGCCTCCCGGTCGATCGGCTTCGGCGCGGCGGCCGGTTCGGCCTCCGGCGAGACGGACGGACGCTCGCTGTCGGCGGAGCTGTCGGCGGGGACGCGGATGGCAGTGGGCGATGCTTGGCTCGAGCCGCGCGCCGGGCTGCGCTGGGACCGCCTGCGCCGGGACGGCTTCGCCGAGACCGGTACGCCCGGGCTGGCGCTGAACGAGGAGGAGGGGTCGGAGGACGCGCTGCGCAGCTCCTTCGGGCTGCGTGCCGGCAAGCGGATCAGCCTGGAGGGCATGGTGGTGGAGCCGACCGCCCTGATCGCCTGGGAGCACGACTGGCGCGATGTCGGATCGACCGCGTCGGCCTCGTTGGGCGGTGGGCTGGGCGGGCCCGGCGGCGCGCGCTTCACCGTCGATCAGGCCGGTAAGCCGGGCCGCGACGCCGCGGTGCTGGGCGCCGGGATCGGCGTGACGATGACGCAGGGGCTGTCCCTGCAGATCGGCTATGTCGGGGAGATCCGCCGCAAGGACACCAGCCACGCGCTGTCCGCCGGACTGCGCTGGGCCTGGTGACGGCGTGATCAGCCGGGGGGCGGCGGCGGCACCTCGTCGCTGCCCTCGCTGCGGTCGCGGTAGAGGGCGGCGCGGGCCAGCAGCATCAGGGTGATCGGGGTGGTGACCACCATCAGGGCGGTGATCAGCAGCTCGTGCAGGATCGCCCGCGATTCCAGCACCGAGAAGACCAGGATCGAGGCGAGCAGGATGCAGCCGATGCCCAGCGTCGAGCCGAGCGTCGGGGCGTGGACCCGCTGGTAGAAATTGCCGAAGCGCAGCAGCCCGACGGTCCCGATCAGGGTCAGGACGGCGCCGGCCAGCAGCAGCAGGGCGGCGAGCACCGCCGCCCAGGCGGGAAGATCGGCCAGATGGTTGTTCATTCGATCACCTCGCCGCGCATCAGGAATTTCGCCAGCGCCGCCGTCGACACGAAGCCGAGCAGGGCGATGATCAGCGCCGCCTCGAAATAGAGCATGCTGCCGGTGCGGATGCCGAAGGTCAGCAGCAGCATGGTCGCGGTGACGTAGAGGGTGTCGAGCCCCAGAACCCGGTCCTGCGCCCGCGGCCCGCGCAGCACCCGGAAGGTGGCGAAGGCCATGGCGACGGCCAGCAGGATCTGGGTCAGGAAGATGGTGCCCATCAGCAGATTCAGCATCATTCGAACAGCTCCATCAGCCGCGTCTCGTACCGGCCCTTGATGGTGTCGATCCACTCCTGCTCGTCCACCAGGTCGAGGATGTGCAGGAGGAGGGTGTTCCGGCGCCGGTCATAGGCGACCCACACCGTGCCGGGGGTGGCGGTGACGATGCAGGCGAGCGTCGCCAGGCCGTAGGGCGCCCTGAGGTCGAGCGGGATGCGCAGGAACCCCGACACCCGGCCGCCGCCGTCCGGCCGCAGGATGATCTTGGCGACCGCCCAGTTCGAGCGCAGGATGTCGACCAGCACCACCCCCAACAGCGACAGGGCGACCCGCGGACGGCGAAAGCGCCCGCCCGGCAGGTCGAGCACGCCGAGCGTCGCCGCGGCCGCCAGCGACAGCACGCCGCCCAGGAGGATCGTGCCGGGCGCCACGCTCTCGTTCAGCAGCAGCCAGACCGCCAGGAGCGTCGCGGTCATCAGGGGATAGGGCAGAAACCGCTTCATCATCCGTCTCATCGCGTCCCTCCCGCGCCCGGAGCCGCCGCCCGGAGCCCCGAGAGGACCGCCCCGTTGTAGTCCTGCGGCGCGTGCAGCGACCGCGCGGTGTCTTCCATGTAGCGCATCGCCGGCCCGGCCTGGATCGTGAGCGCCAGGTTGAGCGAGAGCAGCAGCAGGACGGGGGCGATCTCCGCCACCCGCACCCGCGGCACCTCGGCGGCGGGCGAGGCCCAGAAGGCGTCGATGCCCACACGGGTCATCGCCACCACCGTCGCCAAGCCGGACAGCACCAGCGCCGCCAGCAGGATCCAGGTGGTGACGGCGACCTCCGGCCCGGCGGCCAGCAGCGGCGACAGGATGGCGAACTTGGCGAGGAATCCCGACAGCGGCGGCAGGCCGGCCAGCAGCAGCGCGCTGGACATGAAGCCGATGCCGAGGATCGCCATCGTCGCCGGGATGGCGACGCCGGCCCCGCCGTCATCGGCATCCTCGTCGTCGCCCTCGCCGAAGGCCTCGCGGGTCACCGCCAGCACGTCGGCGCCGACGCCGCGGCCGCGCTCGACCAGCTCGATCACCAGGAAGAAGCCGGCGACCGCCAGGACCGAGCTGGTCATGTAGAACAGCGCCCCGCCGGTCACCGACACCTGTCCGGCGCCGATGGCGGCCAGCAGGGTGCCGGACGACACCAGCACGCAGGCTCCGGCCAGCCGCGCCATGCTCTGCGTCGCCAGCACGGCAATCGAGCCGAAGCCGACGGTCAGCAGCCCGCCGACCAGCAGCACCGTGCCGCCGAAACCGCCCGACGCCCCCGCCCCGTCGCCGAACACCAGCAGCCACAGCCGGAGCACGGCATAGATGCCGACCTTGCTGAGGATCGAGACGATGGCGGCCGAGGCCGAGTTCAGGGTGGAATAGGTGTTGGGCAGCCAGAATCCCAGCGGCCACATCCCCGCCTTGATCAGGAAGGCGAGGCCGAGGATCGCCGCCCCGGCCTCCAGCAGCCCGCGGTCCTCGGCGGCCAGCCCGGCCACCCGGTCGGCGAGATCGGCCATGTTGAGGGTGCCGGACACGCCGTAGATCATGCTGACGCCGATCAGGAACAGCAGCGACGCCGACAGGTTGATCGCGACGTAATGCAGCCCGGCCCGCACCCGCGCAAGGCCCGAGCCGTGCAGGGCGAGGCCGTAGGAGGCCGCCAGCATGATCTCGAAGAAGACGAACAGGTTGAACAGGTCGCCGGTCAGGAAGGCGCCGTTCAGCCCCATCAGCTGGAACTGGAACAGCGGGTGGAAATGCGCCCCCGCCTTCTGCCAGCGCGGCAGCGAGAAGGTCAGGGCGGCGACCCCCAGGATTCCGGTCAGCACCAGCATCAAGGCGGCGAAGCGGTCCAGCACCAGGACGATGCCGAAATTCGCCGGCCAATTGCCGAGCCGGTAGACGCGGACCTCGGCCGTGCCGGCATCGGCGACGGCCAGCGCCAGGACGGCCAGCCCCAGCAGGCCCAGCGCCGAGGCCATGCCGATCACCGCCTTCAGCGTGCGCTGCCGCTCGTCGATCAGCATCATCACCGCCCCCGTCAGCAGGGGTAGGACGATGGGGGCGATCGTCAGATGGTCCATCCAGCCGGTCACCGGCCCTTCTCCTTTCCGTCGACATGGTCGGTCCCGGTCAGGCCGCGGGAGGCGAGCAGCACGACCAGGAACAGCGCGGTGGTTGCGAAGCCGATGACGATCGCCGTCAGCACCAGCGCCTGCGGCACCGGGTCGGCATGCATGGCGAGCGTGCCGGCCCGGCCGCCCTCCAGGATCGGCGGCGCCCCGGTGCGCAGGCCGCCGGTCGAGAAGATGAATAGGTTGACGGCATAGGACAGCAGCGACAGGCCGACGATCACCTGGAAGGTGCGGGGCCGCAGCAGCAGCCACACGCCGGAGCCGGTCAGCACGCCGATGCCGAGCGAAAGGATCAGTTCCATCAATCGTCTCCTACGGCAGTCGGCACCGGTTCGGGCACCGCCGGGACCTCCGGCGGGCGGGGGGCGGCGGCACGGTGGCCGCGCAGCGATTGGCGGGCCAGCGCGATCAGGATCAGGATGGTGGCGCCCACCACCAGGGCGAAGACGCCGATGTCGAACAGCAGCGCGCTCGCCACCGGGATCTTGCCCAGCACCGGGATCTGCGAATAGGCGAAATAGCTGGTCAGGAACGGCCGGCCGGCGGCCCAGGCGCCGAGCCCGGTGCCGGCGGCCAGCAGCAGGCCGATGCCCATCCAGCGCATCGGCAGCACGCGCAGCCGCGCCTCGACCCACTGGGTGCCGCCGAACATGTATTGCAGGATCATGGCGATGGCGACGGTCAGACCGGCGGCGAAGCCGCCGCCCGGCAGGTCGTGGCCGCGCAGCAGCAGGAACAGCGCCACCAGCAGGATCACCGGGAACAGCAGCCGCGCGATCAGCGACGGGATGAACAGCCAGTCGGCCACCGTGTCGCCGTCCTTGCGGTCGGGCCTGGAGGCGTCGAAGGCGCTCTGGTCGCGCTGCTGTTCGGGAACGTCGACGCTGTCCGACGCCGGGCGGAAGCGGCGCAGCAGGGCATAGGCGGTCATCGCCACCACCCCCAGCACGGCGATCTCGCCCATGGTGTCGAAGCCGCGGAAATCGACCAGGATGACGTTGACGACGTTGGTGCCGCCGCCCTCGCTGTAGGCCAGTTCCAGGAAGTGGCGGGCCAGCAGTTCCGGCGGGAAGCGCGTCATCACCCCGAAGGCCAGCCCGGCCATGCCGGCCCCGGCGGCGGCGGCGATGCCGAGATCGCGCAGGCGGCGGGTCAGCGTGACCGCCTCCGACCCGCGGCTGCCGGGGCTGTCCATCCGCTTGGGCAGCCAGCGCAGCCCCAGCAGCAGCAGGATGGTGGTGACCACCTCGACCAGGAGCTGGGTCAGGGCGAGGTCGGGGGCGGAGAACCAGACGAAGGTGACGCAGACCACCAGCCCGGTGCCGCCGAGCAGGATCAGCGCCGCCAGCCGGTGGAACTTCGCCTGCCAGGCGGCCCCCAGGGCGCAGGCGGCGCCCAGCAGCCAGACCAGCGCCAGCACCGGATCGATGCCCGACGGCGCCAGGTTGCCAGGCCCCACCCCGCGCGTCCACACCGTCCAGCCGCCGGCCAGAACCGCGGCGGTCACCACCAGCCGCAGCTGCGGCTGCAGGCGGCGGGTGCCGAGCAGCCCCTCCGCCGTGCGGGCGAGGCGCCAGGACAGGAAGACCATCGTCCGCTCGAACATCCGCCGGCCTTCCAGGCTGCGGATCAGCGGCGGCCCGTCGATGCCCTTGGCGAGATGGCTCTGCAGCAGCCGGTAGAGGATCAGCCCGGCGGCGAAGGCGGCCATGCTCATGATGAGCGGCAGGTTGAAGCCGTGCCAGACGGCGAGGCTGTAGTCCGGCGTCGCCGCGCCCAGGGCGGCGCGGGCGGCCATGTCGAGATAGGGGCCGACGGTGGCGGCCGGCAGGATGCCGATGACGATGCAGGCCAGCACCAGCACCTCGACCGGGAAGCGCATCCAGGCCGGCGGCTCGTGCGGCTTGTGCGGCAGGTCGACCGGATCCGGCCCGAAGAAGGTGCCGTGGATGAAGCGCAGCGAATAGGCGACGCTGAAGGCGCTGGCCACCATCGCCGCGACCGGCAGCACGTCGAAGAAGACCGGCAGCGGCTCCTTGGCGGAGAGCGCCTCGGCGAAGAACATCTCCTTCGACAGGAAGCCGTTCAGCAGCGGCACCCCCGCCATGGCGCCGGCGGCGATCAGGGCGAGGCGGGCGGTGAAGGGCATGAAGCGGTTCAGGCCCGACAGGCGCCGGATGTCGCGCGTCCCCGTCTCGTGGTCGATGATGCCGGCGGCCATGAACAGCGAGGCCTTGAAGGTCGCGTGGTTGATGACGTGGAAGATCGCCGCCACCATCGCCAGCTCGCTGTTCAGGCCGAGCAGCAGGGTGATCAGGCCGAGATGGCTGATCGTCGAATAGGCCAGCAGCCCCTTCAGGTCATGCTGGAAGATGGCGATGTAGGCGCCGAGCAGCAGGGTGGCGAGGCCGGCCGAGCCGACGATCCAGAACCACGCCTCGGTCCCCGCCAGCACCGGCCACAGCCGGGCCATCAGGAAGATGCCGGCCTTCACCAGCGTCGCCGAATGCAGGTAGGCCGACACCGGCGTCGGCGCCGCCATGGCGTGCGGCAGCCAGAAATGGAAGGGGAACTGCGCGCTCTTGGTCAGGGCGCCGAGCAGGATCAGCACCAGGGCGGCCAAGTAGAGCGGATGGGCGCGGATTTGGTCGCCGGCCGCCAGCACGGCGTCCAGCTCGTAGCTGCCGACGATGTGGCCGAGGATCAGGACGCCGGCGAACAGGCAGAGGCCGCCGGTCGCGGTGACCGTCAGCGCCATGCGCGCGCCGTCGCGCGCCGCCGCGGTGTGGTGCCAGTAGCCGATCAGCAGGAAGGAGAAGAGGCTGGTCAGCTCCCAGAAGAAGGCGAGCTGGACCAGGTTGCCCGACAGAACCACTCCCGCCATCGCCCCCATGAAGGCGAGCAGGAAGGCGAAGAAGCGCGGCACCGGATCCTCGGCCGCCATGTAGTAGCGGGCATAGACCACCACCAGCGCACCCACCCCGAACACCAGCCCGGCGAAGAGCCAGGCGAAGCCGTCCATCCGGAGGGAGAAGTCCAGCCCCAGCGACGGCATCCAGCCGGCGGTGAGGCGGAGCACGCCGCCCGCCGAGACCGTCGGATAGGCCGCCCACACCATCGCCAGCCCGACCAGAGTCACCCCGCCGGCCAGCCACGCCGCGGCGTTGCGCGCATGGGTGGGCAGCAGGCCGGCGGCGACCGCGCCGGCGAAGGGCAAGGCCAGGGCGATCAGGAGCGGGAGTGCGTCGGGCATGAAATCCTACGGCAGACTGGAGCGGCGGCGGCGGGAAGCGTCGGGCCGGGAAGCGTCGGAGGGAGCGGACTTTAGAGGGGCGGCAGATCGTCCGGATCCCGGTCCTCCTCGTCCTGGGCGACGGCCTGGAGGACGATCTGGGCCGCGTCGTCGGGAGTCTTGGCGCCGCGCAGCCGGCGCAGCGACTGGGGATCGCGGAGCGCCCCGCAGAGTTCCGACATGGCGCCCAGCAGCCCCTTGCGGTTCGACGCCGGCCACAGCGCCAGGAAGACCAGATCGACCGGCTCGTCGTCGCGCGCGTCGAAGTCGATGGCGCGCTGCAGCCGGGCGAAGAGGAAGACGGGCTCCGCGAGGTCGGCGAGTTCCGTGTGGGGAAGCGCCACGCCCCTGCCGAGCGCGGTGGAGCCGATCTTCTCCCGCGCCTGCAGGGCTTCCAGGATTTCCGGCGCCGGCCGGCCGCTGCGGCCGGCGGCTTCCGCCGCCAGCTGGTCGAGCAGCGCCGCCTTGCTGCCGGGAGCGGCATCGAGGATGACGTCGTCCGCGGAAAAAAGCTCAGTGATGGCCATCCGGTTCTCCATTGGCGGCCCCGCGGGGCCGGGGGTTCGATGCGGGGGCCGGGGACAGGCCGGAGCCGGTCCCGGTGCCGCCGATCAGCAGGTCGCAGGGCAGCGCCTCGATCACCTCGGACGCCGTGCTGCCCAGCAGGGCGCGGGATACGCCGCTGCGCCGGGCCGAGCCCATCGCGACCAGATCGTAGCGCCCCTGCCGCGCCAGTTCGATGATCTTCCGCCCCGGCGAGCCGGTGAGCAGGATCGTCTCCACCGACAGCCCGTCACCCCCGGGGCCGAGCGCTTCCCGGAAATCGTGCGCGGCCTGCAGCTTTTCCAGGGGCGCCCCGTCCGGGGGCGGCGTGAGCCGGACGGCATGTCCGGGCAGGTCGGCGACATGGAGAAGGTGGAGGCTCCCGTCCCGCATCAGCATCCGCGCGCCCTCGACCGACGGCCGGGACCGTTCGGAGAAATCGACCGGAACCAGCACCCGCAGATAGGGCTGGAGCGGCTTGTCGCGCACGATCAGCATCGGCGTCCCGTCGGCGATGGCGATGCGCTCGACGGTGGAGGCCAGGAACAGGTCCGCCACCCGGTCGCGCTGGTGCAGCCCGACCACGATGAGGTCGGGCCGCCACAGCCCGGCATAGCCGGCGACGCGGTGCTCGACCGCCTCGCCGCGCACCGCGACCGCCTGGGATCGGATTCCCGATCCGCCGGGGGCGGCCAGGACATGGCGGTGGAGTTCGGCTTCGACATGGTGCAGCGGCAGGCAACCGTAGGGGCCGCCGCTGCCGTCGACGACATGCAGCGCCGTCAGCTCCGCATCGAACCGCTGGGCGAGCTGGACGGCACGCTCCAGGGCGCGGTCCGATTTCGGTTCCAGGTCGGTTGCCAGCAGAATGCGCTTGAGGCTTGCCATCGTGACGGGTCCGGTATCGTGGTCTCTCCGGTGTCGTGTCCGGTGCGGTTCGATGCCCGTCGGAAATCTCTCCGCAGGGTATGGTTCAATGATCGGAAGTCGGCCGCAGTCTGTCCATGCCGGGAAATACGGACCCAAAGGGGCCGGCTGCCGCCTTGGCCGGCATCCGTAGTAATACGGGGCGGATGGTTTCCCCTGATGCGGCCGGAACCTGTTGGCGTTACCATCGCCCCATGCCACAGACTGTCCGCTCCCGATGGATGCTCGTTCCGGCCTATCTGGCCGCCCATGTCTTCCTGGATTGGATCAGCTTCATCCATGCGGTCTCGTCGATCAACATCACGCCCTGGAACCCGCCGGCCGGGCTGATGATGGGGCTGTCGGTGCTGGTCGGCGTCCGGGCGGTGCCGCTGGTCTGGCTGGGGCTGACCGCCGCCGATGTCCTGGTGCGCGACATGCCGCTCTCGCTGTGGACTCCCCTCCTGGCGAACGGCGTCGTCGCCCTGGGCTATGGGGCCGCGGGCCGGCTGCTGGGCCGCGGGATCGAGCCGGGACTGTCGCGGCTGCGCGACATCGTGCTGCTGCTGGGCGGCAGCGGCGCGGCGGTGCTGGCGATCGGGCTCTGCTTCATCGCCATCCACACCGCGGCCGGGCTGTTCGAATGGAAGCATTTTCCGGAGGTGCTGCTGCATTACTGGACGGGCGAGGTGATCGGCATCGCCGTCCTGACGCCGATGGTGCTGATCGGCCGGCGGATGCCGGCGCTGCGCTGGTCCTGGAGCGGAGCGGCGGAGATCCTGGGCTGGGGGGCGTTCATCGGCTTCACCCTCTGGCTCGATTTCGGACCGCTGGCCTCCTCGCAATACGAGCATTTCTACCTGCTGTTCCTGCCGGCGATCGGGATCGCGGTGCGCCATGGGCTGGGCGGCGCGGTGCTGGCCTCCGCCACCACCCAGGCCGGGCTGATCGCCGCCATCCAGGCGACCGGCGTCGACACCGAGCGGATGGCGCATTTCCAGCTGCTGATGCTGACGCTGGCCGTCACCATCCTGCTGCTGGGCGCCGTCGTCAGCGAACGCCGCCGGGCGGAGGACCGGCTGCGGGTGCGGCAGTCCGATCTCGCCCATGCCTCCCGCCTGATCGAGGCGGGCGAGATGGCGGCGGCGCTGGCCCATGAGCTGAACCAGCCGCTGGCGGCGACGATGGGTTACGCCCGCGCCGCCCGCAAGGTCGCCCGGCTCGAAGGGGCCTCCCCCCGGCTGACCGAGATCCTGGACAAGACCGTCACCCAGGCCGAGCGGGCCGACCGGGTCATCCGCAGCCTGCGCGACTTCGTGCGCAAGGGCGCCCGCGACCGCAGCCCGCTGCCGGTCGCCACGCTGGTCGCCGACTGCCTGACGCTGGCCGGGCCGCTCGCCAGCCGCCATGCGGTGGAGATCGCCGCCGAGGTCGATCCCGCCCTGCCGCCCATCGGCGGCGACGCGGTCCAGCTGCAGCAGGCGATCCTCAACCTCGTCCGCAACGCCGCCGAGGCGATGGGTGACCCCCAGGCGCATCCGGCCCGGCGCCGCATCGTGATCTTCGCCTGCCCCGCCGCCCGGCCCGGCTTCGTCGCCATCGGCGTACGCGACACCGGACCCGGTCTGGCCGAGGTGGTGGAGCGCAACCTGTTCGCCCCCTTCGTCACCACCAAGCCGACCGGCATGGGGCTGGGGCTGTCGATCGTCCGCACCATCGTCGAGAACCATGGCGGCACGCTGACCGCAGGACGCGGTGCGGATGGGAACGGCGGGGGCGGGAACGGCGGGGGAACCGTGTTCCAGTTCACCATCCCCGTCCATGCGGCGGGCAAAGACGGAGAGCCTGCATGACGACCGAGACGCCAGCCGCCGAATCCGGGGCCGCTCCGGTGGCCTTCGTGGTGGACGATGACGAGGCGGTGCGCGACGCCCTGGCGCTCCACCTGGATCTGGCCGGGCTGGCCGTGCGCTGCTGCGCGTCGGCCGCCGAGTTCCTGGAGGCGGCGTCGCCCGACCAGCCCGGCTGCGCCATCCTCGACATCCGCATGCCGGGCATGGACGGGCTGGACCTGCAGCAGGAGATGATCCGGCGCGGCCTGACCCTGCCGGTGATCGTCATCACCGGGCATGGCGACGTCACCGCCGCGGTGCGGGCCTTCCGGGCCGGTGCGGTGGATTTCCTGCAGAAGCCGTTCGACGAGGATCTGCTGATCGAACGGGTGCAGGAAGCGTTCGAGCGCGACCGCGCCGCCCGCCGCGCCGATGGCGAGACCGGCGAGATCCGCCGCCGCCTCGCCCTGCTCAGCCCGCGCGAGCTGGAGGTGATGGAGATGGTCGCCCAGGGCCTGCCCAACAAGACGATCGCCCACCGCCTCGCCATCGGCATCCGCACGGTGGAAACCCATCGCGCCCGCGTGCTGGAGAAGATGGAGGCGCGCAACGCCCCGGAACTGGCGCTGATGCGGATGAAGCTGGGCGAGCGGCTCGACTGAGCGGCACCTCTATCGCGTGGGTTTCGCCCCCGCCAGGATCAGGTCGAGGCCGGCGAGGAACGCTTCCCGCTCGTCATGCGTCCGCACCTGCTCCGCCAACCGGTGGACGAACGGGTATTGCGCAGGATCACGCCGGGTCCAGCGCTCGACGATCGCGGCAAGGACGGCCGGCCGGTCCGACGCGGCGAACTTGTGGCGCGCAGCGGCCGCGGTCTGCGCGGCGGTGCCCAGGAGATAGTGGACATACGCCGACACGCAGTGGAAGAGCGACCCGCGGGAAACGCCCAGCCGCTCGAACTGCGCGGCGCTGCGCTCGAAGACCTCCACCATGGCCGGCTGCCACGGTTCGCGGGCGAGCTGGGTGCCGACCCATGGATGCGCCTCGATCGCGTCGAAGACGCTCAAGGCGAGGGCGCGCAGGGCGGCCGCCGGATCGGACCCGCCTGCGATTTCGGCCATCGCGCCGGACAGCACGGTCTCGGTCGCCACGGAAAGCAGCGCGTCCTTGTCCGGGACATGCCAGTAGATCGCCCCGCTTCCGGTCGACAGCCGGTTGGCCAGCGCGCGGAACGTCAGGGCGCGTTCTCCCTCCGCATCGAGGATCTCGATGGCGGCGGCGACGATCCGCTCCCTGGAGAGCGCATCCTCCCGCCGTTCGGGACCTTTGGGTCTTTGCTCCATGACGCATCTTGACATGCCTGGAACGATGTTCCAATGAATTCTCCTGGAACGTCGTTCCAGAGCAGGAGAGGGACATGATGGAACAGGCCGTCGTCATCATCGGAGCGGGATTGGGCGGGCTGACACTGGCTCGCGTCCTTCACGTCCATGGCATCCGCTCGGTCGTCTACGAGGCCGAGCCCGGCGCCGAAAGCCGGACGCAGGGTGGCCAGCTCGACATCCACGACCACAGCGGCCAGCCGGCGCTGGCGGCCGCCGGCCTCACCGAAGCGTTCCGGTCGATCATCCACGAGGGCGCCGAGGCGACGCGGGTGCTGGACAGGACCGGCGCCGTGCTCCTCGACCTGCCGGACGACGGGCAGCGCCGGCGCCCGGAAGTCCTGCGCGGGGATCTGCGGCGCCTGCTCCTCGATTCCCTGCCGGACGGCACGGTGCGCTGGGGCAAGAAGCTCGCCAGGGCGTCGGGCCTCGGCGACGGGCGGCACGAGGTCGAGTTCGCGGATGGAAGCACCACGATCGCCGGCCTCCTCGTCGGGGCGGACGGCGCATGGTCCAGGGTGCGGCCGCTGCTGTCCGATGCCCTGCCCCGCTATGCCGGCGCGACCTTCATCGAGACGTATCTTCACGATGTGGACAACCGGCATCCCCGCACCGCGGCGGCGGTCGGCGGCGGCGCGATGTTCGCCCCGGCGCCGGGGAAAGCCATCTTCGTCCACCGGGAGGCCGGGGACGTTCTGCATGCCTATGTCGAGCTGAAACGCCCGGAGGACTGGTTCGCCGCGATCGATTTCAGCGATCCGTCGGCGAAAGCCATCGTCGCCGCCGAGTTCGACGGCTGGGCGCCGGTGCTGACCGCCCTCATCACCGACAGCGACACCCCGCCGGTTCCGCGCATGGTCCACACGCTTCCCATCGGACACCGCTGGCGGCGGGTTCCCGGCGTGACGCTGCTGGGGGATGCCGCCCATCTCATGCCGCCGTCCGGCGAAGGCGCGAATCTGGCGATGCTGGAAGGGGCCGAACTGGCCGATGCCCTGGTTCGGCATTCCGGCGACGTCGAGGCGGCGCTTGCCGCCTATGAAGAGCCGATGTTCTCCCGCGCGGCCCTGGAAGCCGTGGACGCGCACCGGATGTTGGATCTCTGTCTCGGGGACGACGCGCCGGCGGGCTTCCTCGCCATGATGGGAAGCGTGTCCGAACCGGATCGGCAGCCATCCTGACAGGGGTCGGATAGGCGACAGCTCTCAGATCGGCTTCAAGACCACGAGAAGCACGATCACGACGACCGCGCCGACGATCACCGGCAGCGCGTGGCCGGACGCCGGCGAGGGCTGTTCAGCGGTGCGGGCAAGCTTGCGGAGGGTGCCGGACAGCATCCCGTGCAGGCCCGACAGGGCGACGACGAACACCAATTTCATCATCAGCCAGCGCGCGCCGAACCAGCCGCCTTCGGTCGCCACCGCCAAGCCGAAGAGCCAGGCCAGCAGCATCGCCGGCGAGGTCGCCCAACGATCCCAGCGGCGCACGGCCTCGATGATATCGGCGCGGTTCGGCGCATCGGGCAGGCTCTTCGATGCGGACAGGGCGGCCACGGCGATGGCCGCGACGAACATCCCGCCGATCCAGACCGTCACCGAGGCGATGTGGAACGCCTTCAGCCAGAGATAGATCATGACCGCACCTCACCGGGTCGAAGCGAGCGCCGCCCGACGGGTCAGGGTGCGCGCGCTGAAGAAGGCACCGAAGGGCAGCAGGGCGGCGGCGAAGAGCTTGATCGTCTCGCCCTGCGACCAGCCGCCGGCCGACACCATCCGGATCAGCATCCAGAGATAGGTCAGGAAGGCGAAGCCGTGGATCGGACCCATCGCCTTCACGGCATCCGGGAAACCGGCGAAATGCTTCAGCGGCACGGCGACGAAGAGCAGGAGGATCAGCGTGCCGCCTTCGACGAGGCAGGCCGTCCGCATCCGCAGCATCTGCCGGCGATCCTCCGGATCGGACCGCATGTCGGGCATCGGCGCCATCATCCGACGTCCTTCAGGACTTTCTCCACGCTGGCGAGGCGCCCCTCGATCTGCGTGACGCTGCCCCTGATCGCAGCCAGGGTCGCGGTCAGCTCCTCCTGCGCCTTGAGCGTCCGTTCGGCCAGCTCACGATATGCCGTGTCGCCGGCGATCCGGTCCCGGGCGCGGCGGGCGGACGAGACATACTTCATCGCGAAGATCAGAAGGATCGTCACCAGCACGAGGGTCGTGACGAGGAGGAAATAGGATTCTCTGCCGGTCATCGGAGGCTCCTTCAGGAGTCGGAATTTTTGGTGGCTGCGGTCAGGGAAGGCGCGGCCTCGGCGATCGCCGCGGGCGTCAGCTCGATCGCGAAGGGGACGACTTCGAAGAAATTGAGGGCTTTTCCATCCGGGGAGACCTCGAGCCGGCTGGTGACGAGGCCCGCCTCCTCCAGCTTCCGCAGATGGAGATGCAGAAGCGGGCGGCTGATGCCGATCTCGCGCGCCAGCTGGCTGACATAGGTCCGCCCCATGACGCTCAGCGTCGCGACGATCCGCAGCCGGTGCGGGTTCGCCAGCGCGGACAGCATCTCGAGCAATCGGTCGCCACTGCAGGTCATGTCCGCTCCGCCACCCACCAGTAAGGTTTTACTTACAGGTGGGTGGTCTTACCCGTCAAGAAAAACTGACAGGTGACAGATTTTTCTTTCATGGGTTATCTGACGGCTTTCTGCGATCGGGCATCGACCGGAAACGGTGACGTAGACGTCTGAAAAGTCGCACAAGAGGTGGATTTCCACCAACCGGTTGGACATTGACGCTATAGGCCACCACCTGTAGCCTTCAATTCGAATTGCCGGAGATCGGTCATGGGCTCCCAACGCAAGGCATTGGAGCATCGAGGTGAGAAAAAGGTCGGTGCTGTCCAGGCAAACCGCGACAGCGTTACCGGCTGCTTCGCGGTGACTGTGCGCCCCAACGCAGAACTGCCCTATAAGACGGAAACCGTCGAGCGCGTGAAAGCGCTTGCGGAAGCCCCGGCCTCAGGCGAGGCGGTGGATGCCGAAGCCTATCTCCGCTGGTTAAACGGCTGATCCCTCATGGCGCAGCCTTATGGACCTGTCGTTGCGCGCTTCGAACCAATCGACGAGTTCCAAAGGCTTTACAGGCGATACAAGGACGAGCACCCAGGGATCGTCGAGCCGTTTCACACCTTCCTCCGCTGCAAAATTGAACGCCCAACCGCCGAACTTCCGCGTGGCATGCGCGATCATCATCTGACCGGTGACTTGGCCGGTTTCCGCGAGTGCCATTTGGCGGCGGATATCCTGCTGATCTACACCGACAAGAACGACGTGATTCGACCGCTGCTGATCTGCGGGCATGACGATCTGTATGGGCCGCGCGGGAAAGCAATGAAGAAGCGGGTTCGCGAATTCAGCGAGCGTTGAAGTCATTTCCCATCGAAGTCCATGCACCGAACCATGTGAGAGACGCTCCCCACTGATCAAGCTGTGCGCCAAGGATCGGAATCGAATATCGTCGCCTTGCATTCGACGATGATCGCCGGGTGGCTGTTCGTCTGTTTTTATGCGATGCGCGGCGAGTGGCGCCACTTGATCTCCGTGTGGATGGCCAACAAGAGGGGGCAGCCGACTTGGCTACGGTGAAGATCACCAAGGAAATGGCGGAAAACGCGCTCCGGGGGATCGACTGGACGGCCGTGGACGCCACGACCGATGAGGAGATCGCGCGGCAAGTCGCCGGTAATCCCGATGCCGCTCCGATCCTCTCTGCAGGGCTCCGAAGTCAGGTTAAGAATGGCGCCTATAAGCCCTCTCCCCCCCTGGGGAGAGGGTTGGGTGAGGGGGCAGCGCGGGCGGAACGCCCGTGCCAGGGGATTGCCAAGGGGCAGTATGCCCCTTGGCGGCGCGCGAAGCGCGCCGGNTCGCATACCGTTGACTTGACTTCGTTACCCTGACCCTCCCTGACGCCGAGTTGGATCGGGCGGCGTAGGGTCTACGATCCTCCACCCGATCGAGGACCCGTCACCGCACCAGCTCCCTGATAGCCCCGTCCAGCCCCTCCAGCGTCAGCGGGAACATCCGCCCGTTCATCAGGCGCTGGAGCAGGCGGGTGCTTTCCGAGTAGTCCCAATGCTGCGGCGGGGTCGGGTTCAGCCACACCGCCTTGGCGTAGACCGACAGCAGGCGCTGCATCCACACTTGGCCTGCCTCCTCGTTCCAGTGCTCGACGCTGCCGCCGGGATAGACGATCTCGTAGGGGCTCATGGCGGCGTCGCCGACGAAGACCAGCTTGTAGTCGGCGGGATAGGTGTGCAGCACGTCCCAGGTCGACAGCCGCTCGGTGTGGCGGCGGGCGTTGTCGCGCCAGACTCCCTCATAGACGCAGTTGTGGAAGTAGAAATGCTCCAGGTGCTTGAATTCGCTGCGCGCGGCGGAGAACAGTTCCTCCACGAGGCGGATGTGGTCGTCCATCGAGCCGCCGATGTCGAGGAACAGCAGCACCTTCACCGTGTTGTGCCGCTCCGGCACCATCTTCAGGTCGAGCCAGCCGGCATTGGCGGCGGTGGCGCGGATGGTGCCGGGGAGATCCAGTTCGCTGGCCGCCCCACTGCGGGCGAACTTGCGCAGGCGGCGCAGCGCCACCTTGATGTTGCGGGTGCCGATCTCCACCCGGTCGTCCAGATTCCTGAACTCGCGGCGGTCCCACACCTTGACGGCGCGGCGGTGGCGGCTCTCGTGCTGGCCGATGCGGACGCCCTCCGGGTTGTAGCCGTAGGCGCCGAAGGGCGAAGTGCCGGCGGTGCCGATCCATTTGGAGCCGCCCTGGTGCCGGCCCTTCTGCTCGGCCAGACGCTGGGCCAGCGTCTCCATCAGCTTGTCCCAGCCGCCGAGCGCCTGGACCTGCGCCTTCTCCTCGTCGGTCAGGAAGCGCTCGGCCAGCTTGCGCAGCCACTCCTCCGGCAGGTCGGTGACGGCGACCTCCTCGCCGGCCGGAGCATCGGCGGTCAGGCCCTTGAAGGTGGCGCCGAAGACGCGGTCGAAG
Organism: Azospirillum endophyticum; assembly: GCF_016595245.1. GTDB lineage: Bacteria > Pseudomonadota > Alphaproteobacteria > Azospirillales > Azospirillaceae > Azospirillum > Azospirillum endophyticum. The sequence goes on from NZ_JAENHM010000007.1 coordinate 180,952, forward strand.
CGGTCGAGGTTGCGTTCATCCTTAACCAAGCATGCACGACTGAGATAATAGAAGTCCTCGACGCGGAAGGACGCGGTGCCCCGCTTCATGGCCTCCATGAGCGTCAGGTACTCCGTCAGCGAGACGGGGACGCCGGCCTTGCGCAGATCGAAGAAGAAAGTCGTGAACATGGGCGCGGTCCTTCGCACGGGGTCCCCGGGGCGGAGAATAATGCCCCAGCCGAGAGAACACCATGAGCGAGCCGAACGTCTCCCTGCCAAACGCTTCCGTGCCGAACGCCTCCTTGCCGAATGCTCCCCTGCTCGACTTCGCGCGGGCGCTGGATTTCGCCGCGCACAAGCACATCGACCAGCGCCGCAAGGGCGTGCGTGCCGAACCCTACGTCAACCACCTGTCGGAAGTGGCCCTGCTGGTGGCCCAGGCGACGGAAGGCCGGGATCCGGTCGTGGTGATCGCCGCCCTGCTGCACGACACGCTGGAGGACACCGACGCCAGCTATGAGGAGATCGAGCAGCTGTTCGGCACCGAGGTGGTGCGGGTCGTCGCCGAGACCACCGACGACAAGCGCATGTCGAAGACCGAGCGCAAGCAGCACCAGATCGACGCCGCCCCCAAAGCCTCGACGCGGGCGAAGCTGGTGAAGCTGGCCGACAAGGTGTCGAACCTGCGCTCCATGGCGCACAGCCCGCCCGCCGACTGGCCGCTGTCGCGCAAGGTCGAGTATTTCGAATGGGCCCATGCGGTGGTCGCCGGCCTGCGCGGGATCGACGCCCGGCTGGAGGCGCTGTTCGACCGCGCCTATCACGACGGCCTGGCGGAGCTGCGCGGGCAGTCGGTGTGAGGGGGGAGAGCGGTCGCCCGACCGCAGAACCGCGTCGCCGCGGGCAACGATTCACACGGATTACACGGATTTTGACACGGATTACACGGATTGGGTCTCGCCCTGGCACGGGATGCCTGGATACCGGGCGCGATGAAACTGGCAGTTCCGTGAAATCCGTTTTGAATCCGTGAAATCCGTGTCGATCTTGCCGGCATCGCCGATGCGTCGGGTTCAAGCGGGCGCTCGCCAGATTAAGCGGGCCGGATTGACATCGCGCAATGCGGTTTCATCACGGAAGTCTTATGGAGAAGGGACGACACGAGACCTCACCCGTGGCGCTGACGGCCGAGGAAAGATGCCATGTCCCTTCCGCAACGAGACACCACCCTCCCCCGCCGCCCCGCCCCGGCCGGCAAGACCAGCCCTCCGGCGCAGGGCGGCCAGCATGAAGAGCCGGGACGCCACTGGTTCATCGACCGGCCGAAGGTCTATGCCGCCGACGTGAAGGGCCGCTTCCGCCAGTTGAAGTGGGCGGCGCTGGTCGTCCTGCTGGCGATCTACTACGTCACGCCGTGGATCCGCTGGGAACGCGGGCCGGGGATTCCGGACCAGGCGGTGCTGATCGACATGGTTGGGCGCCGTGCCTATTTCCTGTGGATCGAGATCTGGCCGCAGGAGGTCTATTACCTGACCGGCCTGCTGATCCTGGGCGCTTTCGGCATCTTCTTCGCCACCACGCTGGCCGGGCGCATCTGGTGCGGCTATGCCTGCCCGCAGACGGTGTGGACCGACCTGTTCATGTGGGTGGAGCGCAGGATCGAAGGGCCGCGCACCACCCGCATCCGGCTGGACAAGGCGCCGACGAGCGGGGCGAAGCTGGCGCGCAAGGCCGCCAAGCATGCGGCCTGGCTGGCGATCTCGCTGCTGACCGGCGGGGCCTGGGTGTTCTACTTCAACGACGCGCCGACGCTGATGAACGATCTGCTGCATGGGGAGATCACCAGCGGCGTCGCCACCTTCATCGCGCTGTTCAGCTTCACCACCTACTTCTTCGCCGGCTGGGCGCGCGAGCAGATCTGCATCTATGTCTGCCCGTGGCGCAGCTTCCAGTCGGCGATGGTGGACGAGGACACCTTCCTGGTCACCTATGAGGACTGGCGCGGCGAGGGCCGCGCCCCGCTGCGCAAGTCGCAGGGCTGGGACGAACGGCAGGCGGCGGGCTTGGGCGACTGCATCGACTGCAAGCAATGCGTCCATGTCTGCCCCACCGGCACCGACATCCGCGAAGGCCAGCAGATCTCCTGCATCGGCTGCGGCCTGTGCGTCGATGCCTGCAACGACGTGATGCGGCAGATCGGCCGGCCGCTCGATCTCGTCCGCTTCGACACCCAGTCGAACCAGATCGCCAAGATCGACGGCAAGCCGGAGCGGGTGAAGCTGGTCCGCCCGCGCACGGTGATCTATTCCCTGATCATGCTGGTGGTGCTCTGCGCCATGGGCATCGCGCTGATGCTGCGGCCGACGCTGGACGTCAGCGTGTTGCGCGACCGGGCACCGCTGTTCGTCAGCCTGTCGGACGGGTCGGTGCAGAACGCCTACACCATCAAGCTGCTGAACAAGACGCATGCCGGCCGCAGCTATGCCGTCAGCATCGACGGCTTGCGCGACGCGCACCTGTCGGTGGCGGGGGATGAGGCGGCCGGCAGCGGCGGCAGCCTGACGCTGACGGCGGACGCGGACTCGGTGGCGACCTACCGCGTGTTCGTGAAGGTGCCGGCGGCGGCGGTGAAGACGGGTTCGACCGACGTGGCGGTGGTCGCCAAGGATCAGGCCAGCGGCGAGGTCGGCAGGCACGCCAGCGTGTTCATGGCGCCTTGAGGGCATCCTGCCCTCTCCCGCCTGTACTTCGTTCGGGCGGGACCGGGAGATCGCAGCGCCCGGAAAACCCGGACGGCCCGTCGCCAGAATCGGAATGCATGAATATCTCTCATGCATCGAGGATCGATAAATCGTTTGTCGGCAACCGGCTGGATGCGGAGGTTTGGCCCAAGGCTTCAGCATCGACAACGGAGGATTTGCCTTGGCAAAAGAGATCGAACGCTACGCGCTGCATGAGTCCTCTCCCTACCGGACCCAATTCTTGGAATCGGTGCGGGTGCCGGTCGACGGAACCGAGTTCCTGATGCTCAGCGGCCTGACGCCGCCGGTCGTCGACCGCTCCGTGCCCGACGACCGGGTCGAGGCCTATGGCGACACGGAGACGCAGACCCGCAACATCCTTGAGGCGCTGAAAGCCACGCTGGAACGGCGCGGCTATGGCCTGAACGACGTGGTCAAGATCCAGGCCTTCCTGGTCGGCGACGCGCGGATGGACGGACGGGCCGATTTCCAGGGCTTTTCCCGCGCCTACGCGGAGGCCTTCGGTACCACCGAAACCCCGAACATTCCGGTGCGCACCCGCGTGCAGGTGGCCGGCTTGGTGGAACCGGGCTGGCTGGTGGAAATCGAGGCGATGGCCGCCAAGGCGGGGTGACCGCCGTCGCGACCGTCAGGCGGACCCGGCCGGCAGTCCGCCGAACCGTTCGGCGATGGATAGAACCAGATCGTCCGCGCCGGGTCGCCCGACGATCTGGACCCCCACAGGGATCCCGTTGCGGTCGTACCCGGCCGGCAGCGCCAGCGCCGGCAGGCCAAGCAGGCTGAAGGGACGGTTGAAGCGCAGGAAGGCCAGGGTGGTGGCGCCGGCGGTGGACACGTCGTCGTCATCGACACCATCCAGGCGCGGAGCCGGCACCCCGATCAACGGACAGAGCAGGATGTCCGCCGCCGCGAAAGCGCCCCCGATCACCGCCTCCCGGTGGACCTCGCGGTTGCGCAGCGCCTGGTCGTAGGCGTCGCCCCCCACCTCGGCCGCCGCGGCCAGACGCCGCCGCACCGCCGCCGGGTACCGATCCGGCCGCTCGGCCAGCGCCTTGCGGTGCAGGGCCGACGCCTCGAACGCCGTGATGGTCCCGGCGCAGGCGTTCAGCGCGTCGAGCGACGGCAGGGCGACCTCGGTCGCCACCGCCCCGCCCGCAGTCATCCGGCGCAGGACGGAGTGGAGGATCGTGGCGATCTCCGGATCCACCGCGGTCCGGATCCAGTCCGCCGGCAAACCGACACGCAGGGGCCCGACACGCAGGGGCCCGATACGCGGAGGACCGGCCCCCGGATCCTGTTGCTCCCTGGACACCGGATCGCGCACCACGGCGAACACCGCGCGCAGCAGGGCGGGATCGCGGGCGATGAGGCCGATGACGTCCTGCGACGGCGACAGCGGCGCGATGCCGGGGTCGCTGATGACCCCGGCGGTCGGCTTGAAGCCGAGAACGCCGCAGAGGGCGGCCGGGATGCGCACCGACCCGCCGGTGTCGGTGCCGAGCGCGAAGGGCAGGATGCCGGCCGCGACCGCCGCCGCCGACCCGCTCGACGACCCGCCGACGGCGAACCGCGAATCCACCGGATTCAGCACCCGCCCGAAATAGGGATTGAGCCCGGTGGCGGCATAGCAATGCGGATCGAGGTTCAGCGCCCCGACGGCGATGGCGCCGGCCGCCGCCAGACGGTCGAGCGTCACGCTGGTCCGCTCCCCATCCCAGCGGTAGCCATGCCCGACCCCCACCGTCGGCCGCCGCTCGGCGGTGACGAAAACGTCCTTGTGGGCGAAGGGCAGGCCCCAGGGCGCCGGTCGCGGATCATCCGCCGAGGCCGCCGACAGCGACCGCGCCCGCTCCTCCGCTTCGGGGAACAGCTCGATGAAGGCGTTGAGCCGGCTGGCGCGCGCCGCGGCCAGGGCGGCCGCGACGGCCTGGACGGGGTCGCGGGGAGACTCGGCGGTCATGCGGAGACCCTTTCAACAATGGTGTCGCGGCGCGGGAGGATGGCGGCGATCCCGGAACGGCCCCGTCTCCGGCAGGCGGAAGCGGGACCGCCCGCCGGGGCGTCAGACGTGGCCGTAACGCTCCAGCGCCTGCGCCAGGGTCAGGCCGTTCGACAGCTCCTCGCGGATGCGGATCTCGGTGGCCGTCAGCGCCTCCGATTCCGCCAGCACCTGCGGAACGATGGCCGCCGGGATGGCGAGCGCGCCGTCCTCGTCGGCCAGGATGAAGTCGCCCGGCTCGATCCGCACCCGCTCCACCGTGGCCCCGCGCAGGAAGACCGGGACCTGCCAGGCGTTGACCTTCCAGCGGCCGATCGACTGCACCGGCGTGCGGTAGCGGGCGTAGACCGGGAAGCCGTGATGGCCGAGCCAGCGCACGTCGCGGATGCCGCCGTCGACCAGCGCGCCGGTGCTGCCGCGCTCCTTCATGCCGATGGCGATCAGCTCGCCGAAATAGCAGATGCCGTCGCCGTCGCCGCTCCATACCGACACCTCGCCGGGCGACAGCCCCTGGCACGCCGCCATCTTGTCGGCGTCGCCGCCCAGCGGATAGGGCGTCATCTGGCCGCGGATGGTGTAGGCCCAGCCGGCCAGCCGCCCGGCGGTGGCGGGATAGGGCATGAATTCCGCCGCCAGCCCCTGGTCGGGCCAGCCCATCACGTCGAGCACGTCGGCGACGTTGGAGGTGTCGACGGCCAGGAAGCGGGTGCGGATGTCCTCGCGCTCTGCGGCGGAGAGGACGGTGTCGGTGCTGCTGCTCATACTGGGGATCCTTCGGACTTTCAGATGCTGGGGATGTAGCCGCCGTCCACCCGCAGGGTGGAGCCGGTGACGTAGGCGGCGCGCTCGCTGGCCAGGAAGGCGACGGCGTCGGCGTATTCGCGGGGCTCGCCGTAGCGGGCCATCGGGATGGCGGCGGTGCTCTCGGCGACGATTTCGGCGACCGGCCGGTTCTCGCGAGCCGCCTTGCTCTCGTCGAGGAAGCGGATGCGGTCGGTGGCGATGCGGCCGGGCAGGACGACGTTGACGGTCACGCCGTCGGCCGCCACCTCGCGGGCCAGCGACTTGGACCAGCCGACCAGCGACAGGCGCAGCGCGTTGGACAAAGCGAGGTTGGGGATCGGCGCCACGACGCCCGACGAGGCGCTGGTGACGATCCGGCCCCAGCGCCGGTTCCGCATGCCGGGCAGCACGCGGTCGGTGATGCGGATGACCGACAGCACCATCGCCTCGAACTGCGCCGACCAGATCTTCGGATCGACGCCGCTGGCCGGCGACGGCGGCGGGCCGCCGGTGTTGTTGACCAGGATATCGATTGCGCCGAACCGCTCCTCGGCCAGGGCGACGTTGCGGTCGGTGGCCGCCGCGTCGCCCAGGTCCCAGACGATGGGAAGGCAGGGCGCGGCGGTTTCCGCGCCGGCAATTTCGGTGAGAGCGGCGCTGGTGGCGGCCAGCGACGGCGCGTCGCGGTCGGCGATGACGAGGTTGGCGCCTTCGCGCGCCAGACCCAGGGCGATGGCGCGGCCGAGCCCGCCCCCGGCGCCCAGCACCAGCGCGGTGCGGCCGGAAAGTCCGAGATCCATGACGAATCCCCCTTCTGTTTTTCGTTTCTTGCTGAAATCAGTCGCTCAGGAGCCGACGCGCAGCGGCGCGCGCAGCTTGCGCAGATAGGCCAGCACCGACAGGGCGGTGATGCGGCCGGTCTTCGGGTTGTCGGTCGGGATGTTCTCGATCGCCATGGTGAAGGTCGCCGAGTCCGCCTCGACCTCAATGCGGTGGGTGTTGCGCTCCAGCGCCGGGTCGGCCCAGATCTCCAGCGTCGTGCGGTCGGGGCCGATGCCGGCCAGCGACAGCGCCACCGCCACGTTCAGGTTGGCCGGGAAGCCGACCGCCGCCTCGCGCGGGGTGCCGTGGAAGATGCGCAGCGGGCTGATGATGTCCTCGATGGCGATGTTGTTCTCGACCAGATAGGGGGCGCCGACCAGACCGCGCACCGGCTTGCGGGTCACCATGCGCACGGCACGGATTTCCCCCTCCGCCGCCGCCGTCACCGCGTCGAGCCCGAGCAGCGCCCCGGTCGGCACGACGATCTGTCCGCCATGGGCGCGGGCGGTGGCGACCAGCCCGTCATTGGCCAGCAGGGCGCCGGAGCTGAGTACCACCGCCGTCTTGCCGGCGCGGAGGAACGGCTCGACGATGGCCGGAAGCAGCGCGGCGGGGGCGCATTCGACGACGAGGTCGGCGAGCGGCTCCAGCTCTGCGATGTCCACCACCGGCACCGGGTGGGTCAGGGCGGACAGGCGGTCCGCCGCCGCCGCCTTGTCGCGGGCCGAAACGGCGGTCAGGACGCAGCCGTCGAGCCCCTCGTCGAGCGCCTCGACGATCTTCAGCCCGACGGCGCCGAGGCCGGCGACGGCGACCCGCAAGGGGGGCAGAGCGCGGGCGTGCGCCGGGGTTTGGGACAGCCCAAGGGGCGTCTCAGTCATGATGGAACCTTTCGGATGGGAGCCGGCCCGCGGGGGGGCCGGCGTCAGGAATGGATCAGGAGACGGCTGGGCCGGAGTCGACCGGCGGCGGCATCAGACCGGCGAAATGGTCGGCGATCTGACCGGCGGTGGCGAACCAGACCTCGTCGCGGTGGGCGTCGAGATGCTCCAGCACCCGGCGGAACTGCTTGATGCGGAAGGGCTGGCCGATGATGAAGCTGTGGATGGTGATGCCGTAGGCGAGCGGCTGGTCCTTCGACTGGCGCAGCATCTCGTCGAAATTGTCGATGGCCATGTCGGCGAAGGCCGGCGCCGTGCCGTCGTGCAGCACCACCATCGGCACGTCGTTCACCTCATGCGGATAGGGCACGCTCAGCAGCGGCCCGCCGGTGGTCCGCATCCACACCGGCTGGTCGTCCATCGGCCAGTCCAGCGTGTAGCGGTATCCGGCCTCGGCCAGCAGATCCTCGGTGTTGGCGCTGGGATGGGCGCCTGGGCTCATCCAGCCGGCGGGAGACTTGCCCTCGTGGCGGCGGATGGCCTCGGTCGCCTCGGCGATCAGGCGGCGCTCCTCCTCCAGGCCCATCCCGTTCTGGTGCTCGCCGTTGGTGCGGCCATGGGCGACGATCTCGTCGCTGCGGCGGCGCAGCGCCGCGACCAGCTCCGGGCAATGCTCGTAGCATTCGGTGTTGAGCAGCACGGTCAGCGGCAGGCGGTGGGCGTCGAACAGGTCGATCAGCCGCCAGCCGCCGACCCGGTTGCCGTATTCCCGCCACGCCCAATTGTAGCTGTTGGGGTGGCTCAGCCCCGGCGAATAGGGCAGCCCCAGGCCGCTGCCATAGGGGAAATGCTCGACGCAGAGCGCCACATAGACGGCCAGCCGCTTGCCCCCCGGCCAGGAGAAGTCGGGACGGTCGGTGATGGCGGAATAGGGGAAGCGGTCGTGGGAGGGGAGCATCGCTTGTCCTGCCTTCGGTTCGATATGGTCAGGGCCGATAGTCGGCCGGGGCGACGACCGAGCTTAGATCGACCTCGCCCAGCGTGTCAGAGGTGACGAGCAGCGCCGGCAGCACGACCTTGGCCTCGACCGGCTTCTTGCCGGCGGCGGCCAGCGCCTGGGTGAAGGCGGCGCGGCCCTGCGCCACCACCTGCTGGATGGAGGTGCAGGCCAGCTCGCGGTCCTTCAGAAGCTGCTGCGCCGTCGGGCTGAAGTTGGAGGCGGAGACCCGCACCGCCGGCATGCGGCCGGCGGCCTTCATCGCGGCGACCACGCCGGCCGCCATGTCGTCGGTGGCGGCGTAGACGCCCTTCAGCTCGGGAAAGCGCTGGGTCCAGTCCTCCGCCGTGGTCAGGGCGGCGTTGCGGTTGTCGGCCAGCCGGGATTCGGCGACGACCGTCACCCCCGGCGCCTCCTTCGCCAGCGTCTCGCGGAAGCCCTTGGCCCGCAGGTCGGACCAGGCCTGTCCGGTCGGCCCGGCCATCATCGCCACCTCGCCCTTGCCGCCGATGGCCTGGGCCAGACAGCGGGCCTGGAGACGGCCCATGTCGTAATGGTCGGCGCTGACCGTCGCGCTGAGCCGGTCGCTGTTGGGCGGCGAAGAAATGCCGACGACCGGGATGCCGCGGCCGACCGCCTGCTCCACCACTGCCCGCACCGCGTCGCCGTTGGTCGCGCCGACGATGATGGCGGCGACGCCGCGCTGGGCCAGATCCTGGATCTGGGCGATCTGCTGGCTGGTGTTGGCGTCGCCGCCGGCGTTCAGCTTGACCAGCGTGACGCCGGCGGCCTTGGCCTCCTGCTCCGCCCCGTAGACGGCGGAGATCCAGAAGGATGAGGCGAGGTTGGGGATGGCGAAGCCGATGGCCTTGTCCTGTGCCAGGGCCGGCGCGATGGAGAGCAGAAGAAGGGCGGCAAGGCTTCCGGCGAAGCGGATCGGGGAGCGGGTCATGTCCGTGTCCTTGATTGGGAGGGGAAGGACGGCAGGGAGCGCAGAAGCGTTTCCAGAAGGCCGGAGGCGATGATGACCACCCCGATGGCGATCTGGGCGACGAAGGGCGAGACGCCCTGGAGGTTGAGGCCGGTCAGCAGCACCTGGATGAAGGCGGCCCCGGTCACGACGGCGGCCACGCTGGCGATGCCACCGCTGAGCGCGGTGCCGCCGATGACCGCGGCGGCGATGGCCTGAAGCTCCATCCCCGCGCCTTCGGTCGGCAGGCCGGAGCCGGCGCGGACCGTCATCAGCACCCCGGCGAGGCCGGCGAACAGGCCGCACAGGCCATAGGCCCAGAGCTGGACGCGCCGGGTGTCGACGCCGACCAGCGCCACCGCCTCGGGGTTCGAGCCGGCCATCAGGATGCGCCGGCCGGCGAGGCTGCGGCCGACCAGCAGGGCGGCTCCGACCGCCAGGACCAGCGCCGCCCAGCTGGCGGCGGGCAGGACCGGCATCGGCTCGAAGCCGAGACGGGTCACCGCGCCGGCCGCGTCGAGCGGCACCACCTGCCCGTCGCCGGTGATCAGCAGCGACAGGCCGCGCACCGCGATCAGGCTGCCCAGCGTGGCGACCACCGGCTGGAGGCCGAGCGTGCCGACCAGCGCGCCGTTGACCAGCCCGCAGAGCAGCCCCGCCAGCGCCCCGGCGGCCAGCCCGGGCAGGCCCCAGGCATTGCAGGCCATCGCCGCGCAGACGCTGGACAGGGCGGCGACGGCGCCGACCGAGATGTCGAAACCCCGGGTCGCCAGCACGAACATCTGGCCGATGGCGAGCAGGGCGAGAACCCAGACCTGCGCCCCGATGTTGGCGGCGTTGCCCAGGCTGAGGAAGCGCGGCGCGGTGGCCGCGAACACCGCCACCGCCAGGATCAGGCAGAGCGGCGCGACCCGGAAGGGGACGGGAAGGACGGAGCCGGCGATGCGCAGGCCATCGGCGGAACGGCGCAGGAAACGGGCGCTCATGACCGGTCCTCCTCCAGCTGGCGGGCGGGCCGGACCGGCAGCAGCAGGAGCAGCAGGGGCGCCCGCTGGAGGATCACGGCACCGAGGATCACCGCGGCGATCATCAGCTGCTGGTAGGCGACGGGCAGGTTCAGCAGCACCACCGCGTTGTTCAGCATGGCGATGACCAGCACGCCGCACAGCGTCTGCACCGCCCTGCCCTGCCCGCCCGCCAGCGGGATGCCGCCGACGGCGCAGGCCGCGATGGTCTCGAACGGCAGGTTGGGGGCGAGGCCGGGCTGGCCGGAGGCGACCCGGCTGGTCAGGATGACGGCGGCAAGCGCGCAGAAGGCGCCGGCCAGCAGATAGCCCGCCAGCACCGACCGCCATACCGTGATGCCGGACAGCCGCGCCGCCGTGCCGTTGGCGCCGACGAGGTACCAGAGCCTGCCGGCGCGGGTGTGGGCGAGCAGGAGGTGCAGCAGGGCGAAGCTTGCCGCCGCCGCCAGGATCGGCACCGGGATGCCGGCGACCCGGCCGCGCGCCGGCCAGGAAAAGGCGTCGCTCGGCGGCGCGTCGATCGGCAGCCCGCCGGCCAGCACCGCCGCCCCGCCGCCGGCCACCATCAGCATGCCGAGCGTGACCAGGAAGGGCGGCAGGGAAAAGCGCGCGACCAGCGTGCCGTTGACGAGACCCACCAGCAGCACCGAGGCCGCGCCGGCCGCGAAGCCGCCGGCCACCCCGGCGGACGGCAGGGCCAGCACCGTCACCACGCTGGCCAGCGCCGCCGACGCGCCGAAGGAGAACTCGATCCCGCCGAGGATCAGCACGATGGTCTGGCCGCAGGCGGCGATGCCGAGGATGGAACCGACCCGCAGCAGATTTTCCAAGTTGCCGGCGCTGGCGAAGCGCGGCACCGCCAGGGCGAAGACGCAGAACAGCAGCAGGACGACCCAGGCGGCGGCGGGCGGGTTGAGACGGCCGGAGAAGCGGCGCGGCCGGGCGCCGGTCAGGGCCATCATGCCGCCCTCCGGCCGGCCAGCCGGTCCATCAGGGCGGCGCGGCCGGTGCCGCGCGGCAGTTCGCCGTCGAGGCTGCCGTGCCGCACGACCAGGATGCGGTGCGACAGGGCCATGACCTCGTCGAGGTCGCTGGAGGCGACGATGACGGAGACGCCCCGGCCGGCGGCCTCGACCAGCGCGTCGTGGATGGTTTCCCGCGCGGCGATGTCGACGCCGCGCGTCGGCTCCAGCACCACCAGGACCCGCAGGTCCGGCACCGCCAGATTGCGCGACAGCAGCAGCTTCTGCTGGTTGCCGCCGCTGAATCCGGCGGCTGGCCGCTCCGGCTGGAAGGGGTGCAGGTTCAGCCGGCGCAGCCAGGGCATCAGCGCCGCCGCCTCGCCGCCCGGCCGCAGCAGCCCGCCGCGCGAGAACAGCGCGACGGTCGAGGAGGAGGCGTTCTGGAGCGCCGCCAGCGGGCCGAACAGCCCCTCGGCGTGGCGGTCGGCCGGGACATAGCCGACCCCGGCGGCGACGGCCCGCGCGCGGTCGCCCGGCGGTAGCGCCTCCCCCCGCACGGCGAGCGTGCCGGCGGCGACCGGCCGGGCCCCCGCCAGCGCCGCCGCCAGCTCCAGGGCGCCCGACCCGACCAGCCCGGCCAACCCGACGATCTCGCCGGCCCGCACGGTGATGTCGGCGGCAGTGTCCGCCGGCCCCAGCCGCAACCCGGTCGCGGTCAGCACCGGACCGCCCGGCTGCGGCAAGGCGCGGTCGCCGGACTCCACCATGTCGCCCAGCATGGCGCGGACCAGCTCGGCACGGCTGAGCGAGGCCAGCGGCTCGGCGTCGATCACCGCGACGCCGTCGCGCAGGACGGTGACGTCGTCGGCCAGCGCCTCGATCTCGTCGAACTTGTGGCTGATGAAGAGAACGGCGGTGCCCTCCGCACACAGGCGGCGGACCACGCCGAACAGCCGGTCGGTCTCGTCATGGGTCAGAGCGGCGGTCGGCTCGTCCAGCACCAGCAGCGTGCAGCGTTGCCCCAGCCCGCGGGCGATCTCCACCAGCTGGCGCTCGCCGACCGACAGCCGCTCGACCGGGAGGTCGAGGTCGCAGCCGAGGCCGACCGCGTCCAGCCAGGCCCGCGCCGTGGCGCGCGGCACCAGGGACGGCCCGGCGCGCAGACCCGCTGCGCCTGCGATGGCGAAGGCCGACAGGTTCTCCAGCACCGACAGATGGGGGAACAGGCTGAGATGCTGGTAGATCGGGATCACCCCGGCGGCGATCGCCTGCCGCACTCCGGCGAAACGGGTGGGAACGCCGTTCAGTGCGATCCGCCCGCGGTCGGGCTGGATCGCGCCGACGACGATCTTCACCAGCGTGCTCTTGCCGGCACCGTTCTCGCCAAGAAGCGCATGGACCTTTCCCGGCCGCAGCCGCAACGAAGCGTTGCGAAGTGCACAGGTCGCCCCGTAATTCTTGGCAATGCCGCTGACTTCGAGCGTCCAATCCTTACAGGGATCGCCCCTTGTCTGTCGTATCGTGGCTGTTCGTGTCACGGTAACCCTCGCGCTTGCCCTGTTTCTTTTGAACTCTGACGGTTCAGTGACAGGAAGCGTGCCGGAGGACAACGGACCTCACAAACGACTTGTTCGGCCCTCATGCATGACCTAGGCTCATCCATGGGAGGCCACGACGATGCCGAAACGACCGCTGCCGCCGCTCAACACCCTGCGCGGGTTCGACGCCGCCGCGCGGCACCTCTCCTTCACGCTGGCGGCCGACGAGCTGCACCTGACCCAGGGGGCGATCAGCCGGCAGGTGCGCGACCTCGAACTGGCGCTGGACTGCCAGCTGTTCCGCCGTATGACCCGGCGCATCGAACTGACGCCGGAGGGCGAGGATTTCGCCCGCACCGTCCGCGATACCTTGAGCGAGCTGGAGCGGGCGGCGCAGCGGATCGGCCGGTCGCGGACGACGCGCACGCTGACCATCTCGATCCTGCCGACCATCGCCTCGCTGTGGCTGATGCCGCGGCTGCATCTGTTCACGCAGGCCAACCCCGGCGTCGAGGTGCGGCTCATCTCGTCGATCGAGCCGTCCAACCTGCTGGCGCACGAGGCCGACATCGCGATCCGCGTCGGCCGCATGCCGGGCCGCCGCTACGAGCGCGGACAGCCGCGCATCGACCTGGACATGGTGACGAGCTGGGACGGCGTGCAGGCCGACGAACTGTTCCCCGACATCCTCCGCCCGGCCTGCGCGCCCACGCTGGCGGGTGAGGCGGTGCTGGAAGGCGGCCGGCCGGTGGTGCGCCTGCCGCTGATCCACACCTCCAGCCGGCGGCACGCCTGGCCCGACTGGCTGAAGGCGACCGGCGGAAAGGCCATCACCGGAACCGGCGGCGAGCTGGAGTTCGGCCATTTCTTCATGTCGCTGGACGCCGCCCGCCAGGGCCGCGGGATCGCCATCGTGCCCGACATCCTGCTGGCGCAGTACGACCGCCGTGCCGAACTGGCGATGCCGCTGCCATCCGAGGTTCGCAGCGCCGGCGAATATTACCTGCTGATCCACGAAAGCCGGCTGGACGATCCCCGGACGCAGGCTTTCCGCGGCTGGATCCTCGCGGAAGCCCGCAAGGCGCGCGACGGGCTGACGTCCGCGGTCGACCAGAACCTCAGCACCTCTCCTTCGCGGCTTTCCGATCTTTAGATCGGAGGTCCCGGCGGCTCAGGCCCCCGTCACCTTCGTCCTGGTCCGCTTGACGGTGGCGGGCGGCGGAGCGTCGCCGGTGGGGTCGTCGAGCGCGCTCAGCAGGCGTTCCTTGATCTTCGCCAGCTTGCCGTCATGCGTCACCTTCAGGCCGAAGACGTCCTTCACATAGAAGACGTCGATCGCCTTCTCGCCGAAGGTCGAGACCTTGGCCGAGCTGATCTGCAGGGTCAGGTTCGACAGGGCGCGGGTCAGGTCGTAGAGCAGGCCCGGGCGGTCGCGGCCGTTCACCTCGATCACCGTGTGGGTGGTGGAGGCGTTGTTGTCGATCAGCACGCGCGGCGGCACATGGAAGACGCGAGTGCGGCTGGCATGGCCGGTGCGGCGGGTCGACAGGTCGTTCAGCGGCTTCAGCTGGCCCGACAGCACCTTCTCGATCATCACCGACAGCTTGGCGAGCTTGTCGCCGCTCTCGAACGCGCCGCCGCCGGCGGCATCCTGGACGGAGAAGACGTCGAGCGCCATGCCGTTGGTCATGGTGAAGATGCGGGCGTCGACGATGTCGGCGCCGCAGGCGGCCAGCGCCCCGGCGAGGCGGGAGAACAGGCCGCTGTGGTCGGTGGCGTAGATCGTCACCTCGGTCACGGCGCGGCCGCGGTCGACGCGGGTCTCCACCGTCAGCGGACGCTGCGCCCGTTCGGCCTCGCGGACGAGGCGGGCCTGGTGGGCCAGCGTGTCGGTGTCGAAGGCCAGCCAATAGCCGGGATAGCCCAGGCCCTTGTGATGCTCGAACGCCGCGTCGTCGAAGTCGGTCAGCTCGGCGCGCAGGTTGGCCTGCGACGCCTGGATGCGGCGGCCGCGCCCTTCCACCGTCATGCCGCCGGACATCAGCTCCTCGGACCGGTTGTAGAGCTCGCGCAGAAGCGTGGCCTTCCAGTTGTTCCAGCGCTGCGGGCCGACGGCGCGGATGTCGGCCACCGTCAGCACCAGCAGCAGGCGCAGGCGCTCCGGCGACTGGACCAGCGCCACGAAGTCGCGGACGGTCTTGTCGTCCTCCAGGTCGCGCTTGAAGGCGGTGTGCGACATGGCGAGGTGCCAGCGCACCAGCCACGCCACCGTCTCCGTCTCCTCCGCCGTCAGGCCGAGGCGCGGACAGAGCTTTTCGGCGACGCGGGCGCCCAGCACGGAATGGTCGCCGCCGCGCCCCTTGGCGATGTCGTGCAGCAGGACGGCGACGTAGAGCGCCCGCTTCGACACCACCTTGTGGATCACCTCGGTCGACAGCGGCAGCTCGTCGGCATGCTCGCCCGACGCGATCTTGTGCAGGATGCCGAGCGCGAACAGCGTGTGCTCGTCCACCGTGTAGACATGGTACATGTCATACTGCATCTGCGCGACGACCCGGCCGAAGTCGGGGATGAAGCGGGCCATCACGCCCGCCTCGTTCATGCGGCGCAGCGTGATCTCCGGATCCTTCGGCCCGGTCAGGATGTCGAGGAAGAGCCGGTTGGCTTCGGGATCGTTGCGCAGCTTGGGGCCGATGGCGGACAGCGACCGGGTGATGGCGCGCAGCGCCGCCGGGTGGATGTCGATGTCGTTCATCTGCGCGGTGTGGAACAGCCGGATCATGTCGATCGGCTGTTCCTTGAACTGCTTGTCGCTGCGGGCGTTCAGCCGCTCGCCGTCGACGATGAAGCCGTCCACGTCCTTGCGCCTCGCGACCGAGGCCAGACGCAGCAGGTTGAAGCGGGGCGGACGCTTCGATTCGGCCTCCAGCGCCGCGCAGAAGATGCGCGTCAGGTCGCCGACGTCCTTGGCGACCAGGAAGTAATGCTTCATGAAGCGCTCGACGCCCTTGGTGCCGGCATGGTCGGTGTAGCCCATGGCGGCGCCGATGCTGGTCTGGACGTCGAAGGTCAGGCGGTCTTCCAGCCGGCCGGTCAGGTAATGCAGGTGGCAGCGCGCGGTCCACAGGAAGTTCTGCGCCTTGGCGAAGCGCTGCGCCTCCTCCGGCATCAGCACATGCTTGCCGACCAGCTCGTCGACGCCCTCGACGCGGTAAAGATACTTGGCGATCCAGAACAGGGTCTGGAGGTCGCGCAGGCCGCCCTTGCCGTCCTTCAGGTTCGGTTCCAGCACATAGCGGCTGTCGCCCATCTTCAGGTGGCGGTTGTCGCGCTCGGCCAGCTTGGCCTCGACGAATTCGGGACCGGTGCCGGCGACGACCTCCTTGTCGTAGCGCCGGCGCAGCTCGGCGAACAGCTTGCCCGGCCCCCAGAGATAGCGCGATTCGAGGATGGCGGTGCGGATGGTGACGTCGGCCTTGGACTGGCGGATGCAGTCGTCGACGCTACGCACGGCATGACCGACCTTCAGCCCCAGATCCCACAGGATGTAGAGCATGTATTCGACCACCTGCTCCACCCGCGGCGTCCGCTTGTAGGGCAGCAGGAACAGGAGGTCGATGTCGGAGAAGGGCGCCAGCTCGCCGCGGCCGTAGCCGCCGGTGGCCGCGACGTCGAACACCTCGCCGGAGGTCGGGTTGGCGGTGGGGAAGATGAAACGGACGGTGAAGTCGGCCAGCGTGCCGACCACGCGGTCGGCGAGATAGCAGTTCTCCCGCACGCATTGCTCGCCCGAGCCGCCGGCGTCGAAGCGCCGCCGCACCTCCGCCCTGCCCTCGGCCAGCGCCTTGCGCAGGCAGGCGATCAGCGCCGGGCGCAGCTTGTCGCCGGTGCCGTGCTCGGCGACCAGATCCTCGAGATCCCCCGACAGCTTGCGGCGGGAGATGATGGCGCGCTTGTTGGGAATGGCGGGGGCGGGCGTATCGGGCGGGGGCGGCGCCTTGGAGCGGGCGGACAGCATCGGTCGGGAAGAACCTCGGCTTCTATGGCGGCGTTCAGGCGATCCGGAACGGCCGCGACCACCGCACTATAGCGGTAAAGCCTTCAGGTAGCACGCCCGCACTGGAAAACCAGTGCCGTGGTCCCGGCGGGTCCATTCGAAGAAGCCGTCCACCGGCGTCGTTCCGCTGGAACGCTTCGTTGGTCGTCCAGGGGCCCCCCACCGGCATCAACGGCGATGCCAGCGTCATTAGGCGCCGGCCTCCCTCAGGGCGACGGCGGCTGGTGCCGGGTTCTCGGGTCGACCTGCCATTCCTGTGCGAAGGGATGATACAGCCCCGGAAGGGGGAAATGCTCGTGGATGCGTAGAAAGTCGTCCGTGTTGGCAGTCACCACGACCGCTTCATGGACGATGGCGGTTGCCGCGATGATCAGGTCCGCACCACTCTTCGGCCTGGAGTTCCGAGCATCCGGGAGCAGGAAGTTCTTCAACGCGGCCGTCGTGAACAGGTGAGCGTAGACGCGCGCGACATCAGCATCGAAGGCCACGATCGAGGCCTGACCCGACAGGACCAAACCGTCGAGCCAGACCTGGATCTCCTTCGCCTTCGCCCGATCACCCACCATGTCGATCCCGGCCTGGATCTCGAACACGGTGATCGCCGATATGGCGATCTCGTCAGCGGAAATCGCGTCCAGCCAAGCGACAAGGTTCGGATGTGGCCTCTTCCGGAAATTGCTGACGATGTTGGTGTCGAGGAGGTACACGGGTCACCCTCCGCTGCGCGGAGCAAATCCCATCGCTCCGGCGCCGCGCACCTGCGCCAGCGCTTTATCGACGTCATCCTCGTCACCGTCCTCGACACGAGCCTGCATCAGGAAGTCCTTCAAGGACGGCCGCATGCGATCGTAGTCGGCGCGCGACACCACAACGACCTCTTCACCGGTTCGCCGCCGGATCACCTGAGGAACACCGGAGAGAGCCGCATCCATGACGGCCGGCAAGTTCGTCCGCACGTCGCTCGCCTGCCAAACCCGCTCGCTCGTCGCCATCGACTCCTCCAACGATCGTCCGCACAAGAAGATGATGGCAAAATGCCAAGCCTTCAACTCAACCGTGAGATTGGATCGTACGGCCTGGGGCTTTTTCGCGCGGCTGCCGGAGAACAGCCGCAGACTGGATGGCGTGCCTCCGGTTGTGACGGCCATCACAGCGGCACCGGTCTTGCGAGGCCACACTGGTGCCATGTGGAGATCATCACGGGAGATTGACCATGACCGGCCGGAAGATGACTGGACCTGCGGCGGGAGAACCTTCCTTACGGGCGCGGCGGGAACTGGCGGCGCTGAACGACGGGCTGACATTGGCCGAACGCGGGCTGGGCCGCCAGACGACGGCGGCGCTGATGGCGCGGCTGCTGCGGGTGGCGGCGATGTTCCCGCGGTCGGTGGACGACACCCTGATGTGGCAGGTGACCGACCTCGTCACCGGTGACGACGTGTCGGACGGGGTGAAGCTGACGCTGATCCGCATGGGGTGGGCGTCGATTGTCCAGGCGCAATACAAGCTGCGGGGATTGCAGACGGTCTCCACCCCGAAGCACCGGCAGGCCGCCGCGGCCTGACCGGACGGAGTCGGACATACGGCATGAGGCCTGCAGAATCGAGCCGGCAAAATCTGCCCGGCGGCAGACTCCGCGGCCCCGGCAGAAGCCTCGGGACGTGGGACCGGAACGGCTGAGCGTCCGGCGTCGAAATTGCATCGCGGTCTGCGCCACCGGCACCTGCCGTCGGGCGAAGGCGCAACCAAAAGCGGGATCACCGCGATGCAGATCAACGGCTACAACGGCTATTCGGCCGGCCTCCAAGGTCAGACGCAGGCGGCGACCGCCCGGAAGGGCTGGGGTACCGCCGCCGGACCGACCACCGACACGGCCGCGGTCACCGACTTCCTGGCCGAAGCGAAGAAGACGCCGGCCGAGCGGATCCGCGACGACTGGCTCGCCCGTCACAAGATGACGGAGGACGACCTGAACGCGATGCCGCCCGAAAAGCGCGAGGCGATGGAAAAGGAATTCGCCGAGGAGCTGAAGCGGAAGCTGACCGGGCAGGACGCCAAGCGCGGCGCCGTGATGAACCTGACCGCCTGACCCCTGCCCGCTCCGCCTCCGCTTCGCCCGTCACGCCTCCCGCACCGTCACGTGGACGTTGCCGCCGCCCTCGCGCGCCAGCAGGGATGCCGCCTGCGCCTCCTGCTCCGGCCCGTCGACGCGCACCCACAGGATGACGCCGCCGGCCTCCAGCGCGCGGGTGAACTCGTCGGGCTTGGGGTGGCTGGTCAGCTCGTCCAGGTAATCCTTGATCGCCGCGCCGCCGACGCCGGCGGCGACCAGGGCCGCCACCGCCGCCTCGATCGGGCCGCCGACGATGGCGATCAGCCCGGCGGTGGTCAGGGGGAAGGCGTATTTCAGCTCGCCCACCAGACCGGTCAGCGCCTCGTCGCGCGGCTTGCCCTTCGGATTCGCGGCGTCCAGCGACGCGTGGCTGGCCAGGATCGACAGGTCGGCGCGGTCGAAGCCGGCCGCCAGGAGGGTTTCCACTGCCCGGTCGAAGCCGGCGCGGGTCGCGAAGAGGGCAACGACCTCCCGCACCTCGTCCGGTGCGGTTTCCTCGGTCATTTGCGTCATGATGGCCGTCTCCCTATCTTTCAGGTCGGAGGTTGGTCCGATCATTTCGGGGCCGCGCCGCCTGATCCTGCCGGCGAGGCCCTGCCCTATTGTAGCGACCGGCGGCGCGCGCCCGTCAACCGCAACGGGGACGCAAGGCGTCTCGTTCGTACGCGCCATATCGTCCCACATCCTGCCAAGCGGCCTATCCCGCGACTGCATATCCCGTGATAGGGTGCGCGCCTGAAACGCCCCCCATCCAAGGCCCCGTGGATCCCCGTGTCCGACATCGCAGAAATCATCATCCCGCCCGACGCCACGCCGATGATGGCGCAGTATCTGGAGATCAAGCAGGCGCATCCCGACTGCCTGCTGTTCTACCGGATGGGCGACTTCTACGAGATGTTCTTCGAGGATGCGGTGAACGCCGCGGCGGCGCTGGACATCGCGCTGACCAAGCGCGGCCAGCATCTGGGCGAAGACATCCCGATGTGCGGCGTGCCGGTGCATGCCCACGAGAACTACCTGCAGCGCCTGATCCGCCAGGGCTTCCGCGTCGCCATCTGCGAACAGATGGAAGACCCGGCGGAGGCGAAGAAGCGCGGGGCGAAATCGGTGGTGAAGCGCGGCGTCATCCGCATCGTCACCCCCGGCACCCTGACCGAGGACAGCCTGCTCGACGCCCGCTCCTCCAACTGGCTGGCGGCGGTGGCGGAGACGGCGGGCGGGCTGGGGCTGGCCTGGCTGGAGATGTCGACCGGCGAGCTGGTGGTGCAGCCGGTGGAGCGTAGCGGACTCGGCACGGCGCTGGGGCGGCTCGACCCGCAGGAAGTGCTGATCTCGGAGAAGCTGAGCCAGACGCCGGAGCTGTTCGAGCTGTGGGCGGACTGGAAGTCGCGGCTGACCGTGCAGCCCAACCCGCGCTTCGACAGCGAAAACGGCAAGCAGCGCCTGCTGACCCAGTATGGCGTCGGCACGCTGGACGCCTTCGGCACCTTCAGCCGGGCGGAGGTGGCGGCGGCCGGCGCGCTGGTCGGCTATGTCGAGCTGACGCAGAAGGGCCGCGTTCCCCGGCTGTCGACGCCGCGGCGGGTCGGGCCGGGCGCGGTGATGGAGATCGACGCCTCGACCGCGCGCAACCTGGAGCTGACGCGGACGCTGAGCGGGGAGCGGCGCGGCAGCCTGCTCGCCACCATCGACCGCACGGTGACGGGGGCCGGCGCCCGGCTGCTCTGCGCCCATCTGGCGGCGCCGCTGACCGATCCCGCCGCCATCGGCCGCCGGCTGGACATGGTGGAGTTCGCGCTGACCGAGGAACGGCTGCGCGGCGAGCTGCGCGGCGCCCTGCGGAGCTGCCCGGACCTGGAACGGGCGCTGTCGCGGCTGACGCTGGGGCGCGGGGGTCCGCGCGATCTGGCGGCGATCCGCGACGGGTTGCGACAGGCCGGGCTGATCCGCGGGCTGCTCGCCGGCGTCCTGCCGCTGCCGGACGGGCTGGCGGCGTTGGACAAGCGGCTGGGCGCGCATTCGGACCTGGTCGACCAGCTGACCCAGGCGCTGGCACCAGAGCTGCCGCTGCTGGCCCGCGACGGCGGCTTCATCGCCCGCGACTACAGCTATGCGCTGGACGAGCTGGTGACGCTGCGCGACGAGAGCCGGCGGCTGATCGCCGGACTGCAGACGAAATACGCCGAGATCGCCGGGGTGCCGTCGCTGAAGGTCAAGCACAACAACGTGCTGGGCTATCACATCGAGGTCACCGCCGCCCATGCCGACAAGCTGATGTCGGAGCGGGGCCGCGAGGTGTTCATGCACCGCCAGACCATGGCGAACGCCGTGCGCTTCGGCACGGTCGAGCTGTCGGACCTGGAGCGCCGCATCTCCGAGGCCGCCGACAAGGCGCTGGCGGTGGAGCTGGAGCTGTTCGCCGGGCTGGTGGAGATCGTCGCCGGAAAAGCCGACGCCATCGCCCAGGCCGCCCACGCGCTGGCGGCGCTGGACGTCGCCACCTCGCTGGCCGAGCTGGCGGAGGAACGGCGCTACAGCCGCCCGGTGGTGGACGACAGCCTCGCCTTCGTCATCAAGGGCGGACGGCATCCGGTGGTGGAGGCGGTGCTGGATTCCGCCCATGGCGGGCCGTTCGTGGCGAACGACTGCGATCTGGCGCCGGACAATCGGCTGTGGCTGCTGACCGGCCCGAACATGGCCGGCAAGTCGACCTTCCTGCGGCAGAACGCGCTGATCGCGGTGCTGGCGCAGATGGGCGGTTTCGTCCCGGCC
The DNA here is from genome assembly GCF_016595245.1 of Azospirillum endophyticum. Taxonomy (GTDB): domain Bacteria; phylum Pseudomonadota; class Alphaproteobacteria; order Azospirillales; family Azospirillaceae; genus Azospirillum; species Azospirillum endophyticum. Next base: position 202,614 of record NZ_JAENHM010000007.1, read on the forward strand.
GAACGTGCGCATATCGGGGTGGTCGACCGGCTCTACAGCCGGGTCGGCGCCGCCGACGATCTGGCGCGCGGCCGTTCCACCTTCATGGTCGAGATGGTGGAGACGGCGGCGATCCTGAACCAGTCGGGCGCCCGCGCGCTGGTGATCCTCGACGAGATCGGGCGCGGCACGGCGACCTTCGACGGCCTGTCGATCGCCTGGGCCTGCGTCGAGCATCTGCACGACGTGAACCGCTGCCGGGCACTGTTCGCGACGCATTACCACGAGCTGACGATGCTGGCGTCGAAGCTGCCGGCGCTGTCCTGCCACACCATGCGGATCAAGGAATGGCAGGGCGACGTGGTGTTCCTGCACGAGGTGACGGCGGGGGCGGCCGACCGCAGCTACGGCATCCACGTCGCCAAGCTGGCCGGGCTGCCGCCGGCGGTCGTCGGTCGGGCGGACGAGGTGCTGAAGCTGCTGGAAGCCGGCGACCAGAACGCGACGATCCACCGGCTGGCCGAGGATCTGCCGCTGTTCAGCGCGGCGCTGAAGCGGCCGGCACCGAAGACGACGGAGGTGGCTCCGGTCGCCGCCGCGCCGTCGGCGGTGGAGGAGGCGCTGGCGGGGATCGATCCGGACAGCCTGACGCCGCGGCAGGCGTTGGAGGAGCTGTACCGGCTGCGGGGACTGATGCGGGGGCGGTTCGTTTGATTGTCGGTAATTGCCGTTTCCCCCGGTAGGGAGCCAAAATGCTGCCAGACCGGGGTCGGCAAGGCTTCCACCAACCGTCAGGGTACCCCCGAAGATCTCGCCCCTCACCATGTGGCGATGATTTTGTTTCAATCGGGCCGATAATGACGTAACCTACTGAGAGTCATTTTATTTCCGGTGTATTCGCATACCCGTCGGTTTCGTGCGATTCCTGATCGCGTCCAGCCATGGACGGAGTTCGGGAATCCCGCCCGGATCGAATCAGGCGGAGATCCGCATCTCATGGTACAGCGACGAAACATCGAAGAGGCCCTGACCCGCCGGGCCGAAATGCTATTGCAGAGAATGGAGCGGATCATCGGATCCTCCAATCCCGAACGTCTCGACATCGACGCGGGATTGTTGATCGACCTCCTCAAAAGTCCCGACTTTCCGCGCCTGCACAAGCCGGCGTTCCAAGAGGCGGCCAAGCAGTTGCAGCGGCAAAGCCACGAACAAACGACCGGCCGCCTGCTGAACGAAGCGGAAAGCGGGGCGAGGGTGGGCGACCGGGCCGCCCGCGACCGCCTTGTCGCCAAGGCCAAGGAGGCGTTGACGAAGGCGGTGAAGAGCGGTTCGGCGAAAGATTTCCGAAAGGAGATGGAGAAGCGCCTTTTGTCGGTGGCGACCATGGAGATCGCCCCGGCCCCGGTCCGGCAAAAACTGCGAAAGCGCCCGGCCCAGGCGCAGCCCCCCAACGGCGTCGAAAAACGCCACACCATCCGCTACGCCGAGCCGGTCCTCACCGTGGCCATCAACCAGACGGAGTACCGGACGATCGACTGGTCGACCCGCGGGCTGCTTCTCAACGTCGGCCCCGCCTCGGTCCCGTTCCTCGTCGGCGACTTGGTGCGCGTGGAGATCTCCTGCCCCAATGTCGAGATGCGTCATCGCCAACAGGCGAAGGTGGCCCGCCACGATGAAAGCAAGAACAGCCTGGCACTGGCGTTCCTGGACATCGACCCGGTGATCCTGGCCTTCCTCAAGGCTATCGAGTGATGCCGAGGGCTACCGATCCTAAGCAGGTTTCTCCAGATCGGGCCACGGGCCCCGGCCTGGAGAAACCTGCGGACTCTATGGTTTTGCAGGTTTTCCGAGCCCGCCCATCTGTGGGCGGAGTTCGGAAAACCTGCTTAGCCGGTCAGGATCGGTAGCCCTCGGCGGCTGGATGGCGATATCCCCCTCTTCCCGACAGGGACGGGAATATCGCCCTCACTGCGTCTGAACCAGTTCCCCATGCAGGGCGCAACCCACCTCGGCCAGTTCGACGAAACGCTCGGTCACATCATCGGGCTGGGCGACCTTGGTCGGGTCCTCGCCGGGGAAGGCCTGGGTGCGCAGCTTGCTGGCGACCACCCCGGGGTCGATCAGGTTGACCCGCAAGCTGGAATTGGCGACCTCCAGCGCGTAGGTCTTCACGATCATCTCCAGCGCCGCCTTGCTGGCGCCATAGGGCATCCAGTAATGGTGCGGCGCCTTGGCGGCGGCCGAGGTCACGAAGATGGCGCGGCCGGTGCCGGACGCGCGCAGCAGCGGGTCCATCGAGCGGATCAGGCGGTAGTTCGCCGTCACGTTCAGGTCCATCACCCGCGACCACAGCTTCGGGTCATACTGGGCGACCGGCCCCAGCGCCTCCAGCGCACCGGCATTGCCGACGACGACGTCGAGCTTGCCGAAGCGCTGGTAGAGCGCATGGCCGAGCTGGTCGATCTTGTCGTAGTCGCGCAGATCCATCGGCACCAGGGTCGCCGACTGGCCGGAGATCTTCTGGATGGCGTCGTCGGTCTCCTCAAGGCCGCCGACGGTGCGGGCGACCAGGACCAGATGGGCGCCTTCGGCGGCGAAGCGCTTGGCGACGGCGGCGCCGATGCCACGCGAAGCACCGGTGACGAGGGCGATGCGGCCGGAGAGACGGGACATGGGGAAAGTCCTGGCGTTGGACGTGGACGTGCCCTCTCCCGCCTCGGGAGAGGGAGGGGACCCGCGCCGTCAGGCGTGGGGAGGGTGAGGGGGATACCAAGGAACCGGAAGCGCATGGCTTCCTGGATCACCCCTCACCCCTCCCAAGCTTCGCTTGGGTCCCTCCCCTCTCCCGGGGCGGGAGAGGGTTGTTATACCCTAGGCGCGGACCGGGACGTTCGCCTCGATCGACGGATTTTCCAGCGCGTCGGTCAGCGGGATCGGGTAGTCGCCGGTAAAACAGGCGTCGCAATAGCCGAGCTTGGCCGGGTCGCGCTTCTCGTCGCCCATGGCGCGGTAGAGGCCGTCGAGCGAGATGAAGGCGAGGCTGTCGGCCTGAATGAACTCGCGCATCTGTTCCACCGTCATGCGGTGGGCCAGCAGCTTGCCCTGCTCCGGCGTGTCGATGCCGTAGAAGCAGGGATGCGAGGTCGGCGGGCTGGAAATGCGCATGTGCACCTCCTTGGCCCCGGCAGCGCGCACCATCTCGACGATCTTCTTCGACGTGGTGCCGCGGACGATGCTGTCGTCCACCAGGATGACTCGCTTGCCCTCGATCATCGCGCGGTTGGCGTTGTGCTTCAGCTTCACGCCCAGGTGGCGGATCTGGTCGGTCGGTTCGATGAAGGTGCGGCCGACATAATGGTTGCGGATGATGCCGAGGTCGAAGGGCACGCCGGCTTCCTGGGCGTAGCCCAGCGCCGCGGGCACGCCGCTGTCCGGCACCGGCACGATCACGTCGGCGGGGACGCCGGCCTCGCGGGCCAGCTCCCGGCCGATGCGCTGGCGCGCCTGGTAGACGGAGGTGCCCTCCATCACGCTGTCGGGGCGGGCGAAGTAGATGTATTCGAAGATGCAGAGCCGGCGCTGCTGCGGCTGGAACGGGCGCAGGCTGTGGACGCCGCCGTCGTCGATGACGATCATCTCGCCCGGCTCGACGTCGCGGACATATTCGGCACCGACGATGTCGAAGGCGCAGGTCTCGCTCGCCAGGATATAGGTGTCGCCGAGCCGGCCCAGCACCAGCGGACGGACACCGAGCGCGTCACGCACGCCGATGACCTCCTTGGAGGTCAGCGCCACCAGGGAGAAGGCGCCCTCGACCTGCCGCACCGCCTCGATCAGGCGATCGACCGGCGAGCCGCCGCGGGCGGTCGCCATCAGGTGGACGATCACCTCGGTGTCGGTGGAGGACTGGAACAGGCAGCCGCGGCGGACCAGCTGGCGGCGCAGGGTGTGCGCGTTGGTCAGGTTGCCGTTGTGGGCCAGCGCGAAGCCGCCGAACTCGAAATCGGCATAGAGCGGCTGGACGTTGCGGATCGAGGTGTCGCCGGTGGTGGCGTAGCGCACATGGCCGATGGAGCTGGCGCCCTTCAGCTTGGCGATGATCGCCTCGGAGCTGAAATGGTCGCCGACCAGGCCCAGCGTGTGCTGGAGGTGGAACCGGCTGCCGTCGAAGCTGACGATGCCCGCAGCCTCCTGCCCGCGGTGCTGCAGGGCGTGCAGGCCCAGCGCCGTGATGGCGCCCGCCTGCGGGTTGCCGTGGATGCCGAACACGCCGCACTCCTCGCGCAGCTTGTCGTCGTCGAACGGATGCGTCGTCAGCATCACCAGAAGTCCTTCGTCCAGGAGGCGCCCTAGGGCGCGTCAGCACATGCAACGGAAAAAACTACGGTCCCACAAACGTCGATCGCGCCAAAACCGAGCGGTCAAGCTCAGCGGGCGTTGTTCTGCATCAGCCTTTCGAGGTCGGCGCGGTCGCGGTCCTTATAACCGGTATCGGGCGCCTGCGCACCCCCGGTCTTCGCGGGGCTGGGCACCGGCGTCGACAGGCGGTCGAGCGCCTGCTTGGCTTCCATCGCCTGACGTGCACGGTCGCGCGCCATGTCCATCTGACCGAGCCCTTCCCTGCGCAAAGTCTCCGGCACGAAGCCGTAGAGCGTCTCCGCCCCCATCGCCAGGAAGGGGCGGGTCTTGGCCTGCTGCAGCCAGACCGGCTGTTCGGCCGGGTTCGGCACCAGCCACAGGAAGAACAGGTAGGCGATGGAAACCAGCAGCCCGCCCTTCACCAGCCCGAAGGCGAAGCCCAGCGTACGGTCCAGCGCCGACAGCGCCGAGGCCTGCACCCCGCGCGACAGGCTGCGCCCGAGGAGCGACAGCACGATCAGCGCGACGATGAACACGCCCACCGCCGAGGCGGCGTAGGCCAGCATCTCGAAACGGATATAGATCTGCGCGTAGGGAAGGACATGGGGCAGCGCGTAGAGCGTGATCACCGCGGCGCCGGCCCAGGCGGCGACCGACACCAGCTCGGCCACCAGACCGCGGCTGAAGGCGAGCAATGCGGCCAGAAGCAGCACGGCGGCGACGACGACGTCGACCGGATTGACGGGAAGATTGTCCATGACCCCTGTACCGATTATTGGACGCCGATTATCGGCTGCGCTTGCAGTTTACGAGCGTTGCATTCGGAATGCCTCGGCCTTTCCGACCAAACCACCTCATTCCCGCGAAGGCGGGGATGACGGCCGTTCTTCGCCAAGACCATGGTTTCAGACCGCAAACTCCGTGGTTCAGATGTACTCGTCGTCGCGCCGGCGGCGCGTGTCGGTGTCGTCATACGGACGCCGCGAAGGCGGCCGGCCGGCGGAGCCCTGCGGCTGGAACAGCGGCATCAGCTCGCCCAGCTGCTGGAGTTCGACCGTCTTGAGGCCGTTGTCGCCGCGGTTGCCCTTCTTGCCGGTACGCCGCGCCGGGAAGATGGCGGAGGAAAAGCCGAGCTTCGCCGCCTCCTTCAGCCGGGTGTCGCTCTGGCCGACGGCGCGGACCTCGCCCGACAGGCCGATCTCGCCGAACACCACCGCGTCGGCCGGCACCGGCTCCCCGGTCAGGGAGGAGACGAGCGCCGCCGCGACCGCGAGGTCGGCGGCCGGTTCGGTGATGCGCAGGCCGCCGGCGACGTTCAGATAGACGTCGTTGGCGCCGATCTGCACGCCGCAGCGCGCCTCCAGCACCGCCAGCACCATGGCGAGGCGGGCCGAATCCCAGCCCACCACGGCGCGGCGCGGCGTGCCGAGCGGCGACGGGGCGACCAGCGCCTGCACCTCGACCAGCACGGGGCGGGTGCCCTCCATCCCGGCGAAGACGGCGGCGCCGGACACGTCGCCGCGGCGTTCGGCCAGGAACAGGGCGGACGGGTTGGCGACCTCGCCGAGGCCGGCGTCGCCCATCTCGAACACGCCGATCTCGTCGGTCGGGCCGAAGCGGTTCTTCACCGCGCGCAGGATGCGGAACTGGTGGCCGCGCTCGCCCTCGAAATAGAGCACGGTGTCCACCATGTGCTCCAGCACGCGCGGACCGGCGATCATGCCTTCCTTGGTCACATGGCCGACCAGCAGCAGGACGACGCCGCGCCGCTTGGCGATGCGGATCAGCTCCTGCGCGCTGGCGCGGACCTGGGCGACGGTGCCGGGGGCGCTGTCCAGATTGTCCATGTACATGGTCTGGATCGAGTCGATGACGATCACCTCCGGCCCCTTGGCGTCGTCGAGCGAGGCGACGATGTCGCGCACGCTGGTCGCCGAGGCGAGGTCGACCGGGGCCGTCGCGCAGCCCAGGCGCTGGGCGCGCAGACGGACCTGATCGACCGCCTCCTCGCCCGAGACATAGGCGCAGCGGTGGTCCTGCGACAGCCGCGCCATCGCCTGGAGCAGCAGGGTCGACTTGCCGATGCCGGGATCGCCGCCGATCAGGATGGCCGAGCCGGGCACCAGACCGCCGCCGCAGACGCGGTCGAATTCGGCGATTCCGGTCATCCGCCGCGGCGGCGCCTCGCTGGAGCCATGCAGGCCGACGAAGTCGATGCGGCGGCCGCGGGCAGCACCCAGCCCCTTGGGCGCGCTGTCGGGAGCGGCCTCCTCGACGAGGCTGTTCCATTCGCCGCAGGCGTCGCATTTGCCCGCCCATTTCGGGAAGGAGGCGCCGCAGGCCTGGCAGACATATCGGGTGGTGGGCTTCGCCAAAGGTCTGGTAGTCCGATGGGGGTAAGGCCCGCCACATATAGCAAGCCGTTCCGCCGAATCCTATGCTTGCAGGGGTGGAATGCGGGGGCTTTTTTCAGACCGGCGGCGTGATAGGTTGTTGCACGATTCGGAACAAACCCTCTCCCGCCCCGGGAGAGGGTGGCGCCGAGGCGCCGGGTGAGGGGTGATCCAAGAATCGAGCAGTTTGATTCTTGGATCACCCCTCACCCTTCCCTCTCCCGGGACGGGAGAGGGAGCTTAGAGTGAATTGAGAATCTACGTGACGGATGACGGTTTGATGGACAAGGAAGGCAAGCGGATCGTGCTGCACGGTCCGGAGGGTTTCGCGGCATTGCGCAAGGCCTGCCGTCTGGCCGCCGAGACGCTGGACCACATCACGCCCTTCGTGGTGCCGGGCGTCAGCACCGGCAGGCTCGACAAGCTGATCGAGGAGTTCCAGCGCGACCGCGGCGGCATTCCGGCGACGCTGGGCTATCACGGCTATCCGGCCTGCAGCTGCATCTCGCCCAACCATGTCGTCAACCACGGCATCCCCAGCGACGACAAGACGCTGGTCGAGGGCGACATCGTCAACATCGACGTCACCGTGATCCTGGACGGCTGGTATGGCGACAGCAGCCGCATGTATTTCGTCGGCGAGAAGATCGGGGTGAAGGCGCGCAAGCTGGTCGACCTGACCTACCGCTGCATGATGGCCGGCATCGCCCAGGCCAAGCCCGGCAACCGGCTCGGCGACATCGGCCACGCCATCCAGACGATGGCGGAGGCGGCGCGCTGCTCGGTGGTGCGCGATTTCGGCGGGCACGGCATCGGGCAGGTCTTCCACGACGCGCCGCATGTCGACCATTTCGGCAAGCCCGGGACGGGCGTGGAACTGCGCCCCGGCATGGTCTTCACGGTGGAACCGATGATCAACGCCGGCCGGCACGAGGTGAAGATCCTGTCCGACGGCTGGACCACGGTCACCCGCGACCGCTCGCTGTCGGCGCAGTTCGAGCACCAGATCGGCATCACCGAGGACGGCTGCGAGATCTTCACCCTTTCCCCCGCCGGTTTCACCCAGCCGCCTTACGGGACCACCGCATGACCGACGAACAGAAGCCCTGGGACGTGCTGGAGAGCCGCGAGCTGCTGGACGCCAGCCCTTACTTGAAGTTGCGGGCGGAGACGGTGCAGTTGCCGGACGGACGGACGGTGGAGAATTTCTACCAGATCGACCAGCCCGACTATGCGCTGATGTATGTCGAGACGGCAGACGGCCAGGTGGTGATGCTGCGCACCTACAAGCACGGGGCCCGGCGCGTCAGCCTGACCTTCCCCGCCGGGGCCATCGAGCCCGGCGAGGATCCGCTGGCCGCCGCCAAGCGCGAGCTGCTGGAGGAGACCGGCTATGCCGCCGAAGACTGGACGGCGCTGGGCGGCTTCGTCGTCGGAGCGAACTCCAAGGGCAGCACCTGCCACATGTTTCACGCCAAGGGCGCCCGCAAGCTGGCCGAACCGGATCACGGTGACCTGGAAGACATGCGGATCGAGCTGCACAGCGCCCGCGAGCTGATCGACGCAGCGGCGCGCGGCGATTACGCCCTGCTGCCGGTGATCGCCATGCTGGGGGCGATGCTGATGCCGGAGCTGCGCGAGGGGCTGGGCATGGCGGCGCGGACGCGGTCGGTGTAAAAAGGAAGGGCGATCCTTCAGCAGCCGAGGCGGCGGCCATGGCCCTGCGCAAGCACCAACGGATGACCCTCGCCGAGTTCCTCGCCTGGGAGGAGCGGCAGGACAGCCGCCACGAGTTCCTCCAGGGCGAAATCGTCGCCATGGACGGCGGGACGGTCGCCCACAACCAGTTCGCCGGCAACATCTATGCCGCCCTGCGGACGGCGCTGCGCGGCTCCCCGTGCCGGGTTTTCCAGGAAACGATGAAGATCCTCGCCGACGAATCGGTGTTCTATCCGGACGTCTTCGTCACCTGTGCGGCGATCGATGACCGCGACCGGCTGGCGACCGAGCCGACGCTGATCGTCGAGGTGCTTTCGGACAGCACGTCCAGCTACGACCATACCACCAAGAGCGCCGCTTACCGCACCCTGCCCTCGCTGACCCAATATGTGCTGGTCCACCAGCGGGTGGCGGTGGTGGAGAGCTTCCGGCGGTCAGGCGACGGCTGGACGCACGAGCTGCTGTCGGGCCGGGACGGCGTGCTGGCGGTTCCGGCGCTGGGGGTGGCGCTGCCTCTGGCAGCAATTTATGAGGACACGCGGGTGTCCTTCGACCTGACCATCCATGCGGGCGAAACCGACGATGCCTGAACACGCCCTGTCCGCCGAGCGGCTGATCGAACTGCTGGGATTGCAGCCGCACCCCGAGGGTGGCTGTTACGCCGAAACCTACCGCGCCACGGGGGATGGCGGGCGGGGGGCGGTGACGGCGATCTATTTCCTGCTTCGGTCGGGGGAGCGGTCGCACTGGCACACCGTCGATGCGGTGGAGATCTGGCTCTGGCACGGCGGGGCGCCGCTGGAGCTGTCGATCTTCGAGGATGGCGGGACGATCGAGCGCCGCCGGCTGGGGATGGACATCGCGGGCGGCGAGCGGCCTCAGGCGGTGGTGCCGGTCGGGGCGTGGCAGGCGGCGCGGAGCTTGGTGGTGGAGCCTGACGGCTGGTCGCTGGTGAGCTGCACCGTGGCGCCGGCCTTCGAGTTCGCCGGCTTCCGGATGGCGCCGGAGGGGTGGGAGCCAGCGGCGGGGTGATGTTGGAAGAGGTTTTCCCCTCCCTAACCCTCCCCCGCTTCGCGGGAGAGGGGACTGCCGCCGGATCGCTTACTCAGCCCTCTCCCGCGAAGCGGGGGAGAGAGGGGGCACAAGGCCCCGCCTCAATCGTCGGCGTAGGGGTTCTTGCCCTTGCGCAGCAGCAGGCGCACCGGCACGCCGGGCATGTCGAAGCTCTCGCGCAGGTGGGTGGTCAGGTAGCGCTGGTAGCTTTCCGGCAGATCCAGCGGCTTGTTGATGAACAGCGCGAAGGTCGGCGGACGGGTCTTCACCTGGGTGACGTAGCGGATCTTGACCCGGCGGCCCTCGACAAGGGGCGGCGGGTGGTGTTCCAGCACGCCCTCGATCCAGCGGTTGAGCTGGGCGGTCGGGATGCGGCGGTTCCAGACGGTGTAGGTCTCCAGCACGCCGTCCAGCAGCGTGTCGAGCTTGTGGCCCTTCAGCGCCGAGATGGTGACGACCGTCACGCCCTTGATGTAGCCGAGCGCCGCCTCGAGCTTGTCCTCGACCTGGCGCAGCGCCATGGCGCGGTCGTCGACCGTGTCCCACTTGTTGATGGCGATCACCAGGGCGCGGCCCTCGGAGATCACCAGCCGGGCGATGGTCAGATCCTGCTTGTCGAGGATGGCGGCGGCATCGACCACCAGCACCACGACATTCGCCATGCGGATGACGCGCAGGCTGTCGGCGACCGCCAGCTTCTCCACCTTCTCGTCGACGCGGGCGCGGCGACGCATGCCGGCGGTGTCGACCAGCTTGAAGCGGCGGTCGCGCCATTCCCAGTCGACGGCGATGGCGTCGCGGGTCATGCCGGCCTCAGGCCCGGTCAGCACCCGCTCCTCGCCGAGCAGGCTGTTCAGCAGGGTCGACTTGCCGACGTTGGGGCGGCCGACGATGGCGATCTGGATCGGCTTGCTGCGATCCTCCTCCGGCTCCGGCTGGTCGCCGATGGGGATGCTGGGATCGAAATCGTCGTCCTTGTCCTCGGCCGCGCCGGTCTCCGCGGGCGGATCATAGGGCAGCAGCGCCTCGACCAGATCGGCCATCCCCTCGCCATGCTCGGCGGAGAGCGGGATCGGGTCGCCCAGGCCGAGCTCGTAGGCTTCGAACAGGCCGGGCTGGCTGGCCTTGCCCTCGGTCTTGTTGGCGACCAGCAGCACCGGGGTCTTGCCCCGGCGCAGCAGATTGGCGAAATGGCGGTCCAGCGGCGTGATGCCGGCGCGCGCGTCGATGATGAACAGCGCGACGTCGGCACGGGCCAGCGCCTGTTCGGTCTGGCGGCGCATGCGCGCCTCCAGGCTGTCGTCGGTCACGTCCTCCAGGCCGGCGGTATCGACCACCGTGAAGGACAGGCCGCCGACATAGGCCGGGGCCGAGCGCCAGTCACGGGTGACGCCCGGCGTATCGTCCACCAGGGCCAGCTTCTTGCCGGCCAGACGGTTGAAGAGGGTCGATTTGCCGACATTCGGCCGACCGACGAGGACCACGGTGAACGACATGGGGCCAAAGGCCTTTCACAACAGACGGAGGAAATCCGCGATCAGCGGAACGCGACCAGCGTTCCGTTGTCGCACAGCACATAGAGAGTGTTGTTGGCAACGACCGGAGACAAGTAGGAACCGGTGGGCAGCGAGCGCGTCACCTCCACCTTGCCGTCGGACGGCGACAGGCCGAGAAGCTGGCCCTCGGAGCTGGTGACCCACAGGCGGCTGCCCGCCATCACCGGGCCGGACCAGACGATCGGGCCGGTCCTGTCCTCGGGATCCTTGAAGCGGGCGAGCGGCGACACCCAGCGGACCTTGCCGGTCTGGCGCGCCACTGCGACGACCTCCTGGTCGTTGGTGACGGTGAACAGGTAATCGCCGGCCAGCCAGGGGGTCTGGACCCCGCCGATCTCCGTTTCCCAGATGCGGGCGCCGATGCGCTCGTCGATGGCGACCATGCGGCCGGAATGGCCGATGGCGTAGACGGCGCCGCGGTCGACCACCGGCAGGCCGCGGATGTCGGCCAGGTTGCTGAGCGCGCCGGTGCGGCGGACGGCGGCGAGGCTGTCCTGCCAGGCGACGCGGCCGGTTTCCGGGCGCAGACCGAACAGCTCGCCCGACGAATAGGGGGAGACGACCAGCGTGCCGGTGACGGCAGGGCTGGCGGCGCCGAGCAGCCCGGCGCTCTCCAGGATGCCCTGCTGCGACCATTGGACCGTACCGTCCTCGACGGACAGGGCGACGGTCTGGTTGTCCAGCGTGATGACCAGCACGCGGCCGCCGGCGACCGTCGGCGCGCCGCGGACCGGGCCGGCGATGCGCTTGCGCCACAGCACCTTGCCGGTGGCGGCCTCCAGCGACAGCACCTCGGCGAAGCCGGTGGCGGCATAGACGCGGCCGTCGGCATAGGCGACGCCGCCGCCGGTGGCGCCGCCGCGTTCGTTCTCCGGCCGGGTGTCCACCCGCCACAGCGATTGGCCGCTGCGCTCGTTCAGGGCCGAGACGTGCGAATCGGCGTCCATGGCGAAGATGCGGCCGTCGGCGATCACCGGCGTGCCGAGCAGGGCGCGCGAGCTGCTGGCCCCCGACCCGATGTCGGCGCGCCAGGCGTCCGACGGGTTGGCCGACAGGGCCAGGTTGCCCAGCACATGATCCGCTGTGCCGCCCGGCTGCGCCCAGACGGCGTTGGCGACCGGCGGCGGCACGGTGACGGCGGTGGCGGCGAGCTGGGCATCCGGCTCCACCTTGCGCTCGCGCTGGAGGACGGCGACGCGCTTGCCCGGCAGGGGCGGATCGGCGGTCTTGCCGAACCAGCTGTCCAGCGTGTCGCAGCCGGCAAGGAAGACGCTCAGCAGCGATGCGGACAGCAGCGCCGCACGGCGGATCGAGCCGGCCTTGGCGGGCACTGCCTTGTTGTTTGGCGCCTTGTTGTCGTTCATGGCCCTGGGTCAGCCCTTGCCGTAGAGGGAGGCGAGATCGGCGGCGCGGCCGCGCACGCCCGCAGGCGCTTGCTGGTCGTCCGCCAGTTGCTTGTAGAGCGTGCGCGCCTTCTCGGTGTCGCCGGCACGGGCGGCCAGCATCGCCGTCAGCTCTCGCGCCGTGAAGCGCCAGGGGCTGCCGTCGGCGGTCAGCGGCTGCAGCTTCGCCGTCAGCTGCGCCGGATCACCGCCGTCGGCGCGCTGCGTCACCGCCAGAAGCGTGGCGAGGTCGCGGTATTCGGCGGGCACGGACCCGTTGCCGGCGATGCCGTCATAGATGGTCGCGGCATCGGCCGGCTTCCCTTGGCGGATCAGCAGGGCGGCGGCATTGAACTGGGCGATGGCGGCGAGGCTGGGCTTGGCGGAGCCGGCGAAAGCCGCCAGGGCGTCGACCCCCTTCTCCGGCCCCTGCGCGCTCTGCGAGATGGCGGTGACCAGGGCGGCGGTCTGCTCCTGGGTCTTCTGCGCCTGCCAGTGGCGCCAGAAGCTGTAGCCGCCGGTGCCGGCGACGACCAGGACGGCCGCGGCGATCATTGCGCCGCCATACCTCTTGAACAGATGCTCCGCGCGGTCCCGGCGCAGATCCTCGTCGACTTCGCGGAAAATATCGCTCATGGCGCTGCGGTGGCGTCCCTGCGGTGGCGGCTGCGCGCACGGCCCGGATGGCGGCGCGGGTCAGGTGGAACCGGTCCGGCCGGTTCGACGGACGGAGGATTCCACAAGATCAAGAGGGGCGGATAGCATCGGGCAACCCGCGCGGTCAAGAGCGAGGGCGCGGCCGGCCGTGTCGCGGCCCGACTTTCCGGTACGGCCAAACGGAAACAGGCCGCAGGAACCCTGTTCCCGCGGCCTGTTCCGATTTGCCGATCCGACCGCGGTCGGACCCCGACCGTAAGCCGCAACCTTATGCCGCAGCATCACGCCGCAGCATCACGCCGACATGGCGGCGGCGGCGATGACCGCCTGGGTGCGGTTCTTGACGCCCAGCGACTTGAAGATGGCGGTGACGTGGATCTTCACCGTGCCTTCGGACAGGCCCAGCTCGTAGGCGATCTGCTTGTTCGACTTGCCCAGCCGCAGGCATTCCAGAACCTCGCGCTGGCGCTGGGTCAGGCCGTAGCCGGCATTGCGGTCCGAGACGTCGATGGAGCGGCGGCGCGGGGCGGCCTCCATGCTGGCGGTCAGGGCACCGGGCGGCAGATAGATGCCGCCCGAGAACACCAGGTTCAGGGCGCCCATCATGACCTTCACGCTGCTCGACTTCGGAATGTAGCCGGTCGCGCCATGGTCGAGCGCGCCGCGGATGTCGCCAAGCGCCTCGGAGGCGGAAATGACGACCACCGGAACGCCGGGCTGCAGCGCCTGGATCTCGCGCAGGCCGTCGAAGCCCGGCCAGTTCGGCATATGCAGATCCATCAGGATGATGTCGAAGGTGCTGCCCGCGCGGCACTGCTCCAGCACCTCGTTGAAGGTCCCGGCCTCGACGAAGCTGGAATCGCCCTGCAACTGCTCCAGCAAGCGCCGCAGCCCTTCGCGAAACAGCAGATGGTCGTCCCCGATCAGAATCTTCATGGTCCCCGTCATCCTCGCTCGCCGGCCCTTGACGGCACCCTGCCGTTGCAGACGGCCGCCCGCCAGGGCTGTTGTCGATCTTGTCCGGCGCACCCCCGCGGCACCCGGATCGCCCCATTCACACCGGCCGCCCGCACCCAGCCTCGCGTTCGGGCGGCGGCCTGGAGGTCGATTGGCTGTTCGATTGGTCTATCAGCCCTTCGCAGGCATCGGCCGGAAGACCGTCTGCCGTTGTGGGCTCGTTCTTCGCTGTGTTGGGTATCTGATACCACGATCGGAAGAGCGCCTGTATCCTGACAAGGGCCATAGTTCATTCGAAGCCGCCACTCCCATAAGAGACGCCGTTGGTCATGGGGCGGGCAAGAAACACCTCCGCCGAAGGTAATAGCTTCGTCTGTAGTTCCGACCGGACTTGTCGCGCCGCCCCATCGGATTCACTTGCTCCGATCGGGATCACTCGAAGAGAGACGTATTCTCTCCATTAGCGACGGGAATTTTCTTGGAACCTTGCCATCTTTGCGGCGTTCGTGTGGCAGGGGCACGGCTAATCCCGATTCGACCGCGCAAGAGAGGAGGAAAACCCGCGGCCAAACCGAAAGGATAATCCTGAAGGATGCCTGTACCAACGCGCATTCCCGTGTGACCCGCCCAGCACACATCATTCCATAGGTGTTACCGTTTCGAAACCTAAGGCGACCAACAAGGAGACGAGAAGCGATCTTGGCTGATCATCCATCGCCTGATTTACGTGGAGCACCATTCATTTCTAAATCACGCGGTGCGACCAGGACTTCCCTCACCCGGCGACGGGTCAGACAGAGGGGGTGTTTGCAGGCCGCGCGGAAATACTTCGATGTCTACGTTAATTTTCCGGATGACGTGACCCTTACGATGACATGTCCCTTACCATGAGTGCCTGGGCCGATCGGCCGGTTCCTTTTCAACCCTTAGATGCAGGCGGCAACGCCCCCAGCCGGGCCGGCCGTGGATGCCTCCTCCAGACAGAGCTGACCCATGCACACACACCATGAGTACGCCCATGAGAAAGCATCTCACCAGACCCGCAACGCGGTGACTCCAATGCATGTCTGCCTGATCCTCGACAACAACGCGCTGACCGAGAACGTCGTGCAGCAGCTCGACCGCGGTGGACGCCATCGCGTCACGGTCCTGCACGACATCGGGGAACTGACCCAGAGCGCGCTGACGCCGGATGCGATCCTGATCGGGCTGCAGCAGTTCACCGCGTTGCGCGAGAACGAACCGATGGTCTATCTGCGGCTGTCCCGCCGGTCGCGGATCGTCGTGGTCCTTTCCTCGCGCGAGCTGTTGGACGCGGCCCATATCCTGGCCTTCGCCGACGCCTGGGTGTTCGAGGATCTGAACGTCGACCGCATCAACGAACTGCTGGATCTGGGGCTGGAAGGGCATTGTCTGATGCCCAAGCAGTTCCTGTCGCGGCTGGGTGTCGACGAGATCAGGCTGACCCTGCTGCCGCGGCTGTCGGACCCGGAGTTCGAGACTCTGCGCCTGCTGGGCGAGGGCATGAACAACCGGACCATCGCCAACGCGCTGGATCTGTCGGAAGCGGT
Organism: Azospirillum endophyticum; assembly: GCF_016595245.1. Classification (GTDB taxonomy): domain Bacteria; phylum Pseudomonadota; class Alphaproteobacteria; order Azospirillales; family Azospirillaceae; genus Azospirillum; species Azospirillum endophyticum. Next base: position 218,240 of record NZ_JAENHM010000007.1, read on the forward strand.
CATCAAGTCGATGGTGCGCAGCGTTCTGTCCAAGCTGCATTTCCGCAACCGGACCGAGGCCGGCGTCTTCGCCGCCCGGCAGCAGAGCGCCCTGGAGCAGGCACGGACCGGCATCACCCCGCCGCACGTCCAAGCCGCCGCCGTCCGCCGGGCCGGAGCCTGAAGAGCCGAAAGCCTGAAGAGCCGGAAACCGGCGGGCGCCCCGGCCGCCCGGCGGCGCGCATACGCCGCCAAGCCCGGACCCGTGCCCGACACGCGGTCGAGCACCGCCGCCCAGCCAGTCTTGAGCCGGTGACCGGTATCAGGCAGCCAAGCGGCGTCCGGCCATCGAGTCCTCGAAGCGGTCGAAGCGCAAGTCGAAGTCCTGCCGGTCGGTCCCGGGCAGCCGGAAGCGGACGCGCACCAACCCCTCCTCACGGTTGACGACTTCGAACGGCACGGCAATGCCCAGCCCGTCGGGCAGCAGCGTGCCGCAGCCGCCGACCGAGTCGGCCTCGCCCAGTGCCGCGCGGTGCCGGGAGATGTCGAGCAACCGCACCGTCAGGCGGCGGCCCTCCGGCCCCTCCACCACGCAGGGCGCCTCGACGCGATAGCGCGGCGTGTTGCGGCAGTCGACATCGTCGGTCGCCGTGCGCACGGCGCGCACCAGCACATGCATCAGATCGTCGATGCTGTGGGTCACCTCCGACGCGCCGGACCGAAGCTGGTCGGCCCTCTCCTCCGTCACCTGGGCCTCGCGTGAAACCTCGTCGATGCGGGTCGACACGTCGGTTGCCGCACCGGCCGTCTGGCCGACGTTGCGCGAGATCTCCTGGGTCGCCGAGGCCTGCTGCTCCACCGCCGCGGCGACCGTGCCGGAGATGGCGTCGATCTCGCCGATGGTCCGGCTGATGTCGCGCACCTCCTCGACGCTGCGGGCGGTGACCGACTGGATTTCGGCGATCAGGCGCGAGATCTCCTCGGTCGAGCGCGACGTCTGGTTGGCAAGGTTCTTCACCTCCCCGGCGACGACGGCGAATCCCTTGCCGGCCTCCCCCGCCCGCGCCGCCTCGATGGTGGCGTTCAGCGCCAGCAGGTTGGTCTGGGCGGCGATGCCCCGGATCAGTTCCGCCACGTCGCCGATGCGGCTGACCGCCGCGGACAGCGATTCGATGGTGGTTTCGGTCCGGTTGCTGGCGGCGACGGCGGCACGGGTGACGCCGGTGGCATGACCGACCTGATTGCCGATCTCCTCGATCGAGGCGGAGAGCTGCTCGGCGGCCGACGCCACCGCCTGGGCGTTGCTGAGGGCCTGCGCCGCGGCGGCGGCGACGTTCTGGGCGTTGGCGCCGACCAGCCCGGCGGAGGTCGCCATGGCGCCGGCGTTGCGGTCCATCTCCTGCGTGCGGGCGGCGACCCGTTCGACGGCGCCGCGGCTCTCCTGTTCCACCGTGTCGGCCATCGCTTGCAGGGCCTTGCGCTTCTGCGCCTCGCCCTGGATTCGCTGATGCTCCTGCTCGGCGCGCAGGCGCTCCGCCTCGGCCATGCCGTCGCGGAAGACCAGGACAGAGCGCGACATCGCGCCGATCTCGTCGAGCCGGTCGGCACCCGCGACGCCGGCGGCAAGGTCGCCGGAGGACAGGGCCGTCATCACATGGCTGAGCTGGCCCAGCGGACGCAGCAGCCGGCGCGACACCAGGTAGCCCGGCACCGCCAGCATCCCGGCGCAGAGCACCACCAGCATGGTGGCGAACCGCATGCTGTCGTCGAAGGTCTTGAATACTTCCGCCTTCCTGATGCCGACATAGAGGATGCCGACCGGGGTGCCGGCCGCGTCCCTGATCGGGTCGTAGGCGGCGTAATAGGGCTCGCCCAGGATCTCGACCATGCCGCGGAAGGGAGTGCCGCGACGCAGCACCGCATCATAGGCCGCCCCCTGCGCCAGCGTGGTGCCGACCGCGCGGCTGCCGTCGGCGGCGGTGACGTTGGTGGCGATGCGGCGGTCGCCCAGGAACAGGGTGGCGGTTCCCCCGGTGATGCGCTTGATCCTGTCGACCACGAGGGTGTCGTCGTTCATCACGGCGCCGTCCAGCAGCAGCTTGCCGTCGGCGACGGTGAAGCGGCCGCCGCGCTCCTGCAGCGCCGACCAGGCGATGTCCATGCTGAGACGCTGCATCTCGATCGCCTGCCGTTCCAGGTCGCGGACGATCACCTGACCGATCGCGAACAGGATGGCCGTGCTGAGGATCAGCATGCCGAAGAGATTCAACACGGTGACTTTCGTGGAAATCGAAAGCCGGCCGACGAAGGCGCGCAGGGCGTCCATGGGTGCCATCCACCAAGAGTACGTAATGCAGACGCGAAGTCTTGATCGCGCCGCACTATGCCATCCCGGTTTAGACCGCTTTCATCTAAAATACATGATACGCCTGCGGCAACTTGTCGCCTTGCGAAGTCTGTATCAAATCATCTTCGGAGCGATTTTTCCGAACGGGACTGGTTGCGGAATCTTTTACATCGATGGGTCAGAACAGCCGCGCGCCGTCCGGCACGGCCTGATCGGGACCGACCAGCACCACGGCGCCATCGGCGTCGGGCAGGCCGAGGCACAGCACCTCGCTGGTGAAGGGGCCGATGCGCTTGGGCGGGAAATTCACCACCGCCAGCACCTGACGGCCGACCAGGGCGTCGGCGGCGTAATGGCCGGTGATCTGGGCGGAACTGCGCCTGGTGCCGATCTCGCCGCCGAAATCGACGGTCAGCTTGTAGGCCGGCTTGCGCGCCTCGGGAAAAGGATCGACGGCGCGGATGGTGCCGACGCGGATGTCGATCTTGGCGAAATCGTCGTAGCTGATGGTCATGGCCTGTCCGGTCCGGTTGTGCGGTCGGGCGCCAGGGTAGCGCGGCAGACCGAAGATCGGAACCGGGGATCGGAACCGGGAAGCACGGGCGGTCGCCGCCCACGAAAAAGGGGCCGCCGATGGCGACCCCTCTCGTGAAGCTTCCGGTGAACCGGAAAGGATCAGGCCTTCGCCTTGGCGATGGCGGCCTTGACCTCGTCCAGGCTGTCCGAGACGCGCTTGGTCAGGATCTCGGCGGCCTCGGTGTTCGACTTGGCGATCATCTCGCTCAGCTCGCGGATGTTCGACAGCGACTTCTCGAAGGCGGCCTTGACCAGATCGGCCTGCTTGGCGGCCTTCTCTTCCGGGGTGCCGGCGGCCGACAGCTCACCGACGGCGCGGTTCACGTCCTCGGCGACGGTGCGCAGCACCTCGGCCTGACGGCGGACGATCGCCTGGAAGCCTTCGAAGGCGAGCTGGTTGGCGGCGGTCACCGCCTCGATGTTGCGACGCTGGCTGGCGATGATGGACTCGACGTCCACACCCGGCACCTTCAGGTCGCCCATCAGCTTGGACGGATCGAATTCGAGGAAGGGGTTACCGCTGATCTTGGCCATGTTTCTCATCCCAGCATCGGTGTTTGCTGCCCAGATCAAAATCTAGGCATGTTGCGTCGCAACATTACAGAAACGGACTATGCAGAGTGCCGAAAAGTTAGTCAATCCGGTTTTTTGCGCCGCAGCATAACCTTGACGGGAAAAACCACCCGTCGCGGATCGCCGCCTTGCCGCTAAATACCTGACGACATGGACTCTGTTCCGGTCGGCTTGCCCAGCGGTCCGCGCGGCCGGGTCCAGCGGCAGAAGGTCGCGCCCCAGCGTTCCGCCCCACGCAGTGCGTTGTCCAGCGCCGCCATGGTGCGCGACAGGTCGGCGGTGTCGTCGTTCAGGAACACCCGCATCACCCGCGCATGCACGGTGCCCAGCCCGGCCACCAGCGCCGCCCCGCCGCGCCGGTCGGGGTCGATCCCGGCGGCGCGCAGCATCCAGGCCATGGACCGGCCGAAGGCGCAGGAGAAGGCCAGGGCGGTGGCCGGATCGGCCGGCAGGTCGCGCACCACCGCGCGCAAGCCGTCGCGGAAGGGACGCAGCGCGTCGAAGCGGCGCATCATCACGTCGAACAGCCGGTCGCGCGCCGATTCGGTCGGATCGACGGCGCCCTCGCCGGCCAGGACGGTGGCGTCGGCGACGCGCGACACCGCCGCCAGCAGGTCGGCACGCCCGCGGTAGCGGTGATGGAAACGGGACAGCGGAATGCCGGCGGCGTGGGCGACCTCCAGCAGGCCGACCCGGCGCCAGCCCTTCTCGGCCGCCAGCCCCATCGCCGCCGACGCCACGGCGCGGTCGAGGGCATCCGGGTCCGTCGAATCGGCGGTGGGATCTGAGCGGAAGCTGTTGTCTTCAGGCTTGTCGGACGGCATGTCGGACATGGCACCACCTCCAGGCGACAGGGATCGCTTCATAAGGTGGGGTGTGGACGGGCGAACGTCACCCGTCCAGCGGACCGGTTATGCCTTGCGCACGGTCTCCACCCGGCCGCCGGTCATGCTGACCAGCTCGGCCGGGGTCAGGCGGAAGACGGCATTCGGCGTACCGGCGGCGGCCCAGATGGTCTCCAGCCGCAGCAGGTCGTCGTCGATCAGCACCAGCGGCGGCACGGCATGGCCGATCGGCGGAACGCCGCCGATGGCGAAGCCGGTCGAATCGCGGACGAACTCCGGGTCGGCCCGCTCGATCTTCTCGCCGATCAGGCGGCCGACCGCCTTCTCGTCGACACGGTTGGCGCCGCTGGCGACGACCAGCACCGGGCGCGCCGTCTCCCTGGTGCGGAAGATCAGCGATTTGGCGATCTGCGCCACCGCGCAGCCGACGGAATTGGCGGCATCCTCGGAGGTGCGGGTGCTGCCTTCATGCTCGACCACCCGATGGCCGAGGCCGATGCTGTCGAGCAGGGCCTGAACCCGGCCGGCGGAGGGGCTGAGTGTGGTCACCGGTGCCACCCCTTGCCGCCATGATGCGAGCGATCAACCGATTCGGTACAAGCTGCCGCCGACGCCAAGATATTCGACGACTCCCTGAGGATCGCCATTCGCCGCTCCGTAAAAGTTGGCAATGGTAACTGCTCCGCCCAGGATGCCGTCCGACTGATAGTCACTCAAGGAGTAAATGATGAGGTCGTTCGCATAGGCACCGGACCCATGCGAGAATCTCACATCGGAGATATTGATGTTATTGAGATAAAGAGTATCGTCAGATCCCGAAAAATCGAATATAGTATCGAATCCATCATTCTGGCTGAAATCATATACGTAGTTATCGCTGTAGTTCCCCCCGATCAGAGTGTCGTCGCCCTGGTTTCCAATCAACCAGTCTATACCTGATTCCGAGGGTTGATCTCCAATGAGAAGATCATTTCCAGTTCCACCATAAAGAGAATCGTTATTGTTTCCACCAACAAGCGTATCGTTCCCTTCGTGTCCAATGAGGAGATCGTCCTGGTCTTCACCGAACAGGAGGTCATTCCCTGCCCCTCCAGCAAGCGTGTCGTTCCCCTGCCCCCCTTTCATACTGTCGTTGCCGTCCTCACCATTGAGAACATCGTTGTACGGCGATCCGAAGACGATGTCGTCTCCACCACCTGCGTTGACCGTAACGGCAACGTTAAACGGGCCAAAGGTTTCAGGGTCCTGATTTCCAGTATGGGCGGGCATTATGTCCTCTTCCTCTTGATTGATTTGCGAATTTTCCATGGCGGTTCGTCCGCCGGCCTGCATGCCGCAAGCAGCGTGGTGCACATCAATATCCAGATTTCGAACTATGCTTGCTGGAGGGATTTGAGTTTGGTGTAGAGGCCGGCAGCCTTCTGGACATCGGCATCGTCATTGCCGCGCGTGAAAAGAACCGCGCCAACGGCTGCATCGGGGCCCGATTTGCCATTGGTGACGGCATATCGATGCATCCCCGACTTCCCGGATTGATCGGACGACGATAGCGCCGACCCCAGCGAACCCGACAAAATGGATGCAAGCAGGCTATTGGCCGTGGCATCACCGGAATCGAGATCGACGATGCTCATCTGCCCGTCCGGAATATCGACGGTGCGATCGAAACTGACAGACGACAGAAGATTCGAAGAGCCATCGCCCTGGTGGCCTATGGAGATCTCGCCAGTTCTGGCGTTGGCCAATGCCGACGGGTCATAGGGATCGTTGGCTCCCCCCTCCTTTAAGATCAGCGGCATATCGGGGCGCGTCACTCCGCTCGCCGCCAAGGATGTACGGATGATGTCATTGGCAGCCCCCCCCAGAACAGCCACCTCATCGCCTGACGTATTGAGGGTCTTTTTCGCGAAATCCGAAACTTTTCCCCAATAGTCCGACAACTTGTTGGACCAGTCGGTAAAAGCGTTCATGAAATTCGTAACGCCGACGTTTCTCATCTTGTCGCCGCCCGGCGCTGAGATATCCGCAGGCACATATCCCTCGCCGATGGAATAGGACATCCCCGGCTTGAGATTCTGGATGGCGGATCTGATATCGACGACCACCCCGGAGGAACCACCCGCAGGCCCCGCATCCCTGGGTGTGACGGCAGATTTCTGAGGATTTGGCTGAACGGTGCTCGACGGCCGCATGTTTCCGGCCGCCGTCGGATCCGAAGTCACCTTCATGATGCGCTCCTTCGCAGGTAGGCAACTCGGTCCGGCCCCCCGCAACCCAGCGCCTCAAGCCCTGCCCCTGAATGCCCTTATAGCGGGCACAGGATGCATCGTTTCGTCGCTCTCCGCAAACGAAAATTCTCTTCAAAGATGCAGAATATGTCGCGACTGCGTTTTATTGCTTCAGCCGGCCAGCTCACGCGACCGCCGGGTGGCGGCGGCGATGGCGGCGGTCATCACCGGCTGCAAGCCGTCGTCGGCCATCAGCACGTCCAGGGCGGCCTGGGTGGTGCCGTTGGGGCTGGTCACCGCCTTGCGCAGGTCGGCGGCCTCCTGCGGCGAGGCGTCGAGCAGGGCGCCGGCCCCCGATACCGTGGCGCGGGCCAGCCGCAGGGCCAGATCGGCGGGCAGCCCGGCGGCCTCGCCGGCCTTGGCCATCGCCTCGACCAGGAAGAAGACATAGGCCGGGCCGCTGCCCGACACGGCGGTGACGGGGTCGAGCAGCCCCTCGTCCTCGACCCAGGCGACGTCGCCGACGGCGCGCAGCAGCCGGTCGGACAGGGCGCGCTGGGCGGCGCTGACGCGGGAGTTCGGAACGGCGACGGTCATGCCGCGGCCGATGGCGGCCGGCGTGTTGGGCATGGAGCGGACGACGACCGCCCCCTCCCCCAGCAGCCGCTCGAAATAGGCGATGGTCTTGCCGGCGGCGATCGACAGGAAGACGGTGCCGGGACGGACCAGCGAGCGGTAGGAAGGCAGCGCGTCCTCCATCACCTGCGGCTTGACCGCCAGGACGACGACGTCGGGAACGAAGCCGTCGGGGAGGCTGTCCGCCCCCGAAGCCAGGGTGACGCGCGCATCGCCCGCCAGCGACGGCGGCAGACCGGCCCGGTCGACCACCACGACCCGCGAAGCGGTCCCGGCGGCCAACCAGCCGTCCAGCATCGCCCCGCCCATCTTCCCGCAACCGACCAGCAGCAGCGACGCACCCGATTCCACCGTCATGACCCGTTCCGTCCCCTGTTCGCTCACGCTTCGCCCATGGTGTCGAGAATGGCGGCCGACACCGCCTCCGACGCCGACTTCCCGCCCCAGATCACGAACTGGAAGGCGGGGTAGAAGCGCTCGCACTCCGACAGGGCGATCTCCACCAGATCCTCCAGCTGCTCCACCGCCGCCCCGCGCGAGCCGCGCAGCAGCATGGTCTGGCGGAACATCGGGGTGTGCTCCTCCGAACAGACGTCGAAATGGCCGAGCCACATGCGGCCGTTGACCTCGGCCAGCAATTCGGCGACAGCGGTGCGGCGGGCGGCCTGGACCTTCATGTCGAACTGGCAGGAGAACTGCATCGCGCTGACGTCCGGCTGCCAAACGAAGTAGAGCCGGTAATCGCACCAGCGCCCGCCGATCTCGACGACCAGCTCGTCCTCGGTGGCACGGTCGAACGGCCATTCGTTGGCGGTCACGATCTCCTCGACCACGTCGAGCGGATTGTGGGCGGAAGTGGTGGTTTCGACGGCTACAGCCGACATATCAGCGTCCTCCTGTGAAGGCGCAATGGGCGGTACCGTTCACCCGGACCGAAGGGACGCGCCGGCCAGAGCGCGCGATCCGGGCCAATACCCCGAAGATGATGAAGAAACGAACCGAGCAAGCCTGGGCGTGGCGATGCCGCATCCGCGGTCCGGCCGCGGATGCGGCATGGACCGGGACGACGGGAGGAACGTCGGCCGTGTGCGGCAGCGCCGATGCTCAGGGTGCCGGCGGAGCCCCGACGGCGGGCTTGGCCGCCGGAGCGGCCGGTTCGGTTTCGACCACGGCCGGAACGCCGGGGGCCTCGACCGGAACCGGCAGCGGCGCTGTCGGGGCGCTCAGCGACGCGACCGTCGCCTCCAGCGCGGCAAGCCGCTCGGCCATCGCCTCCTGCTCCTCGCGGGCCTTGGCGGCCATGGCGCGGACAGCCTCGTATTCCTCGCGGCTGACCACGTCCATCCGCGACAGGACACGTTCGAGTTGGGCCCGAAGCTGGCCTTCGGCCTCTTCGCGCAAGGACGAAAAGGCGCCGAGCGCGCCACCCGCCACACGGGCGAGATCGTCCAAAATCCTGTTGTCCACCTGCATCGCTCTGACTTCCGGTTACCGTTCGTACATTATGGACGCCACACGCGGCGACTTCAACGCCCTTGGAACGCCCATGCCCGGGTGGGAGGGGTGTCACCTGGCCGGGGAGGCGGCGTTGAAGCGGTCGCGCAGGGCCTTCAGGTCCAGCGTCTGGGTCGGAGCGGCCCAGGGGCCGGCGATGCGCAGCGTCAGCGGCGGCAGGTCGCCGTCCGCCTTCACCGTCAGCGCCAACCCCAGATCCACCCGCTCGTCGGGGAGGGAGATCGTGCCCGCCAGCGTGCCGTCGGCCGGGACGGTGGTCAGCCGGGTGTCCTCGGTGCGGATCACTCCGCCGTCGACGGCGAAGCGGGCGTCCAGCCGGTCCAGCCTGGTCTCCCCGCCCTGCAGCGCACCGGCGACGGCGCCCAGCACCTCCTGCGTGCGCTCGGCCCCGGCGAGGCGGCTGCGCAGGGCGGCAAGGTCGACGCCGCGCAGCACGCCGCCCGACGCCACCGCCCGGCCCCGGCCGCTCAGGCTGCGCAGGAGCGCGTCGCCGTGGCCGCTGCCGGACAGCGTCACGTCGAGATCGACGGTGCCGCCGCTGAGGCCGAGACCGGCGATACCGGACAAGGCCGTCCCCATGTTCGCCTTGATGACGGTGACGTCGGCGTCGAGCTTCGGCGCCCGGCCCGGCGCGGTGGCGAGGCGGCCGCCGATGCCGATCTGCCCGCCCTGCCATTCGCCGTCCAGCTGTTCCAGGGTCGCGACGCCGTCGACCAGGGTCGCCCGCAGCGCCGGCTGGGCGATGCGTTGCCCGCCCACCGTCAGCGCCGTGGAGGTCAGGCCGAGACGCCCGTCCAGCGACTGCATCCAGCCGAGGTCGGCCAACGGATCGGCAGCCGGGTCCGCGGCCGGATCCGGAGCGGTCGCGGCGGAACGGCCGGCGCCGTCCCCGACCAGCGGCGCGGAGCGCAGCCGGTCGAGGTCGAGGTCGCCGGTCTGGAGGTCGGCCTGGAAGGCGGGGCGGGCCGCCTTGCGGTCGAGCACCAGCTTGCCGCGCAGGGGAATGCCGGCGACCAGCCCCTGGATGTTGTTCAGGCTGGGGGCCGCGGCGGTGCCCGACAGTTCGCCGTAGAGGTCCAGTGGGCCATAGGCGCGGGCCAGCCCGCTGTCGCTGAACAGGGCGGCGATCCGCCCCATCTCGGGATGGGTCACGCGCAGCTTCAGGTCGGCGCTGGGTGTGCGGTCCAGCCCGATCAGCGCGCCGCCGGCCTCCAGCGTGCCGCCCAGCAGGCCGGCGGAGGCCTCGACCGCCAGCCGTTCCCCGTCGCCGGCCAGCCGCGCCTTGGCGTTGACCGCGCCGAGCCGCTCCGGCACCGGCAGGCCGCGCGGCCAGGACACGGCGCTCGGCAGACCGCCCAGCGACCCGGCTTCGGCGGTCAGGGCCAGATTGACGCCGCGCAGCGGGATCAGGCTGGCGACCTGCCCGTCGATCCGCGCCTGCAGCCCGGCGACATCGTCCACCTTGGCCTCGCGCACCGTCAGCGCGCCGGAGGCGACCGTGGCGTCGAGATGAAGCCCCTGGACCGGCAGCCCGCCCACCGTCAGCTGGCCGACCCGCAGGTCGAGGTTGGCGTCGGCGAGACCGAGAAGCCTTTGCGGGGTCTGGCCGGTATCGGCAGCGGTCCGCGGACCGGAGGCGGTGGCCTGGGGGGCAGGCTGGGCGGTGTTGGATGGGGCGGTGGTGGATTGAGCCGCCGGCAGATAGCCGTCCAGGTTGAGGCGGTCGAGTTCCAGCCTTGCGCCGAAGGCCGGCCGGCCGCGGTCGACATAGGCGACGGCGCCGCCGAGCCGGCTGCTGTCGAAACGGAAATCCAGTCCCGACATCTCGAAACGGTCGGCATGGCCCTGGAGCCGCGCCGACAGCGAGGCGCGGCGCAGCCTGTCGGCGGGGACGCCGCGCAGGTCCAGCTTCGCCCATTCCAGCAGGGCACGCAGGTTGTCGGCATTCGCCTCCATCCGCATGTCGAGCGTCGGCTGGCCGCCCGGCGTCGTCACCTCCCCCGCCGCGACGAAGTCCGAGCCGCCGGGCAGTAGCGCGCTCACCCGGTCGATGTTCAGCCGTCCGGCGGACAGGCTGGCCTCGATCCGGCCCTGACGCACGACGCCGTGGTTGTAGCCGATGGCGTCGATGGCGACGTCCAGCTTGGCCTCCACCCCCGTCGGCAGCGCGACGGACGGCGCCGGCGCAGCGCCGCCGGAAGTCCCCGGGGCGCCGGCGCCCTGGGCGGTGCCCTGGCTGGCACCGGCAGCGGTGCCGCTTCCGCCGGTCCGCCCGGCCTGTCCCGACCCGCTCTTCGCCAGCCAGGAATCGAGATCCAGCCGGTTGATCACGAGGGTCAGCTCGGTGCGCGGCGCCTCGCGCCGGGCCGGATCGCCGACCCGCAGGGTGGCGTTGCCGGTGGCCCGGGTGTCACCCAGCTGCGCTTCCAGACTTGAGAAGGTGGCGAGGCTGGTTCCCGCCTCCACCGTCGAGCGCAGGTTGAAGGGCTGGGACAGCGCGGCGGGCGCCCAGGAGGCATTGGGGACGTTCACCAGCCTGGCGAAATCGCTGCCCTCGGCACGCAGGTCGCCCTGTACTTTCGAGCTGCCGCCGCCACCGGTTCCGCTGCCGCTGCCGCCGGTCAGGATGCCGGCGAAGCGCAGGGTGGCATCGGTGTGGGGCATCGACAGGGTGGCGCGCACCGGCACCGCCGCCCCCTCGGTGAAGCGGCCGGCGGTGGCCTCGCCATGCAGCGACAGGCCGCGCAGGCGAAAATCGCCCTGGGCCTGGAAAGGGCCGTTCAGGCTGCCGGCGGCGATGCGGGCGTTCAGTCCTTCGACCTTTTCGGTCCGGCCGTTGCGGTCGTCGCGGTAGACGAGGGTGCCGTTGTCGATCAGCACCTGGTCGAAGCTGACGGCGGAGACCAGCCCTTCGGCGGCCCCCAGCCCGTCACCCTTGCGGGTGCCGGCGGTCGACAGGTCCCAGTTGATGCGCCCGTCCTTCAGCACCTCGACCACGAAGGTCGGCTCGACCAGGGCGATGCTCTCCACCTGGATGCGGCCGCCCAGCAGCGGGCCGAGCGCCACGCGGGCGTCCAGCTTCTTCAGGTGCATCATGTCGGGTTCGGCGGCACCGGCGGCGTTGGCCAGCCGGGCGTCGCGGACGGTCAACGCCGGCGACGGCAGCAGGGTGAAGCCGACGTCCCCCCGCAGCTCCACCTGCCGGCCAGTGGCCTGCGACACACGCTCGGCGATGGTGCCCTTGTAGGCGTTCCAGTCGATCAGACTCGGTGCCGCCAACAGCAGACCGGCCAGAACAGCCAGTCCGGCCACTGCAGCGATCAGGATCTTCTTCACCGGGTTTCCGCCTTCCCTGCGACCGGCCTTGTCCTCGGCCGTGCCCCTTTGCCACGTCGTTTCCATATGATCCGCGCCGCCCCATCCCGGAAGGGATGGTGGGCGACGCGGGTCCTCATTTCCGCCCCGGCCGGCTTTCCAGCCAACCGGCTTCCGGTGCGAACCGTCATTCGGTAAGCTAGCGCCCGCAGAAGAAACAAGCAATTTGGGCAATCCCACGGCCAAGTCGGGTGCCGTGCGATTTTTCCGCGAAGTTTTTTCGGCCTGCCCCCCGCCCCGACCGGCCGTGCGGCACCAGAACCCTCCCGAAATCAGCCACCGGAGACAGAACCATGGGCGACGTGGTCAACCTCAACCGTTTCCGCAAGGCCCGCGACAAGGCGGAGCGCAGCAAGGACGCCGATGCGAATCGGGCCCGATTCGGCCGCACCAAGGCGGAAAAGGAACGCGACCGCAAGGGCGCCGAGCGACAGGCCCGGGGTTTGGACGGGCACAGGCTGGACGGGCAGGCGCCGGATCCGGATGGAGACGCCTGACCGTCCCACCGCCGACCGCCGACCGCCGACCGCCGGGCGGCGAAGACCGAGCTGGGCAGTCGGAATAACCTCTGATTTTTTGTTACTATTGGGTATGCCGATAGTTCCCTATTGCGACCATCAGCGGCACTGTGGGACAGTGCCGCCATGAAGCGCCGACGGGCGCGTTCCTTGGTCGATGGGGAGGGCCGTCATCATGGTCGACATGACGTCGTTTCGCGGACCGGTTCACACGCCTCAGACGCATGGCACCGGCCGGACCCCGGCCTGGCTGCCGGCGATCCGGTCGGTCGGGACGGATCGCCCCTGGGTCTGGCTGGCGGCAGCTTGGCAGGACATGACGGCGGCGCCCGCCATCAGCCTGGCCTACGGCGCGCTGGCGGTGATCTCCAGCTTCGTCCTGGTGGTCGGGCTGGCGGTGCTGGACATGGAGTATCTGCTGCTGCCGATGGCGGCGGGGTTCATGCTGCTCGGCCCGCTGTTCGCCGTCGGGCTGTACGAGACCAGCCGCCTGCTGGAATTGGGAGAACGGCCGACCTTCGGCAAGGTCGGCGCCGCCTATCGCCGCAACGGCGTGCAGATCGCCGGGATCGGGATGATCCTGATGCTGGCGATGCTGGCCTGGATCCGCGTCGCCTTCCTGATCTTCGCCCTGTTCTTCTCCGGCGAGACGCCGGCGCTGGACCAGCTGGTCGACCGCATCTTCTTCTCGGCCGAAACCCTTCCGTTCCTGCTGACCGGGACGGTATTCGGCGGGATCATCGCCACGGCGGTCTTCTCCATCGCCGTGGTGTCGGTGCCGATGCTGCTGGACCGCGAGACCGACGTCTTCACCGCCATGGCGACCAGCATCGCCGTGGTGCGCGCCAACATCAAGCCGATGGTCGCCTGGGGCTTCCTGATCGCCCTGTTCATGAGCGCCGGGATGGTGACCGCCTTCCTCGGGCTCGCCATCGCCCTGCCGGTGGTCGGCCACGCGTCCTGGCACTGCTACCGGGATCTGGTCGGCACCGGACGCTGAGGTGAACAAATGAAAGCCCTCCCCCGGGCATCGGGGGAGGGCTTTTTCTTTCACCCCTTCTTGAAGAAGGCTTCCGCCGCCGATTTCTGCGCCTGCTTGGCGGCGATGGCCGCGCGGGCGCGGGCGATTTCCGCCTCCAGCGTGGCGATGTAGGCCTCGATCTCGGCCACCCCCATCACCGTCAGGTCCTTGGGCGCGGGCTTGGCCTTGCGCGGCTCCAGATCCTCGAAACGGTCGTCGATCGCCATGGTCGGGTCCCTCCCCTGCCGCGTGGTTCGCCTTGTCAGGCCGGTCGGGCAAATCTACCTTTCGAGCCGGACAATTCCAACGTGCCGGTGTCCCCGGACGCGGGCACGGACACGCAAACAAGGAAGACCGCCATGGGCCTCGCCCTGCCCGACAGCATGCGCTGCGTCGAGATCACCCAGCCCGGAGGGCCGGAGGTGCTACGCCCGACCCGCCGCCCCGCCCCGGTGCCCGGCCCCGGCGAAATCCTGGTGGAGGTCGCCGCCGCCGGGGTGAACCGCCCCGACACGCTGCAGCGCCAGGGCCGCTACGACCCGCCGCCGGGCGCCTCCGACCTGCCGGGGCTGGAGCTGTCCGGCACGGTCATCGCCGTCGGCGAGGAAGTCGAGGGCTGGGCCAGCGGCGACCGGGTCTGCGCGCTGGTGGCCGGCGGCGGCTACGCCGAATGCTGCGCGGTGCCGGCGGTGCAGGCGCTGCCCGTTCCCGGACCGCTGTCGATGGTCGAGGCGGCGGCGGTGCCGGAGACCTTCTTCACCGTCTGGACCAACGTGTTCGAGCGCGGCGCCCTGAAGCGCGGCGAGACGCTGCTGATCCATGGCGGCTCGAGCGGCATCGGCACCACCGCCATCCAGCTCGCCAAGGCCTTCGGCGCCACGGTGTTCACCACCGCCGGCAGCGACGACAAGTGCCGCGCCTGCGAGGATCTCGGGGCCGATCGCGCCATCAACTACAAGACCGAGGATTTCGTCGCGGCGATCCGCGAGGCGACCGGCGGGCGCGGCGTCGACGTGGTGCTGGACATGGTCGGCGGCGACTATATCGCCCGCGACGTCGACATCATGGCGGTGGACGGCCGTCACGTCTCCATCGCCTTCCTGCAGGGGGCGAAGGTGTCGCTGAACATGGCGCCGGTGATGACCAAGCGACTGACCCTGACCGGGTCGACGCTGCGCGCCCGGCCGGTGGCCGAGAAGGGGCGCATCGCCGCGGCGCTGCGCCTGCATGTCTGGCCGCTGCTGGAGGCCGGCGACATCAAGCCGCAGATCCACTGCACCTTCCCGCTGGAGCAGGCCGACGAGGCGCACCGGCTGATGGAAAGCAGCGCCCATATCGGCAAGATCGTGCTGACGGTGGAGCCGGAGGCGGGCTGATTTTGCGTTTTTCTTCGCCGATCCGCTGCCGTCGGGCTTGCCTTGGGCGGCCAAGACGGGTTAGCAGAGGCGAGCGGGCGGCCGGGATTTCCCGGTGCGCCTGCGCAAGCATGCTTACGCGGACCGGTATTCGCCCTATATCGTGGTGACGAGAATGGGGCGGCCGCCACAGGCTGGCCCTGGGGCCGCGAAGCCGCCCCCGCGCCGCATAACCAGTTAGAACGGCCGCCCGCGCCACCCGCCAGGGGGTGCGGCCGGCGAAGAGTTTGCCAGGAGGGATGATGGCACTGCCCTTGATGCCGAAAGCGACAGCCGTCTGGCTGGTCGAGAACACGTCCTTGTCCTTCGAGCAGATCGCCGCCTTCTGCGGCATGCATTCGCTGGAAGTCCAGGCCATCGCCGACGGCGAGGTCGCGGTCGGCATGGTGGGGCTGGACCCCATCGCCAACGCCCAGCTGACCAAGCAGGAAATCGAGCGCTGCGAGAAGAACCAGGATCTGCGCCTGAAGCTGCTGGTCGCCGACCTGCCGCAGGTGGCGTCCCGGTCCAAGGGTCCGCGCTATACCCCGATCACCAAGCGCGGCGACAAGCCCGACGCCATCGCCTGGCTGCTGAAGCAGCATCCGGAGCTGTCGGACGCCCAGGTCTGCCGCCTGATCGGCACCACCAAGCCGACCATCGCCTCGGTGCGCGACCGCACCCACTGGAACGTCGCCAACATCAAGCCGCGCAGCCCGGTGATGCTGGGCCTCTGCTCCCAGCGCGAGCTGGAAGAGGCGCTGGCGCTGGCCATCCGCCGCGGCGGCGTGCCGCGCCCGCCCGAGGAGCCGGCCGAGGACTACTACGGCGAAGGCCGCGAGGACGACGGCTATTCCGAACGGGAAGACGCCCGCTGAGAGAGCAGCGCCCTCCAGCAAAGTAACCCTCTCCCCCCCGGGGAGAGGGCTGGGTGAGGGGGAGGCATTGCGTGCCTTACCCGAGAATCCTCGCCGCGCATCCCCCTCACCCTAACCCTCTCCCCGGGGGGGAGAGGGGATAGATCGCCTGTTGGGGAGAGGGCACGGAAGACCCCATGACCGACGCCACCACCTCTCCGCCCCGGCTCGTCGTCGGCATCAGCGGCGCGTCGGGGGTGATCTACGGCATCCGCATGCTGCAGACGCTGCGGCGGATCGGCGTCGAATCGCATCTGGTCGTCAGCCGGTCGGCCGAGGTCACGCTGGCCCATGAAAGCAGCATGAAGGTGGCCGAGCTGCGGGCGCTGGCCGATGTCAGCTATGCCGCCGCCGACATCGGTGCCGCCGTGTCCAGCGGCAGCTTCCGCACGCTGGGCATGGTGGTCGCCCCCTGCTCCGTCCGCACGATGAGCGAGATCGCCAGCGGCGTCACCTCCACCCTGCTGACGCGGGCGGCCGACGTCGCGCTGAAGGAACGGCGCCGGCTGGTGCTGATGGTGCGCGAGACGCCTCTGCATCTGGGCCATCTGCGTACCATGACGGCGCTGGCCGAGATGGGCGCGGTGATCGCGCCGCCGGTCCCCGCCTTCTATGCCAGGCCGCAGGGCATCGACGATCTGGTGGACCATTCGGTGGGCCGGGTGCTGGACCTGTTCGGGCTGGACGCCGGCACCCTGCGGCGATGGGGCGAGCGTCCGGAAGAGGCCTGACCGGCACCGCCGGCAGCCTGATCGCAATTCGCCCCAACAGGCGACTTGGTCCGCGGACGCAATGCCGGTATACCGCTTTCACTGGATCATGACGCGGAGCCGGCCCCGCAGCCGGCCGGCAGTAACGGGAACGAGCCGACCATGCCCTTCAGCAGCAAACCGAGCGAGCCCATCCGCCAGCTTCTGGCCGGCATCAAGGCCTTCCGCGCCCGCTACTACGAGCGGCGCTCCGACAACATGCGACAGCTGGTGACCGAGGGGCAGCACCCGGAAGTCCTGCTGATCGGCTGCTCCGACAGCCGGGTCGATCCCGCCCTGCTGACGATGGCCGAACCCGGCGAGCTGTTCGTGGTGCGCAACGTCGCCAACCTCGTCCCGCCCTACCAGCCCGACGGCGCCTATCACGGCACGTCGGCCGCGATCGAATACGCGGTGAAATCGCTGAACGTGTCGGAGATCATCGTGCTGGGCCATGCCCAGTGCGGCGGCATCAAGGGCCTGATCCGGCTGCGGGCCGGTCAGGTGTCGGACGACGATTTCATCTCCCCCTGGGTGTCCATCGCCGGTTCGGCGCTCGACCCCTATGTCGGGCCGGAAGGCACCGAGAAGGGCCGCGCCGATGCCGAGAAGCTGCAGCAGACCCCGGAGATCATCGAACGG
Organism: Azospirillum endophyticum; assembly: GCF_016595245.1. Lineage (GTDB taxonomy): Bacteria > Pseudomonadota > Alphaproteobacteria > Azospirillales > Azospirillaceae > Azospirillum > Azospirillum endophyticum. The sequence goes on from NZ_JAENHM010000007.1 coordinate 235,555, forward strand.
GCGGCGGTCCGCGCCTCCGTCGACAACCTGATGACCTTCCCGTTCGTGCGCGAACGGGTGGAAGCCGGCACGTTGAACATCCATGGCTGGTGGTTCGACCTGGGCCTGGGCGAAATGTGGGCGATCAACCCCGCCACCAGCCTGTTCCAGCCGGTCGACTGAGCGCGCCCGGCCGATAATATAAGGCGACTAAGCGTTAACCCGACCGCCGGCGCGGGAATTGCGGGCGCCCTGCCCTGTTGAGGGTGAAGGAAGACTGCTCCTTCGCAACCCTCATCAGGGAAAGGGACTGCCATGAAGACCGCGCTTCGATTCGTGATCGTCGCCGCCGTGCCGCTGGCGCTCGCCGCCTGCAACCAGACCAGCAGCAACAGCGGCAACAGCGGGGGGCTGTTCGGCGGCAGCGGCGGCGGGCTGTTCGGGTCGGGCAATTCCGACTCGTCCTACGCCCGCAACGGACGCTGCGACGATCCGCGCTACAACACCTCCAACGGCGGCCATGCCGAGGCCGGGACCGACGACTACGACTGCTCGCGCTACGGCAACGGCCTGAAACGCTGAGCCAGCGCCGCCAGTTCGGCGGCCATGCGCCCGGCGACCGCAGGCCAGTCGCCGGGCGCCGGCTGCCGGAACAGCCGCGCAGCCGGATACCACGGGCTGTCGTCGCGGCCGGTCAGCCAGCGCCAGTCCGCCGAGAAGGGCAGAGCCAGCCACAGCGGCAGGCCGAGCGCCCCGGCCAGATGGGCCGGGCCGGTGCAGGACGACACCATGAGGTCGAGATGCGCCATGATCGCCGCGGTGTCGGCGAAGTCGGCGATTTCAGGTCCCAGATCGGTGAAACTCCGCGGCAGGATCGCACCGGCGAGATCGCCCCGCCCCGCCCCCATCTGCAAGCCGTAGAAGCGGCAGCCCGCGACATCGAACAGGGCGCGCAGGCCGGCCAGTCCGGGGGAGCGGTCCTCGTCACCGGGAAAGCACGGGTTGCCGGCCCAGACGACGCCGACGCGGACCGCGTCCCGCGGACCCAGCCGCCCGCGCCAGCGGGCGACGCGCGCAGGGTCCGGCCGCAGATAGGGAGTGTCGGCGGGCACGCCGTCCAGGCCGGTGGCGAAGGCGCGCGGCAGGCTCATCAGCGGGCATTCGAGATCGAAGGGCGGCAGCGGGTCGCTGCGGGCGATGACCCGCGCCGCGCCCTCCACGCCCTGCATCAGCGGCAGCAGCGGAGGTTGCACCTCCAGCACCACCCGGCCGCCGCGGGCCGCCACCATCGGGACATAGCGCAGGAACTGGAGCGTATCGCCCACCCCCTGTTCGGCGTAGAGCAGGACGGTCCGGCCATCGAGCGGCTCGCCGCGCCATGTCGGCTGGGCGAAGCGGCGCCAGGGCGGTTCGGCGCGGTCGTCATGGCGGCGCCAGTCGAACTCCGGCCATCCGCCCCGATAATCGCCGGCCATCAGCCGGGCGAAGCCGAGGTTCCAGTGCAGCCCGGCGTCCTGCGGCCGGTCGGCCAGGGCCCGGTCGAAATCGGCCGCCGCCTCCGCCGGGCGGGCCATGGCGATCAGGGCGGTGCCGCGCGCCGCCCATAAGGACGGGCCGGGCCGCAGCCGTTCCGCCGCCGCGAAGGCCTCCAGCGAATCCGGGAACCGGCCGAGCTTCGCCAGCACCGCGCCCAGCACCTCCCATGCCTCGCCGCCGTCGCGGTCGAGAGCCAGGGAGTCGCGGGCGGCGGTTGCGGCCTCCCTCCAGCGCCGTTGCGCGGCCAGCGCGGCGGCCAGCGTCGCATGAGCGACGGCGGAGCGGGCGTTCAGGCGCAGCGCATGGCGGGCCGAGCGCTCGGCCGACCGGGGGTCGCCGCAGGACAGCAGGGCGGCGGCACAATTCGCCAGTGCGTCGGCATGGTCGGGCGCCAGGGCCAGCGCCTGCCCGGCGGCCTCCCGCGCCGCCTGCGGCCGACCCAGCCGGCGCAGGGCTCCGGCCCGGCTGGCATGGGCGTCGGCCAGATCCGGCATCAGGCGCAAGGCCCGCCCATAGAGCCGCAGGGCGGCATCGGGGCCGCCGCCGGACTGCTCGACCCCGGCGAGGTTCGACAGGCCGCCGGCTGCGTCGGGGCGCAACGCCACCGCTTGGCGCAGGCGCCGCCCCGCCTCCGTCAATCGGCCGGTCTGGGCGGCAAGAACACCCAGAAGTTGCATCGCGTCGGCATATTCGGGATCGGCGCGGAGGATTCGACGATAGATGTCCTCCGCCTCCGCCACCCGGCCCGCCTGATGGTGGTCGAGGGCGATCAGCAGGGCCTGCGACAAAGTAACCATCGGAACTCAGGGAAGTTGGCGGGCGTACTGCCGGGATCCGGAGCATGCCCCGGTGCTTCCCGCCGGTCCAGTCACCTCAGGTCTGAAATCGTTGCAAACGGTCACAGGATCGGGATTTTCCCTGGATTGTCATGGAGCCCACCCATGGTTATTGTCCGCGCCGTCGTTCAAGGAGCGGATCATGACCACCGGCCCATTCCGGGCATTCTGCCAATCCGGCCCCCGCCGGATCACCCTCGCCACCCTGTTGTTCTTCGGTCTCGGGATCGCCGCCGCGCAGGCCAACGAAGGCGCCAAATCGAACGGCTGCCCGTGGTCGCAGGACATCACGCTGGAAATCAACGGCAAGACCCTGACCCTGAAGCAGGATGTCTTCACCACCACCGGCACGGAGCCGGTCGAGGTCGAGCAGTTCAAGGTATTCCCGCTGGTCGACCAGCTGAAGCTGCGCATCATCGGTCCCAAGGGGCGCGAATGGGAAGCGGCACTGACCCGCCTGGTCAGCGGCAAGCGCTGCAGCGCCTTCTATGCGGGGAAGCCGGTGCTGGTGTCGAACGTCGTCCGCAACCCGGACGAGCTGATTCTGAACCGCTAGGGCGTGTGAGTCCCCACGGCCCCCCCATAGGCGCCAACTTAAAGGCCCCTGCTCATTTCCCAATGGGCCGGCACCTCTTTCAGCGTCATCCCCGCGAAGGCGGGGATCCAGAGTTCCAAGTGCAAGTATTTGCAAAGTCTGGATTCCCGCCTCCGCGGGAATGACGGTTGATAAGGGACGTCCTTGGCTTTGACAGCAGTTGAGCCTGCAAGTTTGCGCCTATGCGGCCCCCCCCCCCGCTCACCCTCTCTCCAGCACTCCCAGCAACGCCTCCAGCGCCGGGTCGCCGCCGGGCAGCAGCAACGCCATGTTGGCGGCGGCAAGCGGCAGGCCGCCGCCGGGACGCGGCCCGACGCCGCCGGCGGCGAACAGGCGGTCCTGCTGGACACGCTCGGCCTCCAGCTCCGCCGCCTTCATCCGGCGATAGAAGGCGTCGTCCTCCGCCTTGGCCCGGCGGCGCAGGACGCGCAGCGGGCGAACCACCTCCTCCCGCCAGCCGGCGACCGCCCCGTCGATGCGGGCGAGTTCCTCCGCGGACAGGCGGACGGCGCACTCCAGCCCGGCCCAGGCGGCGAACAGCAGCAGGTTGACGTCCACCCCGCGGCGGTCCTGCAGGGCCAGGCAGCAAGCGGGCACCCCCGGCCGGCCATAGACGGCCAGGGAGAAGTCCCAGAAGGGGTTCGCGGACACCGGACCGGTCACAGGGGGCCGCTCAATCGCCGAAGCTGATGTTCAGGCCGCGGGCGGTCTTCACCAGCGCGCCATCCAACTCGACGCAGGAGTAATGCTCGATCGCCTCGGTGATCGGCACGTCGATGACTCCGCGGTTGGACCAGGCGACCATGCGGTTGAACCTGCCCTCCGCGATCAGGTCGACGGCATGGACACCGAAGGCCGACGCGATCAGGCGGTCGCGCGGGCTGGGCATGCTGCCGCGCTGGACATGGCCCAGCACGGTGACGCGGGTTTCGGCGCCGGTGGCGTCGGCGATCTTCTCGCCGATGTAATCGCCGATGCCGCCATAGCGCTTCTCGCCGCCCTGGAGGATCTTCTTGACCCCAGTGCCTTCCAACGTCTTCACCGCCTCCGACACCACGACCAGGGCGAAGTTGCGGCCTGAGTCGCGCACGTTCTGGATCTTGGCGGCGATGCTTTCGATGGAATAGGGGATTTCCGGGATCAGGATCACGTCGGCCCCGCCGGCGATGCCGGCCGCCAGCGCGATGTGGCCGGCATCCCGGCCCATCACCTCCAGCACCATCACGCGGTGGTGGCTGGCGGCGGTGGGCTGCAGGCGGTCCAGCGCCTCGACCGCCACGGCGACGGCGGTGTCGTAGCCGACCGACACCTCGGTCTTGCCGAGGTCGTTGTCGATGGTCTTGGGCACGCCCACCATCGGGAAGCCGCCCTTCTGCGCCAGCTTGTGCAGGATGGCGAAGCTGCCGTCGCCGCCGATGCCGATCAGCGCATCGAGGCCAAGCTCGCGGTAGCCGCCGATGATCTCGTCGGACCGGTCCTTCAGCGTGCCGTCGGGCATCGGGTAGGCGAAGGGATCGCCGCGGTTGGTGGTGCCGAGGATGGTGCCGCCCTGGCGCATCATGTGACCGTCGACGGAGCCGAGGTCGAGCGTCTGGTACTGCACCGGACGCTGGAGCAGTCCCTGGGTGCCTTCCTTGATGCCCAGCACCTGCCAGCCATAGCCGGTGGCCCGATGGACCACCGCACGGATGACCGCGTTCAGCCCGGCGCAGTCGCCGCCGCTGGTCAGGATGCCGATGCGCTTGCCGGCTTTCGTTGGGGCAGTCATTGAGAGTTTCCCGTCCCGTTCGCCTGTTCGTTCAAATGGACCGCCATGTTACCGGAATGGATATTTCCCGCAATCGTTGCCGGCCGCCGCAAAGGAGGCATTGCACCGCACCCCCCTCCCCACGGCGCCGTATGGCCGGCATGGCACGGCCAAAGGACCGAGCCCGTGGTTTGGCGGTGCCGTGGCGCCGGATATCTGGTATAGTCCGGCCCGCCCAGCCAACGGGTTACCCGCAAGAGCACCCCCGCACCACACGGGGCAACGGCCATTCCTAACGGGCGCGATGAACGAGCAAGAGATTTTGAAGGAAAAGCTGGCGAGCTTGCGCAGCGAGCACCGCGACCTGGACGACGTCATCGCCCGGTTGGTCGAGCGTGCGCCCTATGACCAGTTGCAGATGCAGCGGCTGAAGAAGCGCAAGCTGATGCTGAAGGACCAGATCATGGTCCTTGAAAGCCGGTTGCTGCCGGACATCATTGCTTGACGGACGCGCGACGCACCGTCGCGCGTCGTCCTCGAAGGCGGCCGTGAAGAAGTCAACGCACCTGGCCGAGAGGCGATCAGGGCAGATACTCATCGCGCAGTTGCGCAGGTTTCCGATTCGTCGTCCCCGCGATAGCCGGGAAGCGAGTGTCCGGCGCGGTGACTTGCATCGCCTGGATTCCCGCCTTCGAGTTTGTGAAGAAATCGGGTACTCGCTGAGAGAGGCCTCAAGTTTAAAGCGCTTCGCGTCCATCGCATCGCGTACTTACCTCGGCCGTCATTCCCGCGAAGGCGGGAATCCAGACCTTGCAAGCAGAGGCGATGGATAGCCTGGATCCCCGCCTCCGCGCTACGGCATGCACAGATCTCGCATCCTCGAACGAGATGCGACTTTCTCTGGCGAATAGCCCTTCTCCCCTCGCGGGAGAAGGGTTGGGATGAGCAACTGTCTTGTTCATGGGTTGGCTG
>NZ_JAENHM010000070.1 GCF_016595245.1 Azospirillum endophyticum
CCGCCAGGTCACTCAGGCTCAAGAGACGCTCCATACACGAAGCTCATGCTTGCATCTTCACACTGATCTGAAACACCCCGGTTCCCACGAACCGGGGTGTTTCGCGTTTCGTCCTCACTTACTTCAGGTTCATGCAGTTCGCGTAATAGGTGACGGTCGCCGGCCAATCGGAGAAGATGCCTTCGACGCCGATCTGCTGGGCCAGCACATCGACCAGCTCATAGACCATGCCGTCGTTGTTCACGATCTCGTTGATCGACTTGTAGTAATATCCACCGCCCTTCTGCAGCGGGCCTGACCGCTCCAGCGACCAGGTGATGATCTTCAGCCCGGCGGCCTTGGCTTCCCTGGCATAGGCGGACGGGGCGATCCTGCCATTCTCCACGGTCACCAGCAAAGGCAGCGACGGGGCGATGTAGTTGACGCCCATCTCCTTCAGTTCCTTCATCGAGGGCTTGAAGGTGGCCGGATCCATGTGGTTGAAACTCTTGTCGGTTTCATCCCGCTCGTCCAGCAGGATGGCCTGCCTGGCGAAAGCCGGCTCGGCCTTGATCCAGTACAGGATGTCGGACAGGTTGAAGGATTGGGGGAACACATCCTCCGGCGGGATGCCGGCGGCCTTGTATTCGTCAATCATCGCCTGGGCATAATTCTCCTGGCTCCAGCCCTGGTACGGCATATCGACCGCAGGCGCCTTCAGTTCCGGCGTGAATTTCAGACCCTGCGCCTTGACCAGTTGGATGTACTCGGCATGGGTCATCAGCGTGCCGCCGGCAGCGGCATACAGGTCGGTGCGCCAGGCCGGCGTGCCCTTCATGTAGGCGTCGACGTTGGTCGCCTTGGTGTTGGCGGCATCCATCTTGCCGGTCAGGCTCTTGAACTCGGCCAGGGTGATGTCGCTGGTGCGGCATTCGGCCGAGGCCGGCTTGTCGCCGTCGGCCGGCACGAACGGCTTGCTGCATTTCCTGGCGAGGTCGGTCGCCAGGATGTTGGTGGTGGTGTGCAGGTCGTTCTGGGCATGACGGCAGACGAGCTGCTTGTCGGCGGTGAAGGCCACGTCGCATTCCTGGATGCCGACGCCCATCCGTGCCGCCGCGCGGTAGGACTGAAGCGTGTGCTCCGGGAACTGCATCGGCGCGCCGCGGTGGGCGATGGAGAAGAGCTTCTTCTCCAGCGGCTTGTCGGCACAGGCCTCCAGCTTCGCCTTCAGCTCCGGATTGCGGATCTGGTCGATCAGGAAATAGGGGCGGGGGCCGACCTCCACCGTCGCCGCAGAAGCGGCACCGGCGGGCAGCGCCAGGGCGATGAGGAAGACCGGTGCGAACAGCCTGCGCATGGGGGTGTATCCTTACGGTGTCGGGGCCTCACATGTGCTTGATGACCCGATACGGTCTTATGCCGTTTCGATGAAGAAGCGATGACGGGGCGGGATTCGAGCGTTCGGGCTTTCCGGGTCGGCGTTCCCATGGTCGCTTCATCGGCTATTAACTTGTTTTTGCTGAATTCGACGGATGTGGTCCGCCCATGCGGTGATGGCCTTGACGGTGGCGTGGTGACGGCGATGGGCGATTCGGACGATCTCTTCGACATGTATCGCAAGGACCAAGCCGCGGCTGCGTTGACCGGTCCAGCCCTGGCGGCGGCGCTTGCCGACACGGTGAAGCGCAGTTTCGCAAAGATCGAGGAGCTTTGCGCCGACGTGACGCGGGCGCTCGCCCAGGCCCGTTACACCACGAAGCTGGCGCAGACGGTGACCGACCGGTCGAGCTATGTGCGGCTCGACCGCCAGTCGGAGACCTTCCGCGACTACCTGCGCGGCTGGAGCCAGCAGCGGGCCGAGAAGGGCACCGGCGGCATGCATTGGGAAGCGCAGATCCTCGTCACCGACCATCGGCGGACGACGAAGGAGATCGGGCTGGGCGTCGCCTTCGAATGGCCGGGCGCGGGGGAGGAGGGCAGCCTCGCCTTCGTCGAGTTCTGGCCGACCGGCACCGGGGTGTCCTTGCCGGCCGACGCCCGCGGCTTCCAGCGCGCGCTGGTCGCCTGCATCATCAAGCTGGAGCAGGCCGGCGAACTGGCCAGCGTGAAGGGTCGCTGACGGGCGTTACAGCGTGGCGTTCAGGCCCGAGGCCGACAGCTCCACCGGCCGGCGCGCCTGCCCGTCGCGGGCATAGGTGCCGTCGCTCGACGCCTTCTCCAACGCGGTCAGCAGATTGCGGTTGATGGTCAGCACCGCCTTGCGCAGGGCGACGAGGCCGGAGGCATTGACCGACACCGCCCGCTCCAGCCGATCGATGCGCTCCAGCGTCATCGCGCGCAGATCGTCGGGCAGGCGGATGCCTTCGTCGCGGGCGCGCAGGACGGCACCCTCCAGCTGTTCGGCCATCGCCGCCTTGCGGTGGGCGAAGACCTCCAGCCGGTCGAGCATGCCGGCGGCGATACAGGCGGATTCCTCCTCCAGCACGGCGGACAGCGCTTCCACCGCGTCGAGGAAATCGCGGACCAGCAGGGCGGTGGCACCGTCATAGCCGGGATCGGGAGCGGCCGGTCCCTCGGGCTGCGCCTGTTCGGGCCGGCGTTCGGGGGCGAATTCGTGGATCAGGTCCTTGAGGGTGACGCTCATGAGCGCTGCTCCGCTTGGGATGCGTAGAGGCGGGCGATCTCGTCCTGCGTCATCCTGCCGATGCCGAGCGTGCCGGATTCGGCGATGGCCTTGCCGTATTCCTGCAACATCATGCTGCGCCACGGCTTCTCCGCCGGGCCGCCGCCGCCGAACAGCGGGCTTTCGCGCATGCCCGCGAACATGCTTTCCATCAGCTGGCCGACCAGCATCGCCTCGAATTCCTTCGCGACCTTGTCGGCCGCTTCCGGGTTGGGGACGGCCGGCGTCGCGGTTGCCGGCGTGGGGGTCGCAGGGCTGCGGAGGGTCGTTGCGGCGATGTCCATCGTCGTCTCTCCATCCTGGTCTTTGGGGGTCAGATGATTTCCAGGTCGGCGTGCAGGGCGCCGGCGGCCTTGATGGCCTGGAGGATCGCCACCATGTCGCGCGGCCCCACCCCCAGCGCGTTCAGCCCGTTGACCAGCTGTTGCAGGCTGACATTGCCGCCGACCGTTACGAACTGGCGGCCGTTGCCCTCCTGGACCTGCACGTCGGTGCGTGGCACGACGACGGTCGAGCCGTTGCTGAAGGGCTGCGGCTGCGACACCTGCGGCGTCTCCACCACGCGGACGGTGAGGTTGCCCTGGGTGATGGCGACACGGCTGACCCGGACATCGTCGCCGATGACGATGGTGCCGCTGCGTTCGTCCACCACCACGCGGGCGACGGCGTCGGGGCGGACCGCCAGCTGCTCGATCTCGCCGATCAGGCGGGAGACGTTGCCGACATAGGACCCGGTGATCCGCACGTCGACGGTGGTCAGATCGACCACCCGGGCGTTGCCGGTGCCGAGCCGGCCGTTCACCGCGTCGGCGATGCGGATCGCCGTGGTGAAGTCGGGGTTGCGCAGCGCCATCCGCACCGCGCCGACGTCGTTCAGCGCGAATTTCAGCTCGCGTTCCACCGTGGCGCCGTTGGCGATGCGGGCGGTGGTCGGCACGCCCTTGGTCACCGTCGCCGCCGTTCCGCCGGCGGTGTAGCCGCTGACCGACAGCGGCCCCTGCGCCACGGCATAGGCCTCGCCGTCGGCTCCCAGCAGCGGCGTCACCACCAGCGTGCCGCCCAGCAGGCTGGTGGCGTCGCCGAGCGCCGAGACCGTCACGTCGACCGTCGTGCCCTGGCGCGGGAAGGGCGGCAGGCTGGCCGTCACCATCACCGCCGCAGCGTTGCGGGTGCGCAGCGTCTCGCCGCGGGTGTTGATGCCCAGCCGCTCCATCATCCCCTTCAGGCTCTGTTCGGTGAAGGGGGTGTTGATCAGCCGGTCGCCGGTGCCGTTCAGCCCGACCACCAGCCCGTAGCCGACCAGCTGGTTGCGGCGGACCCCATCGAAGGTGACCAGATCCTTCACCCGCGTCTGTGCCGCCGAGGGGACGGCCGACAGCATGCCGAACGCCAGCAGCAGCCCGCCGGCCAGCACCAGGGCGCGGCGCAAGGCGGGCCGGAGCCGGTACGATAGGGGGACCTGGATGCCGGGGCTCATGGGAATCGCGCCTAGAGGTAGTTGGTCAGGTGCAGCTTGGCGATGCGCGCGGTGGCGCTGGAGGTGGCGTCGATCTGCGCCTCCAGCTGGCTGATCCGCGTGCTGGCCTCGTAGGGATCGACCCCTTCCAGATTGTCGATCTGCAGGCTGAGAACCGACTTCTGGGTCTTGTGCTGTTCGGCGAGAGCCGCGACCTGGGCGCGCTGGATGCCGAGCTGCGCCGTCGCCTCCCGCAGCTTGCCCAGCCCGCCGGACAGCTTGTCGACCGCCGTCCTGATGTAGTCGGGATAGGCGTCGACCTCCATCTGCGAGGTATCGACCGCCGCCAGCATGTAGATGCCTTCCAGCATCTGCCGCATCATCGGATCGTTGGCCTGCACGCCATAGGCGATGCCGGTGGACTCCGCCGGCTGGCCGGCGACGCGCGGCGACGCGGAGCCGCCCGGCTGCATCGTGGTGGTGCCGGTGTAGAGGCCGCCTTCGAACGTATCGGTCAGCGGGGCGGGGGCGGGCGTCGCCGGGTCGCGCACCGCGAACAGCTCGTCGAGCCGGGCGACGACCGCCGCTGTCTCCGCCGCCGTGATCGGCATCGCCGTGCCGCCGGTGGCCGACTGGATGGCGTCCCGGACGATCTGCATCGGCGAGCGCAGGCCCGACTTGTCGCCGTCGACATTGCGCATCGGCGGCTGGTCCAGCGCGGTGCCGGCGAAGAGATAGCTGTTGCCCGACGAGGCGTTCAGCAGCCCGACCACCTGATCCAGCACGCCGCGAGCGCGGATTTGCAGAGACGTCCCGGTCGGCGACTGCTGCCCCAGCCCGGTGGAGGCGGCGGCCAGCAGGTCGGTGCCCGACGCGAGGATGCTGGTCATCGCGCTGTCCATCGTCTTCATCCGGCCGTCGAGCAGGTCGGTGGTCTTCACATACTCGTCGGTGCGGTCGAACAGGTTGCGCAGGGCGATGTCGCGGCCGGTACCGGCGCCGATGGTCGCGGCGACGTCGGCATGGACGCCGGTCGACACCTCCTCGTTGGCGCGGGTCAGCTCCATCTGCTGCCGGGTCATCGTGCTTTGCAGCGACCGGCTCATCCCCAGCGTGGACAGGGCATTGTACAGCATCGGCTTACCCCTTGATCTGCAACAGGATGTCGATCATGCGGCCGGCGACCTGCACCACCTGGGCGCTGGCGCCGTAGCTCTGCTCGATCAGCAACAGCTTCTGCATCTCGTCGTCGATGTTGACGCCGTCGCGGTTGATGCGGGCGGTCTCCAGCGTGTCGGCGCTGATCTTGCGCGCGCTCATCTCCGACTCCGCGCCGGTGCGGTAGCCCTGCTGGGCCGACACCATGGCGGTGGCGTAGCTGCCGAGCGTCGCGTTGGCCGGCATGTCGGTGGCGGCGAAGCTGCGCGTGCCGGTGAAGACGGCCTGGAACGTCTCGATCTGCGTCTGGTCGCCCGTCGGGAGCGGGGCCGCCGCCTGCACGCCGCTTTGCACCCGCCAGCTTTCCGTCCGCACCGCGTCGTTGACGGCGATGCGCGAGGCCAGACCGGCGGTGGCGCCATAGGCCGTGCCGGCATCGGTGAACAGGCCGGGCTGGGTCGGGTCGGCCTCCGCCCCCTGGAAGGCCTGGACGAGGCCGGCGGCCAGTTCGTCCAACTGCGCCATGGCGCGCGGCATGTCCTGCTTGACGGTCTGGACATAGCCCATGATGCGGCCGCTCTGGATCTCGCTGTCCGGGTTGGCCGACAGGGCGACGCCGTTCGCCATCACCTCGTCGCCCAGCAGGGTCAGCGGGCTTTCGCCCGGCGCCAGCGGGTGGTCGAGCAGGGTCTGGCCGTTGCGGGTCATCACCACCACCTGGCCGTCCTCGCGGCTGTAGGTGCGGATGCCGATCTCCTGCGAAACCTGATCGAGCAGGCGGTCGCGCTGGTCGCGCAGGTCGCCGGCGTCGCCGCCGCGCGTCTCCAGCGTCGCGATCTTGCCGTTGAGGTCGCTGATGCGCTGGAGCGAGGTGTTCACCACATCGACGGAGGTCTGGAGCCGGCCCCTGGCATCGTCCTGCACCGTCTGCGCCGCCTCGGCGGCACGGTTCAGCCCGCCGGCCAGCGCCGTCGCCTGCGACACCACGGCGTTCCGCGCCGCGTCGTCGTTGGGCATGTCGTGCAGGCGGGAGAAGGCCTGCTGCAGCTTCGACAGCTGGGTCGAGACCGACTTCTCGTCCTGGGGCTGGCCCAGCACCAGCGCATAGTCGGCCAGCGCCGAGGCGCGCGCCTCCTGCCCGCTGTAGCGGCTGGTCTCGAACCGGGCGTCGCGGATCAGCAGCTCGTCCACCTTGCGGGCGACGGCATCGACCCGCACCCCGGCGCCGCGGCCGGCGGTGCTGACCGCCGACAGGTCGAGGTCGCGGCGCACATAGCCGGCGGTGGTGGCGTTGGCGAGGTTGTGGGACACCATCGCCGCCTGCTGCTGCGTCGTGCGCAGGCCGGACAGGGCGGACGTGAGGGCGAGTTGGACGCTCATGGCCGGGACTCCGTCGGAACTGGACTCAGCGCTTCAGGCGCGTGGTTTCTTCGACCATCTCGTCGGCGGTGCGCACCAGGGTGGCGCTGGACGAGTAGGCGCGCTGCGTCTCGATCAGCGACACCAGCTCGGTCGCGATGTCGACGTTCGACTGTTCCAGCGCGCTGCCGACGACGCTGCCGGCGCCGCCCTGCTTGCCGGCGCCGAGCGTCAGGGTTCCGGTGTCCGCCCCCAGCGTGTAGGTGTTGCCGTCCTGGGCGACCAGCCCGTCGGGGTTGGTGACGGTGGCGATCGGGATCTGGTACAGCGCCTGACGGGCGCCGTTGTCGTACATCACCCACAGCTTGCCGCTGTCGTCGATGTCGACCGAGGTGACCTGCCCGACCTTGGCGCCGTCGCCGGTGACGGTCGGGACGTAATCGCCGTTCAGTTGGGTGACGTTGCCGAGCGACATGGTGAAGCTGTCGGCGGTCGGCGTGGCCGGCGAGGTGACGGTGAGGCCCGGCATCGGGTCGAGCGGCAGGCCGGCGCCGTCCACCGGCTTGCCGGCATAGGGGCCGGTGGCGGCGAAGGTCAGCGTCACCGGCGCGCCGGCGACGGTGTAGCCGGTCGGGCCGGCAGCGGTCAGCGTCCACTGGTTGGGGCCGGCGGCCTTGGTCCAGGTCAGCGACAGGTCCAGCGGATTGCCCAGCCCGTCATAGAAGGTCGGGCTGCTGGTGAAGCTGTCGCCGGCGGCGGCCTGGGCCGGCAAATTGCCGGAGAAATCCATCTGCGTCGTTTTGCTGCCGCCATAGACGAGGTTGCCGACATTCACCGACTGGAGGTCGTCGAAGCGGGAGGTGCTGACGTTCGGCATGGTGCCGTCGGGATTCAGTTTCCAGGCCTCCAGATACTGGCCGGCATTGTTGTGCAGGAAGCCGGCCTCGTCGGGCAGGAAGCTGCCGGCGCGGGTCAGCGAATATTGCGGCGTGCCCGACGCCTTGTTGCCGACGACGAAGAAGCCGTTGCCGCTGATCGCCATGTCGGTGGACGAGCCGGTGCCGAGGATCGTGCCGTCCTGCTGCACCTGATAGTGCGTGGCGGACTGCACGCCGCTGGCGGTGTAGGTGCTGCGGCTGCCGGGCGAGGTGACCAGGGTGGAGAAATCCACGGTGGCCCGCTTGTAGCCGACCGTCTGGGAATTGCTGATGTTGTCCGAAATGGCGGCAAGGCGCGAGCTTTGCGCGGACATGCCGCTGACACCGGAACGCATGGCGCTGTACAGGCTCATCCTTGGAATCCTCTGGTCAACCGTCGAACGGGCCGTCGTCGTGACGGCGAACGGAAGGGAAGTTGTGCGTTCCGGGATTCTCCGCGGATGACTGGCGGGGTTAACGGTAGCGAAGGGGTTTTAAAGGGGCTTTAAAAGAAAAGGAGGGTGGTTTTGTTAAAATTTTCTTTGGATTTATTTGGCCGAGTGTCGGGTGCGAGTGCCCCCACCCCAACCCTCCCCCGCTGGGCGGGGGAGGGGGTAAGTGCTTGTGCGGCAGAGAGGCGGCAGTTCCTCCCCCGCCCAGCGGGGGAGGTTAGGTGGGGGCATTCGCACCCGACACTTCACTCCTACCGCCGCAGCAGCGTGATGCTGATCCGCCGGTTGCTGGGGTCGAGCGGGTCGCTGGCGCCGAAATGGTCCAGATCGGCACGTCCTTCCACCCGGACGATGCGCCCGCCCGGAATGCCGCTGGCCAGCAGCTCGCGGCGGGCGGCGTTGGCGCGGTCGCTCGACAGTTCCCAGTTGCCGTACTTCGCATCCGGCGCATAGCCCAGCGCATCCGTGTGGCCGGTGATGCCGATGGGGTTCGGCACCGACGCCAGCGCCGCGGCCACCATCCGCATCAGCCGGCGGCCCTGGTCGTTCATCTGGGCCGAACCGACCTTGAACATCGAGAAGCGGGCCTGATCGGTCAGCTGGACGCGCAGCCCCTCCGGCACCTGCTGGATCACCAGACTGCCTTGCAGGGCGCTGAGATCCGGCGACGCGGCGATGCGCTGGCGGAGATCCCGTTCCAGCGACTCCAGCGCCACCTTCTCCGTCAGTTCGGAGGACTGGCGGTCGAGCAGCGCCTCCAGCTCCGCGCGGGTGGCCTGGGGTGCCGGCGGTACAGCCGGAGACGCCGCGGGCGCATTTTCCGTTGCCGGGCGCAGCAGGTCCACCGGCGGAACCGCACTGCCCGGCGGATGGGGCATCGGGTCCTTGCGGCCGGCCGGCTGGCGGTCGCTGTCGCCGACCGACGCGACGACGGGCGGCGAGGCCACCGGGCTCGCCTGATCGCCGGCGGCGTTCGGGGTGGTCAGCGATCCGCTCTTGTCGACCGAGCGGCCGGCCAGCATGCCGTCGGCGCCGGAATTGCTCTGCGACACCGCGACCGGATTGAAATAGTCGGCGATGCCCTTGCGCTGTTCGGTGGTGGTGATGTTCATCAGCCACATCACCAGGAAGAAGGTCATCATCGCCGTGACGAAGTCGGCGTAGGCCAGCTTCCAGGTGCCGTTGTGCTCCTCTTCCTCGTGGCCGCCGAGGTGGCGCTTGACGATGATCGGGGGGAGGGCGGTCTTGCGCGGCATGGCCGGTCACGCCGCCTGACGGCCGTCGCGGGCCTTGGCCTGCGACGACAGCGCGGTGGCGACCTCGACTTCTGCCAGACTGGGCTGGATGTCGGTGTACAGCACCTTGCGGGCATATTCGGCGCAAACCTGCGGCGGGCTGCCGCGCAGATAGGCGCACAGCGCCGCCTTGATGCAGAAATACATGTTCAGTTCCGATTCGCGGCGCTGGCGGGCGGCGCTGGCGATCGGGCCGACCATGCCGTAGGACAGCAGCACGCCGAGGAAGGTGCCGGTCAGCGCCCCGCCGATCATCCGGCCCAGCACCTCCGGCGCCTCGCTGATCGCGCCCATCGCGTTGATGACGCCCAGCACCGCGGCGACGATGCCCAGCGCCGGCAGCGCGTCGGCGAGGTTCTGCAACGCCTTCGGCACCTGGTTCAGTTCGCGGCCCAGCGTGTCCAGCTCCTCCGCCATCAGCGATTCCAGGTCGTGCGGGTTGTCCTGCCCCAGCGCGATCAGGCGCAGGTAATCGCACAGGAAGGTGATGCAGCGGTCATAGCGCAGGACATTGGGATATTGGGTGAACAGCGGGCTTTCCGCCGGCTTGTCGATGTCGGCCTCAATCTGCGACATGCCCTTGGACTTGGCGACGCGCAGCAGCCCGTAGACCAGCGCGATCATGTCGAGATAGTCGTTCTTGGGCGTGGCCCGGCCGCGGGCGATGGTGCCGACGGCGCGCAGCGTGTCGCGCAGCACCGACGGGCTGTTGGCGATGGCGAAGCCGCCGATGCCGGCACCGATGATGATGACGATCTCCACCGGCTGCCACAGCACCGCCATCCGCCCGCCCATCGCGTAGAACCCGCCGAGCACGCTGGCAAACACCGCGATCAACCCGAACATCAAGCGCATGTCTTCTTCTCCGGATGTGCAAAGGCCATCGCGATTGGGGGCAACGGTCCGCCGACGCTACAGCCCGCCGTTTAAAGCGGCTTTACGGATCGGGGCCCAAAGGTCAGGGGGACTGCCGCCACGCTCGCGCCAGCCGGTCGAGCGCGCCGGCCGCGGCGAGGTCGCGCTCGACCGACTCCGCGCGCAGCGGCCCGTCGGCGGGCGGCGGGGCGAGCGCGTCGAGCAGCCCGGCCCAGCGGGTGCCGGCCAGACGCGCGCGCTGCGCCTCGCCGAAACCGCGCAAGGCATCGGCATCGCCGGCCAGATAGGCCGACAGCCCCTGCAAGGCCAGATCGTCGGCCGTGGGATCCGTCCCGGTGGCGGCGAGTTCGGCGAAGGCGCTGCGCGCCGCCCGCCATTCCCCGGCGGCGAACAGCCCCTCGGCCCGCAGCCGCGCCGCCTCCGCCCCACCCAGGCCGCGCAGCGCGTCGAGCGCCCGCACCATGTCGCCGTCGCCGAGCAGCGCGTCGGCGCGCAGCAGGGCGCGGCGTTCGGCCAGAGCCGGCTCCAGCGCCGACCCGCCGGTGCGGGCCAGCACGTCCAGCGCCTCCCCTTCGCGCCCACCGTCGATCAGGGCGCGGGCCAGGGTGGCGCCAAGCTCCGCCCGGCGCGCGCCGCTCGCGCCTTCCGTCAGCGCATGCAGGATGCGGGTGCCCTCCAGCCCGTAGCCGTCGCGCAGCAGCAGCGTGGCGAGCCGCAGCCGCAGCCGGCCGTCCGGACTGTCGGCCAGCGTCACCAACCGGCCGTGCCGCGCCTGCAACGCCAGCGCATACAGCCCGCCCGGCGGCGACCGCTCCAGCCGATCGAGCACGGCGCCCAGCAGGGTCCGCCCGGCCGCCAGCGCGTCGCGCCCGCGCGCGGTGGCGCCGAAGCGCCGCCCCAGCAGGCCGAAGATGTCGAGCGCCGCGTCGGTCCTGCCGCTGCGGGCATAGGCGCCGCCCAGCGCCGCCAGCGCATCCGTCTCGATCTCGTCGCCGCGCCAGGCGAAACGCAGGGCCTCCAGCGCGGCGATGGCGCCGTCCTCGTCCAGCCGGCCGAGACCCCGGCGCAGCTCGATGGCGCGCACTTCCGCCCGCCGGGCGAACGGACCGCGGCGCAAGGTCGCCGCGGCGTCATAGCGTTCGAGAGCCGCGTCGGGAGTCGCCTTCAGCTCCGCCAGCCGGCCGCGGAAATAATCGAGCCGGCCGTCGGCCATGCCCGTCGAATCGACGGTGATCATCTCCAGCACGATCAGGTTCAGCGCCACGCTGTCCCCCGCCTCGTCCGCCGCGGCGGCGAGGGTGGTCAGCAGCCGGCTGCGCAGGTCGGCCGGATAGTCGAGCAGCCGGCGGAGCGCGATGGGCAACCCCTCCTTCGCCGCCGCCCAGCGGTTCGGCGCCAGCGCGACGCTGCGCCAGACATGGTGGTCGGGCATGGCGCCGGCCGGCAGCTGGACGAACAGGTTGTCGTCAGGCGCGTCCTCGCGGTCGAGCGCGCGGAAGGCATCGCCGAGGATGCGCAGGCTGTAACGCTGGTCGGACGCCGGCGACAGGCTGGCCGCCGTCTCCAAGGCCGCGCGCCCTTCCTCGTCCATCGCGCGGGCGAGCAGGAAGCGGACCAGCGCGATCTGCGCCTCGACCCGCGCCCGGCCCTGCGCCTTGTCGAACGCGCCTTGCAGAGCCGCGCGCGTGCGGTTGAAATCGTCCCCGGCCCAGCCGGCGAGATCCATCGCCCCGATGGGCGGCGGAGCGGGCGGCTTTGGCGGTTCGGCGGCCTGGGGTGCGGGTTTCGCCGGGCGTTCCGGCATGCGCTCCAACTGGCGCAGGGTCTCTTGGATACTGTCGCGTACCTCGCCTTCCAGGCTGGCGACGATGGGGAGGGGCGCACTCTCCCCCTCCTTCTCCCTCTCCCCCCCGGGGGGGAGAGGGGACTCTGCCGGGGCTGTGAGATTGACAGGCGCCGCGTTGGCCGTGCCGATGGGGTTCAGCGCTTCGACGACTCCGGTGATACTGACAGCGCCAACCTCCGGCGCCGCAGCCGCGACCACCGCATCCGGCGTCCCCTCCACCGCCCCGTCCCCCGTCCCCCCCGGCTTGACCCCCGGAACCGGCGGCCCGCCGACATCGACGATCAGGTTCCGCCGCTCCATGAAGCTTGCCACCCGCGCCCCGCAGGGCACCGTCGCGATCAGGCTGCGACCGCCGTCTGCCGTGACGAAGTCCGCCAGCCGGCGGGAGAAGCTGTCACGCAAACTCGCCAGCGGCCAGCGCAGCGGATCGGGTACGCTGACGCGCAGGACGCAGCCGTCGACGACCGCGACCGGTTCCACCCCCTTCGGCACCGACAGCACCAGCCGCGAATAGTCGCCATGGTCGCCCAGCTGCGCCCGGACGGCGGCCTGCGCCGGACCCGGCGCCGCCAGCAGGGCGAGAACCAGCGTCGAACCAAGCGTCAGTGCGGTATCCGGGCGCCGTTTCATCACAGTCGTCTCGCATTTTATCGAAATGATCGTCAAACCCGAGCCAAGACCGGCAAGGCATCGTCCGGACCGGTCCAGGTTGAAACCCGGCTTTAAACTGCCTCGTCCAGATTAAGGCGGAGTTCAAAACCGGAGTGTTCGGCGATGGAGAACCAGCTTTACATCGGACTGTCGCGCCAGATGGCGCTGCGGCGGCAGCTGGACGTCGTCGCCAACAACGTCGCCAACATGAATACGGTCGGTTTCCGCGGCGAACGCACCCTGTTCGAAGCGGCGATGGAGGCCGGCGGGCGCAAGCCGACCGACCGCATCGCCTTCACCATCGACCGCTCCACCTACACCGACCTGCGGGCCGGCGCCTTCTCCGAGACCGGTAACCCTTATGACGTGGCGCTGGACGGCGACGGCTTCCTGTCGGTGCAGACGCCGGACGGCGTGCGCTACACCCGCGACGGCCGGCTGCGCCGCGATGCCGACGGCACGCTGGTCGGCACCAACGGCTATCCGGTGCTGGACGACGGCCGCCGGCCCATCGTCATCCCGTCCGATGCGTCCAGGATCACCATCGGCTCCGACGGGCTGCTGTCGGCCGACGGCGCCGTGGTCTCGCGCATCGCCGTCTCGCGCTTCGACAACCCGCAGGCGCTGAAGCAGACCGGCGACCTGCTGTTCGAGCCGGCCGACGGCATGGAGGCGCGCCCCGCCCCCGACACCCGGCTGGTGGAGGGCAAGGTCGAGCGGTCCAATGTGCAGGGCATCGTCGAGATCGGCCGGATGATGGACCTGACCCGCGACTATCAGGCGGTGACCAAGATGGTGGACGACGGCCAGGACCTGCTGCGCTCCGCCATCAACCGCCTCGGCAAATCCTCTTAAAGCCCCCACAGGGAGAGTCCGTCCATGCGCGTGCTCAGCATCGCGTCCACCGGGATGATGGCCCAGCAGATGAACGTCGAGGTCATCTCCAACAACATCGCCAACATCAACACCACGGCCTTCAAGCGCTCGCGCGCCGAATTCCAGGACCTGATGTATCAGGCGGAAAAGCGGCAGGGCAGCCAGTCGACCGACAGCGGCACCATCGTGCCGACCGGCGTCGAGGTGGGGCTGGGCGTGCGGCCGACCTCGGTCAACCGCATCAACACCACCGGCAACCTGACCTCCACCGGCAACGAGCTGGATCTGGCGATCGAAGGGCGCGGCTATTTCAACGTGACCCAGCCCGGCGGCGACACCGTCTACACCCGCGCCGGCAGCTTCAAGCTGTCGCCGGAGGGCAGCATCGTCACCGCCGACGGCTTCACCGTCGCCCCCGGCATCACCGTGCCGCAGGGCACGCGCGAGGTGGTGATCAACCGCTCCGGCGAGGTGCTGGCCTATGTCGACGGCAAGGCCCAGCCGGTCAACCAGGGCCAGCTGGCGATGACGGTGTTCGTCAACGATTCCGGGCTGGAGGCGCTGGGCGACAATCTGTTCCGCGCCACCCCGGCATCGGGCGAACCGCAGGAGGGGCTGGCAGGCCAAGCCGGCTTCGGCACCATCCGCCAGAAATACCTGGAATCCTCCAACGTCAACGTTGTGCAGGAGATCACCGAACTGATCTCCGCCCAGCGCGCCTACGAGATGAACGCCAAGGTGATCGAGGCCGGCGACCAGATGGCCTCCACCATGACCAACATGCGGTGACGACCGTGCAGCACCCCCTCCGCCGGCCGCTCTCCGTTCTCCTGCTCGGGACCATGCTGGCGCTCCCCCTTCCGGCTGCCGCCGGCTCTGTCGAGACGCGGCTGGCGGAGGAGCTTCTGGCCTCCCTCGGCCCTTCGGTTCCGCCGGACGCCCAGGTGGCGCTGACTCTGGGCCGCCCCTTCGACGGGCCGGTGGACGCCGTGCGCGACATCGGCCTCGATCCCCGCACCGGCATCTTCCAGGCCCGCATCCTCAGCAACGGCCACGCGGTCGAGCTGAGCGGCCGGGCCGACGTGGAGGTGACGATGCCGGTGCCGGTCCGCCGCATCCGGCCGGGCGAGGTGATCGAGGCGTCGGACCTGACCACAATCCGCCTGTCGCTGGACCGCGCCGGGGCCGGCTTCATCGCCACCGCCGACGCGCTGGTCGGTCAGTCGCCGCGCCGGCAGCTCTCCGCCGGGCGGCTGGTCCAGGTCGGTTCGGTCGGCGCCCCCATCGTCGTCCAGCGCAACCGGCCGGTGACGCTGGTCTACGAGGACGGCGCGCTGCTGCTGGCCGCCCGCGGGCGGGCGTTGCAGGAGGGCGGCGTCGGCGACAGCGTCCGCGTCATGAACATCGCCAGCAGCACCGTCGTCACCGGCACCGTCACCGGTGCCGAGACCGTTTCGGTCAGCGGCCCCCGCCTGCCACAAGCCGCAAAGCCTTAAGTCCTTTCATCGAGGGAGCTTCCGTCATGCGCACCGCGCTCGTCCCCATCCTGCTGCTGTCGCTTGGCGCCGGCGGCTGCGCGCGGCTGGCCGACATCGGCAGCGCTCCTTCCCTGTCGGAGATCTCCAACCCGGCGATGCAGCCGGAAGCCCGCGTCATCTCGCTGCCGATGCCGCAGCCGTCGATGGCCGAGCAGATCCCGAGTTCGCTGTGGCGCACCGGGTCGCGCGACTTCTTCCGCGATCCCCGCGCCAAGGCGGTCGGCGACCTGCTGACCGTGGTCATCGACATCTCCGACCAGGCGCAGCTGCGCAACAGCACCCAGCGCGGGCGCACCAACAACGAGAAGGCCGGGCTGCCCAACTTCTTCGGGCTGGAGAGCCGCCTTCCCGCCATCCTGCCCGACGCGGTCGATCCGTCCAGCCTGGTCGATCTCGACAGCTCCAGCACGTCGAGCGGCAACGGCACCATCCAGCGCAACGAGCGCATCGCCATGCGCGTCGCCGCCGTGGTGACCCAGGTGCTGCCCAATGCCAATTTCGTCATCGCCGGCCGGCAGGAGGTGCGGGTGAACTACGAACTGCGCGAGATGCGCATCGCTGGCGTCATCCGCCCCGAGGACATCAGCAACGCCAACACCATCGAATACGACAAGATCGCCGAGGCGCGCATCACCTATGGCGGCCGCGGCCAGATCACCGACGTGCAGCAGCCGCGCTACGGCCAGCAGGTGCTGGACGTGATTCTGCCTTTCTGATGATCCGGTCTGTTCGGGAGCCCGCGCCATGAAAGCCGTCCTGCTGTTCGCCGTGGCCGCGGCGCTCGCCTTCGCCGGCGGCTACGGCTTCGGCCGGTTCGAGGCCCCGCAGGGCGCCGGCCCCACCCCCGCCGCTCCCGCCGAAACCGTCGCCGGCGGCCCCTATTACGTGGAGGCCGGCCAGCTGGTCGTGCCGATGTTGGAGCGCGGGCGGACCGTCGCCTTCATCCTGACCCAGGTGACGCTGGAAGCCGGCAGCGCCGACGACGCGCTGCTGGTCCGCCGCCGCCTGCCGCACGCCCGCAGCGCCATGCTGGAAGCCCTGTTCGACCTCGCCGGCCATGGCCGTTTCAACGGCCCGGCGGTCGATCCGCAGGGCGTCGCCGCCGCGCTGCTGGCCGGCGCCAACGGCTCCCTCATCGGCCGCGAGACCGCCCAGCCGATCCGCGCCGTGCTGATCGACCGCCTGCTGCGCCAGGACAACACGCGCTTGTAAGTGCGTCCTCTTCTCCCTCTGAAGAGTCCCCTCTCCCCCCGGGGAGAGGGTTAGGGTGAGGGGGGCGCGTGGCGAGGATTTTCAAGCATCGCGCACCCCCGGTCTCCTATCAGATCCACCCCATGCCTCCCCCTCACCCCGACCCTCTCCCCGGGGGGAGAGGGGGAATCCCCAAACGGGAGAGGGCGTATTTTCACGATGCCGACAGCACCGCGCCTGAATCCACCGTGGCGCCGTTCTTCAGCACGAACTTGCTGGCGCCGTCGACGCTGCGCACCTCGGCCACCGTGTCGGTGACGACGGTGGCGCTGTTCAGCGCCTTGCCGTCCTTGTCCTTCGCCGTCACCCGCAGCGTATAGACCCCGTCGGGCGCGGTGCCGCCGCTGGCGGTCCTGCCGGTCCAGTCGAAGACCTGCCGGCCGGTCTTCGGCGAGCCGGGCGTGCTGTAGACGACGCTGCCGGCACCGTTCAGCACCTCCAGCTTCACGGAAGCCGGCGAACCGTCGACGGTATAGGCGGCTTCCGCCTTGCCGCCGGTCAGCGACAGCTGGTCCGACGCCACCTCCACCTTGCGGCCGAGCAGGGCCATGTCCATGCGCATGCCGCTGCTCTTCAGCGTGTCCAGCACCTTGCCGAGCGTGTCGTTGGAGCGCATCGACTGCTCCACGGTGGACAGCTGCGCCAGCTGCGTCATGAACTGGGTGGCGTCCATCGGCGCCAGCGGGTCCTGGTTGCGCAGCTGCGCGGTCAACAGCTTCAGGAAGGATTCGTAATCGACGGTGGCCTTCTTGGGCTCTTCCGTGGCGGCGGCCGCGGTCTTTGTCGTGGTGGTCGGCAGACCGGTGCCGGACGTTGTGGTCATGGCGGTGAAGTCCTTCCTGTTCAGACGGTGACGTCGACCAGCCCGTCGATCGGGCGCAGCGGTCGGTCCGCGACGGGTTCGGGAACGGCCTCGGCCGGTACGCGCCAGCCGCCGGAGTTGCCGCCCCGGTCGGGAGCGGCGAAGCCGCGCGACTGGCCGTCGCCCTGCAACGAGAACTGAAGGCTGGAGCTGTCGAGCGACAGGCCGGCATCGCCGAGCGCGCGTTCGAGCTGCGTCAGGTCGCGCCGCAACAGGGCCAGCGTGTCGGCCTGTTCGGCCTGGACGGTCAGCGAGACCTTGCCGTCGCTGACCTCGGCGACGACGCGGATGCGGCCAAGCTCCGCCGGGGCGAGGTCGATGTGGAACTCGCCGCCGCCGGATTCGGCCACGCGGACCAGCGGGGCGGCCAGCTGCGCCATCGCCGGACTGTGCGCGGTGGCTGCCCGGCCGGACGCCGCAGCGGCGGCATAATGCGTCGCCGCCTGGGCCGGCAGGGTTGGCACCGCCTCGAACCCGGTGGCCGCTGCCTCGCCGCCCGTGGCCGGCGGAGCGACGAAGGGAAGGGCGGCATCCCGGCCGGCGGGGGCGGGAGCGGCGTCGGGCGACGACTGGCCATGGTGGGGCGTCGCGGACGCAGTGGCCGGCTGCTCGGCCTTGCCGGCAGCGGCACCCTGGCGGCCGGTGCCGCGTGTGCCGCGAATGGCGATGCGGGGATCGGTGCCTTCGTCGCGCCGGCTCTCACGCCCGTCCGGGGAGGGCGGCGTTTCCACGGTCGCGCCCGGCGTCGCGGATGTCGCGGCCGGCAGGGCGGTTTGTACGGCCTGGAGCGTCACAGGAACCTCGGCCGCCTGCTCGGCGCCGCCCTGTGCCGCCGCATCGCCAGGTGCCGCCTGTGCCTGTTCCGCCTGCATCATCGGTCCATTGGGTACCGACGTCTCCGTCTCCGTCTTCGTCTTCGTCTCCGTCTTCGACTGCGGAGCGGTGGCCGGTGCGGTTGCGGCAGCCTGCCCGGCGGGCATCTTGCCACCGGGCTGCCCGGCTTCGGGAGCGGCAGCCCCCTCCGTCGTGGCGGACCCGACCGATGCGGATACCATCGCGGGGGAAACGGTGCGCGTCGCTGCCGGCGGCGGCGTTGTGCCCGCCATCCACGGCATCAGCGGGGCGTCGGTCCCACCGGCCTGCGCCACCGCTTGCACCACGGCCTGGACGATCGCGCCCTGCGCGGCGACGGGATCGTCCGGCTTCGGGTCCCAGCGTTTGCGCAAGCGGTCGGGGCGGGCAGCCTCGTCGGGTTCCTCCTCCGCGGCATCCTCCACCAGACTGGCGAAGTCCTCGTCGTGCGCATCGTCGCCGGACGAACCGCCGCGCTGGGTCTGGGGTGGGCGCGACGGGGCCGCGACGGCATCGGGCATGCTGGTCATGGCACTCAATTGGTCAGGGTGGGGCGCGGCATGGCGGGGACTGCGGCCCCGACGACCGCCGGAGCGGCCTTGCGGTCGCCGGGCAGGGCGCGGCGTTGCAGGATCAGCCGCGTCACCTCGCGCGCCTTGGCGTCGGCCATCTCGGCGAGGATCGGCGCCGCGCGCCGCTCGGCGATGCGGTCGAGCACGTCGACGACGATGTCGGTTTCCATGTCGGTCAGGATGCGGGCGGCGTCGCGCGGCTTCATCGCCTCGTAGATCGCCACCATCCGCTTCAAATCCTCCTGCGCCAGGGTGGAGCGCTGGCTCATCAGCGCCTCGACCTCGCGTTTCACCCCGTTCAGCCGCTGGATCTGGGTGCCGACCCGCGCCTCGGTCGCGGTGAGCACCGCTTCGGCCTCGCGCAGGCGGTTCTGCCGGCCGGAGCTGTCGGCCTTCTGTTCGTCGATGGCGGCGCGCAGCAACGGATCGGTGCAGTTGGGCGGAGCCAGCGCCACCGGCGGTGGAACCTCGGCAACGGGGGTGGACACCGGCAGCGGAACCGCTGCCGGTGCGGGTGCCGTCTCTGCCGTGGCTTTGCCGTCGTTCGCCTTCAGATCGGTTGCCCAGGGCCGCTCATGGGCGCCGAACTCGCGGTCGAACTGCTGGGCGATGACCGGGAAGCCGTCGACCAGGGCGCCGAGCTTCAGCGGCAGCACCATCAGCACGGCGACCAAAGTGATGGGCAGGATGCGCGGGATCATGCCGACGCCTCCGGCCCGACGGTGCGCAGCCGCGCATAGAAGGCGCTGGCCGCAGCCTTCGCCGGGCTGGCGGAAAGCGGGGAGGCCGCCTCCACCGGCCGGCCGGCCGGCATCTGGCCGCTCACCGCGCGCAGAGCCGTTTCGAGCGCCTGGAACTCGCCTTTGTCCACCTCCGCCGCCTTCAGCGCCGAGAGCAGCGGCGAGGACGGCGCAGCCTCCACGGCTACCTCGGCCGGTTTCGCCACGCTCGCGGCGGCTTCGCTCTCGTCCGGTCGCGCCTGATTGCGGGCGGCGCGCGCCACGCTCCCCATCGCGCCCTCGTCCAGGCGGCGCAGCAGGGCGCGGGCATGCTGGACCGAGTCCTCCATGCGGGCGGTGGTGCGCTCGCAGGAGCCCAGGATCAGCGCCATGTCCTCCTTCATGCCCTTGGCGCGGTCCAGCTCGTCGGACAGGCGGCCGGCGATCTCCGTCGCCGACGCCACCATGCGCTTCATCGAGGCGTCGGTGTCGTCGATCGACTTGGAGAAGGTCGACACCAGGGCGTTGATCTCGGACTGGCCGGTGCGCAGCAGCTTCAGCCGCTTGTTGACGATGACCAGATAGGCGGTCGCCGTGACCAGCATCACCGCCAGGGCCGCGTCAATGAGAAAGGAGACCATCGATCAGCTCCTGCTTGGTGTCGAGATCGGTGTCGATCTTCACCGCGATGTTGTCGTTGCGCTGTCCCATGTGGCCGGCGAACAGCGGAATGGTCTTGCTGAAGACCAGGACGGTGGAGTCGGGACTGATGCGCAGCTTCAGCGACTGGCCCTTCTGCCAGGCCAGCACCTCGCCCAGCGGCACCTTGGTCTCCGCCAGAACGGCGACCAGCTCCAGCTTGGAGCGCATCAGCTCGTTCTTCAGGTGGCTTTCCCACACCGTGTCATGGCCGAACTTCTCGCCCATGAACATCTGCACCAGCTTGCCGCGGACCGGCTCCAGCGTGGCGTAGGGGATGACGATGTCGATGTGGCCGGTGCGGCGCTCCACCTCCACGGCGATGCGCACGCGGATGATGGCGTTGGTGGCGCGCGTGATGGTGGCGAACTGCGGGTTCACCTCCAGCCGGTCGAAGACGAAATCGACCTGGGCCAGCGGGTCGAAGGACTGCCCCAGATCCTGGAGCACCACCTTCATCATCCGCTCGGTCATCTTGCGTTCGATGGAGGTGTAGGCCCGCCCGTCGATCCGCCCCGGCCGCGACCGCCGTCCGCCCAGCAGCACGTCCATCATGCAGTAGATCAGCGCGCTGTCGATCGTCACCAGCATCTGGTTGTCCCACGGCTCGGCGCGGGCGACGCCGATCAGGGCCGGCAGCTCGATGGCATCCTGGAAATCGGTGTAGCGCAGCCACTCGATCTTCGACAGCGAGGCTTCGACGTTGGTCGAGGCGAACTGGCGCAGCGAGGTGTTCAGCATCCGCACCATGCGGTCGAACACCACGTCCAGCATCGGCAGCCGGTCCTTGTTGACCGTGGTCGAGCTGACCAGCCGCTGGATGGCGCTCAATTCCGGCCCGCCGCCTTCCGGCGCACCGAAATTCAGCAGCCGGTCGATCTCCTCCTGGCTCAGCGTCTTCGTCTCGCCGGTCAGGCCGGCCAGCGCCTGCCGCATCGCCTCGGCCTCCGCCGCCGGGGCGGCCGGAGGAGGGGGAAGCGCGGCGGTCTGCTGGGCCGCGGCCAGTTCCCACGCGGCGTCGGACCAGTCCGCATCCTCCTCTCCGGCGGGAGCGGCAACGAGCGTGGATGGGGCGGGCGGGGCGGGGGTGTCGGTCATCCGGTGCCTCTGGAGATCGCTATTGCGTGAGCAGGCTGCGCAGCAGGACGTCGGTGACGACGTCGCGCCGGCCGGCGGGGTCGGACAGGATCAGGTTGAAGCGGCGCTTGATCTCGCTGCGCAGGCGGTGCAGCCCGGCCGACCCGTCGAGGTCGTCCTGGTCCAGGTTGCGCAGGAATTCCTGCAGGCTGTCGGTCAGCTGCGGCATCGCCTGCTCCAGCCTCTGGCGGTCCCGGCCGGCGACGGTCAGGGACAGTCCGATCTTCAGGAAACGGGACGGCGTGTCGCGGCGCAGGTTGACCACCAGTTCCGGCAGGTCGACCACGGCGTCGGCCGGCGTGATCTCCGCCGACCGGGTCCACAGCTGCTCCACCGCCTGGGTGCCCGCCGCCAGCCAATAGCCACCGAGCCCGGCCGCCGCCACCGCGCCCAGCGCCGCGATGCCGGCCAAGAGCCGGGCCACCGGCAGGGCGATCACCAGGATCCGCCCCGATCCGCGCAGCCGGTTCAGGACGTCGTCCCGTGCCGCTGTCCCCGCCGCCGTTCTCGCCATGCCGAACCGTGTAATCATCGCTCCATCCCGCCAGCCATTGCCGAAAATTTTAGTAAATCGAGAAATCGGTAAAGTTTTAGAGGCTTTATCCGGGGCGCCAATTCCATTCCTTGGTCCCCGTTCTCTACCCTCCCGTTTTTTACTCCGCTTAAAAGTCGCGCCGTTAGCGTGACGGGGTGCGCAGGGCGAAGACTAGGCCCGCCGATTTTCAGAAACTTTAAAGGTGCGGGGAACCGTGGACAGTCTGATCGACACGTTGCGGTCGTTGGGGCGCGGTCGGCTGCTCGTGCTGGCGGGGACCGGGCTCGGCATCGTCCTGGCCGTCGCCGGCATGGCGGTCCTGCTGTCCCAGCCGCACATGACCGCCCTCTACAGCGGCCTGGAACCGGCGGAGGCCGGGCGCATCGCCAAGGCGGTGCAGGAGATGGGCGTGCCGGTGAATGCCGGCTTCGACGGCACGACGATCAGCGTGCCGCAGGCCGACGTCTCCCGCGTCCGCATGGCGCTGGCGGAAAAGGGACTGCCCGCCCATGGCGGCGTCGGCTACGAGCTGTTCGACACCGACAAGCCGCTCGGCATCACCAGCTTCATGCAGCGCATCAACCGCCTGCGCGCCATGGAAGGGGAACTGGGCCGCACCATCGAGACGCTGTCCGGCGTCGAGGCCGCCCGCGTCCACATCGTCCTGCCCGAGCGCGAGGAGTTCTCGCGCAGTGCGCCGAAGCCCACCGCCTCGGTGGTGGTGCGCATGCGCGGCCGCGGCTCGATGGACCGCAAGCAGGCGCTGTCGATCCGCCACCTCGTCTCCGCCGCCGTGCCGAACCTGAAGCCCAGCGCCGTGACGGTGATGGATTCCTCCGGCGAGCTGCTGCTGACCGAGGATGACGGGCCGGGGCTGGCCTCTGCCCGCACCGATGGCCTGCGCGTCGCAGCGGAAACCCGTGTCGCCCGCGCGGTGGAGCAGATGCTGACCGCTCGGCTCGGCGCCGGCAACGTCCGCGTCCAGGTCGCCGCCGAGGTGGAGACCAAGCGCGAGGTGGTGCGCAGCCAGACCTTCGACCCCAACAGCCAGGTCGTCCGCTCCACCCAGACCGTGCAGGAGCAGGACCGCAGCCAGGACAGCAACGGCGAGCCGCCAGTCACCGCCGAACAGAACCTGCCGCAGCGCGACGTGCGCGCCCAGTCGCAGGGGCCGCAATCCTCCAACGACAGCAAGCGGCAGGAGGAGACGGTCAATTACGAGATTTCCAACGTCAGCCGCGAAACGGTGATCGAGCCGGGCGACGTCCGCCGCCTCAGCGTCGCCGTGCTGGTCAACGGCACCTGGAAGACCGCCGCCGACGGCACCCGCCAGTACGAGCCGCGCGCGGCGGAGGAGCTTCAGCGCCTGGGCGAGCTGGTCCGCTCCGCCATGGGCTTCAGCGAGGCGCGCGGCGACCGGGTGACGGTGGACAATCTGGAATTCGTCGACCTGGCGCCCGACCTCGCGCCGCGCCCGCTGGGCGACGAGATCGCCGAGACGCTGACCCGCAACGTCATGACGCTGATCCAGTGGGTGATCCTGCTGGTGCTGTCGGCCCTGGTCATCCTCGTCGGCCTGCGTCCGCTGATCCGCCGCGTCTTCCCGGCGCCGGAACCGGTGGTGGCGGAAGCTCCCGCCCCGGCGCTGGCCGCCCCGGCCGGCGGCGCCATGCCGCAGCTGACCGGTCCCGCGACCGCCGCCGCTGCCGGTGCGGCGCTGGCCGATGGCGGGGAGGGGGACGCCGCCGGCCTTGCAGGTGGATTGGCCGCCGCGCCGATGGCGCCGCAGCTCGGCATCGAGGAGACGATGGACCAGCTGATCGAGCTGCGCACGGTGGAGGGCCGCGTCCGCGCCTCCTCCATCCGCCGGCTGGGCGAGCTGGTCGACCAGTATCCGGACGAGGCCATCGATATCCTGCGCTCCTGGCTCTATGAGGAGGTGGCGTGATGGCCGCCTATCCGCGCTACCGCTTCGACCAGGGGTTCGGCGCGCCCGCCGCGGTGGCGGAGCCGGAAGCGGGCGAGGCCGTCGACCCGCTCGATTTGCCAAGCCTGTCCGAGCGCGCGCATCGGGCGGCGCTGGCAGAGGCACGGGAGGCCGCGCTGGCCGAAGGCCTCGCCCAGGGCCGGCGCGAGGGTGAAGCGTCCGCCGCCCGCCGGATCGAGGCGGAGCTGTCCGCCACCCTCGACCGTCTGGCGCAGCGGATGGCGGTGCTCGACGCCGGCCATGCCGCCCTGATGGAGCGGCTGGAGGCCGAGGGCGCCTTCGTGCTGCTGGCGCTGGTGCGCCGGATGGCGCCGCGCCTGCTCGACCAGGTCGGCCGCGCCGAGGTGGAGCGCTTGGCCGCCGACGCCCTGCGCGCCGCCGGGCAGGCCCCCGCCCTGACCCTGCGCCTGCACCCCTCGCTCTGCCGCCCGCTGGAAGAGCGGCTGGCCGGGCAGGGCGTCTTCCACGGCCGCCTCGACATCCAGGGCGATCCGGCGCTGGCCGTCGGCGCCCTGGAGGCGAGCTGGGGCGCCGGCTCCGTCCGCCGCGATCCCGCCGCCTTCGAGGCCGCCGTCGCCGACCTCACCGACCGTGCCGTCGCCGTCCTGGCGCCGGCGCTGTCGCCCGACATGACTTAAACGATCCGAAGCGAGAACCCTCATG
Source organism: Azospirillum endophyticum (assembly GCF_016595245.1). GTDB lineage: Bacteria > Pseudomonadota > Alphaproteobacteria > Azospirillales > Azospirillaceae > Azospirillum > Azospirillum endophyticum. The sequence continues at coordinate 24,364 of NZ_JAENHM010000070.1, forward strand.
CCTCCCTTGAACCTCGACATGCTCGACGACGATCCCAAGCAAGCCGAAAAGTCGGTCGACAAGGCTTACGACGGCCCGATGAACGCCATCTACAACGTGCCGGTGGACGTCCAGGTCGTGCTCGGCCGGACCAGCATGCTGGTGGCGCAGCTGCTGAAGCTCGGCCGCGGCGCCGTGCTGGAGCTGGAGCGCAAGGTGGACGAACCGGTCGAGGTGCTGGTCAACCACCGTCTGGTCGCGCGTGGCGAGGTGGTGATCGTCGAGGACCAGCGCCTGGGCGTGACGCTGACCGAGATCGTGCGCACGGAATTGGAGATCGATTGAGGGACGTTACCCCCCCACCTAACCTCCCCCGCTGGGCGGGGGAGGGACTGCCGCTGAACGCCGACAAAGCTCCTGTCTCCCTCCCCTGCCCAGCGGGGGAGGGTCGGGGTGGGGGCATCCGAAGCCGACACCCCTGCACCCCCCGAAAGCCCCCCATGCGCTTCCTGATCCTCCTGGCCCTCCTCCTCGCCGCTGGCCCGGCCGCCGCGGCGCCGCTCGACCTCAATCTCGGTACGCTGGGATCGCTGGCGGACGGGGCCAGCCTGTCGGGACGCATCGTCCAGGGCATCGTGCTGCTGACGGTGCTCAGCGTCGCGCCCGGCCTGCTGATCATGGTCACCTGCTTCACCCGCATCATCGTCGTGCTGTCGCTGCTGCGCTCGGCCCTCGGCCTCCAGCAGTCGCCGCCGAACATGGTGCTGGTCAGCCTCGCCATGTTCCTGACCTTCCACATCATGGGACCGGTGATCGACAGCGCGTGGCAGGACGGGCTGCGCCCGCTGCTGAACGAGCAGGTGACGCAGGAGCAGGGGCTGGAACGGATGATCGAGCCGTTCCGCGGCTTCATGGCCTCGCATGTCCGCGACCGCGATCTGGCCGCCTTCGCCGCCTTCACCGCCAAGCCGAAAGCGGCCGGCGAGGACGGGGCTGCGAAGCCCCTGGAAAAGGACGAGCGGCCGGTGACGGCGGAGAGTGTCGACCTGCGGCTGCTGATGCCGGCCTTCCTGCTGTCGGAGCTGCGCCGCGCCTTCGAGATCGGCTTCCTGCTGTTCCTGCCCTTCCTGGTCATCGACATGGTGGTGGCGGCGATCCTGATGGCGATGGGCATGATGATGCTGCCGCCGGTGATGATCGCGCTGCCCTTCAAGATCATCTTCTTCGTGCTGACCGACGGCTGGTTCCTGATCGCCGGCAGCCTGATCCGCTCCTATGGGGTGTGAGGCGATGGACGACAGCCCTGACAGCCCTGCCACCGGCCCCGCCGCCGACTCCCTTGCCAGCCCCGGCGCCAGCCTGGCCGACAGTCTGCTGGCGCTGGCCCGCCGCCGCGGGGCGGCGGTGCCGGAGGACGGCTCCGTCGCCGGGCTGCTCGCCGCCCTCGACCCCAACCCGCTGATCCCGCATCCGCTGCTGCTGGTGGCCGGCGCGGTGATGGCGGTCGCCTTCCGCCACGACCGGGCGCTGGCCCTGCCGCCGGCCGACGGCATCGACGGTGCCAATCCCGCCCCGTCCTCCGCGTCCTCCGCCGATTACTCCTTCTGAGGTGCCGTCATGGGAACGCCGATCAAGATTCGTGAGAATTACAAGAGCCTGACCGGCGTGGAGAAGAGCGCGGTCATCTTCCTGGCGCTGGGCGAGGAGCGCGGCTCGCGGCTGATGGAACGGCTGGACGAAGACGAGATCCGCCTCGTCAGCCGCGCGATGGCGACGCTGGGCAACGTCACCTCCAATCTGGTGGAGACGCTGATGCGCATCTTCACCGAGCGCTTCGCCAATGCCGGATCGGTCATCGGCTCCTACGACAGCACGGAGCGGATGCTGAACCGCTTCCTGCCGTCCGACCGCGTGACCGAGATCATGGGCGAGATCCGCGGCCCGGCCGGCCGCACCATGTGGGAGAAGATGTCCAACGTGAACGAGGGGGTGCTCGCCAGCTACCTGGCCGGCGAATATCCCCAGACCGCCGCGGTCATCCTGTCCAAGATGCGGGCCGACCATGCCGCCAAGGTGCTGGTGCTGCTGCCGCCCGCCGTCCGCACCGAGGTGATCGAACGCATGATCCAGATCGAATCGGTGCAGCGCGAGGTGCTGCTCGACATCGAATCGATCCTGCACAACGAGTTCATGGCGAATTACGCCCGCACCCACGGCAACGATTCGCTGGAGCGGATGGCGGACATCTTCAACCGCATCGACCGCGAGACCCTGACCGAGATCTTCGACGATCTGGAAATGGTGATGCCGGAACCGACCCAGCGCATCAAGCAGCTGATGTTCACCTTCGAGGACCTGATGCGGCTGGACCGCGTGTCGTTGCAGTCGGTGATCCGCCGCTGCGACACCGGCCAGCTCGCCATCGCGCTGAAGGGCGCGCCGGCGCCCCAGCGCGACCATTTCCTGTCGGTCCTGTCGGAGCGCGCCCGCCTGATCCTGCTCGACGAGATCGAGAACATGGGGCCCTTGCGCATGCGCGACGTCAACGAGGCCCAGGCGGAGATCGTGCGCGTCGCCAAGGCGATGGCGGAGGACGGCACCATCATCATCCCGCAGTCCGACGACGCCGACACCGTGGTCTATTGAGCGGAGCGTCGCTGCATGGGACTCCCCTGAATGGCCGGGCACGACCTCGTCCCCCGGCATGTGCCGCCGCCGGACCTTCTGGCGGCGCATTTCGCCGCAACGGCCCCGCCGTCGACGCGGTCGATGGCCGACGACGAGGCGGGACCGCTGGTAAGGCGGCTGCTCGACCTGCTGGATTCGCTATCCCCGGTCGACGCGGCGCTGGCGCGCGGCTGCCTGCCGCGCTGCGATTCGACCTTCGGCGCCGGATTGGCCCTGTTCCTGGCGGCGACGGCCGGCGGCTGCCGCGGCTGGCTCGGCACGGACGCGGCGGCGAGGCTGGCCGATCTCGACGGCGGGTTGCTGATCGAGGAGTGCGACCGGGCGCTGACAGCGCGCTTCCAGCCGGTCGACGGGCGGCTGTGGCGGCTGTCGCGCGTGCCGCTGCTGGACAGCGACAACGGACTGCTCTGTGCCGTCGGGATCGAGGACGGCCTGTCCGACCGCGTCACCCTGGTGCTTCAGGCCCGGCCGCAACGGCTGGGGCCGGTGCAGCTGATGGCGACGCTGGCCGGCCGCCGGCTGGACGTGACGCTGCGTCTGGCGATGGGATTGCCGTCGTCCGCCCTGGCCGACCTGCATGAAAGCTTCCGCGCCGCCCTGTCCGACTGCCGGATCGAGGGTGCGCTGACCGTCGGCCCGCTGGCCGACGCCTGGCTGGGTCTGGACCAGCCGATGTCGTCCGATGTGGCGTTGTAAGCGGTATCCCTTCAAATCTCCGCAGGCGGCCTGACCGGAGTCGGCTGGCCCGGCTTGGGAAGCGGCGGCGGCAGCGACCGCAGCGAGGCCCGGGCCGTCTCGCGCAACGGCGCGAAGCCGTCCTCCGGGAAGCGGCCGATCAGCGTCCGGTAGGACGCGCGCGCAACTTCCGGGCAATTCAGCAGCCGGAACTGGTCGCCCTGGCGCAGCAGCGCCACCGCCTCGTCGGTCTTCGGATGGCCGGCGATGGAGGAGGCGACCGCATACCACCGCCCATAGGCCGACCACATGTCCTGCACCGCGCCGCCGTCGCATTGGCCGGCTGTCAGCGCTTTTTCAAGGGCTTGGCGGTAATCGCTGTCGGGCGCCTGCGACATTTGCGCACAACCTTGCAGGACGAGCAGGCAAGCAGCGGCTGCGGTCGCTGGAAAGACGGACGCCTTCGTTCCGGACATGGAACCTCCTCAAACGCGGATGCCCGGCGACCGTAGGACATCAGGGTTAAACCAGCGTTCATGTTTGTAAGCGCAGGTTTTCCATCTCTTCACTACCGTTAACCATAAATGGTGAACGAATTAATGATTGCTTGTGACGATCATTCGAAAAACGGCGAGAATTTCCAAGTAAAACCCCACATGAATAAAAATTTATCCAGTCTTTAGTCGATCGGAACCATTAAAACCACGTAAAACGGTGTATGAGTCTATGTCTATCCGGTTACCCCAATCTGTTGACACATCACCTTTCGATAGGTTCTTTTAGGGCTGTGATAAGCATGTGACATGGACGCAATTGCGTAAAAATCGATGCTTTATCTGCGCTTGCTCGACAATGGAGAATCCAATGCAGGCTTTGCTGATTGAGCCAGCCGATCTGATTGCCGAAGCCATCGGTAAACAACTCGCCCTGTGCAAGGTTAACCATGACCGCCTCGACCTGAATGGTCTGCGCGATCTGGTGGGCGGGCATGGCTCCGTCGACATCGCGCACGACGCGATCGTCATCGGCGATGTCGGCGATACTGAAGCCTGCGTCGCCATGCTCCGCGCCCGCAACGTGACCGCCGCGATCATCTGCCTGATCGAGCGCCGCTGCGCCAACACTACCGCCGGCATCCTGCGGGCCGGGGCCGACGACGTGCTGGTCAAGCCGGTCGTCAGCACCGAGATCCGCGCCCGGCTGGAGGCGATCCGCCGCCGCTCCTACGGGCTGACCAGCAACGCGGTGACGGTCGGCCGCCTGACCGTCTTCCTCGACGGCCGTGACCCGGAGGTGGACGGCGAGCGCCTGCGCCTCAGCCAGCGGGAACATGCGATCCTGTCGGTGCTGGCCCTCAACCACCGCCGCGTGGTGTCGAAGGAACACATCTACGAGGAGGTCTACGGCCTGTCCGGCTCAGACCCGCTCGACAAGGTGATCGACGTCTATATCTGCAAGCTGCGCAAGAAGATCGACACGGCGACCGGCGGCGGCCGCTACATCGAGACGGTCTATGGCCGCGGCTACAAGTTCGAGGCGCCGCCCGACCATGTCGCCCCCGACCGCGCCCAGCTGATGCTCGACCGCTGGTCGAACGCCGGCGGGCTGGGCGGCCCCCGTGTGCCCTTCATCCCGCCGGTGGTCCCCCGCGCCGCCGCCCGCGCCGTCGGGCGCTGAACCTCGTCCCGTTGCAGCAGTCCGTCCCTCCCGCCGCTCCTTCTGAACGCCTCCGATTTTTTACCCCGGCTTAAACCGGCTCGGTCATCCTCGATTTTGCCGCTCGCGCCCCCGCATTGAAGATCGGGATGGCCGGCGTGAATGGCCCCGGCGTCAGAAAGGCGCCATGCATCTCGCGAATGGAGATACCCATGGCCTCGATTATGACGAACACCTCCGCCATGACCGCGCTGCAGACCCTGCGTCGCGTGACCGGGGATCTGGAGACCACGCAGGACCGCATCTCGACCGGCCTGAAGGTCAACAACGCCAAGGACAACGCCGCCTACTGGTCGATCGCCACCACCATGAAGGCCGACGTCGCCGGCTTCAAGGCGGTGAAGGAATCGCTGGAACTGGGGTCGGGCACCACCAACACCGCGTCGGTGGCCTCCAAGAACATCGTCGAGAACCTGCAGACGCTGAAGGCCCGCGTCATCGCCGGCCAGACCAACGGCGTCGACAAGTCGCTGATCCAGAACGACGTCGACCAGCTGGTGAAGCTGATCAAGGGCGCCGCCGCCGACGCCTCCTTCAACGGCGACAACCTGCTGCGCGTCAGCTATTCCAACGACGGCACGGCCAAGGACAAGGACGTCTCGATCCTTGCCTCGCTCAGCCGCAGCGACAGCACGGTCGACCCGAGCTATATCGAGTTCCAGCGCCAGGACATGCGCGTGGAATCGATCGTCGGCAAGGCGACGATCGAACAGCAGATCAACTCGGTCAAGGACGTCAAGGCGTCGGTCGGCTTCAACGTCGGCGAGGCCGGCGAGACCTTCATCGACGGCCAGAATCTCGGCCTCGGGGAAGTGAGCTTCTCCTTCACGACCGAAAAGGTCATCACGACGACGAACGTCAACGGTCCCAACGTCGAGATCGCGCCGACCAACGTCAGCGTCAAGGTTGATCTGTCGAACATCGTGTTCGATACCGATCGCGCGAACACCGAGAAGCGCATCGCGGATCGCATCAACTACGCGATCGCGGACGCCGTCTACAAGGCGATCGACGCCAAGCTGACCGCGTCGATCACCGACGCCACGGATCTGGCGGCCGCCAAGACCGCTATTCTCGGTGTGGCCCCGGTCGAGAACGACGCCGGCCAGACCGACACCGTGTTGGCGTCGCAGACCACGCCGGCCTACGCAGCGGCCACCATCGACGCGAAGACCACGGCGCTGGGTCCGACGGTGAGCTTCGGCGACGGTACCAACGTCGGCACCGGAACCGGCGCCGACGCCACCGTCGGAAAAGTCGGCACGATGTACATGACGGTCGGCGCGGGCTACACCGACACCGCAAGCTTCACCTCTCAAGTCTCTAACCTCTGGGTGACCAGCAAGGAGAGCGATGCGTTTGGTGGCCTTGCCGATCTGACCCAGATCGACGTGGTCAACAACTCATCGAAGTCGCTGGAGGTCATCAACTCCCTTCTCGATAAGGCCATTGCCAAGTCCACGGTCATCGGATCGATCGAAAGCCGCGTGTCGGTTCAGAATGATTTCGTGTCGAAGCTGACCGATGCGATGAACAAGGGCATCGGCGCCCTGGTCGACGCCGACATGAACGAGGAATCGAGCCGCTTGCAGGCCCTCCAGGTCCAGCAGCAGCTCGCCATCCAGGCTCTGTCGATTGCCAACCAGGGTCCGCAGAACATCCTGTCGCTGTTCCGCTAAGCCCCTGATGGGCGGCATCATCGTCCGAATTTCGGGGCCGACCCCCTGGACGATGATGCCGCCCCGTCGGCTATGCCCGTTCATGCCGTCCGCATCGGTGCGGAGCGGGCATCGCCGACGGTCGCCAGCCACGCCTCCGTCGCTAAACCCACCGCAACCGGTCCGGCAGTCCGCCGCCAAGGACCCCATCGCAGGGGTGCGCCCATGAGCATCGCCGCCTATCACCAGACCATCGCCGAATGCGACGATCCGCGAAAGATCGAGTACCGGGTCTTCCTGAGGATCACCCTGGCGCTGGAGGCCAACCGTCACGCCGACTGGCGCTCCGCCGCGCTGAAGGATGCGCTGTGGCGGAACCTGGAGCTGTGGAACGCCCTGCGCGCCGACCTGCTGGAGGACGGCAACGCCCTGCCGGAGGGCTTGCGTGCCGGCCTCATCTCGCTGTCCTTCGCGGTGAACCGCAACACCCAGCGGGTCCTGCGCGGCGAGGGCGGCATCGACCTGCTGCTCCACATCAACCGCTCGGTGATGCAGGGCCTGCAAGGGGCGGCTTCCGCGGCGCAGCCCGCGCGCGAACCGGCGGCGGAGGATCTGTCCTATGGCACTTAAGCTGCGCCTGAAGCCGTGCGAGCGGGTGGTCATCAACGGCTGCGTCGTGCAGAACGAGAACCGCCGCTACACCCTGACGATCTCCAACTTCGCCCAGATCATCCGCGGCAGCGACATCCTTCAGGAGGAGGACGCGGTGACTCCGGTGCGCCGCGCCTATTTCCTGATCCAGAGCATGCTGCTCGATCCCGAGGTCGCCGCCAGCGGCAGCGGCGCGGTGGCGGCGATGATGGCGCAGCTCTACACCGCCTTCGCCCGCCCCGACATCCAGGACCGCATCGCCCGCGCCATGGGCCATGTCGGCGAGCGCGACTATTACAAGGCGCTGTCCGCCCTGCGTCCGGTCATGGAGTATGAGGGCACGCTGCTGTCGGCGCCTCCGTCCGCGCCGACGCCCACGCCCTCCATTCAGGCGGGCGGCATCGGCCATCAATCGGGCCATCAATCGGGAGGTTGACGCCATGCCCACCCCCGTCACCGGCGTGAGCGGCCCCTCCGGCGAGCGCTCGACCGCCAGCGCCGACATCATCGCCGAAGCGCGCCAGCGTCAGGCCGACCGCCTCCGCGCCGCCCAGGCCGAGACGACCAAGCCGGCCGAGGTGGTGGAGCGCGCCGCGAAGGCCGACCCCGCCGAGGCGGAGGCGAAGCACGCCACCCGGCCCTACCGCGTCAATCTCGATCCCGACACCCGGCGGCTCTACACCGAGGTGCTCGACACCGCGACGGGGGAGGTCATCATGCGCATTCCCGCCGGCTACGGCGCCGAAACCGATGCGGCAGACGAGGATCCCGCCATCCCGCGGAAGGGCGAGGGAAAGGCCGGGGAGGTCGAGGCATGACGACGCTCGTCGACCTGCGCATGGTCAGCAAGAACCACGACCGCTACGAGCAGGCGGTGCGCAGCCGCCCGGCGGTGCAACGCGCCATCGCCTATTTCCAGGACAATATCGGCAAGATCACCAGCACCGAAGACTTCATGAAGGACGACAAGCTCTACCGCTTCGTCCTGGAGGCCTTCGACCTCGGCAGTCAGGCCAAGTCGCGCGGCCTGATCCGCAAGGTGCTGGAGGAGGGGGTCAGCGACCAGTCCTCCACCGCCAACCGGATGAGCGACAGCAAGTTCCGCGAGATGGCGACCATCCTGGGCTTTGCCGAGAATGACGGTGACAACCTGAAACAGCCGGCCGTCGTCCAGGCCATCGTCGACCGCTACGTCGACGTGACGCTGGAGGTCGAGTCGGAGGACCGGAACCCGGCGGTGCGGCTCGGCCTCTATTTCCAGCGGCGGTCGGCGAACGTCACCAACTGGTATCAGGTGATGGCCGACAACGCCCTGCGCAAGGTGGTCTACACCGCGCTGGGCCTGCCCGATCAGACGGCGCTGCTCGATGTCGACAAGCAGAAGGCGCTGCTGGAAAAGCGGATGGACATCGCCGACCTGAAGAGCCCGGCGAAGGTCGCCAAGTTCCTCGACCGCTTCGCCGCGATGTACGACATGCGGAACGGCGGTTCGACCGGCACCGCCGCCATGCCGTCGATCGGACCGATTTCCCGCAGCGGCCGGGCCTCGGTCATCTCCATCGATCCGTCCATCACCATGACGCTGATGAAGTTCCCGCGCTTCTGACCGGGCTGCGGGACTCAACCCAGGCGGGAGGAGTCCAGCCGTGCAGCCGCCAGCCGATACCCCACAGGACCGCAGGTCCTGCGAGTCACAGGACCGGAGGGGCCGCGACCGTATCCGCCCGCCGGCCACCACCGGCGGCGCCGCGGTCCGTCTGCACCCCCCGCCATCGGCGGAGGAGGACGGGCGCGACGCGCTGCACATCCTGCCCCTGTCGATCCTGCCGCTGGAAACGCCCGGGCTGCGCCGGGCGCGGCTGATCAAGAACGTCCGGCTGGAGACGGTGGCGGAGCTGTTCAACGACAGCCAGACCGGCAGCGGCCAGATCGGCATCGACCAGCTGCCGAAATGCTTCGACGCCGGCGGTCCGGGATTCCGCCGCGACCTGCGCAAGATCCTGCGGATCGGCGAGTCCGCCAGCTTCGATGTCTACAGCCTGCGGCTGGAACTGCGCCGCCTGAACATCGACGTCGAGGAAAGCGACGCCCTGCGCCTCTCCGCGGGCAAGCGGGCGGAACTGACCAGCTACATGCGCGTCTTCACCCGGCCGCTGGTCGAGCATGTCTATGGCGTGCGGGGCGCGGACATCGCCAGCATGGACGATCTTGTCCGCCTGTTCGCCCAGCCCGACGTCGAGGAGGCGCGGCGCCGGCTGCAACTGACCGCCGACCGGCTCGATATTCCGCTTGGGGAGATCCCGGCCTTCCTGGAAGAGTATGCCGACATCTTCCTGTCGCTGGCCTATTTCAAGCGCTGCCTGGACGACATCGTGCCCGACGTGCAGGGCTTCCTCGGCTGGATGGCGGAGCTGTTCCAGGTCAGCGACGTGCGCCGCGACATCCGTCAGGCCCGCATGCTGGACGAGATCGGCCGCGACCTGACCGACATCTCGACCTCCATCACCGGCCGGTTCGAGAGCTTCGACAACCGCTCCCGCGACTTCTGGCGCGACATCAACCCGCAGAGCTTCCGCAGCATCCGCGACCTGATCGTCACCCATCACCTGACCATCGGCGGCGTGCTGTGCGGGCTGGCGGTGAAGATGAATTTGTGGAAGCACCGCTTCGCCCGCGGCGGCGGCCCGGTGCGCCGGCTGGAGTTCATCCGCTCGGAAATCCTGCCGGGGCTGGCCCACATCAAGACCATCGAGCAGGCGTCGCGGAACAACATGGGCCTGTGAGCGGGGCGAGGGGGAACTCACCCCGCAAAAATCGGTCCCCCGCCCTTGTTTTGAAAGTCGAAACCCACATCTATCCGAGTGTCGGCGGAGACGCCGCGCTCCCAATGCGACACCGCGTGACGAGGCCCCCTTCACGGCCGGCGCGGCAACTTCGGTGATCTTCCCTTGATCTAAGTTCCCTGGTTTGGCGACCTGCCTCGGGATCGCCAACGCTCTCCTCTCCGGCTTCGTGACGCGCAGGCCGCCGCGACCCTCCCCCGTGTCGTGGCGCCGCCGGTGGAGCCGGAGAGGACCCCCTTTCCCCAAGTTCCGAGCTTTGCATCCGCGAGCGATGCGCGCACGCCGGCAGCGTCGAATGCCGGCATTCGAGAAGCCGATCCATCGGATCGGTAGTCGACGCATGCCCCCGCGCATCCGGCGCCGGGCCGCCATAAGGAACCCCATGGGTACCCATCTGAACACCGAGTCCGAAGCCACCCGTACCCCGCCGTCCAGCCTGGGCCGCGCCCTCGTCCTCCACCCGGTCCTGCGCGGCGGCGAAACCGGCCGCAGCCCGGAAGCCTCGCTGGAGGAGGCGGTCGGCCTCGCGGCGGCGATCGACCTCGACGTGGTGCAGGCCGCCGTCGTCAAGGTCAACCAGCCGCGCCCGGCCACCCTGCTGGGCGGCGGCGCCATCGAGCAGCATGCCACGCTGATCGAGGACGCGCGCGAGGCGGGCGAGGCCATCGACCTCGTCGTCGTCGACCATGCGCTGACCCCGGTGCAGCAGCGCAATCTGGAGAAGGCCTTGCGAGCCAAGGTCATCGACCGCACCGGCCTGATCCTGGAGATCTTCGGGGCCCGCGCCCGTACCCATGAAGGCCAGCTCCAGGTCGAACTGGCGTCGCTGACCTACCAGAAGTCACGGCTGGTGCGGTCCTGGACCCACTTGGAACGCCAGCGCGGCGGCTTCGGCTTCCTCGGCGGCCCCGGTGAATCGCAGCTCGAGCTCGACCGCCGCCTGATCGGCAACCGCATCGTCAAGATCAAGCGGGAGCTGGACGACGTCCGCCGCACCCGCGGCCTGCACCGCAAGGCGCGCGCCAAGGTGCCCTACCCGGTGGTGGCGCTGGTCGGCTACACCAACGCCGGCAAGTCGACCCTGTTCAACCGGATGGCCGGCGCCGACGTCTTCGCCAGGGACCTGCTGTTCGCGACGCTCGACCCGACCATGCGTCAGGTGGTGCTGCCGTCCGGGCGCAAGGTGATCCTGTCCGACACGGTCGGTTTCATCTCCGACCTGCCCACCCATCTGGTCGCGGCCTTCCGCGCCACGCTGGAGGAGGTGCAGGCGGCCGACATCATCCTGCATGTCCGCGACATCGCCCACCCCGACACCGAGGCCCAGAAGGCCGACGTGGAGGCGATCCTGGCCGATCTCGGCATCGATCCGGAGCGCGACCCGCGCGTGGTCGAGGTTTCCAACAAGATCGACCTTCTGGACGGGGCGGAGCTCGACGCCGTGCTCGCCCGCGCCGAACGGTCCGGCAACGCCTGCGCGCTGTCCGCCGCGACCGGCGAACGTCTGGACAGGCTGTTCCGCATCCTCGACGACCGGATGACCGCCGGCCGCGAACTGGTGGAGCTGGATGTCGAGCATGGCGACGGCGCGACGCTCGCCTGGCTCTACGCCCATGGCGAGGTGGTCGGCCGCAGCGACGACGACAGCCACGCCCATTTGCGGGTGGCGATCAAGCCGGCGACGCTGGCCCGCATGGCTCCTCCCGGGGCCCGTGCCGGGCAGGAGCGAGCCGCGGCCTGATCGCGGCTTTCAAAACCTGAAAAGACGGGGCTGCCGGAAACGGCGGCCCCTTTTTTATTCGGGGCGCGGGAATCGTCGGAACGCTCACTCGCCGGGGATCGCAACACGGGGCTTGGAGGCGGTGTCCGGGCTGTCCGGCTTGCGGCTCTGGCGGAACACTGCCAGCGTGATGAAGAAGGCCAGCAGATCGAAGACGGTGAGGCAGGCGAACAGCGGTTCGTAGCCGATGGTGTTGGCAAGCTGGCCGATGACCAGCGAGAACAGCAGCCCGCCGGTCCAACCGAACATGCCGCCCAGGCCGGTGATCGTCGCGACCTCGTTCTTCTCGAAGGCGTCGGTCACGATGGCGTACAGCAGGCCGGACAGCATCTGGTGGGCGAAGGAACCCAGCGAGAAGAGCAGGATCGCGGTGAGCGGGTCGCTCGCGAAGCTGATGAGGCCCGGGCCGATCATGCAGACCGCGCCGATGCCGACGCCGGCGATCCGCGAGTTGATCAGCGACATCCTGAAGGTTCGGGTGAGGTAGGGCGACAGGTAGCCGCCCAGCACCCCGCCGACGTCCGCCGCCAGGAAAGGCAGCCAGCCGAACAGCGCGAACTGCTTGATGTCCATGCCGCGCACGGTGACCATGTACATCGGAATCCAGAAGCTGAAGGTCTGCCAAGCCGGTTCCGACAGGAAGCGGGCAAGCGCGATGCCCCAGAACTTGCGGCGGGAGAGGATGTCCCGCAGGGCCGGGCGGGCGTCTCCGGTCGACGGCTCCTGGCCCGCCTGGATATACTCGTACTCTTCCTTGCTCAGTCGCGGGTGCTTGTCCGGATTGTCGTAAAGAACAAGCCAGATCCCCGCCATGGCGACGCCGAGAAGGCCGGTGACGATGAAGGACGCCTGCCAGCTCCACGTCACCGACAGCCAGATCACCAGCGGCGTCGCGATCATGGCGCCGATCGAGGTTCCGGTGTTGAACCAGCCCGTGGCGATGGAGCGTTCCTTGGCCGGAAACCACAGGGTCGACGCCTTCACGCCCGATGGGATCGCGGCGGCTTCGCTGAAGCCCAGCATGGCGCGGAAGACCGCCATGGAAACCCAGCCGCCGGCGAAGGCGTGCAGCGCCGCGGCGGTTCCCCACAGCAGCGCGAACAGCGCATAGCCGAATTTCAGCCCGATCACGTCGGTCAAGTACCCGCAAACCGGCTGCATGATCGTGTAGGCGATCTGGAAGGCGGCGACGATATAGGAATATTCCTGGGTGGTGAAATTCAGAACTTCTTTGAGTTGCGGCGCCAAGACACCCAGGGCATTACGGTCGATATAATTAATGATGGTGCCCAGGGTCACCAGACCGATGATCCACCACCTGACGTTACCGATTTTCCGCATATCGTCCTCCCACTCCTTTGCCGAGATGTTTTTTGCTGATCGTCAACGGGCGTACGAAGCCGGTCCATGCCGGTGGTGACCATCGGCCTGGGGCGTCGACACGGGTTCCGGTCATGCGAGCGAAGGGACAAGGTTGGTCCCGGCGCGGCTTCCGTCGGTGGCCGGCCCCTCCATCGTGACTTTTATCGACAATAAACATGACGGAGGAGACGAGGCAACGGATTTCTGCGTATTTACGACGATGGACTGCAGCGGCCAAGCATTCATACGGCCATTCGAGAGCCATATATGATCTTTAACGTAAAAAGACGAAACCACTTGCGTTGCGGACGCTATGCATATTATCGGGAAAGAACAGGGCAAAAAACCATTATCGACGAGAGGGTCAGGGAATGAAACTCGCCATCACGGCCGCCGAAACCGCAGCCGCCCACGCACCCATCGTTCTGCGCGGCCCCTTTGCGGACACCATGCGTCAGGCGGCCGGCATCGGTTTCGACGCGGTGGAGTACCACCTGGCCGATCCCGATACGCTGGACATCTCCAGGATCCGTCATGTGGCGAAGGCCACCGGCATGGCCGTCGCCTCCATCGGGACTGGACCGGCCTACATCCACGACGGCCTTTCATTAACCAGTCCGGACGCCGGTGTCCGCGGTGCGGCGGTCGGACGGATGCTGCGCTTCATCCGGCTTGCCCACGCGTTCGACAGCGTCGTCATCATCGGCCTCATCAAGGGACAGATCCGCGAGTGCGGCGATGCCGCGGCCTATGATCGTCATCTGGCATCGGCATTGGAGAACTGCCTGCCGCTGGCCGGGGAGCTCGGGGTGACCCTGGTCCTGGAGGCGATGAACCGCTACGAGTGCGACACGCTCAACACCATCGACGAGTGTCTGGAGTTCGTGAAGCGCTTCAACTCGGACCGGCTCAAGATCCATATCGACACATTCCACATGAACATCGAGGAAGGCGATATACGCAAAAGCATCGAAGCTGGCGGAGCCCGCATCGGCCATGTCCATATCGCCGACAGCAATCGGATGTGGCCGGGGCGTGGGCATTACGATTTCCTGGAAACCGTTCAGACCTTGAAGGCGATCGGCTATACTGGTGCTTTGTCGGTGGAATGCCTTGCGCGGCCCACGCCCGAAGAAGCCGCCCAAGGTGCGCTGGATACCCTTCGGATGGTCACCGGCGCGGTCCGTCAACCCTGAGACGTCTTCCTCGCCCCGCGAGTCTGAAGCCGCCGCATCGTCAGAGGAATGAGCATGGGTGTCGCGGTCAAGGTTGCCCTGGCGTCGGATTCGTCCGGGTTCAGGCTGAAGGAAGCCGTAAAGGCATATCTGCAGGCGACCGGCTACGAGGTCGTCGACGTCGGCCAGACGTCCGAGGACGGTCCCGTCTCCTACGTCGACGCCGCTTCCTCGCTTGCCGGGGCGGTCCAGAGCGGGCCGTGCCGACGCGGCATCGTCATCTGCGGCACCGGTGCCGGCGTCAGCCTAGTGGCGAACAAGTTCAAGGGCATCTACTGCGTGCCGTGCGAAAGCCTCTACACGGCGCAGCGGAGTTCGCTGATCAACAACGCCAACGTCCTGGCGATGGGCGAGCGGATCGTCGGCCATGAGATGGCTTGCGAGATGGCCGGGGCCTGGCTGAGGAACGGCTGGTGCGACGGCTTCGACGGCGAGCGGCGGGAAAGGAACATGCGCGGCTTCCAGGCCTTGCAGGAGATCGAGGGGCGCAACTTGAAATAGCATCGACGACAGGCGCCGTCTTCCGTTGGGGAATGGCGCCGGCCGGTGATAGCGGTTAATGTCCTGGGTCGGGATTTACGCACGCACTTCGTTGTCGGGGCCTTCGCATGGCAAAGTCCAACACCCTTCTGAAGCGCACCACCAACGCGCTGCTGGACCTGATCGCGGAGGCCGCCCCGAACACGGCGCTTCCGTCGGAAAGCGAGCTGTCCCGGACGCTCGGTGTCAGCCGCACCACCGTTCGCGGCGCGCTCCACCAGTTGGAGGAACGGGCGATCGTCGCCCGCACCGGCAACCAAGTGACGTTGGCCCGCCGGCCCGGGGAGCAGGACCATTTCGCCGACGCCCAGACCGTCACCACCCAGGAGCGGATCGAGCAGATGCTGATGGAGCGGATGCTCCGCGGCGGCTGGGCGCCGGGCCATGAATTCTCCGAAAGCGATCTTGCTCGGGCCTGCGGGGTCAGCACCGCGTCCGTCCGCGAATTCCTGATCAGCTTTTCGCGCTACCAGCTGATCGAGAAGCGGTCGCGCAGCGGCTGGCGCCTGCTCGGGCTGGACGTCCAGTTCGCCAACGAGGTCGCCGACATGCGCGCCCTCATCGAGCTGTCCGCGATCCAGCAGATCTTCCCGGCCGGCGAACCACGATGGGTCGACCGGATCGACGGCTTTCTCGATCGCCATTACGACCTTCAGACCTCCATCGACAGCAAGTACCTCGACTTTCCGGCGCTGGACCGGGAGTTCCACTCCTTCCTGATCACCCACATGCGGAACCGCTTCGCCAGCAAGTTCGTCGACGTCATCGCCTTCACGTTCCACTACCACTACAAGTGGAACTCCGACGATCAGAAGCTTCGGGTCATGGCATCCCTGGGCGACCATATCGGCATTCTGGAAGCCTTGCGCATGAACAACATGATCCTTGCGAAGGAGCGGCTCGCGGCCCACCTCGCCGCATCGCGCAGCAGCCTGATCCAGTCCTTGAAGGAGAACGACGTTCAGCGGGCCGAGCTGCGTTTGGAGCCATCCGGCGCGGCGGGCTGATCGCCGGCATCCGCAGCTCCCGCCTCTTCGGCCGCCCGCATATCGGCGGAGCGGGCGTCGACGAATGGGGCCGGCCGGGAAATCACGTAAACCGCGGCCCCAGCCATGACCAGGCCGGTGCCGGCGAGCACCGGGTATCCGGGCGAAGCCAGGGCCAGCACGGCGAAGCTGGACGACATCCCGCCGACCGCCATCACCTTGGCCTTGACCGGGATGGCGCCGCGGTCCTGCCACTCGCGCACCGCCCGGCCGAAGCGCGGGTCGTTGCGCATCCGCTCGCGCAGTTCGGGATTGCCGCGGGCATAGGCCCAGCCGGCGACCAGCAGGAAGGGAACGGTGGGCAGGATGGGCAGGAAGGCTCCGGCGGTCGCCAGCCCCACCGCGCCGTGGCCGACCAGCAGCCAGAGCCGCCGCCGTCCCTTTCCCATGCCGTCGCTTCCGTCCATCGCCCGACCGCCCGCTCATCCTGCATCCCGGTTCCGGATCATTGAACCGCGCCCGGCGGTGCCGCGCAAGTCGGGGTTGGTCACGAGTCCTTGCGCACCACCCCCGGCGCGCCGGCCTTTGCCGTCGCTTCCAGGCTGTAGAGTTTCGCCAGCAGTTGCGGTGCCGGCCGTTCGCCCGTCGGCACCGAGGCTGTCGCCGCCGCCGCCTCCGTGGCGGCGGATTTGCGGCGCAGCGCTTCCGCCAGCGATTGGGGGGAGGGCAGGGACGGATCACTGCCGTCTCCGCCGCCGTTCATCCAGGGCAGGGCGCCCGCCGGCGCACCCTGTACCGCCGTCTCCGTTTCATCCTCCAGCAGGCTGCCGATATGGCCCAACACGCTGTCGCCGGTGACCTCCTCGAAGGCCACCATGGCGGCGCTGCCGATCAGGCCGGGCAGGCCGCCGAACAGGAAACCGCCGGCCAGCCGCGCCGGGATCGAGATATCCTCCCCTGCCACCTCGCGGTAGACCGACGACACCACCGGCAATTGCTGGAGCGGGTTGACCACGTCGAGCAAATCCTCGAAGCCGACGCTCATCCTGTCGGCCAGCGTCTCCTCCGGTTCCGCGGGCGGTTTGCGCTGGGCGGTCGGCGGGCTGACGGCCTGGGCGGCCAGTCTCGTATCAACGCTTCTCGTATTGACGCTCATGCTTGGTCTCCGAGGGCGGCGAGCAGCGAGTCCAGCCGCGCGAAGCTGTCGGCGGAGGGCGAGGGATCGTCCTTGCCCTGGCGCAGGAACTCTTCCAGCCGCGGGTGCAGGTCGATGGCGGCATCGGTTTCCGGATCTGTCCCGCGCTTGTAGGCGCCGAGCCGGATCATCTCCTTCATGCCGTCATAGCTGGCGGCCAGCGCGCGGGCGCGGCCGACGATGCGGTTCTCCCGCGCGTCGTGGCAGCCGGGCAGGCTGCGCGACACGCTGCGCAGCAGGTTGACGGCGGGATAGCGTCCCTGCTCGGCGATCCTGCGGTCGAGCACCAGATGCCCGTCGAGGATACCGCGCACCGCGTCGGCGATCGGTTCGTCATGGTCGTCGCCGTCGACCAGCACGGTGAAGATGGCGGTGATGTCGCCCTCTCCACCGCCTTCGGGACCTGGCCCGGCGCGTTCGAGCAGGCGGGGCAGCTCGGCGAAGACGCTGGGCGGGTAGCTCTTGGCGGTCGGCGGCTCGCCGGCGGCCAGCCCGATCTCGCGCTGGGCCATGGCGAAGCGGGTGACGCTGTCCATCAGGCAGAGGACGTGTTTCCCCTGATCGCGCATCTCCTCCGCCACCGTCATGGTCAGCAGCGCCGCCTGCCGGCGCATCAGCGGCGGCTCGTCCGACGTGGCGACGATGACGACGGAGCGCGCCAGCCCCTCCGCTCCCAGATCGTCCTGGATGAATTCGCGCACCTCGCGCCCGCGCTCGCCGATCAGGCCGATGACGATGGCGTCGGCTTCGGCATGGCGGGCGACCATCGCCAGCAGGGTCGATTTGCCGACGCCCGAGCCGGCGAAGACGCCCAGCCGCTGGCCACGGCAAAGCGGCACGAAGCTGTCGATCACCCGGATGCCGCTGTCGATCCGCGCCCCCACCCGCCGGCGCGCGCAGGCGGCCGGCGGCGGCTGGCGCAAGGCCCGCGGATGCTCGCCGTTCGCCAGCGGTCCCTTGCCGTCGATCGGCTCGCCCAGTGCGTTCACCACCCGGCCGAGCCAGCCGGGACCGGGCCGCAGCGTGAAGGCGGTGTCGTCGGTGATGGCAGCGCAGCCCTCCGCCACGCCATCCAGATTGTCGAAGGCCATCAGCAGCGAGCGGCCGTTGCGGAACCCGACAGTCTCGCACAGCACGCGCCCGCCGCGCAGGGTTTCGGCATGGCATTTGTCGCCGACCGACAGCACGCGCTGCAGCCCGTCGACCTCCAGCGTCATGCCGGCGGCCGAGCGGATTTCCCCGCGCCACTGGCGGGTCGGCAGCCGGTCGAGTTCCGCCGCCAGGGTGGCGAGTGCCGGCATCGGCGCTGTCTCCATCATGACCTTCGATGCGGATCAGCCTAGAGCAGAGAATTTAAATCCGGCTTTAAACCGGCGGGATCATCGTCCGCTCCAGTGTTCCGGCGAGATGTGATGGACCGAGGTCGCAATGGATTTAGGTAAAATCGGTTTCTTTCAGCTTGCCGGCACCCGCCTCGACTATCTGGCGCAGCGGCAGAAGCTGGTCGCCGAGAATGTGGTGAACGCCAACACGCCCGACTATCTGGCGCGCGACCTGAAACCTTTCGACAGCGTGATGGACGGTATCCGCCCGGTGGAGACCGCCCGCACCTCCGGCCTGCATCTGGCGAGCGCCCGCTCCACCGCCGGCTTCCGCGAGGAGGGCAAGGCCGCCCTGTGGGAATCGACGCCCAGCGGCAACGCGGTGTCGCTGGAGCAGGAGATGATCAAGGGCAGCGAGACCCGCGACGCCTTCGCGCTGACCACCAGCCTGTTCCAGCGCAATGTGCAGATGCTGCGCATGGCCTGGCGCAACGGTTAAGGACGGAGACCGGCCATGATGAACGACACCCTCGGCGCCACGCTGAAGATCGCCGGCGCCGGCCTCCAGGCGCAGTCGACCCGCCTGCGCGTGGTGGCGGAGAACCTCGCGAACGCCGACAGCACCGCCACCGCCAAGGGCGGCGACCCCTACCGCCGCAAGACGGTGTCCTTCGACAGCGTGATGGACCGCGGCGTCGGCGCCGAACTGGTGCAGGTCAAGCAGATCGGCCGCGACCGCAGCGACTTCCAGCTCGCCTACGATCCCTCGCACCCGGCGGCCGACGACAAGGGCTACGTCAAGAAGCCGAACGTCCAGCCGCTGGTCGAGATGATGGACATGCGCGAGGCCGGCCGCGCCTTCGAGGCCAGCATGAACGTCATCGAGCAATCGCGCGCGATGATGACCCGCGTCGTCGACCTGCTGCGCAGCTGAGGAGCCGTTCCATGATCGAGATGTCCGTCGGCCGCGTTGCCGCCGCCTACGCCGCCAACCGCAGCCCCGCCGTCAGCGGTCTTGCCGAGACCCAGGCCGCCACCTCGCCCCTGTCCGCCGCCGGCCAGACCGACGCGGTGGCCGCCAGCGCCGAAAGCGACTTCGGCGGTTTCCTCGACAAGTCGATCTCCCAGGCGGTCGACACGCTGAAGGAGAGCGAGCGGGTGTCGCTGGCCGCCGTGTCGGGCAAGGCCAGCGCGCAGGACGTCGTCCGCTCGGTGCTGGCCGCCGAGATGACGGTGCAGAGCGTCGTCGCCATCCGCGACAAGATGGTCCAGGCCTATCAGGAGATCATGCGCATCGCGGTCTGAGGCGTGGCGCGCTGGCTCACCTGGGAGAATCCCCTCTCCCCCCGGGGGGAGAGGGGGAATCCGGTAAAGCAACCCAAGGACCACCCCATGAACCAGGCCGACGTGCTGGAGGTGCTGCGCAGCGGCATCTGGACGACCCTGCTGGTCGCCGCGCCGCCGCTGATCGTCGCGGTGGTGGTCGGTGTGTCGATCTCGCTGGTGCAGGCGCTGACCCAGGTGCAGGAGATGACGCTGACCTTCGTGCCGAAGATCGTCGCGATCCTGGTGGTGACGGTGCTGGCGCTGCCCTTCATGTACGGCGCGCTCGCCACCTACGCCGACCGGCTGAGCGACCTGATCGTCGCCATCGATTGACGGTCCCGGCGATGCGGCGCCCCCCGTTGCGAGCGGTCCTCCCCCTTCTCGGGCTGCTCGTAAGTCCGGCCGGCGGTGCGGCGGCGCCGCCGGCCAACCTTTCGCAGATCGGCGTGTGGAGCACCGCGCTCTATGCGCCGCCCAAACAACCCGCTCAACCCTCTGCCAAGGCCCTGCCGCCGGAAGCGCAATGCATCGCCGCCATCCTCGATGCGGAGAAGGCGGCCGGCATCGGCGACCATCTGCTGCTGGCGATGGGCTTCACCGAATCCGGCCGGCGGACGGAAGACCGGCTGTTCACCGCCTGGCCCTGGACCGTCAACACCGAGGGGCGCTCCCATTATTTCCCGACGCGCGACGCGGCCATCGCCTTCGTGCGCGAGACCCAGGCGCGCGGCGTGCAGTCCATCGACGTCGGCTGCCTTCAGGTGAATTTGCGCTGGCACCCCGAAGCTTTCCCCGACCTCGTCACCGCCTTCGATCCGGTCGCCAACGCCCGCTACGCCGCCTCCTTCTTGTCGGCCTTGCGGCGCGATCACGGCTCGCTGGAAACCGCCATCGCCCGCTACCACTCCGCCCAGTCCGAGCGTGGCGAGGCCTACCGCCAGCGGGTGACCGGCAATCTGCGCTGGGTCGCCGGCGCTCTCGGCTATCTGGAGACCCTGGCCGCCGGCCCCGGCGGCGCGGCGCCGGTCTGGACCGCGGCCGAGCGCGGCCGGCTGAGCTTCCTGTCCGGCCTGTTCGCCGACGGCCCGGCCCGGCCGCTTCTGCCGGCCGGGCAGAACTGAGGCCGGCTCCGCCACGCAACCTGCGATGCAGTGGAATTAGAAGGTGTAGGTCAGTCCCACGAGCCCGAGAGGCTGTGTCCGCTTCTTTACAAGAGGACTCTTCCCGGCCTCTCCGAGCAGATGGGTGAACCCGACGGATCCGACCGCGCTTATACTGTCCGTCAGGCGGTAGCTGGCGTTGATGCGCAGGGAGACGTCCTTGATGCCGCTGGACGGCTCATAGCGGTTGAGGCCGGAGGCGGCGGATTCGGACGAATCGATGCCGAAATAGCTGTCCATGTATTTGCCGTTCGCCCAGGAGACGCCCAGCGCCGGCGTGACCCTGAACCGTTCGGTCACGGTAATCGGGTAAGCCAGGCCGGCATTGACGACCAGTCCGCGGTCCCTCTCCGTAACGGCTTGGGTCGCCGCAAGCGTGGCGACCACTCCTTGGAAACGGGCGGATGCGAAAAGGCGGGCTCCCAGCGCGCTGTCCACCCCGTGGACGCCGGTCGGGACATCGTCTTCATCGTAGCCTTTCATCCAGTTGACGCTCACCCCTGCGGTGAATGCGGGGGTTTCGATGACGGTAACGCCGATTCCCTCACCGACCTTGGCGAAGAAGCGTCCGTACTTCACGTCGATGAGGGGCACAGGCTGAAGTTCGTACTTGTCGGCCCCTTGGAATCGTGGGGCCACCGCTGCGCCGGCACCCAGCGTCCAATGGTCCGTGTCCCTGCGTTCGGGCGCGGTTGCACCGAGGGTCGCGTCATCGGGTGCGCTGTCGGCGACACCGGTGCCCGCCGTCGCCGGCGCAGTCATGCTGAAAAGCTGTGAAACCAGAACGAGCCAGACACCGGCGGCGATCGGCCGCTTCGACGCAGAAGGTCTTGTCACTTCGTCATCCCGCCAATAAGATGCAATAGCGCATCTTATCGCATCGGCAATTTTCGGTCGTCAAGATGCAAACGTGCATCTTATTAAGAGGGGACCCGATTTATGAAGGAGCGTCGTCGCGGTGCGGACCTGGAGGAGGCACTGCTGGAGGCCGCGTGGGAGGAGTTGGAGGAGCATGGCTATGCCGGGCTGACGATGGAAGGCGTTGCGGCGCGGGCGGGCACGAGCCGGCCTGTGCTCGCCCGGCGATGGGATGGAAAGGCCAAGCTCGCGATTGCGGCGATCCGGCAGCAGATGGCGCGGTATCCGCTGGATGTCGAGGATCATGGCGATCTTCGCGTCGAGCTGTTGGAGTTCATGGACCGGCTGTCCAGCCGTGCCAAGGGGATCGCCGCCGTGTTCACGCTTTTCTCGAGCGAATATTTTCAAGGCGGCCTGACCACGCCACGCGATCTGCACGCTTCCTTGATGGAGGGAAATCCCGCCGCTCTCATGCCGATCCTGGACAGAGCCGTGAGCCGGGGCGAAGTCGATCCGGAAAAGCTGTTCCCTCCCATCGTCACGCTTCTCTGCGATCTCTTTCGCCACCACGTCATAATGACGTTTTCGCCTCCGTCATCGACTTTGCGGACGGCATGGGTCGATTCCATCTTTCTGCCTCTTGTCAGGATCGACCGGGAATCCGTTTGAGAACCCAAGGGCGAGGGAGGCTCTTGCGGAACCGCCGGAACACCCTCTGCCAGGGCGGGCAATGAACGGGCAGGGGTTTCCCCGATGGGTTTGGGGCGGAGGCATTTAAATCCCGGTTTTACCGCACCCCCCTATCGTTGGCGAAACGGCCCATCCCTCGAACCCTTCCGGGACCCCCATGACCCTCACGGATCACGTCCGCAGCCGGTTCGGCCTGATCGGCGACATCGGGCTGGCGAACCGCGACGTGCTGTTCGCGGTCGGCATCCTGCTGGTGCTGGCGGTGCTGTTCCTGCCGGTGCCGTCCTGGTTCCTCGATCTCGGGCTGGCGCTGTCCTTCTCGGTCGCCGTGCTGGTGCTGATGGTGTCGCTGTGGATCCCGCGGCCGCTGGACTTCTCCTCCTTCCCCACCGTGCTGCTGGTGGTGACGATGCTGCGGCTGGCGCTGAACATCGCCTCGACCCGCCTGATCCTCAGCGAGGGGCACAACGGCCACGCCGCCGCCGGCCATGTCATCCAGGGCTTCAGCCAGTTCGTGATGGGCGGCAACTTCGTCATCGGCGTGGTGATCTTCTCCATCCTGGTGGTGATCAACTTCGTCGTCATCACCAAGGGCGCCACCCGCATCGCCGAGGTCGGCGCCCGCTTCACGCTGGACGCCATCCCCGGCAAGCAGATGGCCATCGACGCCGACCTGTCCGCCGGCATGATCGACGAGGTCGAGGCGCGGCGCCGCCGCAAGGAGCTGGAGGACGAGAGCACCTTCTACGGCGCGATGGACGGCGCCTCGAAATTCGTGCGCGGCGACGCGGTGGCCGGGCTGGTCATCACCGTCATCAACGTTCTCGGCGGCATGGCGATCGGCATCGCCCAGAAAGGGATGAGCTTCGAGCACGCCGCGTCGATCTACACCACGCTGACGGTCGGCGACGGGCTGGCGACGCAGATCCCGGCGCTGGTGGTGTCGCTGGCCGCCGGCCTCTTGGTGACCAAGGGCGGCAACGTCGGCTCGGCCGAGAAGGCGGTGATCGACCAGCTCGGCGCCTACCCGAAGGCCCTGCTCGTGGCGTCGGGTCTGCTGGTGTCGCTGGCGATCACCCCCGGCCTGCCGATGGCGCCCTTCCTCGCCATCGGCGCCGCCTTCGCCGGTCTCGGCTGGTACGCGCCGCGCCGCAAGGCCCGCGCCGCCGCGCTGGCCAAGCTGGAGGAGAGCCGCAAAGCGCCCGCCGCCGCGCCGGAGGAGGCGGTGGAGGACATGCTGAAGGTCGACGAGGTGAAGGTGGAGGTCGGCAACCACCTCGTCCCGCTGATCCTCAACAAGAACGGCCCGCTGACCACCAAGGTGAAGACCCTGCGCAAGCGCTTCGCCACCGAGTTCGGCTTCGTCCTGCCCTCGGTGCGCATCAAGGATTCCAGCTTTCTGCCGCCCAAGAGCTACGTCATCAGCATCATGGGGGTGGAGGCGGCGAAGGGCGAGGTGCGGCCCAAGCATCTGCTGGCCATCGACCCGACCGGCGGCGCCGTGCCCGACATCGCCGGCGACGCGACGAGGGAGCCGACCTTCGGCCTCCAGGCCAAATGGATCGACCCGGCCCGCCATGAGGAGGCGGTGGCGAAGGGCTATACCGTGGTCGATCCGGAAAGCGTCATCACCACCCATCTGACCGAGGTCATCAAGGACAACCTCTCCACCCTGCTGACCTTCGCCGCCTTGCAGAAGCTGATCGACGGGCTGGGCCGCGAGTACCAGAAGCTGATCAACGACATGGTGCCGAGCCAGATCTCGCTGGTCGTGCTCCAGCGCGTGCTGCAACAGCTTCTGTCGGAGCGGGTGTCGATCCGCAACCTGCCCGCCATCGTCGAGGCGGTGGCGGAAGCCGTCGGCTGGACCCGCCACATCACCCTGATCACCGAGCATGTGCGGATGCGGCTGGGCCAGCAGATCCACCAGGGTCTGGCCGGGCCGGACGGCTTCGTCTCGGTGATCGCGCTCAGCCCGCGCTGGGAACAGGCGCTGCTCGACAACATCGTGGTGGAGGGCGACGACCGCCGCTTCGTCATGCCGCCGAGCCAGGTGCAGGAGTTCCTGACCGCCGTGCGCCTCAAGATCCAGAAGCATGCCACCTCGCAAGTGTGGCCCGCCCTGCTGGTCGGGGCGGAGGTGCGGCCCTTCGTCCGTTCCCTGCTGGAGCGGGTCAGCCCGATGACCCCGGTGCTGAGCCATGCCGAGCTGCACCGCAAGGCGGCGCTCAAGACCGTTGATCAGGTGTAGCCGCCGATGGATGGCCCCATGGATGGTTTGAGCCAGTTCCTGACCCTGGAAATCTACCGCGGCCTGATCGTGCTGGCGCGGGTGGCGGCGGCCATCGGCCTGCTGCCGGGCTTCGGCGAGGCGGCGGTGCCGATGCGGATCCGGGCGGCGCTGGCGATCGTCGTCACGCTGGTT
This sequence comes from Azospirillum endophyticum, assembly GCF_016595245.1. GTDB lineage: Bacteria > Pseudomonadota > Alphaproteobacteria > Azospirillales > Azospirillaceae > Azospirillum > Azospirillum endophyticum. The sequence continues at coordinate 49,453 of NZ_JAENHM010000070.1, forward strand.
CTGCTGCCGGGGCTGGACGGCCTGCCCGACCATATGCCGGAGCAGCCGGTGGAGATGCTGCGCGCCCTGGCCGGGGAGACGCTGGTCGGCGCCTATCTCGGCCTCGGCGCCCGGCTGTTCATGGCCGCCCTGCAGACCACCGGCGCCCTGGTGGCGCAGGTGGTGGGCCTCAGCAATCCCTTCTCGATGGAGGCGGCGGGCTTCGAGGGCGGGTCGGTGCTGTCCGGCGTGCTGCTGATCGGCGGGCTGGCGCTGCTGTTCGCGTCGGATGTCCACTACCTGATGATCGGCGCGCTGGCCCGCTCCTACGGCTCCTGGCCGGCGGGAGTATTCCCCGATCTCGGCATGGTCGCCCAGCGCTTCGCCGAGCTGCTGGCGACCACCTTCCGCCTGGGCGTCGGGCTGGCGGCGCCCTTCATCCTCTATGGGCTGGTGATGAATCTGGCGCTGGGGCTGGTCAACCGGGTGATGCCGGCGATGCCGGTCTATTTCGTCGCCACGCCGGGCGTGCTGATGGTCGGCATGGGCCTGTTCCTGGCGACCGCCGGCGCCATGCTGACCGCCTTCGTCGCCGCGCTCGGCGGCTGGCTGTCGGGGTCCTGAGTTGCGGAGATTGGGGCATGGCGGAGCAGGACGACGAGCAGAAGACCGAGGAACCGACAGAGAAGCGCCTGCGCGAGGCGGCGGAGAAGGGCGACGTCCCCCGCGCCCGCGACGTCGGCCTGCTGTCCGCCATGGTCGCCGCCTGGATGATCGTGCTGATGGCGGCGCCCGGCGTCGCGTCGACCCTGTCGGCCCTGCTGCTGCCGCTGATCGAGAACCCCGACGACATCCGCATCGACGGCAGCGCCATCGACGTCATCCACAGCCTGCATTGGCTGATCGGCGGCGTCGCGGTGGCCCTGCTGCCGGTGCTGGGCATCCTGCTGGCCGGGGTGGTGGTGTCGGCGCTGGGGCAGGGGCGGTTCGTCGTGGCGTCCGACCGCATCCGGCCGAAATGGTCGCATCTGTCGCCAGCGTCCGGCTGGAAGCGGATGGCCGGCCGTCCGGCGCTGGTCGAGTTCGCCAAGAGCCTGGTCAAGCTCGCCATCATCAGCGCCGCCGTCTGGCACGCGCTGGCGCCCTACATCGCATGGACGGAGGATACTGTGGGCATGGACGTCGCCGGATTGCCCGTGCTGCTGCGGGACGTGACCTTGCGGCTGCTGCTGGCGGTCCTGCTGGCGACCGTGCTGATGGCGGTGGTGGACGTGCTGTGGAACCGCCTGGAATGGCGCCGCCGGCTGCGCATGAGCCACCAGGAGATCAAGGACGAGTTCAAGCAGATCGAGGGCGATCCCAACGCCAAGGCCCGCCTGCGCGACATCCGCCGCCAGCGCTCCAAGAAGCGGATGATGGCGAACGTCCCGCGCGCCACGGTGGTGATCACCAACCCCACCCATTTCGCCGTCGCCCTGGAATACGAGCGCGGCCGCACCGCCGCGCCGATCTGCCTCGCCAAGGGCGCCGACCTGATCGCGCTGCGCATCCGCGCCCTGGCCCAGGAGCACGGCATCCCCATCGTCGAGAACCCGCCGCTCGCCCGCGCCCTCCACGCCTCGGCGGAGGTGGATGCGGTGATTCCGCTCCAGCATTACCAGGCGGTGGCGGAGGTCATCACCTATGTGCTGAAGCTGAAGGGCGGTCTGGCGCGGCGGGGGTGAGCGAGGAGCGGGCCTTCTCCAATGCAGCGACCAGGCGATGCGCACATCAGATAGCCGCGGAAACGCAACTGAATTAATTCTCAGGCAAGGCGTGGAAACGCGATGCTATTGCCTTGCTTAAGCAAGGATATCAGGCGTTGTCTTGCAATTGGCACAAATCCAATTGAGAGAGTGGTCATGCGCATTCTGAATATCGCTGCTGTCGCCGCCGTCGCCATGATGGCCGTTCCCGCCGTTGCCTTCGCCGATGACTTCGAGGCGCTGTGCACGGCCACCGACAAGTCCGAGCCGACCGTCGCGTCGTGCAAGTGCGCGTCCGGCAAGCTGACGGGGGCCGACCGCACCACCGCCATCGAGGCGATGAAGGCGATGAACGCCGCCATGGCGTCCGGCAAGGCCGAAGAGGCCGCCGCGGCCACCCAGAAGCACAGCAAGGGCATCGAGATCGTGATGACCGCGCAGGCCACCTGCATGTAATCGGCTCACGCCGTCTGCCTGTCGCCTACCGCCTAACGGTTGTCCGGGCTGTCCATGGGACGGCCCGTTCCGTTCCAGTGTTTTGCACATCGTCGGAAAATCCCCCGCCGGCCTCGTTGTCCAGGGCGGCCCCCCTTGCCATCCCGCCGGGCGCGTGCCAGGAACGGAGCCGCCAGTTCGTGACGTGATGGGGAACCCCCGATGCCGCCGCTCTCCGCCAAGCCCGCCGCCAAAGCCGCGCCCAAATCCGCTGCCGGGTCGCTGGCCGGCTTCTGTCCCTGGGCGGGAGAGGATGGGGTGCGGGTCTACCTGCGGCCGGTCGGATTGATGCCGATCGCCGCCTGGGCCAAGGGGGCGGCGGTGCCGCTGGCCGGCGGGCGCTTCGCCTTCTCCGCCGCCGAACTGATCGTCCGCGATACCGGTTCGCGCATCGACCGCGCCTTCGCGCCGCTGTCCGAGATCCTGGCCTGGGGCTGGGAACGCGCCCGCCCGGTGGCGGAGGCGCTGGACCGCCAGCTCGGCGCCCTGACGCGGGCACGGGCGCCCTTCGCCGGGCTGTCCCTCGACCGGCCGCTGATCATGGGCATCGTCAACGTCACGCCGGACAGCTTCTCCGACGGCGGCGATTTCCTCGATCCCGCCGCCGCCATCGCCCATGGCGAGGCGATGCTGGCCGCCGGTGCCGACATCCTCGACATCGGCGGCGAGTCCACCCGCCCCGGCGCCGCTCCAGTCCCGCCGCAGGAGGAGGAGCGGCGCGTGCTGCCGGTCATCCGCCATTTCGCCGCAAAGGGGGCTGCCGTCTCGGTCGACACCCGCCACGCCCTCGTCATGGAGTCCGCCGCTGCGGCCGGCGCCCGCATCGTCAACGATATCGCCGGCCTGTCCGATCCGCAGGCGCTGCCGGTGGTCGCGCGCACCGCCACCCCGGTGGTGGTGATGCACATGCAGGGCGACCCCGGCACCATGCAAGCCAACCCGACCTACCGTGACGCCGCGCTCGACGTGTTCGACTGGCTGGAGGAGCGGGTCGCCCGCTGCGTCGCCGCCAGCGTGCCCCCGGAGCGCATCGCCGTCGATCCCGGCATCGGCTTCGGCAAGACGGTGGAGCACAACCTGGAGATCCTCCGCCATACCGCGCTCTATCACGCGCTGGGCTGCACCGTGCTGATCGGCCTGTCGCGCAAGGGCTTCATCGGCCGGCTGTCGTGCGGGGAGCCGCCGAAGGAGCGGCTGGCCGGCTCGCTCGCCGCCGGGCTGGAGACGCTGAACCAGGGCGCTCAGATCCTGCGCGTCCACGACGTCGCCGAGACGGCGCAGGCCCGCGCCCTGTGGGAGGGGCTGCATCCCCGGTAACCCACCCCTGTAACCCTTTCACGCAGCCGCCGATCGGGGCTTGACCCGGCCCGGCTGGCGGGCGAAGAAACATCCTTCGCTTGTACATCCGTCCCCGCTCCCCGACATCCGGGCTTGGTGACGGTTCCTGCACGAGGCTCTCATGACGCGACACCTGTTCGGCACCGACGGCATCCGTGGCACCGCCAACATCGACCCGATGACCGCCGAAACGGCCTTGCGCGTGGCGATGGCGACCGCGCTGCAGTTCCGCCGCGGCGACCACCGCCACCGGGTGGTGATCGGCAAGGACACCCGCCTGTCCGGCTATCTGCTGGAACCGGCGCTGACCGCCGGATTCATCTCGATGGGGATGGACGTGGTGCTGGTCGGTCCGCTGCCGACCCCGGCTGTCGCCATGCTGACCCGGTCCTTGCGCGCCGACATGGGCGTGGTGATCTCCGCCTCGCACAACCCCTACCAGGACAACGGCATCAAGCTGTTCGGCCCCGACGGCTACAAGCTGTCGGACGAGGTCGAGGCGGCGATCGAGGCGCGCATGGCGCTGCCCTTCGCGCCCGACCTCGCCCGGCCGGCCGATCTCGGCCGCGCCAGCCGGATGGAGGACGCCACCGGCCGCTACATCGAATATGTGAAGAACACCTTCCCGCGCGGCCTGCGGCTCGACGGGCTGAAGATCGTCGTCGATTGCGCCAACGGCGCCGCCTACAAGGTCGCGCCCAAGGTGCTGTACGAGCTGGGGGCCGACGTGATCCCGGTCGGCGTCAACCCCGACGGCACCAACATCAACAAGGGCTGCGGCGCCACCGCCACCCAGACCCTGCAGGAACAGGTGGTCGCCCATGGCGCCCATCTCGGCGTCGCGCTCGACGGCGACGCCGACCGCCTGATCATGGTCGACGAAGCCGGGCGCCCGATCGACGGCGACCAGCTGATGACCCTGATCGCCACCTCCTGGGCGCGGTCGCAGACGCTGCGCGGCGGCGGCGTCGTCGCCACCGTGATGTCGAATCTGGGCATGGAACGCCATCTCGGCGGCCTCGGCCTGCATCTGGCCCGCACGCCGGTCGGCGACCGCTATGTCGTCGAGATGATGCGCGAGCGCGGCTACAATGTCGGCGGCGAGCAGTCGGGCCATGTCGTGCTGTCCGATTATTCCACCACCGGCGACGGGCTGATCGCGGCGTTGCAGGTGCTGGCGGTGCTGATCCAGGCCGACGGCCGCTCGGCCAGCGAGGTCTGCCGCGTGTTCGAGCCGGTGCCGCAGAAGCTGACCAACGTCCGCTTCGCCGCCGGGACCAAGCCGCTGGAGGATGCCGTCGTCCAGCAGGCGATCAAGGACGGTGAGGCGCGCCTGGCGTCGGGCGGTCGCGTCCTGATCCGCAAGTCGGGCACAGAACCGCTCATCCGCGTGATGGCGGAGGGCGACGACGAGACGCTGGTCAACAGCGTGGTCGCCGACATCGCCGGCACCATCCAGGCCAGCGCCACCCGCAGCCTGGAGGCCGCACAATGACGGCCGGCCTGGAGACCGGCGGCACGGTCAATGGCCGCGTCCTCATCGTCGCCGGATCTGATTCCGGCGGCGGTGCCGGCATCCAGGCCGACATCAAGGCGGTCAGCGCGCTCGGTGCCTATGCGATGACCGCCATCGCCGCATTGACGGCGCAGAACACCACCGGCGTCTATGGCGTGGTGCCGGTCGATCCCGCCTTCGTCGCCTTGCAGATGAAGCTGGTGCTTGAGGATATCGGCGCGGATGCGGTGAAGATCGGCATGCTCGCCAACGCCCCCGTCATCGAGGCGGTGTCGTCGGAGTATGAGGCCCGCGCGGTCAACGTGCCGCTGGTGCTCGATCCGGTGATGATCGCTAAGAGCGGCCACCACCTGCTCGACCCCGACGCCGTGCTGACCCTGCGCCGGCGCCTGTTGCCGCTGGCCGAGGTGGTGACGCCCAACCTGCCGGAAGCCGAGGCACTGACCGACCTGCCGATCCGCGACCTCGACGACATGCGCCGCGCCGCCGAGCTGATGCTGAGCTTCGGCCCGAAATCGGTGCTGCTGAAGGGCGGGCATCTCGAGGACGACACCCTCTACGACCTGCTCCTGACCGAGGAGGGCGAGACGGTGTTCGAGGGCAAACGCGTCCACACCCCCCACACCCACGGCACCGGCTGCACCCTGTCCTCGGCCATCGCCGCCGGTCTGGCCCAAGGCCTGGGCACCCGCGACGCGGTGGCCCGCGCCCGCCGCTATGTCGAGACGGCGATCCTGACCGCCCCCGGTTTGGGCCATGGCCACGGCCCGCTCAACCACCTGCACACGGTGCGGGAGTTTTCGTAAGGGGATGGTAGTCCCTCTCCCGCCCCGGGAGAGGGAAGGGGCCCATGCGGAGCATGGGAAGGGTGAGGGGTTGGGCACGAAGCCATGCGGTTCGGGATTCTCGTAATCCCCCTCACCCTCCCCACGCCTTCGGCGCGGGTCCCCTCCCTCTCCCGGGGCGGGAGAGGGCGCTCTCTCACGGCACCCGCTTCTTCTCCAGCTTGCGCGCCAGGGTGCGGCGGTGCATGCCGAGCCGCCGCGCGGTCTCGGAGATGTTGAAGTTCGTCTCCACCAGCGTCTCGTGGATGCGCTCCCATTCCAGGTTCTTGATCGAGGTGCTGCGGGCGGTCGGCGCGATGGAGGTGTCGCCTTCGGTGCGCTCGAAGGCCGCCTCGATGTCGTCGGTGTTGGACGGCTTCGCCAGATAATGGCAGGCACCCAGTTTGATCGCCTCCACCGCGGTGGCGATGCTGGCGAAGCCGGTCAGCACGACGATGCGGGTCTCCTCGTCGGCCTCGTGCAACTCCTTGACGCATTCGAGGCCCGACCCGGTGGCGAGCTTCAGGTCGATCACCGCATAGTCGGGGTCCACCGTCTGCAGAAGCTCGCGCATCTCTTCCAGCCCGGCACAGGCGTGGACTTCGTAGCCGCGGCGTTCGAAGGAGCGGCGCAGCGCCCGGGCGAAGGACGCGTCGTCCTCGACGATCAGCAGGGTGCGGAGGACCTCCTCGTCCAGCTCAGTCGTCTCCATCGGCACCTCCCGGCGACAGGGCGGACAGCGGCAGGGTCAGCGTCACGGTGGCGCCGCCGCCGGCGCGGTTCTTGGCCGAAACGGCGCCGCCCAGCTTGCGCAGCACATTGACCACCAGGAACAGGCCGAGTCCGCTGCCCGGGCGCCCCTTGGTGGACCGGTAGGGCTTGCCCAGCTCCTCCAGGATCGCGGGATCGAAGCCGGGGCCGCGGTCGTTGACCGCCACCACCAGATTGTCGCCCTGGCGGAGTGCGGCGACGCCGATCCAGTGCGGCGACGCTTCCAGCGCATTGTCGAGCACGTTGAACAGCACCTGCTTCAGGGCGAGGTCGGCGATCATCCGTTCCTGCGGGCCGACGGTGTTGTCGTAGTCGAAGCGGCCGGGGGAGCGGCTGGACAGCCAGTCCTCCACCAGGCCGTCGAGGAACCCCTTCACCGTGGTGCGCACCGTTCCCTCGCCGCGCGCCTCGCCCGACGACATCAGGATGCCCGACACGATCGCCTTGCAGCGGTCGATCTGGTTCTGCATCTCCGCCATCTCGTCGGCCAGATCGGGGTCGGACATCAGCGACGGCATGCGGCGCCAGTCGTTGAGGATCACCGACAGGGTGGCGAGCGGCGTCCCCAACTCATGCGCCGCGCCCGACGCCAGCAGCCCCATGCGGACGATGTGCGCCTCTTCCATGGAGCGCTGGCGCAGCTCCGCCAGATAGGCGTCGCGGGCGCGCAGGTTGCGGTTGATCTGGGTGAGGAAGGGGACCAGCAGGCTCGCCGCCAGCACGAAGCAGATGAACATGCCCTGGATGTGCAGATTGAACAGCTCGCCTTCGAAGGCGTGGGGCAGGGGAAGCGGCTGGTGGGTGCCGATCAGCCAGGTGAAGCCGGCGGTCGCCACCAGCACCAGTGCCCAGGCCGACCAGGCCTCCAGCAGCACGGCCCCCAGCGCCACCTGAAGAAGGTACAGCGAGATGAAGGGGTTCGAGGCGCCGCCGCTGAGATAGAGCTGCAGGGTCAGCGCCCAGACGTCGATCAGCAGCTCCAGGAAAAGCTGGGTGTTGGAAATGTCGGCGCTGCGCCGGATCTGGATCAGGCTGGCGATGTTCAGCGCGATCAGCACGAAGATCACCGCCGCCATCGGCAGCAGCGGCAGCCGGATGCCCATCTGCAGATGGACGATCAGGATCGTCACGATCTGTCCGACGACGGCGAGCCAACGCAGCTGGACGAGCAGGAACAGGTTTTTGCGGTCGGTGGTGTCGCGCACGAAAGATGTCCTGTTCCTCACCCGGTTCATCAGCCCACCGACTTATATAGAGAGTCGACGGCGGCAGGGGAGTTTTAGGAGCGCCTGCCTCAAGTGCGCCGGCCTCAGATATGTCTGCGCCGCATCTCGCTGCGGATGACGAACAGGACGGCGCCGACCAGCATCAGGTCCAGCGCGAACCAGGTCAGCGCATAGCCGAGATGGCTGTTGGGGAAACTGACCACCGTCAGCCCGCCGACCGGCCAGCCGCCGGGACTGCGGGTGCCGTCGGCGTCTATGAAGTAGGGGGCGGCATCCTTGAGACCCGCCGCGGTGGCGATGGCGGCGACGTCGCGGGAATACCAGCGGCCGGCGGCCGGGTCGTTGCTGCGCAGGAACCCGCCCTTCGGCTCGGTGAGGCGCAGAAGTCCGGCGACGGTGACCTCGCCTTGGGGCTGCCCCTCGGCGCGGCTTGCGGGATCGCGCTTTTCCGGCGGCACGAAGCCGCGGTTGACCAGGACGGTGAAGCCGCGGTCGGTGACCAGCGGCGTCATCACCCAGAAGCCGCCGCCCAGGTCGCTGACCGCTTGGACGAGCGTTTCACGGTCGTTCATGAGGCGGCCGGTGACGGCGACCCGCCGGTATTCGTCCGACGCGGCGGTCACCGACGGCCAGGCTTCCGGACCCGGGGCGGGCACCGGAGAGGCGTGGATGCGGGCGTCCACCCGCTCGATCAGGTCGAGCTTCCACACCCGGCGTTCGAGCTGCCAGATGCCGAGGGCGGTCAGGCCGGCGATGCCGGCCAGCGCCAGAAGGCCGAAGAGGGCCAGCGCCCAGACCGGGCGGGCCCTCGTCCTTGTGCCGCCCGCTTTGGGGGCGGACGGCAGTCCGGTCACGGCATCTTGCTCATGTCCGGGGTCATGCCGGGCATCATGTTGTGGTTCATGTGGTACATCACCCACAGCGAGCCTGAGAACATGATGACGACGACGACGATCGTGAAGATCATCGCCAGCATCGACCAGCCGCCTTCGGCGCGGCCGTTCATGTGGAGGAAATAGACCATGTGGACGATGATCTGGACCACGGCCAGCGCCAGGATGACGACCGTGGTGGTCGTGTTGTCCAGCGTGCCGTTCATCACCAGCCAGAACGGAATGACCGTCAGGATCACCGACAGGACGAAGCCGATCATATAGCTGCCGAAGGTGCCGTGGGCGCCCGCCGGGTGGCCGTGGTCGTCATGACCATGGTCGTGGCCGTGATCGACGTGGTGGTCGCCGTGCGCGTGGGTGCTCATCGCAGCGCTCCCATCAGGTAGACGTAGGTGAAGACGCCGATCCAGATGACGTCCAGGAAGTGCCAGAACATGCTGAGGCACATCAGGCGCCGGCGGTTGGCCGGGATCAGGCCGCGGCGGGCGACCTGGACCATCAGCGTCACCAGCCACACGCTGCCGAAGGTGACGTGCAGCCCGTGGGTGCCGACCAGCGTGAAGAAGGCCGACAGGAAGGCGCTGCGCCAGGGGCCGGCGCCCTCATGGATCAGGTGGGCGAACTCGTACAGCTCGATGCCGAGGAAGGCGAGGCCGAACAGCAGCGTGATCGCCAGCCAGCCCTGGGTCTGGGCGGTGCGGCCCTTCTCCATCGCCAGCATGGCGAAGCCGTAGGTGATGGAGGACAGCAGCAGCATGGAGGTGTTCAGCGCCACCAGCGGCAGGTCGAACAGCTCCTTCGCCGTCGGGCCGCCGGCATAGCTGGCGCCGAGCACGCCGTAGGTCGCGAACAGCACCGCAAAGATGAGGCAGTCGCTCATCAGGTAGATCCAGAAGCCGAGCGCGGTGCTGGCGGCTTCGTGGGCGTGCTCGTCCCTCACATAGAAGACGGGCGGGGTGGCGTCGCGCGGGGTGTCGTGCCCCGCGTGGCTTCCATGCATGGCTTCAACGGTCGTCGTCATGCTTTACACCTGTCCGGAGAGCAGACGGGTCCGCTCGCTCTCGGTCCGCACCACCTCATCCACCGGGATGTGGAAGTCGCGGTTGTAGTTGAAGGTATGGCCGATGGCGACAACCAGCAGGCCGATGAAGCTCACCGCCGCCAGCCACCAGATGTGCCAGATCATCGCGAAGCCGAGCACCGTGCTGATGCCGGCCAGGATGATGCCGGCGCCGGTGTTGCTCGGCATGTGGATCGGGCGGAAGCCCTCCAGCGGCCGGGCATAGCCGCGCTTCTTCATGTCCCACCAGGCATCGTTGTCATGGATGACCGGGGTGAAGGCGAAGTTGTAGCCCGGAGGCGGCGAGGAGGTCGCCCATTCCAGGGTGCGGCCTTCCCACGGGTCGCCGGTGACGTCGACCAACTGGTTGCGCTTCAGGACGCTGACGGCGATCTGGATCAGGAAGGAGCCGATGCCGAGCGCGATCAGGACGGCGCCGAAGGCGGCGATCTGGAACCAGATCTGCAGCGACGGATCCTCGAACACGCGCAGGCGGCGGGTGACGCCCATCAGGCCCAGGACGTAGAGCGGCATGAAGGCGAAGTAGAAGCCGATCACCCAGAACCAGAAGGACATCTTGCCCCAGAACGGATCCAGGCGGAAGCCGAAGGCCTTGGGCCACCAGTAGTAGATGCCGGCGAACAGGCCGAACAGCACGCCGCCGATGATGACGTTGTGGAAGTGGGCGATCAGGAACAGGCTGTTGTGCAGGACGAAGTCGGCCGGCGGCACGGCCAGCAGCACGCCGGTCATGCCGCCGATGACGAAGGTCAGCATGAAGGCGATCGTCCACATCATCGGCAGTTCGAACCGGATGCGGCCGCGGTACATGGTGAACAGCCAGTTGAAGATCTTCGCACCCGTCGGGATCGAGATGATCATCGTCGTGATGCCGAAGAACGAGTTCACGCTGGCGCCGGACCCCATGGTGAAGAAGTGGTGCAGCCACACCAGGTAGGACAGGATGGTGATGACGACGGTCGCGTAGACCATCGAGGTGTAGCCGAACAGCTTCTTGCCGGTGAAGGTGGAGGTCACTTCCGAGAAGATGCCGAAGCACGGCAGGATCAGGATGTAGACTTCCGGATGGCCCCAGATCCAGATCAGGTTCACGTACATCATGGGGTTGCCGCCCATGTCGCTCGTGAAGAAGTGGGTGCCGACATAGCGGTCCAGCGACAGCAGGACCAGCACGGCGGTCAGGATCGGGAAGGAGGCGACGATCAGGACGTTGGTGCAGAGCGAGGTCCAGGTGAAGACCGGCATCTTCATCATGGTCATGCCCGGCGCGCGCATCTTGATGATCGTGCAGATCAGGTTGATGCCCGACAGCGTCGTTCCGACGCCCGCCACCTGCAAGGCCCAGATGTAATAGTCGACGCCGACGTCCGGGCTGGCCTCCAGCCCCGACAGCGGCGGATAGGCCAGCCAGCCGGTACGGGCGAATTCGCCGACGAACAGCGAGGCCATGATCAGCACGGCGCCGCCGACGGTCATCCAGAAGCTGAAATTGTTCAGGAACGGGAAGGACACGTCGCGGGCGCCGATCTGCAGCGGCACGACATAGTTCATCAGCCCCGTCACCAGCGGCATGGCGACGAAGAAGATCATGATCACGCCGTGGGCGGTGAAGACCTGATCGAAGTGGTGCGAGTTGAGGTAGCCCTCGCTGCCGTTGAAGGCGATGGCCTGCTGGGCGCGCATCATGATGGCGTCGGCGAAGCCGCGCAGCAGCATGATCAACCCCAGGATCATGTACATGATGCCGATGCGCTTGTGGTCGACGGTGGTGAACCACTCCGTCCACAGATAGCCCCACAGCTTGAAATAGCTGAGGGCGGCGACCAGCGCGATGCCGCCGAGCAGCACCGCGAAGAAGGTCGCGACGACGATCGGCTCGTGATAGGGGAAGGACTCCAGGCTGAGGCGCCCGAAGAGGAAGGTCGTCAGTGTCTCAAGCATGCCGGTGTGCCCAATCAGGGATTGGCCAGCCGCTGCGGCCCGGCCTGGACGGCGGACGCGCTGATCGGCGTGACGGTGGGGCGCTGCACGGCGCCCGAGTTTGCGGCGGCGTCAACCGCCTCGGCGACGGTGCACAGGCCGGTCGGCTGCGTGTCCGGGAACCCGGCCAGCGTGTTGGCCCGCAGGATGGCATCGGCCGCGGCCTTGCCGCCGGCGTTCAGCCCGCCCGCCCGGTCGATGGCGGCCATGTCGCTCATGCACATGGTGCCGGGACGCACGCACAGGTTCACCACGGCGTTGAACAGCTTCGGATCGACGGTGCCGTAATGCTGGACCGGAACGGCCTCGCTCGGCTTCTCCAGCGTCAGGTAGGCGTTGCGGTCGAGCGAGCCGCCGGACGACTTCACCTTGGACACCCAGCCGTCGAAATCCTGGTTCGACAGGCCGAGGAAGTTGAAGCGCATGTGCGAGAAGCCGGCGCCGCTGTAGTTGGACGAGAAGCCCTTGTAGGTCCCCGGCTCGTTGATCACGGCATGGAGCTTCGTCTCCATGCCCGGCATGGTGTAGATCATGCCGGCCAGCGCCGGAACGTAGAAGGCGTTCATCACCGACGAGGCGGTCAGGCTGAAGCGGATCTGCCGGTCGACCGGCGCCGCCATCTCGTTCACCGACGCGATGCCGTATTCCGGATAGACGAACAGCCATTTCCAGTCGAGCGCCACCACCTGGACCTCCAGCGGCTTGGCGCCGGCGGGAAGCGGCTTGTCCGACGCGATGCGGTCGAGCGGCCGGTAGGGATCGAGCTTGTGGGTGGTGACCCAGGTGATGGCACCCAGGCAGATGATGATCAGCAGCGGGGCGGCCCAGATCACCAGTTCCAGCTGCGTCGAATGGTCCCAGTCCGGTTCGTAGCGGGCCGTGTTATTGGACTGACGGTAACGCCAGGCGAACAGCACGGTAAGCGCCATGACCGGGACGATGATCAGAAGCATCAGCAGGGTGGAGATGACCACAAGGTCACCCTGCTGGCTTGCAACGTCGCCGGCCGGGTTCAGCACGACCAGGTTGCAGCCACTCAACGCTGCCATCACTGGCAGCAGGGCGATTGCGCGATAACGGCTCAAGGCAGGACCTGTATGCAAGGTTTGCTTTGGGGAGACAGCTAGCGACAATGGCCTAGCCACGACATTGGACAATTTGTCCAATGCCTCACTCCTGCGCGCTTGACAGATCACCGACTGTTGCGGTGACATATTGTATGATCTGCGGATCATCGCAAGCGAAATAACGCAGCCGGAGCCGATATGACGACTTCATCGATTGCGGCCGTTGAACGGGATGCGAGGCTGGTGAACGCGCGGCATCACGGGATCAATCCCGGAGAGATTGCCATCGGCGTGATCATCGGCCGGACCTCCGAGTTTTTCGACTTCTTCGTTTACGCCATCGCTTCCGTGATCGTCTTCCCGAAGCTGGTGTTCCCCTATGTCGATCCGCTGACCGGGACCCTCTGGTCCTTCGCCATCTTCGCGCTGGCCTTCGTCGCGCGACCGATCGGCACCTTCATCTTCATGGCCATCGACGAGAGTTACGGGCGCAGCGCCAAGCTGACCATCGCCCTGTTCCTGCTGGGCATCTCCACGGTGGCGCTGGCCTTCCTGCCGGGCTACGAGGCGATCGGCGTCGCCGCCGCATGGCTGCTGGCGCTGTCGCGCATCGGGCAGGGCGTGGCGCTGGGCGGCACCTGGGACGGGCTGGCTTCGCTGCTGGCGATGAACGCGCCGGAAAACCGGCGCGGCTGGTACGCGATGATCCCGCAGCTGGGCGCGCCCATCGGCCTCGTGGTGGCGAGCGGCCTGTTCGCCTACATGGTCAACAGCCTGTCGGCCGAGGATTTCTTCGCCTGGGGCTGGCGCTATCCCTTCTTCGTCGCCTTCGCCATCAATGTGGTGGCCCTGTTCTCCCGCCTGCGCCTGGTGCAGACGCCGGAATTCGAACGCCTGTTCGTGAACCGCGAGCTGCAGCCCGCCCCCGTCGTCGAGACGCTGCAGGTGGAAGGCAAGCGCGTGGTGATCGGCGCCTTCGCCCCGCTGGCGAGCTTCGCCCTGTTCCACATGGTCACCGTCTTCCCGCTGTCCTGGATCTTCCTGAACGCGAATCAGGAGACCGGGGTCTTCCTGGTGATCGAGGTGATCGCCGCCGCCTTCGGCATCCTGGCCATCGTCGCCTCGGGCTACATCGCCGACCGGGTCGGGCGGCGGACTCTGCTCGGCACCTGCGCCGCGGCGATCGCGGTGTTCAGCGGCTTCGCCCCGATGCTGCTCGACGGCGGCAAGATCGGCGAGCTGGTGTTCATGGTGCTGGGCTTCGTCATCCTCGGCCTGTCCTTCGGCCAGTCGTCGGGCTCGGTGGCGTCCGGCTTCAGCCAGCAATACCGCTACACCGGCTCGGCGATGACCTCCGATCTGGCCTGGCTGTTCGGCGCCGGCTTTGCGCCCTTCGTGGCCTTGTTCCTATCCAGCCATTTCGGGCTGATCGCGTCCGGCCTCTACCTGCTGTCGGGTGCGGTCTGCACGCTGGTGGCTTTGAAGATCAACAAGACGCTGTCGTCCTGACGGTGTGGATGACCAGCGCGCGACGGATTGCGCAAGTACTTCACGGTGGAATCTCCCTCTCCCCCCGGGGAGAGGGTCGGGGTGAGGGGGATGCACTGCGTGGCTATCCCGAGAATCCTCGCCGCGCTCCCCCCTCACCCTAACCCTCTCCCCNCCGCGCTCCCCCCTCACCCTAACCCTCTCCCCGTTTTCGGCGGACCGGAGGTCCGCCTGTCGCGTCAGCGCAAACGAAGTTTGCGCGAGAGCGGTGGAGAGGGGATCCTTGCCGGTATCAGGGACTACTGCCTGATCGAAGCGCGTTGACGGTCAATCGCCCAGCTGGCCAGGAGTGGATGAGGCCGGCTGCGCGCAGTTCCGGCAGGACGCCGCCGACCTCCTCCGCCGACAGCCCGGTCGCCTCGACCAGGGCGGGACAGGTCTGCGGTCCACTCCTCAACGCCGCCAGAACGGCGGCGCCCGGTGTGCCGGGTGCCGTTAGCGACTCGGCCGGGCGCGGTGGAGTCCGGCCGCGGGCGGCGGCGATCATGACCGCGAGTGCGCGCAACTGCCCGAGTCGATGCAAGTCTTCGCCGCCAGGATCGTCGCGCAGGCTCAGTGCCGTGTGGCAGCGGGCGGCAACCCGTGCGAGGGCGGCAAGATCATCCCTTCGGTTCGCCACCGTCGCGGCCACCGCCTCCTGCGCCAGAGTCTCCAACTCGGCATCCGCGACCGTCCAGTCCTGCCGGCCGATGGCGTCGAGCAAGTCGTCGCCCACTCTTTGAAAGGCCGAGTCGAGCGTGCTCATTCCCCTTCCTCCGGTTCGGGATCGGGCAGGGCGGGCCAGTCGCCCGGCGTCCAGCGGGCGCAGACATGGCCGGGCGCCGGGTCGGACAGCGGCAGCGTCAGGCAGGCGACGTGCGGGGCGCCGGCCTCGCTCGCCCGCGGCTGGAACATCAGGGCCACGCCGCACGCCTCGATCACGCTGTCCTCTTCGCCATTGGTGCGGCAATAGCGGTTGAAGCGATGCGACAGCGCCATGCTGTTGGCGACGATCACCCGGCAATAGCCGGCGCGCGAGGACTCGGCCCCCTCCTTCGCCTGCCAACGTTCGGCGGTCAGCCCGCTGTCCATCACCGGCGTGACCAGCCAGTCGACCATCATGCCCGAGGCGATCCAGGCGCTGGGCTGCGTCCGCCCGAGATCCTCGCAGATGGCGACGGCGAGCCGGCCAAGGTCGGGCAGCTCGAACAGGGTGAAACGATCGCCGGTCTCGATGTCCTCGCGCGCGCAGTCCAGCAGCCGGCCGTTGCGGTCGCGCAGGTCGTAGGACCGGCACTGGTCGCTGTCGAGGTCCCAGCAATGCAGCTTGGTCTGGCCGGCGATCACGGCGCCGCGGCGGTCGAGCAGAAGCGCCCGGTTGCGCGGCCGTCCGCCCTCCTGCGCCTCCTCCTTCACCCCGACCAGGGCGTAGCGGATCGGGCCGTCCACCGCCTGGGCGCGCATCGCCTCCCGGATCGCGGCCAGCGTGTCGGCCTGGACGGAAACCTCCGGAAACAGCACGAAATTGGCGCCCTGCTGCGCCAGCCCGGCGATGGCGTCGGCGGCGCGGCGGCTGAAATCACGCGGGGCGGGGTCGTACCAATCCTCGCCGTCGCGGCGGAACTGGCGGATGGCTAGGTCGTCTTCCGCTTCCGCCAGGGGAACGACGCCGATGACGGGCGTCCAGGCGGGATCGCTCGGATCCTGATCGGACACCGCGACGATGCGCCGGTACTCCACGGCGATGCGGCGCTCCTGGTCGCCCTCGCGCTCGGCCCCGATGGTCAGGGTTGGCGGCACGACGAGCAAATTCGCGAAGAGGTCGACGGGATCGAACGCGTCGTGATCTGCCCCCGGCGGTGCTGTCTCGCGGATGTTCATGGCGCGGGCGAGCAGACCCGGCCGCAGGATCAGCTGCCCGTCCTTGGGATCGGCATTGAAGCACCCGTCACGATTCAGCCGACGCCTTGCTTCAAGCCGTTCGGCCGGCAACCGTTCGGCCGGCAACTCTGGGGCAAGTGGGTCGTCGGCCCGGACATCGTAGCGCGAGGTCAGCGGCGCGAACCACGCGTCGACGGCCTGCGCCGCCGCCAGGGACCGGCCGAGGTCGGAGCCGGCCCATTCCTCCAGCGTGCGGACGCTCCTGCGCAGGCGGTCCGCCGCCTCCTCGGCCAGCCGGCCGGCACCGGCGTGGTCCGCTTCCAGCCCCTGGGCCAGGATGCGGACCTCGTCGCGGTGCTCCTCCAGCCGGCGCCACAGCCGCATGAACAGGTCGGCCGGGTGCATGGTGGTCAGGAGGTGGCCGTCTGGTTCTGGGCTATTTGGTTCTGGGCCGTCTGGCTTTGCGCCGGCTGGAACCGCAGGATCTTCGGCGTCCGCATGTCCTCGCCGATGGGCGCGTCGCTGGCAGCACCCCGCATGGCCGAGACGGGGCGGGGGAAGCCGCTGCGGTCGCTGTAGTCCGGCACCGGCAGGCTGCGGTAATAGGCCTCCTCCTGATGCAGCTTCTGGACGCAGACGATGTCCAGCGCCGTCGCCGCCATCACCGCGCCGAAGGCGATTCCGGCATTGCCGGCGCGCGGATTGTTCTCCATCCCGGCGGCCAGGGTTGCCATGTCGACGGCGTCGCCGGCGATGCGGCTCCAGATCCAGGGCTTGGGATCGCCCAGCGCCAGCAGGCCGACGCCGGCGGTGATCTCCCGCACGCCATAGGCGCGGATCAGGTTGGTCTTGTCCTCCATCCCCATCCAGCGGGCGATGGTCCGACCGGCCATCAGCTCGGCGACGCCGAGCCCGACGCTGAACCAGCCGAGCCCGCGGGCGAGATTGTCTCCGGTCGAGGAGCGGTTGTAATAGGCCATGACGTCACCTTCAGGGCTTGAGGACCACCTTGATGCAGCCGTCCCGCTTGTCGCGGAAGGTCTTGTACATCTCGGGTCCCTGATCGAGCGGAACGGTGTGGGTGATGACGAAGGACGGGTCGATCTGTCCTTCCTGGATGCGGTTCAGCAGGTCGTCGGTCCAGCGGTTGACGTGGGTCTGGCCCATGCGCCAAGTCAGGCCCTTGTTCATCGCCATGCCGAAGGGCATCTTGTCGATCAGCCCGCCATAGACGCCGGGGATCGACAGCGTGCCGGCGGGGCGGCAGACATAGATCATCTCGCGCAGCACATGGGCGCGGTCCGATTCCAGCATCAGCGCCTGCTTGGCCCGGTCCATCATGCTGTCGATGGTGGCGGTGGCGTGCGCCTCCATGCCGACGGCGTCGATGCATTTCTCCGGACCCTTGCCGCCGGTCAGCTCGTTCAGCCGCTCGACGACGCTCTCCTCCTCGAAATTTATGGTGATGGCGCCGCCGGCCTTCGCCATCGCCAGCCGTTCCGGCACGCGGTCGATGGCGATGACCTGCTTGGCGCCGAGCAGGATGGCGCTGCGGATCGTCATCTGCCCGACCGGACCGCAGCCCCAGATCGCCACGGTGTCGGTCGGCTGGATGTCGCACTGGGCGGCGGCCTGCCAGCCGGTGGGGAAGATGTCGCCGAGGAACAGCACCTGCTCGTCGGTCAGTCCGCCGGGGATCTTGATGTGGGTGCGGTCGGCCATCGGCACCCGCACATATTCGGCCTGGCCGCCGGCATAGCCGCCGGTCAGGTGGGTGTAGCCGAACAGCCCGGCGGTGGTGTGGCCGAAGACCTTGTCGGCCAGCGCCTTGTTGCGGTTGGAACGCTCGCAGACCGAATAGTTGCCGCGCTTGCACTGGTCGCAGTCGCCGCACCAGATGGTGAAGGGAACCACCACCCGCTCGCCGATCTTCAGCGCGCTTTTGGCCTCGGCACCCACCTCCATCACCTCGCCCATGAATTCATGACCGACGATGTCGCCCTTCTCCATGCCCGGCATGAAATTGTCGTGCAGGTGGAGGTCGGAGCCGCAGATGGCGCAGGTCGTCACCTTGACGATGGCGTCGCGCGGATGCTCGATCTTCGGATCCGGGACCGTGTCGCAACGGATGTCGTTGGCGCCGTGCCAGACCAGTGCTCTCATGAAATCTTCCCCCCTCGGCTCGCTTGGGATCGCCCTTATGGTCGTCTGGGGGGCAACAGGGGCGGCAGCCGGTGCGTTCCGCCGCCGGCCGCCGCCTTACCTTTAGGGGAAAGTCAGAGGATCAGTGCCTTCTCGCGGGCGACGCCGCCGGACATGATGGCGGTCTGGCCGTCGTCCAGGCTGTTGCGCAGGGCGGGGAAGTCGATCTCCTCCTCCTGGCGGATATGGCCGTCGACGATGCGCTTCAGGTCCAGTGCGACGGCGAGCCAGCGCGGATCGTCCTTCGGCGTCTGTTCCAGGGTGAAGAGGTGCATCTTCATCTCAGCATGCTCGCCGTAGAGGTGCTTGGCATCCTCCTCCTTGCGGGCCTCCTCGTGCAGCAGCGGATAGACGACGTCCTCCTCCGCCATCGCATGGGCGGCCAGCCGGCGCTTCAGCCGCAGCAGCAGCTGGGTGCGGCGGCCGGGCGCGTCCATCGGTGTCTGCACCATCTCGACCAGCAGCGCCTGGATGTGGCGATGGTCGTCGATCAGCGCGTCGATGCCGTCGCGGCCGGCGGCATAGCGGGCGGTGCCGGCGAGCTGCGCCACCACTGGCGGCAGCAGCCTGCTCGCCACCAGCGCCAGCGCCGCCCCGCCCGCCATCATCGCCAGCCCGCGCGGCGACAGCCAGCCGGTGTTTTCCTGATGCGGATAGCCTGCTCCCGAGTAACGTGCCATGGCGGGGCTCCTTCCTACCTGTTGGGTCATCTGGCTCCCCAACAGGCGTGCGAGCCCCGGCGTTCCGGGCGGCTGCCAAGGCGGTGGCGGCGGCGGTCAGGCCGCGGGCAGGGGCGGGGCGGAAGGATGCCGTGCCGTCCGCGGCGCGTCCGCGGTGGTCACCAGCAGGTGGAGCAGCATCAGGGCGGTGAAGAACAAGTAGGATTGCAGGAAATTATAGGGAGTGCCGGCAAGCTCGTTCAGCGGATGGAAGAAGTCGTTGCTCAGGATCGCGAAGCCGATGCCCAGCAGCAGCAGCTTGCCGAGGCCGCGCCTCCGGTCCAGGGCGGCACGGTCGATCAGGACGAACAGCAGATAGGCGCAGACGGGCAGCAACACGCCGTAATGCGGGATCCAAGCGATCGGCGTGCCGATGGTGAAGCAGGTACCGGCCACCAGGAAGGATGCGATGGGTTGCCGCCGGTCGCTCCCTTCGCCCCCCTTGCCGACGGCCCCGTTTCCGACCCGCCACAGCAGGCCGAACAGGATGAACAGGAGGCCGGAGACGAGCGTCGCGACATGGACCAGCGGATTGTAGGCGGGAAAGGCGCTGCCCCGCCATTCGCCTTCGCCGTTGGCGGTCAACACCAGATTGGGGCCGTTCTGGAGCAGGCGGTGCAGAAGCCCGTTCAAGGTCTGGTTGGCATAATAGCTTTCGCCATGCTGGCCGAGGAAGGACAGCACGTCGAGGTAATGCAACGATGCGCCGAAGCCGTAGAGGGCGCTGGCGGCGGCGAAGCCGGGAATCACCACCGCCGCCCAGCCGATGGCGAACCGCCATTCCCGGCGCAGGAGCGCCCAGATCAGGAAGAGCGACATCTGCGGCTTGATCAGCGTCGATGCGCCGAGCATGGCGCCGGCGAGCGCCCGCTGGTCGCGCAGGTAGAACAAGGTGGCGAAGACGAAGGCGGCGTTCAGCCACACCTGCATCTGGCCGACGGCGAAGGCTTTGACGATCGGGAAGAAGCACAGCGTCGCCACCGCGCCGAGTGCCGCGAGCATCCACCGGCTGCCCCCGTTGCGCACGGCTTGGTCGAAGCCCGTGCGTTCCGCCAGGTCGCGCATGAGCAGCGCCATGCCGCCCGCGGTGGCGACGACCATCAGCAGGTTGATCAGGGCGTAAATGCGCAGATGGAGCAGGCCGACCGCCGACAACGCCTCCATCACCAGCAGCGAGGTCAGCGGATATTGGAACTTCACATGCTTGGTGAAGAAGATGGCGTCGTAGACGTCGCCTTGCCCATGGTCGTGCAGCCAAGTGAAGGCCGTCATCATGGGTTCCCAGGAATCGAGCGGAAGGCGTTCCGGCGACCGGCCCAGGATCAGCAGCAGGACGTCCCAGACCGTGGTGTCGAGCCCGGCATCCAGATAGGGTCTGAGAACGACGCCGAGCAGAGTATCGGCACTCAGAACGAACAGGAACGCGACGGACAGCGTCCAGGCGGCGAAGCGGTGATTGCCGATGATGCCGGCCGCTCCACCGCCGCCGTCACCCGAGGGCCCTTCCAGGGCCCTTTCCGCCACGCCTGCGAATTCCTCCGATTTCATCGGCGCCCACTCCCTGGCAGTATTCCCGGCTTCAAGCGCCGGCAAGTTCGCGAAACTATGCCAGAGCACCGCGGATGAGGAATGTGCCCCACCCGGTCCGGATCGGAGTAATGCCATTAAACGCCGGGCACCCGCAGCGGTAGCAACCTGCTCCGCTGCGGGCGGTGTCGGCGCGTTCGGGGAAAGGAAGCCGGTTGCGGGGAGGGCGGCGGGGCCGGTCAGCCCGGCTTCCCCGCTTCCCGGTTGCGCGGCCGCTTGCCGGCATCCTCCTTCGGCGTCGGCGGGGCGGCGTGCTGGTCGGGCAGGTCGCGGTGCTGGCCGGTGCCCTCGCCGATGGTGACGGTGGTCGACGGTCCGCCGCCGACGGTGTGGGGCAGGTCGTCGGCTCTGCCGGTTCCGACTCCCATGCCCTGGCCGGCACGGCCGGGGGTGAGCGGACCGCCGCCCTGGGCGCCCGGATTGGGGCTGTCGGCATTGGAGACGTGGCGCTCCCGATCCTGATGCTTCTCGTCCTTGTCCATCTGGTCCTCCCGGATTTCGCTTGTCCTTCGGCCAACATGCCGTTCCGGCGGGAGTTCCGGCACTTGTCCGACGGGCAGGGGCCGGAACGGCCATCCGGCATCGCGGTTTTCAGTCGGCGGCGACCCCGGTAACCGGTCGTCGCCGATCACGGAGGCACCATGACGGCACAACGCCCGCCCACCTATGCGCCGCCCCAGGCCCCCGGCCTCAGCGCGGTGCTGGAGCGCAACATCCAGGCCCTGCAAGCCCGCCGCAAAAGGCAGGAGGTGGAGGCCACGCTGCAGGACCGCATCGCCGACGCGATCACCCGCTTCACCGGCAGCATGCGCTTCGTCTACCTGCATCTGGTGCTGTTCGGCGGCTGGATCCTGATCAATCTGGGCTGGATCCCGATGGTCAAGCCATGGGATCCGTCCTTCGTCGTGCTGGCGATGATCGCCTCGGTGGAGGCGATCTTCCTCTCCACCTTCGTCCTCATCAGCCAGAACCGGATGGCCGCGGTGTCGGACAAGCGCGCCGACCTGGATTTGCAGATCAGCCTGCTGGCCGAGCATGAAGTGACGAAGCTGGTCACCCTGGTCTCCTCCATCGCCGACCATCTCGGGGTGAAGACGGAGATCGACGCCGAACTGGACGTCATCCGGCAGGACGTCGCCCCCGATGCCGTGCTGGACAAGATCGAAGCGTCCCAGGTGCAGAAAGGAACGGAGTGAATCGCCGCCTTGAACCGGCTCCCCGGCAACCCGTCGTTGCCGAACGCATGGAAGTTATGCGTTTGGGGAATCCCTCGGTTCTGCTTGGATTATTGTTCTGGGGCCGAAGAATACTCTAAGGTCACGCTACCCCCAATTCGGGCTGGCGCAGACGCCGCCTCGACGGAAACCAGCTTCAGAGACCAGCTTCAGGCCCCGGTGACCCGACGGTGATGGCGTCCTCTCACATAATCGTCGGTGGCGCCACCTGGTTCTACCTGTCGAGCCGTTACGGGATGACCTTCGACGCGGTCGCCTTCGGGGCGGCGATTCTGGGCGCGCTGGCTCCGGACATCGACCATCCGAAATCCACGCTGGGACAGATGGTGAAGCCGCTGTCCACCGCGATCTCCGGCATCTTCGGGCATCGCGGCGTCACCCACTCGGCGCTGGCCATCGCCGGTTGCCTGTGGGTTCTGCATGAACATGCCGCCTATCAGCACCTGCTGATCCCCTTCATCGTCGGCTATCTCACCCATCTGGCCGGCGATATGCTGACCCCGGCCGGCCTGCCCCTGCTGTGGCCGATCAAGCGGCGCCGCAACTTCGCGCTGCCGATCCTGAAGACCGGCGGTTTTTCCGAACAGCTGGCGGTGACGCTGATGGCGGGCTGGATGATTTCCGGCCTGTTCTCCGGCGGCTGGCCGGAATTTCCGCTGCAACGGCCCTGGCGGTCGGTCGTCGCCGCGGCGCAGACCTACCTGGGGGAGGGCGGCGTGGAGAAGGCTGCCCCTCCGGTTCCCGTGCGCAAGCCGCCGGAAGTCAGCCGGCCGAAGCCGCTGAAGGGCTGAAGCGCGGCCGTCCGGGTTCTCCGCCGCCTGTCCCGTCGAAACCACGAAAGCAAGCCGCTGTATCCAGATGGATCATCGGCAAAAAGCCGCCATGTCCGACTTTCGTTCGGAAAAACCGGACGGTTCGGCATCACGTTCTCAAAAACCGCCCAAATGTTCTGGATTTTCGCCGATCGGCTCGTTGTTTATTCGATATGAACGGCAATAATCAGAATTTTAGTCGGCAAAATGGCGAAATTACCAGTTGGAAAGGACTCTGGAAAATCGGTTAGCCTGACAGGCATCGGACCGGCCTCCTCAGCCCGCCGGTCAGGCGCCGTTCCTGCCCTCCGACCAGAGCCAGCCACGCCATGAACCAGATGATCGACCCGAGCGTCGCCCCCGCCACCGAGCCGTCCTTGTCCAACGCGGCGACCGGCGGGACCGGTCCTTTCGCCGCCTTCGCCCCCGTCCTTCGTCCGGCCAGCCCGCTGCGCCAGGCGATCACCGCCGCCTATCGCCGGCCGGAACCGGACTGCGTGGCTTGGCTGGTGGAGCAGGCGACGCTGCCGGCAGAGGTGACCGCGGCGGCGGCCGGTACCGCCCGCACGCTGATCGCGGCGCTGCGCGCCAAGCCGCAGGGGCGCGGGGTGGAGGGGTTGATCCACGAATACAGCCTGTCGAGCCAGGAGGGCGTGGCGCTGATGTGCCTGGCGGAGGCGCTGCTGCGCATTCCCGACCGCGCCACCCGCGATGCGCTGATCCGCGACAAGATCGCCGGCGGCGACTGGCGCGCCCATCTCGGCAACAGCCCGTCGCTGTTTGTCAACGCCGCGACCTGGGGGCTGCTGGTCACCGGCAAGGTCACCGGTGTGCTGGGCGGCACCGGCTTCGGCGGCGAACAGGCGCTGTCCTCGGCGCTGACCAAGCTGATCCTGCGCGGCGGCGAGCCGCTGATCCGCCGCGGCGTCGATTTCGCCATGCGGATGATGGGCGAGCAGTTCGTCACCGGCCAGACCATCGACGAGGCGCTGTCCAACAGCCGCAAGATGGAGGCGGAGGGCTTCCGCTATTCCTACGACATGCTGGGAGAGGCGGCGACCACCGCCGCCGACGCCGACCGCTACTACGCCGACTACGAGACGGCGATCCACGCCATCGGCAAGGCGTCGGCCGGGCGCGGCATCTATGACGGTCCCGGCATCTCGATCAAGCTGTCGGCCCTGCATCCGCGCTATTCCCGCGCCCAAGCGGACCGCGTGATGGCGGAGCTGCTGCCGCGCGTCACCGAGCTGGCCCGGCTGGCCCGCCGCTACGGCATCGGCCTGAACATCGACGCCGAGGAGGCCGACCGGCTGGAGCTGTCGCTCGACCTGCTGGAATCGCTGTGCTTCGACCCGGATCTGACGGGCTGGGACGGCATCGGCTTCGTCGTCCAGGCCTATGGCAAGCGCTGCCCCTACGTCATCGACTTCGTCGTCGACCTCGCCCGGCGCAGCGGCCACCGGCTGATGGTCCGGCTGGTCAAGGGCGCCTACTGGGACAGCGAGATCAAGCGGGCCCAGGTCGACGGGCTGGAGGATTTTCCGGTCTACACCCGCAAGCTGCACACCGACGTCTCCTATGTCGCCTGCGCCCGCCGGCTGCTGGGTGCCCCCGACGCGGTGTTCCCGCAATTCGCCACCCACAACGCCCAGACTCTGGCGACCATCTACGAGATGGCCGCCCATCTGAACGGCGCGTTCAAGGTCGGCCAGTACGAGTTCCAGTGCCTGCACGGCATGGGCGAGCCGCTCTACAAGGAGGTGGTCGGTCCGCTCAAGCGGCCCTGCCGCGTCTACGCCCCGGTCGGCACGCATGAGACGCTGCTGGCCTATCTGGTCCGCCGCCTGCTGGAGAACGGCGCCAACAGCTCCTTCGTCAACCGCATCGCCGACAAGAGCGTGTCGATCGACGATCTGGTCGCCGATCCGGTGGAGCAGGCTCGCGCCGCCCTGCCGGTGGGCGAAAAGAACCCGCTGATCGCCCTGCCCAAGGATCTCTACGGCGCGGAGCGGGCGAACTCGGCCGGCCTCGACCTGTCGAACGAGACGGTCCTGGCCGAGCTGTCCGGCGCGCTGCGCGCCAGCGCCACCGTCGCCTGGACCGCCGCCCCGCTGCTGGCGGATGGCGAACGTCCCGGTAAGGCTCAGCCGGTTCTGAACCCGGCCGACCACCGCGACCTCGTCGGCCATTGCGTCGAGGCCCGGCCGGCCGACATCGCCGACGCCTTCCTGTTCGCCGGGGCCGCCGCTCCGGTCTGGGCGGCGACCCCGCCGGCCGAGCGTGCCGCCTGCCTGTTCCGCGCCGCCGACGCCATGCAGGCGCGCCTGCCGACCCTGCTGGGCCTGATCATCCGCGAGGCGGGGAAGTCGACCACCAACGCCATCGCCGAGGTGCGCGAGGCCATCGACTTCCTGCGCTATTACGGCGCGCGGGTCCGGGACGGCTTCGCCAACGACAGCCATCTTCCGCTGGGGCCGGTGGTCTGCATCAGCCCGTGGAACTTCCCGCTCGCCATCTTCTCGGGCCAGGTCGCCGCGGCGCTGGCCGCCGGCAACCCGGTCCTGGCCAAGCCGGCCGAGGAAACCCCGCTGATCGCGGCTGAGGCCGTGCGCATCCTCCATGAAGCGGGCGTGCCGGCCGGCGCGGTCCAGCTTCTGCCCGGCGCCGGCGAGGTCGGTGCGGCGTTGGTCGGCCATGAGGCCACGCGGGCGGTGATGTTCACCGGTTCGACCGAGGTGGCGCGGCTGATCCAGCGCCAGCTTGCCGGGCGCTTGGCGCCGGACGGGACGCCGATCCCGCTGATCGCCGAGACCGGCGGCCAGAACGCCATGATCGTCGACAGCTCGGCCTTGGCCGAGCAGGTGGTGGGCGACGTCGTCGCGTCGGCCTTCGACAGCGCCGGCCAGCGCTGCTCGGCCCTGCGCATCCTCTGCCTGCAGGAGGATGTCGCCGACCGCACGCTGACCATGCTGAAGGGGGCGATGCGCGAGCTGCGCATCGGCAGCCCCGACCGGCTGGCGGTGGATGTCGGCCCGGTCATCACCGCGGAGGCGCGCGACGGCATCGCCCGTCACATCGAGGCGATGCGCGCCAAGGGCTGCCGGATCGAGTCGCTGCCGCTGCCTGCCGAGACCGCCAACGGCACCTTCGTTGCGCCGACCATCATCGAGATCGGCAGCATCGCCGAGCTGGAGCGCGAGGTGTTCGGCCCGGTCCTGCATGTCCTGCGCTTCCGCCGCGACGATCTGGACCGGCTGGTCGACGCGATCAACGGCACCGGCTACGGCCTGACCTTCGGCCTGCACACCCGCATCGACGCCACCATCGACCGGGTGACCGGGCGGATCGAGGCCGGCAACCTGTATGTCAACCGCAACACCATCGGCGCGGTGGTCGGCGTCCAGCCCTTCGGCGGCCACGGCCTGTCCGGCACCGGCCCGAAGGCCGGCGGGCCGCTCTACCTGTCGCGCCTGTTGTCCGTCCGTCCGGCCCTGGAGCCGGGCATGCGCGGCGGCGATGCCGAGCGGGCGCCGGCCCGGGCGCTTGCCGACTGGCTGGCGGAGCAGGGCAAGGCGGAGATCGCCACCGAGGTCCGCACGCTGGCGAAGCGCTCTCCCGTCGGCGGCAGTGTCGAGCTGGCCGGCCCGGTCGGCGAGCTCAACGTCTACAGCCTGGTCCCGCGCGGCCGCATCCTGCTGCTGCCGCAGACGGAGGAGGGCTTGTACCGTCTGCTGGGTGCCGCGCTCGCCACCGGCAACGAGGTGGTGGTCGATGGCGACGGCGCCGTCACCGCCGGCCTGAAGGGGCTTCCGGCTGAGCTTGAGTCCCGTATCCGGGTGAGTGCGAACTGGCAGTCCTTCGGTGGCCTGGCCGGCGCGCTGGTGGAGGGCGACGCCGCGCGCCTGCTCGCCGCCAACCGCCGCATCGCCGAACTGCCCGGCCCGCTCGTCCTGACCCAGGGCGTGCCGGCCGGCGGCACGGGCGTGGAGATCGCCTGGCTGATGAACGAGCGTTCGGTCAGCACCAACACCACCGCCGCCGGCGGCAACGCCAGCCTGGTGGCGATGAGCTGAGAGCGGGAGGGGTGGAAATCCCCCTCTCCCCCCCGGGGAGAGGGTCGGGGTGAGGGGGATGCATCGCGTGGAAATAATGGGGAACGAAAACTGGGCGATTCTTGAAAATTATCCCCATGCGTCCCCCTCACCCTAACCCTCTCCCCGGGGGGGAGAGGGGATTTCAGCAAGCATTCGGCGCAGCCGGTCCGCCGTTTCGGCATCCGCCGGAAAGAACGCCTCGATCGCCAGTTCCGACAGGGTGACGTCCACCGCGGTCCCGAAGACGGTCGTCGTGCTGAACAGGCTCAGCAGGCCGGACGACGTGTGCAGGCGCAGCGGCACGACCACATCGGGATGATGCCCGGCCTCGCCGCCATCATCATCCGAAGCGCCGGGTGGCGCCGGGTAGTCCTGCAATTCGCGGTACAGCGCCGCCAGCACCGGATCGGCGCTCGCCTCGATCTGGCGGCTCAGGCGGGACAGCACATGTTCCCGCCACTGCGTCCAGTTGCCGATGCGGCCGGCCAGCCCGTCGGGATGCAGGCTGAGGCGCAGGACATTGACCGGCGGGCTCAGCAGCTCCGCCGAAACCCCCTGGAGCAGCGGCGCCACCGCCCGGTTCGCCGCCAGCAGCTGCCAATGCCGGTCCACGGCCAGGGCCGGGAACGGCTCATGCCCCGTCAGCACCAGATCCACCGCCTTGCGTGCCGCCTCCATCGCCGGGCTGTCCAAACCGTGCTCGCTGTAGACCGGCGCGAAGCCAGCGGCGACCAGCAGGGCGTTGCGCTCGCGCAGCGGCACGTCCAGCCGTTCGGCCAGATGGATCAGCATGGCGCGGCTGGGCTGCGACCGGCCGGTCTCCAGGAAGCTGACATGCCGGGACGAAATGTCCGCCTCGCAGGCGAGATCGAGCTGGCTGAGGCCGCGGCGCTGACGCCAGGACCGCAGCAGGGCGCCGACCGGCGGTCCGGCCGGAGTCCTGCCGTTGCGGGCCGTGGTCTGGGGAGTGCCAGGGGGCATGGGACTTGGCTCCGAACCGATATCGGCGACCATGCTTGCCGTCAGCTGCGGGCGAAGGCCAGCAGTTCCGCGTTGAAGCGCTCGCGGTGGGTGATGAACAGGCCGTGCGGCGCCCCTTCGTAGAGCGACAGCGCGGCGTTCGGCATCAGCGCCACCGTGCGCTCGGCAAGCGACAGCGGTGTGGTCACGTCGCGGTCGCCATGGACGACCAGGGTCGGCACGGCGATGGCCGGCAGCTCCGCCCGGAAGTCGGCCGCGGTGATGGCGCGGTTGCACTCCAGCAGGGCCAGCAGCGAGGATTGCAGCGCCATCGCAGTGATCCAGCCCTTCGTCTCCGCCGAGGTCTCCGCGGTCACGAAGGGATCGATGTTGTCGCCGAGCCATTTCGGGAAGTCGCGCAGCAATTGCTCCGTCCGGAAGGCCTCGAACAGCGCCGGATCGACGCCGTCAGGGTTGTCGTCGGTCCGCGCCATCAGCGGCGTGATGGTTCCCACCATCACCACGCCCTTGACCCGCCCGGAGCCGACCCGCCCGGCCCCGTGCCGGGTCAGGTAGCGGACGATCTCCCCGGTCGCCATCGAATGGCCGACCAGCGTCACGTCCTGCAAATCCAGGCCGTCCAGCAATGCGGCGATATCGTCGGCCAGCCGGTCGAAGCCGTAGCCGGACGGCGAGTCGTCCGACTTGCCGTGCCCGCGGCGGTCGAAGGCGATGCAGCGGCATCCCTGTTCGGACAGCGGCACCATCTGGTAGGCCCAGGCGTCGGAGGTCAGCGACCAGCTCGACACGAAGACGATGGGCCGGGCGCCCTCCCGGTTGCCCCAGTCGCGATAGAAGAGGCGCACCCCGTCGTCGGTGTGGATGAAGCCCATGATCGGTCTCCCTGCAAGGACGTCGAAGGTCAAACCGTCGGCATCCGGTCGAGGAAGCCGGTGACGCTGCGCAGCCGTCCATCCGACGCCATCAGGGCGAAGTCGGTGCCGTGGGCGACCAGTTCGCCGCCCTCCGCCCCCAGCGCCCAGGAGAAGCGCAGCCTGTCGCCATACCCGTCCACCGCGCCCCGCAGGCTGAAGCACAGCCCGGGAAACTGCCGTTGCACGGCGTCGATCAGGGCATCCAGCCCATCATGGCCGTGCACCGCCGCCAGCGGGTCGAGATAGCTGGCGTCCTCGCTCCAGCCCTGCGCGATCAGCGCGCGGCGGCGCTGCGGGTCGGCTTCGTTCCAGGTGGCGATGTAGAGATCGGCGATCGCGGTGGGGGAATGGGTCGTATCGGTCATCATGGGGTCCCTTTGCCGTCCGCCGGACTGTCCCGGCGAATCCAGGATCGCGCGATCGGGAGACCGGAATCGATTACGTCGCAGGTAATTCCACACACGAACGCCCCCGCGCCATGCGCATGACAGCCATCACCGCCGCATCGCGGTACGGGCACACCGGGAGCGGTTAAGGTCCTGAACCGTCGCCGCCGCCGTCACCGTCCGGATCCTCCATGCGTCTCATCTTCCTGCTCGGCCTCGCCGGCTTCGCCAGCGCCTTTTCCCTGCGCACCACCGATCCGATGCTGACGCTGATCGCCGACGATCTGGAAGTGACGGTGCGGCAGGCGGCGCTGCTGGCCTCGGCCTACACGCTGCCCTATGCGCTGATGCAGATCGTGCTGGGACCGGTCGGCGACGCCATCGGCAAGTCTCGGCTGGTCCGGCTGGCGCTGGCGGTGCTGACCGTCGGGCTGGCGCTGTCCACCATCGCCCCGACCTACGGCACGGTGATGGCCGGGCGCATCCTGGCCGGCGCCTTCGCCGGCGGCATCATCCCGGCCTCCATGGCGCTGATCGGCGACCGGGTGCCCTACGAGGAGCGGCAGATCGCCATCAGCCGCTTCCTGCTGGCGGTGATCCTCGGCCAGATGTCGGGCTCCGCCGTGTCGGGCGCGCTGGCCGAAGCCTTCGGCTGGCGCGTGGTGTTCGGCCTGTCCACCGGCCTGACCGCGCTGATCTGCGCTGCGGCGCTGATCGGCTTGGCGCGCGAGGTGGAGACGCGCTCCCCCCTGTCGGTGGCGGAGGCGCAGCGGCGCTATGCCACCGTGCTGACCAACCCGGCGTCCCTGTTCGTCTTCGCCACGGTGGCGGCGGAAGGGCTGCTGATCTTCGGCGTCTTCCCCTTCGTGGCGCCGGTGCTGATCGAGCATGGCGCGGCCGGCGCCTTCCAGGCCGGGCTGACCATCGCCGCCTTCGCCATCGGCGGCGTCTTCTACAGCGCGGTGGTGCGGCGGCTGATCGCCTCGCTCGGCCAGTGGGGCATGATGAAGGCGGGCGGGCTGGCGGCCGGGCTGGCCTATCTTGTCATCGCCTTCCCGGTGCCCTGGCCGGTGGTCAGCCTCGCCTTCCTGGTCGCCGGCTTCGGCTTCTACATGCTGCACAACACCATGCAGACCCAGGCGACAGAACTGGCGCCGACCGCCCGCGGCTCGGCGCTGGCCCTGTTCGCGTCGAGCTTCTTCATCGGGCAGGGCATCGGGCCGGTGCTCTACGGCTACATCTCGACCCATACCGGCTTCGCGCCGCTGTTCCTCGGCGTCGGCCTGCTGACCGCCGGGCTGGGCTTCGCCTCGGCCCGGCTGATCCGGCGGCGGTGAGCCTCCGGCAGGAGGCCATGGCGGCATCCTGATCAACCCGCAAGCGCGACCATAAGTTACCAAAAATATAATAATTAAATTACGCAAATATCGGATTTAACGTAATCTTATCACCGCTATGCGGGCTTACCCGAATTTCATATGCCATTGGTTATCAGCTAGAACGAATTCCCTCGCCCTCCTACGGCGAAGTCTGAATTCGGTGAAATCGAATGGCTGCTTTCCGCGAAACGGCCGTCATTGCCTGCTCGGGTCCGATGACCCTGGCCGCGCTCGAAGAAACGCGTGACCGGCTTCGGGATTCGCTGAATGCCGCCAAGCGGATCGAGGTGGATTGCAGCGGGGTCACCGACGCATCGGTCTGCTTCGTCCAGCTTCTTCTGGCGGCCGGAACGAGCGCTGCGGGACGAGGCATCGATCTGCACATCAAGCAGCCCGTTCCCGCGGCTCTGCGGGATGTCCTGGAGCGGGGCGGCTTCGTCGGCAAGGTCGGATCGGCGTGCGATGGGCAGGAATTCTGGATCGGGGAGCCTTGATACTATGGCAAAGACCGTACTAGCCGTCGATGATTCCGCCAGCATGCGCCAGATGGTCAAGCTGACCCTGTCGACTGCCGGTTATCAGGTGGTGGAGGCCGCCGATGGGCGCGAGGCGCTGGCCAAGGCGAAGGGCACCGCCTTCGACATGGTGCTGACCGACCTGAACATGCCGAACATGGACGGTTTGACGCTGATCCGCGAATTGCGGACCCTGTCGACCTATCGCGGCGTTCCGATCGTCTTCCTGACCACCGAATCCGATGCCGGCAAGAAGGCCGAAGCGAAGACGGCCGGCGCCACCGCCTGGATCGTCAAGCCGTTCCAGCAGGACCAGCTGCTGAACCTCGTCCGAAAGATCATCGGCACATGACCGGGGCCGACCCCAGCCAGATCTTCCGCGAAGAGGCGGCGGAACTGCTGGCCGCCCTCGAAACCGCGCTGCTTCACCTGGAACAGCGCCCCGCCGACCGTGAGCCGCTCGACACCGCCTTCCGCGCCCTGCACACGATCAAGGGCTCCGGCTCGATGTTCGGGTTCGAAGCCGCGGCGAGCTTCACCCACCATCTGGAAAGCGCCTTCGACCGGATGCGCAAGGGCGAATTGGCCGCCACGCCGGCGATGATCGGTATCGCCCTTGCCGCCAAGGACCATATCCGCGTCCTGATCGACGATCCGGCCGGTGCCGACGCCGCGGCCGGTGCCGGCATCCTGGCCCGGCTGGCGGAGCAGAGCGACGGCGCCGCGATGTCCGCATCCCTTCGCCAGGACCTCGACGATGCCGACGGCCGGGCGAGCTGGCGTGTCCGTTTCCGGCTCGCCCCCGATGCGCTCGAGCGTGGAACCAACCCGCTGCTGCTGCTCGACGAATTGCGCGAATTGGGGGACGCCGGGGTCGTCGCGCTGACCGGCGACATTCCGCCGCTGGAGGAGCTGGAGCCGACCCTCTGCCACGTTGCGTGGGAGGTCATCCTCACCACCACCCACCCGCGGTCGACCATCGAAGACGTGTTCATCTTCGTGATCGACGAGACCGAGCTGACCATCGAGCCGGTGCCGGTGCCGGTGCCGGAACGGGAGGCGGAACAGGGGCCGGTGATGACGGCCGACCTGCCGGCCCCGGCCCCGGTTCCGCGCGAGCCGGCCGCGCCGAAGGCGGAGGCCGGCCCCGAGAAGGCGAAGGCGCAGCCGGCGGCCAACTCGATCCGCGTGCCGGCGGAGCGGCTCGACGACCTGATGGACCAGGTCGGCGAACTGGTGATCGCCCACGCCCGGCTGAAACAGCTCGTTTCCGACAGCGTCGATCTGCAGATCAAGTCCGTCACCGAGGAGATCGAGCGGCTGTCCAACGGGTTGCGCGACATCACCATGGGGATCCGCATGGTGCCGGTGGAATCGCTGTTCGGCCGGTTCCGCCGGCTGGTGCGCGATCTGTCGCAGGAACTCGGCAAGGACGTGGCGCTGACGATGTCCGGCGAGGAGACCGAGCTGGACAAGACGATGATCGAGCGGCTGAACGACCCGCTCGTCCACATCATCCGCAACAGCCTGGACCATGGGCTGGAGCCGGCGGCCGACCGGGTCGCGGCGGGCAAGCCGCCGCAGGGACGCATCCATCTGTCGGCGCGCCATGCGGGAACCCGCGTGCTGATGACCATCCGCGACGACGGGCGGGGGCTGGACCGCGACCGCATCCGGGCGAAGGCCGAGGAGCAGGAACTGATCCCGCCCGGCGCCAAGCTGTCGGACGCCGAGCTGTTCCAGCTGATCTTCCATCCCGGCTTTTCGACGGCGCGGGCGTTGACCAGCGTCTCGGGGCGCGGCATCGGCATGGATGTGGTCAAGCGCACCATCGATGGGCTGCGCGGCACCATCGAGGTGTCCAGCACGCCCGGCGGCGGCACCGAGATCACGCTCGGCCTGCCGCTGACGCTGGCGATCATCGATGGCCTGCTGGTCCGGGTCGGGCAGGGGCGCTACGTCATCCCGCTGTTCGCCGTCGAGGAATGCGTGGAACTGCCGCCGGACGTCGAGCGCCGCCATGCCGGGCGCAATTTCCTCAACATACGCGGCGCGCTGGTGCCGTTCCTGCGGCTTCGCGACAGCTTCGGCGTTCGCCACCCCCCCGACCTCTACCAGAAGATCGTCATCATTTCCTCCGGCGACCGGCGGGTCGGTCTGGTGGTGGACCAGGTGCTGGGCGACCACCAGACCGTCATCAAGTCGATGTCGAAACTGCACGCCGACGTCGCCAGCTTCTCCGGTGCCACCATCCTGGGCGACGGATCGGTGGCCCTGATCCTCGACATCGCCCAGATCGTCGCCGCCGGACAGGTCCAGGACCAGCGGCGCGAAGCCTCTTGACCCCCGTCTTCGGCCCTTGCGTCGGCATTCGTTCAAGAGATTGATTTCAGGGGGCAGGCATGGCCGTTACCGACACCCGATCCTTCGAAGCGCTGACCCTGGGACTGGGCGGCGAGATCTTCGCCATCGACGCCAATTCGGTCCACGAGATCCTGGACGTCGTTCCCCAGACCGAGGTTCCCGGCGCGCCGCCGCTGGTCGGCCGTCTGATCAACGTGCGCGGCAAGGTGGTGCCGCTCGCCGACCTGCGGATCCGCTTCGGCATGGACTGCACGCCGCCGACCATCGACACCCGTATCGTCGTCGTCGAAATCCTGCTGGACGACGAGCCGACGGTGGTCGGGCTGCTGGCCGACAAGGTCCATGAGGTGACCAGCATCGCCGGCGCCTCGATCGAGGACACCCCGGACATCGGCATGCGCTGGAACCCCGACCTGATCAAGGGGATCGGCAAGCGCGGCGACGACTTCATCGTCATTCCGGACATCGTCCGCATCTTCACGACCCACTGACATTCCGGCCAACGGAAACATGCCCCTTTCAGCCGACAGGGCGCGCCGTACCAGCAAGGAACGACCATGCGCATCTCCATCAAAGCCAAAATCGTCGCGGCATTCGGCACGGTCATCCTGCTGTCCGCCGCCACCGCCGGCATCGCCCTGAACGGCCTGTCGGATTTGAACGAGAAGATCGAACAGCTGGTCAGCGTCTCCGCCCAGCGGATCAACATCGCCCGGCAGATGCCGACCACGGTCTTTCTGCTCCAGCGCGAGGAAAAGAACTTCCTGCTGTCGAACAGCGAAGAGGACATGGACCGCTTCGACAAGGGGATGCTGGCCCGCCGGGAGGATTTCAAGGGGATCCTGGAGCAGTACCGGCGGGTCGCCGATGCCGAAGGCAACCGCAAGGCGGCGCAGATCGAAGCGCTGATGACGGAATTCACCAGCGCCCAGGACAAGGTCCGCTCGATCGGTCGCATCCACTCCAATTCCAAGGGCGCCGAACTCCTGACCGGCATCGGCAACGACTCGGTCGCCACGGCGCAGGAGGCCCTGCGGCCTTTGCTCGATCGCGCGGAGAACGGGTCCCAGGCGACGGCGGAACAGGTCGCCATCGCCCATCTGGTCCGGCGCATGACGACGGACTGGGCCAACGCGCGCATCATCGTCAGGAATTCCTTGCTGGTTCCCGATGACGCGGCCACGGCCGCGGTTCTCAAGCCGTTGCCCGATCTGCTGAAGAACATTTCCCAGCAGCAGGATGCCATCCGCGGCCGCCTGACGGCCGATGAGGACGTCCGGGCGTTCAACAGCTTCATCGACCGTTATCGCGCTTACGAGCGCATCACCAGCGATGCCGTCGCCCTGGCCTTGAAGAACACCGAAGTCAAGGCGCTGGCGCTCTCCGTCGGCGAAGTCCGCGCCGCGGCCTCCAAGCTTAGCCAAGCCGCCAACGAGCTGGTCGCCGACGCCGAAAAGGGCATGGCGGCGGACAAGCAGGCCGCCGAGGCGACCTATGCCCAGATCCGCATGATCACCCTCTCGGCCGTTGCCCTCGCCCTGCTGGTCGCCATCGCCGCCGGCGCCTACATCGCGATCTCCATCGCCCGCGGCCTCGGCAAGGCGGTCGGGCTGGCCGACGCGGTGGCGATCGGCGACCTCGGCCGGAAGGTGGAGGTGTCGAGCGACGACGAGATCAAGGATCTGGTGACGGCGCTCAACAGCATGACCGCCAACCTGCGGGCGACGGCGGATGTGGCCGAGGAGATTTCCCGCGGCAACCTGACCGTCCAGGCCCGTCCGCTGTCCGACAAGGACATGCTGGGCATGGCGCTGGAAACCATGCTGGAGAAGCTGCGCGGCGTCGTGACCGACGCCTTGTCCGCCTCCGACAACGTGGCGGCGGGCAGCCAGCAGCTGTCGGCCAGCTCCGAGGAGCTGTCGCAGGGCTCCACCGAACAGGCGTCCGCCGCCGAGGAGGCGTCGGCCTCGATGGAGGAGATGGCCGCCAACATCAAGCAGAACGCCGAGAACGCCACCCAGACGGAGAAGATCGCCCGCCAGTCGTCCAAGGACGCCCAGGCCTCGGGCGAGGCGGTCAACAAGGCGGTGCAGGCGATGCAGACCATCGCCGAAAAGATCAGCATCGTCCAGGAGATCGCCCGCCAGACCGACCTCTTGGCGCTGAACGCCGCGGTGGAGGCGGCGCGGGCCGGCGAGCATGGCCGCGGCTTCGCCGTCGTCGCTTCCGAGGTGCGCAAGCTGGCCGAGCGCAGCCAGGGGGCGGCGGCGGAAATCAGCTCGCTGTCGGCGGAATCGACCAAGATCGCCCAGGAGGCCGGACAGATGCTGGGCCGGCTGGTGCCCGACATCCGCAAGACCGCCGAGCTGGTCGAGGAGATCAGCGCCGCCTGCCGCGAGCAGGACATCGGCGCCGAGCAGATCAACCAGGCGATCCAGCAGCTCGACAAGGTGACGCAGCAGAACTCCAGCGCCTCGGAACAGATGGCGGCGACGTCGGAGGAGCTGTCCTCGATGGCGACCCAGCTGCAGGAGACGATCTCCTACTTCACGGTGGAGGAGAAGGCCGCCGTCCGCGGCGCCATCGCCCGGACCCCGTCCTCCCAGGCGTCCCCCCAGCCTGCATCCCAAGTGGCTATGGCGCGGCCGGCGCAGGCATCCGCCGCCCGTCGCCACCCCGCCGTCATCACCGTGCCGCACAAGGGGTCGGTGAAGCCGAACGGCCGGGACCGCGGGGTGAAGATCGCGCTCGAAGGCGGCAACGGCCCCGACGAGCTGGATGCCCGCTACACCGCACACTGATCGCACCGGCCGGGGGCGGCGCGGCCGGTGCCGCCCCCGGAGTGCATCCTTGACGGCAGCCCCTGTCCCCCGAACCGGAAGCCGCAGATGACCAGCGCGACCGCGCCCCGCGAACCGGCGCAATATGTGACGATCGGCATCGACCGCGAAGTGTTCGCCATCGAGGTCGGCATCGTGCGCGAGATCCTCGACCTCCAGCCGATCACCCGCCTGCCGCATGCGCCGCCGTTCCTGGTCGGCATGATCGACGTGCGGGGACAGGGGGTGCCCACCGTCGATCTGCGGGTCAAGCTGGGCCTGCCGGCGGCGCAGCCCACGGCGAATACCCGGATCATCGTCCTCGACGTGCCGCAGCCGGGGCAGGGCCAGGGGAGCCCGCTGACCGTCGGCGTCGTCGCCGACCGGGTCTTCGAAGTCACCGCGCTCGACGGTCATGATCTTGAAACGCCGCCCCAGGTGGGAGGGCGCTGGCGGTCCGACTGCATCAAGGCGATCGGCCGGTCCAACGGGACCTTCGTCATCGTCTTCGACATCGCCCGCCTGTTCGCCGACGACGACGTGGCCCTGCTGGGCGTAGCGGACACCATGTCATGATTGACGTCGACGACCCGCGGCCCCTGGCCAAACCGGCGCGGTCCCCGCAGGACGGCCTGTCGCCGCGCGATTTCGATCGGCTGGCCGCCATCATCGAATCCCAAACCGGCATCCGCATGCCGCCGGCCAAGCGGACGATGGTGGAAGGCCGGCTGCGCCGCCGGCTGCGGACGCTGGGCTTGCCGGACCTGAACGCCTATTGCCGGCATGTGCTGGACGGCGGCGGGCTGGACGGCGAGCTGGTCGGCCTGATCGACGCCGTCACCACCAACAAGACCGACTTCTTCCGCGAGATCGACCATTTCCGC
This sequence comes from Azospirillum endophyticum, assembly GCF_016595245.1. Lineage (GTDB taxonomy): Bacteria > Pseudomonadota > Alphaproteobacteria > Azospirillales > Azospirillaceae > Azospirillum > Azospirillum endophyticum. The sequence goes on from NZ_JAENHM010000070.1 coordinate 86,670, forward strand.
TACCTGATGGGCACCGCCCTTCCGGCCTTGTCCCGCCTTCCCCATCATCCCGGCCGCGACCGTCCGCTGAAGATCTGGAGCGCCGCCTGTTCGACCGGGGCCGAACCCTACACGGTGGCCATGCTGCTGCTGGAGCAGGAGCGCGCCGGCATGCCGATCCGCCACGAGATCGTCGCGACCGACATCTGCACGGAGGCGCTCGCCACGGCCAGGATGGGGATCTATCCCGCCGACATGGCCAGGATGGTGCCCGAACCCTTCGCATCCCGCTATCTGATGCGGTCGCGCGACCCGGAGGATGCCACGGTCAGGCTGGTGCCGGCGGTCCGCCAGTCCGTCCGCTTCGGCCGCCTCAACGTGATGGACCCGGCCTATCCGGTCGCCACGGACATGGACGTGATCTTCTTCCGCAACATCCTGATCTATTTCGACAAGACGACGCAGAAGACGGTGCTGGAGAAGCTGTGCGGCCATCTGCGCCCCGGCGGCTGCCTGTTCATCGGCCACAGCGAGACCATCACCAACATGGACCTGCCGCTGAAACAGGCCGGCTCCGCCATCTTCATCCGGAATTGAGCGATGAGCCCCAGGATCCGCGTGCTGGTCGTCGACGACTCCGCCACCGTCCGCCGGACGCTGACCGACATCCTGTCCTCCGATCCGGGGATCGAGGTGATGGGGACCGCGGCCGACCCCTATGCCGCCGTCCGCCGCATCGCCGAGGAGACGCCGGACGTCATCACCCTGGATGTCGAGATGCCGCGCATGGACGGCATCACCTTCCTGCGCAAGCTGATGAGCCAGCACCCCATACCGGTGGTGATGTGTTCCTCGCTGGTGGAGGGCGGCAGCGAGACCCTGATGCAGGCGCTCGAAGCCGGTGCCGTCGACGTCATCCTGAAGCCGCGGACCGACACCCGCCAGAGCCTGCTCGACGCCCAGGTCCGCATCTGCGACACGGTCAAGGCGGCAGCCCGCGCCCGGCCGCGCCCGCGCCGCAGCCCCAGTCCAAGCCCCAGTCCAAGCCCCAGTTCAAGCCCCAGTTCAAGCCCGGGCTCTGCCGTCCCCGCACAGGCGACCGGACGTCCCCGCGTCACCGAACCGAAACTGAGCGCCGACGTCATGATGCCGGCTCCCGGCCGGGGGGCGATGGCGCGCACGACCGAGCGCGTGGTCTGCATCGGCGCCTCGACCGGCGGCACCGAAGCCCTGCGCGAGGTGCTGGAGGCGCTGCCCGCCGACAGTCCGGGCATCGTCGTCGTCCAGCACATGCCGGAAAGCTTCACCGCGGCCTTCGCCCGGCGTCTCGACGGCCTGTGCGAGGTCACGGTGCGCGAGGCGCGCGACGGCGACACCGTGCTGCGCGGACAGGTGCTGATCGCGCCGGGCAACCGCCATATGCTGCTGCAGCGCAGCGGCGCCCGCTATCTGGTGGCGGTGAAGGACGGGCCGCTGGTCTCCCGCCACCGGCCGTCGGTCGACGTGCTGTTTCGCTCGGCGGCGCATTGCGCCGGGGGCAATGCGGTCGGCGTCATCATGACCGGCATGGGCGACGACGGCGCCACCGGGATGCGCGAGATGCAGGACGCCGGCGCCTTCACCCTGGCGCAGGACGAAGAGAGCTGCGTCGTTTTCGGAATGCCCAAGGAGGCGATCGCCCGGGGCGGCGTCGGGAAAGTGGTCGGGCTTTCCTCGATCGCCCGCGAGATCCTGCGGCACGACCGGTCCTGACCCGGTCTGCTCTCTTCCCGACACATCTGACCGCATAAGGGCTTCGGCATGGACAGCATTCTCGACACGGCCGCCTTCGGGACCTTCGCCGGTTCAGGGGCCCGCGCCGGCACCGCGGCTCCGCCGTCCGGCCCCGGGCTGGTCCGGTCGCTGAAGGCCGAGCTGCAGGATGCGTCGGCGCCGATCGAAGCGGCGTTCCTGACGGTCGGCGAGACCCTGTCGCAGACGCTGGACCACATGGCGGTGATCGGCGACCGGTTTCTCGCCTTGTCCGCCCTGATCGACAGTGAGGACGGCGTCGCTGCGTCCAGCCGGCTCGGCAAGGTCCGCGAGGTGACCGACAGGCTGGCCACCGACCTCAGGCAAACGCTGGATGATTTGACCGGCCTCGACGCATCGGGCGCCGACATGGCGGCCCTGCTTGCCGGATTGTCCCGGATCATCGGCGAGATCACCGCCCTGGCGATCAATGCGAAGGTCCAATCGGTTCAGATCCGCTCTGGCAGCGACGACTTCAGCGTCTTCAATCGCGAGATCGACCGGCTCCACCGTCTGGCGGAGGAGGCGACGACGCAGGCGATCGCCCATCTTGCCGCCTTGCGGGATGCCATCTCGGCGGCCAAGGGCGGCGCCGCCCTGTTCCAGCGCGACAACCGGACGCGGCTGGACGATGTCGGACGCCGGCTGCAGGGCAGCCTGGACACGCTGGCGTCCCACCGCAACACCGCGCAGCAGGCCGCCCGCCGCTTCGCCGGCCGTGCCGCCGAGGTCGGCCAGCGGATCGCCCGCTGCATCAGCGATCTTCAGGTCGGCGACCTCACCTGCCAGCGGCTGTCCCACATCGCCGCCGCGCTGGATGTGCTCGAACTGCTGACGCATCCGCCCAGGCCGTCGGCGCTGCCGCAGGACCGGCGCTGGCTCGCGGAGCTTGACGACCGTCGCCGGACCGACCTGTCGGCGGCGATCTGTGCGCTCCAGATCCGCCAATACGAGGAGGCGAACAGCGATTTCGGCGGTCAGGTGGCGTCGCTGAAAGCGAATCTGGAAGCGCTCGTCCGGGACGCCGACGCCATCACGCGCGAGGCGGCGGATCTGTTCGGCGGTTCCAGCCGCGGCGAGCCCGGCCCTGCGAATGCCGCCGTCAAGGGCACCGGTGGTTCCGTTCTCGCCGATGTCGCGGGAGAAGTCGACCGCGCCCTGGACCTGCTGCATCACTATTGCCGGTCCGACGACGTCCTCAGGGAGCGGGTGGTCGAGGTGTCGCACGGCTTCGATGCCATGGATCGGGATGTCCGCGCCATCCGGTCCATCGACACCGACATGCGGCTGATGGGACTGAACACGACGCTGAAATGCACGCGCCTCGGAACCGAGGGACGGGGGCTGGGCGTGGTGGCGCAGGAGTTGCGCGCATGCAGCCGGCGGACCGAAGACGTGTCGAAGGCGATCACCGAAGCCATCCAGTCGGCCACCCGGCGTGCGAACGCCCTGGACCGGCGGTCGGACACCGATCATCGCGCGGCCATCGAACTGGCGGAAGAGATGACGAACTCGATGGAACTCCTGAACCGGCTGCAGGCCGACCAGACCCGGTCGCTGTCGGTCCTGAGCGGCGACTGCCGGGAGGTGTCCAGGCTTCTGACCGGGACCATCGACCGGCTCGCCATCGGGCGGCGGCTGGAGGCGTCCACCCGGCGCTTCGTCGAACAGGTCGAGGCGGTCTCCAAGATCGGGGAGATCCATGCTCCTGGAATCGCCGACGATCTGCATCGGCTGTTCGCCGCTCTCTACACCGCGGAACGGGAGCGGACGACGCACGCGCATCTCTTCGGCGGCGAGTCCCTGCCGGACGGCGGCGACCAGGGCGGCGACATCGACGAATTCTTCCTGTAAGGCCGCCATGCCGGTGCCGTCCCGGGCCGGGCTCGCTTGGATCCGCTGAATCGCCCGGTTCACGCCGGCCCAGGGGGTGATCCGGGGCGTCTTCCAGCCCCGGATGCCACATCCTCCCGCTACGCAGCCGCCCCCCTCACAGCTTCCATCTCAACCCGGCCCGGGCCGAGACGGTGTTGGCGCGGGTACGCAGCTCGTCCTGCACGACCAAACCGGCGCTGAGCCCATCGTCCAGCTCGACGCTGGCCCCGACACCGAACAGCGCCGCGTCGCGTCCGGGACGGCTGGCATCGGCGGTGAAGGCCGCCCCGGCCAACCGGTGGCCGCTGGTCGCCGTTGCGTCGGCGAAGTCGTGCCCCCAGGCCAGCGAGGCTTCCGGGCGCAGCGTCCAGCCGCCCAGATCCAGGCGGGTGCCGCCGCGCAAGCCGACGGTGCTGCGAATGCTGGTCCAGGCCGCAGCGTCGACGCCCAGGGCCGCTCCTTGGGCCGCAGCTCCTCCCTCTTCGCTGAAGGACCGGCGGGTAAGCCGGTCGAGGCGCAGCCCGACCCGCGGCTCGATCCAGGCCGTCTCGCCGGCGATCGTCATCCGGTGCCCCGTCGCCAGTTCCGCCGACCAATCGTGGCCGCCGGCCTTGGCCGTCGCCCCTTGGGCGAAGCCGCCGAAGGCGACGACCCGCTGGGTATCGTAGCGGGCATAGCCGTAGCCCAGGGCGCCTTCGACATAGGGGCCGTCGTAACCCATCAGGTTCCAGCTGCCGTACAGCGTCGCCTGATAGCTGTCGGCCTTGCCTTTCCCCAGACCGTTCTGCGAGGACACCCGGTTGCGCAGGAAGCCCAGCGCCAGGCCCGCCGTGACGCCGCCGTCGAAGGAACGGTCGGCTCCCACCAGGAAGCCGCCGATGCGTTCGGTCGCCCCGGCGGCGTTGCCGTCCGCACCGACCCGGCCATAGGCCGCCAGCGGCTGTCCCCACACCCCGCCGGTCGCCGGACCGGCCGAAGGGGCTGTCCCTGGGGTGCCGATCGCCACGGCATTGCCGCCGCCGCCGCCGAGGCGCAGGTCGCCGAAGGCCGCGCCGTCGCCGCGCAAGGCCGCCAGACGGTCGGCCACCGCTTGGCCGAACAGGCGGCGGTTGCTGCGGTCGGCGGCCAGCATGTCGGCATGCAGCTTGCCCGAGAGCCGGTCGAGCGCCGAGCCGATCCCGCCGGCGCCGAGGCCGTAAAGACCGCTGAACAGCGGAGCCGACGCCCCGTCCAGCCGCAGGCCGGCGGCTGGCCGCGCGGCATCGACCGCGGCGGCGGCCCGCCGCTGGTTGCCGGTGACCCCGACCGTTGCGTAACGGCTGGGCGTCACCACCAGCTGGACGCTGTCGGGACCATATAGGGTGTCGAAGCGGGTACCGGCCGCCAGCCCGTCGGAGGGCTGCGTCAGCCTGTCGAAGCTGCCCAGCACGCCGCCCGTGGCGGTGACGACGGTGAAGCGCGCGCCCAAGGCCGGGCTATAGCCGTTGGTGGCGCTGCCGCCGATGCCGCGCAGCAGCGGGGCGAGCGTGCCGGCGGCGGTGAAGGTCGCGCCCTCGACCATGATGCGGTCATGATGGCCGGTGCCGATGCCGGCGGTAGGGCCATCGATCTCGGCCCGGTAGACGCTTGTGCCGGTCAGGGTCACGGCCGAGCCGACCGTCAGCACGCCCGGCGAGTTGCCCGGCGAGAGCGTGCCGGCCACGGTCGTCTCGCCGAGGATGACGCCGCTGCCACCCAGCGTGGCGCCATCGGCGACGGTGACGGTGCCGCGGGCGGTGCCGTCGATCCTGGCCGTGCCGCCATCGGCGAGCGTGAGGGCGCCGGTGCTGCCGGTGCCTTCGACCGCGAGGGTGGCGTTCCGCACGGTGACCGGGGCCATGACGGCGCCGTCGACCGTGGCGCGGCCGCCGTCGCTGACGGTGACGGCGCCATTGACGATGCCGTTCGGGGCGACGGTCAGCGTGCCGCCGGAAACGGCCACGGTGCCGCCGACGCCACCGCCGCCGACCACGGTCATGCTGCCGCCGCCGGTGAGGGTGACCGGGGCGGCGACCACGCCGCCGACGACGGCCGACCCGTTGCCGATGCTGAGCGGCCCGGTGACGATGCCGCTGTTGGCGACGACGAGGCTGCCGCCGTTCCGGACGGCGAGGCCGCCGCCGTTGGACAGGTTGCCGGCGACCGTGACCGTGCCGGGCTCCGACACGGTGAGCGTGCCGCTGCCGGTGACGGCGCCGGCCAGCATGACGGAGCTGCCGCCAGGGGTGATGACGCCGTTGTTGCCGGTGACGTCGACGGTCTGGGTCAGGGTCAGCGGCGTCGACGGCCTCAGCGTGCCGCCGTCGAAGGTGACGGTGGTGGCCTGGACCTCGCCGTCGCTGTTGGTGAAGCTCGTCCGGCTGGTGTCGATCACGCCGGTCACCGGTGGCGGCGATACCACGACGGGCGGCGACACGACGACCGGTGGGGACACCACCACGGGCGGGGAAACCACGACCGGCGGCGGCGACACCACGAGGGGCGGAGGAGGAGGCGACACCACCGGCGGTGGCGGTGGCAGCGAAGGAGGGGGAGGGGGAGGAGGAGGGGGAG
>NZ_JAENHM010000071.1 GCF_016595245.1 Azospirillum endophyticum
GGTGGAGGGGCTGGCCGCGGCCTATGCGGAGGAGCTGCGGGCGCTGGTGGCGCATTGCGAGACGTCGGCCGGCGGGCTGACGCCGTCGGACGTGCCGCTGGCCGGCCTGACCCAGGCGCAGCTCGATGCCCTGGCCCTGCCGGCGCGGGAGCTGGAGGACCTCTATCCGCTGACGCCGATGCAGCAGGGCATGCTGTTCCACGCGCTCTACGAACCGGGAGGCGACGCCTACATCAACCAGATGCGGGTGGATGTGGAGGGTCTGGACGTGGCCCGCTTCCACGCGGCGTGGCAGGGGGCGGTCGATGAGCATGACAGCCTGCGCGCCGGCTTCCTGTGGGAGGGGCTGGACCGGCCNCGCCCGCCTGGAGGCCCTCGCGGTCGAGGAGCGGCAGGCCGGCTTCGACCTCGCGTCGCCGCCGCTGCTGCGTCTGGCGCTGGTGCGCACGGGGCAGGACCGCCATCATGTGATCCTGACCAGCCACCACATCCTGCTGGACGGCTGGAGCAGCTCGCAGCTTCTGGGGGAGGTGCTGCAACGCTATGCCGGCCACAGCCCGGCGGCGGACGGCGGTCGCTTCCGCGACCATGTGGCGTGGCTGCAGGGGCGCGACCGGGAAGCGTCGGAGGCCTTCTGGCGTGCCCGCACCGCCGAAATCGAGCAGCCGACCAGGATCGTCTCCCTGCTGCCGTCCGACCCGCAGGCGGATTCCCCGCCGAACCGGGGCGGGCAGGGCGAACATCGCTGCCTCTTCACGGTGGAGGAGACCCGTCGCCTCGCCGAACTCGCGCGGCACTGCGACGTCACGCTGAACACCCTGATGCAGGCGGCCTGGGCCGTCCTGCTGCGCCAGCATGGCGGCCAGGACACCGTCGCCTTCGGCACCACCGTATCCGGCCGCCCGGCGGACCTGCCGGGGGTGGAGCATCGGCTGGGCCTGTTCATCAACACGCTTCCGGTGATCCTGACCCCCCATCCGGCGATGCCGGTGGCGGACTGGCTCCGCACGGTCCAGCATCGCAATCTCGACCTGCGCGAGCACGAGCACACGCCGCTGGCCGACATTCAGCATTGGTCGGGCCAGACCGCCTCGGGCGATGCCGGCGGCGCCCTGTTCGACAGCCTGCTGGTGTTCGAAAGCTATCCGGTCGCCGAGGCGTTGCGCCAGGGAAGCCCGGATGGCCTGCGCTTCTCCCCGGTGGTCGGTTACGAGCGCACCAGCTATCCGCTGACCATCGCGATCATGCCCGGCGACCGGCTGGAACTGCACCACCGCTACGATCGCGCCCATCTGGCGGAACCGGCGGTGCTGCGTGTCGCCGGCCATCTGCGCCGCCTGCTGCTGGCGATGGCGGACGCCCCAAACCTGCCGCTCGGTTCCCTCTCCGTGCTGGACGGGATCGACCGCGGCCGTATCCTCGGCGCCTGGAACCGGCCGGAGCCGATGGACGCCACGCCCTTGCCGCGTCTGTTCGAAGCCCAGGCCGCGCGCACGCCGGATGCCGACGCGGTGATCGCCGGCACGCGAAGCCTGAGCTATGCCGAACTCAACCGGCTGGCCAACCGGCTCGCCCACCGGATGCGCACGCTCGGCGTGGTGCCCGGCGTGCCGGTCGCCGTCATGCTCGAGCGGACGGAAATTCTGCCGACCGGCCTGCTGGCGATCCTGAAGGCGGGCGGTGCCTATGTCCCGCTCGACCCCGAATATCCCGCCGACCGCGTCGCCTACATGCTGGCCGACAGCGGGGCGGCGCTCGTGCTGACGCAGCGCAGCCTGCTGCCGCGGCTCCCGACCGGCGGGGGCCTGCGCGTTCTGGCGCTCGACGACCCGGCGCTCGATCTGGCGAGCTGCCCGGATCACGATCCGCGGCCGGTCAACAGGGCGGAGGACGCCGCCTATGTGATCTACACCTCCGGCTCGACCGGGCGGCCAAAAGGCGTGGTGATCGAGCATCGCAACGCCGCCGCCCTCATCGACTGGGCATTGCGGCTTTACCGGCCGGAGCAGTTGCAGGGGGTCTTGGCCTCGACCTCCGTCTGCTTCGACCTTTCGGTCTGGGAGTTCTTCGTCACGCTGAGCGCCGGCGGCCATGTGGTGATGGCCGACAACGCCCTGGCGTTGCCCGACCTGCCGGCCCGCGACCGCGTGCGCCTGATCAACACCGTACCGTCGGCGATTGCCGGCCTTCTGCGGTCCGGCGGCATCCCCTCCGGTGTTCGCACCGTCAATCTGGCGGGCGAGCCGCTGGCCCAGTCGCTGGTGGACGAGCTCTATGCAGCCGGCATCGCCGATGTCTACGATCTCTATGGTCCGTCGGAGGACACGACCTATTCCACCGTGACCCGCCGCGAGCCGGGAGGTCGCGCCAACATCGGCCGTCCCGTCGCCGGAACCCAGGGATATGTTCTGGACGGCGACCTGAACCCGGTTCCGCTGGGAGTGGTGGGCGAGCTTTACCTGGGCGGTTCGGGTCTGGCGCGGGGCTACCTGAACCGCCCCGGCCTGACGGCGGAGCGTTTCGTCGCCGATCCCTTCTCGGGCGACGGCGGGCGGCTCTACCGGACCGGCGACCTCGTGCGCCAGCGGGTGGACGGGGTGATCG
>NZ_JAENHM010000072.1 GCF_016595245.1 Azospirillum endophyticum
TGTTCATGAACACCACCAGCGCCGGAACGCCGACCTGGCGCGCCAGCAGGATGTGCTCGCGCGTCTGCGGCATCGGGCCGTCGGCGGCCGACACGACCAGGATCGCGCCGTCCATCTGGGCGGCGCCCGTGATCATGTTCTTCACGTAGTCGGCGTGGCCGGGGCAGTCGACGTGCGCGTAGTGGCGGTTCGACGTCTCGTACTCGACGTGCGCCGTCGAGATCGTGATGCCGCGCGCCTTCTCTTCCGGCGCCTTGTCGATCTGGTCGTAAGCGGTGAAGGTGGCGCCGCCGGACTCCGCCAGCACCTTCGTGATCGCCGCCGTCAGCGACGTCTTGCCGTGGTCGACGTGGCCGATCGTGCCAACGTTGCAGTGCGGCTTGTTCCGCTCAAACTTTGCCTTCGCCATCGCTTTGGTCTTTCGTTCCCGACGTTCCGGACGCACACAATGGCCCGGCCGAGATCGGTTTTCCGTGGCGCGCAGGGGATTGGAGCGGGTGAGGGGAATCGAACCCCCGTCGTAAGCTTGGAAGGCTTCTGCTCTACCATTGAGCTACACCCGCCCGAGCCATCCCGCCGGCGCGACCGTCCGGGGCAAACGCGATCACGGACAAGCCGTGGAAAGTAGTGGTGGAAGGGGCTGGATTCGAACCAGCGTACGCTAACGCGGGCAGATTTACAGTCTGCTGCCTTTAACCACTCGGCCACCCTTCCAGTCCGCGGCTTGGCTGTGCCCGCCGCGGAGTTCGGCAATATGCGAATTTTTCAGACCTTGTCAACACGGGTTAAGCGGTTCACACCAGAAAAAATTCGGCCGCAGTCCGCGGCAGCCCCCTCCCCTTCTTCGTGGGTATCATGACGCGCTCCAGACATCCGGCCTCCTCCTCCGCTGCCAACCGCCAGACGGAGCGGGCGGGCGCCAAGCCACAGCAAGCAAACCCGCCGCGGCAGGACCAGGCGGAAGAGGCCGGGCGCGGCCGCCGCGGGTCCGCGAAGGGCGGCCGCCCCTCGGCCGCGCGCGGCGTGCTGCTCTATGGACTGCATCCGGTGGCAGCCGCCTGGACCAACCCGGAACGGCGCATTCACCGGCTGCTGGCGACCGACTCGGGGCGGGCGGCATTGGAGCCGGCGATTGCAGCGGCGCGGACGCAAGGACTGCAACGGCCGGAGGCGACGCCGGTCGACCGGACGGAGCTCGACAGGATGCTGCCGGCGGGCGCCGTGCATCAGGGCCTGGTGATCGATACGTCCCCCCTGCCCGAGCTGGGCATCGAGGATCTGTGCAACGAGCTGGCGGCGGAGCCGTCGGCGGTGATCGTGGCGCTCGACCAGGTGACGGACCCGCACAATGTCGGCGCCATCCTGCGCTCCGCCGCCGCCTTCGGCGCCCGCGCCGTGGTGGTGACCGAACGCCACGCGCCGGAAACGACCGGCGTGCTCGCCAAAAGCGCATCGGGCGGGCTGGAGGCGGTGCCGCTGATCCGCGTCACCAATCTGGCGCGGGCGCTGACCGAGTTGCAGCAGAACGGCTTCTGGTCGGTCGGACTGGCCGAATCGGGAGCGTCGACGCTGGCCAAGCTCGACCTGACCGGCAAGACGGTGCTGGTGATGGGAGCGGAAGGCAGCGGGCTGCGGCGGCTGACGATGGAGCGCTGCGACGCCATCGCCCGACTGCCGACGGGCGGTCCGGTCGGCAGCCTCAACGTTTCCAACGCCGCCGCGGTGGCGCTGTACGAAGTCGCCCGTCTGCGTGAGTGACGCCGGTCGCGGCTCGCCGTTAGCCAAGTGCTTGTTTGCGCGGAGAAGGGACGCTAAGGTGTGCGTCCGCCGAGCGGCGGGCACGCCGGATTAGCTCAGCTGGTAGAGCAGCTGATTTGTAATCAGAAGGTCACGGGTTCGATTCCTGTATCCGGCACCAGCTTTTTCAACGGCTTAGCGTTACCGGCGCTAGGCCGTTTTGCTGTTCGGGCATTGGATCGGCGCCTCCACGCCCCCACCAGGAACATCCGCGGCATGGATATGGGTCACCGTGGCGTCGGGGAACTTCCGACGGACACCGGCGGTTGGAGGAGGCTTCGGAATGCCCCTCCCAGCAGTTCCTGCGAAAGGCCGACCATGACCAAGCCCCAGCGTCCCGAGTCGGGCGGCGATACGCCCACCACGCCCAGCGCGGAGGCCAACCGGATGCGCGCGGACATCGACCGCGGGCTGACCGGCGACAAGGTTCCGGCGACCGATCCGGCCGCCGCCCCGCTCGGGACCGACGATGAAGCGGCTGGAACCACCCCGCCGCACGGCGTCTCGCGCGATCCGGTCGTTCCCGGCAATCAGCGCATCCCGCCGGGTCAGAAGAAGGGCGGCGATACGCTGGACACCTGACCGCCTCGCGGTTCGGTCGGTGCACGCCGTCAGAGCGCCAGAAAAGCGAAAGCCCGGCCGGGGAGTCCCCGGCCGGGCTTTCGCTTTTCGGCATTCCGCCGCCTGCGGCTCGGAGGCCGCGGCTCAGAAATAACGCTCCGGAACGCGGACCACGTCGTCCGGCATCACCGAGGTGGTGATCGGGGCCTTGCGGATCTCCTTCTTGGGATCGCTGCCGCGGGTGATGAGGATGTAGTCCTCCTTGGCGCGGTAGGTGTAGCCGCCGGCCATCGCCACCGCCGACAGGGCGGTCATGCCGTTGACATACTGGTACTGGCCGGGATTGCGCACCTCGCCCAGGATGAAGAAGGGCCGGTGGTTCAGCACCTCGACGCTGACCTTCGGGTCCTTCACGTAGCCGGCCGACAGCCGGGTGGCGATTTCCTTTTCCAGGTCCCGGGTGTTGCGGTCCTTGGCCGAAACCTCGCCGATCAGCGGCATGGCGACCTTGCCGGTGCCGTCCACGCGGAACTCGCCGGACAGCTGCTCCTCGCCGAACACGATGACGCGCAAGGCGTCTCCCGGGCCGAGATGGTATTCGCCGATCTGACCGGCGCTGGCGGTCTCCATCGGCGCGTCGTTGCCGGCACAGCCGACCATGGCAACGGCGAGCGCGGCCAACCCGATCCCCTGGCCCAGCGCACGGATCACATGACGTCGATTCATCCCAAAAACCTTTCCCTGGCTGGTGGACGCCTGCCGCAGCGCCGGCTCCGTCTCCGGGGTTCGGCCCGGATGATGGGATGGCCTCATGGAACCGCCCCATCCGCCGGCCGTCCTGCAGCGACGTCCTTTGGTCACGCACCTGAATTCGGGTGGAGACTAGCAACTCGCAAGCGCTTGGGAAAAAGTGGAGAGGAATTACCGCCTTCGGATCTGTTCAGTACATCGCGACAGATGACAAAGGTAGGCATAAGAAAAGGGCGCCCGTCATAGGACGGACGCCCTGGCCTGTTCAGCGGAACCTTTAGGCCGTTCGGCCGGGACTTTCCCGGACGACCGATCCGAATCCGCCATATTACATCTGCGCGCCGACCCGCAGATAGATCAGGTTGTCGCTGTATTCAGCGGCGCTGAGGTTGGAATTGCGCTTTTCGTAGGTGTAGCCGCCGGTCAGGTACAGGTAGCGGTTCATCTGATAGGTGCCGCCGACGCTGCCGGTATAGACCTTGTCGTTGCGGTCATTGCCGTTGAAATCGTCCTGGCGGTATTGCAGCCGGCCGTTCAGCACCAGCGAGCGCAGCAGTTCGTGGTCGACGCCCAGGGCGAACAGGGTGCGGGTATAGCTGGAGGCGGTACCGAAGCCGGGGCTGGCGGAGGTTTCGCGCACCTGCCGGCTGGCGGTGGCGCTGATGCCGGTCAGCTGCGTGACCGCCCAGTTCACCCGTCCGCCGAAGGACAGGCCGCCGAAGTCCTCCAGCCGCGAATCCTTGTAGTTGCGGACGAGATAGCCGGCGAAGACCTCGCCGGTGATCAGGCCGGTCAGTTCGGTGGCAAGGCCGCCGACCACCTCGTAGCCGTCCGAGTCGCGGTCGATGCCGGAGGCGTCGCGGTCGTTCTTGTGGCGGCTCCAGGAATAGGTGCCCTGGACGAAGGCCTCGTAGCCCTCGATGAACTCATAGCCGACGCGGCCGACCGTCGCGTATTCCCAGCGGTCGCGGTCGCCCTGGGGGGCGATGCCGCCGCCGATCACGTCGACGTCGTCATAGGAGATGTCCTGCGCCGAGCCGGACAGGCGCGCGCGCAGGCGGTTGAAACGCTGGGTATAGCCGGCCTCGCCGCCGCTGGTGAGGTAGGTCACCGGCTCGGCATAGCCCTGCAGGCTGTTGATGTCGCCGCGGCCTTCGTGGTTGCGGCGGTGGAACAGCCGGCCGTCCAGCGCGCCGCCCTTGTTCACGTCGAAGCGCCCGTCGGCCTGCACGGCATAGTCCGTGTAGTTCTCGCGATTGTGGTCGCTGTAGCGGCCGGCGTCGGCCGAGGCCGAGAAGTTCAGCGCGTGGGCCGCGAAGTCCGACTTGATGTCGAGCCGCGGCCGGACCGTCCAGATGACGTCGTCCTCGTGGTCGTCCCGGGTGGCATAGACGTTGGTCTCGTAGGTGGCCCCGGCTTCCACCCGCGGCAGGAACAGGAAGGATCCGGCGCGCAGCCCGAGCTGCTCCAGCTCCGGCCGGCGACGCTCCAGCACGGTTTCGCCACGCTGCAGGTCGTCCTGGGCGGCGGCGGGAAGCGACGTCAGCCCGGTCGAGGCGAGAGCGAGGGCGAGAAGGGAAAAGGTGCTGGTCTTCATGGAGTCACCGCGCTTGGCTGGGTTCGGTCGGCTCACTGGGCCGGGGGTCCGGCTCCTTGGTGGGACACGTCCGGCCACCGGTGTTCCTGCTGGACTTCCAGCATGGGCCGACGCGGACGCATCCTCGGCAAAGACACAACAAACCGTGCTCCGCGCGCAACAGTGAAGCCCGGGCGCCGCCGCTTTTGCCGGGTCCTGTGGTGTGGACGCAACAAAAGCAGGCGGCTCGGCAAGGGCGGCCGTGGCCGCGACAGGCTTGAATTCCGCGTCCTTTTTGACCGTCCTAAGATGATGGTAATAGTCCGGCTCGGCAGAACTGGCGATGTCCAATGCTCCCTGTTTGGAACCGGCTGCCCGGCACCGGGTTGTTCATGACGAGTCCCGACCAGGAAAGGTGCCGTATGACACGCCGACTCGACACGCCGCCCCCGCCGCCGTCGACCAAACGCCCACCCGACGCAACCACCCCGCCCTACACGCCGGGCGGCGTGACTCCCCCCGACGGCGAGGGCGCCGCCAGTCCGAACGAAAAGACCGCTCCTCCCGACAGCTACCCGCCCAAGCGCAAACCCTGACGAAGAACAAGGGACGAGAAGCGGCGGTCGCCGAAGCTCAGCACGGTCCCGCCGTCATGATGCGGTGGGTGGGACCGCCCGAATTCCGACAGAAGCGACGCATGGCTTGTTTTCGGGCTTGCGGCGCTTCTTTTGTTGCGCTGGCGATGGCGTTCCCATTCCTGTGGCTCTATGACGCATCTGCGAAGGTTGCACTGTGGCGCTTGTCTTTTCTACGCTTTCCATGAGGAACGCATGATGGACGCATCGGGTGGCAATGGGCGGCAAACGCCCAGTCATCCCTGCCCACGCAACCGGGAGCGGCGGTCCGTGCCCGCCCCAGCCTTCGCCCCGGACCGAAGGCGGGCACGAACCACGGGCCTGTTGCCATGGACGACTTCGGACGACTGCCTCCCGACGACTACCAGTTGGCCGGCCAGGTTCACCACCGCCTCCGCCGCGCCCATCAGCGCTCGTCGGCGATCTTCATCGACCAGATCGGCGACTCGCTGCTGACGCCCACCCAATGGGCGGCGCTGGCCACCCTGCATGCGGAGGGCCCGCTGTCGCAGAACCAGCTCGGCCGGCTGACCTACATGGATCCGGCCACCACCCAGGGCGTGATCCTGCGGCTGGTGGAGCGCAATCTGGTCGAACGCCAGCCCGACCCGCAGGACCGCCGGCGCACCAGCGTCCGGCTGACGCGGATCGGTCAGGCCCTCGTCGTCGACCTGATGGCGAATGCCGCCGCCGCGAACGAACGAACGCTGGCCCCCCTGACCGAGGAAGAGCGGGTGCAGTTCATGGCCCTGCTGGCCCGCCTGATGTAGGCCGCGATCGCGGGACAAGCGGGCCGCCGAACGGGAACGCCCCCGATCAGGCGGTGACTTTTGCGCCGGGTTTGCTATGAACGCGATGTGTTGCGTCGCACAGCGACCCGGACACGCCGCTGGTCTCTCACGAACCCGGGGTCCCCGCAGGATGAAGCACCGCCACCCGACCGCCTCGCCACTGGCGAAGGCTCTCCGCCCGGCCACTCTGTTCGCCGCCGTGTCTGTCGCAGTTTCCGTCGCAGCACTCTCCGCCGTCCCGGCTGCGGCCCAATCGGCCAAGCCGCTGGCGACCTTCTCCGGCGCGCCGGTCCGGGTGGGCGAGATCAACAGCTACACCGGCCTGCCCGCCTTCACCATTCCCTACCGCCAGGGCTGGCAGCTGGCGCTGGAGGAGATCAACGCCCAGGGCGGCGTGATCGGCTGCTGCGAGCTGCAGGTCGTCTCGCGCGACGACGCCGGCAAGCCCGACGACGCCGTCCGCGTCGCGCAGGAGCTGGTGACGAACGAGGCGGTGGACGTGCTGGCCGGCACCTATTTCTCCCACATCGGGCTGGCCGTCGCCGATTTCGCCGCACGCAACAAGGTGCCCTTCGTCGCCGCCGAGCCGCTGACCGACGCCATCACCTGGTCCAAGGGCAACCGCTACACCTTCCGCCTGCGCCCCAGCACCTACATGCAGGCGGCCATGCTGGTCGAGGAGGCGGCGAAGCTGCCGGCCAAGCGCTGGGCCACCGTCGCCCCCAACTACGAATACGGCCAGTCGGCGGTGGCGTGGTTCAAGCAGCTGCTGAAGGAAAAGCGCCCGGACGTCGAGTTCGTCGCCGAGCAATGGCCGGTGCAGGGCAAGCTGGAGGCCGGACCGACGGTGCAGGCCCTGGCCGCCGCCAAGCCCGACGCCATCTTCAACGTCACTTTCGGCGCGGACCTCGCGAAATTCGTGCGCGAGGGCGAGGGGCGCGGCCTGTTCCGCAACCGCAAGGTCGTCAGCCTGCTGACCGGCGAGCCGGAATATCTGGAGCCGATGAAGGACGAGGCGCCGGAAGGCTGGATCGTCACCGGCTATCCCTGGGACCAGATCGACACCCCCGCCCACAAGGCCTTCGTCGCCGCCTATACCGCGCGCTTCAAGGAGTCGCCCAAGGCGGGTTCCATCGTCGGCTACATCACCATGAAGGCGGTCGCCGCCGCCATCACCAAGGCCAAATCGGCCAATTCCGAACCGATCGTCGATGCGCTGGCCGGCCTGACCATCGACAGCCCGGTCGGCCCGGTGACCTTCCGGGCGTCCGACCATCAGGCGACCATGGGCGCCTATGTCGGCACCACCACGGTCAAGGACGGGCGCGGCACCATGAAGGACTGGCGCTACGCCGACGGCGCCAACTACCTGCCGTCGGACGACGCGGCGCGCAAGATGCGGCCGGCGGAGTGACGTTGCAGGCTTCGATTGCCCCCACCTAACCTCCCCCGCTGGGCGGGGGAGGGACTACCGCTTCCCTCCCAGTTCAGTACCAATTCCCTCCCCCGCCCAGCAGGGGAGGGTTAGGGTGGGGGCAAAAGTCAGCACCGAGACGACCCGCCCCATGTCCTTCCTCCTCGTCCAGGCCCTCAGCGGCCTCGCGACCGCGGCGACGCTGTTCCTGGTGTCGTCGGGGCTGACCATCGTGTTCGGCGTGACGCGGATCGTGAACTTCGCGCACGGCTCCTTCTACATGGTCGGCGCCTATGCCGGCTGGTCGCTGATCGAGCGGTTCGGTGGCTCGCCGGCCGGCTTCTGGGGCTCGGTCGCCGCCGCGGCGCTGGCGATGGGCGCTCTCGGCGCCGCGATGGAGATCGGGCTGCTGCGCCGGCTCTACCGCTCGCCGGAGCTGTTCCAGCTGCTGGGCACCTTCGGCGTCGTGCTGGTGGTGCAGGACCTGACCGCCTGGACCTGGGGGCCGGAGGATCTGCTGGGCCGCCGCGCGCCGGGGCTGAAAGGGTCCATCGATATCCTCGACCAGCCCTTCCCGCTCTACGACCTCGTGCTGATCGGGCTGGGGCCGCTGGTGCTCGGGTTGCTGTGGCTGCTGTTCAACCGCACCCGCTGGGGCACGCTGGTGCGGGCGGCGACGCAGGACCGCGAGATGACCAGCGCGCTGGGCGTCGATCCGGCGCGGCTGTTCACCGGGGTGCTGTTCCTGGGCTGCGCGCTGGCCGGGCTGGGCGGCGCCCTGCAGGTCCCGCGCGAGGCGGTGACCCTGCAGATGGACATGGCGATCGTGGTGGAGGCCTTCGTCGTGGTGGTGGTCGGCGGCATGGGCAGCCTGACCGGCGCCTTCCTCGCCTCCCTGCTGATCGGGCAGTTGCAGGCCTTCGGCATCTTGGTCTTCCCGCAGATCACGCTGGTTCTGGTCTTCCTGTTCATGGCGGTGGTGCTGGTGCTGCGCCCGCACGGCCTGCTCGGCCGGGCCGACGAGGTGCCGCCGACGGCACCCGCCACGGTGACCGTGCCGCTGTCGGCCGGACGCCATGCCGGGACCTGGGCGCTGGCCCTGCTGGCAATCCTGGCCGCGGCACCGCTGGTCGCCGGCGATTACGCGCTGATCCTGCTGACCGAGGTGGTGATCCTCGCCTTGTTCGCCGCCAGCCTGCATCTGCTGATCGGGCTGGGCGGGCTGGTCTCCTTCGGCCATGCGGCGTGGTTCGGGCTGGGCGCCTATGGCTCGGCCCTGCTGGTCAAGCATCTGGGGGCGCCGATGCCGCTGGCCCTGGCGGGCGCGCCGGTGCTGGCCGGGTTGGGAGCGCTGGTGGCGGGCTGGTTCTGCGTGCGGCGCTCGGGCCTCTATTTCGCCATGCTGACGCTGGCCTTCGCGCAGATCGCCTGGTCGATCACCTTCCAATGGTATGCGGTGACCGGCGGCGACAACGGGATCCTCGGCGTCTGGCCGCCGGCCTGGGCGGCGGGCAAGGCGACGTACTACTGGCTGACGCTGGCTCTGTGCGGCGGGACGCTGTGGCTGCTGCGCCGGGCGGCCTTCGCCCCCTTCGGTTATGCGCTGCGGGCCGGGCGCGACTCAGGGCTCCGTGCCGAATCGGTGGGTATCGACACACGCCGTTTCCAGTGGATGGCCTTCGTCCTGGCCGGCACCGCGGCCGGTCTGGCCGGTGGGCTCTACGCCTTCGCCAAGGGCAGCGTCTTCCCCACCCTGCTGGCGGTGCCGCAATCGGTCGACGCGCTGGTGATGGTATTGATGGGCGGTATCCAGACCGTGGCCGGGCCGCTCGCCGGGGCCGTGGTCTTCCATCTGCTGGAGTCGGAGGTGATGAGCCTGACCGACTGGTGGCGGCTGGTGCTGGGCCTGATCATCGTCGCACTGGTGCTGGTCTTCCCCAGGGGGATCGTCGGCTTCCTCTCCGGCATCGGGAGGAGGGCATGAGCGAACTGGTGGTGCGCGACCTGCAACGCTCCTTCGGCGGAGTGCAGGCGGTCGGCGGCGTGTCCTTCACCCTGCGCTCCGGCGACCTGCTGGCGCTGATCGGCCCGAACGGTGCCGGCAAGAGCACCTGCTTCAACCTGCTGAACGGCCAGCTCAAGCCCGATTCCGGATCGGTCAGGCTGGACGGCACGGAGCTCGTCGGGCTGCCGCCGCGGCGCATCTGGGCGCTGGGGGTCGGACGCACCTTCCAGATCACCGCGACCTTCGCCTCGATGACGGTGGCGGAGAATGTCCAGATGGTGCTGCTGTCGCGCGCCCGCCGGCTGTTCGGCCTGTGGCGTCCGGCCGCCGCCCAGTTCCGCGAGCCGGCGCTGGCCCTGCTGGAGCGGGTCGGCATGGCCACCCAGGCCGACCGCCCCTGCGGCGTGCTGGCCTATGGTGACGTCAAGCGGGTCGAACTGGCGATGGCACTGGCGAGCGCGCCGACGGTGCTGCTGATGGACGAGCCGACCGCCGGCATGGCGCCTGCCGAACGCCTCGCCCTGATGGCGCTGACGGCGGAGCTGGTGCGCGAGCGCGGCCTCGCCGTGCTGTTCACCGAGCATGACATGGACGTCGTCTTCGGCCACGCCACCCGCGTGCTGGTGCTCGACCGCGGCCGGCTGATCGCGGAAGGCTCGCCGGATCAGGTGCGCGCCGATCCCCGCGTGCAGTCCGTCTATCTGGGAGGCGAAGCGTGAGCGAACCGCTGCTGACGGTGGACGGTCTCCAGGCCTGGTACGGCCGCGCCCATATCCTCGACGGGATCGCCCTGACCGTCGGCCGTGGCGAGGTGGTGGCGCTGATGGGCCGCAACGGCGCCGGCAAGACCACCACGCTGAAGGCGATCATGGGGCTGGTGGAGCGGCGTGCCGCGACCCTGCGCTTCGACGGCCGCGACCTGTCGGCCCTGCCCGCCCATCGGGTCGCCCGGCTCGGCGTCGGCTATGTCCCGGAGGACCGCCGCATCTTCGCCGACCTGACGGTGGAGGAGAATCTGGAGGTCGGTCGCCAGCCGCCCCGCCCCGGCGCCCCGGCCTGGACACCGGAGAAGCTGTTCGCCCTGTTCCCCAACCTCGCGGAGATGCGCGGCCGCCGCGGCACCCGGATGAGCGGCGGCGAACAGCAGATGCTGACGCTGGCCCGCACGCTGATGGGCAACCCGTCGCTGCTGCTGCTCGACGAACCGTCGGAAGGACTGGCGCCGCTGATCGTCCGGCAGATGGCCGAGGCGGTGCGGCGGCTGAAGGCGGAGGGGCTGTCGGTGCTGCTGTCCGAGCAGAGCCTGTCCTTCGCGTCGGCCGTCGCCGACCGCGCCTGCGTCATTGAGACCGGCCGGCCGCGCTGGACCGGCACGATGGCGGAGTTGATGGCGGATGACGGGGTGAGGGCGGCCTATCTGGCGGTGTGACCGCCCCCTCCCCCGCCCCCAGGAGAGGGATATCACTGCCCGGCGATGCTGAGGTCCATCACCGACTTGGGATCCAGCGCCTTGTCGACCTGCCCTTCCGACTGCCAGAACTTCACTTGGTTGACGATGTCATCCACCAGCAGGCGGGCCTGCGGGTCGACATAGGGCAGGCCGGCGGCGACGATGTCGGGCTTCTGCTTGGTGGCGTCGGCGATGATGCCCAGCAGCTCGTCATAGCCGGGACCCTTGACCAGATTGCCCGCCGCGTCCTTGCCGTTGAAGGCGGCGTGGTATTCGGCCAGCGCGGTCTTGTAGGCGCGGACGAACTTCTCCACCAGCGGCCGGCGGTCCTTCATCGTCTTCGGCGCGGTGAACAGCGCGCCGAGTTGCCAGGGCGTCTCGTCGCCGACCCAGCCCAGCATCTTGCCGGCGCCGTCGGCGACCAGCTGCCGCGACACGGTGGACGGCGCGATGATGGCATCGACCTGACCGCCCTTGAAGGCTGCGACCATCTTCGGCACGTCCTGCAACGGCACCATGGTCACGTCCTTGACCGTGAAGCCGTGCTTCTGCGCCAGAAGCCCGATCATGTAGTGGAAGGTCGAGCCGACGGTGGTGATGGCGATCCGCTTGCCCTTCAGGTCGGCCGGCGTCTTCAACCCGGCATCGAAGGCGGCGTTGGTCGCGAGGTAGGCGCTCAGAGGGAAGCTCGGCTCGTCGCGGCTCTGCGCCGCGATGATGGTGACGGCGCCCTTGGAGGCGAGGTTGTAGAAGCCGGCGGTCAGGCCGGTGACGCCGAAATCGGCATCGCCCGAGGTCACCGCGACCGGCACCTGCTGGGCCGAGGTGAACATCTTCAGCTCGACATCCAGCCCCTCCTTCTCGAAATAGCCCTTCGCCTTGGCGATGAAGATCGGCCCGGAGGAGGACAGCGCCAGCACGCCGACCGTCGCCTTCTCCAGCGGCTGCGCCAGCGCGGCGGACATCGGGATGCCGGCGGCGAAGGCCGCACCGGCAGTGGCGATCACGGCGCGCCGGGTGAGGCGGGCGAGGGTCATGGACGGAAATCCTCCCGATGGATGGTTCAGGTTTCTTAGGAGTGGATCAGCGCCAGTTCAGCAGGCGCCGTTCGAGCTGCGACAGCACGGTGCCGATGGCCAGCCCCAGCAGCGACAGCACCAGCACGCCGGCCAGAAGCGTGTCGGTCTGCATCAGGTTGCCGGCCATCAGCACGAAGGCGCCGATGCCGTACTCCGCCCCGATCATCTCGGCCGCCACCACCAGGATCAGCGCGATGGACGCGGTGATGCGGAATCCCGCCAGGATGCCCGGCAGGGCGCCCGGCAGGACGATGGAGCGCAGGATCGACCGCCAGGGCAGGCCGAAGCTCTGCGCCATGCGGATCAGGTTGCGCGGCACCTGGTCGATGGCGCTGTAGGTGGCGATGACGGTGGGGAAGAAGACGCCGAAGCCGATGGTGGCGAATTTCGACGGCTCGCCGATGCCGAACCACAGGATGAACAGCGGCAGGAGCGCGATCTTCGGAATCGGGAAGAAGGCCGACACCAGCGGCACCCCCACCGCGCGGGCGGTGGAGAAGATGCCCATGGCGAAGCCGACCAGCATGCCGCCCGCGGTGCCCAGCACCCAGCCGACGGCGATTCGCCCCAGCGACGCCTTCAGGTTCAGCCACAGCGATCCGTCGGTCACCATGCCGACCAGCGCATGCCCGACGGCGCTCGGCGGCGGCAGGAACAGCGGGCTGGCGAGACCGAGGCGGCTCGCCCCCTCCCACAGCGCGATCAGCACGGCGAAGGCGGCCAGCGCCGCCCAGGGATGGCGCTTCACGGTGAAGCCGCCGCCACGGAATCGGACCGGCTGGCCCAGGGATGACGCGGTCGAAACCGCGGTCGGGTTCAGGCTGTCAGGCACGGGCGATCTCCCGGTCGGCCATCTGGGCTTCGGCCTTCATCAGGTGCCAGAGGCGGTCGCGCACTTCAGCGAGATGGGCCTGGGCCGACGGCTCCTGCCGGCGCTCCCGCGGCTCCTCGATGGTGACCAGTTCGCGGATGCGGCCGGGACGGCGGCTCAGCACGCAGACGCGGTCGGCCAGCCGCAGCGCCTCGTCCAGATTGTGGGTGACGTAGAGGGCGGTGGTCTTCTCCCGCCGCCACAGCTCCAGGAAATCATCCATCAGCAATTCGCGCGTCTGGGCATCCAGCGCCGACAGCGGCTCGTCCAGCAGCAGCATGGCCGGGCGCACCGCCAGCGCGCGGGCGATGCCGACCCGCTGGCGCATGCCGCCGGACAGCTGCTTGGGCAATGCCTGGCGGAACTCCCACAGCCCCATGCGGCGGAGACCGCTGTCGATGCGCTCGCGCCGTTCGGCGGCGGAGAGCGGGTGATGCTCCAGCACCAGGCCGACATTGTCCTCCACGCTGCGCCAGGGCAGCAGGGCGAAGTCCTGGAAGATGAAGGTGATCGGATTGAGGCAGCCGTCGGGCACCTCCCCCTCCACCCGGATGCTGCCGGAGCTCGGAGCGACGATGCCGCCGGCGATGCCGAGCAGCGTCGATTTCCCGCAGCCGCTGGGACCGATCACCGCCAGGATTTCTCCCTCCGCCAGCGTCAGGTCGATGCCGTCCAGGACGGTCAGATCGTCATAGCGGTGGGTGAGATCGGAAACGAGGAGCCTCATCGCGCCCTTTTTTGCCTGTACCTTCTGCCGGGAGGGTCCGACTGTTCGTTGGGCCGGCCACTATAGCGCGGCGTTCCGGCAACGGAGAGGAGAAATCCACCCCGCATTCCAGCCATACGGCAGTATGGTAGTGGCCGAAAGACGTCCAGACGCCGTCGGCTTCGCGACAGGGATCGTCAGGCGATTCCGGTGACCGGACCGCCGCCGGCCGGCAGGTCCAGCGCCCGCAACGCGGCGGCACAGCGGCCGACCGCGGCCTCCGCCAAGGCGTGGCGCTCGCCGAGCCCGGCCTCTTCCACCTCGTCGGGGGTCATCGCCTGCAACAGGACGCGGAGGGTGCGGACATAGGTGCGCAGAAGCGTGGCTTCCTCGGCATGATTGCCCAAAAAGCCGGCACGCCCGGCGGTGCGCAGGGCAGTCAATTCGCCATCCAGCGAGATCGCGGCCATCTCGATGGCCTGGAGCGCCCGCGTCAGGCGGATGTGCTTCAGAACGACGACGTCGGCCATGCCCACCTCCCCTGCCGGCTGCAACGGCGGGATCGAAGCAACGGGCATGCCAGCGCCGCTCCCCCGACGTTTAGCGCCGGCGCATCGACGGATGCCAGGCGGTCGTCACCCGCTCCAGCAATGCCAGGCCGCCATAGAGGCCGGAGCCGGTCAGCGCCGCCACCGCGATGGTCGCCCAGACGATGTCCAGGTTCATCCGCGCCACCTCGGTGGAGATGCGGAAGCCCATGCCGACCACCGGTGTCCCGAAGAACTCGGCGACAATGGCGCCGATCAGCGCCAGGGTGGAGTTGATCTTCAACCCGTTGAACAGGAAGGGCAGCGCGTTGGGCAGCCGCAGCTTGACCAGCGTGCGGCCATAGCCGGCGGCATAGCTGCGCATCAGGTCGAGCTGGATGCGCTCCGAATTGCCGAGACCCGCCAGCGTGTTGATCAGCATCGGGAAAAAGGTCATGACGACGATGACCGCGGCCTTGGATTGCCAGTCGAAGCCGAACCACATCACCATGATCGGGGCGATGCCCACCACCGGAATGGCGCTGGCGAGATTGCCGAGCGGCAGCAATCCGCGGGCAAGAAAGGGCACGCGGTCGGCAAGGATTGCCACCAGAAAGCCGGCGCCGCAGCCCATGACGTAGCCGCGCAGGACGGAGGTCAGCACGGTCTGGCGGAAATCGTCCCACAGGACCGGCGCGTTGGCGGCCAGCGCCGAAGCGATGCGGCTGGGCGGCGGCAACAGGATCGCCGGCACCTGGAAACCGCGGACCAGCACCTCCCACCCGACCAGCAGGCCGAGCCCGAACAGGCCGGGAACGATGACGGCGCGGGTCCAGCCCGGCACCCCGGACAGCACCCCCATCACGCGCCACAACAGCAGCGTCGCCGCCACCAGAAACAGCCACAGCCCCCAGCCGGCCGACAGGTCCAGCCCTTCCTTCATCAGGTACAGCGGCAAGAGCCACGCCAGCGCCACGCCGGCCAGTTCCACCCAGGCCCCCCAGACCCGCTTCGGCGCGGCGCGGCCGGCGACGACCGTCAGCAGCACCCCGCTCAGGAACAGCGGCGCCATCGTCCCGCCGAGCCAGCCGACGGGCGCGCCATCCCTTGCTCCGAGCGGCAGCATGAATGCGGCCAATGCCGGCAGCGCGATGGCGACCAGCATCCAATCGGCGGCGTTGCGCAGGCTGGTGCGATGGGAATTCGTCGTCATGTCGCTCATCGCGCACCCGCCCGGCCCAGCAGGACCAGTTCCAGCCCGCGCACCACGGCGATCAACGCCACCGACAACAGCGAGGCCATGATCAGCGCCGCCCAGATCTGCACGGTCTGGCCGTAATAGGATCCCGACAGCAGCCGCGCCCCCAACCCGGCCTGCCCGCCGGTCGGCAGCTCGCCGACGATGGCGCCGACCACGCTGATGGCGACCGAAACCTTGAGGCTGGCGAACAGGAAGGGCATGGAGGCCGGAAGCCGCAGCGACCAGAAGGCGCGCATCCCGCTCGCCGAGTAGGTCCGCATCAGGTCGAGCCACAAGGGATCGGCGGAGCGCAGCCCCTTCACCATGCCGACGGTGATCGGGAAGAAGCAGAGATACATGCAGATCACCGCCTTCGGCAGCAGCCCGGTCAGCCCGATGTTGCCGAGGATGACGACGATCATCGGCGCGATCGCCAGGATCGGGATGGTCTGGGACGCGA
Organism: Azospirillum endophyticum; assembly: GCF_016595245.1. GTDB lineage: Bacteria > Pseudomonadota > Alphaproteobacteria > Azospirillales > Azospirillaceae > Azospirillum > Azospirillum endophyticum. The sequence goes on from NZ_JAENHM010000072.1 coordinate 15,863, forward strand.
TGACCCAAGGCAGCAGGCTGGCTTCCAGCGTGCGGGTATAGACGATCCCGGCGGCCAGCAGGATGCCCAGAACCAACCCCATCGCCAGCCCGGTCAGGGCCGCCTCCGCCGTCACCCAGGCATGGAACAGCAGGTTGCGCGGACTGGTCGGCGCATAGCCGGACAGGGACGTCCACAGCTCCACCACCACCTGGTCGGGGGTGGGCAGGATCGGCCGCTTCATCGCATAGGCCTGGGCCAGGACGTCGCCGAAACCGGCGGGCTTGTTGGCGCGCACCAGCGTCTCCGCCGCCTGCGGCCAGTTCAGCCACGCCGCCCCGGCGTACCAGGCCGCCAGCAGGAGCAGCGTCATCACGGTGACGGGAAGCGCACGCTTAATCATCGTAGCTGTGCCCTTCCTTCAGCCCTTCACGCACACGATGGGCGATGGCGGCGAATTCCGGCGACTCGCGGATGTCCAGCTTGCGCTCGCGCGGCAGGGTATCGCAGTCGATGACGTCGAGGATGCGGCCGGGCCGCGGGCTCATCACCACGATGCGGGTCGACAGGAACACCGCCTCGGCGATCGAATGGGTGACGAAGACGCAGGTCTTGCCGGTCGCCCGCCACAGCTGGGTCAGGTGCAGGTTCAGATGGTCGCGGGTGATCTCGTCGAGCGCGCCGAAGGGCTCGTCCATCAAAAGCAGGTCGGGTTGCAGGGCCAGGGCGCGGGCGATGGACACCCGCTGCTGCATGCCGCCGGACAGCTGCCAGGGGAACTTGCGCTCGAAGCCCGACAGGCCGACGCGCTCCAGCTGCTCGCGAGCCCGGGCCTGCCGTTCGGCGCGGCCGATCCCCATGATCTCCAGCGGCAGCATGACGTTGCGCTCCACCGTGCGCCAGGGATAGAGCGCCGGGGCCTGGAAGACATAGCCGTAGAGCCGCTTCAGCCGCGCCTGCTCCGGCGTCATGCCTTCGATGGCGATCCGGCCGGATGTGGGACGCTCCAGATCGGCGATGACGCGCAGCAGCGTGGTCTTGCCGCAGCCGCTGGGACCGATCAGCGAGACGAAATCGCCGCGGGCGATGGTCAGGTCGACCTCGCTCAACGCCGTGACCGGCTTGTCCGCGGTGGGATAGACCAGCGACAGCTTGCGCGCCTCGACGACCACGGACGATCTAGCCGGGGATGCGTCCGGGTCCGAGCCTTGCCGGGAAGCGGTCGCCTCCCGGACACCGAGCGGATGGGGGGAGGTCACGGGCGGCGGTCCTTCACAGCGCGGATTTGGGGATCGGTCTTGTCGGATCGGTCAGAAATCGACCTGTCCGCAAGCTATCACCGCACCGATTGCGGGACCAGGGTTGCAGAAGACCGGCCATCCGGACCAGGGACAACTCGATGCAACCAGAACGCACAATCCAAGGATCGGCAATTGGCATGCGGCCGCATGCCTTGTATTCTCGCGCCGCCGGACATGCATTATGCATCAGCGGCAACCGAAAGGAGGTGACGCGAGTGAGAAAATTCCTGAAGTGGCTTGGCCGCTTCTGGTTCAAGCTGAAGTTCGAGTTCGAAGCGGGCTTCAACGCGGACCAGGACAGGTAAGCCAGTGATGGTGGGGCCGGGAAACCGGTCCCGCCATTCAGGAAAGCGCCTCGCGTCACCTCCTGACCCCGGAGATTACCATGCTCCCCGCCATTTTCAAGGCATGGACGAGCGCCGGCCCCGCCCGAACACGCAGCGCGGGTGCAAGCGGTCGATCGAAGGGGCTGGTCAAAAGGACTGGACGGGCGGCGCCTTGCCGGAACAGGATCACGCCCCTTCCCAGCCTTCCCCCTGCGACATGTCCGCCGCCAAGCCGCCGCCAAGCCTCGAGATCACGCGCGAAGATGGCGCGGCCGGCCCCGTATTCGTGGCGACGCCGGTTCTGACGCCGATGATCCGCACGCGCTACCTGCTGGTCGCGGGATTGCTGGCGACCGGCTTCATCGCCGGAGCCGGTCTGGCGCCCGATGAACTGGCCGGCATGCTGCAATGGCTGGCCGTGTTCTGCGCGGTTCCGGTGCTGCTGCTGTGGGTGGTGATGCTGACGGAGACGGTCCAGCGCCGCGCCGTCCGGCTCGGCGTCACGACGCGCGGGCTGACGGTGGACGGCGCCCGCATCCATCCCCACGAAACGATCCGGGATCTGGCGCTCTATCCGATGGTCGGTGGCAAGCCGCTGTTCGTCGCCTGGATCGATCCGGCGCGCGACTATCGCCATAAGGCCGAGATGACCCTCGTCGTCGGCAACGTGGCGCCCAACGATGCGGTGAAGGCGGAATTGAAGGCCGCGGGCAGCCGCAACGTGCGGCTGGTCATGCACCGGCGCGGCGGGCACACGGCGATCGTCCTGGTGCGCGGCCTGACCCTGTCGGGCGGGCAGACCCTGCTGGCCGCCCTGGCGGCGGAGCTTCGCGCTCGCAGCCGCTAGGGCACCGGGAAATGGAACGCCGGAACAAAGAACCGAAAATCAGCGGCGCGGAATGGCCGGCGGTTCCGGCAGGTCCTCTTCCAGGATGACGACGTTCAGGGCATAGGACACCTCGCCCTCGTCCTCGTCGCGGTTCAGCGTGCCGAAGAACTCGCCATCCACCGTCACTTCGGCCGACTGGCCGGCCTTGGCCGGCGGCTCGATCACGATCTTGGGATTGCCCAGCGTCTTGCGCAGGTACATCTGCACGCGGGCGATTTCGGTGTCGGACATCCGGACGGCGGACGGCTTGGCGGGTGGCATGGCGAACCTCGTTGTCTGCGAAGGAGCGTCATATAGGCGGCTTCGCCGCGAAGGGAAAGCGATACCTCGCCCGACCTCCTGCAGATGCGGCGCAGGTGCCAAGCTCGCCTGTCGTCCAAGGGGGTAGCGCCACCACAGTGCGGCGCCCCCAAAGAGCGGGGTTCGCGATCGGTGGAAAAGGCTATGCTCCCGCCGGCGGTACGCATCCCGGCGACGGGCGGCGCATTGGATCATGCTTTTGCCGGAGGCTGCCGCGAAGACGAAGGATGGAATGCCGTGACGATGACCACGACCCCGACCGCAAGCCATGCATCCAGCCGCACCGCAGGAGGATGGCGCCGCCGCCTGGAGGCGACCGCCCTGACGGCGGCGCTGCTGGCCGTCCTCCCCTTCGGCAGCGCGCTGGCGGACAGTGGACGGAGGGTGGCGCTGGTCATCGACAATGGCCGCTACAGCGCGCTCGACAGCCGGTCGGAACAGGCTGCCGCCAATGCCTCGGCCATGGCGTCGGCGCTGCGCGGCGCCGGTTTTTCGGTGACGCGGGCCGATAATGTCGGACGTGTCGCCATGGAATCCGCGCTGGAACGCTTCCGCGAGGCGTTGTCCGGGGCAGACCTCGGCTTCGTCTATTACACCGGCCTCGCCGTCGGGCTGGGCGAGCGGGAGTTTCTGCTGCCGACCGACGCGGCACCCACCGGTGCGGAGGATCTGCCGCGCAACGCCCTGGAACTCGACGGCCTGCTGAGCGACCTGCGAGACAGCGGGCGCAAGGCGGTGGTGGTGATCGATCCCGGCATCGCCGAAGCGCTCGCCCAGCGGGTCGGCGGCGGAGCGTTGGGCACGCCGATGGAGGCCGACGGGCTGTTCGTCGCCTATGCCCACCGTCCGGGCGTGCCGCCGGTGCCGTCCCGATCGGGCAAGGGCCCCGATCCCTTCACCGCTGCGCTGGCGCGCGAGATGGTCAAGCCGGGCGTCACCTTCCGCGATTCCCTGGCCGAGGTGGCGCGTGCGGTCGCCCAACGCAGCGGCGGCCGGCAATTGCCTTGGCTCCAGGACCGGCTGGGCAGCGATCTGGTGCTGGTGCCGGCCGTCGCCGCGGCTCCCGCCAAGCCACCCGTGAGCCCGCCCGCCCAGCCCGCCGCGCCGACCGCGACGAAGGAGCCCCCGGCGAAGGAACCGCCGGCGGTGACCACCGCCAGCCTTCCCCCCGGCGAATACGAGATGGCGAAGCCGGGCGTCCTGTTCGACCGGCCGGCCGTCGGCGCGCATGGCGTGGCGCAATTGTCGGCCGGCAGCGTGGTGACCGTGCTGGAGGCGGTGCCGGAGGGGAGTTGGCTGCGGGTGCGCGATTCAGGCGGACGGACCGGCTATCTCACCGCGGGGGCGCTGGTCGCCCGCTGGGCCGATCCTTCGCCGCTCGCCGCCCGCGCCCGTGGCCCGGTGGAGGCCGGCCCCTCCTTCGGAGATCCCGGCACGGAGCAGACGATCCAGCCGCCGGCCGCAGGCAGCTCCGACCCGATCCGAACCGAGCAGCCACGCAGTTTCCCTGCCGCTCCGGCAGGCTCCGGCACCGTCACGCCGGAGAGTCCCCCAGTGGAGGCGGAGCAGCAGGCGATGCGCGCCCTCGGCGACGCCCGCACGGCGGCGGAGCGGGCACGTAGCCGTCCCGACAGCCGTTACTGGGTCTACGGCTTTTCCGGCGGCGACCGGTATGAGGGAACATGGACGCAGCCGTCCTCCGGTTCCGGGCTCGGTCGGCCGATCCGCCAGGGGGCGGGCGTCTACCATTTCGTCAACGGCCAGACCTATGAAGGGGAATGGGCGGGCGACCTGATGTCGGGCTTCGGCGTGATGACCTTCACCGACGGCAGCCGGTTCGCCGGGCGCTTCCGCAACGGCCAGCCGGATGGGCCGGGCATCTTCCACTATGCCAACGGCGGACAGAGCGCCGGGGAGTGGCGAGGCTCCGTCCGCCTGGACCAATGATCCCGGCAATCCGGCCGCATGAAGCTCGTCAGCGGGGCTTCAGTGCCTCCACCACCTGCACATGCCCCTGCAGAGCGCCCAGCGTCAGGGCGGAATTGCCGTTGGCATCCATCCGGTAAGGATTGGCGCCGTTGTCGAGCAGCAGCTTGGCGACCGTCTCGTGCCCGTTGTTGGCGGCATACATCAGCGCCGACCAGCCATAGGCGGTTGTGCGGTCGACCATCACCCCGCGCTGGATCAGCGTACGCGCCACATCCTCGTGGCCGCGCGCGGCAGCGGCCATCAGCGCGGTCTTGCCGTCGCTGTTGGTGGTGTCGAGGTCGGCACCGCCGTCGGCCAGCGCCCGGACCACGGCGTCATGCCCACCCCAGGCGGCATACATCACCGCGGTGGCGCCGTCGGAGGTGCGCAGGTCGGTGCGGGCGTGGCGTTCCAGCAGAACGCGGACCGCATCGGTCAGCCCCTGTTCGGCGGCGATCATCAGCAGAGTCTTGCCGTTGTCCAGCCGCGAGTCGGCAGTGGCGCCGCCCTGCAGCGTGCGCGACAGCTCCGCCGGGTTGCGCAGCAGGGCCAGCACCGATTCGCGGTCGCCGAGTCCCGGGGTCGCCTTCGCCGGCACCGTCGAGCTTCCCGGCGCCGTTCCCGTGGAAGAGCCGATGGCCGGGCCGGTATAGACCCGCTGCTCGCTCGCCGCGCGGATGCGCTCGGCCAGATCGGGGCTGTCGGGCGCGATCATCTGCGCCCGCTCGTAGAAGCGCTTGGTCTCCGACCAGTCGCCGTCACGCTCGGCCAGCAGAGCCCAGCGGCGATAGGTATCGGCCATGGTGGTCAGCAGTTCAGCCGCCTCGGGCGTGGCCGGCGCGATCTGCCGGATGCGCTGCACCGTCTCGTAGGCATTGTCGCCAGGCGGCGTGGTCAGACGTTTGCCGGCGATCTGGCGGCGGGCCTGGTCGACCATCGCGCGCACGCGCTGGGCGGTTTCGGCATCCGCAGCCGCGGCCTGCGGTACGGTAGGAACGGCGGCGGTCGCCGACGGATCCTCCAGCGGCGGCAGCGAAGCGACGCCCGGTGCCGCTTCGGTGCTGCCTGCCGACGCCGGGGGCTTGGCGGCGGCCGGCACGGAGGCCGGGGGCTGCGATTGAACCGGTGGCAGCGCTGCGGTCTCGACCGGAGCGGACGCCGTCGGAGTGGTGGAGGCCGAAGCGAGGGACGCCCCCGACTTCGCCACCGTCTGGGTGCCGGTCGCAGGCGGCGACGCAACGGACTGGGAGCCTTGACCGGGTGCGGCCTGGGCTTCCGTGGTCACGGCGGGCCGGCTGGCAGGGACGGTCGCGGCAGGCTGGGTGACGGCCGGCACCGCAGGGGATGCGGCCGATCCGGAAACCGGAGCGCCGGCCGCCGGGGCGGCTGCCTGCTGTTTGGCGGCTGGGGCGTTGCCGCCGATCAGTTCCTGCACGGTCCGCTCGACCGAATCGCGCGCGCGGGCCCAGCCATCTTCGATCATTGCCAGCGCACGGTCGGGCGAGGCGCCGGGCACCGCGGTAAAGATCGCCGCGCCGGCAGCCCCCAGCAGGACCAGCGTGGTCAGCGCCGCACCGGCATAAAGCCCCGTCCGGCGCGGAGCCCGCATGGCTTGAGCCTGGCCGAATTCCTGGTAGCCGCCCTGATGGCCATCCTGATACCCGCCGTTGCGGTATGCCGCGTCGAGCCTTTCCGCACCAGTCATGGGACCGGCCACCGGAGCGGGCGCGCGGTCGCTCCATCCCAGATCGTCCTGCCGCTGGCCGGCCGACCAGTCGTTCGCGGGCGGGATCGCCGCCGGCGGAGGCGGCGCCTGCTGCGGACCGCGGCGTTCCATCCGTGCCGGCTCCTCCTCCACCACCGGGGGCGGAGGAACGGCCAGGATCGGCGCGGGACGGGGCGACGGCGCCCGCGAGACGGGGGCGGCGGCACGCGCGTCGTCGGCCATGCCGCCGCCCGCCGGCAAGCGATAGACCACGCCCATGTCGCGCAATTCGTCCGCCAGCCCGGCACGCGCCAGCGTTCCCTCCAGTTCGGGCGTGCCGCAGAGCAGCACCTGCATGAAACGGCCGGCCGGCGTTTCCGCACGGGTCAGGTCGACCAGATCGGCCAGTACCGGTGGGGCCAGGACGGCGGCATTGTCCACCGCCAGCAGCCCGGAACCGGCAAGCTCCAGACGTTCCTCCAGCGCGGCGATCAAGGCGTCGAAATCGGCTTCGCCGTCCTCTCCCCCGGCGGCCAGATCGGGCAGCGCACCGGTGCCGGCAGCGGCGACCAGATCCTCCACCTCGGCCCCGACCGACGCCATGACCGGCAGCGCCATGGCGCCGTCGGCCTCGACATGCTCGACCAACTGGCGGAACAGGGCGGGACGTCCGGAGCCGGCGTCGCCCACCAGCACCAGAAGCCTCTTGCGGGCCAGGAAAGCCAGGACCAGTCCATCGCGGACCTCGGCAGCGGTGGTGCCGACGGACTCGCAGGAGGGATCGTGGTGGCCCGGAGCGGCGCGCCGGGCGCGCGAGGAATGTTTCGGGGCAGAACGGTCCATGGACATCTCGAGACGCCGATCAGTGAAGGATGCGCTCGATAGACTCTAGTGATGCGCCCCCCAAGCCCCGACGGAGCAAAGGGCGGTCGCCCCCTCTCTTCCGGGGTGGGTGGACTGACCCTTCCGGCGCGAAAGCAACCCTGGCCCGCCGGACGGAGGAGCGGTATAGGGTTGCCCCCAAAATCCTTGTTTCCCACCATCCGGACGGCGGCGGTCATGCGAGTCGGAATCGATTTGGGCGGCACCAAGATCGCTGCCGTGGCGCTCGATCGGAACGGGACGGAATTGGCCCGCCACCGCCGCCCGACCCCCCGCGGCTATGACGCCACGCTGGACGCCCTGGCGGAGACGGTCGCGGTCCTCGACCCTGCGGGCAAATCCCCGGCAAGCGGGGTTCCGGCGGACGCTCCCGGCGTCGGCATCAGCCTGCCCGGCGTGGTCGATGCCGCGGCCGGGCGGGTGCGCGCGGTGAACCTGCCCTGGCTGGACGGCCGGCCCTTCGCCGCGGATGCGGCACGGCGGATCGGCCGGCCGGTGCGGATCGCCAACGACGCCAACTGCTTCACCCTGTCGGAGACGACCGACGGGGCGGCAGTCGGAGCGGCGGTGGTGTTCGGCATCATCCTGGGAACGGGCGTCGGCGGCGGCATCGTGGTCGATGGCCGCATCCTGCCCGGCGCCAGCGGGTTGGCCGGCGAATGGGGGCATGCCCCGCTGCCTTGGCGCGACGATGCCGACGGCCCGCCGGTCGCCTGCGGCTGCGGCAAAACCGGCTGCCTGGAAACCATGCTGTGCGGGGCCGGTCTGTCGCGCCTCCACCTCCACCTGAACGGCGAGACGCTGGATCCGCCGGAGATCGCCGCCCGCGCCCTGGCCGGCGATACCGCCTCGGCCGGTACCCTGGCCCGCCATGCCGATACGCTGGCCCGCGCCCTGGCGCCGATCGTGAACCTGCTGGATCCCGACATAATGGTGGTCGGCGGCGGCCTGTCCGCCCTGCCCGGCCTGTGCGAGGCGGTGACCCGGCGATGGGGCCACTGGACGCTGACGGCGGCTCCCCGCACCCGGATGATGGTCGCCCGCCACGGATCGGAAAGCGGGATGCGCGGTGCCGCCCGCCTGTGGCCGGGCTGAGCAGGTTTTCCGAACTCCTCCCACAGATGGGCGGGCTCGGAAAACCTGCAAAACCATAGAGTCCGCAGGTTTCTCCAGGCCGGGCCTGTGGCCCGATCTGGAGAAACCTGCTGAGCGCCACCACTTCCGCGACGGTTGCCGCAACCAACGGTCACGGAGTGGCACGGGACTTGCGCATTCTCAGGATGGACCGAACGGGGGTACGCCCATGATGCGGAAGAAATTGGGGACGCGAGCCACAGGCAACAGCGTCCATTTGCATTTTGCAAACCGGAACGCGACGCGGGCCGGAAAACCTGCGGCGCGTTTGCATTCTGCAAATGATTCCAATGCAGGACAGGGGACCGGCCTCCATCTGGAACATGCCTGCGCCAGTCTGCAGAATGCGGCCGTCGAGCTGGAAACGGTGCTGGCGACGCTGCCGGGCGACGAGCAGGCGGACCTGCATGAGGCCATCGGTTCGATCATGGAGACGTTGCGGCTGATCGCATCGACCCATGCCCGGCTGGAACCGACGCTCGCTGCCGATTGACGCGCCGTTCCGACGACCGACGACAAGAAAAAAGGCAGTCCGCCGGGACCGCCTTTTTTTTCACGCCTGAGTGCCGCAAGCCTGCTCAGTCGGTGATGGTCTGCCAGAAGAAGAAGGCGACGGCGAGGACGATGATGGCGATGTCCATGGGAACGGCTCCTGTGGATGTGGGCGGATGGGCATCTCGCCCCGATTTATGCGACAGGATCTATACGCGAGTTCGCACGCCGGGGGCAGTGCTTCCGTTCCCCTGCGGCGGTTTTTCACTCCTCGCCGGCGACAGCGGCCGATCCGCGCAAAAAATTCCAACGGGCGGACGCTGCCCGCAATTCCGTCGCCGCTCCCGCCCAGGAGCGGCACGCCGGCCATCGGAGCCTAAGCGCTTGGGCGGACGCTTGCCGCAGCCCGGACCAACTCTTTGTAAACAAATGCTCTTTTGAAATCCCCAGACCGGCGCCGCGGTCCCGGACATGATTTCCGGCCGCCGTCGCCCGCCCCACCGCCTGACCGAACAGTGAATTCAAGGCGGGGAAATCACAGCGCTATGACTTTTGTCAGGGGTTGCCTTCCCAGGGGGGTTTCTGGCAAGAAAAAGGCCGCTGAACACAGCGGCCTTGAGTTTAGGGAGGAAACGCCCAAGAAGGGCGAAGCAGCAATCGCTTGCTGCACTGCAACAGTACCAGAACCCGGGGGCACCGCAACCCCCAAAGCCGGCCCCCCTGTGGGGCCGCAGCTTTTGGAGGGGCCTGTTGCGGATCGGTCACAGCCATGCCGTTCCATTCTTCGGAATGCAAGCCGTTCCCTCATCCCGGCCGTTACACTCCCGCGGTGCGCCGGCTCCCGCCAGCCACCGCGTCCCGACAGGCAGCGGCGCTGAGGATCCAGCTTTGACCTCCCTCCCCCAATCGGGCTCCCTATCGGCCCCTCCCTCGGCCCTCGCCGAGTTCGATGCTTTCGCCGCGTCCCTGCGCGGGCGTACCCCCGCTCTTTTCCTCGACTACGACGGAACGCTGGCGGACATCGCGCCCCGTCCGGAACTCGCGGCGATGCCGGACGAGGCGCGCGCGGTGGTCCGGCGCCTGTCCGCTCTCTGTCCGGTCGCCTTCGTCAGCGGCCGCGACCTCGACGATCTGACCGCCATGGTGGCCGTGGATGGGCTGGTCTATGCCGGCAGTCACGGTTTCGACCTGCGCGGACCGGACCTGCGCCGGCAGGTCGGCGTGGACTATGTCCCCGATCTCGATGCCGCGGACCGGCGTCTGCGGGACCGGCTGGACGGCGTTGCCGGCGCGCTGGTGGAGCGCAAGCGCTTCGCCATCGCCATCCATACCCGCCAGGTCGCTCAACCCGAGAAGCCTTCGGTCGCCGAAGCCGTCCGTGCGGTGGCCGATGCCCAGCCGCGCCTGCGGATGACCGGCGGCAAGGAGCTGTTCGAGCTTCGCCCCAACCTGCCCTGGGACAAGGGCCGGGCCGTGCTCGCCCTGATGGAGGCGCTGGGGCTGGAGGGGAGCGGCACCATGCCGATCTATCTCGGCGATGATGAGACCGACGAGGATGCCTTCCGCGCGCTGACGGCCCGCGGAGAGGGCGGCGGCATCGGCATCCGGGTGATGGAGGAGCCGGCGGCGACCGCGGCGACCTGGAGCCTGCGGGATCCGGCGGAGGCCGCGGCGTTCCTGGGGCGGCTGGCGGATTGGCTGGCGCAGGGATGAGGTTCGGGGAGCATCGTCCCCATTCACCAACCCTAAACCCTCGCTTCCCTATCCTGGCCCTGCCACCAGCAGGACAGCGCACCATGGATATCGGATCGGCCAGCACCGCCACGCCTTACCGGCCGCAGGCCAGCGCGCTCGACGGCTTGCAGGACGCGCAGGCGCGGACGGAGGCGGCATCGGAACAGATCGCGGCGGGCAACCTGGACCCGGCCGTGGTGCTGGACCTGACCTCCGCCCAGGTGGATTTCGCCGCCAACGCCAAGGTCCTGCAGGCGACGCAGGAGAACAGCCGCCGCCTGCTCGATATGCTGGCCTGAAACCGGGGTGGCGGAATCAGCGCGGCTTGTTGGGACCGTAGATCTTGGGCTGGCTGAAGTTCAGGTGGTCGAGAAGCCCCTGGGTGGCACAGCCGTCGACCGGCAGCTTCGCCGCGCGCTGGTAGGAGCGGATCGCCGTGCGGGTGCGCGAGCCCATCTTGCCGTCGACGGACCCGGCATTGAAGCCGTGATCGTTCAGCGCCTCCTGGGCACCCGAGATGAAGGCCAGGCGCATCTCGTCCGGCAGATTGTCCGTTTCGCAGGCGGCGAAGGCCGGCGTCGCCAGCAGCATGGCACCGCAAAGGGCCGGAAGAAGAAGTCTGTTCATGGATCGGTCGCTCCGGATCGTTGACGTGGCAGCCTGTTGAAACAGCCGAGCCCAGCCTTCCATTCCAAACGGCCTGTTCAAACCGGCCATTCGGGAAAGCCATTCGGGAAAGCGCCGAATCGAGAAGGGCGGCCGCAAGCGACCGCCCCTCTCCTCTCGACCGGTCAGCCCCCGGCGGCGTGCGCGTCGTCGCTCTGCCCCTTGATCCGGGAGGCGAGCGCCGCCTCCAGGAAGGGATCGAGCGCGCCGTCCAGCACCGCCTGGCTCTGCGAGGTCTCCACGTCCGTCCGCAGATCCTTCACCATCTGGTAGGGGTGCAGGACATAGGAGCGGATCTGGTGGCCCCAGCCGATGTCGGTCTTGGTGGCTTCCAGCGCGGCGGCGGCATCCTCGCGGATCTTCAGCTCCCGCTCGTACAGGCGGGCGCGCAGCATGTCCCACGCCTTGGCGCGGTTCTTGTGCTGCGAGCGCTCCTGCTGGCAGCTCACCGCGATGTTCGTCGGGATGTGCGTGATGCGCACCGCCGAGTCGGTCTTGTTGATGTGCTGTCCGCCGGCGCCCGACGCCCGGTAGGTGTCGATGCGGCAGTCCTTCTCGTTGATCTCGATGTCGATCTTGTCGTCGATCACCGGAGATATCGAGACGGCGGCGAAGCTGGTCTGGCGCCGCGCCTGGCTGTCGAACGGGCTGATGCGCACCAGACGGTGCACCCCGGCCTCGGTCTTCAGCCAGCCATAGGCGTTGTGGCCCTTGATCTGCACGGTGGCCGACTTGATGCCGGCCTCTTCACCCGGCGTCTCGTCCAGCCAGTCGGCCTTGTAGCCGTGCTGTTCCGCCCAGCGGGTGTACATGCGCATCAGCATCAGCGCCCAGTCCTGGGCCTCCGTGCCGCCGGCGCCGGCGTTCACCTCGACGAAGCAGTCGTTGGCATCGGCCTCGCCCGACAGCAGGCTTTCGATCTGAAGCTTGTTGGCACGCTCGCGCAGGCCGTAGAGCTGGGCCTCGGCATCGGCGACGACGGTGGCGTCCCCTTCCGCCTCGCCCATCTCGATCAGTTCCAGGCTGTCGGACAGGTCGCGCTCCAGAGCGCGGTAGCCGGAGACCGAGGTGTCGAGCTGGGTGCGCTCGCGCATGATGGTCTGGGCCCGCGTCGGGTCATCCCAAAGCTTGGGATCCTCGGCGAGGTTGTTCAGTTCGTCGAGACGTCGCAGTGCGTTGTCCCAGTCAAAGATGCCTCCTCAGCAGCGCCAGCGATTCTCTGATCTCGCCGGCGGCCGCTTCGATCTCGGCCCGCATGGCGGTGCCTCCTCGTTAGCCAGTGTTGAAAGGTTCGTCGTCCGCATATGTAGCGGCTCGCTCCCCGGCTTGCACCCCCTTAATGACCGGCCCGGCACGCCGGCAATGGGAAGGCTTGCCACTTTCGAGTATGGCCCAGCCCCTGCTTGGGGGTCCTATCCTTTTGGAATCATAAGCCCGGTTCATTTCAGAGTACGTCCCAAATCCGGCCCCACAACCCTACCGCGGTGGCCGGGAATCTCCGAAATCGAGGTTATGTTCTGCCTCGTCATTCGCCTTTCTTGCGCGAATGCGTGGACGCGCGACCATCTCTGCCGGGGGCACGATGAGCTTCACCAGCCTGAACTTCCTGTTGTTCATCACCGTGTTCAGCGCCGGCTTCATGGCGCTGGCCCGTACGCGCGCCTTCACGCCCTTTCTGCTGGCGGCGAGCTACATCTTCTACGGCTACTGGGACTACCGGTTCTGCGGCTTGCTGGCGCTCAGCACCTTCATCGACTTCTACTGCGGACTGAAGATCGCCGACTCGCCCGACCGCCAGACCAAGAAGCTGTACCTGTTCATCAGCCTGGGCGCCAACCTGGGCATGCTGTTCTTCTTCAAATACTATAATTTCTTCGCCGACAGCGCCGAGATCGCGCTGGCCTCGCTGGGGGTGGAGATCGGCCGGCGGACGCTCGACATCCTGCTGCCGGTCGGCATCTCCTTCTACACCTTCCAGAATCTCAGCTACGGCATCGACCTCTACACCGGCGAGGTGAAGCAGCCGGAACGGTCGCTGATGCGTTACGCCACCTTCGTCGCCTTCTTCCCGCAGCTGGTGGCCGGCCCGATCGTGCGGGCGCGCGACCTGCTGCCGCAAATCCAGCAGCGGCCGCGCGATATCCCCTTCGCGGAACGCTTCGCCGGGCTGGAGAAGGTGATCTGGGGCTATTTCCTGAAGATCGGCCTGGCCGACAACGCCGCGGTGGTGGTCGACGCCCGCTTCCACCAGCCGGAGTTCTTCAACGCGCTACAGCATGTGATCGGGCTGTTCTGCTTCTCCCTGCAGATCTACGGCGACTTCGCCGGCTATTCGCTGATCGCGATCGGGCTGGCGCAGATCTTCGGCTACACCATGTGCGAGAACTTCGCCCGGCCCTATTTCGCCAGCGGCATGCGCGACTTCTGGCGGCGCTGGCACATCTCGCTGTCGACCTGGTTCCGCGACTACGTCTATGTGCCGATGGGCGGCAGCCGCACGCGCTGGCTGCGCATCCGCAACGTCGTCATCACAATGCTGATCTCCGGCCTGTGGCACGGCGCCAACTGGACCTTCGTACTGTGGGGCGCGCTGCATGGCGGGCTGATGCTGGTGGAGGACGGTGCCCGCCGGTTGGCCGCCGTCAGCCCGGTGCGCTTCAGCGGCCCGATGCTGGCCGCCGGGCGGCTGGTGATGATCGGCCTTGTCTTCATCGTGGTGACGCTGACCTGGCTGCCCTTCCGCGCCGACAACTTGCAAACGGTCTGGACCATCCTGGGCATCATCGGCCAGGGCGATTTCGGCCTTCAGCAGGGCAACCAGCAGGCCAGTTCGCTGCTGCGCGTCGCCGTCACCGGGCTGATCGTGCTGATGGTCGATGCACTGGTGGAGCGCGGCGCCGGCCGTCGCTACGCCGGGACGAACGTGGTGGCGCGGTCGATGGCCTGCTCCGCCCTGATCCTGGTGATGCTGCTGTTCGGCAGCTTCGCCAACCACGCCTTCATCTACTTCCAGTTCTGAGATCCGACGGAGACCTTCCCATGTACCGCCTTCTGGCTTGCATCGCGCTGATCCTCGCCACCGTCACGGCGATGGACCGGGTTCTGGCCTCGGCGCTGGGCGATCTGCTGCTGCGCTCGAGCGACCGCTTCATGGCGATCTACCGCCCGTCGGAGCCGGAGGCCGCGCCGGCCGGCAAGCCGGGCACGAGGCCGGACGCCAAGCCGCCCGCCACGCCGGAAGGCCAGCCGAGCCCGCTGCTGGTGAAGGCCGCCCTCACCACGGAACCGCGCCCGGCCAAGCCGGCGGCCGTTGCGTCGGCCGGCACAGCGGCCAATGCGCCGGCACGGGGACCCGCCGATGTGCTGGTTCTCGGCAATTCGCGGGCGGACAACCACTTCCCGGTCTCCGCCCTGCAGGACATGACCTGCGGCCGGGCGCTGAACCTGGGGATGGGTGGCGCGCCGACCGTCCTGTCGGCCCTGCTGTGGGAGGACTATATCGAGCGGCATGGAGCGCCGCGCCTGCTGGTTCTGGAGCCGACCGGCGTGGTCGACAATCCGCACGATCTCGCCGACCTGCCGCTGCTGGCCCACTACTCGCCGCGCATCGATGCCTTCGTCCGGCAGGAGAACAAGGAGCTGTGGATGGCGAACCACGCCTTCAACCTGATGACCTTCAACAACAACCAGACCATGCGGCTGGTCGCCGGCCTGCTGAAGCCCGCCGCCGACCGCACGCTGGTCGGTGCCATCCCCCAGCCGATGAAGAAGCAGCTCGCCGCCGCCCCCGAAGAGATGATGACCGCCGACAACGCCAATTGGCAGGCGCTGGACCACATCATCACCAGCGCCCAGTCGCACGGCACCCGGGTGGCGGTGGTGATCACCCCCTATTTCCCGACCTATGCCGGCAAGCTGAAGAATTTCGATGCCTTCTTCGCCGAGTTGAAGGGCCGTTTGCCCGCCGGCGTCACCGTGATCGACGCCCGCCGCGCCGTGGACAAGGACGAGCTGTTCATGGATGCCCTGCACATCAACGAGGACGGCGTGCGCGCGATGTTCGCGGCGCTGGAACCCGACCTGCGTCCGCTCGGCAGCTGCCCGGTCGATGCCCTCGCGTCGCTGTCGGCGACACCGGGAAATTCGACGCATTGATCGCTATCGCCAGCTCTCATCCCCACCACTTGGCAGCCGGATGCATGAAAAAGGGGCGCCCCGTTTGGGCGCCCCTTTTTCTTATCCTCAGTACAGACCGCCCGTCCCAAGCGTCGCAGCGGCCGGCGGAGCCGGTATCCCCGGCTGCTGGGCGCCGAAGCCCGCGGCGTTCGGATCGCCCATCATGGCGCCCATACCCTGCGAGGAGCCGTCGAGCACCACCTGCGGCTGGTCGGGGTTGGGTTCGGTACCCGGCAGGAAGGCTTCCCAGATGGCGCGGCTATCGCCGAACTGGGCCAGCTGGCCGTTGGCCGGGTTGACGCGGACGAGGCGCAGGCCGGGCGGCACGCGGAACGGCGTCGCCGGCTTGTCCTTCAGCGCCACCTGCATGACCTCCTTGAACACCGGCACCGCGGCCGAACCGCCGGTCTCGTGGCCGCCCAGCGAGCGCGGCTGATCGAAGCCGATATAGGTGCCGACCACCAGATCGGGCGAGAAGCCCATGAACCAGGCGTCGTGGCTGTCGTTGGTGGTGCCGGTCTTGCCGGCCAGCGGCTTGCCCAGCGACTTCAGCGCCGCCGCGGTGCCGCGCTGGACCACGCCTTCCAGGATCGAGACGATCTGGTAGGTGGTGCGCGGGTCGTTCACCTGCTCGCGGGTGTCGGGCACCGCCGGGACCCCCATCCCGTCCTTCCAGGCGACGCTGGTGCAGCCCTCGCACGGGCGGTTGTCGTGACGGAAGACGGTCTTGCCGTTGCGGTCCTGCACGCGGTCGATGAAGGTCGGCACCACCCGCTTGCCGCCGTTGTCCAGCATGGCGTAGGCGGTGGCGAGCCGCAGCACGGTGGTCTCGCCGGCACCCAGCGACATCGGCAGGTAGGGCTGCAGGTTGTCGACGATGCCGAACTTCTCGACCAGCGCCTTGACCTTGTCCATGCCGATCTGCTGGGCG
The DNA here is from genome assembly GCF_016595245.1 of Azospirillum endophyticum. GTDB lineage: Bacteria > Pseudomonadota > Alphaproteobacteria > Azospirillales > Azospirillaceae > Azospirillum > Azospirillum endophyticum. The sequence goes on from NZ_JAENHM010000072.1 coordinate 32,346, forward strand.
AGGCGGACGGTCATGACGTTGCGCGACTTCTCGATGCCGACGCGCAGCGGGGTCGGGCCGTAGAATTCGTGGCTGTAGTTCTCCGGCCGCCAGACCGGCTGCCCGCCGCCCGGATCGAAGGAGAAGGGGGCATCCATCACCAGGGACGACGGGGTGAAGCCCTGGTTCAGCGCCGTCAGGTAGACGAAGGGCTTGAAGGACGAACCGGGCTGGCGCAGCGCCTGGGTGGCCCGGTTGAACACGCTCATGGCGGGGGAGAAGCCGCCGACCATCGCCAGCACGCGGCCGGTGTGCGGATCGAGTGCCACGAGGCCGCCCTGCACCTGCGGGATCTGGCGCAGGGCATAGCTGCCCGCCGGCAGTTCCTTGGCCGCCGACTTGTCGGACTTCTTCGCCGGTTTCTCATCCTCGTCCTTGGCCGCCGGGCCGCTGATCTGCTCGACCAGCAGGATGTCGCCCAGCTTGGCGACGTCGGACGGCTTGCGGATCGCCGGACCGGCGACGTCGCCGTCCTTGGAGGCGCGGGCCCAGCGCAGCTCGGACAGCGGAATGCGGCCGCGTGTGCCGTCGGCAACGCCGATGTCCAACCCGTCCGACTGGTCGTCCTTCAGCACCACCGCAAGCTTCCAGCCCTCCGACCCGGCGGGCGGCGGCATGGCGGCAAGCTTCTTCGGCCAGTTGTCGAAATTCTCCATCTTTGCGACCGGGCCGCGCCAGCCATGGCGGCGGTCGTAGGCGATCAGCCCGTCGCGCAGCGCCTTGGTCGCGGTGACCTGCAGCACCGGGTCCATCGAGGCGCGGACCGACAGCCCGCCCTCGTAGAGCGCCTGTTCGCCATAGAGCTTCACCAGCTCGCGCCGGACCTCCTCGGAGAAGTATTCGGCGGTCACCACCTCCTGCTCGTCGCGCTTGCGGGTGAGCAGCGGGCGCCCTTGCGCGGCCTTCGCCTCCTCCGGCGTGATGTAGCCGTCCTCCGCCATGCGGCCGATCACCCAGTTGCGGCGGGCGATGGCGGCATCGTGCTGGCGGTCGGGGTTGTAGTTGGAGGGCGCCTTGGGCAAGGCCGCCAGGAAGGCGACTTCCTCGATGCTCAGCTCATCCAGCGCCTTGTTGAAATAGTTCAGCGCCGCCGCCGCCACGCCATAGGAGCGGTTTCCCAGGAAGATCTCGTTGAGGTACAGCTCGAGGATACGATCCTTGGTGAAGGCCCGCTCGATGCGGATCGCCAGGATCGCCTCCTTGATCTTGCGGGCGAAGGACACCTCGTTGGTCAGCAGCATGTTCTTGGCGACCTGCTGCGTGATCGTGCTGGCACCGACCGGCCGGCGCTCGCGGCCGAAATTCTCGATGTTGGTCAGGATCGCGCGCAGGATGCCGATGGGATCGACGCCCTGGTGGGCATAGAAATTCTTGTCCTCGGCCGCCATGAAGGCATTCATGACTTGGCGCGGCATGGCGTCGATCGGCACGAAGATGCGCCGTTCCGAGGCGAATTCCGCCATCAGGCGTCCGTCGCCGGCATAGATGCGCGTGGTCACCGGCGGCTCGTAATTGGCCAGCTTGGTATAGTCGGGCAGGTCGTGGTCGTAATGCTCGAACAGGAAGACCAGCCCCCCGGCGCCGGCAAGCGCCAGCATCACGAAGGCCATCAGCAAGGACAGAAGAAGGCGCATGACCGATCCCGCAAGAAACGACGAACGACGCGCCCACGTTCCGGTTCCGACGGATCCGGATCGCAGGTGCGCCTGACAGGGCGGCGCATCCTACACCGCCGCGGTGCGAAGTGCCGCCCCCGTTCCCGTCATGTCAGGAAAATGTGACACGCAGAGGGCGCACGCAGGAATGCGCCTGCAAGAAGGGGGCGGCCTGATGGATCATTCGCCGGCCAAGCCGCGCCTCAGCTCCGCTGCGCGCCGTGCAGCCAGCGGAAATAGGCATCGATGGTGCGGGCCAGGCCCTTGCCCAGCCGCTCCCGATGGCCGGACGAGGTCAGCAGCTTGATGTCCTGACGGTTCGACAGATACCCCATTTCGATCAGCGCCGACGGCACGTCGGGCGCGGTCAGCACGGCGAAGCCGGCCTGCCGGTGCGGCCGGTTGGGGATCAGCGGCACGTCGCGCCCCATGTTCTGCAGCGCCAGCGTCGCGAAGCGCTTCGAATGGTTCATGGCGTCGCGCTGGGCGAGATCGATGAGGATGTTGGCGACCAGCTGGTTCTCGCCCGACAGGTCGAGCCCGACCAGGGCGTCGGACCGGTTCTCCTTGGCGGCCAGCATCTCCGCCTCGCGGTCCGATGCCTTGTCCGACAAGGTGTAGATGGACAGGCCGCGCACATCGCCGCTGCTGATGCTGTCCGCATGCAGCGAGATGAACAGGTCGGCACCGGCCTCGCGCCCGATGGCGACGCGGTCGCGCAGGCGGATGAACACGTCGCTGTCACGGGTCAGCTTCACCCGATAGCGTCCGGTCGCCTCCAGTTGGCGCTTCACCTCCTTGGCGGTGGCGAGCGTGATGTCCTTCTCATAGATGCCGCCGACGCCGATGGCGCCGGGGTCCTGGCCGCCATGGCCGGGGTCTAGCACGATCAGCGGCTTTTCCGTCACCATCGGCGGCTTGTTGTCCGGCAGCGGCGGAGCGACGGGCAGCGCGGCGGGGATCAGCTGGGCCGGCGGGATCGGCGGCAGCGGCGCGAAGGGCGGCGGGGCGGTGACGACGCCGTTGGACTCGACAGCCGTCGGGCCTGCCGCCGGCTGCTGGGGCGATGGCTGCGGAACCGGAATCACCATCGCCGAGGAGACGATCGAACTCATCGTCAGCGAGCCCTTGGCTCCAACCTGTTTCGTGCCCTCCTTGCCGCCGGTGGCCGCGGCAAGCTGCCGGAACTCCGCCGCCGTGGTCTTTTCCAGATCCAACACCAGACGCGGCTGGTGACCGTCCCGCGCCGGGATCATATAGCCCTCGCGCAGCCGGGCCGGGCCGACCGTCTCGAAGGTCAGCCGCGTGCCGCGCGGGCCGCCCGCCGCATGGTGGTAGCGCGCGACCACCCCCTTGCCCTCCACCGGCAGCGATCCGCCGGGCCAGATCAGGTCGGGAAGATCGACGATGACCCGGTAGGGATCGGCGGCCATCGACACGGTGAAGGATACCGCGTCGCTCAGTTCCAGCACGAAGCGGGTCCTGTCCGGGTGGATGCCCAGCCGGGCGTCGACCACCGCCGTGCGGGGCGGCGCCGACGGCAGCGCCGCCGTGGTCTGCGCCGTCGCCGGTCCGGCCGCCATCCCGGCGATGCCGAAGCCGAGCAGCGCTATCACCAGCAGGACCGGCAGAACCGCACCCAAGCGACGCAGGACCGACCCGCGAGACGAACGAGCGGCAAGCGGCAGGCGGTCGGGTCCGGCAGTGGGCAGGCTGGGCGGCCGTGGCATCAAATCTCCTCGGCGGCAGATGGAAGCGGCAGAACGCGGAGGCGGACGCTCAGCTATAGCCCAGCCAATTCAACGCTCTCAACGCGGATCATCAGACCGCGAGTCAATTCCGGGCGGGGGTGCCGTTCCTGCAACACTGAACTTGGACGCGGCCGTGGAGGCGACGGGACCGGGCTGCCCCGGGTGGAAGGGTTCCTCCCCGCTTCCCCGCGACGAACTTGTTCGCCGAATCGGCGCATTTCCGCGTTGTGCAAGAGGGAACGCTTGTCTATGGTATCTTTGCGACAGACCGCAATTCGCCAGACCAGGGTCGGACTCCCAAGGTGAGCGCCGATTCGCTGATCCCCGGACATCGATTCCATCGATCCGAAGGTCAGCCGATCGCCGGTCACGGGGCCGACCAAGAGGCTGCGGCGTCGCCTCCGACACTGCCTGTCCGGCCATCCGCGCCGGAAGGACGTCGTGGGGTGGCGCGTTCGGATTGGCGGTGAGAGGACGAAACCTCGAAGCTGGCTGTGGCCGCAAGGCGGCAGCCCGGCGCGTGTCGACCGGGCCGTCCTGGCTGCTCTCGTCAGCGCCGTTCGGCGGTTCCGGTCCGTCGTGCCGTATGCTTCGCCCACAACAGACGCTGCGTCCAGGCGGCCCGACCGGTCGCGCGGGTTCCCTGGGTCGCGCCGTTGAGGACCGTATATGGCCAAGCGCATGCTGGTGGACGCCACGCACCCGGAAGAAACCCGGGTTGCCGTGGTCAATGGGAACCGGCTGGAAGAACTCGACTTCGAGATCGCCAGCCGCAAGCAGCTGAAGGGCAATATCTACCTGGCGAAGGTGACGCGGGTCGAGCCTTCGCTCCAGGCGGCCTTCGTGGAGTATGGCGGGAACCGCCACGGCTTCCTCGCCTTCTCCGAAATCCACCCCGACTACTACCGCATCCCGATGGCCGACCGCGAGGCCCTGCTGGCCGAGGAACGCCGGCTGGAGGAGCAGGCGGAAGCCCGGGCCGAGGCGGCTGCCGACGGTGCCGTGATGGGCGAGCCGGTCCGTCCCGAGCAGGTGGTCGAGGAATGGTCGCCGATGCCCTCCCCCATCGCGCCCGAGGCTTCCGACGAGGAAGAAGGCGACGAGGACGGTGAGGATGCCGACTCCGGCGAGGAGCAGGCCGTCCCGTCCGAAGGCGCCGCCCAGGAGACCGCCACCCCGGACATGGTCGGCGGCGACGAGGACGAGGAGGCGGAGACCCAGCGCCGCCGCTCGCGCCCGCTGCGGTCCTACAAGATCCAGGAAGTGGTGAAGCGCCGGCAGGTCCTGCTGGTTCAGGTGACGAAGGAGGAGCGCGGCAACAAGGGCGCGGCGCTGACCACCTACCTGTCGCTGCCCGGCCGCTACTGCGTCCTGATGCCCAACACCGGCCGTGGCGGCGGGATTTCCCGCAAGATCACCAACCCGGCCGACCGCAAGCGCCTGAAGGAAATCCTGTCGGATCTCGACATTCCCGACGGCATGGCGGTCATCCTGCGCACCGCCGGGCTGGAGCGCTCCAAGCCCGAGATCAAGCGCGACCTGGAATATCTGCTGCGCCTGTGGGACGACATCCGCGAACAGACGCTGAAGTCGTCGGCGCCCTGCCTGATCTATGAAGAGGCGAACCTGATCAAGCGGTCGATCCGCGATCTCTACGCCAACGACATCGACGAGATCTGGGTCGAGGGCGAGGCCGGCTTCCGCACGGCGCGCGAGTTCATGGACATGCTGATGCCGGGCCATTCCCAGCGCGTCCAGCTCTACCGCGACAGCCAGATCCCGCTGTTCCACCGCTATCAGGTGGAAACGCAGATCGATGCCATCCACAGCCCGGTGGTGCAGCTGCGCTCCGGCGGCTACATCGTCATCAACCCGACCGAGGCGCTGGTCTCCATCGACGTCAACTCCGGCAAGTCGACCCGCGAGCGCAACATCGAGGAAACCGCCTACAAGACCAATCTGGAGGCCGCCGACGAGGTGGCGCGCCAGCTGCGTCTGCGCGATCTGGCCGGCCTGATCGTCATCGACTTCATCGACATGGAGGAGCCGCGGAACAACGCCGCCGTCGAGCGCCGCATGAAGGAGGCGATGAAGAACGACCGGGCACGCATCCAGCTCGGCCGCATCTCCGCCTTCGGCCTGCTGGAGCTGTCGCGCCAGCGTCTGCGCCCGTCGCTGCTGGAGACCAACTTCGAGCGCTGCCCGCACTGCTCGGGCACCGGCGTCGTCCGTTCCGTCGAATCCGCCTCGCTGCACGTCCTGCGTGCCATCGAGGAGGAAGGCATCCGCAAGCGGTCGGCCGAGATCACCACCTATGTCCCGACCTCCATCGCGCTCTACATCCTCAACCAGAAGCGCGGTGAACTGGCCAAGATCGAAGAGCGTCATGCCTTCAGCGTCATGGTCCAGGCCGACGACAGCCTGATCGCCCCGGACCATCGCCTGGAGCGCAACAGGGCCCGTCTGCCCGACGAGGACGGCCCGCTGGTCAGTGCCGACCGCGTGATGGCCGAGACCGACCGCGCGCTCGCCGCCGAGCCGGTCGAGCCGGTCGAGGAGCTGGAGACCGAAGCCGAAGCCGCCCAGACCGAAGAGTCCGGCGAGCGTGGCGAGGCCATCGGCACCAATGGCGACGGCAATGGCGAGGATCGCCGCCGCCGCCGCCGCCGCCGCCGCGGACGCGGGCGTGACCGCGAGGAAGGCCGCGCCGAGGGCGACAACGCGGAAGGCGAGAGCGAGACGGACGAAGCCGGTCAGGAAACCGACGAGGAGACCGCCCAGGAGTCCGTCGAGACCGCTCTGCCGGTTGCCGCCGAAGCGATTCCCGGTGCCGCCATCTCCGAACCCGCTGCCGACTCCGCCGCTTTCGACTCGGCCGAAGACGGCGATGACGAGGACGAGGATGAGGGCGAGGACGAAACCGGTGCCGATGCCGGCGAGCGCAACGGCGAAGGCCGTAAGAAGCGCCGCCGCGGCAAGCGCGGGGGTCGCCGCCGGTCCCGCCGCGAGGAGGGGACGGAAGGCCTGGAGGGCAGCGGGGATACCGCTGACGAGCAACCCGTCGCGACTCCGGCAGAGGCCTCCCAGACCGGGATCGCTCCGGTTCAGGCTCCGGCCGAGGCGACCGACCTCGACTGGATCCTGGCCGGCGAAACGGCTCCCGAGGCCAAGGCCGAGGACGTCCCGGTTCCGGTGACCGCGACGGAGCCGCCGGCGACCGCTCCGGCCCCGGCCAAGAAGGCGTCGCGCAAGCGCAAGGCCGCCGCCGAGGCTCCGGCCGAGGCCGCTCCGGTCGTCGCTCCGGTGGTGGCCGAAGCCCCGGCCAAGGGCCGCAAGCGCAAGGCCGCCGCTCCGGTCGAAGCTCCGGCGGAAGCCGTTGTCGAAGCCGCTCCGGCCAAGAAGGCGTCGCGCAAGCGCAAGGCCGCCGCCGAGGCTCCGGCCGAAGCCGCTGCCGAGATCGCTCCGGCCAAGAAGGCGTCGCGCAAGCGCAAGGCCGCCGCCGAGGCTCCGGCCGAGGCCGCTCCGGTCGAAGCTCCGGCGGTTGTCGAAGCTCCGGCCAAGGGCCGCAAGCGCAAGGCTGCCGCTCCGGTCGAAGCTCCGGTGGAGGCCGCTGTCGAGGCTCCGGCCGAAGCCGCTGCCGAGATCGCTCCGGCCAAGAAGGCATCGCGCAAGCGCAAGGCGGCTGCCGAGGCTCCGGCCGAAGCCGCGCCAGCCGCCGCGACGGCGCCGGATGCCGCACCCACCGACGAGCCGGCTCCCGCCGGTGGCGACGACGACGCGAATGCCAAGCCGCGCCGCGGCTGGTGGAAGCGGTAAACCGAGCGGCCCAGCGGAAGCTCTGAAACGGGAAAAGGCGCCGCAAGGCGCCTTTTCCTTTTCCCGGACGTTATCATCCCTGCCACAGGACAGGTCGGACCATGAGCAAGGCCTTCACCCGCGAGAGCGATACGCCGCCCGACAGCGATCTTGACGAACTCGACGATCCGGCACCGCTGCCGCAGGGCTTCAAGAACTACATGACCCCACCCGGCTTCCAGCGCATGCAGGAAGAGCTGCGCCACCTGCTGCGGGTCGAGCGGCCGAAGGTGGTGGAGGTGGTGTCCTGGGCCGCCGGCAACGGCGATCGGTCGGAGAATGGCGACTATCTGTATGGCAAGAAGCGCCTGCGGGAGATCGACCGCCGCATCCGCTTCCTGAACAAGCATCTGGAATCGGCGGTGGTGGTCAATCCGCAGGACCAGAAGAACCGCGAACAGGTCTTCTTCGGCGCCACCGTCACCTATGCCCGCGAGGATACCAGCGAGAACACCGTCACCATCGTCGGCGCCGACGAAGTCGATCCCGACCGCGGCCATGTCAGCTGGATCTCCCCCATCGCCCGCGCGCTGCTGAAGGCGCGGGAGGGCGATCTGGTGGACGTCCGCACGCCGGCGGGACTGGAGCAGGTCGAGGTGCTGGAGATCCGGTACGCGGGGTGAGTGGAAAGGTTGGCCCCCACCCTAACCCTCCCCCGCGGGGCGGAGGAGGGGACAAGTCCTTGTTCGGAAAGACGACGGCAGTCCCTCCCCCACCCAGCGGGGGAGGGTTAGGGTGGGGGCCAACGCCCCAAACTCACTCCGCCGCCGGCTGATAGATCTCCCCACCCGACTCGCGGAACTTCTGCGACATCTCGGCCATGCCGGACGCCGCGGCGTCGCGGATTTCCTGCGTGATCTTCATCGAGCAGAATTTCGGCCCGCACATCGAACAGAAATGCGCGGTCTTGGCGCCTTCCGCCGGCAGGGTCTCGTCGTGGTAGGCCATCGCCGTGTCGGGATCGAGCGACAGGGCGAACTGGTCGCGCCAGCGGAAGGAGAAGCGGGCCCGCGACATGGCGTCGTCGCGCAGCCGTGCCGCCGGATGGCCCTTGGCGAGGTCGGCGGCATGGGCGGCGATCTTGTAGGCGATGACGCCGGCCTTCACGTCGTCGCGGTCGGGCAGGCCGAGATGCTCCTTCGGCGTGACGTAGCAGAGCATCGCGGTGCCGAACCAGCCGATCATCGCCGCGCCGATGGCGCTGGTGATGTGGTCGTAGCCCGGTGCGATGTCGGTCACCAACGGACCCAGCGTGTAGAAGGGCGCCTCGCCGCACAGCGCCAGCTGTTTCTCCACGTTGTGCTTGATCTTGTGCATCGGCACATGTCCCGGCCCCTCGATCATCACCTGCACGTCGCGCGCCCAGGCGATCTTGGTCAGTTCGCCCAGGGTCTCCAGCTCGGCGAACTGGGCGGCGTCGTTGGCGTCGGCTTGGCTGCCCGGCCGCAGGCCGTCGCCCATCGACAGAGCCACGTCGTAGGTCCGGCAGATCTCGACGATGTCGGCGAAGTGGTCATAGAGGAAATTCTCGCGGTGGTGCGCCAGGCACCATTTGGCGATGATCGAGCCGCCGCGCGAGACGATGCCGGTCACCCGCTTGGCCGTCAGCGGGATATGGGCCAGTCGCAGGCCGGCATGGATGGTGAAGTAATCGACGCCCTGCTCCGCCTGCTCGATCAGCGTGTCGCGGAACAGCTCCCAGGTCAGATCCTCGGCCTTGCCCTTCACCTTCTCCAACGCCTGATAGATCGGCACCGTGCCGATGGGAACCGGGGAGTTGCGCAGGATCCATTCGCGGGTCTGGTGGATGTCGGCGCCGGTCGACAGATCCATCACGGTGTCGGCGCCCCAGCGGATCGACCAAACCATCTTCTCCACCTCTTCCTCGATCGAAGAGGTCACCGCGGAGTTTCCGATGTTGGCGTTGATCTTGGTCAGGAAATTGCGGCCGATGATCATCGGCTCCGACTCGGGATGGTTGACGTTGGAGGGGATGATCGCCCGCCCGCGCGCCACCTCGTCGCGAACGAATTCCGCGGTGATGAAGTCCGGGATCTCGGCACCGAAATCCTCGCCGTCACGCGCCGCGTCAAGGGCGGCGGCACGGCCCGAATTCTCGCGGACGGCGATGTATTCCATCTCAGCCGTGACGATGCCGGCCCGGGCGTAGGCCATCTGCGTCACCGCCCCACCGCCCTTGGCGCGCAGCACGCCGCCGTCGGTGGTCTCGACGTCGCCGCGAGCCAGGATCCAGTCGCGGCGGTGCTTGGCCAGCCCGGCCCGCACGTCGATGGTCACCGCTTCATCGGTGTAGGGACCGGAGGGATCATAGACGGTCAGCGGCGGCTCGCCGCCCGACAGCGCAATCTCGCGCATGGCGACGCGCAGGTCGGGAAAGCGCGTTCCCGGCACATGGATTTTCCGCGACGACGGCAGCGGGCCGGTCGAAATGCGGATGGCGTTTTCGTTGAAGTCCTTGGGCATTGGGTTTCTCCGTCGGAGTTGGGCGGACAAACCCGGGACTGCTGACGGAGGTGCGGTATCTTCGTGCAGGCCGCTTCCCCGGCATGGCGGGGTCGATACGGCCAGACGGGGCGCAAAGCCGGCCCGTCACGAGGTCCCTCCCTTCGCCGGTATGACCCGGATCAGGTTCGAAGGGTCACCACGCTGCCGGCTGCGCATCGCACCGTCCGGCCGTTGGTATCTCAGCCCCCTGTCGGGACCCCCCTGGAATGCGCCCATCCTGCCGCCGCCGGACGATCCTGTCAAAAGGAAAGAACCGCCGACCATCCGCCTGCCACATAGTGGAAACGCGCTACATCCAGCGCTTCAGGCGCACATAGATCACTGGAAGCAACGCCGACAGCAGCATCAGCCCCAAGGCGCCGGCATAGCCGAAGGGCGAGGCGTGTCCAGGCATGTCGGTGAAGTTCATGCCGCCGATGCTGGCGACCAGGGTCGGCGGATAGAGCAGAACGGTCAGCACCGAGACGATCTTGACGATCTCGTTCTGCTCGACGTTGATCTGCCCCAACGCGGTGTCGAGAGCCAGCGCGACCTTGCCGGCCAGGAAACGGGCATACTGGTCCAGTCCGCGCAGATCCTGCAGCGTGGTCTTGGCCCAGCGTCGCGTCGCCTTGCCGGCGTTCCAGCCGTCGCCGCGCGCCAGGAAGTCGGTCATGCGGGTGAGGCTGGCAAGGCTGACCCGCGCCTTGCCGATCAAGTGACCGGCATGGCCGATGCGTTTCAGCGTCTGGACGTCATCCAGCGTTTCGCCACGAGACCGCAGCTTGCGTCCGCGGAAATAGCGGCGGTTCAGCGCATCCAGCTCCACTCCCGTCCGCCGCAGCACGACCGAGGTACGGTCGATCATGCCGTCGACCAGCGCCGCCAGAACCAGTTCGCCGCGGGCGGCCGATACTTCGCCGTGGGTGGCGCGGCGGCGGAAAGCCAGCAGGGCCTGCGGATCGATGTCGTGGATCGTGACCAGCCGCCGCCCGGCCAGCACGAAGCTGACGGTGGCGATGCGCGGCTCGTCGGTGTCGGCCCAGACCAGCGCGGTGACCGTCATGGTCAACACCCCGCCGGCCACCCGCAGACGGCTCGACTCCTCGATCTCCGCCATCTGCTCGCGGGTGGGCAGGCGGGTGCCGATCAGCGCCTCCACCCGCGCCAGTTCCCCGCCGGTCGGGTTGATCAGATCCAGCCAGACGGCGGTGTCGGGCAGCGGCGCCGTCTCGTCCGCGGCCTCCCGTACCCAACGAAGCGGACCGCCGTCATTGACGAAGACATGCAGCAAGGCCGTGCTCCTTGCGATGTGCGATTACCCCCTCTCCCGCCCCGGGAGAGGGCAATTTACGTCACCCGGCCGCCGCGCCTCGGCTTCCCGGGAGGCTTCTCGGCCGGCGCCTTCTCCCCCTCGTCGAGGTCCAGCGTCGCGCCCTCGGCCTTCAGCGCCTGTTCCAGCTTGCGGCGGAAGGCACCGCCGTCCCGCTTGGCGTCGAGGAAATGGCCGACGGCCTCCTTCGCCGCCTCGCTGTCATAGGGAACTCTGCCCAATGCCGCCAATTTGGCGCGCTCCACCAGCTTCGGGTCCATCCTGTCCCGGATGGCCTTCATCTGGCGGAGCAGCTCCTTGCGCAGGTCGCTCATCAGGTCCCCGTAAGTGGCGTCAGGCCTTGCCGATCAGGGTGCCGGCGCCGCCTTCGGTGAAGATCTCCAGCAGAAGCGCATGCGGCACGCGGCCATCCAGGATAACAGCGGCATCGACGCCCTGCTCCACCGCGCCGATGCAGGTCTCGATCTTCGGGATCATGCCGCCCGACGCGGTGCCGTCGGCGATGGCCTTGTGGGCATCGGCCAGCGACATCTTCTCGATCAGCTTCTTTTCCTTGTCGAGAACCCCGGCGACATCGGTTAACAGGAAGAAGCGCGCCGCCTTCACCGCCGCCGCCACCGCGCCGGCCGCGGTGTCGGCGTTGATGTTGTAGGTGTCGCCGTTCACGTCGAAGCCGACCGGTGCGATCACCGGGATGACATCCGACTTGGCGAGCGCCTGCAGGATCTCAGGGTTCACCTTGTAGGGCTCGCCGACGAAGCCGAGGTCCAGCACCCTCTCGATGTTGCTGTCGGGATCGCGCTGAACCCGCTCCAGCCGGCGGGCGGTGATCAGGTTGCTGTCCTTGCCCGACAGGCCGACGGCCCGGCCGCCTGCGCCGTTGATGGCGGCGACGATCTGCTTGTTGATGGAGCCGGCCAGCACCATCTCGACCACCTCGACCGTCTCCTTGTCGGTGACGCGCAGGCCGTCGATGAAGCTGGACTTGATCTTCAGCCGCTCCAGCATCTGACCGATCTGCGGCCCGCCGCCATGGACGACCACCGGGTTGATGCCGACCTGCTTCAGCAGGACGATGTCGCGCGCGAACAACTCCGCCAGACCGGCATCGCCCATGGCGTGGCCGCCGTACTTGATGACGAAGGTGCTCCCGGCGTAACGGCGCATGTAGGGCAGCGCTTCGGACAGGGTACGGGCCTTGGCGAGCCACTCGTCACGGGTGGGAGTCTGCACGGGAGGATGCCCTTTGTCGGGGTGGAGTGTCGGGCTTCTTTAACGGAAAGGCCGGCCGGTTGCCTAGGGGGCAATTTAACGGTCACGTGCCTCCACGGTGACCGCCCGGCGGTCACATGCTGTCGTGGTGACCGCCGGCGGCCACCGCCGGAACTGGACGCCGCCAGCCGGCCAGCCACGTCATCGGCTGGGTCAGCGCGGTGACCGCCACCGCCATCAGCACCATCGCCGAGAAACAGGGGCCGGACAGCACGCCCGCCTCCAGCAGGACGGTCAGCACGATGACCTCCATCAGCCCCTTGCAGGGCATCAGCGTGCCGAGCCTGAGCGCATCGGGCCAGCTCTCCCCGGTCAGCCGGGCCGGCAGGGTCGTGCCGGCCATCTTGCCGCCCAAGGTGGCGAGGCTGGCGAGCGCGAAGACCGTCCACTGCGCCGGATCGTCCAGCGTCAGGTTCACCTTCAGCCCGGTGAGCGTGAAGAAGAACGGCAACAGGATCAGGGTCGAGAAATGCTCCAGCCGGTCCAGGATCGCCGCGGCGTAGCGGCGCGGCATGGCGGTGCCGGCGACGAAGGCGCCCAGGATGTAGTGCAGCCCGATCAGCTCGGTCACCGCGGCCGAGGCCAGCAGCGCAGCGCAGGTCACCACCACCGCGGTGTCGCCCATCCGTCCGTCCGGCGCCACCCGCTCCAGCAGGCGGTCGAGCAATGGGCGCACGACCAGGGCCGTCACCCCGACATAGGCGAAGCCCAGCAGCCCCACCCGGGCGACCGCCCAAGGGTTGCCGCCGGCATCGCCGCCATCCGCGGTCGTCCAGGCAAGGACGGCGGTGATCAGCAGCCACAGCAGCGCATCGTTCACCGCGGCATACCCCAGCGCCAGTCGCCCCACCCGCTCGCCCAGCAGATCCATCTCGCGCAGGATGGCGCCCAGCACCGGCAGCGCGGTGACGCCGACGCAGATGCCGAATCCGGCGGCGAACAGGCCGGGAGTGGCGTGCGGCCCGGTCATTTCGGGAAAGGCGCCGGCCAGCCACCACCCCAAAGCGCCGCCGAGCAGAGTCGGCACCAGCATGCTGGACAGCGCCACGGCGGCGAAGGCCCCGCCTCGCCCGCGGAACTCGTCCGGGTCGAGGTGAAGGCCGGTGAGGAAGGCGAAGAAGATGACGGCCATCAGCGCCAGCCCGGAGAGCGGCGCGAGCGCGGCCGGGGCGAACAACACGCCCCACAGCTCCGGCACCAACCGGCCGAGCAGTGACGGTCCGAGCGCCACCCCGAACAGGATCTGGATCACCACCATCGGCGCGACGTGCCGCCCGCCGCCGAGCCGCCACAACAGGAACGGCCCGGCGATCAGCAGCAGGGCCTGCATCAGGAACAGCAGCGCGGGAGAAAAGCCACCCATCGCCGCCCCCCGCCTTATTCCGCCCCGAGGGCGAGGGCGGCGAGGCTGGCGCGCAGCTCCGCGATGCCGGTGCCCTTTTCGGAACTGGTGACGTGGATGTCCGGGAAGGCGGCGGGATGCTTCTTCAGGCCCAGCGCGGTGTCGCGGCGGATCTTGTCCAGCTCCGCCGGCTTCACCTTGTCCGCCTTGGTCAGCACGACGACGTAGGGCACGGCCGTGCGGTCGAGCATCTCCATGATCTCATGGTCGTTGGGCTTCAGCCCATGGCGCGAATCGATCAGCACCAGCGCCCGGCGCATCGTGACGCGGCCGCGCAGGAAGCGCCGGACCATGTCGTTCCACGCCTCGACCTTGTCCTTCGATTCCTTGGCGTAGCCGTAGCCGGGCATGTCCACCAGCTTCAACCGGTTGCCCAGGTTGAAGAAGTTGAGCTGCTGGGTGCGCCCCGGCGTGTTGGAGGTGCGGGCCAGCGTCTTGCGCCCGGTCAGCGCGTTGACCAGGCTCGACTTGCCGACATTCGACCGCCCGGCGAAGGCGACCTCCGGCAGGTCGGCCTCCGGCAGCTGGTTCAGCGCGTTGGCGCCCCAGACGAAGTCGCACTCCTTGGCGAACAGCAGCCGCCCGGCCTCCAGCGCAGCCTCGTCGAAGCCGGAAACGATGCTGGGAGTGTTGGAGGTCGGCGTGTCGGGAGTGGTCATGGCGGGCGCTCTCGTTTTGATCGGCTAAAAAACATACCGCCGGCAGAGGCCCGTCAAGGGTCTTTGCCGGCGGCAGGTCTCAGACATCGGGCAGAGGGATCAACAGCTGGGGATCGCAGCCTGACGGATCAGACCTTCACGCCCATGCGCTTCATGATGGTCCACTGCTGCAGGACCGACAGGGTGTTGTTCCAGGCCCAGTAGATCACCAGACCGGCCGGGAAGCCGGCGAGCATGAAGGTGAAGACGATGGGCAGGAACTGGAACACCTTCTGCTGGACCGGGTCCGGCGGTGCCGGGTTCATCTTCTGCTGGAACCACATGGTCACGCCCATGATCAGCGGCCACAGGCCGAGATGCAGCATGGTCGGCGGGTTCCACGGGATCAGGCCGAACGCCGTGAACAGGTTCGTCGGATCGGGCGACGACAGGTCGTGGATCCAGCCGAAGAACGGCGCATGCCGCATTTCGATGGTCACGAACAGCACCTTGTAGAGCGAGAAGAACACCGGGATCTGGATCAGGATCGGCAGGCAGCCGGACACCGGGGAGACCTTCTCGCGCTTGTACAGCGCCATCAGCTCCTGGTTCATCCGCGGCTGGTCGTCGCTGAACTTCTCGCGCAGCTCCTGCATCTTGGGTTGCAGCGCCTTCATCTTGCTCATCGCCTGATAGGACTTGTTGGCGAGCGGGAAGAAGACGGCCTTGACGCAGACGGTCAGCACCAGGATGGCGATGCCGAAATTGCCGATGACGCGGCCCAGGAAATCCAACGCGTAGAAGAAGGGCTTGGTCAGGAAGTAGAACCAGCCGAAATCGATCGCGAGGTCGAAGTTCTTGATGTTCAGCTTCTCGGAGTAGCCGTCGAGCAGCTTCACCTGCTTGGCGCCGGCGAACAGGCGGCCGGTGTTCTCGACCGACGCACCCGGCGCGACCGTGACCGGGGCGCCCATCGTGTCGGTCTGGTAGCGGTCGGAATTGGCGACCTGGTTGTAGAGGAAGCGCGCGGTGACCTTCTCGTTCGGGTCGGGCACCAGCGACACCAGCCAGTACTTGTCGGTGATGCCGATCCAGCCGCCGGTGGTGTCCTTGGCGATCGAGCCCGCCTTGCGGACGTCGTCGTACTTCTCTTCCGTCAGCGAGCCGTTGAAGACGCCGAGCGGACCTTCATGCAGGATGTAATAGCCCGAGGTGTGCGGCGTACCGGTGCGCGAGACCAGGCTGTAGGGCAGCAGGGTGACCGGGTTGGCGCCGGTGTTGCGGACCGCCTGCGTGACCGTGAACATGAAGTCCGGGTCGACGGCGATCTTGCGCTCGAACACCAGCCCCTGGCCGTTGTCCCAGGTCAGGGTCAGCGGCTTGTCCGGGGTCAGCGCGGTGCCGTCGGCGGTCCAGCGGGTGGTCGCCGTCGGGGTGGTGATGCCGGCGCCCTGCGGCACCCAGCCGAACTCGGCGTAATAAGCCGCGGGCGTGCCGGCCGGGGCCAGCAGCACGATCTCCGGGCTCTTGGGGTCCGGGGTCTCGTGGTACTGGGCCAGCGTCAGGTCGTCGATGCGGCCGCCGACGAGGTTGACGGAGCCGTGCAGGGCCGGCGTGTCGATCTTCACGCGGCTGCCGGCCGCCATCTGCTCGGCGAGCAGTTCGGGGCGCTCCTTCGCGACCTCGGCCGTGGCGGGCGGCTGCTGGGCGGGCACGCCGGGGGCCGGCACCGGCACCGACTGCTCCGTCTGGGCGGCCTGCTGGGCGGCGAGTTGCTTCTGCTGCTCCACCCGAGGCTTCTCGTAGAAATACTGGAAGCCCAGAAGGATGGCGATCGACAGGGCAATCGCGATGATGAGGTTGCGTTGGTCGGTCATGGCGTCCCGGTTGCCGTGGGGCCTTTGAAAGAAGGGCGGCGTGTGCGCGGCCTTGTTACGGGTTTTCGCCGGGCTGGGCAACCGCCGCATGCCCCTTTTCCCGCAGACCGCAGCGATGCGGCAGCCTGCCCGCCTGCAGCGGGACGGGATCGGGCACGGGATCCCAGCCCGACCCGCCCCAGGGATGGCATCGCCCGAGCCGGCGCAGCGTCAGCCATCCCCCCCGGATGGCGCCGTGCTTTTCCAGCGATTCGATGGCATAGCAGGAGCAGGTCGGCTGGAAACGGCAGTGCCAGCCCACGAAGGGCGACAAGGTCCAGCGATAGAGATAGACGAGCGCGCGGAGCAGATGCGCGAGCGGGCTGAGGCCGGCGATGCGAAACATGACGTCGCGAGCCTCCTACCCTTCCGCCTCGCGCCAGAGGCCGAGGCGCTTCAGCCCGGCGGTCAGGTCGCCGAGCAGGTCGGTCCACGGCCGCTCGGCCGTGCCGCCGCGGGCGACCAGCACGAAGTCGTGGCCGGGCGCCGCATGAACGGTCAGTATCTGCCGCGCGGCCTCACGCAAACGGCGGCGGGCACGATTGCGCACCACCGCGTTGCCGACCTTGCGGCTCGCCGTCAAACCCAGACGGATGGGCGGACCGCCTTCGGCGGGCCGCTGCCTGTCGTCGTGCCGGCGCACCTGGAGGATCAGGCCGGGAGCCACATGCTTGCGCCGTGTCCCGGCCACGGCCAGAAATTCCGGCCGCCGCATCAGGCGCCCGACCTTGAGGTCCGGCGCCGCCATCGCGGGGATCAGGCGCTCAGAACCTTGCGGCCGCGGGCGCGGCGGCGGGCGATCACCTTGCGGCCGCCGACGGTGGCCATGCGGGCGCGGAAGCCATGACGACGCTTACGCACGATTTTGGACGGCTGGAACGTGCGCTTCATGGCGCCTACTCCTCAAGCTTATCTGATGGTGACGGGAAGAAGACGCCCGACCGGATGGCCGGGCGCCGAACCTATGAACCTGGAACGAACCGGAAGGCGCCTTACTCGGCAGCCCGGCGGCCGTTGACCATGCCGCGGCCGGTGGTGCGCTCGGCGATGCGGGCGGCCTTGCCGCGCAGATCGCGCAGGTAGTACAGCTTGGCGCGACGGACGGCGCCCTTGCGGACCAGCTCGATCGAGTCGATGCGCGGGGAGTACAGCGGGAACACGCGCTCCACGCCCTCGCCGTAGCTGATCTTGCGGACGGTGAAGGAGCTGTTCACTCCGGCGTTCTTGCGGGCGATCACGACGCCCTCATAGGCCTGCACGCGCTCGCGCGTGCCTTCGACGACCTTCACGTTCACGCGGACGGTATCGCCCGACGAGAAGACCGGGATCGTCTTGCCACCGAGGGCCTTCTCGATCTGCTCCTGCTCGAGCTGCTGCAACAGGTTCATAGCACTACCCCTTTTCTATCGGCGCGCCTCGCGGCGGACCGTCACTCCGGTTTCGGGTCGCGCCGGCGAGCCTGCCGCCGACCCTTGTTCGTAACAGTTTCTGCCGGACGCCCCGCCTGGTAGAGCGACCACAGGTCCGGCCGTCGGGCCTCCGTGATCCTCTCCGCCTCGGCCAGCCGCCAGGCCTTGACCTTCCCGTGGTGACCGGACAGCAGAACCTCCGGCACCGCGCGTTCCACACCCTGTCCGTCGGTCCAGACCGCCGGCCGGGTGTAGTGGGGGTATTCGAGCAACCCCCGTTCGAAACTCTCTTCCCCCGCCGTCTCATCATTGCCCATGACGCCGGGGAGCAAGCGCACCACGGCATCCATCAGGCTGAGCGCGGCGAGTTCCCCGCCGGACAGCACGAAATCCCCGAGGCTGACCTCTTCGAGGCCGTGCGCATCGAGGACCCGCTGGTCCACCCCTTCGTACCGGCCGCAGAGCAGCGTCACCACCGGGGTGGCGGCCAGCTCCTTGACCAGTTCCTGGTTCAGCACCCGTCCGCGAGGCGACAGATAGATCGCCCGGCCGCGTCCCGGTGCCCCCACAGGTCCCGCCGTCGCGGTCAAAGCCGCGTCCAGCACGTCGGGCCGCATGACCATGCCTGCCCCTCCGCCGAAGGGGGTCTCGTCGACGGAGCGGTGTTTATCGCGCGCGAACGAGCGAATGTCCACCGATTCCAGCGCCCAGACTCCATTTTCCAACGCCTTGCCGGCCAGCGAGTGGCCGAGCGGCCCCGGAAACATTTCCGGGAACAGCGTCAGAACCTTGGCCGTCCAGACCCGCGGACCGTCGGCGCCGTGGTTCACGGCCCCGTCTCCCCGCCCTGGTCCCCGTCCCGATCCCCGCCTTCCTCCTCCGCCCCGTCATCGGAGCCCTCGCGGGCTTCGATCACGGCCGGAAGATCGACGACGATGCGGCCACCCCGGACATCCACCACCGGCACGCAGGCCTTGGAGAAGGGAAGCATCTCCAGCGGCCCGCCGGGGGTCCTGACCTCCAGCACGTCGCCGGCTCCGAAGTCGTAGAGCGCCTTCACCGTGCCGTAGACGGTTCCGTCGGCGAGTTCCGCACGCAGGCCGATCAGATCGGCATGGTAGAACTCGTCCTCGTCCTCCGTCGCCGGCAGGGCGACGCGGTCCACGTAGAGCCGCATACCCGCCAGGGCCTGCGCCTGTTCGCGGCTGGTCACCCCGTCGACCTTGGCCAGGAAGTTGTCCTTGACCATGCCCTGGAGCGTCACCGTGAACCGACGGGTACCGTTCTCGTCCGACAGCGGGCCGTAGGTCATGATGTCGGCGGGTTCGGCGGTGAAGCTGCGCAGCTTCACCAGCCCCCGCACGCCGTGCGATCCCGCGAACTGGCCGACACAGATTTTGGCGGTCATCGAAGGAACACCCGGCACGTCGTCACGACCTCAACCCTGCGGGCCAAGCGGCCCGACCTTACCCCTGGACCCAACCTCAGCCCCAAGGTCAGCCTTCTGCGGCGGCCGCGGCAGCGGCGGCCTCGGCCTTCAGACGCTCCTGCGCCTTGGCCTTCGGAGCCGACTTCTTCGGGGTCTCGCGGACGGCGGGCTTCTCGACCAGGCCGGCAGTGGCCAGAAAGTGCACGACGCGGTCCGTCGGCTGGGCGCCGACCGACAGCCAATGCTTGGCGCGCTCGGCGTTCAGGATGATGCGCTGCTCATGCTCGCGCGGCAGCATCGGGTTGTAGGTGCCGATCTTCTCGATGAAGCGGCCGTCACGCGGGCTGCGGGCGTCCGCGATGACGATCGAGTAGAACGGACGCTTCTTCGCACCACCGCGAGCCAGACGAATCTTCAAAGCCATTGGTCGAAACTTTCTCTTCTCAAGTCAAACAGGTATCGGGTGATTTCGAGAGGCGGTCGGGTCAGCCGAAAGGCCCCTTCCCGCCGAAGCCGCCGAGTCCCTTCGGCAGCAGGTTTCCGAGGCCGCCGCGCAGCATCCCCTTCTTGCCCAGCTTCTGCACCTGCTTCATCATTCCGCGCATGGTCTCGAACTGCTTCAGCAGCTTGTTGACCTCCTGCACCGAGGTGCCGGAACCGGCGGCGATGCGCTTGCGGCGCGAAGCCTTGATCAGGTCGGGGTTCTTGCGCTCCGCCTTGGTCATCGAGGAGATGATCGCCTCCTGGCGCTTGATCATCCCGTCGTCGACGTTGGCGTCCTTCAACTGGTCCTTGATCTTGCCGATGCCCGGCAGCATTCCCATCAGGCCGGACATGCCGCCCATCTTGCGGAGCTGCTTCAGCTGCATCGCCATGTCGTCGAGGTCGAAGCCCTGGCCCTTCTCCATCTTGCGGGCGAGCTTTTCGGCCTCGTCCTTGTCGATGGTCTCGACGGCCTTCTCCACCAGCGACACCACGTCGCCCATGCCGAGGATTCGGCCGGCGATGCGGTCGGGGTGGAAGGGCTCCAGCGCGTCGATCTTTTCGCCGACGCCCAGCAGCTTGATCGGCTTGCCGGTGATCTGGCGCATCGACAGGGCGGCACCGCCGCGTGCGTCGCCGTCGATGCGGGTCAGCACGATGCCGGTGATACCGACCTTGTCGTTGAAATTGGTGGCGACGGTGACGGCGTCCTGGCCGGTCATCGCGTCGGCGACCAGCAGCGTCTCCACCGGCTTGGTCGCGTCGCGGACCGCCGCGACCTCCGCCATCAGCTCCTCGTCGATGGCGAGGCGGCCGGCGGTGTCGAGCATGACGACGTCGTAGCCTTCGAGACGTCCGGTCTCGATGGCCCGCTTGGCGATGGCGACCGGGTCCTGGCCCGGCACGATCGGCAGGGTGGCGACGCCGGTCTGCTCGCCGAGAACCTTCAACTGCTCCTGGGCAGCCGGACGGCGGACGTCCAGCGAGGCCATCAGGACCTTCTTGCGGTCCTTCGTCTTCAGGCGCAGCGCGATCTTGGCGGTGCTGGTGGTCTTGCCCGAACCCTGCAGGCCGACCATCAGGATCGGCACCGGGGCGGCGGCATTCAGGTTGATCTCCGCCCCTTCGCCCAGCATCTCCACGAGGTTGTCGTGGACGATCTTGATGACCTGCTGGCCGGGGGTGACGGATTTCAGCACCTCCTGGCCGACGGCGCGTTCCTTCACCTGGGTGACGAACTGCTTGACGACGGGCAGCGCGACGTCGGCCTCCAGCATCGCCACGCGAACTTCGCGCAACGCTGCGGAGACGTCCTCCTCGGTCAGCGCGCCACGGCGGCGCAGCTTGTCGAAGATGTCGCCCAGGCGTCCGGTCAGGCCTTCGAACATGCGATACTCGTTCCCCAGTTCCAGGTCCAGCGTCGGTGCCGCCGCCCGCACAAGCACGAAAGCGCCAGTGCGCGACATTCGCGGACTGGCGGAGATACCCGGCATGGGGCCGGGGTACCCGGTCTATCGACTTTGCGGGAGACAGGTCGGCGGACCATAGAGAAGCCGGCGGGCCGAGTCAACGATCCTAAGCGCTCTTTCGCATTGGATCGAAGGTCGCGCTTGCCGAGCCGCGGTTATCGGTCCCATCCTTGTCACAAACCATCGCGCCTTAACCAATTTTTGGCGACTCTTTCGGATTATAGATTACCAAATAGAGAAGGTATGCCGGCGATGTCGTCCGCCCAGGGCTTCGGTTCCAACAGCCCGCGAACCAAGCTGACCCAGAGCCAGCTCAACGCGATCCTGTTGCGGCACCAGGCGTTCCGCAAGAGCCAGCCCGGTGGCGTCCGCGCCAACCTGAAGATGCGCGACCTGTCGCATCTCGACCTCTCCGGCATCGACCTGTCCGATGCCGACCTGTCGGGCGCCAAGCTGTTCAGCGCGCGGCTGGTCGGTGCCAACCTCGCCAACGCCAACCTCTATGCCGCCGACCTGCGGCTCGCCAACCTCGAGAAGGCCGACCTGCGGCGGGCGGACCTGCGCGGCGCCTGCCTGCGCGGCGCGGTGCTGAGCGAGGCGACGCTGGTCGAGGTCGACCTTCGCGACGGCACGCTGCTGCATTACGACGCCAGCGGCGGGATGTACGCCCACGATTACCAGGACAGCGTCCTGACGTCGGAGCTGACGGCAGCGACCATCCGCGGCGCCGACCTGTCGCGGGCGAAGGTCGCCAATGCCTTCGTCATG
Organism: Azospirillum endophyticum; assembly: GCF_016595245.1. GTDB lineage: Bacteria > Pseudomonadota > Alphaproteobacteria > Azospirillales > Azospirillaceae > Azospirillum > Azospirillum endophyticum. Next base: position 54,270 of record NZ_JAENHM010000072.1, read on the forward strand.
CAGACCGACCTGACCGACGCCATCCTCCGCGGCACGAAGTTCATGCGGGCCAACCTGACCGGATCCAACCTGACCGGCTGCGACCTGACCGACGCCGACCTGACCGAGGCGAACCTGTCGGGCGCCCGGCTGTCGGGGGCGGTGATGACCGGCTGCGCCATCAACCGCACCAATTTCAGCGGCGCCACCCTGATCGGTGCCATCCTCGATGCCGCACAGATGCGCTCCCCCAACCTCCAGGCCGCGGTTCTGGCCAAGACCCTGGAGAATCCGGAAGACGACCTGCGCGAGATGCTGATGGAGCATCTGACCTGGATCGAGAGCGGCGGCAAGGCCGGCAAGCGCGCCGACCTGTCGGCGCTGGATCTGTCGGGGCGGAAGCTGGACGGCATCAACCTGTCGGCGGCGATCCTGCAATGCATCGCCCTGCGCGGCGCCAACCTGTCGGGTGCGTCGATGGCGATCGCCGACCTGTCGCTGGCCGATCTGCGCAAGGCCGACCTGTCGAAAGCCGACCTGCGCGGCGTGAATTTCGAGCGCGCCACCCTGACCGGCGCCAATTTGACCGGCGCCCAGCTCGGCCCCGTCCATATCCAGACGATGAGCGGCCATATCTGGCGCGCCAACCTCCAGCGCGCCCGGCTGGGCAGGGCGCTGCTGTGCAAGGCCGACCTGCGCAAGGCCAACCTCGCCGGCGCCAATCTGGCCGGTGCCGACCTGACCGGCGCCAACCTCAGCGAGGCCGACCTGACCGGCGCCGATTTGACCGGCGCGGTGCTGGACGGCACCACGCTGGATCAGGCGATCGTCGAGGAGGCGATCGGGCTGGCCTCCTGACGCCGAGTCGGGCGGACCGCTTTCAGGCGGAAGGCCCACCCCGCCCCGCCATCCAGTCGCCCGAGCCGTAGACGCTGCGGACATGGCGAACCAGCAAATTGCGCGCGTCGATCAGCTGGCCCATCCGCTCGCGGCAAGCAACGATGCCGGTATCGGGGTGATAGACCGGGGCCAGTTCGCGGAAGCGCCGGCGCACCCGGTCCTCGTCGAAGCACCATTCATTGACGAAGCCGAACAGCTGCGCCGCATCGCGCACGTCGGTGATGCGCCCGTCGAGCGGCCGGAAGGACAGGCGTTGCAGCGCATGGGCCAGCGTCTTGTTGCGGTAGCCCAGCGTCTCCACCGCGGCCTCGAGCCGGCGGACATCCTCGGCAGGCAGGATGCGCGCACCGGGATCGGCCAGCGCCAGGGCGGCGGCCAGCGCCCGGCGGATCGCGCCGTCGCCGGCATGGGTTCCCCCCACCTCCAGCACCCCCTCGCCGCCGGCGTCGCGCGGACCGGGATCGGCGCCCCCCTCCGGCGCCAGCAGCAAGGCGGCGGCGGCGAGCGCCGGCACCCCGACTCCGCACGCGGCGGCAAGCTCCAGCACGGCGGCGCAAAACCGGGCGCCGCAGGGCACGGTCCGCACGGGGGATGAAGAGGGACTGGACTCTTCCGCTGCGGTCATCGTCGCCGCCGACATTTGGTGAAAGCCAGCGCCGAATCTATGCACGAGCGCCACACGACGCAATCGTGCCGATGGACGCGGCCGGACGAATGCGGCCGGCGCATCGGGGCGGGCGGACGCTCCCCTTCCCGCTCAGCGCGCTTTCAAGGCTCCGGGCTTGGCCGGCAACCGGTCGAGCAGTTCGCCGATATAGGCGGTCTCGTCCTTGCCGGCCATGGCGGCGAAGCCCTTCAGCATCTGGCCGCCGAAGGTGAAGACGCTGGCGAGGTCGATGCGCCAGGACCCGCCTTCGCGCACGAAATCGGCAGGCAACAGCGCCGGCCGGTTGTCGACCATCAGCAGGCCCGACGCCCGGTCGCCCTTGACCCGCACCGGCCCCAGCGCACTGCGGGAGATGACGTTGGGGCCGAGCCAGCCGGCCGCCAGCGCATGGTTGGCGATGTCGCCGACCGACATGCGGCGCAGCTCCGCCGGGCCGAGATAGCGGCGCAGCCCCATGGCGGCGAACCGTTCGGCCGGCTCCAGCCGCTGCAGCGGCGCATCGCCGGGCTGGCGCGCGGCCTCGCGCACCGACTCCAGCGTCCTGACGGAATTGCGGGTGAGCAGGGGGATCACCGCCGATCCCCGCTTTTCCGCCAGCGCCGTGCGGGCGGCATCGAAGGTGGCGGCGACCTCGCGCTCCTCCGGCGTTTCGCGCGGCGGAGCGGCGAAGCTGGTGGCGGCGGCGATCAGGACGATGAAGAAAGCGAGAAAGGCGACACGCATGCCGGAGACAACCCGAAAACGGTGGGGAACGTCACGCCTTCTCCTCGACGCCGAAAAATTCGAGCTGCCAGCGCATCTCTTCATCGGTCATCGGGTAGTGCGTGCCGTCGCGAGCATTAAGCGCCGTTTTTGGCGGAATCTGGGCAAGCCGCAACTGGACCTGCCGGGCGAAGCGCATGGTCAGGCCGGCGCGCCAGACGAGAGCGGTGACGGCACGCGGCGCATGGGTGGCGACGATGCGGTCCACCACCGGCAGCGGAATCTGCGACAGCTCCGCCAGCGCCGCCATGACGAAGCCGCGGTCGCCCTCCACCATCGAGCCTTCGATCAGCTTCTCGGTCAGCTTGCCTTCCTTGTTCAGGCGCGCCGCCTTGTCGCTGGGGCGTTCGACCGGCTTCTCCGGCCCGGCGGCGGCACCGCCGGCCGCCTCCTCGCCGAAATCGACCGGGCCGAGCGGCAGGCCGGGCGCGGTGCCGGCCGCCTGCTCCACCCGCTGGCGCACCGCCTCCACCAGCCCGCGCGCCGCGTCGGGGGCGAGGTCGTCGCGGTCCTGCAGGACCTTCAGCAGATTGTCGGCGACGAAGCTGGCCAGCCGCATCACCGCCCGCGCCGGCAGCCGCGGACGGCGCACCAGGGGCGAATGCCAGGGTTCGTGCTGCGGCGCCTGGTCGAGGATGCGGTCGAGCGTCTCTTCACGGATCTGGGCCGACGGGTTGCCGAGCAGCGTCGTCACCGCCGCCTCGTCGTCCGACCGCGCGATGGCGTCGGCGACGGAAGCGGTGACGTTCTGCCGGCTGGCGATGGCGGTCATCGCGCCGCGCACCGGCCCCTTCATGATGATGTCGGTCAGATCCTCTTCGGTGAGGATCGGGGAGTGCTGCAGGACCGGCGAGCAGACCGACAGCTCCACGTCGCGGGCCAGCCGGTTGATGACGCCGTGCGGGGCGTTGGGCAGATCCTTCAGCGCTTCGGCCAGGATGCCGCGCACTTCCGTCGCCTGGTCGCGCGCCAGCGTCTCCAGGCATTCCACCGTCAGCCGCTCGATCTGCGTCGCCTGGTCCGCCGACAGCTCCGGCAACAGGCGGGCGATCTTCCGCGCCACCGCCTGCCGCACCATGACCTCGCGGTCCTTGGCCAGCAGGAGGTCGGCCTGCCGCGGCGTGCCGGCATTGGTGGCGATGGCGCGACGCACCTCGGCCGCGGCGTCGGCGGCGAGGAAATACAGCAGCTCCGGCCGCGTCTTGGGATGTTCGGCGACCTTCCGGCGGATCGCCGGATCCTCGCTCTGCACCATCCGCTTGGCGGCTTCGTAGTCGGCGGGGTCGAAGGTCTCGGGGCGCGGGGTGGCAGGCGGGGTCAAGGGGTGGGCTCCGCAGCGGAAACATCGGGCGAGGGCGCCGGCGACGACGCCTGATGAGCGGGAGCCAGGGCATAATGGCCCTTGCCGCTCTTCTTGGCGTCGTACATGGCGGCATCGGCGCGATCGGTCAATTCCCTCACCGTCTCGCCACGGCCGGGAGCATGGACGGCGATGCCGATCGACAGGCCCAGCGGCTTTTCGGGGCTGGCCGACAGATGGGCAAGTTCGCGCATGCCGTTCAGCAGCCGTTCGGCGACGACACGCGCCTTCGCCTCGTCGGTGCGGCCCAGCCACAGCACGAACTCGTCGCCGCCCAGCCGCCCAGGCAGGTCGCCCGGCCGCACCCCGGTGGTCAGCAGCGTGCCGATGGCCTTCAGCACCGCGTCGCCCTGCTGGTGCCCATGCAGGTCGTTGACCGCCTTGAAATTGTCCAGGTCGACATAGAGCAGGGCCGACGGCCCGCTGTCGGGCCGCGAGATCGACTCGTCCAGCCGCTCGAAGAAGGTCCGGCGGTTGAACAGGCCGGTCAGCCCGTCGCGCTCCGACAGACGGCGCAGCCGCTCCTGGTAGGCGAGGTGGGCGTGCGCGATGCCGATATGGTCGGCCACACCCGACATCAGCTGGCGGTCGTCGTCGTCCCAGGGTTCCGAATTGCCGGCGCGCCAGACCAGCAGCGCGCCGTTCGCCGCCTGGCGGTATTCCGTCCGCTCGCCGATCAGCTGCACATGGCCCAGCCGGTCGGTCACCAGCCCCTCGCTGTTGGCGATGCGGTCGAGCAGCGCGGCTCCGACCTCCGGCAGGGCTGCCCCGAACTCGGCGACCAGCGACAAGGGCACCCGCCCCCCCGCTGCGCCAGCGGTCCCGCCGCCCTCCTCCGCCCGATAGATGCGGCAGCCGTCGGCGCTGAGCGCCCGTGCCGTCTCCGCGGCGGCGACGGCCAGCGCCTCCGCCGCGTCGAGCCGGTCGCGCAGGGTGTGGACGATGTGCCCCAGAAGCCGCTCGCGGTTCCGGATGCGTGCCAGTTCGTTGGAGCGCAGCACCTGTTCGGTCACGTCGCGGCAGACGCCGCGGGCGCCGATCCAATCGCCCTGCGGCCCGAACAGCGGCAGGGCGGAGGCGACGACGCAGGCCGGCGCGCCGTCGGCGCCTTTCAGCCAAAGCTCCGTCTGATCGACCGGGCGGCGGCAGTCGAAGGGCATCGGCAGATCTTCCGCCTCGTCCAGTGCCAGCCTGCGCGGGTCGCGGCCGATCAGCGCGTCCGCCGGATAGCCCAGCGCGCCCTTGTGGCTGACGAAGACGAAGGTGCCGTCCGGTCCCGTTTCCCACGCGAAGTCGGAGGAGACCTCGACCAGATCCTTATAACGCCGCCGAGATTCGGTCAGCGTGTGGCGCAGCTGCCGCTCCAGCGTGTCGTCGCGGCCCAGCAGCAGGAAACCGCCCTCGGTCAGCGGTACGCCGGCCCATTCGACGATCATGATCCCGCGCAGCGATTCCACCGGCACCGACCGCAAGCCCGGTGCCACGCTGGACGCCGACAGCCAACTGCGCAGCTCCGGCAGCCAGCGCGGGTCGCTGTCCATCATGTCCTCCGCCTCGGCGTTGGCTTCGGCGACGGCCAGGGCGGAATCCAGCCGCAGGGCCGGGCCGGGATACAGCGCGACCAACGTCACGGTGCCGGTCTGGCCGCCGGTGGTGGCGGAAGCGGAGTCGGAGGTAGCGGTGGTCAGAAGAAGGTCCACGGCGATCCCAGAGGGGCAAACCACATGGCTTGTGGACCACATGGCGGACAGGGCGAAAAACCTTAGGTAGCAAACCGATGAAGGTCTGGCCCATGCTACCTCTTTAGGGGTTAATCTTCAATCAACCTACGAAGCGGGGAACTCCCCATAGCGGCGGCTTGGCCGAAGGGCGGCCCCGCGGCTGCGACCTTGTGAAGCGCCTTGCGGCCGACCGGCGCCGGCCCCATTCTTGGGGGATGACCGTCCAGACCTCCCCCGCCGCCCCGGCGCCCGCTTCCGCCACGAACGCCATGGCCACCCTGCGCGACCGCGCCGTGTGGATCTTCGACCTCGACAACACGCTGTATCCGGCGGCCTGCAATCTGTTCGTCCAGGTCGACCGCCGGATCAACGAGTTCATTGCCGGCCATTTCAACATCGGCATGGACGAGGCACGGGTGCGGCAGAAGCACTTCTTCCGCGAATACGGCACCACGCTGCGCGGCCTGATGATGGAGCACGACGTCGATCCGGTCGCCTACATGGACTATGTCCACGACATCGACGTGACCGGCGTCCAGCCCTCCGCCCTGCTGGCCGACGCGCTGGGCGGGCTGCCGGGCCGCAAGATCATCTATACCAACGGCTCGGTCCGCCATGCCGAGAACGTTGCCGGCCGGCTGGGCATCCTCGACCGGTTCGACGCGGTGTTCGACATCGCCGCCGGCGGCTATGTGCCGAAACCCGATCCGCGTCCCTACGCCACGCTGGTGGAGCGCTACGGCGTCGACCCCACCGATGCCTGCATGGTGGAGGACATCGCCCGCAACCTCGCCCCCGCCCATGCGCTGGGCATGACCACCGTCTGGGTCCGCGGCGAGAAGGAGTACGAGAAGGCCGGCGTCGGCGCCGGGGTCCACATCGACCACACCGTGGACGACCTGCCCGCCTGGCTGGCCAAGGTTGCCGGCCTGTAGGGCTTTGTCGCAAACCGGCTATTGCCGGCCGCGGGTATGGTTGACAGGGGGCGCGATGCGGCTCCATGGTGCCGTCCCTTGGACAATCGACAGCAGAACGACCGCGCCATGAGCCACGCCAGCCTGCAGGCCACCATCGACGCCGCCTGGGAAAACCGCGCCGATCTCACCACCGCCACCACCGGATCCGTCCGCGACGCCGTGAATTCGGCGCTCGACGCGCTCGACGCCGGCGACCTGCGCGTCGCGGAGAAGACCGCCGGCGGCTGGACGGTCAACCAGTGGCTGAAGAAGGCGGTGCTGCTGTCCTTCCGCCTGAACGCCAACGAGATGATCCCCGGCGGCCCCGGCGGCTCCTCCTGGTACGACAAGGTGCCGCCGAAGTTCGAAGGCTGGACCGAGGGCCAGTTCCAGAACGCCGGCTTCCGCGCCCTGCCCGGCGCCATCGCCCGCAAGTCGTCCTACGTCGCCCCCGGCGTCATCCTGATGCCGAGCTTCGTCAATGTCGGCGCCTATGTCGACAGCGGCACCATGGTCGACACCTGGGTCACCGTCGGCTCCTGCGCCCAGATCGGCAAGAACGTCCACCTGTCGGGCGGCGTCGGCATCGGCGGCGTGCTGGAGCCGCTGCAAGCCGACCCGGTCATCATCGAGGACAACTGCTTCATCGGCGCCCGTTCGGAGATCGTCGAGGGCGTGATCGTCGAACAGGGCGCGGTCATTTCCATGGGCTGCTACATCGGCGCCTCGACCAAGATCATCGACCGCCACACCGGCGAGGTCTTCATGGGCCGCGTCCCGGCCTATTCGGTCGTCGTCCCCGGCTCGCTGCCCGGCAAGCCGCTGCCCGACGGCACCCCGGGCCCGAGCCTGTACTGCTGCGTCATCATCAAGCGCGTCGACGAGAAGACCCGGTCCAAGACCGCGATCAACGACCTGCTGCGGGACTGATCGGACCAATAAGCCCTCTCCCGCCCCGGGAGAGGGAGGGGACCCACGAAGTGGGGAGGGTGAGGGGGCGGCCAAGAATCCCGAACCGCACGGTTCCCTGGATCACCCCTCACCCTTCCCAAGCTGCGCTTGGGCCCCTTCCCTCTCCCGGGACGGGAGAGGGACCATGACTTGCGAACCTGGANACGGGAGAGGGACCATGACTTGCGAACCTGGACCTCTAATGACCATCGACCCCGTCGCCCTCGCCCAGGACCTGATCCGCTGCCCCAGCGTCACCCCGCGCGACGACGGTGCGCTCGGTGTGCTGGAGGCGGCGCTGGAGCCAATGGGCTTCACCTGCCACCGCCTGCGCTTCCAGCAGGAGGGCACCGAGCCGGTGGAGAACCTCTATGCCCGGCTCGGCACCAAGGGGCCCAACTTCTGCTTCGCCGGCCACACCGACGTGGTGCCGCCCGGCGACAAGGGCTGGACGGTCGATCCCTTCGCCGGCGCGGTAATGGGAGACCGCCTGTTCGGCCGCGGCGCCGTGGACATGAAGGGCGCCATCGCCGCCTTCGTCGCCGCCGTCTCCCGCCGGCTGCAGGACGGGCCGCCCGCCGGCTCGATCAGCCTGCTGATCACCGGCGACGAGGAAGGAGTGGCGATCAACGGCACCCGCAAGGTGCTGGACTGGCTGGCGGAGCGCGGCGAGCGCATCGACGCCTGCGTGGTGGGGGAGCCGACCAACCCCAAGGCGCTGGGCGACATGATCAAGATCGGCCGGCGCGGCAGCCTGAGCGGCTTCCTGACCGTGTTCGGTGCGCAAGGGCACGTCGCCTACCCGCATCTGGCCGACAACCCGCTGCCGCGGCTGGTCCGCATGCTGGCCGCCGTCACCGAACACCCGCTGGACGAGGGCACGGCGCATTTCCAGCCTTCCACCCTGGCGCTGACCACCATCGACGTCGGCAACAAGGCGACCAACGTCATTCCGGCCCAGGGCAAGGCGACCTTCAACATCCGCTTCAACGACGCCCATACCCCGGCCGGCATCGAGGCTTGGCTGCGCCGGACCTTCGATGCCGTCGGCGGCGCCTATGAGCTGGAAATCTACTGCTCCGGCGACAGTTTCGTCACCCCGCCCGGCCCGCTGACCGAACTGGTGGCCGAGGCGGTGGAGGGGGTGACCGGGCGCCGGCCGGAATATTCGACGACCGGCGGCACGTCGGACGCGCGCTTCATCAAGAACATCTGCCCGGTGGTGGAGTTCGGACTGGTCGGCCAGACCATGCATAAGGTGGACGAGTATTGTTCGGTGGAGGATCTGCGCCAGCTGACCGCCATCTACGAGTCGATCCTGAAGGGCGTGTTCACGCGCCTTGCCGGGTGAACATTCTGACCGGGGCAAGACGATGCCGTTGACCACCCCCGCCATCCTGTCCGCCCTGACCGGCGCCTGGCGGCTGGCCCGCTTCGACCGGACGGGGATGGAGTTCTTCGACCGGACGCCGGACGGCGCGTTGAACTCCTTCTACGCCGCCCTGGTGGTCCTGCCGGCCTACGCGCTGCTGCTGGCGATCCGGCTGTGGGACCAGTTGGACGGCACGCCGGTCCTGCAGCTGGTGACGGTGGAGGGGATCGCCTACGTCGTCAGCTGGACCGCCTTCCCGCTGGCTTTGTTCCGCGTCGTGTCGCTGCTGGGCAAGGAGCCGCTCTATCCCGGCGCGCTGACCGCCTACAACTGGTCGGCGGTGGTGCAGATGGCGATCTATCTGCCGGTCATCGTGCTGTCCGCCACCGGCCTGCTGCCGTCGACGCTGTCCGAGGCGCTGGTCTTCGGCGTGATGATGGCGATGCTGACCTACCAGTGGTTCGTGCTGCGCACCGCCCTGTCGCTGTCGGGACTGGCCGCGGCGGCCCTGGTGATGCTGGATTTGTTCCTGTCGGCGGCGATCAGCGATCTGGCCGACGGGATGCTGTGAGGGAGTTCGGCATCGGTTGCCCCCACCTATCCTCCCCCGCTGGGCGGGGGAGGGACTGCCGCCACGCTCCTGAATAAGCATCCGTCTCCTCCCCCGCCCAGCGGGGGAGGATTAAGGTGGGGGTCTTACACCCCCATCACCCCTGCGTGCTGACTCCCGCCTCGGCGAAGGTCGCCATGCCGGCGTGGCAGGCGACGGCCGACTTCACGATGTTGATCGCCAGCGCGGCGCCGGAGCCCTCGCCCAGCCGCATGCCGAGATCGAGCAGCGGCTCCTTGCCGATCTCCCGCAGAAGGCGGCTGTGCCCCGGCTCGACCGAGCGGTGGGCGACCATGCAATGGTCGAGCGCGCGGCGGTCGGCCTTGTAGAGCACGGCCGCGGCGGCGGTGCAGGCGAAGCCGTCGAGCAGGACGGGCACGCGGGCGACGCGGGCGGCCAGGATGGCGCCGGCGATGGCGGCGAACTCGTAGCCGCCCAGGCGGCGCAGGGCCTCGAACGGATCGTCCTTGGCCTGCGGGTTGGCGGCGACGCCGGCTTCCACCGCGGCGATCTTACGGGCCAGCCCGGCGTCGTCGATGCCGGTGCCGCGACCGGTCCAGTCGGCCGCCTCGCCACCGAACAGCGCGAGGCACAGCGCAGCCGCCGAGGTCGAGTTGGCGATGCCCATCTCGCCCAGCGCCAGCAGCTGGACCCCCATCTCCACCGCCATCATGCCGTAGGCCATGGTGCGGCAGCAGTCCTCCTCCCCCATGGCCGGTCCCTGGGTGAAGTCGGCGGTCGGGTTCTCCAGGTCCAGCTCGTAGACGCGCAGGTCGGCGTCGGCCACCTCGCAGAGCCGGTTGACCGCAGCGCCGCCATTCTGGAAGTTGGCGACCATCTGCGCCGTCACCTCGGCCGGATAGGCCGAGACGCCGCGGGCGGCCACGCCGTGGTTGCCGGCGAAGACGGCGACGCGCGGACGGCGCAGGTCGGCGGGATGTTCGCCCTGCCAGGTCGCCATCCACTGCGCGATCTCCTCCAGCCGGCCGAGCGAGCCCGCCGGCTTGGTCAGCTGCCGTTCGCGCTGGAGGGCCGCGGTGCCGGCCTCCAGGTCGGGGCCGGGCAGGTTGCGCACGAGCGCGCGGATTTCCTCGAAGGTGACGGCGGGCTGCTGGTTGCTCATGATCGGTCCTGAGGGGTGAGCGCCGAAAGAGCGCCAAAAACGGCGCGACCTTGCACCCATCCGGTCCTCAAGTCAAAGTGCCAGAGTAGGGCATTTTGCCCCCTCCCCGCCCGACTTCCCGTCCTGCCATGCGGTTCAGGCGGCCTTGGCGACGGTGTCCGTTCCGGCGGCGCCCGCGGTGGCCGACGCGACCGGCGTCGCCGATTCGGACCCGACGATCCGGCCAAGCCCCAGCCCGAAGCCCATGGCGACACCGGTACCCGACGACTGGTCGGTGCGCACCGGTTCATCGCGCATGCGGCGGTGCTCCTTGTCGCGCTGGCGGGCCGGACGGCCGCTGACGCTGTCGACCTCGTCCGGCGTCTCCAGCGCGTTCAGTGCCAGCACCTGGTAGATCGACAGCGGCGTGCCGTTCAGCGCCTTGCCCGGCGCCATCGGCACCTGGGTGGTGAAACCGTCCGGCATGTCCTGCTTGCGCACCGCGTCGTTCGCCACCTGGGACGGGGCGAAGTTGGCCAGCGGGTTCTCCGAGAACTTGGAGGCGAAACGGTCGTAGATCTCCTTCAACGACTTCGCCTTGCCGGTGGCCTTGTCGTAGAAGACGTTCTTGTTGGCCGCTGCCGCGTCGGGGAAGACGTCGCGGGCGGTGCGGCCGGGGTTCTCCTGCATCGCGTTCAGGAACCTCGAGGCGCCGCCGGCCCCCAGGAAATGCGCCATGTACAGCTCGGTCGACCCGATCTTGCCGTCCACCGTCTCCTCCAGATACTCCTTGTTCTCGCGGGTGTATTCCGCGGCCATCAGGGCCGACGCGGTCGGGTCCTTACGCAGTTCCAGGATCTCCTTCTTCATCTCCGGATCGGCGACATAGGGCCGGCCGTCGCCGCGGGTCTGGATGGCGTTGGCGTATTTGCCATAGCCATGGTCGGCGCCATGCTCCTTCATCGTCTGCAACCAGGTGCTGTCGATGAACTGGTAGAGCCCGGTCGCCGAGGAGGACGAGGACTTTACGTCCGTGCGGTACCCGCTCTCCACGGCAGCTTTTTCCATGAGGTAGGAAAAATCGACCCCCGTCTTCGCGCTGGCATTGCGGACCGCAGCCTCCACATTGGCCGGCCCGCGGGATGCGCCTGCGGCCTGGTTGGCGGCATTGCTGAGATTGCCGAGGGCGGAAGCATAGGTCATGGGTCGATCCCCGTGTGAAGGCCCCGATGGGAGGCAGGCCTTCCAATGCAGACGGCGTGCCAATCGGGTGGAGGAGGGATACCGCCCCTCGGCGGGGCTATCCTTCCAGGACGCCTCATCCCATCCTCTCGCCAAGCTCCATCCGATGCTGTATGTTAACCTATAGGTAAACAAAACAATCCTGCCCCCATAAATCGGCCCCGGGAGAACCGCCCTGCCATGACCTACACCGCTCCGGTCGACGATCTGCGCTTCGTCCTGAACGAGGTGGTGGGCCTCGACGCCATCGCCGCCCTGCCCCATTGCGACAGCGCCGCCCCCGACCTGGTCGACGCCATCCTGGAAGAGGCCGGCAAATTCGCTTCCGGCGTGCTCGCTCCGCTGAACCGGGTGGGCGACAAGGAAGGGGCGAAGCTGGAGAACGGCGTTGTCCGCACCGCCACCGGCTGGAAGGAAGCCTACGGCCAGTTCGCGCAAGCCGGCTGGAACAGCCTGCCCTTCGAGCCGGAGTATGGCGGGCAGGGTCTGCCCTGGACCGTCTCCTTCGCGGTGAACGAGATGTGGCAGGCCGCCAACCTGTCCTTCGGCCTGTGCCCGCTGCTGACCCAGGGCGCCGTGGATCTGCTGACCGAGCATGCCAGCGACGAGCAGAAGGCGGTCTACCTGTCGAAGATGATCTCCGGCGAATGGACCGGGACGATGAACCTGACCGAGCCGCAGGCGGGCAGCGACCTCGCCGCGGTGCGGACCAGGGCGGTGCGCGCCGGCGACGGCAGCTATCGCATCACCGGCCAGAAGATCTTCATCACCTACGGCGAGCATGACCTGACGGAGAACATCGTCCATCTGGTGCTGGCCCGCCTGCCCGACGCCCCGGCCGGCATCAAGGGCATCAGCCTGTTCATCGTGCCGAAGTTCCTGCCCAACGCCGACGGTACGCCGGGCCAGCGCAACGACCTGCGCTGCGCCAGCCTGGAGCACAAGCTGGGCATCATGGCCAGCCCGACCGCCGTCATGGCCTATGGCGACGACGGCGGGGCCATCGGCTATCTGGTGGGCGAGGAGAACCGCGGCATCGAATACATGTTCACCATGATGAACAACGCCCGGCTCGGCGTCGGCATCCAGGGCGTGGCGATCGCCGAACGCGCCTACCAGCAGGCCCGCGACTACGCCAAGAGCCGCGTGCAGAGCAAGGATCTGGCCGATCCCAAGGGTTCCGGCGTCGCCATCATCAAGCATCCGGACGTCCGCCGCATGCTGCTGGACATGCGTGCCAAGACGGAAGCCGCCCGCGCCCTGGCGCTCTATGCCGGCACGCAGCTCGACATCTCCCGCCACCACGAGGATGCGGGAATCCGCGCCGCAGCATCGGCGCGGGTCGACGTGCTGACCCCGATCGTCAAGGCATGGTCGACCGACATCGGCTGCGAGGTCGCCTCGACCGGCGTGCAGATCCATGGCGGCATGGGCTTCATCGAGGAGACGGGCGCCGCCCAGCATTACCGCGACGCCCGCATCACCCCGATCTACGAGGGCACCAACGGCATCCACGGCAACGACCTGACCTTCCGCAAGACCGGCCGCGACAAGGGGGCGGCGGCCAAGGCCTTCGTCGCCGACATGCGGGCCACCGTCCAGGAGTTGGAGTCCGCCCCCGGCGACGACCTCGCGGTGATCAGGACCGAGCTGTCGGCCGGGCTCGACGCGCTGGACCGGGCCATCGACTGGATGGTCGCCACCCAGGCGGAAGGCGATCTGCAAGGGGCCGCAGCCGGCGCGGTGGCGTATCTGAAGCTGTGGGGCAATGTCGCCGGCGGCTGGATGCTCGCCCGCTCGGCGATGAAGGCGATGGAGGGCCTGCGCCAGCCCGGCGCCAACGCGTCCTTCCTGGAAACCAAGCTGATCGTGGCGCGCTTCTACGCCGAGCAGGTTCTGGCGACCGCCCCCGCCCTGCTGCCGACCATCGCCAGCGCCCGCAGCACGGTGATGGCGCTCAGCGAAGAGCAGTTCTGACCGATATGTCTGGCCCCTCTCCCCGAAGCGGGCGAGGGGCTTTTCCTGCACGGACCACCCCGATCCTTCCGTCAGCTTTCAAAAGCTCCCCGATTTTTCGAGGAGCTTTATTATCGCCTATCGAATGAGCATGGTCCTAATGGCCAACTGAACATCCTTGGTATCGGTGATAGCGTCTTATTGTTCGCATCACCAACAAAGATGAAGTCGAAAAGCCATGACAAGCACGGAGACCCATACGGGACGCTGCTTCTGCGGCGCGGTGGAGGTGGAAGTCACCGGCGCACCGGAGGCCATGGGCTATTGCCATTGCCGGTCCTGCCGCTCCTGGTCCGGCGGTCCGGTCAATGCCTTCACCCTGTGGAAGCCCGACGCGGTGCGGGTGACCGCGGGCGCCGAACATGTCGCGACCTTCCAGAAGACGCCGCTCAGCCAGCGTCAGTATTGCGCGAAGTGCGGCGGGCACCTGATGAACAACCACCCGCCGCTCGGCCTCGTGGACGTCTTCTCCGCGACTTTGCCGACCCTGGCCTTCGCCCCCGCCGTCCACGTCAACTACGCCGAGACCGTGCTGCCGATGCAGGACGGTCTGCCGAAGCTGAAGGACTTCCCGGCCGAGTTCGGCGGTTCCGGCGAAACGATGGCTGAATAGCGGCCCGGCTCACCAATAGCGCATCGCATCCGCGTACAGCCCGCGCAGGTCGTCCTCCGAAACCGGGCGCGGCGCGATGGTCAGCAGGCGTTGCTGGGCGGCGGCGCCCCTGACCAGCCCCGGAATGTCGGCCTCGCCATAGCCGAGCGCCGACAACCCGTTCGGCAGCCCGGTCGCCCGCATCATGGAGATCAACCGGGTCGCCAGGAGTTCGCCGCCATCGACCGGGGTGGCCCCTTGCACATCCGCTCCCAGCGCCTCGGCGGCGCGCAGATGGGCCTCCGGAGCCGCCGGGCCGGTGAAGCGGAAGGCGGCCGGGGCGTTCAGCACCACCGAGATGCCGTGCGGCACCATCGGGTCCACCACCTCGTAGCCCGCCGCGGTGAAGCTGTGGTTCATCCCCGCCACCGAATAGGACATGGCGTGCGGGATATGGACGCCGGCATTGCCGAAAGCCAGCCCGGCCAGCGTCGCCGCGAACATCAGCGCATCGCGCGCTTCCGCGCAGTCCGGGTCGTTGACCGCCCGTTCCAGCCATTGCCCGCCCAGCCGGATCGCCTGGAGGCTGCCGATGTCCGACCAGGGATTGGCGCCCTGGTAGGGCGGACGGGCCGTCGGCGATTCAGGGCGCGGACGGGAGCGGAAGGGCCGCGCGGTGTGGCTCTCGATGGCGTGGGTCAGCACGTCGAAGCCGGTGGCGGCGATGGCGCCCGGCGGCAGGCTGTCAATGGTGCGCGGGTCGACGACGGCGAGGCTCGGCCGCAGGTAGCGCGACGAGATGCCGGTCTTCACCTGTTTTTCCACATGGTCGAAGATGGCGACGCCGGTGGTCTCGCTGCCGGTGCCGCAGGTGGTCGGGCAGGCGATGTGCGGCTTGACCGGGCCGGGCACCGGGATGCCCTCCCCCAGCGGCTTGTTGACGTAGGCGAGGAAGTCGGCCGGGTGGGTGGCGTAGAGATTCGCCGCCTTGGCGGTGTCGATCACCGATCCGCCGCCGATGGAGACGTAGCCGTCGAAGCCGCCGTCCCGCGCGAAATCGGCGGCGTCGAGGAAGGAGGCGCTGGTCGGCTCCACCCGGCAGCGGTCATAGACCACCGGGTCCATGCCGGCCCGCTTCAGCGAGTCGAGCGCCATGCCGAAGGGTGCGGTCGCCGCCACCCGCGGATCGGTGAACAGCGCCACCCGCGTCATGCCCAGCGACAGCGCGTCGCCGCCCAGCTCGGCCAGCATGCCGGGACCGAACTTCATCCGCGCCGCTTCGACGGTGAAGCCCTCCTCGCCGTCGGGCAGGATAGGATAGGCGTTGCCGTGCATCTCGCGGTCCATGGGGGCTGCTCCTCCGGTGGCGGGAGGCCGGGTTTCATCCCGGTCCATCCTTCACCGTATGGGAACGCCCCCTGCCGGCCCTGTCAATGAGTCCGTTGGTCCAACAGATTGTCCGTCGGCAGATCGTCGACGGGAGACGGCGGCGGCTCCGGCTCCGTAGGCGCCGCGGCCGACGGCGGACGCAGAAGCCGCTGGTAGAGCCAGCCGGTGCCGACCAGGCAGAGGCCGAGACCGAGGAAGGAGGCGACGCGGTACATCCCCTCCAGGTCGGACATGTCGCTGAGGAACACCTTGGCGACCACCGCCAGCACCAGCACCAGCCCGGCATGCCGCATCCAGCCCCAGCCGAAGCGGATGCCCGCCACCAGCATCGCCACCGCGAACAGCAGGAAGCCGGCGGAATAGCTGTACCATTCGGCATCCGACATGTCGTAGCCGTCCAGGACCGGCCCCTGGAAGGCGCGGCGGATCTCCAGGGCCAGATTGGTGGCGATCAGCAGCAGCGCCAACACCGGAGCGGCGCTGCGCAGGCTGCGCGACGGCGGCGGGTCGTACCAGAGATAGACCAGCAGCAGCACGGCCGGCGCGCCATAGGCCAGCAGCAGCCGGTTGACCACCGGCCAGGTACCGACCCATTCGAAATTCCACAGCGGGTTCAGCACCAGCAAATGCAGGAAGAGGGCGCTGGCCGCGGCCAGCAGGACCAGCAGGCGCCGGCCCCACACCGCAACCGCCCGCGTGCTCCACCGCCGGTCTGCCGCCAGCAGCAGGGCGAGGCCAAGCCAGGACAGGGTGTGCAGCGCCACCTCCGCCAGATCGGAGGGCATCTCCTCCAGGCTGCCGGACATCCAGCGGTGGATGCCCAGCGACAGCATCAAGGTGGTGAAGATCAGGGCACCGGCCTCCAGCACCATCACCACCAAATCATCGCCCTTCGGGCCTTCCTCTTTCCCGGCCGGCGCCGCCCGCATCCAGCGCGCCGCCGCCAGGAAGCCCAGCGCCGGCAGGCCGTAGCCATAGCCGATCCAGCCATAGCCCTCATATTCCAGCACGGAGGGGTTGACCGCCAGCCGGACCAGCACGGCGACCGCCACCAGCAGGGTGACGCCGCGCAACTCGCGCAGGGCCAGTTGACGCTCCAACCACGCCAGCACCGGCACCTGCATCGCCAGCGCGACGGTCAGCCACGCCTCCTGCAAGGTCATGGTGGCACCGAGCGCGATGGCGCCGGTGGCGCCGGCAGCGAAGGCGGCCAAGCCCAGCGCGGCGCCCGGACGGTGGCGATGGCGGGCCAGCGGCGTGGTGGCGCCGACCAGCAGGGCCGCCAGCACGAGGGCGGCGGCCGGCCAGCCGATGGCGGTTTGCGGCATCATCACCTGGGGATAGGCGGCCGTCACCGGCGCGTAGGCCACCGACACCTGAGCATAGGCCAGAGTCAGCAGGGCCAGCGGGGCGAGCGCCGAGATCGACGCCCACAAGGCGGCCCGCCGCGCCTCCCACAACGCGATGAAGCCGCCGATGCCGAACAGCGCGGCGAAGCCGGCCGCCACCCACAGGAAACGCACGACCTCCGCCGGAAAGCCGGCCGGATCGGCGATGATCAGCGGCTGGCCGTCCGCATTCAGCGGCGGCGGGCTGGACGGCACATAGGGCAGACTCCAGGGCGCCAGCGCCAGCAGCACCGCCAGCACCGCGATCCAGGCCACCCCGGCGATCCGTTCCGTCCGCCGTCCGCCGACCATCGCCAGCAGGGCGAACAGGCCCAGCACGATCAGCGACACCGATTCGTGTGAGTCGAGCCAGGTGACGGCGGCGACCAGCACCCCGAACACCCGCATCGCCATCATCGCCAGCCGGTCGGCCGGGTGGCGCCGCTTGCGCCGGATCCAGTCGGGCAAAGCCGTGCGCCAGCCGGTGGCGGGGGCGGGTTCCGGCGGCGCCTGGTCCAACACGCCCAGCACCGCCGGCACTAGGAACAGCGCGGTGGTCAGCAGCAGATAGATGCCGGTCGGCAGCGCGTCGCCATTGCGCCAGGGGTCGATCATCCAGATCAGCGGCCACAGCGCCGCACCGGCCAGCGCCCCCCAGCCGAGCCAGCCCCAGCCGCGATACAGCACGACCGCCATGCCCGCCCCGTTCAGCGCCAGCAGATAGGCGAACAGCCCCCAGGCGTCGGGATGATCGGAGGGAATCAGGATCGGCGTGACATAGCCGGCCAGCAACCCGAGCGCCGCGATGAACGGCCCCTGCAGCAGCGACAGCCCGATGCCGACCAGCGACAGGGCCGCCAGCAGCGCGAAGGCGACCAGCGGCGCGAACAGATCGAACAGGGCGAAGCCGCCATAGACGCTGGCGAAGGCGGTGAACAGGCCGGCGGCGGTCAGGGCCGGCGGCACATAGTCGGGCCGGAGCGCGGCAACGGCACGCTGGGCCGGCCGGCGGCGCAGCCATTCGCCTCCCACCATCAGCCCGAATCCGGCGAGCAGCCCCAGCGCCACGCGGACGCTCGGCCCGAGCCAGCCATGGTCGACCGACAGCTTGATGAAGAAGGCGGCCGCCAGCGCCATGGTGGCGCCGCCGAGCCAGATCAGCCAGCGCGAGGCCAGCGACTCCTCCAACTCGCGCCATCCCGGCCGCGCCGCCGCCGGAACCGCGGGTTCCGGGGGCGACAGGGGCGGCGGGGCCGGTGGCGGAGATTGCACAGGCCCTTCCGCATCCGACGCGAAGACCGGCTCGCCGGCCTCCTCGCCCGGCGGCACATCCAATGCGGGGGCCGGTGCGCCGACGGAAGCGGCCCCGGTGACGGCCTCAGGAGCGCTCTCGGTCGTTGAAAGCGGCAGCGTACCGGCCAGCGCCTTGTCCAGCCGGCCGCGCAAGGCCGCGATTTCCGCCGCCTGGGCCTTCAGCCGCCGGTCCAGCCGGTGGGTGAGGAAGCCGAAGATCAGCAGTAGGACGACGAACTCCATGACCACACCGCCTGCACACCGTTGCCTCCCGATCGGAGGCGTTTCGCGGCAGCATAGCCTCGCAACAATGCACCGTCACGGTCGTGCTGGAGGTTCCCCCATTGGTGGAACCGGCCGAAGATGGAGATCCTGCCAGGGATGGGCTCAGGGCCGCCGCGCTCCGCCGTCGCCCCGCCCGCCCTCCACTCGCGCCATCGTCGCCAGCGCGTCGTCGACGGCGTGGAAATCGGCGGTGTTGTCGAAGACGCACCAGACCGGCCGCAGCGCCGCCTCCGCTGCCAAGCGTTCGGCCAGCGCGTCCAGCACGGCAGGTTCATAGGCGGAACGGTACATCACCGGCGATCCGTGCAGCCGCCAGTAGCGCAGGCCGTCCCAGCCGCCCGGCTCACCGGCTCCCGGCACCGGGGCGGGATCAGCGGCGACGCGGGCGACGCGCCGGGTGACCAGCAGGGCCTCCGCCTCATCGCCGAACCACGAAGCATGGCGCGGCTCGCACACCACGTCCCCGTCGAAGCGGTGGCGCAGGGCGGCGAAGAACGCCTCCGCCACCGCGGGGTCGAAGCGCAGGCTGGGTGGCAATTGCACCAGCAGCGGACCGAAGCGGTCGCCCAGCATCCCCGCTTCCGCCAGGAAGCGCTCCAGCGCCGCCTCGACGCCGACCAGCCGGGCCTCGTGGCTGATCGCCTTGGGCAACTTCACCGCGAAGCGGAAGCCGAGCGGGGTGGAGGCGGCCCAGCGCGCCCAGGTCTCCGGCTTGTGCGGGCGGTAGAAGCTGCTGTTCACCTCAGTCATCGGCATGACGCGGGCGGTGCGCTCCAGATGGGTGCCCTCGGCGGGAAAGGCCGGCGCCGAGAGCTTGGGGATGCTCCAGCCGGCGGTGCCGATCCGGATCGGGTGCGCCGTGGATACCTCCATCATTCGGCCGGATGTCCTTGGGCCGAATATCCTTGGGCCGGAAGCCCCGCGGCCGGGGCCGCTCCGTCACCACCCTGCCGGCCGCGGCGGGCGCGCAGCGACTCGGCCTCGACGAAGATGCGGCGGATGATCGGATATTGGCTGCGGATGCGGCTTTCCAGCGAGCAGACGGCGCCCTCCACCTCGCGGGCGTTCAGGCTGTCCTGGAACTCCACCGACAGGTTCAGCAAGACATCGTCCGGTCCCATATGCATGGTCAGCACGTCGAGCGGCCGCTTCACCCGCGCCTCCTCGCCGACGATGCGGCGGATGCCCTCGACGACGCGGCGGTCGGCCGATTCGCCGATCAGCAGCCCCTTCGACTCATAGGCCAGCAGCGCTGCGATGATCGCCAGCACGACGCCGATGGCGATGGAGGCGTAGGCATCGTAGATCGGGTCGCCGGTGACTTCGCCCAGCATCAGGCCGATGCCGGCCAGAAGCAGGCCGGTCAGCGCCGCGGTATCCTCCAGCAGCACGACGAAGACCGACGGGTTCTTCGACCGATGGACCGCCGACAGGATGCCGACGCCGCTCTGGCCTCGGCGGAACTCGCGGAACGCGACGAACCAGGAAAAGCCTTCGAACAGCACGGCGAAGCCCAGGACGGCGAAATTCACCCAGGGACTTTCCACCGGTTCCGGATGGGACAGGGCGTGCCAGCCGTCATAGATGGACAGGCCGGCACCGATGCCGAACAGCAGGACGGCGACCACGAAGGACCAGAAATACACCTCGCGCCCGTGGCCGAAGGGGTGCTGCGGGGTCGGCGGGCGACGGGCGCGGCGGATGCCGTAGAGCAGCAGCAGCTGGTTGCCGCTGTCGACGATGGAATGGATCGCCTCGCTGAACATGGCGGCGCTGCCGGTCATCGCGCTGGCGACGAACTTGGTCAGCGCGATCATCAGGTTGCCGCCGAGTGCTGCGAGCACGACCTTGGTGGAGCCTTCGGCCAAAACGGGAACCCTTCGCTGGAGCGGATGCCGAACTGCGCATGAGCAACGTCCGACGATCGCAGCGGTTCCCTTGAGAATCCCCTCTCCCCCCCGGGGAGAGGGTTAGGGTGAGGGGGATTCATGACGAGGATCAGTCGGGATGCCGGCGCTCCGGATTCCCGGCGAAGCCACGCTGCGGCTCCCCCTCACCCCGACCCTCTCCCCGGGGGGGAGAGGGAGATGCCATCAAGGGCCGCGCAGCGTCCGCCAGGCGCAAACGGCGGCGTAATAGACCGAGGTCGCCAGCCACAGGCCGAACAGCCAGCCCGGCCGCGCCGGCTCCACCACCACCAGGGCGATGCAGCACAACAGCCAGACCGTGGTCACGCCGATGTTCAGCGCCATCAGCGCCTTGACGCGGAAGGGATGCAGGAACTTGACGGTGGTGAAGGTCAGCAGCCCCAGCGCCACCACGACGGCCGCATTGAACCAGGGGCTGAGGTCGAGCAGCCACAGATAGAGGGCCACGACGTTCCAGATCGCCGGAAAACCGACGAAATAGTTGTCGCCGCTCTTCATCCCGACATTGGCGAAGCAATAGAGCGCCGTCAGCAGGATCCAGGCGGCGAGGGCGATGCTGATCAACCCATCCGGCAGCAGGCCGAAGCGGTGCATGAACACCGCCGGCACCACGACATAGGTCAGGTAATCGATGACGAGGTCCAGCGCAGACCCGTCGATCCCCGGCAGCACCTGCTTGACCGAGACCCGGCGGGCCAGCGTGCCGTCGACGCCGTCGACGACCAGCGCGATGCCCAGCCACATCAGGCACAGCTTGGCGTCGCCCGCCGCCGCCGCCAGCAGGCCGAGCAGCCCCAGCACGGCGCCGCTGGCCGTGAAGATGTGAACACCCCAAGCCGACAGCCGATGGGTGATTCCGTAGGCGGCGCTCATGCGGACGGTTTCCGTGGGTGGCAATGATGTCGGTGGCAATGACAAGGCGATGACCTGAACGGGGCGGGGGCCGGAACGAGAGGCGGGCGGATTTTCTGACACAGATGGACGCAGATAAACACAGAATTGTAGGGGTAAGAAACCCCCGGTTCCGCCCACGCTGGCGTGCATCCCCGTCTCAGGCCCTCCTGCCCGCGCCGCTCCTTGAGGTCACCCGCCCCTGCCCTGCCGGAAGGCCGCCCGGCCGGCCACCGCGTCGGGCAGCGGACCGCCGGTCGCCCAGTCCAGCAGCTCCACCGTGTGGACCACCGGCAATCCGGTACCGGACGATATCTGGGTGATGCAGCCGAGATTGCCGGCCGCCACCGCCTGGGCCTGGGTGCTTTCGATCGCCGCGACCTTGCGGTTCCGCAACTCTTCCGCCAGTTCGGGCTGCAGCATGTTGTAGGTGCCGGCCGACCCGCAGCAGAGATGCGCGTCGGGGATCTCCTTCACCAGAAAGCCGGCGGCGCGCAGCAGGGCGCGCGGCGGTTCCTTGATGCGCTGGCCGTGCTGCATCGAGCAGGCGGAATGGTAGGCGACCGCCTGCCCGGTCTCCACCACCGGCCGCTCCAGCCCGATTCCGTTCATCAGTTCGGTGACGTCCTTCGCGAGATTCGCCACCCGCGCCGCCTTGGCGGCATAGGCGGCATCCTCGCGGAACATGTGGGCATAATCCTTGACGCTGGTGCCGCAGCCCGAGGCGTTGACGACGATGGCGTCCAGCCCCTCGCCCTCGATCTCCTTGGTCCAGGCATCGATGGTCTTCTTCGCGGCGGCGTGGGCGAGGTCCTCCTTGCCCATATGGTGCGTCAAGGCGCCGCAGCAGTCGGCGCCCTTGGACACCACCACCTCGACCCCATGCCGGGTCAGCAGACGGATCGTCGCCTCGTTGATCTGCGGCGCCAGCACCTGCTGGGCGCAGCCGATCAGCAGGGCGACCCGCTTCTTCCGCGGCCCCTGCGCCGGATGGATGCCCGGACGGTCGCTGTAGCTCGGCGCCGGGACGCTGGCCGGGGTCAGCGCCAGCATGGCGGACAGCCGCTTGGGCAGCAGGGCGCGGAACGGGCGGCCCAGGGAGACGCCGAGCGACGCCCCGAGCAGGGCCAGCCGGAACAGCCGCGGGTTGGGCAGCAGCCGCGCGATCAGGTCGCGCACCGCCCGGTCGGCCGGCGGACGGCTGTGGGTCGCCTCGATGTGGGCGCGGGCGTGATCGACCAGATGCATGTAATGGACGCCCGACGGGCAGGTCGTCATGCAGGACAGGCAGGACAGGCAGCGGTCGATGTGCTTGACCGTGGTCTCGGGCGGCGGGCCGCCCTTCTCCAGCATGTCCTTGATCTGGTAGATGCGGCCGCGCGGGCTGTCCAGCTCGTCGCCCAGGATGGTGTAGGTCGGGCAGGTGGCGGTGCAGAAGCCGCAATGGACGCATTTGCGCAGGATCTGCTCCGAGTCGCGGATCGCGGCATCGGCCAGCTGGGCCAGCGAGAAGTTCGTTTGCATCGAGGTCGGTCTTCCCGTTACAGCCCCGCATACATGCGGCCGGGGTTGAGGATGCCCTTGGGATCGAAGCTTTCCTTGACCCGGCGGCTCAGCGCCATCAGTGGCTCCGCCAAGGGCTGGAAAACGTCGGTCGCGGCCCGCACGGCGTCCGGCGCCCGCACCAGCGTGGCATGGCCGCCCGCGGAGAGCGCGCCACGGATCGTCCCGCTCGAGTCGGGCGGTGCCGCCAGCCAGACCAGCCCGCCGCCCCAGTCATAGAAGACCTCGACGTCGAGCGTGCGGCGGATGGCGGCGACGGTAGCGGGACCGGTCGACGGCGGGACCGAGAGTTTCCACAGCTGCGAGTCGTCCTTGCCCCCTCCCCGACCCTCCCCCGCTGAGCGGGGGAGGGAGTCAGGGTCCGATACGGGAGAGCCGCGGTGGTCCCCTCCCCCGCCCAGCGGGGGAGGGTTAGGGTGGGGGCCGTCGGCAGCCACTCCCCCGAACCACACCCCATCCCTCACCTCGCGCCAGACCGCCAACGACTCGTCGCGCGCCAGCACGGCGTCGGCCCGAAGCTCCTCGCGCAGCATGGTCACACGCGCGGCGACCGACGGACCGAAGCCCTCCAGCCGCACCAGCGTCACCGCCCCGCCCGCTCCCGCCACGGCGGACACCCCCGACCGCGCGGCGACCGCCGCCGGCAGATGGGCGGCGCCCGACACCTCGTAGGGGCTGCGCAGCGCCCGGTCGAGCATCGCCACCGCCGCCGCGTCGTCCAGACCGAACAGCAGCAGCGTCGCGGTGTCCTCCGGTGCCGGCAGCACCTTCACCGTGATCTCGGTCAGTGCGGTCAGGGTGCCGAAGGACCCGGCCATCAGCTTGGGCACATCATAGCCGGTGACGTTCTTCACCACCTTGCCGCCGCCCTTGTAGGCTTCCCCCCGGCCGCTGACCCCGGATATCCCCAGCGTGTGGTCGCGGGCGGATCCGGCCGAGATGCGGCGCGGCCCGGCCAGTCCGCTGGCGACCAGCCCACCCAGCGTTCCGCCTTCCGGCGGCTCGAAGGCCAGATGTTGCCCGCGGTCTGCCAGCATGCTGCGGATCGTCTCCATCGGCGTGCCGGCCAGCGCGGTCAGCACCAGTTCCTCGGGCTCATAGGCGATCACGCCCGACAGGGCGGACAGGTCGAGCGCATGGCCGGCCTGCACCGGGCGCCCCAGCCCGCGGCGGCTGCCGCTGCCCAGGATCTCCAGCGGCTCGCCGGCCGACAGCGCCCAGCGCACCGCATCGGCCGCCTGCGCGGCGCTTTCCGGCTTCAAGGTGGTGATGGTCATGGCGGGGGGCGGCCCTTCAGAAACGCGGGATGTCGGGGAAGCGCAATTCCCCCTGGTGGACATGCAGCCGGCCGAGTTCGGCGCAGCGGTGCAGCGTGGGAAAGACCTTGCCCGGGTTCAGCAGCCCGTCGGGGTCGAAGGCGCATTTCAACCGCTGCTGCTGCTGCAGATCGGCCTCGTCGAACTGGTCGGTCATCAGGTCGCGCTTCTCCACCCCCACCCCATGCTCGCCGGTCAGCACGCCGCCGACCTCGACGCACAGGCGCAGGATGTCGTTGCCGAAGGCCTCCGCCGCCTCCAGCTCGCCCGGCTTGTTGGCATCGTAGAGGATCAGCGGATGCAGGTTGCCGTCGCCGGCATGGAAGACGTTGGCGACGCGCAGGCCGCAGCGGTCCGACATCTCCTGCATCCGCTGCAGCACCAGCGGCAGCGCCTTGCGCGGGATGGTGCCGTCCATGCAGTAGTAATCGGGGCTGATCCGCCCCACCGCCGGGAAGGCGGCCTTGCGCCCGGCCCAGAAGGCCAGCCGCTCCTCCTCGCTGTTGGACACGCGGGCATAGCAGGCGCCCTTGTCACGGGCGATGGCCTCGACCCGCTCGATCAGGTGGTCGACCTCCGCCGCCGGCCCGTCCAGCTCGACGATCAGCAGCGCCTCGACGTCCAGCGGATAGCCGGCCTGGACGAAGGCTTCGGCGGCGTGGATGGCGGGGCGGTCCATCATCTCCATGCCGCCGGGGATGATGCCGGCGGCGATGATGGCGGCCACGCAATCGCCGCCCTGTTCGCTGCTGGGGAATCCCAGCAGCACCGCGCGGGCGGTGGCTGGCTTCTTCAGGATGCGCACCGTGACCTCGGTCACCACGCCCAGCAACCCCTCCGACCCGGTGACGATCCCCATCAGGTCATAGCCGCCGGCATCCAGATGCTTGCCGCCCAGCCGCAAGATGGTGCCGTCCATCAGCACCAGTTCCAGCCCCAGCACATTGTTGGTGGTCAGCCCGTATTTCAGGCAGTGCACGCCGCCGGAATTCTCGGCGATGTTGCCGCCGATGGTGCAGGCGATCTGGCTGGACGGATCGGGGGCGTAATAGAAGCCCTCATGCGCCACCGCGTTGGAGATGCCGAGGTTGGTGACCCCCGGCTGCACGGTGACGCAGCGGTTGGCGTAATCGATGTCGAGGATGCGCTTGAACTTGCCCATGCCCAGCAGCACGCCGTCGGCCAGCGGCAGGGCGCCGCCCGACAGCGAGGTGCCGGCCCCGCGCGGCACCACCTTCACCCCCATCGCCTTGCAGGCCTTCAGGATTTGGGACACCTGCTCCACCGTGCCGGGCAGCACGGCGACCATCGGCAGCTGGCGGTAGGCGGTCAGGCCGTCGCACTCGTAGGCGCGCAGCTCGTTCTCATCGACGATCACGCCTTCGCCCGGCACGATGGCGCGCAGCGCCTCCACGATCTCGCGGCGGCGGGCGATCACCCCGCTGTCCGGCACCGGCATCTTCATCGCGGGCGGTCCTCATCCCGTTGTGGCGAACTCGTCCGCCACACGTATCATTCGCCCCGGTGGAAGCACAAGGCGCGCGCTCGGGATGCGGGATGCCCAAAACGCAAGAGCCGCACCCGAAGGCGCGGCTCTTGCGTAAACACCCGATGACCGGGAGGCAGGGCGCGATGCCCGGCCTCGCAGTCGATCGATCCTGACGGATCGATCAGCCCTGGCGGGCCTTGAAGCGGGGGTTCTGCTTGTTGATGACGTAGACGCGACCCTTGCGGCGGATCACGCGGCAGGCCTTGTGGCGCGTCTTCATCGACTTCAGGGAGTTGACGATTTTCATGATGCTGTTCCTGAACGCTCGGCGGCTCGATTGAAGGCGCGCACCATAGTGCGGTGCCCACCGGCTGTCAACGCCCGGAAATGACCCGAACCGCGGTCGTCGCCAGCCGATTTCGCCGCAGCATCCACCGTGGGGAAATGGCGGATACGGCAGGCGGAAATCGCAAAGCGCACCCAACCGGCATCACGTCGCCCCTCACTTCAGCCAGGGCGTTTCCCTCCAGACCGTGCGGAAGGTGGCCTCCTGGGCCTTCAGCTCCGCCGCATACCGGTCGGGGGGCAGCAGGCGCAGCGGCTGGTAGGCCTTGCGGGCGATGTCCTGGAATTCCGGATGCTTCACCGCCCTGTCGATGGCATCGACCAGCTTGGCGCGGATGTCGGCCGGCAGGCCGGCCGGGGCGGCAAGGCCGCGCAGGGACGACATCTTCACGTCGAACCCCAACTCCTTGAAGGTCGGGACATCCGGCGCCTGTTCCGACCGCCGGTCGGTCATCACCCCCAGGATGCGGATCGGATCGCCTTGGCGCGCCCGTGCCGATTCGCCGATGTTCATCGAGGTGACCTGGATATGCCGGCCCAGCAGCGCACGGTGAGCGTCGGCGCTGCCCGGAAAGGGCACATGGGTCAACTGGGTCTGGGTCAGACGCTGGAACATCAGCATCGCCAAGTGGTCGTCGGACCCGATGCCGGTGGTGCCGACCGTCACATTGTTGGGGTTGGCCTTGGCAAAGGCGGCGACATCGGCCAACGACTGGAAAGGGCTGTCCATGTGGACGACGAAGGAGCCGGGATCGTCCACCAGGTTGTAGAGCGGGTCGAGCCGGTCGAGCGAGAAGCGCGCGTGCCGTTCGATCGGGATCGTCACGACGTTGGGCGAGTTGATGAGGCCGATGGTGTAGCCGTCGGGAGCGGCATCGGCGATGGCGGCGAAGCCGATCTCGCCGCCGGCGCCCGGACGGTTCATCACCATCACCCTGGCGCTGCCGCCCAGTTCCTGCTCGATGAAGGGAGCGAGCGACCGGGCGATGACATCGGATCCGCCGCCGGCGGCGTAGCCGACGATCAGGCTGATCGGCTTCTCCGGATAGGCGGCCCGGGCGATTCCCGGTCCCCCCAGCCCGACCGTCGCCGCCATCGCGGATGCGGTCAGCCCGGCAACCAGCACACCCCGTGTCGTCAGCCGTGCCGCCAGCCGCCGCAGTCCGCGCGAAAAGGCGCCGAACCGGCCGATACCGGGTGCAGCGGCGGCCGATTCCGTCGATCCATCCCGTATGGCGGAATGCACGTTCATATCCATACATCGCCTCCTTCGGTTCGATTCCACCCTGTGGCCCGGACTGCGCTCAAGATTCTGGCTTGGAGATCGCCTTCAGGAACCATCTTGGAGCGGCCCCGATGCGGATGCGTCCTTTTTTGCCGATCCAAGGGATCGATGATCGGCCGCCTTCTTTCCGTCCCCCCACCGCAGCGACGCTCCATTGCCAATCATCATCCATAGAGCCGTTGCCGGACGAGCGACAAAATATCGCTGATTGTATATTTTTCATTTCGATCTACTTTTAAAGCCGCTTCGAAGGTGCTGCGCCGGAAACGCCCACCGGCGAAAGAATGGTCCCGGCAGGACCGCCCCCGGGATTTCGCCCGCCACAAGCCGGGAGCCCCATTCCGTGGCCGGCTTGCAGTCGCCGGACAAAAGGCGGAGAGTCGCGGGCACCGCCTCCCGCCCATCGATTCCGGAAGTGACCCACTTGCGGCTGCTGCTGATCGAAGACAACCGACGGCTGGCGTCCTTGACCGCCGAGGGGCTGCGCAAGGCCGGCTTCGCCGTCGACCTCGTCCACAACGCCGAGGATGCGGCGGCGGCCCTGGCCGTCGCCGGCTTCGACGCCGTGCTGCTCGACCTCGGCCTTCCCGATGCCGACGGGCTGACGCTGCTGTCGGCGCTGCGGGCGCGGGCCGACAGCACCCCGGTGCTGATATTGACCGCCCGCGACGGCGTGGACGACCGGGTCAGGGGATTGAACCTGGGGGCGGACGACTATCTGCTGAAGCCCTTCGCGCTGGAGGAACTGGTCGCCCGCATCCGCGCCCTGCTGCGCCGGCCGGGGGCGGCATTGGGCATGGTGCTGCAACAGGGGAACCTCGCCTTCGATTCGGCCGCCCGGCTGGCGACCGTCGGCGGACGGCCGCTGGAGCTCAGCCGGAGGGAGCTTGACGCGCTGGAGCTGCTGCTGCGCCGCGCCGGCCGGGTGGTGTCGAAGGCGGCCCTGGAAAACGGCCTGTACGGTTTCGGCGACGAGGTCGGGTCGAATGCGGTCGAGGTTCTGATTCACCGGCTGCGCAAGCGGCTGCAGGCCGCGGGGGCGACCGCTGGCGTCCAGACCCTGCGCGGCATCGGCTATATCCTGACCGAAGTCCCGGCGGAAACCGGGACATGATGGCCCGCCCACCCTCCCTCCTGGCATCCATCGCCGGCTGGCTGGTGCTGGTCACGCTGCTGGCGGTCGGCACCACGGCGCTGCTGCTGTATGTCGAGTTCAAGGGCACGCACGACCGCATGCGCCAGCGGACCCTGTCCGGTGTCGCCCGCGTGATCGAAAAAGCGGTTCGCGGGCCTGACGGCGGCGGGACCGACGGCCGGCTGAACACCACCCTGCCCGACTCGGTCCAGGCGATGCTGCGGGTGAACGCCGCCTCCTTCGCCGTGATCGACGGCGACGGCCGGCTTCTGCTCGGCTCCGTCGGGGTGGAGAGCCCGCTCGATCCCACCGCGACGGAACGGCCGCGCAGCGTCTTCCGGGTGCCGGCGCAGAATGGCGAACCGCCCCTCTACGGCCTCAGCCACCGCATCGTCGTCGGCGGCCGGCCATACTGGATCCAGGTGGCCTCCGGCGAGGAGGAGCTGCACATCGAATGGCTGCTGGAGGAGTTCGTCGAGCATTTCGGCTGGATCTGGCTGCCCTTCGCCCTGGTCCTCATCCTGGTCAACCTCGTGATCATCCATCGCGGCCTGCGGCCGTTGCGCCGCGCTTCCGCCCGTGCCGCCGCGATCGGTCCGGACAGCGTGTCCGAACGGCTGCCGGAACAGGACATGCCGCGCGAGGTGCTGCCGCTGGTCCGCGCGGTCAATCAGGCGCTGGATCGGCTGGAGGCCGGCTACGAGGCCCAGCGCGGCTTCATCGCCGACGCCGCGCACGAGCTGCGCACGCCGCTGGCGGTGCTGGATGCCCATCTGGCGCTGATCGGCGCCCCGGGCGCTCCGATCCGCCCGGATGTCGCCGGCATGGCGCGGCTGGTCGACCAGCTGCTCGACCTGGCCCGGCTGGACGCCCTGCGGATCGCCCCCGACGCGTCGGTCGATCTCGCCCAGCTTGCCGTCGAGGTTTCGACCCATCTCGTCCCGCTGGCGCTGGGCAAGGGCCGGCTGATCGAGGTGGTCGGAGACGACCGGCCCCTGGCCGTGCGCGGCGCCCACGACCCGCTGTTCCGCGCCCTGCGCAACCTGGTGGAAAATGCCGTATGCCATGCCCCATCCGGCAGCACGGTCAGCGTCGAGCTGGCGGTTTCCGCCGCGGGCGAGCCGTTGCTGCGGGTCGTCGACCACGGCCCCGGCATCCCCCCGGCCCTGCGTGCCCGCGTGTTCGAACGGTTCTGGCAGGGCAGCCGCGACCGTGACGATGGCGCGGGAGGCACCGGGGGGGCCGGCTTGGGGCTGTCCATCGTCGCGCGCACCATGGCGGCGCATGGCGGCGGCATAGCGGTCGACGACACCCCCGGCGGCGGCGCTACCTTCACCCTGCGCTTTCCGCCGCACGCTCCGCCCATGCCGCGGCGAACCGACGCAGTCCGGCCGATTCCGGCTGCCGTCGGCCCCCCGTAAGCCACATGTAAGCTTGGCAGGATAGACCGGTGGGGAACCCCCGCCCCAGCCTGGATAACCGCCGATGCTGTCCGCCGCCTCTTCCGCTTCCCTGTCGCCGATGCCGTCCCCTCTCCGGAGCCGGCCGGCCGCTGCCTCCGCGCCCGGCATCGACAGCGACGGCGACCGCGACAACGACACCC
This sequence comes from Azospirillum endophyticum, assembly GCF_016595245.1. Lineage (GTDB taxonomy): Bacteria > Pseudomonadota > Alphaproteobacteria > Azospirillales > Azospirillaceae > Azospirillum > Azospirillum endophyticum. The sequence goes on from NZ_JAENHM010000072.1 coordinate 84,410, forward strand.
TCGAGACTGCCGCCGCCCGGGCCGCCGAGTCGCGAGGCCCCACCTCCAGCCGTCCGGCGGATCCCAACCGGAGCCGCACCCTCGACATCACCGCCTGAGACATCGCCGCCTGAACGGCGGCGCGGCACGGCTGCCTTTCCTCCGGAGTTCTTCCGATGACCACCACCTACAGCGCGACCCAGAAAACCCTGCACTGGCTGATCGCCCTTCTGATCGTCGGCGTCTATCTGCTGACCTTCGGCGAGGATTTCTATCCGCGCGGCGACCCGATGCGCGCCACCATCTGGTGGCTGCACATCTCCTTCGGCCTGGCTCTCCTCGGATTGGTGCTGGCGCGGATCGGGCTTCGCCTCAGCCGCGGCACGCCCGCCCTGCCGCCGGAGATGACGCCGGTCGAACGCGGCGCCTCCCACGCCGTCCATCTCGGGCTCTATGCCCTGATGCTGGCGATCCCGCTGGTCGGGGTCGGGCTGACCTGGCTGCGCGGCGACACGCTGTCCTTCTTCGGCCTGTTCACCATCCCCTCCCCGGTGGCGGCCGACCGCGAGCTCGGACGCTCGGTGAAGGAGATTCACGAGCTTGGCGCCAACCTGATCCTCGCCCTCGCCGCCCTGCATGCGGCGGCGGCGTTGTGGCACCATTTCATCCGCCGCGACAACGTCCTGACCCGCATGCTGCCGGGGCGGGGTGGAAACAGCCAAGCCGGCCTCGCAGACTGAACCAAGGGGTTATTTCTCCACTGGCGCGAGCGTCATCCCCTGTCCGCTCGCGCATCGGGAGGATATAATCATCGCCTTACATATGCATGGCGATGACCGATGGCAGGACGCAAGACGACAGGACGCAGCCGGAATGCCGGAAGCGCGGGAAGCGGAACGGAAATGGACGACGCCGGCCTGGGCACCGGAATCCTGCCATTTCCCGACCAGCCGACCTCGGCTGCGGAGACCGGCAGGACCGTGGTGGAAAACACCGCGGACACAGTCCCCGCCGACCATCCGGTCGCCGAAGCCCCGGTCAGCGAAAGCAACGACGAGGCGGCCGACGACGATCCTCATTACCTCGACCATCGCGAACGGCTCCGCCGCCGCTTCCTCGACCGCGGGCCCGACACGCTGGACGATTACGAACTTTTGGAAATGGTGCTGTTCGCCGCCAGCCCGCGGCGCGACGTCAAGCCGCTCGCCAAGTTGCTGATCCGGACCTTCGGCGACCTGTGGGGGGTGGTCAACGCTCCTCCCGAACGGCTGCGCGGCCTGAAGGCGGAAGGCGTATCGCTCGGCACCGACAATGCCGTCGCCACCGTGCGCATCGTCGGCGCGGCGGCGCTGCGCGCCTTGCAGCAGCGGGTGATCGACCGGCCGGTGCTGGCGTCCTGGCAGGCGCTGATCGACTATTGCTCCGCCGCCATGGCCCATGAGCCGACGGAGCAGTTCCGCCTGCTGTTCCTCGACCGCAAAAACACGCTGATCGCCGACGAGGTGCAGCAGCGCGGCACCATCGACCATACCCCCGTCTATCCGCGCGAGGTGGTGAAGCGCGCACTGGAACTGTCGGCCGCCGCCGTGATCCTGGTCCACAACCACCCCTCCGGCGATCCCACCCCCAGCCGCGCCGACATCGAGATGACCAAGGAGATCGTCCGCGCCGCCAACGCCGTCGGCCTCGTCGTGCACGACCATCTGGTGATCGGCAAGGGCGGCCGGCACACCAGCTTCAAGGCGCAACGGCTGCTTTAGGTCGGTCTTCCCCTGCCAGCCATGCAGCCGCGCCATGCGCCGCCACTTTGCATTTGCGAATCGGTCGCCATTTTGTTGACCTGACGGTGCCCCGCCGAAAGAAACGACCGACCGCATGTCCTCCTCGCCCCTCTCCCTGAAGCGCCGCAGCCTGCTGATCGGGTGCGGCGCCCTGGTGCTGATGTCCGGCCGCGCGCTGGCCGCCCCCGCCGCCCCGCGCCGCCTCAGCCTCAGGAACCAGAACACCGGCGAGACCTTCGACGGCCCCTACCGCGACGCCGACGGCCCGCTGCCCGACGCGATGGCCGATTTGGCCAAATTCCTGCGCGACCACCGCGCCAACAAGGAAGGGCCGGTCGACGTCGGCACGCTGGACTTCCTGGCCGACATCCTGGAGGCGGTGGGCCAGTCCAAGGCGACCGTCCTGTCCGCCTTCCGCACGCCGGAAACCAACGCCATGCTGGCCGCCCGCAGCCTGGGCGTGGCGGAGCACAGCCAGCATCTGGTGGGCCGCGCGCTCGACGTCACCCTGCCGTCGCGCCTGCCCGATGCCCACCGCAGCGCGCTCGACCTGAAGCGCGGTGGCGTCGGCTGGTATCCGCGCTCCCACTTCCTGCACATCGACACCGGACCGCTGCGCAGTTGGGAGATGTTCGGACAGAACCTCGACGGGCTTTTCGCCCCCGGCGCCCGCGGCACCCGCCTGCGCACGGTGTCGCAACGCATGAAGCTTCACCGCGCGCTCGCCCGCCGGCAGATGATGGGCCGGAACTGAGGCGGGGTCGTCGGGTCCAGGATTGTTGTTCCCGGGATGAGGACTCCCGTCATCCTCGCAAAGGCGGGGCTGACAGGAGTCCTGTGAGTAAGGCCCCTTGACCCGGGGAACTGGCGTCAACCCTCCAATTGCCGCCACATCTCCAGATCGCGCTCGGCGGTCCAGATGCGGGGGTCGGGATGCTGCGTCGCCTCGTCATAGGCGCGGGTGACGTTGAAGGGCATGCAGTGGTCGAAGATCACCCAATGGCCGAACTTCGGCTTCAGCGCGGCATAGGTGTCCTTGTAGATCGCCCGCAGATCCTTCTCCTCGGCGACCCCCTGCTTGACCAGCTCGAACAGTTCGCTGGTGAAGGCGCGGGTGCCGCGCAGCCCTTCCTGCACCTGCTCCGCCGTGGTCAGGGCGGCGCCGCGGCCGGGCACCAGCTTCTCCGGCTTCAGCGCGGCGAGGGCATCCAGCGTCGCCGGCCAGTGGGTGAAATAGGCGTCGCCGCAATAGGGGGTGGCGCCATATTCGACCAGATCGCCGGAGAACAGGATCTTCTGCTGCGGCAGCCACACCACCGTGTCGCCCTTGCTGTGGCCACGGCCGAGTTGCAGCAACTGCACCTCCAGCGCTCCCAGCCATAGCGTCATGTGGCCGCGGAAGGTGATGGTCGGCCAGGTCAGGCCTGGGACGGATTCGACGGCGCGGAACAGGCGGGGGAAGCGGCCGATCTCGCTTGCCATGTCGGCTTCGCCGCGCTCGACGATCAGGTCGCGGGTGTCCTCGCTGGCGATGATCTGCTCCGGCGCATAGCCCGACGCGCCCAGCACGCGCACCGCATGGTAGTGCGACAGCACCACATGGCGGATCGGCTTGTCGGTGACCTCGCGGATGCGGCGGATGACGTCCTGCGCCATAACCGGCGTCGCCTGGGTGTCGATCACCATCACCGCATCGTCGCCGATGACGACGCCGGTGTTGGGATCGCCCTCCGCCGTATAGGCATAGGCGTTGTCCGACAGCCTGTCGAAACTGATGGTCTTCTCGTCCAGGTCGGCGTGCGAGGCGAAGTTCTTGGACATGCGGTCTCTCCACAGGCGCGGCCGACGCTTCCAACCCTCAAGGGTGGACGGCCCTCATTGATCCGTTGGGCCAACCATATCGTTGCATCTGAAACCATGCAATGCGTTTGCCGCGACAGGTACGGCCTCGCCCGATTAACCGGTTGTTAGGCGCCGGCGCCGCTTCCTTTCTCGGTCGGATTGTGTGGGAGGCGTCGGGTGAAGCGCTGGGTGCGGATCGATCTTGCCGGCATGCTGTCCAAGGCATTGTTGGCGGCGGCACTGCTGACGGCCGCCCTGCCGGCCCTGGCCGACCGGCCGCCGAAGGGCATCGCCGCCGTCCCGCCGCACTGCCTGGACATGGCGGCGGTGGAATGGCAGGTGCCGGCCGACGCGCTGCGGCTGATCCTGGCGGTGGAACAGGGGACGCCCGGCGCCTGCTCGGCCAACAGCAACGGCACCAAGGATTGCGGACCGGGGCAGATCAACAGCATCTGGTTTCCGGTGATCGCCGCCGGCCGCGTCCCGCCGGAGGTGGTGCAGCAGGCGCTGACCTTCGACCCCTGCTACAACATCCGGGTCACCGCCTGGATCCTGCGGCGGGAGATCGACGCCGTCGGCTGGGAGAATTTCTGGACCGCCGTCGGCAATTACCACAGCCGCACGCCGGAGTTCCACGCCCGCTACCTGCGGCGCGTCATCGAAGCCGCCAAGTCGTTGTCCGCCCAACCCAAATGAGCTTGGCTAAAGCGATTTCCGCGTCAGCTCCACCTGCATGCTGACCTTGCCCCCTGGGCCCCCTGGGCCGCCGGGACCGCAGGACAGGCCCATGCAGAAATAGGACAGCGTCATGTCCGGACAGAAGGCCAGCAGGCCGGACGCATCGGTCAGCGAGGTCCGCTGGTCGACCGCCTCCGGCAGCACGACGCGCAGTCCCTCCGGCATCACCGTCAACTCTCCGCCCATCCGGCGGGCGGTTGCCAGGCAGACCGCCTCCGACCGGCTGCCGCCCTCGGCCACCGACTCGCCCAGCAGATAGCTGCGGATATGCATGGCGGCTCCGACTCCGGCGAACAGGACGCCGCAGACCGACAGGGCGATGCAGGCGGTACGGGCCGATCCGGGGGCGAAGAGGGGGCCGGGCATGGCGTTGACCTGTCGTGATGTCAGAAGGGTTGCCGGGCGATGTGCTCGGCGAGCTGCAGGATGGGCACGATGGTCAGCCCGAACATGACGATGCCGGCCACCCCGACCACCACCACCGACAGGCCGCGCAGGACCGGTTCCGCCACCGTGACGGCGTGCAGGTAGAGGTCGCGGTACTGCTCGGCCAAGGCCGACAGGCTCTGCGCCAGTTCCACCCGGTTCTCCGCCGCGGCGATGGAGGCGCGGTCGGTACCGGGCAGCGCCCGCATGGCGTCGGTCCAGGGCAATCCGGCGGCGACCGCCCGCGTCGCGCCCCTGAGGTCGGCGGCCAGGGCACCGGCAGGCGCGCCGTCCGCAGTCAGCCGCAACGCCCGGTCGATCGGCACGCCGCCGGCGACCAGCAGCGACAGCTCGCGGAAGATCACATGGTGCTGGATGCCCAGCGCGATGTCGCGGTAGAGCGGCATCCGCATCACCAGCCGGTCGACCCGCTCGGGCGCCGCCCGCCGGCCGATGGTCGCCAGCCCGCCCAGCAATGCCAGCACGGCCAGCACCGCCGCGACCAGCCCGGTGGTCAGGTTGGACAGCAGATAGACCCAGTCGACATTCACCTCCTCTCCCGCCCGCCGGAACACCTCGGTGTCGAGCAGGAGCGGGGTCAGGAAGAAGGAGGTGCCGACCATCACCACGCCCGACGTCACGACATAGAGCACGGCCAGCGCCAGCCCGGAGCGAAAGCCCTGGCGGGCTCCGGCGATCTGCCGTTCGAAGTCGGCGGCGGTGCGCAGCGCCGTCGGCGTGCCCTCGCCGAAGCCGCCGGCCCGCACCAGCGCCACCAGCACCGGCGGAAAGCTGCGCGGCTGGCGCAGCATGGCGTCGGCGAGGTCGTCGCCCAGTTCCACCGAATCGGCCATGCGTTCGGCGGTGCGCCGGATGCGCCCGCGGAAGGCGGCGGCGATGCGGCGCAGCGCCTCGGCCAGCCCGACCCGCGAATCCAGCATCGCCGCCAGCCGGATGAACAGGATGTGCCGCTCGTTGCGGTCGAGCGGGCGGCCCCAGCCGCCGACCTTGAGGCGGCGGCGCACCGACAGCACGCGGCCCCGGCCGCTGATGGCGTCGCGCGCGCGGCGTTCGTCGGCGGCCTCGACCTCGATGGAGCGGGCCCGTCCGCCGGCGAGCAGCCTGACCTCGAACCACACCATCGCCGCCGCCCGTCAGCGCGCCGCCGGGCGGAAAACCGTCACGGTCGGCCGCAGGATCAGGAAAAGCGCGTCCTTGTTTATGTCCTGCGCCTGCTTGCCGATCACCCCCTTGTCGATCGCCCCGCGCGTCACCGTCGGCTGGTTGCCGCTGAAGCCGCGGCTGTCGGTCTGCAGGCCGCCCAGCACCACCGTGTTGCCGGCGACCACCCGGACGATGTCGTTCAGCGCCTGCTCCTGCGTCACCGGCTGGGTCAGGATGCCCACCTGGTTGCCGGCGTTGAGGTCGCGGAACTCGATCAGATTGTTCAGCAGCAGGTTCAGGTCGATGGTGACGATCTGGTTGTCGGCGTCGAAATGCGGCGTCAGCTTGATGGTCAACCCGGTCTGCACCGTGCCGGTCTGCGCCGACCCCACCACCCCCGGCGAGTTCAGCGCGGCGGTCCCGGTCGCGGTGGTCGCGGCGCCCAGCCCGCCGACGGCGGTGACGCCGACCCCGGTGACATAGGGGATGGTCTGGCCGCTGCGCAGCGTCACCTCCGCCCCCGACAGGGTGTGCACCTCGACGTTCTGGCGGGTGTCGGTGTTGCCGAACTTCGACAGGAAGGAGATGGCGCCGGCGACGTTGAACACGCCGCTGACCCCCAGCAGGGTGCCGGGGCTGGCGATGTTGACGGAGATCGGCGCCTGACCCGCCGACGGCGTGTTGCCGAGGGTGCCGTTGACCGTCGTCCCGGTGGTGGTCGTGGTGGTCCCCGATTGCAGCCGGTTGAACTGCAGGGCCAGCGCGTTCCAGTCGAAGCCGCTGGCCGACTGGTCGGTCAGGCCCAGGCTGACCACCGCCAGCTGGATGCGCACCATCGCCATGTTGCGGTGCAGCCGGTCGACATAGGGCTGGATCACCTCACGGTAGACGGTGGGCGAGGCGGAGAAGACCACCTGCCCGCCGCGCAAGGACTGGGTGATGTCGGTGGCGCCCAGCGTCTTCAGGTCGGTCATCACCGAATCGATGACCGCTTGGTTCTGCGGGACGGTGAAGGCGAAGCGGTCGCGGTTGCTGAGGAACAGCGTGCCGTTCTGCCACCACGTCACCACGCCCATGCCGGTCTCCAGCACGCCGGCCAGATCGACGAAGCTGCCGGTGAAGGCGCGGACCGGCAGGGTCTGGCGCAGCATGGCGGCGCCGTCGGTGCCCTCGAACCGGGTGGCGACCGGCACGCCGGAATAGGTCATCATGCTGGTCAGCCGGTCCAGCGTGTTCTCGCCCGACGGGAAGCTGACCGAGATCTGCCGCGCCGCGAGGCTGGCCGGCAATGGCTGGCGCAGGGATTGGGCGACCAGCATCCCCTGCCCCACCGGCACCTCGGTCACCGCCGGGGAATTGTCCTCGGTCAGGCGTTGTTCGGCGGCGGCGACCACGGTCTCGCGCTTCGGCAGTTCGCCCACTTCCGGCAGGGAGCAGCCGGCCAGCGAACCGGCCGCCAGCAGCCCCAGCACGGCGGCGGCACGGGAGCCGGCCTTGCGGGCGGCGGTCATCTTGCGCATGTGGCGGGTCCCCCGCCCGTCGCCGGGAAGGCGCGCGGGTCGATCAGGAACGGCGTGCCGGCGCGGTCCTGGAAAAAGGCGCTGCCGTTGAGGCAGCCGACGAAGGTGGCGCCCGACGGCACCAGATCGGCCGCCGTCATGGTGGACCCCGGCATGTTGGGCAAGGGCGGCAGCGGCGGCGCACCCGCCGGGCTGCCGGCCAAGGCGACCCCCTGCCGGCGCCCGCCCGGCGGCAGGACTCCGGGAGAGGCGCCGCCGGGTGACGTCATCCGGCGGGCCAGCGCATCCTCGACCGCCCGCGGCAGGACACCGTCGCGCGACCGTCCGTCGAGTGCATCGACCATCGCCTTGGCGACCCGCTCCTCCAGCCCGGAGACGGCGGTGTCGATGCGCTGCTGCAGGCGCCGTTCCAGAGTGTCCTGGCGTTCTTTCGGCGGCAGGAAGGGACTTTCCTCCGCCAGCGCGGCGGCAGGGAGCAGCAGGGCAGCCGACAGGACCGCCGCCAGCAAGGCCGATCCCGTCCTCCGCCCGATCATTCCGGAAACCCGGTGCGCCATCATTCCCGCCCGCTGGTTGCGACCATCCGGTCCGGCGGCAATACTCCCAGCGCTATGCTTGAGAATGGGTAAATTCGCGGCTCCCCGGAGCATCAGCGGGCACCCGCAGTCTGGCCCGCGATCTCGATGGTCCACTTGCCGTCGCGGTATTCCAGCTTGCTGACGTAATTGTCGGGGCCGATGGCGGCCAGCGCCGCCTCCCACTGCCGGTGCGGCATCTGCTCCAGGGTCAGCGCCTGCGGTTGCGGCACGCGGTGGGGCGACCAGTAATACAGCCCGCCGCCGGTGGTCAGCAGCCCCAGCCCTGCGGCGAAACCGACCGAGGACAGGGCCAACGGCACCGAGACCGGAACCGACACGCGCCGCATCCGCCGGGTCGCCCGGATGGTGCGCAGCCGGACCTGATCGGCGGTCACCCAGGGCGGGATCATCACGCCGTAGGGCTTGCCGTCGACCGGCACCGTCGGGCGGATCGCCGCCATCTGAAGCTGGACCTGCCGGCTCTTGGCCTCGGGCAGCAGCCCGCCGACCGGACGCCCGTTGCGCACGGTCAGCTCGAAGACCCGCCGCCCCGACGGCACCAGCGCGATGCCGCCGGGATTGGCATCAAGTTCCGTCACCAGATCGGGCAGGAAGGAGCGGCCGGGGCCGCCCTCGTGAATTTCATAGAGGAATCCGGTCCACAGCGGTTCGACCGCATACCAGCAGCGCTCGGAGCTTCCCACCGTCCTGCGGGCGAACGACCGTGCATAGGCGAGGGCGTCGCGGCGCTCCACACCTTCCAGGAAGCCGTACATGACGTTGGTCGCGAGACCGCCGTTGCCCAAGAACGCCCCTGCCTTCCCGACTCATCGAAAGAGGTGGCGACCCTCCACCCAAGCTACCACGCATGGGCAGGACGCCGCAGCATGTCTATGCCCGCCGGCGCCCCATGGTCAATGGCCGCCGCCGAAACAACTTTGGCGCAAACAGGGCCGGAACCGCAGGCCTAGCGCGCCGCCCGCTGCATCCAAAGGGTGGCGGCGACGGTTTCCGCCGGCTCTCCCCCCGCTCCGCCGCAGCTTCGCGTCACCTCGTACAGGCCCTCCGGTCGGCGGCTGGCGAGGGAGGTCAGCGCCCCCGTCACCGGATCGGCGGCCCCACGGGACAGCGGGCCGGACAGGCAGAACCAGATCCCCCCCGCCTGCACGCCATAGGACCAGGACAATCCCGAGACCGCGGCGGGCAACGTGCCGAAAGCCGGGAACAGCGCCGCCTGCCATCCATCTGCGGGCGGCGCCGTACCGCCGCTGGCCTGCCGGCTGCGATAGGCGCCCTCCAGCACGGAAAATCCGGCATCCGCCTGCGAGGCAAGGCGGCTTTTCGTCATCGCCGACGGGTTGACGTACTGGATGCCGCCCGCGACCACCATTCCCATCAGGGCAAGGGCGAAGATCGCCTGGATAAGGTTCATCGCTTGATGGATCTCGGAGCTTGCGAAATTCCATGAGGCTTGAGGCGCATCGCATCCGCTCCGATCACGAGTTCTCCTCGGCCGTCATTCCCGCGAAGGCAGGAATCCAGCAAACTCAAGGGTGCAGACACGGAGACGCCTGGAACCCCGCCTTCGCGGGGATGACGGCCGAGAAGCCCCCCTGAAATCTCGCAGCCTCTCACGCCTTCGGCCTCACTTTTTCGGCCGCGGCGCCGGCATGCGCTGCTCCATGCCCTTGGCTTCGCTGCCGAAGACCCGGCGCAGTTCGGCCGCCGTGGTGATGCCGGCATGGAACTTGGCGACCGCATCCTCGTAGAGCGACGGCCAGTTCCGCCCGCCTCTGGCCGCGGCGACGACGGCGGCGGGATCGTCGAACACCGCGCATTCGCTGACCGCCGTCCGCCCGGCATAGCCGGCATTGCCGCAAGCCGCGCAGCCGGCGCCATGGCAGGCCCGGCAGAGGGTGCGGACCAGCGACTGCACCAGCACGCCGCGCAGCAGCGACTTGATGTCGTGGGTCGGAACGCCGAGATGGCGCAGCCGGTCGATCGCCCCGTTCACCGATCCGGTATGCAGGGTGGTCAGCACCATATGCCCGGTGTCGGCCGCCCGCACCGCGATCTGCGCCGTCTCCTCGTCGCGCACCTCGCCCAGCACGATCACATCGGGGTCGGCGCGCATGAAGGTACGGACGACCCGCGCGAAGTCGAGCTTCACCGCCGGGTTGACGTTCACTTGCCCCGTATAGGCCATGCGGTATTCCACCGGATCCTCGATGCTGTAGATGGCGCGGCCGAGCCGGTCCATCTCGCGCACGGTCGCGGTCAGGGTGGTGGACTTGCCCGAGCCGGTCGGCCCGCAGACGAGGCACAGCCCATGGCGCCGGTCGACCGCGCGGCGCCAGTCGCCGACATGGCTGATGCCGAGCGTGTCGAGGTTCGGCTGCACCCGCTCGACATCCAGGATGCGCAGGACGATGATCTCGCCGTCCACCGACGGGACGGTCGTCACGCGCAGGTCGACCGGGCGGCCGCGATGCTCGACCTCGAAGCGGCCCTCTTGCGGCAGTCGGCGCTCCGCCAGATCCATGCCGGAGCGATCCTTGATCCTGGCGACGATGGTGGCGGCGGTGCCGGCCGCCGTCTCGTCCATCAGGCGGCGGATCCCGTCCACCCGCAGGAAGATGCTGCAGGTCTTGCGGCGCGGCAGGATGTGGATGTCGGATGCCCCGGCTTCCACCGCACGGGACACCAGCTGTTCCACCGGGTCGCTGTCCTCCAGCCCGGCCTGGGCACGGCGGACGCGGTCGAGGAATTCGTCGAACTGGTCGGGGACGAAGCTGCTGAAGCGCACCGTCCGTCCGGGGTAATAGCGGGAAGCCAGCCGGCCGGCCACCGATTCCTCATGCAGGGTGGCGACATGCACCGCATCGTCGCTGAGCCCGGTGACGATGATCGCATGGCGCTCCAGCAACGGCAGGGGGATCGGCGTCCCCCCCATCGCCTCCGGCGTTTCCAGCGCCGTCTCATGGCTGATCTTCGCCTCGTCCAGGTCCGCGCGGGCAAGGAAGCCGTTCCGCACCAGGATGGCGCCCAGGCTTTCGCCGGTCACCCTCTGCTCCGCCATCGCGGCGTCGAGGATGCCGCGGGTCACCAGCCCCTTGCGCAGCAGGTAGCCGGCCAGTTCCTCGCGGAAGGCGGCGGACGGCTTCAGGACCGGCATGTCCAGCTCGCACGGTTGGCGACCGAGGGGATGGCCACGCCCGACGCGGCGGCCCCGGAAACGGCACGGGCGCCCTCGCCCGCCGTCATCTGCTGTCCCGTCTGCTGGGTGAACAGCGCCCCCTGGGCGCAACGGCCGCCCGGCGCCGACCAGATGTGGCTGTTCGGATCCGCCACGGCATGCGACCCGCCGAGATCGAGGACTCCGGCGCTGCCCGGCCGGGCCGCCGGGCCGCCGATGACGGAGGACTTCATCTCGAGCTGGCCGTTCTCGATGACGATGCCGAAGGGCGTGCCGTTGTCCACCGCGACGTCGGTGCGGTCGAGGATGGCTTGGCCACCGCCGCTGCGCAGCGCCGCCATCGGCAGGCCCCGGCCATGGACCTGCAGCCGGGGGCGCCGGGTCTCCGCCGTGAAGATGACGCCGGCACCCAGCGAGGACACCAGCGCGCTGCGCCCGGCCCCCACCGTGACCTCGACCGTCGCGTCGCGGAACAAGGCGGTGCCGCCATCCACCAGGACACCGTCGCCACCGGGAGCCGACACCGCCAGCCGCCCGCCGGCGACGTCCAGCCGTGCATGCGCCACCCGCAGCCCGGCGGCCCGGCCGGTGGAGATCGCGTTGTCGCCCACGAAGGTCAGCTGGGTGCCGGGCAGCGCCTCCACCGGCATTTCGAAGCCGATATTCTCGATCCGGACGTCGGTCGGCAACCGGAGCGCCACATCCGGCGGGTTGGTCGCCACCACGACGCCCGGGCCTTCCGCCTTCAGCACCAGACGCAAGGCCCGGCCGCCGCCGTTCGGATCGGCGGCAAGCGCCTGCACCTGCGCTGCCGGCAGTTCATGCCGCCCGGGAGCGAGGCGCAGGACCATCGTCGCCGGCCGGGTCGCCTGCCAATGCCCCAGCGCGGCCGACAGCGTCATGGCGTCGCCCTGGCTGGTCCCGGTCGCATCGCCCTGCGCGGCCGGGGCGACATGGCGCGTGACCGTCGCCGAGGCGGCCAGGGCGGCGAGATCGGCCGAGGCCCCGCGGGTGACGGCGACGGCGCTCCCCTCCGGAACTTCGATCCTGCCATCGCGGAAGGTCAGAGCGGCGCAGTCCGGCAGGGTCGTCGAGCCGATCGGCGGTGCCACGACCGCCGCGATCACCCCGGCACGGGCAAGTTCCGCTGGAGGGGCCGGGGCCGCCGCCACATAGCTGCGTCCACCGCCGGACACGCCCGCCGGCCAGGAAGCCGTACGCAGTTGTGCCGCCGCCCGATCCGCCGCCGGAGCGAACACGCAATAGCCATAGACCGCCCCCCAGGGCGTCCGGGTGCCGGGCATCAGCCAGCGTGGCAAAGTGCCGGCCGGTTGCGCCGGTTCCTTCGCTGCGGCCTTGCGCCCCGCCGCCTCGGGCTTCGCGGATGATGCGGTCGCCGGGCGCGACGGCGGATCCTCCGGCGCCGGCGGGCTGGCGACTCCGTCATTGTCGAGCACACGCAGATTCGCCTCGACCAGGGCCGCCAGCCGGTGCATGTCCGCCGCGCTCCGTTGCGCCTGGCTGACCCGGTTCGACGCCTCGACCATGGTGTAGGCGGTGTAGCCGGTCGTCGCCACCAGCGAGATGGCCATGATGGCCATCAGGATCAGCGATGTCATGGCACGGCCTCCAAATCGGGCCCACTCTATCCCGCGGCCGGGCCCCGGACCAATCCCGTTGCCGCCGTCTCCCGAAAATGGCACGGAAACGCCCCGGCCGTGGGGGCCGGGGCGTTTCGGTCGGGAACAGGGCTATTCAGGCGTTGCTTAGAACTTGTAGTAGGCGATGTACTTGTTGTTGTCGCCGGCGATGCCGGTCACGTTGTTGAAGGTCACCGCCGTGGCCGTGGTCACCTGGACGCAGCCGAACTTGTAGCCGGTGAAGGCGGTGTTGAAGGCCGCCGGGGTGGCGACCGTCAGCGTCAGGCCGGTGCCGGGAACGGCCAACGTGCCGGTGGCGCTGATCTGGCCGCCGGCGCGGGCGATTTCCGTGCACTGCGACAGGGCGGTGGTGCCGAGCACCAGGAAGATGCCGCCGTTGGCGAAGCTGGTGAACTGGGTGACGCCGGTCGCCGTCGCGGTGTTGGTCAGGTCGAGCGTGTAGGCGCCGGCGGCACCGTTCCAGGTGGCGGAAATCGTCGGCGCGGTCGGCACGGCGGCGAGATAGCCGGTGTTGATCAGGTCGGTCTGCGTCGCCGCACCGGACATGGTGGGGAAGGTCGCGCCCGCGGCGCCGAGCGTCGTGGTGTTGCCGTTGCTGCCATACAGCGTCCAGGCGGCGTCGACCTGCGACAGCGCCTGGATGATGCCGACCGCGGCCGCCTTCGGACCGGCGGTGGTGAAGGCGCTACCCACGTAGAACACACCGGCGGCTCCCATCACCGCCGTGAGGGCGACCGAAATAATGACGGTCAAAATATTGAACATTTATGTCTCCTGGGGAGGCCGGCACACGGCTCGTGGTCGCGCGACAGGAAAATTGCCCCCAGCCCCTTCCCGGCTTGGCGGCCCTCCACCTGTCTGGCTTTTGTCTCAAACAGGTTCATTGTAAATGCGTTTATGAGGCGTTAATTTCGCGCGCCCGTTGATTTGCGGGGCAGTTAAAAACTCATCGCCACTCCTTGTTCGCTGGCCTTCGATCGAGTCGGCGGTCTTCCGACGCGGCAACCCCGTCACAGTCGCTGCAATTGGGCAAGGGGAGCACAAGGATCGGGACGGCAAAAAGCCTGCCAAGCGTCGGCTCGGCAGGCTTTTCGAAGATTTGTCTGCGGGGACGGGATTTGGCCTTCACCGAACAGGATTCCCGCACCCGCGGCGTGTCGGATGACTCCTGGACAAATCGATCTCCGGCAGATCCGGCATGGCTCATCAACCAGATGACCAGTCTCGGCATGCCGGTCCCGGAAATCCGCCTGATCAATCCGCCTGATCGCCTCCCCCGGACGAAGCGTGCATCGCCTGCAAGGCGAAGCATGTATCGCCGCCGTTTACGCCGCCGTCGGCCGCGCCGAACGCCTGGCGACACCACGCCCAATCGCCATGGCGGCAATGCCGGCGCCGTGCAGCAACACGGTGGAAAGGATGAATCCGGCGCCGAACAGCATCGGCTGGGCGGTTGCAGGCATCTCGGCGCCATGGGCATGGCCATGGAACACAGCGAAGACACCGACCAGCGCCATGCCTGCGGAGACCGGCACCCGCTTGTTCAGGAGGACCAGCAGGCCCAGCACCGCCACGGATGCGGCAATGCCTGCTTCGACCATCGGGACTTCGATGCCACTCATGCCGGCGAGGGCCCCGCCGGTCAACATGGTGACGAAGGCAACCGGCAGCATCCACAGGGCCCGGCCACCCGTCTGGGCGGCCCAGAGGCCAACCGCAACCATCGCCAACAGATGGTCCAGGCCGCCGAGCGGATGGAGGAAGCCGGCAAGAAAGCCCATCCCGTCCGCATGGCCGGTGTGGGCGGCTGCCGGCAAGGCGAGCGTCACGACCGCCAAGCCGGCGAGGCCGGCGGAGAGCAGCTTGTTCATCGCGTGTATCCTTATATGGTCTGAGAGAGCCCGCCGCCGAAACGGACGACGGCCTGCGGCCGAGCGGATCAGCGTTCGGTGCAGGAGATGCAGGGGTCGATGCTGTTCACGATCAGCGGGATGTCGGAAATCCGGTTGCCCTCCATCATGACGTGCAGGGCGTCCCAGTTCATGTAGCTCGGCACCCGCCATTTCAGCCGCTCCGGCTTGTCGGAGCCGTCGGTGCGCAGGTAGTAGATCAGCTCGCCGCGCGGGGCTTCCGACTTGGCGATGGCCTCGCCTGCCGGAATGCGCGGCAGGCCGCCGATGGCGATGGGACCGTCGGGCATGTCGCGCAGGCATTGCTGGATGAGGTCGATGGCGACCTGCACCTCGCGCAGCCGCACCAGCGCCCGCGCCCGGACGTCGCCGCCGGTCTCCGTCACCACCGGCACGTCGAGCCGGTCGTAGGCGGCATAGGGCGCCTTGGTCCGCACATCGTAGGCGATGCCCGAGCCGCGGGCGACCGGCCCGACGACGGCGTAGTCCAGCGCCTTGTCATGGGGCAGCACGCCGACCCCGACGGTGCGCAGGGCGATCATGGCGTTGTTGCGGTAGATATCGAGGATCTCCGCCAGATCGGCCTTCATCCGCTCCATCTGCTGGGACAGATAGTCCTGGTTCTTCGCATCGAGGTCGTAGCGCACGCCGCCGATGCGGTTGGCACCCAGATCCATGCGGTTGCCGAAGATGGTCTCCTTGACGTCCTGCGCCACCTCGCGCGTTTCCATGACATGCATGAACAGCGAGTCGAAGCCGATGATGTGCGCCATGATGGCGACGTTGAAGAGGTTGGAGGCGACGCGCTTGATCTCGTCGGCGATGACGCGCAGGTAGTGCGCCCGCTCCGGGATGCGGATCCCGGCGATGGTCTCCAGCGCCGTGCAGTAGGTGGTCGGGTGGCTGTTCGAGCAGAGCGAGCAGAGCCGCTCCGTCAGGGTGATGTTCTGGTAGAAATTCCGCTGCATCGTCAGGTATTCGACGCCGCGGTGGACGTGGCCGGCGTTGATGTCGACCGACGCGACGGTCTCGCCGTTCACCTCGACCTTGAAGTACATCGGCTCTTCGAGAGCGACGTGGAGGGGACCGACCGGGATGGTGTAGGTGGTCATTGTTCGTCTCCGGTCTTGGCCATGATCCGCTCCCACAGCGTCTTGGTGCTGGCGCTGTTGACCATGGCGGAAAAAGGGATCAGCCGGTCGAGGACTGCCGGATCCACCGTTGCGTCGACGAACAGGCGGCGCGGGTCGGGGTGGTTGCGGACCCGGATGTCGTAGAGTTCCATGAACTCCCGCTCGTTCCAGTCGGCGTTGCGGAAAAGCGGGGTCAGCGAGTCGATCTCCGCCCCCCGGCGCGGCAGGCGGACGGTGGCGGTCAGCGTGTCGCCGTCCAGGTCGAAATGATAGGCGATCTCCCGCACCGCGGCGTCGGGATCCTTGGGCTGGTAGGCGGTGATGGTGCTGAGCCGCCCGCCGGCCTCCTTCACCGCGGCGGCGAAGGGCAGCAGGTCGCCGGCCGCCTCCAGCACGCACCAACCGACCGTGACGCCGTAGCGGTCGGTGGCGCATTCGACGATCCAGCCGGGTTGGAGCCGGCCGATGAAGCTTCCGAGCTCGGCCTTCATGAGCGGCCTCCTGTCACGCCGGCCTTGCGGCGGCAATCGGGGCAGAGCGTCTGCAGATGCTCGATCCGGCGGTTGCCGGCGCGGTAGGCGAGCGCGGTCAGCGCCGGCACCGGTGCGGTCATCCGGCACCCGCATCCGGCACAGGCGGCGGGGGCGACCACGCCCTGCTCGATCATCGCGTACTTGTCCTGCTGGAGATGGGCGAGGTGCCAGTCGTCGGTCAGGTGGATGGCCTTGGTCTGGCAGTAATGCTCGCACAGCCCGCAGAAGGTGCAGGTGTTGTGCCATAGGGTGAAGCGCAGCCCCTCGTCCGTCTCGTCGAAATGGATCGCGTCGCCGGCGCAGACATGCGCGCACAGGCGGCAGCCGGTGCAGAGTTCCGGATCGAAGCGGATGCGGCCGCGCAGGCGCTCGGGCGTGAAGGTGTCGCCGAAGGGGAAGGCGTCGGTGGACGGCCCCCGGGCGAGGTTGCGCAGCAGAAGCATGAGCATGTTCATGACGGTACCCTCAAAGCCGTTCGCGCCAGACGTCGATCGCCTTCGCGATTCCCTCGATGATCGCCTGCGGGCGCGGCGGGCAGCCGGGCACGTTGACGTCCACCGGGAGGTAGCGGTCGATCGCCCCCGCCACCGCGTAGCTGTTGCGGAAGACGCCGCCGGAGATCGGGCAGATGCCGACGGCGACGGTCACCTTGGGATCGGGGATTTCCTCGTAGAGGCGGAGCACCTTGTCCTTGACCCGCAGGGTCAGGGGGCCGGTGATCAGCACGATGTCGGCGTGCTTGGGACTGCCGCAATACTGGCAGCCGAGCCGTTCGACGTCGTAGCGCGGGATGCAGGCGGTGGTCGCCAGTTCGACGTCGCAGCCGTTGCAGGAGCCGGCATTGATCCGGTACAGCCAGGGCGAACGCTGCGAGATGCGGGCGATGAAGCTCATGGCGGTTCCCCTTCAAGCGAGCGTCAGCACGGCGGCGAGGCCGGCGATCGCCAGCGCCTCGGGCCATTTGAGATAGAAGAGGACGGCCTGGTCGATCCGCATGCGCCCGATCGCGGTGCGCAGCACGGTGACGCCGGCCAGGCTCAGGACGCCCAGCTTCAGCAGATGGACGAGCAGGCCGGGGGCTCCGGCCGGCGCGGTCGGGAAGAACAGGGCGATGCCGAGGCTCAGCACCACCACCGCCTTCAGCGCCGACATGACCTTGAACAGGCCGAGCGGCGGACCCGAATATTCCAGCAGCGGGCCTTCCAGCACCTCCGATTCCGCCTCCGGGATGTCGAAGGGGGCGATGCCGAGATTGGCCGGGAAGAAGGCCAGGAAGGCGAGGAAAGCCGGCCACATCCAGGGATCGGCGAGGTAGGCACCGTGCTCCTGCTGATAGCGGACGATCTCCGACAGCGAGAAGGTGACGACGCCGCCCTGGGCCAACCCGGTCTTGATGGCGACCGTGACGAGGACCATCAGCAGCGGCCCCTCGTAGGCCAGCATCAGCGCCATCTCCCGCGAGAAGCCGATGGCGCCGTAGGACGAGCCGGAGGCCGAGCCGGCGATCATCAGCGCCACCGCCGGCACCGCCAGCAGATAGAGCACGACCAGCAGGTCGCCCAGCAGCGGGTCGGGATCATAGACCCCGGGGATCGGGATCAGCGCCGCCGCCAGCGCCATGCTGACGCAGCCGACCATCGGCGCCGCCAGGAAGACCGGCTTGCAGGCGATGTCGGGAACCAGCGTGCGCTTGCGGGCCAGCTTGACGAGGTCGAACAGCGGCTGAAGCAGCGGCGGGCCGACGCGGCGCTGCAGACGCGCCGCCAGCCGGCGGTCCAGCCCCTTCAGGACCAGCCCGACGCACAGGGCGAACAGGCCGCCGGGAAAGACGAGGACGGCGAAGAGAAGCGAAAGCGTGTCGGACGAGAGCATGTCGGGCATGGGCGGCCTCCTCAAGCCTGCGGCTTGGCGTGCAGGACCCGCCGGATCAGCCGCTCCGGCGTTTCGTAAAGGTTGGACGCGGTGACGTGGGAGAGAGCCGGGGCGATGTCGCTGACCCCGCAGGCATGGACGTGCGTGCGGATCGCGGCATGGCGTCCGGGACGGCCGTACCACCAGGACAGCAGGGCCAGCGGCACCGCCAGCAGGGCGATCACGCCCGGATGCCAGCCGCCCGGCAGGCCGCCGGCCCAGCTCGCCGCCACCGGCTCCAGCCCGAGGCCGGCCTGGACGGTGGCGATGGGGACCAGCAGCAGGCCGGGGAACAGGCCGGCGAGCACGCTGGCACCGGCCAGCACGCCCATCGGCACCAGCATGACGGCCGGCGCTTCGTGGATTTCCGCGGCCTTGGGCGTTTCCGCTCCCATGAAGGCGGCATGCGCGAACTTCAGCACGGCGGCCAGGGTGAACAGGCTCGACATCAGCGCCGCGAGGCCGAACAGCGGGTGCCCGGCCGCGAAGGCCGCCTGATAGACCAGCCATTTCGAGGCGAAGCCGTTCAGCGGCGGGATGCCCGACAGCGACAGGCCGGCGAACAGGAACAGCCCGAACGTCACCGGCATCCGCCGCCCCAGGCCGCCCAGCTCGTCCAGGCTGTGGACGTGGCTCTGGGCCAGGATGCAGCCGGCCGCCAGGAACAGGATGTCCTTCAGCAGCATGTGGTTGACGAGGTGCATCAGCCCCCCGGCGACGCCCAGCGGCGTGCCGAGCGACAGCCCGAGCAGGATGTAGCCGAGCTGGCTGACCGTGCTGTAGATCAGCAGCCGCTTGATCCCGGTCTGGATCATCGCCATCGCCCCGGCATAGAGGATCGTCAGCGCGGCGATCGACGCCAGCGCGTCGCTCAGGGCCGGCAGACCCGCCGCGGCACCCAGCCGGCCGGCCGCCGCAGCCCCGCCGACGGCGGTGACCAGCTTGAGCACGCCGTAGGGGCCGCTCTTCAGCAGGACGGCGGAGATGTAGCCGCTGACCGGCGTCGGCGCGGTCGCCGGGTGCATCTGGTAGTCGATGCGGACCGGCAGCATCGCCGCCTTCATCAGCAGCCCGGCCAGCACCAGCACGAGGCCGGCGGCGAGCGGACCGGCGGCCATGCGGCCATCAGCCGCGTCGGCCGCCGCCTTCGCCAGATCGGCGAAGGCGAAGCTGCCGGACGCCACCGCCAGGACCACGATGCCGAAGAACATCAGGCTGGCGCCGACGAAGTTGAAGATGAAGTACTTGAACCCCTCCTTCAGCGCGTCCTGCGTCTCCTCGTGGGCGATGACGGCGTAGAGGGTCCAGCTGCTCATCAGCTCCCAGAAGGCGAAGAAGCCGAAGCCGGTGTCGTTGCCGGCCAGACCGATCAGCCCGGCGACCATCAGGGTGAAGGCGGCGTAGAAGCGCCCCTGGGCATGACCGTGCGCCATGTAGCCGATGGCATAGACGAGGTTCAGCGCTGCGACGCCGGCGGTCAGCGCCGCGAACCAGAAGGACAGGCCGTCGAACCGGTCGGCCTCCAGCCAAACCGCGCCCAACGTCGCCAGCATCGCCGCGACGGCGAGCATGCCCGAGAGCCGGGCCGAGCGCAGCCCGGCGGCGAAGACGGCGAGCGCGCCCAGCGCCGCCACGGCGGACCCCAGCGGCCAGTGCATGGCAAGGTCGGGGACCGCGGCCAGCGCGATGCCGCCCCGTGCCGCCAGCAGGTCGGCCGCCGGGCGGACCAGCGCCAGCACGCTCTCCGGGAACAGCCCGCCCTGGACCACCAGCGCGGCCAGCGCGGCGACGGCGGCGAGCATCGGCAGCGGCGCCTCCGCCAGGGCGGGGCCGTCATAGGGCTCGAAGAACAGGATGCGGACGAGGCGCAGGTAGTAGAAGGCGCCGACCACGCTGCCCAGCAGGATCAGGGCGGCGACCGCGGTGTGGCCGGCGGCGACGGCGGCGTAGATCATCAGGAACTTGCTGACGAAGCCGCTGAAGGGCGGCAGCCCCATGATGGCGAGGACGCCGACCGCCAGACAGCCCGCCGTCACCGGCATGGCGCGCCCGAGGCCGCGCAGATCGTCCAGCGTCTTGCCGTGCCCACGCATCAGCAGGGCGCCGGCCGCCAGGAACAGCAGGCTCTTCATCACCGCGTGGTTGGCGATGTGCATCAGGGCGCCGGTCAGGGCGAGATGGGTGCCGAGCCCGAGGATCGCGGCGATCTCGCCGATCTGCGCGAGGGTGGAGTAGGCGAGCATCCGTTTCACCGTCCGCTCGCGGACCGCCATCGCCTCGCCATAGACCAGGGTGAGGCAGCCGAGCACGCTGACCGCCGCGCCGATGTCGAGCGACACGGCGCCGAAGCGCTCCAGCGCGCCGGCCCCGAACACCAGCAGCAGGATCTTGGCGATCCCGAACAGGCCGGCCTTGGTCAGGATGCCCGACATCGGCGCGGAGATGGAGGACGGTGCGACCGGATGCGCCTCCGGCAGCCAGGAATGCAGCGGCACCAGCCCGGCCTTGGCCGCGAAGGCGGTCAGGAAGGCGAAGGCGGCCAGCGCGCCGACCGTCGGCGGCAGCTCGCCGATGCGGGCGGCGATCTCCGCCATGGCGAAGGTGCCGAGTTCGGCATGCAGCAGCAGGATGCCGAAATGCATCACGTAGGCGCCCGAGGCGCAGATCAGGAAATAGATGAAGCCGGCCCGCAGCGCCTTGCCCGTCTGCTCGTGGATGACCAGCAGATAGGAGGTCCAGGTCATCAGCTCCCAGAAGACGTAGAAATTGCCCAGCTCATGCGCCGTCGCCACGCCCAGCAGCGAGCCGATCATCAGGAACAGCAGCAGCCAGTAGCGTCCGGCATTCCCGTCCCGCTTCATGTAGGCGGTGGAATAGACCGTCACCGCGAGGCCGATCCCGGCGAACAGCAGGGCGAACAGCCGCGACAGCGGGTCGAGGTCGGGCGCGCTCCACGCCGCGGCGGCGGTGGCGAGCGCCAGCAGCACCGCCAGCCAGTCCCGCGCCCGGACGTTGAAGCGGCCGACGCCGTAGAGCGCGAAGCCGCCGAGATAGGGCAGCAGCACCAGCGCCGACCACGGTCCCTCGAATTCCGGGATCGCATCGCCGCCGGCACCGGCGAGCCGTTCCGCCAGATGCAGGAACGGCTCGGGCCACAGGCTCATGACCACGGTGAGCGCCGCCAGCCCCGCCATGACCGGGACGGTCCAGGCGGTCCCGCGCTCCGCCTCCGGGTCGGTGGCGGCGGGAACTGCGTCGATGGACGGCCTGGTCAGGCAGACCCCGTGGATGATGAGGACGTAGTAGGCGGCCGCGATCATGCTCGCGAGCGTGCCGGCCGCGGCGAGCAGCCAGTCCCCCCGCTCGATGGCGGCATAGAGGATGAGGAACTTGCTGAACGATCCCTTGAAGGGCGACAGCCCCATCACGGAGAACAGGCCGAAGCCGAACAGCAGCGCCGCCAGCGGGAAGCGCGCGCCGCAGCCGGCCAGCCCGTCCAGCGTGGTGGCGCCGCTGCGGCGGATCAGCGACCAGGCCGCCACGACCACCAGGCCGCGCATGACCGCCTGGAAACCGAAATGCAGGATCGCGCCGGTATCGCCGGCAGCGCCGCCGACCCCGAGGCCGAGCAGCACATATCCGGTCTCCGCGAGGGCGGACAACGCCAGTGCCCGCGGCAGATTCCTGTAGTGCGCCAGCGCCAGCACCTCTCCGCCAAGGAGCAGGGCCGCGCCGAGCCACGCCAGCAGCGTGGCGTCCATCGCGCTTTGATAAACCATCGGCCAGCCTCTTCGTCTGCGCCTCGATTGCGTATGGCCGGACTTTAGGACCGGGGGCGGCGACCGTCTGTCAGGTGCCCGACAGCCGGGACGGCGGTTCGCGCATCCACGCCGCTTCCGGCCCGTGGCGGATTGACGCGGCGCCGGTTTTGGCCGCCTCGCGCCCCGGAACTGTCAGGGGGCCGACAGACGCGTTGTCCGACCGCCACTAACCTGCCCCTCAGGTTCAGACGGAAAGCGGCGGCACCATGCACGAGATGGCCATCGTCAGCAGTCTCATGGAAATCCTTCTCGAGCAGGCGGCCAGCCACGGCGTCACGGCCGTGAAGCGGGTCACCCTGAGGGTCGGGCGGCTGACGGCGGTGGAGCCCGGACAGCTCCGCGGCTGCTTCGAGCTGTTCGCGGAGGGAAGTTGCGCCGAGGGGGCGGAGCTGGTCATCGACCATGTCCCGGTGCGCGCCCGGTGCGGCGGCTGCGGCGCGCAGTTCGAGGTGGAGCGCTTCCGTTTCCACTGCCCCGATTGCGGCGGCGGGGACCTGTCGATCCTGAGCGGCCAGGAACTGCGCATCGAAAGCTTCGAGACCTAGCCTCCGGGAAATGGCCGGCCGGCAAGTGGCCGGAAACCGGAAAGACAAGAATCAGGAAAGGGCCCAAGGCATGAGCTCGCCAAAAGAGAATGCCATCATCTATGCGGACGCCCAGCGCTGCCTCGGCTGTCACAGCTGTGAACTGGCCTGCGCGGTGGCGCACAGCGACGGACACACCCTGAACGAGGCGGTCGCGCTGAACCTGCCTCTGCATCCGCGCAACACCGTGATCGTCGCCGACGGCGTCATGATGCCGATGCAGTGCCGCCAGTGCGAGGATGCGCCCTGCGCCCATGTCTGTCCGACCGGCGCCTGCCGGCAGGCCGACGGGCAGGTGAAGATCGTCGAGGAGAACTGCGTCGGCTGCAAGCTGTGCGTGATGGTCTGCCCGTTCGGCGTCATCACCGTGCAGGCGGACCGCCATCGCGGCGGCGACGATCCGACCAACCGTGGCGTCGCGCTGAAATGCGACCTCTGCGAATCCTGGCGGGCGGACACCGGCAACGGCGATCCGGCCTGCGTCGCCGCCTGCCCCACCAGGGCGATCCAGCTCGTCAATCTGGAAGACTACCGCAAGGCGTTGATCCAGGCCCGCGCCCGCGAACTCGCCCATTCCCATCGCCACATGCCGAGGGCCTTTCCATGAGCTCCTGCACCTCCTGCAATTCCTGCGACCCCGCAGCCGCCGAACTCTGCACCGTCGCGGCGGCGGCCGACATTCCGACCGTGTGGGACCGCCACGCCACCCAGCAGCCGCAATGCGGGTTCGGCTCGCTCGGCGTCTGCTGCCGCATCTGCTGGAAGGGGCCGTGCCGCATCGACCCCTTCGGCAAGGGGCCGCAGCGCGGCATCTGCGGCGCCGACCGCGACACCATCGTCGCCCGCAACCTCAGCCGCATGATGGCCGCCGGCGCCGCCGGCCATTCCGAACATGGCCGGCACATCGCGCTCGCCATGCAGCGGGTCGGCCGCAACGAACTGCCGGCCTACCGGATCCGCGACGAGGCCAAGCTGACCGCCGTCGCCAACCGGCTGGGCGTCGCGACCGAGGGGCGCGCCATCGGCCCCATCGCCTACGACGTGGCGACGCTGACCCTGGAGGACTACCGGAACCAGGACCACCACCAAGCCTGCAACTGGATCACGTCGAGCCTGCCGAAGAAGCGGGTCGACAAGCTGCGGGCGCTCGACGTGCTGCCGCACAACATCGACGCCACCGTCGCCCAGATCATGGCGCGCACCTCGGTCGGCTGCGACGCCGACCCAACGAACGTGGTTCTCGGCGGCATCAAGGGCGCGCTCGCCGACTTCACCGGCATGTGTCTGGCGACCGAATTGTCCGACGCGATGTTCGGCACGCCGCAGCCGGTGGTGACCACCGCCAACCTGGGCGTCATCCGCAAGGACAGCGTCAACATCGCGGTCAACGGCCACAACCCGCTGCTGAGCGAGGTCATCTGCGACGTCGCCCGCACCATGCAGGACAAGGCCAGGGCGGCCGGCGCCCGCGACGGCATCAACATCGTCGGCATCTGCTGCAGCGGCAACGAGGTGATGCTGCGCCACGGCGTGCCGCTCGCCACCAACTACCTGTCGCAGGAACTGGCGATCCTGACCGGCGCGCTCGACGCCATGGTGGTGGACGTGCAGTGCATCATGCCGTCGCTGGGCGAAGTGGCCGAATGCTTCCACACCCGGCTCGTCACCACCATGGACGAGAACAAGATGCCGGGCGCCACCCATGTCAGCTTCCATGAGGAGCATGCCGAGGAGACCGCCCGGACGATCGTCGACATGGCGATCGGCGCCTTCACGCTGCGCGATCCCAAGCGCATCCGGATCTCCAGCGCGGTCAGCAAGGCGGTCGTCGGCTTCAGCGCCGAGGCGGTGATCGGCGCCCTGGCGAAGATCGACCCGGACGACCCGCTGAAGCCGCTGGTCGACAACATCGTCAACGGCAACATCCGCGGCATCGCGCTGTTCGCCGGCTGCAACAACACCCAGAGCACCCAGGACGGCGGCTTCCAGACCATCGCCAAGAGGCTGGCGAAGAACAACGTGCTGCTGCTGGCGACCGGCTGTGGCGCCGGCGCCTTCGCCAAGCTCGGGCTGATGACGCCGGAAGCGACCGACGCCTATGCGGGCGACACGCTGAAGGCGGTGCTGACCGCCGTCGGCGAGGCCGCCGGGCTGGGCGGGCCGCTGCCGATGGTGCTGCACATGGGCTCCTGCGTCGACAACAGCCGCGCCGTCGCCGTCGCCACCGCGATCGCCGACCGGCTGGGGGTGGATCTGCACGAGTTGCCGCTGGTCGCCTCCGCGCCCGAGGCGATGTCCGAGAAGGCGGTCGCCATCGGCACCTGGAGCGTCTGCCTCGGGCTGCCGACCCACATCGGCACGGTACCGCAGGTGACCGGCTCGACCGTCGTCACCAACCTGCTGACCCGCGGTGCCGCGGATCTGTTCGGCGGCTACTTCATCGTCGAACCCAACCCGGAGGCCGCCGCCGACACGCTGCTCGGCGCCATCGAGGAGCGGCGCGAGGCGCTCGGCATCTGATCCGGCCAAACCCACAAGACGGGGGGACATCGCTCCCCCCGGTCCGGAGGACGTCATGAAGGTCGCAATCACTGGCAAGGGCGGTGTCGGAAAAACCACGCTGGCCGGGCTGTTGGCCCGCTCCTTCGCTGCGGAAGGGCGCAAGGTGCTGGCCATCGACGCCGATCCCGACGCCAACCTCGCCTCGGCGCTGGGCGTGCCGGCGGAGCGGCTGGCCGGCGTGCAGCCCTTTTCCCGCATGAAGGATCTCGCCCGCGAACGGACGGGGGCCGCTCCGGGCTACGGCTCGCTGTTCATCCTCAACCCCCGGGTGGACGATCTGCCCGACCGGTTCAGCGTCGCGCATGCCGGCGTCCGCCTGCTGCTGATGGGAACGGTCGACCATGGCGGTTCGGGGTGCGTCTGCCCGGAACACACGCTGCTCCGCAGCCTGGTCAAGCATCTGCTGATCGAGCGGGACGACGCGCTGGTCATGGACATGGAGGCCGGGGTCGAGCATCTCGGCCGCGCCACCGCGGAATCGGTGGACGCGCTGGTCGTGGTCGTCGAACCCGGCCGGCGCAGCCTGCAGACGGCGGCGCAGATCGAGGGGCTCGCCGCCGACATCGGCATCCGCCACGTCGCCTTCGTCGGCAGCAAGGTGACGGGGCTGGACGACTGCGCCTTCATGGCCGGGAACCTGCCCCCGGACCGGCTGCTCGGCTTCCTGTCCTTCGACCCGTCGGTGCGACAGGCTGACCTGCAGGGTGTGTCGGCCTATGACGTCAGCCCGGCTGCCGTCACCGAGGTGAAGGCGATCAAGCAACGGCTCGTCGCCTTCATCGCCTCGCAGGAACTGCCATGTGCCAGATGACGATCACGCTCCGTCACGCGGACGGCCGCGAGACGATCCACCGTGACATCGCCCAGCTCGATGCTGGGAATTGTCGCGAAATCACCCTTTTCCCTTTGTTCGAAGACACGGTAACGCTGGTTGGATTTTCAGTCCGCAGGATAGACTGCTTGTCCGGCCACGTGTATCTGGAGGAGGACCCGTCATGACCGCCACCTTCGACACGCGCGACCGCTTGCGCGTCATTCTCCCGCACTGGATCGGGCACAATGCCGGGCATGTCGAGGACATGCGGCGCTGGCTCGATGCCGCCGCCGAGACCGGGCCGGAGGCCGTCGCCAACCTGCGGGAGGCGATGGCCCGCATGACGCAGGCCGGCGATGCGCTGGCCGCCCTTCTCGACCTGCTCGGCGGCGATCCGGAACCGCTCTCCGGGCATGCCCATCATGATGGGCATCACCGACACCATGCCCATCATCACGAGCATTGCCATGAGCACCGCCACAAGCATAGCGACGGGATGGCCGGATAAGCGCGAAGCGGGCCGCTGCCCCTCGTCAGTTCCCCCGACCCGATACCCCCAGTTTCGAGGACCCGACCGATGTGCGACAATTGCGGATGCGCCGTGCCCCCCGGCAACCACCACCTGTTCGAGGATGGCAACCGGCTGGCATCGACCGCCGACGGCCGACGCACGATCGAGGTTCTCGAAAACCTGCTGCATGAGAACGACCATACGGCGCCGCACAACCGGCAGCATTTCGACACGGCTGGGGTCTTCGTCGTCAATCTCATGTCCTCCCCGGGCAGCGGGAAGACCAGCCTTCTGGAAGCGACGATCCACGCCCTGCCGCCGGGGATCCGGATGGCGGTGATCGAAGGGGATCTGGAGACCGAGAACGACGCCGAGCGCATCCGCCGCCACGGCGTGCCGGCCGTCCAGATCGTCACGGGCACCGCCTGCCACCTCAACGCTCACATGGTCCACGAGGCGCTGCATGCAGTCGACCTGGGCGGCGTCGACATCCTGTTCGTCGAGAATGTCGGCAATCTGGTGTGCCCGGCGAATTTCGACCTCGGCCAGCACAGCAACGTCCTGTTGCTGTCGGTGACCGAGGGGGACGACAAGCCGGCCAAATATCCGGTGATGTTCCGCGCGGCCGACCGGGTGCTCGTCACTAAGACCGATCTGGCCGTCCATCTGCCGGAGTTCGACGCCCGCCGCGCCCGCGCCGCGATCCATGCCCTGAGGCCGGGAACTCCGGTGCAGGAGCTTTCGGCGAAGTCCGGCCATGGCCTGGAGCCGTGGATCGCCTGGCTCACCGATGCCGTTGCCCTGCGGCGATCCGTTCACCAGAGCGGAGACCAGCCCCGTCATGCATAGAAAGATGCGGCTTCTCAGCACCAACGTGCTGGACATGATGAAGAGCAAGGCGTTCGACGGTTTCCTGTCCGGAGCCTGCCTGCGCAAGGCCGACAAGGGCGCGCTGGTCTTCACGCCGGAGTCCGGCGAGAACGCCGTCTTCATCGTCGTGTCCGGCCGTCTGCGCGTGTTCCTGTCCTATGAGGGCCGCGAGTTCACCCTGGCCATCCTGGAACAGGGAGACATCTTCAGCACGCACACCCGCGCCATGATCGAGGCGATGAGCCACACTGAGATCATGCTGATGAACACCCGGGACTTCCGTGGGAAGCTGGTGGCCCATCCGGAAATCTCGATGGCGATCGTCGGCATCCTGGGTGACGTGCTGAACAGCTCGCTCGACGCCATCGAGAGCCTGGTCTTCCAGGACGTCCGGCAGCGGCTGGCGCAAATCCTGATCGACGAGGCCGAGGCGCGAGGAGAACAGGTCGCAAATGGCATCTCCGTGCCCTTGGATCTGACCACTGAAAGCCTCGGCTTATTGATCGGGGCCAGCAGGCAAACCACATCTCAACTCATCAATGAATTCGTTCGCCTTGAGTTACTGGAGAGAAGTGAAAACCGCTCATTTATTCTTAAAGACATCGATGCGCTCAAGGCACTCAGCAGACCGTAACGCAAAGAAATACATATCTGACATATGATTATGGAGTAGTGAAATTATTATTAATGAGACCGCAGTTCAAAGGCGATTCATGCAATCATTTATCAAATTTCCCGAGAACTCTGGTATAAAAAAGGAAACCTTGCTCATGTGTTTTACAGTCCCGGCGCGAGTTATCGAATTGACAGATGGCAATTTCGCGGTAGTCGAGAGCAATAACATCAAAACAACTATCTCTCTTTCTTTGGTAACTGACGTTTCCGTGAATGATTATGTGGCCGTACATGTCGGTTTCGCTGTGATGAAGCTCGACTCGATCGAGGCGGAGCGCATATTGGTTTTGCTCACCGAGCTTTCAATGGATTCACCTCAACACTGATCCTGTCCCGATCCAACGCTGCAGCCTCACTTTTCTGCAATGGGCTTGGCAGGCGAGCGCATGATGGCATCGCTTCCAGGTTGACCAAGAGATGACGGTTGCGGACTCTATCGACCGTTGGATCAGGCGGCCGGCGACTTGACGGCTCGATCGTGTCCCCGTCCGTGGTGTAGGAGCGGAAAGGCGCTCATGGGCTCCGGCTGATCTGGCTGGGATTGTCAAGCGGCCACGGCGGGCAAGCTGACGAGGGGATCATCGCCGAGCGGGGCGGCGTCACATAGCGTGCCCGCTGAACGGCCCATTCGTCATTCTGCTCCAAGAGGATGGCACCGATGAGGCGTGTAATGACTGCCTCGACAATGTTGCCAATTATCACCCCTGGGGCAGGTTCGGCCGAAAGGGGGTGGGGCACTCTCCGATAATGGCGGTATGCGGAAGACAACGTTACCGTGATCGCCATCGATCTCGATCCGGCGAACCATGGCGCGAATGATCTCGCGCGTGGGGACTATCCGGAATTTCGTGCTCGGCGGGGTTATCCTGAAGCAGAAGGAGAGCCAATATGGCCCGACGCAAAGACCCGATGATCCCCGACGCGATCCTCGACCAGCTTCTGGCGGGGGCGGATGCCAAGACGGCGTTCGACCAGAACGGCTTGCTCGACCAGTTGAAGAAAGCACTGACGGAACGGGCGCTGAAAGCGGAACTGGATCATCATCTGGCCGGTGACGAGAGCGGCAACCGTCGCAACGGCTACGGCCGCAAGACGGTTCTGACCGAGGGCGGGTCGATGGACTTGTCGATCCCGCGCGACCGGGCGGGAACATTCGATCCGGCGCTGATCGGCAAATACCAGCGGCGATTCCCTGGCTTCGACGAAAAAATCGTGCCGATGTACGCGCGGGGCATGTCGACGCGGGAGATCACCGGGCACCTGCGGGAGCTCTACGGCATCGAGGTGTCGGCCGACCTGATCTCCACGGTGACGGACGCGGTGTGGTGACCAGACTCTACCAAAGAACCAAGATGACCGCCCGCTGTGGATAACCGGCCCGCCTACGCCAGCCAGCAAGGGGCGCTGCGGCAAGCCGGTTCCCCACAGTTCCTACACCACGCATCGGGACACGACCGCCCGGCGCCCCTGCATTGAACCGGCTGTGCATCCACAGGCCCAGGCTGGGCAACGCTTAACCACCTCGGGATCGAAATCGGCCAGTTCCAATTAGGCTCGGTCGTAGAGCCGTTGCCTCTTGCCGCCACCGCCAGTCAGCAAGCTGAGGCGATGAAGGGGGTGCACTCATGATCGACCGCAAGCCCGCCCGAGTTGCACGACGCGGCCGGCCGGCGTCCTGGCGGTCTGTGAGGGCGCTGCCCGGATGCGCAAGCTCCAGACGCACGGACGCCCCGGCTCTTTCGAACCGGGGCGTCAAGTGTCGGTGGTTGCGGGGGCAGGATTTGAACCTGCGGCCTTCAGGTTATGAGCCTGACGAGCTACC